>JALZOJ010000028.1 GCA_030857175.1 Myxococcota bacterium | reverse complement strand
ACGACGACAACGACCGCTCCGGCACCAGGTCGCTGTAGCCGCCGCGATCGGGCTACAATGCGGGCGTGAGGCTCATCGTCCTACTTGGTTGCCTGCTGACGTTCGCGTGCCGTGCGGAAGAGCCGCCGCTCAACCCGTACAAGGGCAAAGGTCGTGCGGGCCCGTCGCAGGTCGAGCAAGAAGTCGCGAACGCGCCGCCGGCGACTGTCACGAAGCGCGACGGCAATCAGATCGATCTCGCGACGATGTGGGCGAAGCAGAAGGTGCTCGTCGTGTTCTATCGCGGCGGCTGGTGCCCGTACTGCAAGAAGCAGCTGACCGAGCTGCAGACGAATCAGAGGAAGATCGCCGACGCCGGCGCGATCATCGTCGGCATCAGCTCGGATAGCAGCGAGGACGCGAACAAGACGCGCGATTCGCTGCAGCTCAACTTCGAGCTGTACTCGGATCCACAACTCGCCGTGATCTCGCAGTGGGGCGTCGAGGATGTCGGCTCGAACATCGCGCGCCCGGCGGCGTTCGTCGTCGAGCCCGGCGGCAGGATCACGTATCGCCGCATCGGGAAGAGCCCCGCCGATTCACCGTCGATCGAAGAGCTCGTCTCCGCACTCGAAAAGAACTAGTGCGACTCGCGCGTCAGGACAACGACGCACCGCTCGGCGTGGTCTACACGCCACCGGCCATCGCGCGCGCGATGGCGGAGATCGCACTGGCACCGCTCGCCGATCGCGATCCACTCTCCCTTCGTATCTGCGATCCGGCCGCCGGCGAAGGCGTGTTTCTCGACGAGGTCGTCAAGCTCCTCGTCGCGCGCGGCGCCGATGCCCGCGCCGTCCGCGAGACCTGCGTGTTCGGTGTCGACGTCGATGCGCGCGCGGTCGCAAGGGCTCGGCGCATCACGCCCAACGTCAAGGTCGGCGACGCGCTCGCGATGGACTGGGACCAGGCGTTCGATCTCGTGATCGGCAACCCGCCGTACATCCGGCAAGAGCACCTCGACAAGGCTCAGCTGCGCGGCTTCGAGAGCGGAGGCGGCGTCGCTGACCTCTACATCTATTTCATCGAGCTCGCGCACCGCATCACGCGCCCGGGTGGACGCTGGTGCTTCATCACGCCGAACAAATGGCTGACCGCTGCGTATGGCCGTGCCCTGCGTGGGTTCCTGTCGAAGCGCGGCAGCGTCGAGGGCGTGATCGACCTGGTCGGCGAGCGCGTGTTCGACGAAGACGCGTACGCATCGATCACGTGGGGCACGAACGCGCGCAGCGCGGCGCCCGTGCAAGCCGTGCGCGGCAGCTTGGCGTCGTCACGCGTGCCACACGATCGCGCGCGCTGGACCGACGAGCCGTGGCACATCGACGAGCCCGATGATCGCGCGCTGATCGACGAGCTCGAGCAGCGCTGGCCGGCGTTCGGCGCCGTGTTCGGGACGCCATCGCGCGGCATCGTGACCGGCGCGAACGACGTGTTCGTCATCGATCGCCAGACGCGCGAGCGCTTGCTCGCCGAGGAGCCGCACGCGGAAGCGCTGGTGCGCCCGTTCGTGAAGGGACGCGATCTGCGCCCGTATCGGGCAGAGCCCGACGAGCGCTACATCCTGCTCGTCGATCACGGCACGCCGCTCGAGCAGGTCCCGCTGCGCTATCTCGAACCGCATCGCGAGCGGCTCGAACCGGGCCGCGGTCGCAAGCCTGGTAGCTACAAGTGGTACGAGCTGCAAGATCCGGTCGGCGAGCACAGCGCGTCGCGTGCGCCGCGGCTGTTCTTTCAGGACATCCAGACGACACCGGCGTGTGCGCTCGACGAGTCCGGCCTCGTGCCCGACACGACGGTGTGGACGGTGCAGACGAGCGATCGCTTCCTGCTCGCGCTGCTCAACTCGCCGTTCTACGGCTGGTACGCGCAGCGCCGGTTTCCGCCCGCGCTCAACGGCGCCGTGCGGCCGAAACGCGCCTACCTGCGCGCTCTGCCGATCGCACAACCGTCACCTGCGCTGCACGCTCGGATCGATCAGCTCGTCGATGCGCGCCTCGCCGGTGGAGGCGTCGATCTCGACCTCGCCGAGGCCATCCTCGACGCGTACGATCTGACTGCTAGCCAGCGAGCGGTAGTTGCACGTGCAAGCGGCGATCGCGACCGCATCGCAACTCGCCGTTCGCGCGCGCGATGACGAAGCCCGCGAGGAGCAGCGAATCGGCGAGCGCATTCGTCGGCTCTGCTGTCGACGCGAACGTCAGCTTCACGCCCTCGCCTTCGCGCGTCGCGATCACGTCGACGAACCGGTTCCGTCCCATCCCGGCGAGCGCATCGATCGCGAGACCAAGCCCCTGCGCCAACAACGCGACGACCCCCTCGACCTGACCCTCGGGCACGTCGCCGCGCACGTCGACGTTCGCGCGCTGACCCGCGGCGCGCACGAGGTCGCGCACCTGCACCTTTGCCTTCGTGCTCGTGCGCGTGAGCGCGCGATTCGCCGAGAGCAGCGCGCTCGCTTCTTTGAGCGCCTGCTGTGCGGTCTCGTTCGCTCGCCGGAGATCCGAATCGCCGATGCGCTCGAGCAGCTCTTCGATCTCGTCGAGCGCCATCATCATGCCCTGCAGCTTCGAGGCGATGTCGTGGTTGAAGGTCGAGACGCGCGACCCGATCGTGGCAAGCGTGAGGATCGCGTCGTCCGCCGGCACGTGCTCCGTGCAGACATGGCCGTCCTCGTCGAGGTGCTTCACGGCTCCTCGAGCGTCGGAGGCAGCGGCAGCCCGAGTTCGACGGCATCCGTCCAGGGATCCGCGGCAACCGCATACGGCTCGCTGCCAGTGCGCTGGACCAGCGAGATACCCGGATACTCCGCCTCGAGTGCGGCGCGCATCGCCTCGCGGCGCTCGCGGCGCTGGCGATCGCCCGACATCTCGAGCAGCTCGCGATTGCGCTGCACGCCCGCGCGCACGGCGCCGCGCAGCTGCTCGCTGTCGAACGGCTTGTTGAGGAACTTGAAGATCTCGCCCTGGTTGATGCCGTCGACCGCGGTCTCGAGCGTGCGCTTGCCCGTGAGCAAGATGCGCACGGTCTCGGGACGCACGCGGCGGGCGTGACCGGCGAGCTGCGCGCCTGTCATCTCCGGCATGTCGTAGTCGGAGACCAGCACGGCGACCTCCTCCGACGAGATCCAGCCGAGAGCCTCGCTCGCGGACAGCGTCGAGCGAATCTGGATCTGCTCGCGCTTGAGACAGCGCACGACGGTGTTGAGCATCGCTTCGTCGTCGTCGACGCAGACGATCAATGGGAGCTGTTCACTCATCAGCTCGACAACCACTTTCGCCAGCCACGGCGATCGGTGACACGCTCGATTTCGTCGAGTGCGGCGAGCAGCGCTCGCATACCCGGGAATCGCGCCTGCGGTGTCTTCTGCAGGCACGTCGTCACGACGTCGGCGAGCTTCGGCGGAAGTGGTCCGTGTGGGCTCTCGATCGTCGGCACCGGTGCCTGGATGTGCATCATGCACAGCTGGCGCAGGTCTTCCGAGACGAACGGCGGATGCCCGACGAGCAACTCGAACACGACGGCGCCGAGGCCGTATTGATCCGAGCGATCGGATGCGGCGAGCCCGCGCAGCTGCTCGGGCGAGATATACGCGGGCGTGCCGAGCACGAACTCGGGATTCTCGTCGCGCATGTGCTCACCGGCGAGCTTCGCGAGGCCGAAGTCGACGAGCTTGACGTGGATCTCGCTGCCTTCGAGGACGAGCACGTTCGACGGCGTGACGTCCGCGTGAATCACGCCGCGATCGTGTGCCGCCGCGAGCGCCGTCGCGAGCTGGCGCGCGATCGTCACGACCTCGGCGGGAGGCAGCGCGCCCCTCGCCACTTTCGCCGCGAGGCTCTCGCCTTCGAGCAGCTCCATGACGAAGTACGGACGGCCATCGGGCAGATAGCCGAAGTCGAAGACGTCGACGATGTTCGGGTGGTGCACGCGCGCGGCGGTGCGAGCCTCGCGCACGAAGTTCTCGGCGGCGTCTACGTCGCGCTCGACGACGCGCGCGCGCAAGGCCTTGAGCGCGTACTGCCGGCCGAGCACCGTGTGCTCGACGCGATAGACCGTGCCCATGCCGCCTTCGCCGAGGAACTCGATGATCTTGTAGTTGCCGACGGTGTCACCGGGGCGGATGCCGGTCGAGACCGGTGCCGCGACGCGGTCACGCTGCCTCGACATCACCATCAGATCCGCGCGCAGCGCCGCACCGGGTCGGACCGTGATCACGATCTCGGCGTCACGATCGCCGGAGCGCACCGGCACGACCGCGCTCGATGGATGCGCCGCTGCGAGGTCGAGCTCGGCGAGGAACGCGAGCCGCGCGATCACCGCGCTGGCGAGCCCTGCGTCGAGGTGCACCGTCGAGAGCACGTCGCGCCCGCGCTCGATCGTGATCGAATACGCGTCTTCGCTCTGCGCAGTCGGCTCGATGAACACAGCTTCCGCACGCGCTCGAACCGCGGCGCCAAGCACGACGTCCGCAATCCGCTTCGGATCATTTTGTATTGTTTCGCGAGAGGTCATCATCGTCCTTCGCGCACGCGTGGAATATAGTAGCCGCAATGAGTGCGGAGTCGGGTGGCGGCGGCGTCGAATCGCCCGCGAGCGTTCGCGTGCTCGTCGTCGATGACGATGAAGTCATCTGTCGCCAGATGGCGTCCGGGCTCGCAGCCGCCGGCTACCAGGTCGTCACCGCGCACGATGGCGACCGTGCGATCGAGCAGTCGCGTGAGACTCCGCCCGACATCGCGATCGTCGACCTCGAGATGGCTGGCACGAGCGGGATCGACGTGATCCGGGCCCTCAGGCAGGACCGAGGCGCCGCCGTTCACGTGATCGTGATGACCGGCCACGACGACGAAGCGAGCCGCGCCGCCGCTTTCGACGCGGGTACGAATGACTTCGTGGTCAAGCCGACCGGCCTCGCCGAGATCAAGCGGCGCCTCGCAGCCGCCACGCGCTCGGTGCACGCCTACGTCGACGTTCGCATCGCAAAGGAAGCCGCCGATCGCCGCATGACATACGGCGCGGAGGCGACCGCACTCCTCGCACATGACCTCAATAATGGCCTCGCTGTCGCACTGGGTAATGTGCAGTACCTGGCCGAAGAGCTGACCGAGGTCAACGATGATCAGAAGGATGCTCTGTCCTCGACGATCCGCTCGCTGCGCCGCATGTCGGGCCTCGTCGCGAACTTCGTCGATATCGCCCGGTTCGAGGACGCCGCCGTCAAACCCATCGTCGCCGAGGTGCGCGTCGCGACCGTGCTCGAGTCCGTCCTCGAGGTGAACTCGTCGCTGGTCTCGCGCGGCGCGAAAATCGAGGTCGAGTGCGCTCCCGAGCTGCAAGGCCGCTTCGACGCGGCGCTCGTCGAGCGCGTCCTTCACAACCTCGTCGGTAATGCGGCCCGATATTGCAACCAGAACGGAATGATCCGCGTCCACGCCCATACGTGGAACGATGAGGGCAGCCTCGAGCTCTCGGTGAAGAACACCGGCCCGCAGGTCCCCGAGAACATCCGGCCGACCCTGTTCGGGAAGTACGTACGCGGCGGCGGCGGCAAGCGCGGCATGGGGCTCTATTTCTGTCGGCTCGTTGCTGAGGCGCACGGTGGGCGGATCGATTACGAAGCAGCACAAGAGGGTCCGTGCTTCGTCATGCGCTTGCCTGGCCGCGCCTGAACACGTGGCATTTGCGGTAGAGTCGTCGCGGTGGTTGCGATCCTCATCTGCGACGATGACCCTGATATTCGCGCGGCGATGAAGCGCACGCTGCGCGGGTACGTGGTGACGGAGACAACGTCACCGCGCGAGGCGATCGAAGCGCTCAAGGGCGGCACGTTCGACGCGATCATCAGCGACTTCTCACTCGAGGCGGATCGCGATGGGCTCGACCTGCTCCAGCACGCACGCGTCTCGTGTCCGGACATGATCCGCTTCCTCGTCACGGGCAACCGCGAGATCGAGGTCGCCGCGCGCGCGATCAATGAGGGCGCGGTCCACCGGTTCTTTTCGAAGCCGTGGGACGACGAGAAATTGCGCGCTGCGCTCGAGATCCTGTTGCGTTCCCGCCATTCGAGCGGGTCAACGTGACGGTGACCCGCGGCGGCGGACACAAAGGACATCTCGGTCGGGTGATGGTCGTCGACGACGACGCCTCGATGCGCCGCGCGTGCGGGCGCTTGCTCGCGACCGAGGGCTGGATCGTCGTGCAAGCGGAGCACGGGCGCGCCGCCGTCGATGCGATGCAGGAAGGCCGCGAGCATTTCGACTGCGTGGTCTCCGACGTGAACATGCCAGAGCTCGACGGCTTCGGCCTCATCAAGGAGATCCGCCGGCTCGACGACGATCTGCCGATCTTGCTGATGACCGGCGATCCGTCGCTCGACGGTGCGGTCCGCGCGATCGATACCGGCGCCCTCTCGTACATCGCGAAGCCTTTCGATCAGGAGACGCTGGCGTCCGCGGTCGCGCGGGCGGCACGGCGACACGGCGTCGCGCGCATGCGGCGGCGTGCCGAGACCTTCGCGCGCGAGATGCTCGGGCCGAAGGAAGGCGATCGCAAGGAGATCGAGACCTGCTTCGAACGCGCCCTCGAATCCACGTGGATGGCGTTCCAGCCGATCGTCGATTACCGCAGGAAGACGATCTACGCGTACGAGGCGCTCGTGCGCTGCGACGAACCCACGATGAAGCGGCCCGACGTGCTGATCGCGACCGCAGAGCGCCTCGATCGCGTGCACGACCTCGGCCGCACGATCCGGCGAGCAGTCGCGAAGGTCGCGCCGACCATCCCGTCCGAGATTCTGCTGTTCGTGAACGTGCATGGCCTCGAGCTGCTCGACGAGGACCTGTTCGCCGAGCGCGGCCCATTCGCGGAGCTCGCGAGCCGCATCGTCCTCGAGATTACCGAGCGCATTGGCCTCGACTCGGTCGCCGGTCCATCGCGCGTGGCGATGCTGCGCCGGCTGGGATATCGGATCGCCGTCGACGATCTGGGCGCCGGCTACGCCGCGCTCGGTGCGCTCGCGACGCTCGAGCCCGACATCGTCAAGCTCGACATGTCTCTCATCCGAGACATCGATCGCCACAAGGCGAAGCGCCGCGTCGTCGGTGCCATCGCTACTTTGGTACACGAGCTCGGCGGGCGCACCGTCGCCGAGGGCGTCGAGACCACGGCCGAGCGCGACGCGCTCCTCGACGTGAACATCGAGCTCTTGCAGGGCTACCTGTTCGCGAAGCCCGGCCGCGAGCTGCCGGTTCCGACGTATTAGCTGCCAGGTTCGGCATCCCTGCCAGAGTAGGCAGTGGGTCTCCCAGACATGTCGCGTGGTTGCGCGTGGCATGGCCGCTGCTCGTGTGCGGCGACAAGGAGATATCAACATGTCGAATCAGAAGCTGTCGTCTCACATGGTCTGGGTGTTTGCGCTGGCGTCGGTCGCTGCGGGCATCGGTGCTTCGTATGCCGCGAGCGGCCTCGGCCAGAAGGCGGCCGCGGCGATCTACTTCGCGCTCGTCGCGATCGGTGGCTTCGCCTCGACGTATCTGACGAAGGCGCGGGTCCGAGGCGCCGTCCTCGCGTTCATCACCGTCGGGGCGGTGGCCGCAATCGCGTACTTCTTCCTCATCAACTCCGTCGTCGCGTCGGCCACGACCGCCGTGACCGACGGGGCGCAAAATGCGCAGGCCGGGGCCACGTTCGGCAAGATGTTCGGGATCATCGTCGGTGCGGTCGTGTTTCTCGAGACGATCGTCGCGGGCATCACCGGCGCGGTGATCGGCGACAAGACCCGCGGCCAAGGTGGCCTCGCCGCGATCAAGGGCATGTCGCGCGCGGCGAGCTAAGCGCCGAGCGCCCGCCCGTGCACGTGCCACGTGCCACGTGCTCGTGCACGATCGAGAGCACATCGACGAGCTTTCGGCGGTCCAACTGGGAACATCGGGGAGGCTCAGATCGAGCACATCGGGGAGAATGCCGGCGAATGCCGGCGAGCTCGCCGGATCGTTCCGGGTCGCACCGTTCTGTGGTGTTCGATCCTTGCGGCGACCAGATCGAGCACGAGCACGTGCACGTGACACGAGCACGAGCACGCCCGGATCAACGCAAGTGGATCTCGCGTTGCTAGCTTCCGACTTTCAACAGATCGCCGAGGATGCGCCACGTGAGTCCCCAGATCACGTGGCCTTCGTACGTCCACGCCGGGAACTTCATGCTCGCGGCCGGATACTCGAACGTGCTGTCGATCGCACCCGACGCCGCGAGATCGAGCGGCAGCCAGAACGCGGCGAGCGCTTCGGGACCACAGACGGGCTCGAGCGCCATCGTCGTGTGGAACACGAACGGCGTCACCTCGATGCCGGCGGGACCCGACGTGCGCGGATGCAGCGCCGCGAGGTTGCCGAGCATCCGCGCGCCGGTGAGCTCGACGCCGAGCTCCTCGCGGGTCTCGCGAATCGCGGTGGCGAGGAGGTCCGCATCCTCGCCGGCCTGATAGCCGCCACCCGGCAACGAGATGTGACCCGACCACGGATCATTCGCGCGTTCCGCGCGCTTCATGAGGAGCACTCGCGGGCCGGCGGGCTCGTCGTCGAGCACGCACGCGACCGCCGCACAGCGCATCTCGCTCTTGGCGGGCGCGGGAGCGGGCGCGAGGTGCTTCACGAGCCGATCCAGCAACGGCGACACGCTTGCCACTGTACCCCTGCGGTAGAGTCGCGGCCATGCGCAGTCGCCCCTTCGGTTGCACGGGCGTCGACGTTCCAGTGATCGGCATCGGCACCTGGAAGATGGAACGCGACAATTCGGTGGCCGCGGTCAACGCGATCCGCCGCGCCATCGAGATCGGGATGTCGCACGTCGATACCGCGGAGATGTACGGCAACGGCCTCGTCGAGATGAGCGTGCGCGAGGCGATCGCCGGCGTGCGCGACCAGGTGTTCCTCACGTCGAAGGTACTGCCGAGCAACGCGACGCACGAAGGCACGGTCCACGCGTGCGAGGACAGCCTCGCGCGGATGAAGACGGACTACCTCGACCTCTACCTCTTGCACTGGCGCGGCGAGACGCCGCTCGCGGAGACGTTCGGCGCGTTCGAGGCGCTGCGCGAGCAAGGCAAGATCCGCGCGTGGGGCGTCTCGAACTTCGATGTCGATGATCTCGACGAGGCGCTCGCCGTCGCGGGGCCGAACAAGATCGCGTGCAACCAGGTCCTCTATCACCTCGAGGACCGCACGATCGAGCACGCGGTGATTCCGTGGTGCGAGCGCAACAACGTCGCGGTCGTCGGGTACAGCCCGTTCGGCAGCCGGCGCGGCTTTCCGAAGTCGCAGGCCCTCGCGATGCTCGCGCCGCCTTTCGAGGCGACGCCGCGCGCCCTCGCGCTCGCGTTCCTCGCGCAAAAGGCGTTCGTGATCCCGAAGTCGTCGAACGTCGAGCACGTCGATCAGATCGCCCGCGCGGGCGACCTCGAGCTCGACGCCGACACCATCGCCGCGATCGACGCGGCGTTCCCACTCGGACCTTGGCGAGGGCTTCCTTCGATATGAGAGATTTCGATCTGGTCATCTTCGGCGCATCTGGCTTCACGGGGCGCCTCGTCGCGGAGCACGTCTCGCGGTCTGCCATCAACCCGACGCCGAAGCTCAAGTGGGCGATCGCCGGCCGCAACAAGGAGAAGCTCGAAGCGCTCGGGTTCGGCGTGCCGATCCTCGTCGGTGATTCGCACGATCGCGCCTCACTCGACGCGATCGCGAAGCAGACCAAGGTCGTGTGCACGACGGCCGGCCCGTACGCGAAGTACGGCAGCGAGCTGCTCGCCGCGTGCGTCGAGGCCGGCACGCACTACTGCGATCTCACCGGCGAGGTGCAGTGGCTGCGCCGCATGATCGATGCGCATCACGAGCGCGCAACACAGACAGGTGCGCGCATCGTCAACAGCTGCGGCTACGACTCGATCCCGTCGGACCTCGGCACGTGGGCCCTCCAGCAAGAGTTCATCGCGCGCTACGGCCGTCCCGCATCTTCCGTCGTCGCGCTGTTCGGCGAGACCAGCGGTGGGCTCTCCGGCGGCACGGTCGCCTCGGGCATGCAGACGGCCCTCGAGGCGGGCGAGAGCCGCGAGGTCCGCAAGATCCTCGGCAATCCCTACGCGCTCGATCCGGATCCGAACGCACCGCGCCCGCGCGTACCCGACGAGGGCTCGATCGGCTACGAGAAGCGGCTCGGGATGTTCACCGTCCCGTTCATCATGGCGCCGTTCAACACGCGCATCGTGCGCCGCGGTCACGCGATCGCCGGCTTTCCATGGGGAGCCGACTTCACGTATCGCGAGGTCATGAGCACGCCGGGCTCCGCGCGCGGCGCCGTGATGGCCGCGGGCTTCGCCGGTGGGCTCGCCGCGATCGCGTTCGCGATGAAGCGGCCGAGGCTCCGCGACATGCTCGCGAAGCGCGCACCGAAGCCGGGCGAGGGTCCCTCCGAGGAGACGCGCACCAAGGGGCACTGGAAGGTGCGCTTCATCGCAGAGGACGGCAACGACCGCATGATCTACGTGGCGTCCGACCGCGCGGACCCCGGCTACGGCTCGACCGCGAAGATGCTCGGCGAGTCCGCCCTCTGCCTCGCGATCGATCCGCTCGTCAGCCCTCCCGGTCTCATCACCCCATCCGTCGCGATGGGAAGCTTCCTTCTCGGCCGACTGCAGCACGCTGGCCTGACCTTCGGTACGGCAAATTGATCAGCCATCACTAGTCGGCTTGCCGCCTCGGGCGCGGCTAATTCCGCGAACGTGCACGACTGCGCGATGGCATTCGCACTGCAGCTCTCTCGAGCATGCGCCCGGTCGGTTGGTCGACCCTGGCTACTTCGGTAGCCGGTCCAAGTTGAAGCCGTAGTTTTTAGTTCGACGAGCGGCTCGCGTCGCAAGTCGGAGATGGCTGGCCGGCCGGAGTAATGCTGCTCCGGCCGGTTTTTTTTCGGAGCTCGGCACTCGAAGCGGCTTCGATCAACGTCGCGCGGGTTCCGTACGTGCGCCAGATCTTGGGTCGCAGAGACGCGAAGACGCAGAGCAGAAACTTTTTCAGCGCGGCATCGGCACGCGCGCGTCGCTCGTCTAGAACGCGTGCCCTACGTGCGTGGTGCTCGTTCGCACGGCGCACGTGCGTGCCCGCGGTTGAAACACGAAGCCACGAAGCCACGAAGCCCGGAACAGACCGATCAACGATTGAAGTTTCGGTTCTCAATCGTGCCGTCGTATTCGGGCCCGCTCGTGTTGGCTCATGCAAGACCGTGTTCGATCGACGGTGTTCGATCTTCTGCTCGGCTTCGTGGCTTCGTGGCTTCGTGTTTCGATCTCCGCGTCACATCGCGCACGCCAGATTTCGCACGTCAACGCGTGTTCGTTTCGACGAAGGAACGGAACACGAGCGAACGGCTTGGCGTGACCGCTGAACACAACTGTGACGTAGGCGCGTCCGGCGCGTGGCCGCGGCGGCTATTGCGTGCGGAGCGTCGGGCCCGACGTCTCGGTCGACACCTGGCGCGTTGCTTCGTCGTAGTGGCCCCAGCAGACCGGCGCGTAGGTCTCGTCGGCACCGAGCTGGATCTGTGGACCGCGAACCGTGGGCGTGCCGTTCACGAAGCGCAGGTTACAGATCGCCTTCTTCGCGCAGTACTGGCAGGTGACCTTCACCTCCTCGATGCCGTCCGCGAGCTCCATCAGGCGCTGGGCACCCGGGAACAGCTTCGTGCGGAAGTCCGTGCGCAGGCCGTAGCAGATGACCGGGACACCCGGATCGATCGTGATGCGGCGGAGGTCCTCGATGATGAGGGGCGGGAGGAACTGCGCCTCGTCGACAAGAATGCAGTCGAGGTTCGCGAAGTCGCGCGGGTCGAGCGTGGATTCCTCGTCGACCACGAGATCGGCCTCGGCTTCGAGGCCGCAGCGCGAGGAGATCTTGGCGGCGCCAAACCGCGTGTCGAGCCGCGGTTTGACGAGGAGGACGCGCTTGCCTTGCTTGCGGTAGTTGTGCGCGACCGCGAGCAGGTTCATCGACTTCGCCGAATCCATCGTGCCGTATCGGAAGTAGAGCTTCGCCACGGCGCGAACCTAGACCCGGCATCTGACAGTCAGCAGCGGCGAGGGGGTGGGTTAGCTGCCGGTGCCGGCACCGCAGGTCACGGTGATGGTGATCGTCGAGTCGTCGGTGGCCTGCATGCTGCGGATTTCCAAGCGGTCGTCGTCGGCGTACGCCTGGGCATCGGCCATCGCGCGCGGGAGGTCGCGGGGTGGATGTTCTTTCGTAGGGCGCATCACGAGCGTGGCGATGCGGCGCTCCTGGACACCGACGCCGCGGTAGGCGATGGCGGCGTGGCGAGCCGCGGAGTCGCCGACGGATTCGCCTCGCAGGAGGACGACCTTGTGGCCCTTGGCCTGGAGCGCTTTGAGGCGCGCGACCATCTTCTGCATCGAGTCCGCTTGCTCGGTGATGCGGCGGCCATCGAGATCGAACGTGTATTCGACCGGGGCGTCATCGCCGCCGATGGTGACGCCAGTGACCTCGTAGGAGGACGGGGTTGGGCGCTTGCGTGCGCGAGCGAGGCAGGCGTCGTCGGGCTCGTCGGATTTGCACGGGACCTTGTCGATCCGCGCTGCATCGATGACAGGCTCGGTGGTGATCGTGATCGTCGCGCCGGCGCGCGTGGCGAAGCGTTCGAGGCGAGTGGCCGGGCAGGTGATCGGATCGACCGGCTCGGGAGGTGGGCCGTAGTCGGGCGCGGGCGTGACCTCGCGCGCACCGCAAGCGGCGACAGCGAGGAGAGCGGCGGCGCAGGCGCGGCGGAGCACGCCTGAACGCTACCAGGCGCCGAGGTACTGTGCGATCCAGAGTGTGGACGCGCCGACGAGGCCAGCGGCCGGGATCGTGAAGATCCAGGCGTAGAGGATGCGCGTCGCGACGGCCCAGCGGATGCCGCGCGCCTTCGTGACCGTGCCCACGCCGACGATGGCGCCGGTGATCGTGTGCGTCGTGGAGACCGGGATCTTCAGGAACGTCGCGAGGAAGAGCGTGATCGCGCCGGCGAGCTCGGCGCAGAAGCCGCCGACGGGCTTGAGGTGCGTGAGGCCCATGCCCATCGTCTTGACGATGCGCCAGCCGCCGATCGCGGTGCCGAAGGCCATCGCACTGTACGAGGTGACGATGACCCAGTAGGGCGCTTCCTTCGCCTCGGGCGCGAGCATGCCGCCGGCGATCATGACGGCCCAGATCACGCCGATCGTCTTTTGTGCATCGTTGCCGCCGTGCCCGACCGAGTAGAGGCCGGCGGAGATGAGCTGGCCGATCCGGAACACGCGGTCGACCTTGCGGGGCCGGACGCGGCGGAAGATCCAGAAGACGACGAACATGAGCAGGCCGCCGAGGAAGAAGCCGAGCAGCGGCGCGACGAGGATGAACGCGAGCGTCTTCTCGATCGCGAACCAGTTGAGGACGTCGGGACCGCCGTACGCGAGCCCCGCGCCGGAGAGACCGCCGATTAGCGCGTGCGAGGAGGACGACGGCAGGCCCCAGAACCACGTCAGGAGGTTCCAGATGATCGCGCCGCCGAGGCCGCACAGGACGACCCAGACGAACGCCGGGTCAGAGCCCTTGATGTCGACGGTCTTCGCGATCGTATTCGCGACGCCCTGGTGAAAGATGAAGAGCGCGATGAAGTTCGACAGCGCGGCCCAGAGCACGGCGGCGCGCGGCGAGAGGACGCGCGTCGAGACGATGGTCGCGATCGAGTTCGCGGCGTCGTGAAAGCCGTTGATGATGTCGAAGAGCAACGCGACGGCGATCGTGACGAAGACGATGGCGCCAACATCCATGACGGCTATCCGTGCTCGAGGATCACGCCCTCGATGATGTTCGCGACATCCTCGCAGCGGTCCGATGCGTTCTCGAGGTTCTCGTAGACCTCTTTCCACTTGATGACGAGGATCGGGTTGTCCTTCTCCTCCTTGAAGAGGCGCGCGACGGAGCGGCGCAAGATCGCATCGGCCTCGTTCTCGAGGCGGTTGATGTCGATGCAGAGCTTGAGCGTCGACTGCGGATCCTTGAGCGTGCGCAGGCCACGCATCGCGGCCTCGACCTGTTGCGTGGCGCGGTAGAGGCAATCGGCCATGTCGCGCACGTCGGAGGTCATCACCGTTAGCTCGTAGAGCTCGATGCGCTCGGCGGCGGCCTCGACGTAGTCCATCACGTCGTCCATGCGCGTGATGAGGCGGTGGATCGAATCGCGATCGATCGGCGTGATGAAGGTCTTGTGCAGCGCCTCGACGCAGCGGTGCGTGATCGTGTCCGTCTCGTGCTCGATGTCCGAGATGCGACGGCACTTCGCGGCGATGTTCGCGCCCGTGGTGACGAGCGAGAGGAACTCCTTGGTTCCTTCGATCGTGAGCGCGGCGTGCTGCTCGAAGAAATCGAAGAAGCTGGTCTCGCGGGGCAAGAAGCGACCGAACATGCAGCCTCCTACGCACGCGTGTAACACGCACGCGATCAGTTCGTCACCGTAGACGATCAGAAACGGCCGGTCACCAGGTAACGCAACACGAGCTGGTGGACGCGCGCGTCGTTCATGATCCACGTGTGCGTCGCGTCGACCTCGGCGAACGCGGCCATGCCCTCGAGCTTCGTCTCGGCGACCGCGACCGTGCCGTCGTGTTTGCTGTCCGGGGGGAAGCGTCGGCCGACCGTCCAGCTGGTGACGTTCGACAGCGCGAGGCCGCGGGTGCCGGCGATCACCGCGAATGGCGCGGGCGGCTGCGGCCATTGCCCACCGCTCGCGAGCTCGACGCCGGCTGGACCGTAGTACCAGAGGAAGACCGGATTCTTCACGAGCGCCGCGGCGAGCTGACTGCCGCGATTCGGCGGCGCGAGCATCACGATCTTGTCCCAGCGGATCCGTGCGTCGTGCAGGTGACGCACGATGACACCACCCATCGAGTGCGTCACCGCGCAGACCGGCCGCTCGCCCGCTTGCTCGACGATCCAGTCGGCGACCTCGGTTGCGAGGTAGCTGATCGAGTGCTGCCGCGACGGATACGTGCGCGCCGCGGTGTCGAAGCCCGCTGCACGCAGGAACTTGCCGAGCTTCGCCATCGAGCCGTGTCCGCGCGCGAGGCCGTGGAGCAGCACGACGAGCGGTTTCATGGCTCTCGGGCTTCGGCCGCGTCTTTGTCGAATTCGGCGTCGAGCTCGGCGGCCTTGCGTGCCTCCGAGGATTCGTGGAGCCGATCGGGATGATCCGGCGGGAACAACGCCTCGAGCTCGCGCGGCTTGACGTCGCCGACGATGCGAATCACATCGGCGCTGAGCTGCTCGCGCTCGAGGCGGAGCGCGAGCACCTCGCTGCGAAACCGCAGGCGCCTCGCGAGCACGCCGAACGCGCGCCGCACGAGGCGCAGGCGATCGAGCACGCGCAGCGTCGCCCACCCCGACATCGGCAACACGATCGCAGCGCCGAGTCCCCACCAGAAGCCGAGCTTCCAGCCGAGCACGACAACCGCCGCCGCGTACGAGAGCACCACGAGCAACATGCCGACGAGCATCTTCGTCGTCGCGATGACGTCCTTGCGCGGCGTCAGGCGCGGCCCTACGATCCGCGCGAACGCGACGGTCGGAATGTGGAGCGGCGCGCCCGGCACGCACAGCGGTAGCCACCACGCGACGAGCACGAGGTGCCGCATCATGCGCGCGCTCACCTGGAGCTTCGACAGATCGAGCGCGAGCTCGCGATCCGTGATGCCCAGCTCGTCGAGCTTCTCCTGATACGAGCGTACGCGCGCCATCAGCTCGACGACCTTCGGATTCGCGGCGACCGCGCCGTAGTACGTGTTGAAGCGGCGCGAGAGCTCGATGCGATCCTCGATCGAGATCTCCTGCGGCTGGTACAGGCGGCGCACGGTATCGAGCGCGCGCACGGTCTCCCAGTCGGGCGCGTTGATCGTCAGGCGCCGCATCGCGTCCGCGATCTCGCTGGTCACCTGCTTCACCGCGTCGGGCTCGGTGCGCTCGCCGATCGTGAGCGGTGGCCCGTACTGCACGAGCACGCGGCTACGGAACCGTTTCGGATGGATGAACGTGAGCCCACACGGCACGATCGCGATCGGACCCTTGGTCTTCGCCGCGCCACCGAGCGCGAGCCGCGCTGCGCCGGTCTTGAGCTTCGCGAGATGCGACTCGTCGTGCGAGAGGCCCTCCGGAAAGATGCCGATCGCGCCGCCCGTCTCGAGGACCTGAAACATGTGCTCGAACGCCGCGTCGTTCACGCGTCCCATGTCCGCGCTATCGCGCGACGCGGCGGGCGGCGACGCGCTCGCCTTGCCATCGTGCTCGACCTTGCGCGCGAGAGGCACCGCACCGAGCCCCTTCAAGAGCGCGCGCATGATGCGTCCCTTGAACAGCGTGTCCTTCGCGGCGAAGTGAACCTTCCGCCCGCACGTCGTGATGATGAGTATCGGATCGATCAGCGAGTTCGGATGATTCCCCGCGAACAGCACCGGTCCGGACGGAATATTCTCCAGTCCCACGACTTCGACCTGCCGGAAGAACACGCGTGTGACGATCCGCAGGAACCACGAAAGGATCCGGTACGCCACGCCGCATCGTAGCGCGGGCCCAGCGCGCCTAGTTCAGATCCGCACGGCGATTCCGCCACTCGGTGAACAGCGCCGAGAACCGCGCATCCTTGTGCAGCGACGCGAGGTCCGAATCTGTCTCCATCTTCTCGGTGTGCTCGTAGTCGTGCTCGATCGCCTTGCCCACTTGCTCGATCGCGCGGTCGACCTGCCCGACCGCTGCGTAGGCGCATGCGGCCGAGTGATAGATATACGGATTCTCCGGTGCGAAGGGTTGGCCACCATCGGCGAGCTCGACCGCGAGCGGGAAGTCGCCGAGCGCGTGGGCGTGGATACACGCGTTGTTCCACGCCATCACGAGCGCGGTACGCGCTTCGCCGGCGCCCTTGGGTGGCTCGGGTAGCGAGATGACGCGGCGGAGGATCGCGAGGGCTTGCGGGCGCTCGACCGCGAACGACGAGTTGTAGAGGTAGGGGACGAGGAGGGAGTTGTCGGGGACCTTGGTGAGGATGGCGGCGAGCGATTTGGGGGCGTGGCGCGCGACCGATCCGGCGAGGTCGGAGAGCTCCTCGGGATCGGTTGCGCGGGCGGTGTCGGGATCGAGGAGGGAGAGTGCGTCGTCGAGCGAGTCGGGTGCGTGCTCGGCGATCTCGCCGATGACGAGGAGGCGGACGTCGCGGTTGGTGGGGGAGGCGTCGCTCGCGATCGTGATGGCCTCGGCGAGCCGGCGCTGGCGGACGAGGACGATGGCGAGGTAACCGGTCGCGTCGCAGAGGGCGTCGAAGACGAGGGCTCGGCGCAACAAGCGCTCCGCGATGATGGCGGTGGGCTTCTCGTCGGGATCGTGTTCGAGCGCGACCTCGATCAGCATGCCGGCGAGCTCGCGGCGCGACCAGGCGCTCTGCGAGACGGCCCACGCGAGTGCGGGTTCTTCACCGTGGCGGCGGTAGCGCTCGGCGAATGGGTTGCCGGCGAGGACGAAGGGGTCGTTGCCATCGGTCGTGTCCGCGCGCGCTTTGACCGCGTCGTCGACGTTCTCGAAGCGCGCCCAGGCGATCGGGAGGACATCGTGAATGCGGGCGATGATCCAGAGGAGGAAGTGGACCTGATCGGTGGCGGTGGCGGGGACGGTGAAGCGCTCGACCCACATGAGGGCGGAGCGGTGCTTGCGATCGTGGATCACGTCGGCACGCTGAAAGGGCTCGAGCTCGTCGACGCGCTCGTCCTGGTAGACCGAGAGCCAGAGCGCGAAGAACGCGTTGATGATGGACTCCTCGCCGGGGAGTGGCGAGCCCGCGAGCTTGAGCGCGACGCCGAACCGCTCCCAGTCGTAGTCCTCGAGGATCTCGGGGTACCGCTCGATCGGGAACGAGACCGAGTGCTCGAGAGGTGGCGGGCCGTTGCGCCAGTGGCTGTCGATCTCGATCTCGGTGACGAGCTCGTCGTCACTATCGTCCTCGTCTTCGTCGTCGTCGGGGCCTTCGGTCGTGGCCTCGGACGTGGTGGCCGGCGCGTCCGGGGCCGCGTAGAGCACCTCGGCCGGCTCGTCGAAGATCGCGTCGACGAGCTCTTGCTCGACGCCGGGCTCGGGCTCCGCTTCTTCGTCGTCTTCGCGCGTGGCGGTGGTCATCTCCATCCACGCGACGCCATCGATGCCGGTCTCGACCTTGATGAGGTGAATCGCCTCGAGGCCGTAGCGAGCGGCGACCGCCTCGAGCGCGAGCTTCTGGCCATCGATCTCGGTGAGGCTCGGTGGGAGCCACGGCCCCGCGATCCACTGGCGCGCGGGATCCGGATCGTCGTCGTCCTCGTCGCCAGCGTCCTCGGTCTCTTTTTCGGTGACGCCCGCGGCCGTGAGCGCGTCCCAGATCGCGCGCTGCGTCTGCGCGTCGAGCGGCTCGGCACTGCGCGCGATGATGATGCCTCGCGCCAGGTCGCTACGCCGCGGCTCGAGGCCGGAGAGCTCCACTTCGCTCAGCGTATCTCAGATCGCACGCGCGGAGATCAGCACTCGATGATGTTCACCGCGAGGCCACCGCGCGCGGTTTCTTTGTACTTGCTGCTCATGTCCGCGCCCGTGCGCCACATCGTCTTGATGACCTTGTCGAGCGAGACCTTGTGCGTGCCATCGCCCTGCAGCGCGAGCCGTGCCGCGTTGATCGCCTTCACCGCACCCATCGCATTGCGCTCGATGCACGGCACCTGCACGAGCCCGCCGATCGGGTCACACGTGAGGCCGAGGTTGTGCTCCATCCCGATCTCCGCGGCGTTCTCGACCTGCGCGGGCGTGCCGCCCATCACCTCGGCGAGCGCGCCTGCAGCCATCGAGCACGCGACGCCAACCTCGCCCTGACAGCCGACCTCCGCACCGCTGATCGACGCGTTCTTCTTGTAGAGCGCACCGATCGCGGCCGCCGTGAGGAGGAAGCGCAGCGTGCCTTCGTCGTCGGCGTTTCGCAGAAACCGCCGGTAATACATGATCACGGCCGGGATGATGCCGGCTGCGCCGTTCGTCGGCGCCGTCACCACGCGACCGCCGGCCGCGTTCTCTTCGTTGACCGCGAGCGCGTACAGGTTGACCCAGTCCATGATGATGAGCGGATCGTCGTCGCCGAGGCCCTTGAGACGGCGTTGCAGCGCCGCCGCACGCCGCTTCACCTTGAGCCCGCCCGGCAGGATGCCTTCGCGCTCGCAGCCGCGCTTCACGCACGCGTCCATCGCGAGCCAGATCTCGTGCACGCGGCGCTTGACGTCCTCTTCGGGCGCCAGCGTCTTCTCGTTCTCGAGCATCAGCGACGAGATCGCCATGCCGTGCTCGGAGGCGAGCACGAGCAGCTCGGCGGCCGAGTTGAACGGATATGGGACGTCGACCTGCTCGGCCGGCGTGCTGCCATCCGCGGGCGCGCCTTGCTGATCGACGACGAAGCCGCCACCGACCGAGTAATAGATGCGCTCGGAGAGGACGGCGCCGGCCGCATCGCGCGCGGTGAACCGCATGCCGTTGGAGTGCAGAGGCAGCTTCTCGCGCCGATGAAATAGCAGCGCTTCCTGCGGATCGAGGGCGACCTCGTGCTGGCCGAGGAGCTTGATGCGCTTGGTCTCGGCGATCTTCGCGATCCGCCGCTCGACGCTATCGACGTCGACCGTCGCCGGCTCTTCGCCCTCGAGCCCGAGCACGACCGCGCGATCGCTACCGTGGCCTTTACCGGTGAAGCCGAGGCTGCCGAACAGCTCCGCCTTCACACCCGCTACCTGCTCGAGCAGACCGTCCGCTTCGAGCCGCTCGGCGAACCGCTTCGCCGCACGCATCGGCCCGACCGTATGCGAGCTCGACGGCCCGATGCCGATCTTGAAGATGTCGAAGACGGAGATGTGCACGAGCCTGCATTGTAGCTCGCCTTTTCGTCAGCGTTTCTCGCGCATCGATGACTTCGTCAGCGCCGTGTTGAGCTTGTAGGCCGCCGCCGCGCCCGCCGCCGCCGCCAGCAGCGCACCATGGATCGGCGTGGTGAGGTCACCTGCCGCGTAGATACCGGGCGCCGACGTCTCGCCGTGCTCGTCGACCCAGACCGAGTTCTCGTCGAGCATGCGCAGGCCGAGCGCCGCGACGACCGGCGTCTGCCGCTGCACCGGATGGACGAACAGGTTGTCGATGGCGACCTCGCCGCCTTCCACTTGCACCGCACGGAGGTCGCAGCCCTCGGAGCGGAGGCCAACCACGCGCCGCTCATCGACGCGGATCTTTGCGGTCTCGAAGTCGGCTTTCATCTCGGCATCGAGCTTCACGCCGTTCGAAAACACGGTCAGGCGATCGGTCCAGCCGCGCAACAGGAGCGCGAAATCGAGCTCGGTCTCCGTGCGCGGAAGAAATCCAAGGTGCTTCTCGCGGCACTCCCACCCGTGGCAGTACGGGCAGTGCAACACGCTCTTGCCCCAACACGCGGTCATCCCCGCGAGCTGCGGCAGCTCGTCGAGGAGGCCGACACACAACAGCACGCGACGCGCTTCGACCTTCTCGCGATCTGTGTGCACGACGAACGGCTCGCGCTTCTCGATCGAGAGCACGCGCGCATCGCGCACCTCGACGCCCGAATATCTCGCGAGCTCGGCGCGTGCGATCGCGCGCAGCTCCGACGGCTTCACACCATCACGCGAGAGAAACCCGTGCACGTGCTCCGACGCCGCGTTGCGCGCCTCGCCCGCATCGAACAGCGTCACGCGCTTGCGGCTCCGCCCGAACACCAGCGCCGCTGCGAGGCCGGCTGGGCCGCCTCCAACGATCACGACGTCGCGCATGCTCTTCGTCTAGCACCCTCTAGAAGAGGATGCGCGTCTTGATGCTCGTCGGGAGCGCGGCGATCTGCTTCTTCACGTCGGCAGAGACGTCTTGATCGAGATCCATCATCAAATAACCGATGTCGGGATCCGTCGACAGCACCTGCGAACGAATGTTCGCGTTGTTGTCGGAGACGATCTTGTTGATGTCGCGGAGCACGCCCGGCACGTTCTTGTGCACGTTGAGGATGCGGTGCGCGCCGCTCGTGACCGGACACTCGATCTGCGGGAAGTTCACCGCGCCCGTCGTCGCACCCGCGTTGACGAGCTTGAGCAGGGACGCGGAGACCTCGCGGCCGATCGCTTCCTGCGCTTCTTCCGTCGAGCCGCCGATGTGCGGCGTCAGGATCACGTTCGGCAGGCCCCGCAGCGGTGAGACGAAGTCGTCGGAGTTTGTCTCGGGCTCGTCCGGATAGACGTCGACCGCCGCGCCGCCGACGCGCCCGCTCGCGATCGCCTTCGCGAGCTCGTCGATCACGACGACGGTGCCGCGGCTCGCATTGAGCAGACACGCACCCGGTCGCATGCGCGCGAGCTCGGCGGCGCCGATCATGTTCTTGGTCTGCGGCGTCTCGGGCACGTGCAGCGTCACGAAGTCTGCTTGCTCGAGCACGTCCTCGAGCTTGCCCATCGCGCGGTTGTTGCCCATCGGCAGCTTCGCCATGATGTCGTAGAACACGACGCGCATGCCGAACGCCTCGGCGAGCACGCCGACCTGCGAACCGATGTGCCCGTAGCCGACGATCCCGATCGTGCGGCCGCGCACCTCGTGGCTTCCAACGGCGACCTTGCGCCAGCGGCCCTCGTGGACCTCGCGCGTGCGATCGCCGAGGTGACGCGCGAGCATCACGACCTCGGCGAGGATCAGCTCGGCGACCGAGCGCGTGTTCGAGAACGGCGCGTTGAACGCCGGCACGCCGCGGATGTTCGCGTGCTTCAGGTTGATCTGATTCGTGCCGATGCAGAACGCGCCGATCGCGAGGAGACGGCGCGCTTCGTCGAGCACCGGCGGCGTGACGCGCGTCTTGCTGCGAATGCCGAGGATGTGAACATCGCGAATGCGCTCGACGAGCTCGGCTTCGCTGAGCGCGCCCTTCACCGTCTCGACCTGAAACCCTTCCGCCGCGAACGCGTCCTTGGCCACCGGGTGAATGTTCTCGAGCAAGAGGATCTTGATCTCGCTCTTCGGAAAAGACGTCAGCTGCGTCATAGATCGCCTGCGGAGAACGTATCGCACGCTTCGAGCTTCCCGGTGTCGAAGCCGCGCCGGAACCACTTCATTCGCTGTGCAGAAGTTCCGTGCGTGAACGTCTCTGGATCGACATCGACGCCGGCTTGCTTCTGCAGGCGATCATCGCCGATCGCTGCGGCGGCCTGCAGCGCCTCTTCGATGTCGCCGATCTCGAGCAGCTTCTTGCCCTGCGCGTGATGGCCCCACACGCCGGCGTAGCAGTCCGCTTGCAGCTCTTGCTTCACCGACGCCGCGTTGCGCGCCCTCTCGCTGCGAAACCGTCCCACCTGCTTCTCGATGCCGTTGAGGTTCTGGATGTGATGGCCGATCTCGTGCGCGAGGACATACGCCTGCGCGAAGTCGCCCGGCGCGCCGAACCGCGCCTTGAGATCGCGAAAGAACGACAGGTCGATGTACGCCTGATGATCGCCCGGGCAATAGAACGGCCCGATCGCCGACGACGAACGGCCACACGCCGTGTCGATCACGTCGCGAAACACGAGGAGCTTCGCGCGCCGGTACTCCTTGCCAGAGGCCTTGAACTCGACCTCGAACGAGTCCTGGATGTCCTTCATCACGAAGCGGATGTAGTCGACGAGCTCGGCATCCGGATCGTTACCGCCCTGCGGCGGCTCCGGATTGTTCGACTGCTGCGACGCGGGCGTGCTGCCCCCACCACCACCGCCGACCAAGCCGCTGATATCGACGCCGAGCAGCTGGGCGACGACCACGACGAGGATCGTGACACCCACGCCACCTGCCGCGATCTTTCCGACGGGTGCCCTGCGTCCGCGAACGTCGACGACGTCATCGTTTTGAGTGCCGCGTTCCCATTTCACGAGGCGAGGGTACTACAGTGCGCCGCATGCCAGCGAAGGGCACCAAGACCACCTCCGAGAAGAAGACCACCGCGAGCAAGAAGGCCGCGGCGCCGAAGAAGCCGCGCAAGGTCAAGCCCGAGGCAGGCTCGATCGGCCTGACCGCCGAGGAGTGCGCGACCGGTTCGCCGACGCCCGCGATCAGCAAGCTGCGCAAGCAGATCGACGACGCCGGCGGTCACGTGCTCGCGTGTTATCGCGAGCCATATGGCGGTCACTGGGTCGCGCTCGCTGCGCTGCCGCTCGACAAGGTCGTACCGACGCCGTACCAGCGCGAGCTCTCGAAGACGCACGCCGAGAAGCTCGCCGCCGTGATCCCGAAGGTCGGGCGCTTCCTCGATCCGGTGATCGCGGTGCCCGCCGGCGACAAGTTCATCTCGCCGAACGGCATGCACCGGCTCTCCGCGATGACGTCGCTCGGCGCGAAGACCGCGGTCGCGCTCGTGATGCCCGAGCCCGAGATCGCGTTTCGCATCCTCGCGCTCAACACCGAGAAGGCGCACGCGATCAAGGACAAGTCGCTCGAGGTCATTCGCATGGCGCGCGCGATCGCCGCGGACAAGTCGAAGGACGGAACGAGCGAGGACGACATGGCGTTCGAGTTCGAGCTGCCGATGTATCTGCCACTCGGAGTTTGCTACGAGCGCAACGGCCGGTTCTCCGGGGGCGCGTATAGCTCCGTCGTGCGCCAGACCGTCACGTTCTCGGCCGACGAGCTCACGAAGAGCCTGAAGATGCGCGAGCACCAGGCGGACCTCTTGCTCGAGCTCGACAAGCACGTCGCCGAGGCGGTCGATCGCCTCAAGAAGGCGGGCTTCACGAGCGGCTACTTGAAGGCGATCGTCGTCGGCCGGATCAACCCGCTGCGCTGGGTGAAGACCGACAAGGACGCGCCGAAGCCCGACTTCGACAAGACGATCGACAAGATGATCGACGGAGCGAAGAAGTTCGATCCGACGAAGATCAAGGCGCAGGACCTCGCGATCGCCGCGGCATCTGGCGGCAGCGAAGAAGAGTCCTAGAAGAACCTAGAAGAAGTAGTAGTGAATGCCGGCCGAGCCGGTGACGCTGCTGCCGACGCCCTGATCGTTGCCGCGCCCGACGACGCCGCCGCCGATCGCGATGCCATCGTCATCCTGCGCCGCGAGCACGACGCCGACGCCGAACGACAGCGCGACGTTCGCCGCGACGAACACGCGGATCTGAACCCCGGGCTCGATGTAGAGGTACGTGTTGCGGTCGGTGTCGCCGCCACCGCCGCGGGCCTCGTCGCTGTAGAAGCCGAGCGCGCCGCCGATGCCGAAGTCCGACATCGCCGTCGAGTGCAAGTGGTAGTAGACGCGACCGCCGAGCGTGTAGTCGGTCGTGTCATCGCCCATGTCGTCGCCGTTATCGAAGAAGCCGAGGAATCCGCCGAAGTGGATCTTTCCGAGGTCGTAGTTCACGGACGCGCCGCCGGAGAGGCCGTTCATCATGTACTCGGCGCCGACGCCGAGAGAGTCCGCTTGCCCGCCGGCGAACACGGGTGTGGACGAGAGCGCGATCGCGAGCAATGCGGTGGTCTTCCTCATTTTTGGATGCTCACCCCATCCAGCGCCTGGCGCAACTAAGGTGCTAGGGTTCGCTACGTGCTGTCGTCCGAGCTCGATCTCGCGCATCTCGACGCACGCCAGTGGACGAACTGGTGGCGCTTGCTCGTGCCGCCGCGCGTGCTCGCACAGCCTGCATGGGCGCTCGCGATCCTCGATGGCGGCAAGCTCGTGAAGGTCATCGTCACCGGCAAGGGCTCGCTCGATCCGCTGCCCGCGTTCCCGGGCACGAAGTCGCTGGCCGCGTTCGCGCGGACGCTCGGTGTCGAGGCTGTCGTCGCGGTCGAGCGCGACATCGTCGCGCAGCTGTCCGCCGAGATCGAGAGCGCACTTCGATTCGATCAGGACTACGCGGAGCAAGGACTCGTCGCACTGCGCGCGTTCAAGAAGCACGCCGGGCACGGCATCTGGACCGAGCCCGCGATCCTCGACATCCTGCCCGCGCCGTCATACGAGCCGCTGCAGCGCACGTTCGATCTCCTCGTGCCCGATCGCAGCGCGCTCGTCGCATACATCATCGACGACGATCGCACGCGCATTCACGCCTCGGTCATCGCGGTGAAGGACGGCGGCGACATCGTGCGCGCCGGCACGCACCGCGCGATCGTGGACCTCGTGCCCGAAACGTCGTTCGCGCGCGACTGGCAGAAACAGCAGAAGCGCGTGCTCCAGGCGATCGAGGAGCGGTTCGCGAAGCCGAGCATCGCGGTCTTCCTCGAGCGCGCCACGGTGATGCGCATCCTCACGGGTCCGAGCGACCAGCTCGCGCGCGAGCTCAATGCCAAACACGTCATGATCGATCCGGCACCGGCCTGGCTGCTCGGCCTCCTCGGCGGCGCCGCCGTCGCGGCGATGGCCGGCCGCGCCGCGTCCGCGCTCGCGAGCATGTTGCCGCAGGGTGCGCGTGATCGCGGCCGCGCGATCGCGGGACGCGCGAAGGACGCGCTGCAAAACTCGGGGGCGAGCCCGTTCGCGCTCCTCGGCTTCGATCCGCTCGAGCTGTGGTCGCGGGTCAAGCACTTCTATCGTCAGTGACTGCGTGTAGTCTCCGGCCGTGCCCAAGCGTCCGGTCCGCGTCTTGCGCGAGCTCTCCGTCCCGCGGGATCTCCGCGGCGCGCCACCGACGCGCGCGCACGCGAAAAACGGCGGCGAGCTCTGGCATGCAGACGTCCTGGAGCTGCTCGGCCGCTTGAAAGACGGCTCCGTCGATCTCGTCGTCACGGATCCGCCGTACGCGATCGCGAAGGAAGCCTGGGACGAGTTCGAGTCGATGGAGGCGTACGTCGACTGGTGCGATCAGTGGCTCGCCGAGGTCGCGCGCGTCCTCGCGCCGCACGGCTCCGCCTACGTCTGCGGGTTCTCGGAGATCCTCGCCGACGTCAAGGCGCGCAGCGCGAAGCGGTTCGCCGGCTGCCGCTGGCTCATCTGGTACTACAAGAACAAGGCGAACCTCGGCCGCGACTGGGGCCGCTCGCACGAGTCCATCATTCATCTGCGCCGCGAGCAGACCAAGCTCGACGTCGACGCCGTGCGCATCCCGTACAACGGCCACACCACGAAGTATCCGGCTCGCGTGCAGGCGACATCTTCACAGTACGGCGGCGGCGTGCGCCGCGATCGCTGGGTGCCGAACCCGCTCGGTGCCAAGCCGCGCGACGTGATCGAGGTCCCGGTGATCTGCAACGGCATGACGGAGAAGACGCCGCACGCCACGCAGAAGCCCGAGGCGTTGATCGAGAAGCTGATCCTCGCCTCGAGCGCGCCCGGCCAGCTCGTCGTCGATCCATTCGTCGGCTCCGGCACCACGGCGGTCGTCGCGGCGCGGCTCGGCAGGCAGTGGCTCGCGGGCGACGCGGACGCGCGCTTTGTCGGACTCGCCCGCGAACGCATCACGGCGGTGCGAGCCAGTGTCGCTCCGTCGACCAGCCGGTGAACACGCGGCCACCGCCCGCCGCGAACGCGGGTGACGTCGACCACGTACCCGCCGCGGCGAGCTCGAGGCCACACATCGCGGGCTCGAACCGCGTGCGAAACGCGACGTCGCTGCGAGCGAGGCGCGCGCGCGCCCACGCGATGAAGTCCGCCACGTCGCGCACGAACGACAGATAGAACACCATCTGTCGCCACGCGTACGCGGCGTTCTTGAGGCGCACGAGCGTCTCGTAGTGCGAGCCCGGCATGCGCAGCTGACGCACGATCCAGCGGAAGCACTCCTCGGCTGCTGCGCGCAGGTTCGGCGCGAACGAGTCGCGCAGTGCGAGCCGGTCGAACAGCACACCGAGGTTGTGCGTCGTCAGGATCTGGCTCTGCTCGATCACCTTGCCATTGCGCGCGACGCCGTAGCCGCTACCGCTGATGCCGGCGCGCTGCTGACAGAGCGCTGCCAGCTGGTCGGCCGTCTTGCCGGTCGCCTTCATCTTCAAGAGACCACGCGCGTCGATGCTGAAGTAACGCTGGTAGAGCGTGCCCTCGAGGAGACGCGACGAGATCTTTGCCGCATCGAGGAACTTCGTCGTGAACGAGCCCATGAAGATGTCGGCCGCGAGCTCCTCGACGAGCGGCATCTCCAGCTTCGCGGCGGCCGCGAGCGACGCGAGCTCCGTCACCAGCTTGTTCGGCGTGATCGTGTACGGGAACGCGCGCAGCGCCGTGGCACTCGCACGTGCGACGACCTTGCGAGCACGCGCTGCCTGGGCCGCGTCGGTGGAGCGTGCATTCTCCATCGCCGCGACCCAGGGCAGCTCGTGGAAACGAATCTGGTGCTGGTAGTCCAGCAGCAAGAGGCCGCGCCGGCGGCGGAACGCCATGTACATCGCCGCATACAAGCGGCGGCCGGATGCGTCCGGAATTGCCTGCGCACGCACGTGCGCCGTGAGCTGCGGCAGCACGCGCGCGAGCTCTTCGGCCGACGGAATGACGTCGTGCTCGACGAGCGTCTCGAGCGGCGCGTCCCAGCTGCGGCGCAGCTTCGCGATCATGTACCAGGGCAAGGCGCTGCCCTGGGGCACCGCGTGACGCGAGGCCTCGTCGTGCGCGACCGGTGCGGCCGCGCGCTCGATGTCGATGCCGCCCTCACGCGGCTCGTGCTGCAAGCGCTCGACGAGCACGCGGCGCAGATCCACATGCAGCGGCGACGCGACCGCAGCGGCCTCGGCCACCCGGCGCGTGATGAACGCCTGCGTGCCCGGCACGCCATGCGCCGTCACGAAGCGCGCGATCTGCGCGCGCAGGCTACCGAGCGCTCGCTCGTCGAGCGCGTTCGGATGCGTCGCGACACGGGCGAGATGCTCGACGAGCGCGATCGTCTCGTACGCACGCTTCGTCTTCTCGGCCTTCGCGGCACGACAGTCCGCGACGAGTGCATGCACCCACGCGCGCCAGCCGCTCGGGAACACGCGCGCGACGGAGCCGCCGGAGATCCCACCGTCGACCACGCGCGGGACGTCACCGTCGACGGTCTCGATCCACAGCGCCATCGCGCGATCGCGCAGCGGCTTCCACACGAGCTCGGCGTCGCGCATCGCGCTGACGCGCGGCTGGTCGCGCTCCTCGGCGAGCCCGTCGAGCGTCTTGCCGAGGTCCTGCACGCGCACGGTCTCGCGCATCTCGACGGCGCGCGTCGACGGCGCCGGGAAGAAGCGCAGCGTCTCGATCCACGGCGAGATCGTCTCGACGATCTCCGCTGCCCGTGCCGTCTCGCGGCGCTGGCGCAGCCACGCCACGACGAGCAGCGCGCCCTCCTCGGGAACATCGATGCGGTAGTGGCCCGATGCGAGCATCGCATCGGCGTCGCTCGACTCGAGGAACGCGAGGTTCGCCGCGCCGCGCGTCGGCGCGAGGACGCGCTCGTGATCGCGCAGCGATCCTGATGCCGCGTACGTGCCGGTCGCGAAGCCGCCCGTGACGACGTCGAGCGTCACCCACGCGGGTGCCTTGGTCGGCGTACGCGAACCGACCTTGATCGATCCGGACCGCATTCCGTCGACGACTGCCTGCCACTTGGCGACGCCCTTCGCGTCGCCCTTCTCTCGTGCACGGACGAGCTGTCCGTACGCGTACCCGATGTTCACCTGCATGACGACCCTCTGCCTGCCTGCTGGGAGCCGAGCCACGCGAAGTGCGCTACTCACTCACCAAACAAAAACGTCGCGCATGATTTGTCATGCGCGACGCCGATCGTCAACGAGCTTTTTCTAGAGCGCTGGAGTCAGGCCCATTTCCTTGATCAAGTGGTCCGCGTTATCGACCGCGTCCATCTGCCAGAGCATGTAGCGCGCGTCGACGTGGATCGTGCGCGTGACCGCGCCGTTGAACAACACGTCGGAGGCGAGACCCTCGGTGTTGCCGTCGAACGCGAGACCGACGAGCTCGCCCTTGTCGTTGAGCGTCGGAGAGCCCGAGTTGCCGCCGGTGATGTCGAGGTCGGTGAGGAAGTCGACCGGAAGCTCGCCGCCGAGCGATGCGTCGGCGTACGGGCCATACTTCTTCGCCTTGATGAGCTCGAGCTGCTTCTTCGGCGCGTCGAACGGCTCCTTGCCGGTGTCCTTCGCGAGGATCTGCGAGGCCGTCGTGAACGGGACATCGGCTGCGTCCTTCGACGTCGGCTTGAACGACTTCACCGTGCCGTAGGTGATGCGCAGCGAGCTGTTCGCATCGGGGGCGAGCAGACCCCCGAGCACTTCGCGCATCGCATCCGCGTAGTACGGCGTCACGAGCACGAGCTCACCGGAGCGCGCTTCGTTCTTCTTCTCCACGGCCTTGTATGTCGCCCAGATCCGCTGCGCGGCCTGGATGAACGGATCCTTCGATGCCTTGAGCTGCGCCGTGGTGCCCTTCGCGAGGAGGTCGAGCCGGAGCTGCATGTCCTCGAGCTTGGTCGCGCCGTACCAGGACTCGAGGGTCTTGTCGATCAGCGCCTCGTCGACCTTCGCTCCCTTCTTCACGCCGAGCAGCGTGACGAGCCACGGGCGGTCCGCTTCGGGACGGCTCGCCGCGCGCGTGAGCGCGAGCTTGAAGCCCGCGCGATCGAGCGTGCGGTCGTACTGCTTGAGGAAGCCCTTCGCGCCGGCCTCCGCGTACGTCATGTCACGGTTCTGATAGCCGAGCTTCCTCTCCATGTCCGTCTTCGGGCGCTCTTCGGCCCAGCGCGTGAGGGAGAGCGCCGTGCCGAGCAGCTTGGAGCCGCCGAACGCGATCCGGCGATCGAAGTCCTGCTGTGCGGTGCGCTGCTCCTCGACGATGAGCTGCTCGAGCTTGTCGATCGCGGCCTTGTGCTTCTCGTTACCCGGCTTCGCCGCCCAGGCCTTCACCTGCTTGTCGAGCTCGATCTTCTTCTGCAGCGAATCCGTCGACGTCAGGCCCTTGAGGATGCCCTCGAACTTCTCGAGGCCGTTCTGCATGCCTTGCTTCATCACGGTCGCGGCGATCGACGTCGCCACCTGCGCCTTGTCGTTCGGATCCTTCGGCGTGATGTACTGCTCCGCGAGCGCGTAGCGGTCCTTGAAATACGCGATCGTGTTCGGGTACCCCCACTCGACATCGTGCTGGGTCTCGAGGCCGCTCGTGGTGCGGTTCGTGCCGCCCGGGTAGCCGGTGACCATCACGAAGTCGCTCGGCTTCAGCCCCTTCGCCGACACCTTGAGCCACGCCTTCGGCTTGAACGGAACGTTGTCCTTCGAGTACTCGGCAGGCAGGCCGTCCTTGCCGACGTACGCGCGGAAGAACGAGAAGTCGCCGGTGTGGCGCGGCCACGCCCAGTTATCGATCTCGCCGCCGTAGTTACCGACGGAGCGAGCCGGCACGTAGACGAGGCGGAGGTCCTTGATCTCCAGATTCTCGGTCTGCACGTACTGACCGCCGCGGAAGAAGCTCGACACCTTGCACTTGATGCCCGGACGACCCTTCTCGCACGCGGCGACGAGCGCCTTGGTGCGCTTCTCGAGCTCATCCCGGCGCTTGTTCGGCTCCTTGATCGCCTCGAGGCCGTCGCGCATCTCCTTCGTCACGTCCTTGAACGCCTGCGCGACCCAGATCTTCGCCGACGGGCCCGAAGACATCTCTTCGGCGCGCGACTTCGCGAGGAACCCGGTCTCGACGTAGTTCGTCTCGGGCGTCGCGTTGTGCTTGAGCGCGCCCTGAATGCAGTGATGGTTCGTGACGAGCAAACCGTCGGCCGACACGAAGCTGGCGGTGCAACCACCGGTCGAGACGATCGCGTTGAGCGGCTGCGCGAGCGGATCCGCGAGGACCTTCGCGTCCATCTTGACGCCCATCTTCTGGAACGTCTCGACGTGACCCGCGAGCGTCATCTGCTGCGGCATCCACATGCCACCGGGATTCGAGAAGCTCTGGCGGAAGCCAAGGTTCGGATCGGTCTTCACCGACGCGGACGTTCCGCTCGTCGTGTTCGCACCCGAGGTGTCGTGCGAGGAGCCAAGCACCCCACCGGTGTTCTGTTGCTTGCTCCCCCCACTGCATGCAGCAGCGAACAGGACGCCCCAAACAAATGCGGATCGTTTCATGGGGCAAGGCGTACCAGATCTGGGACGGATTTCGCGCCCCAGCTGCGCTTACAGCCGACTGCTTGTCGCTGACCTCACGCCACGGGACCGGCGCGACACATGCGACACGAGCGGGATCGCTCAATCGCCGAAGTCGAAGTTCGCGAAGAAATTGCGGACCTCGTCTTTGGGCACCGGTTGACGCGCCTGCTCTGCGATGTCGACGACCTCGAGCAGCTCGTCGGGAATCTCGAGCAGAAAGCGCGACGGCGTGCGCGGCACCGAACGGCCACGCGAGATGCGCGTGCACGCACGGGTCAAGTACAGCTTCCGCTGCGCACGTGTGATGCCGACGTAGCAGAGCCGGCGTTCTTCGGAGATGTCGGTCGCGTGGTCGGCGTCGAGGACGTCCGTTGCTTGTGGATTCAGGGTTCGCGCGTGTGGCAACAGCTCCTCCTCGAGGCCGACCATGAAGCAGACCGGGAACTCGAGGCCCTTCGCACCGTGCAACGTGCAGAGCACGACCTTCTCGGTGCCGTCATCTTTCTCGTCCTTCTGCGACTCGAGCGACAGCATCCGCAGATATTCAGCGAGCTGCTCCTTGCCCTTGCCCTTGTCGGCGAACCGCTGCAGCGTCGCGAGCAGACCTTCGACGTTATCGATGCGGCGCTGCGCGGCCGCCATGCTGCTGGCTGCCATCTTGAGGTCGTCGTAGAGCCGGATGTCCTCGATCAACGTGCGCGTCGCGGTGACGATGTCGATGCCATCATTGATCGCGGCGCCGAGCTCGGAGAGCACGTGCACCAGCTCGAGGATGCCGTTGCGCGCGGCGCCGCGGAGATCGCCGATGTCGACGTTCTGTCCCGGCCGCTCGTCGTCCTCGAGCATCGTGCCCATGCCGGGCAGCGTGCCTGTCCCCGTGACCGCGGAGCGCAAGGAGTCCCAGAGCGTCGCGTGCTTCGCGTGCGCGGCCGTCACGAGGCGCTCGACGGTGGTCGCGCCGATGCCACGCGCCGGATAGTTGATGATCCGGCGCAGTGCGAGCTCGTCGCGCGGGTTGATCGCGACGCGCAGGTACGCGAGCAGGTCTTTGACTTCCTTGCGCTCGAAGAACTGCTGCCCGCCGTACATCACGTACGGCACGCTCGCGGTGCGCAGCTCTTCCTCGAGGATCTTCGACTGGATGTTCGAGCGATACATCACCGCGATGTCGCTCCAGCGACGGCCATTCTTCTGCAGCTTGCAGATCTCGGCGGCGACCCACTTCGCTTCGTCCTCGGCGGTCTCCGCGACCGCGTGCGTGATCAGCTCGCCCTCGCCGAGCTGCGACCACAGCTGCTTGCCGTGGCGCTGCTTGTTGTTCGCGATCACCGCGTTCGCCGCGGCGAGGATCGTCTTCGTCGAGCGGTAGTTCTGCTCGAGCTTCACGACCTTCGCGCCCGGGAACAGCTTGTCGAACCCGAGGATGTTCGTCGGGTCGGCGCCGCGCCACGAGTAGATCGATTGATCGTCGTCGCCGACGACGCACAGGTTCTGATGATCGGTGACGAGGTGCCGCACCATCTTCAGCTGCGCGGCGTTCGTGTCCTGGAACTCGTCGACCATCACGAACCGGAAGCGCTCTGCCCAGCGGCGGCCGACCGCCTCGTCGCGCGCGAACAGGCGCGCCGGCTCGACGATCAGATCGTCGAAGTCGAACGCGGCGCACGCGCGCAGCATCTCCTGGTACTTCGGGTACACGAGCGTGGTCATCGCGTCGTACTCGTCGGCCGGGTTGCCCTCGTATTCGTCGGGTGCGACGAACGCGTTCTTCGCGAGCGAGACGCGCGTCTGGATCGCCTTGATGTCGAAGCGGCGGTCGCCATCGCGGATCGCGCGCATCGCCTCGCGCAGCGCACCCATCGAGTCCGATTGGTCGTAGATCGTGAAGCCGCGCGGCATGCCGAGTGCCTTGCGCTCCGTGCGGAGGATCTGCAGACCGAGCGCGTGGAACGTGCCGATCGTGAGCTCGCGCGCGATCTTCTTGTCGCGGACCAGCGCGCCGACGCGCTCGCGCATCTCTTCGGCCGCCTTGTTCGTGAACGTCACGGCGCAGATCGCGGTCGGAGGGATCCCGAGGCCAAGCAGGTGCGCGATCCGGAACGTGATCACGCGCGTCTTGCCCGAGCCCGCGCCCGCGAGCACCAGGATCGGCCCACCGCCATGCCCCGCTGCTTCGCGTTGTGGCGTGTTGAGCTTCCCGAGATCGATCACGGCGGACCGAGTACGCTACGGATCCGTGGCCGAGTCGTCAATCAGCTCCCGATACGAGAAGCTGCTCGCGGAGCTGCGCGCGGAGTTCCCCGGCTTTCGCATCATCCGGAAGGATCAGTCGACGTTTCATCGCGCGATTCACTACGCGCTCGTCGGGATCACGTTCGGCGGCATGCGGCGTTACCTCGACGGCTACCAGACCACGATCGGCTCGCGGGTCTACGTCACCTCGGACTGGGACGCGCGTTCGGCCGAGGTCCGCTACGTGACGATGCGGCACGAGGCGATTCATCTGCGGCAATTCCGGAAGTACACGCTGCCCGGCATGGCCTTGCTCTACGTACTCCTGCCGCTACCGGTCGGGCTCGCGTGGTTCCGCGCGTACTTCGAGAAGGAGGCGTATGCCGAGTCCATTCGCGCGGCTGCAGAGGTTTACGGGCCCGAGTACCCCAGAGGCATCGCTTACAGGCAGTACATCCTCGATCAGTTCGTGGGACCCTCGTACGGATGGATGTGGCCGTTCCGAGCGGGGCTCGAACGCTGGTACGACCGGGTTCTGGCCACATTAGATCCGAGACGTTAGGGTAAGAGCTGGAGCCAGTGCGGGACCCGATCATAGGTATCGATCTCGGGACGTCGAACACTGTCGTCGCGCATGTCGACGCGACCGGCAAGCCAGTCGTGCTCGCCGACGACAACGGCTTCAAGATCCATCCGTCCGTCGTCTCGTTTCACCCGAACGGCGGCGTGATCATCGGCGCGGCGGCGAAGCAGCGTAAGGTCATCGATCCGCAGAACACGATCTACTCGATCAAGCGCCTGATCGGCCGCAGCTTCCGCTCGCCGGAGGTCAAGACCGCGATGGGCCGCTCGCCGTTCCTGATCAAGGAAGGCGAAAATCAGTCGCCGCTGATCGTCACGCGCGCCGGCGAGTTCGCGGTACCCGAGATCTCGGCGATCGTCCTCGACTACGTCCGCAACATCGCGGCGGAGCGCCTCAGCGTGTCGGTCAAGCGCGCGGTCGTCACCGTGCCCGCGAGCTTCAACGATGCGCAGCGCTCGGCGACCGCGACCGCGGGCTCGATCGCGAACCTCCAGGTCGTGCGCGTGCTCAACGAGCCGACGGCCGCCGCGCTCGCCTACGGCCACACGCGGAACCAGAACCAGATCATCGGCGTCTACGACTTCGGCGGCGGCACGTTCGACATCACGATCCTGAAGCTGCACGACCAAGTCTACGAGGTGCTCGGCACCGCGGGCGATACGTTCCTCGGCGGCGACGATCTCGACGAGCGCATCGTCGACAGGATGGTCGCGAAGTTCCTCGCCGAGAACCGCATGGACCTCCGCACGAACGAGGTCTCGATGATGCGCCTGCGCGCCGTCGCGGAGCAGACGAAGATCGAGCTGTCACGCCGCTCGCGCGCGGTCGTGCGCATCGACGAGATCGCCTACGGCGCGAAGGGCAAGCCGCTCAACCTCAACATCGAGCTCACGCGCGACGAGTTTGTCTCGCAGGTCGCCGACATCATCGACCGCACGTTCCCGGTCTGCCAGGAAGCGCTCGCACTCGCGGGTCTCGGCATCGATCAGATCAACGACATCGTCCTCGTCGGTGGCACGACGAAGATCCCGTACGTTCGCGACCAGGTCGCCAAGTTCTTCGCGAAGTCGCCGCGCACCGACGTCAATCCCGAGGATGCGGTCGCGATCGGCGCGTCGCTCCAGGCCGCCGCGATGGAGAAGGCGCTCGGCAAGTCCGCCGCCGCGGTCTCCACCTTCGATCCCGCGGCCGCAGACGAGGAAGAGACCGCCGAGCAGCCGGTCAAGCAGCACGACGACGACGACGACCGCTCGGCGCCGACGCAGATGCCGATGGATCTCGCGACCGGCGCACCGCGCACGACGCGCCCGACGGCCGGCTACACGGCCACGCCGAAGCCGGACACCTCGTACACGGTCACGCGTGGCGGCGCGAAGGACGTCTACGGCAAGCAGCCACCGTCGCCGCCACCGGCGGTCCCCCTCGCGCGCATCACCAAGCAGATCTCGCCGAGCGAGGTCGCCGCGGCGCACGAGAAGGCGGCGAAGACCACCGCACCCGGCATGGTCGCGCAGCGCGCCGCCACACCACCGCCGGTTCCGCCGAAGAACCCCACGATGCGCGTGCCGGTGGTCGCGCGACCACCGGCAGCCCCACCGGTCACGAGCGAGAACGCACCGAGCTTCTCCGGCGAGATCCAGACGACCCCCGGCAGCGCCACATATTCGGGCCTCGTGATCCCGGCCGGGAAGGCGTCCGACAGCTTCTCCGATCGCGATCAAATCCTGCGCTTCGACTCGACCACGGACTCCTCGCAAGGCGACAGCTACACGGACGCCGACGCCGTGATCCCGACGAAGGCACCGACGAGCTTCTCCGACGACGACCAGTTCGGCCGCGCCGCCGACTCCTCCGCCACCGGCACCGACACCTTCACCGACTTCGACACGCAGGAGAAGCCGGTCCCGGTCGCGCCGATGCCCACGCCGGGCCGCCCCGTTCCGCCGTCTGCACCGAACGTGCGCACCATGATCGTGCCGCCGCCGCAGCGTTCGCGCGACTTCGACGAAGACTCGATTCCGCCCGCGTCGACGGCGAAGGGCTTACCGCCGATGCCGGCAGCCGCTCCGCCGGGGATGGGGGCTCGGGCGGCCATGGGTGCATTGCCCCTATCGGGCGCCGCGACGATGCCCGCCGGCGCGGCGACGATGCCCACGCAGATGATGCCGCCGGCCGGTCTCGCACCGCTCGGCAGCGTCACCACGCGCTCCGCGCCCAGCCCGAGCGCCCCACCTCCGTACATGCCCGGCGCGGTACCGATCATGCCGGTCGCCGCACCCGCGCGCGCCCCGATCGTCCTCGAGGTCACGCCGCGCGGTCTCGGCATCGGCACCGTCGCCGGCTTCTGCGAGGAGCTGATCCGCCGCAACTCGCGGCTCCCCGCCGCGCAGAAGCGCCTCTTCACGACCTCGCGCGATGCGCAGGATCTCGTCCGCATCATCGTGTGCCAGGGCGAGTCACGCCGCATGGACAACAACACGGTCATCGGCGACTTGATCCTGAACAACCTGCCGCCGCGTCCGCGTGGTGAGACGTCGATCGAGGTCACGTTCGAGCTCGATGCGTCCGGCATCCTGCAGGTTCGCGCGCGCGATCCGGAGACGGGCCGCGAGCAGTCCGCGGCGCTCGATCTCGTCGGTGGCATGGCGCAGCAAGACGTCGCGGCCTCGCGCGATCGCATCGCGGCGCTGCGCCGCTAGCCCGCGCGCGCCTCGCCTGTGCGCACTGCTCCGTGCGTGTTCCGCACGTGTTTTTTCAACACAGAGGGACAAAGGGACAGGAGGCCACCGAGGAAGAAACCTTCTAGAAACGCACCTGCGCTTGGAGCCAACTGAGGAGCGAGACCATGCGGCCTACTGCCTCGACCGTTTGCGATGGTCGACTATTCAATCGCGTTACAGACGCGGTCGAGGTGCAGGTGCGAGAGGATCTCGGTCGCGGGTCCGCTCGAGCACGGCTGCCCCGGAAACAATTCTTCTCTGTGTCCTCCGTCCCTCTGTCCCTTCGTGTTGAAAAACACGCGCGGAACACGTGCGGACGAAACTGGGCGGAACACCTGCGGTGCGGTCGTCGTTTGCGTCGCGCTAGCTACTCTGCCTCGTCTTCGTCGGACTTCGAGGCCTTCTTGTCAGACTTCTTCGCCGGCTTCTCGGCCTTCTCGCTCTTCTCGGCTTTCTCACTCTTCTCGCTCTTCTCGCTCTTCTCGGTCTTCTCGGACTTCTCGCTCTCCTCGTCGCCCTCTTCGCACCACGGCAGCTTGATCGCCTTCTTCTCGGCGAGCGACTTCGCATCGAGCACCGCGAGCTCGCCGAGGCGAGGACCGCGCAAGAGAACGAGCAGGTTCTTCGAGCCCGCGACGGCATCGGCGCCGACGAGGTGCGCGAAGTTCTTCTCCATGTGGTCCTTGCACTTCGCCGGGACCTCGTCGTCCTTCCAGTAGCCTTCGGTCTCGGCCGGCTTGCACGGCGACTTCGCGAGCTTGCGGACGAGCTTCGCGCGCTTGCCGGTGTCAGCCTCGTACGTGGTCACCGTCGAGTAACCGTGCTCCGCGATCGCGACGCGCGTCTTGTCGAGCACGACAAACGAGTTGCCCTTCATCGCGATGGGCTTCGGCTCCTTCGCGCCGATCGGCTCGATCGCGCCGACGGGCGCGCCGTCCTCGGCCTTGTAGATCCAGACGCCGTCCTTGCCCTCGACGAAGATGTGCGCGCCGACCCAGTGGATGCGGACGGGGTCGCTCGTGATGCCCTTGTCCTGGCGGATGCCCCACGCGGCTTCGTGCGTCTTCTCGCCGTCGTAGATGTGCATGTCCTCGCCGACGAGCATCGCGAGCTTGGAGCCGTCCGTGTTCGCCGTGATCAAGGCGCGGCGATCCTCGGGGACCTTCGAGTCCTTGGGTAGGCAGAGCTCGCGGGCGCACTTGCCGTCGAGCTTCACGGCGAAGCCGCGGCTGTTGATGGGCTCGCGCGAGCGGAACGCGAGCTCGCCCGAGGCGAGGTCGACCTTCCAGCAACCGATCACGCCGAGTGCGCGGTCGGCATCGTGATCGTTCGCGCAGATCACGGCGTCCGCACCGACGGCCGCGAGCTCGAGGTGCGGCGCGCCGCCCTCCTTGAAGGCCATCGGCAGACACGTGCTGTCCTTCGGCACGATCTTGTTCGCGGCCTTCTCGCGCTTCTCGGCGCGGTCCTCGTCGGTCTCCTTCGGCGCCGGCGGTTCCGGCTTTTCGACGACCGGTTTCTTCGGCGGGGGCTTCTTCGCGTCACTTCCGCAAGAGGCCAGCGACATAAGACAAGCAATCACCCCGAGATGGCGAACCATGCCGTCGTTTGTACGATCGAGGGCCTACTGATACAAGGAGACGTGGCGCGCACCGCGTCTATCGACCGAAACACCAAGGAGACCCAGATCCGGGTCGTCCTCGAGATCGACGGGACAGGTACGCGTTCCGTCGAGACGCCCGTGCCGTTCTTCTCGCACATGCTCGACGCGTTTGCCCGCCACGGCGTGTTCGACCTCGAGGTCCGCGCCACCGGCGACATCGAGATCGACGCACATCACACCATCGAGGACGTCGGGCTGGCCCTCGGCACCGCCTTCGAGCAGGCGCTCGGCGACCGCGCCGGCATCGTGCGATACGGGTCGGCGACACTCCCGATGGACGAGGTGCTGGTCACCGTCGCCGTCGACTTCAGCGGGCGTCCCGCGTTCGTGTGGAAGGTGACCGGCCTCGAGGGCAAGTGGATCGGCGACTTCGACTGCGAGCTCGCGAAGGAGTTCTTCGCCGCGTTCTCGACGCGCGCGCAGTGCAACCTGCATGTGCTCGTCCACCACGGCGGCAACGCGCACCACATGATCGAGTGCATCTTCAAGGCATTCGCCCGTGCGTGCGATAGCGCCACGAAGATCGATCCCCGTCTCGGCGGTGCCGTGCCGTCGACCAAGGGTACGCTCAACGCGTGATTGCCGTCGTCGACGTCTGCTCGGGTAACTTGCGCTCGGTCGAGCGCGCGCTCGAGAAGGTCGGCGCGGATGTCGTCGTCACGCGTGATCCCGAAACGGTCCGGCGCGCGGACAAGATCGTGGTGCCGGGCCAGGGCGCGTTCGGCGTGTTCATGAAAGGTCTCGTCGAGCGCGGCCTCGGCGATGCGCTACGCGAGGCGATCGCGAGCGGTCGCCCGTACCTCGGCATCTGCCTCGGGCTGCAAGTCCTGTTCGACGAGAGCGAGGAGCAAGGCCCGTGCGCCGGGCTCGGCATCCTGCGTGGTCGCGTGGCGAAGCTCGCGCCCTCGGATCCGCGCCTCAAGGTTCCGCACATGGGATGGAACCGACTGCGCGTGACGCACGATCGAGAGCCGCTGCTCGAAGGTGTGCCGCAAGACGCGTACGTCTACTTCGTGCACTCGTATCACGCGGTCCCCGCCGATCGTTCGCTCGTCGCGCTCGAGGCCGATCACGGCATTCCGATCACCGCGGCGATTCGCAAGGACAACTTGTTCGCCTGTCAGTTTCACCCCGAGAAGTCGCAAACCATCGGCTTGCAGATCCTGCGCAACTTCGTGGAGGCTCGATGAAGTTCTTTCCTGCCCTCGATCTCATGCATGGCAAAGCCGTGCGCCTCGAAGCCGGCCGTCGCATGAGCGCGACGATCTTCCACGACAACCCGATCCAGCTGATCCCCGCGCTCACGCAAGACGGCGCCGATCGCTTGCACGTCGTCGATCTCGACGGCGCGTTCGGTGAGCCGCGCCAGCTCGCGCTCCTCGGGCAGCTCATCCGCAGCTCGCCAATTCCGGTGCAGGTTGGCGGCGGCATCCGCGACACCGCGGCCGTCGATCAGATGTTCGCGCTCGGCGCCGCGTTCGTCATCCTCGGCACGGCGGCGGTGAAGAAGCCGGCCGAGGTCGAGCAGCTGTGCCGCTACTACCCGAAGCGGATCATCGTCGCGGTCGACGCGCGCGACGGCATCGTCACCGTCGACGGCTGGACCTTGCCGAGCGCGCAGACCGCCGTCGAGCTCGGGCAGATGGCCGACGACTGGGGCGCCGCGGCGCTGCTCTACACGGATATCGCGCGCGACGGCATGAAGACCGGGCCCAACGTCGCCGCGACCTCGCAGCTCGCTCACTCGGTGAAGTGCGACGTGATCGCCTCCGGTGGTGTCGCCGAGCTCGACGACATCGTGCGCCTGCGCGACGCGAAGATCTCCGGCGTCGTCGTCGGGCGCGCGCTGTACGAGGGGCGGTTCACGGTTGGCCAGGCCGCACGCCTCGCACACCAGACCACGGCCTGATGCTCGCGCGCCGGATCATTCCCTGCCTCGACGTGAAGGACGGCCGCGTCGTCAAGGGCATCAACTTTCTCGAGCTCCGCGATGCCGGCGATCCCGTCGAGCAAGCCGCCGCGTACGACGCGCAAGGCGCCGACGAGATCTGTTACCTCGACATCTCCGCCTCACCGGAGGGCCGCTCCACGCTGTGCGATGTCGTCGCGCGCACCGCTGATCAAGTCTTCGCGCCGCTGACCGTCGGCGGCGGCGTGCGGTCGATCGCCGACGCAGAACGGCTGCTCGAGGCGGGCGCCGACAAGATCGCGATGAACACCGCCGCGATTCGCGATCCCGATCTCGTCACGCGCTGTGCGCAGCGGTTCGGGACGCAGGCGATCGTCGTCGCCGTCGACGCGAAGCGAAAGCCGGGCGGCGGCTTCGAGGTCTACTCGCACGGCGGACGCACACCCGAAGGGCTCGACGCGCTCGCGTGGTGCAAGCGCATCGCCGAGCTCGGCGGTGGCGAGATCCTGTTGACCAGCATGGATCGCGACGGCACCGGCAAGGGCTACGACACCGAGCTGGTCTCGACGGTCGCGAAGCTCGTCTCGATCCCGGTGATCGCCTCGGGTGGCGTCGGCGAGCTCGAGCACCTCGCCGGCGGACTCGAAGCCGGCGCCGACGCGGTCCTCGCGGCCTCGATCTTTCACTTCGGCAAGCACACGATCGGCGAGGCAAAGGCGTACCTCGCGACGCGTGGCATCGCGATTCGCCGCTAGCGCCGGATCCACACGCCGCTGGCGCGTGTCGGCTGATCGAACACGCGCGTCTCGTAGGTCGAGAGGTCGAACACGATGTCCGCCTCTTCTTCGCCCACGCCGACCGCGATGCCGCGTCCCAGAATATTCAGGAGCCGCCCCGGGGCGTCGACGCGCGCCTCGATCTGCAGGGCACCGTCGAGCTGTGACAGCGCGGTCAGCCGTCGCTCGCCGAGCCAGATCGGCCCACCGTCGAGGAGCAGCGACCACCGCGTGTAGCCCGGGAACGTCGAGAACGGTCCCGACTCGGACACCTCGGCGACGCTGATGCGCAGGTCGTAATCGTCCAGATCGGGGAGCCGCAGCACCTCGGACGTCGTGCCGCGCCCGTTCTTCCACGCCTGCGGGCGCCACTGGCTCGGCGTGATCGTTCGCATCCCCGACGGTACCGCGCCGAACAGTTGACACGGTGATCTCGACTGGCGAACGTAGCGGCATGTTCGTCCCGGCGTACGACGAGCGTGGCCTCGTGCCATGCGTCGTCCAGGATGCGGCGACCGGCACGCTGCTGATGCTCGCGTGGATGAACGAAGAGGCGCTGCGCCAGACGCGCGAGACCGGCGAGGTCCACTTCTGGTCGCGCTCGCGAAAGACGCTGTGGCGCAAGGGCGAGACCTCGGGCAACACGCTGAAGCTCGTCGAGCTCCGCCTCGATTGCGATCGCGACGCCGTGCTCGCGATCGCACGGCCGGCCGGCCCCACGTGCCACACGGGCACGACGAGCTGCTTCAACGCGACGGACACGAATCGCGAGGACGACGGCGTGCCCGCGCTCGAGGGCGCACAGGTGATGTCGCGCCTCTACGAGATCCTCGAGTCACGTCGCGATGCGCAGACGTCGTCGGAGAAGAGCTACACGCGCTCGCTGCTCGACGCTGGCATGCCGAAGATCCTCGCGAAGATCGCCGAGGAGAGCAAAGAGCTCGCGGCCGAGCTGCCGGCAGGTGACGACAAGAAGGTCATCCACGAGACGGCAGATCTGTTGTTCCACGTGATGGTCGGGCTCGTCGCACGACGGATTCCGATCGACCAAGTGTACGCCGAGCTCGCCCGGCGGTTCGGCACGAGCGGCCACGTCGAGAAGGCCGCGCGACCGCCGGCACCGAAAGACGATTCTCGGTGAGCGAGAGCTTCGCGGTCGAAGCTGGACTGCTCGCACCCGGTGGTGGACTCGATCGCGCGATTCCTCACTACGAAGATCGCGCCGAGCAACGCGAGATGTCCGCCGCCGTCGCCCGCGCGCTCGAGGATGCGCGCCCGCTGATCGTCGAGGCAGGCACCGGCACCGGCAAGACGCTCGCATATCTCATCCCCGCGCTGCAGTCGGGCAAGCGCGTCGTCGTGTCGACGGGAACGCGCGGCCTGCAGGATCAGATCGCACGCCACGACATCCCGCTGCTCCGCTCGATCTTGCCGCGGCCGTTCGCCGCCGTCGTGCTCAAGGGCGTCGCGAACTACGTCTGCAAGCGCAAGCTCGCCGAGCTGACCTCGCGCACGAAGACGCTCGACGTCTCCGCACTCGAAGACTGGTCGCAGTACACGGAGACCGGCGATCGCAGCGAGGTCGAGTGGCTCGCCGAAGCCGCGCCGCTGTGGAGCGAGGTCACGACGACACCCGACGCGCGCATCGGCCCGCGCTGCCCCCACTTCGAGCGCTGCTTCGTCACGCAAGCGCGCCGCCAGGCGGAGAGCGCGCAGCTCGTCGTCGTCAATCACCACCTCTACTTCGCGGATCGCGCGCTCAGGTCCGCGCATCCAGGCGCGAAGGTGTTGCCGGATCACGACGCCGTGATCTTCGACGAGGCGCACCAGCTCGAGGACGTCGCGACCGAGCACTTCGGCTCGCGTGTCTCGACGCACAAGATCAGCGAGCTCGCACGCGACGCGCACCTCGCACTCGCCGGCATGCCGCTGTGGACGGGCCGCGCGAGCGTGGACCTCATCCATGCGATGGAGCGCGCGGGCCTGGGCTTGTTCTCGCTCCTGCGCAGCGCGCTGATCGGCGACGACAGCGGGCGCGTGCCGCTCCCCGAGGGCCTGTTCGATCACCCGGATCGCCAGCGCGCATGGTTCCGCCTCGATAGTGCGCTCGAAGATCTCGCGCGCGCCGCCGAAGCGGAGAGCGAGCCACCGCCCGACGAGGAGCCTGCGGGTGAAGCCGGCGCGCGCGCGTCGCTGACGAGCCTTGCGCGCCGCGCGCGCGAAGTGCGCGACAGCCTCGCGCTCATCGCCGAGCAGCGGCAGAAGAACCACGTCTACTGGGGCGAGGTCCGCTCGAACGGCACGTTCCTCTCGGCGTCGCCGATCGACGTCGGCGAGCTCCTGCGCCGCCACATCGTGCAGGCCGGACCGACGCCGATCTTCACCTCGGCCACGCTCGCCACCGCGCGCGACTTCACGTACAGCCGCGCGCGCCTCGGCCTCCAGGACGCCGACGAGCTGCTCGTCGAGTCGCCGTTCGACTACGAGCGGCAGGCGATGCTCTACGTTCCGCGCGATCTACCGAACGTGAACGACGGCTGGGCACCGGCGGCGACCGAACGCGTGCGCGACCTGCTCGCGATCACGCAGGGCCGCGCGTTTCTTCTGTTCACCTCGCACCGCGCGCTCCGCGAAGCGAGCGCTGCACTCTCGAACCTGCCCTATCCGCGCCTCGTGCAGGGCGACGCGCCGCGCGCGACGCTCGTCGACAAGTTTCGCACCACCCCGAATGCCGTCCTCCTCGGAACGAGCTCGTTCTGGGAAGGCGTCGACGTGCCGGGCGATGCGCTGTCGCTCGTGATCATCGACAAGCTGCCGTTCTCGTCGCATCTCGATCCGCTCGTCGCCGCGCGCATGCAAGCGTGCGCCGAGACCGGCAAGGATCCGTTCGATACGATCCAGCTCCCCGCCGCGGCGATCGCGCTCAAGCAAGGCTTCGGTCGGTTGATCCGCCGGCGCGATGACCGCGGCATCGTCGCGATCCTCGACGCGCGCATCGTCACGAAGACCTACGGCCGCGTGTTCCTCGAGACCCTGCCCACCGGGCTCCCACGCACGTCCGTGATCGAGCAAGTCCGTCGCTGGTGGAACCAGCCCTCGTAGGACAAGCTGCAGTCATGTGGATGCTCGGAATCGTGGTCGCCGGCTTCTTCGCCGGTGCGATTCCGTTCGGATTCTTGATCGCGCGTCGACGCGGACTGAACATCAAGGAGCACGGCAGCGGCAACATCGGCGCGACGAACGTCGCCCGCGTGCTCGGTGCGCGCGTCGGGTTGATCGTCCTCTTGCTCGACGCGGCGAAGGGCGCGATCCCCACGTTCCTCGCGATGCACTACTGCGGCTGGCCGGAGATTATCGCCGCGACCGGCGCCGCCGCGATCCTCGGCCACTGCTTCTCGCCGTTTCTCGCGGGCAAGGGCGGCAAGGGCGTCGCGACCTCCTTTGGCGTGTTCCTCGTGATCGCGCCCTCGCTCGCGGGTCTCGCGGTGCTCGCGTTTGTCGTCATCTGGCGCATCACGCGCGTGCCGGCGCTCGGCTCACTCGCCGGCAGCGCCGCACTCAGCGCGCTGTTCATCGCGCGCGGCCAGACGGAATTCACGCTCCTCGCGTGCGCGACGACGGCGCTGCTCGTCTACACGCACCGCTCGAACCTCGCGAAGCTCACCAATCCGCGCGAATGAATTCGCACGCCTGATCGCGGACGCGCACGAGCGCATCACCGGCACGCCCGACGTTCGGGATCTCGAAGTCCTCGCCGACGAGATCGACGAGCGGCTGCAGCGCGAACCTACGCTCGCCAAGCCGGGGGTGCGGAACGTCGAGCTCCGGTGAGCGGATCACGCGCGCATCCCAGACGAGCACGTCGAGATCGATCGAACGCGGCCCCCAGCGCGTCTCTCGCGCGCGATCGCGGCCGAGCAAGCCCTCGAGCTCCTGCACGATCGCGAGGAGCTCGCCCGGCTGCATGTCCTGCGCGTCGAGCTTCACCGCCGTGTTGAGGAACGGCTGCTGCTCGGGGCCGATCGGCGCGGTCCGGTAGAGCGCCGCGCAGCGCACCGCTCCGATCGCCGAGAGCGCATCGCGCACGCGCTGGAATCGCCCGACGATCGCTGCCTCGGTGCCGACGTTGCCTCCGAAGCCGATGACGATCACGGGCGCGCGATCACCGTGTTCGCGAGCACGCCGATCCCGGCGATCTCGACCTCGACGCGATCACCGACCGCGAGGTTGCCGACGCCCGATGGCGTGCCGGTCGTGATCACGTCACCGACCTCGAGCGTCATGTAATGCGTGACGAACGAGATGAGCGCCGGCACGTCGAAGATCAGATCCGCCGTCGACGAATTTTGCCGAACCTCGCCGTTGAGACGCGTCGTGATGCGGAGGTTCGAGGGATCGAGCCCGGCGACGATGCGCGGCCCGATCGGACAGAACGTGTCGAAGCCCTTCGCGCGCGCCCACTGCCCGTCCTTTTTCTGCAGCTCGCGCGCGCTGACATCGTTCACGCAGACAAACCCCATCACGAATTCGAGCGCGCGATCGCGAGGAACGCGCTGCGCGCGCGTGCCGATCACGACGCCGAGCTCGCCTTCGTAGTCGACGCGTTCGAGGTCCAGCGGCCGCTCGATCGCGCCTCCCGTCGACAACATGGCCGACGGCGGCTTCAAAAACATGAGGGGCTCCTCGGGAAGTCCCTTACCCATCTCCACGGCGTGCATCCGGTAGTTCACGCCGATGCCGATGATCTTGCTGGGAACCAGGTCGATTTCCTCGACGGAGTCCCCGCGGACGAACTGCATACGCATGGGAGGAAATGTAGGACAGCTTACGGGTGCTGTCATTGATCACGACGGTTGGGCACCGTACAATTTACAGCGATGGGCCGTGCTCCTAACTCTGGAGCGCCACAGCGCGTTTCTGCGCACGTGGTGCCGAAGGCCCCATCCACGTTTTCGCAAGACGACGAGGAAGAGAAGACGACCATCGAGTCGGGCTGGGAAGAAGAAGCCAGCACGACGGTCGAACAGGGCGACGTCGCGGAGAAGATCCGATCGCTGGCCGCGGCGGACCCACTGGTTCGCACGCCCAACACGAACATCACGTCGACCAATGGCGGCGTACTCGACGAGCCGACCGTCGACGACCAGCGCGCGAACGCCGCGCTCTCGCTGATCACGCCCTCGCTCGCGCCCGCGCGCATCGTGGTCACGGGCGGTAACGACAAGGGCCAAGAGCTCGAGATCCGGCCGGGCAAGACGTACACGGTCGGTCGCGCGATCGACAACGACTTCGTGCTCACGGACATCGCCGTGTCGCGCAAGCACTTCGATCTGCGTCACGAGAACGGGACGTGGATCGTCGTCGACCGCGGCTCGGGCAACGGCACCGTCGTCAACGGCGGCATCGAGGATCAGCCGTTCGTGCTGATGAACGGCGACGCGATCGAGATCGGCAACACGACGTTCCGCTTCGATCACGCGAATCAACCGGCGCGCGCGCGCCACAGCGTCACGTTCGACGTCGACGAGGAGGAGCCGTCGACGGTCGCGGGCAAGCCGATGCGTGACGACATCGCGTCGTTGCCGCCGCAGATGCTGCCGCCGCTGCCACGTCCGAAGACCGTACCGCCGCCGGCGCCTCTGCCGCGTCCGCGGGCTCCGTCGTCTGCGCCGCCCGCCGGCTACGGGATGAACGGCATGAACGGCGCGCGTGGATCGATTCCACCCGTGCCCTCGGCGGCGCCGATCGGACAACCGATCAACCAGATGATGGGAGGTCCGCTCGGTGTGCCGATGGCATCGCCGACCGCGCCGACCGTTCAACCGATGGCGGGCATGCTGGCGATGCGTCCACACATGGGGCCGCCGCCGCCGCATCAAGCCCCGACGATGCTCGACGCGAACGGCATGTTGCGGCCGCAGATGCTGCACAACAACGCGCACGAAGGCATGCCGCCGATGCAGAACGTCATGCCGACGACGATCCCGGGTCAGGGCCCGCCCGTCGCGCCGTCGCAGCCGCAGCTGCCGTACGGATATCCGAACGTCGGCGACATGAAGCCGCAGCTGCAGATCAACGGACACATCCCGCGCGATGCGACGTCGACGGCGCTCGTGCAGCCGGTGCCCTACGGCATGCAGCCGATGATGCCGCAGATGTACGGCGCCCCGGTCGCGCAGCCGCAGCCGGGCATCTCGAAGAAGATCCAGTTGCTCCTCGGTGGCGCGCTCCTGATGGTGCTCGCCGCGATCGCGACGATCGCGATCATTCGTGGTTCGAGCAGCAGCAAGAAGCCCGACGCCAAGGGAAGCGAAAGCGCCCAGACGACCAAGGCGCCCGAGAAGAAGGGCGTCGTCGAGCCGACCAAGGTCGAGCCGACCAAGGTCGAGCCGACCAAGGTCGAGCCGATCAAGGTCGAGCCGATCAAGGTCGATGCCAAGAAGGCGGCCGAGGAGCAGAAGAAGGCCGAAGAGGCGAAGCGCATCGCCGACGAGCAGAAGAAGGCGGACGACAAGCGCATCGCCGACGAAGCGAAGCGCAAGCTCGACGAGCAGAAGAAAGCGGACGACAAGATCGAGGCGCAGAAGAAAGCCGAAGAGGCCCGTCTGAAGCGAATCGAAGCCGAGCGGAAGGCCGACGAAGCGCGGAAAAAGAAGGCGGAGGCCAACAAGAAGAAGAAGACCACCGCATCGGTCGCGCCGATCCCCGACGAGGAAGAAGAAAACACGACCGCGACAAACACGACCGCGACGGTGAAGAAGACCGTCGACACGTCGAGCGTGAAGAGCAAGGCCGAGGATCTCTACCGGTTGAAGAAGTTCAACGACGCGGGCAAGACCCTACGCGCCGCGGCGGCCTCGCTCGGCGAAGCCGATGCACGCGACCTGCGCTCGATCGCAGCGGTCTACGAGCAAGTCGGCAAGGCGTATAACGTCGGCATGGGTCCGGCGACGCCGCCCGTCGAGGCGTACGACAGCCTGGTGCGCGCGCAGAACCTCGACCGACCGATGGGCATCTTCAGCGAAGAGATCAAGGGGAAGCTCGCGACGGTCGCGCCGAAGGCCTCGGCGAAGTACATGGCGAACAAGGAATACGAGTCGGCGTTTAAGGCCGTGCGCGTCGCGGAAGCGAACGGCGGCAGCAACACGACGACGTCGTCGGTGCGCGAGGCGCTCCAGAACGCGGCGAACGACCTCTACACGGCGGCGATGGAAGAGAAGTCGTCGAACCCAGCGGCTGCACGCGCGAAGCTGCAGCGTATCCGCGGCATGGTCGACAAGGGCTCCGTTCTCGGGAAGGCCGAGAAGGCGCTGCGCGACCTGCCGAAGTGACGCGCTAGTCTTTCACGAGACCGGCGATGATCTTCTCGAGCTTCTCGAACTCGAACGGCTTGTCGACGTGCGCGTCCGCCCCGTAGAGCGGCGACGTGATCTCGTTCACCTGCGCGCCGATGGCCGTGACCATCACGATCTTGATCGACTGCGTGACCGGGTCCTGCTTGAGCGCACGCGCGACCTCCCAGCCAGACTTGCCGGGCATCATCACGTCGAGGAGCACGATATCGGGCCGCTCGCGTTTGGCGAGCTCGAGCGCACGATGGCCATCTCCTGCCGACGTGACCTTGTAGCCACGGGCCACGAGACGCGTCGTGAGCATGGACACGATCTCCGGATCGTCGTCGACCACCAAGATGCTCGCGCCGGTGCGCTCCTTACTCATGGGGGCACGCTACGCCGCGCCCGGACGCGTCGTCAATAGATGTGGTACCCAGCGAGGGCCGTGCGTCGCTGGATCTGGATCGCGATCATCGTCGTCATCGGTGTGGCCGCGATCGTCATGGTCGGCGACGTCGACAAGCTCGGCGATCGGATGATCGGCTTTGGCTGGTGGGCGTTCTTTGCCTGCCTCGGGCTCGCGCTCCTCAACTACGGGATCCGCTTCGTGCGCTGGCAGGTCTACCTGCGCCACCAGAAGGTCTCGGTTCCGCTCAGCTCGAGCGCGCTCGTGTTCGGTGCCGGACTCTCGCTCTCGATCACGCCGGCGAAGCTCGGCGAGCTCGTGAAGAGCTTTCTGCTCCGCGAGATGCACGGCACGCCTGCGACCGCGACAGCGCCGATCGTCGTCGCCGAGCGCGTGACCGATCTGATCGCGCTCCTCCTGCTCGCGCTCGTCGGTGTCGCGGTGTACGGCGTCGAGACCACACTCGTGCTCGCGGCGGCCGGGCTCGTCGGTGTCGGGCTCGTGCTGCTCGCCTGGCCACGCCCGACGCGCTGGCTGATCGACTTCGCGACGCGGCCGAAGTTCACGAGTCGGTTCCGCCAGCCGCTCCACGAGATGTACGGCGGACTCGCGATCCTGTGCCGCCCGAAGATGCTGATCATCGCGACGCTGATCGCCATTCCCGCGTGGGGAGCCGAGTGCATCGGCTTTGCCGAGATCGTGAATGCATTCCCCGGTGCGCGGGTCGACCTCGGGCTTGCGGTGGTGATCTATGCGGCAACGACGATCGCCGGCGCGCTGTCGTTCCTGCCCGGTGGGCTAGGTGTCACCGAGGCATCGATGACTATCTTGCTCGTTCAAGGCGCGGCTCAACTCGACCGCGCGGCAGCCGTGGACGCGACGCTTCTCACGCGTCTGGCGACGCTATGGTTTGCCGTGCTCCTGGGCCTCGTGTGTCTCGCGTTCGCACGCGCGCGCATCGCCAGGCTGGTCCGCGAATCTGCGCTCGCGTCGGGCGTTTCCGCGAACTGATCGCTATAGTCCAGGCATGTCGGTAGGCGTCGACTTCGACTTCCCGCGCTGGCTCGCAGCGCGCCGCGGCTCGATGGAGCAATCCGCAAAAGAGGGCGCGGCATACGCGTTCTCGGGCGAACGCAAGTTTCGCCGCACGCTCGGGATGGCAAGGCCGGTGACGATGGCGCTCGAAGCGACCACACGTCTCTGGCGTGACGTCGCGCGAACGGAGCTGCTCGGCACCGCGGTGAAGGTCACGGACCAGCAGTACCCGCGCGTGTGGAAAGCAGCGAGGGCCGCCGGCGCTGCGCTACGCGTACAGGTGCCGGTCGTGTTCGCGGCGCCCACGTCGTCGATCAAGGTCAAGGTGCTCGGCACCGAGGACGCGCCGCACCTGATCGTCAACCTCGATCTCGCCGAGAAGCTCGATGACACCGAGCTCATCGCCGCGATCGCGCACGAGCTCGGTCACGTGCAGAACGGCCACATCCTCTACGCGACGGCGCTCCACTACCTCACGAGCTCGGCGGCGTTCTTCGTGCGCTGGGTCGTGCAGCCCGCGATCATGACGCTCCAGGCGTGGTCGCGCCGCGCCGAGGTCACGTGTGACAGGGCCGCGCTGCTCGCAGTCAAGGATCTCGACAAGACGCTGACCGCGATGGTCAAGCTCGAGCTCGGTCTCGAGAAGGGCTCTGCGTTCAACGCCGAGGAGTATCTGAAGTCCGTCACCGATGTGAAGAAGGGCGGCTTCGGTCGGTTCGCGGAGATGTTCCGCTCCCACCCGTACGTCCCGAAGCGCGTGCAGGCGCTGCGTCTGTTCGCCGATTCGGCGCTGTACGCGGCGGTCACCGGCAAGGACCCCGCCGGCAAGGCGAGCCTGCCCGATGTCGACAAGCAGGTCGCTGACCTCATCTCCGTCTTCTAAGGAACGCAATGATCCTTCTCGATCACCACAAGTCAGCGAAGAAAGAGATCGTCGCGCGCTTCGTGCAGCTCGCCGAAGTGGCCGAGGCCGTCGGCATGGTCACGCTCGCACGCGACATCCGCACCACGCGGATCCCGAAGCTCGAGTCGGAGCGGTTCCACCTCGTCGTGCTCGGCGAGTTCAACCACGGCAAGTCGACGTTCGTGAACGCGATGCTCGGCGCAGACATCCTGCCCGTCGGCATCACTCCGACGACCGCGTCGATCAATCACGTCGTCTACGCGTCGCAGCCTACCGCCCGTGTCGTGTTGACGAGCGGCGAGAGCAAGCACCTCGAGCCGGGACAGATCAAGGAGTGGGTCACCGTCGCGGGTGGCCACGCGTCGGAAGTCTCGTACGTCGAGGTCGGGTTCCCGAGCGAGCTGCTCCAGAACAACGTCGTTCTCGTCGATACGCCGGGCGTCAACGACCTCAACGAGCAGCGCGCCGAAGTCACGTACGGCTACGTGCCACGCGCCGATGCCGTCGTGTTCCTCCTCGATGCAGGCCAGGCGCTCAAGGACAGCGAGACCGAGTTCTTGCGCAGCCGCGTGTTCGAGGCCGCGCGCGATCGCCTGATCTTCGTGCTCGGCAAGATGGACATGTTGTCGGGCGACGAGAAGCCCGCCGTCATCGACTACGTGAAGAAGGGCCTCGCGAAGCTCACCTCGGATCCGGTCGTGTTCCCGCTCTCCGCAAAGGACTGGGCGAAGACGCGTGATCCGCAGAGCGGGATGCCCGAGCTGCTCGAGTATCTCGAGCGCTTCCTCGCCCGCGATCGCGCGCAGGTGATCCTCGACAACGCCGCCGCAGACGCATCGCGCACGGCCGCGTATCTCGAGAACAACCTCGGCGTGCGCATGCGTGCATACGACCTCGACATCGGCGATCTCGAGACGCGTATCAATCAGGTTCGCGAGCAGCTCGACACCTCGAAGCGCAAGCTCGACGAGCTGCACATCCGCATCGAGGCCGACGGCGAATCGATCAAGAATCAGATCGGCCTCGACCTCGAGCAGTTCGCGAAAGCGTTCGTCGCCGCGCTGCCCGCGCAGATCGATGCCGTCGATGCGAACGACGTGAAGGCCTACCTGCCGCAGTTCATCGAGGACAAGTTCAAGGAGTGGGCGGAGGTCGAGGGAGCGAAGCTCGCCGCGATGCTCGAGCACCTCGCCGAAGAGGTCATCTCGATCACGAACGAGAACGTCGCGGCCGCGGCATCCGCCCTCGCAGAGCGCCTCGGACCCAACGACACGCAGGTCGACATCACGGTCGATAGCTTCAAGTACGACGTCGGCATCTACGCGGTCGGTGCGCTCGGCACCACGGTGATGCTGTTCGTGAACGCGCTCGCCGGTGGTCTGCTCACGCTCGCGGCGCCGATCCTCGCGATCGTGCTCAAGTCGAAGATCGCGGGCGACATCCGCGTGCAGGCGAAGGAGAAGGTGCCGGCCGCCGTGCTCAACGCCGCCGAAGCGATGAAGCCGCACTTCGACAAGTGCATCGACGATTTCGGCAAGCGACTCTCCGAGTTCGTGTCGAACGCGGGCAACACGCTCTACAAGGGCATCAGCGAGATCCTCAACCGCACGATGAGCGAGCGGCGCGAAGCCGGCGGCGCGATCGACGGCCTGCGGTTGTCGACGACGGAGCAGATCGAGCAGGTCGCCGCGGTTCGCCGCGGTCTCGGCCAGCTGCGCGAGGGCCTGTGGTCGAGCGACGTAGAGCCGCCGCCAGAGCTGCCCGACAACGTGAGCTAACTCATCGACTTCACGCTGTGAATCCTCGATACGGCCTACATCTCCGTGCCAGTATTCGAGCACCGATTTCGACATGGCCGAATGCGGCATTCACCAAGTCGAGCGCTAACCGGCTGATCACGCGGGCAGCCCCGATGGGCAAGGACGTTGCTCCTTATCGGTCGCATGAAGCTCGCTGCCTTGTCCTCGCTTCTCCTCATCGGCTGTGTTGCCTCGGAGCCCACCACACGTGACGACATGCCGGCCGATGACGTGCCGGCACCGACCGCGAGCGGCTCGTACGACGTTCGCACCGAGCTCGACCTGACGGTCAACGCGCTGCTGCCCGAAGTCATCCACGGCAAGCTTGTCGTCTTGCGCGCATTCTCGCAGAACCCGGCGCAGACGCTGTTCGACGTCGCAGAAGATGCGGGCGTCCCCGCGGTTGCGGACATTCGTGCCGCCCTGCCCGCGGCGCTCGAGGACAAGCTCGAGGGCTGGATCAACGACGAGCTCGCGAAGGTCACGGTCGACGGCGTCTCACTCCAGCAGCACGCGACCAATATCGTCGCGCTCGCCGAGCAGAGCCTCGGCAAGTTCGCGCTCGACTCGACGCTCGCGATCGATGGGACGTTGGCGACGCACTCGCTCGTGACGCTCGACCTCACGCCCGCGGGTCTCGCCGTAACGTTCCCGCTCTCGGCGCTGCCCGCCGAGATCACCACGCAGACGGCGACGTGCTCGTCGCAGAACGGAACGTTCTCGATCGGCGCGCATGGTTACGCCATCCCATACGGCGAGTACGTGTGGCAGGCGATCAACGCGCAGCTCGACATCCGCGCGTCACTCGGCGCCGCGGTCAACTGCCCGGCCGTCGCGACCGTCGTGTCCAACAAGTGCGTGTGGGGCGTGTGCGTCGGTCACAAGGCGGAGCTCGTCGAGATCTGCGAGCGCGGCCTCGACGAGGTGGTTGACCGCGTGCACGACGAATTCACCGCGACGAAGCTCGACCTCGTGCAGCTCGACTCGGGTACCGCCGCGATCGCCGCTGATAGCCGCTCGATGGCCGGCACGTGGACCGCGCAGATCAACGCGGGTCAGGGCCTGCGCTCGGTCCCGGCGACGTTCACCGCGACGAAGTAGTGGCTACTCGAGGAGCCGCTCGAAGCTGTGTGCATGATCGGTGGTTCGGCTCACCAGGACTACAACGCCGATTCGGCTGCTTTCAGCGACTTGGCCGGTGGCCAGGCACTTGCTGAATGCCATGGCCATGAGGACTTCAGCCATCGTCGCCTCCATCGCGCTCTGTGCCGCATGTGGAACCACGCCCGGTGACGGCGACGAGAACGAGGACGGTGGGACGCCCGAGAACCCGGTCCCGTACAAGTCCGGTCCGTACAAGGTGCAGACGGCGGTCGACTTCACGATCGAAGCGATCTTGCCGCCGCAGATCGAGACCTCCGTGCAGTTGCTGCGGTTGTTCTCGACGAATCCGGCGCGCGCGATCTTTGACCTCGCCGAGATGAAGGGCGTGCCTGCGGTTGGCCTGCTCCGCACCGCGCTCCCGGGCGTCCTCGAGGACAAGATCGAAGGCTGGATCAACGACGAGATCGCGAAGGTCCGCATCGCCGGCAAGCCGATCACCGCGTATGCGGCGCAGCTCGCCGCGCTCGCCGAGATCGCGCTCTCCGAATTTGCGCTCGAGAGCGAGCTGACGATCAACGGCGCAGCGACGAGCCACACGTTGACCGCGCTCGACCTGCGCCCGACCGGCATCGACTTCCGGCTGCCGATCGGCGGGCTCGCCGGCGACATCCTCACGCAGACGCCCGCACTCGCCGTCTCCGAGGGCGGCGCGTTCGGCCTCTCGGAGCAGCACTTCGGTCTCAACTACGGCGAATACGCGTGGCAGGGCATGGAGTACGCGTCGACGCAGCTGTTCGGCGGCGGAATTCGCGCCACGCTCGGCAAGGCGATCAACTGCGCGGGGCTCGCGAAGACGATCTCGGACAAGTGCGTGCTCGGCGCGTGTGTCGGCCACGAGACGGAGCTGCGGTCGGTCTGCAATGGCGGGCTCGATGCGCTCGTCGACTTCTCGCACGATCGCATCGCGGCGATGCGCCTCGAGGTCTTTCACTTCGCATCGGGTAACGCGCGGCTCGTCGACGACGATGGTGATGGCTACGGCGATCGTATCGTCGACGGCGTTTGGCAGGCGGAGATGAACCTCGGCCTCGGTCTGCGCAAGGCGCCCGCGACGTTCGAAGGCGCGCGCTAGACAGCCCAGGTCACGTTGCGAACGTCTTCGAGCGAGCGCACCGCGTCCATGATCTCCATCGGGACTTTTCCGTTCGGCGCCTTCACGAACAAGATCCAGTCCTGATCGCCGCCGGCCGCGAGCGTCAGGATGATGTCTCCACCGTCGACCTCGACGACCGTCATGAAGCCGTAGCTCTCCGGCTCGACGGGATTGGTGCCGACGCCGCGCGCGCGGAGCGCATCGACCAGCGCCATCAGCACACCTTCGCCCGCACCACCCGGACCGTCGGTCTCGACGCGCAAGCGCTCGTCGGCGGTCACGTATCGGTCGCCACCGTCGAACTTCGCGTGAGGGCCCATCGGCTCCGACCGGCGGCGCGCGGACGCGGCCCGCCACCCGCGCGCGAAGACGTAAACCAGCCAAACGGCCGCGGCGACGGCGAGGATCTTCAAGACCACCACGAGCCTCGTATACTCGATTCGTGCGCCTCGTTGTAGGCTGCACCCATGTCGCTGTGGCAGCGCGTGCAACGCCGGCTGGGGGACCTCGCCGGCGAGCTCGTGCTCGACGAGTACCGCGACCAGCTCAATCACGCGCAGTCGTTGCTCGTCGCCGGTGACACCACCGCCGCGATCGATGTCCTCGAGGCGCTGCTCGTCGCGAAGCCGGACCACGGCCAGGCGCTGATCCTCCTCGGTGAAGCACGCCTCGTGTCGAAGGATCCGGAGCGTGCACGCGAGGCGTTCGAGCGCGCGCTGAAGCTCCGCGCGGGCGACCCGTACGCGCTCGTCGGGCACGGCCTCGCGCTCGTGCAGCTCGCGAAGTTCGAGGCGGCGATCGGCCCGCTCGCGCGCGCGGTGGCAGAAGCGGGCGGCGATCGAGGCGTCCTCGCCGACGCGTATCGCGGGCTCGGCATCGCGTGGCGCCGGCGCGGCGATCTCGACAAGGCCATTCGCGAGCTGCGCAAGGCCGTCACCGAGGACGGCGAAGACCTCGAGTCACGCGCCTCGCTCGGCGAAGCGATCGTCGCGGACAGCGGCTCGATCGACGAAGCACGCCGTCACCTCGACCGCGCTTCGAATTCCCCGACGCCACCCGCGCTCGCACTGTACGGCCTCGCCAAGCTCTCGCTCCTCGAGGAGTCGCCGGCCACCGCGCGCGAGAGCCTCGCGAAAGCGCGCACGATCGCGGAGAGCGATCCCACGCCGCTCGGCAAGCAGCGCCGGCTCGACATCGTGATCGCGCAAGGCGATGCCGCGCTCGCCGATCGCGACGCGATGGGCGCCCATGCGTTCTTCCTCGAGGCCCTTCAGGACGATCCGAAGCGCGCGATGATCCACGCTCGCGTCGCGGCGGCGCATGGCGCGATCGGCAACCTCGACGCTGCGCTCACGAGCTACGACCGCGCGCTCGCACTCGGCGCCGGCAACGACGTGATCCGCGCGGCGATCGACACCGCGATCCTCGCCGAGGATTCCACGCGTGCGCTGCAGTGGGGCAGCGATCTGCTCGGCCAGGATCCGACGGACGTGCGCGCGATCGTCGCCCGTGGCATCGCGATGATGGCCTCGTCGCCCGAGGCGGCCCGCGCGGTGCTCGAGATCGCCGCAGCCCGCGATGACGTCGATGCACACGTGGCGCTCGCGCAGCTCTCGCTCAAGGCCGACGCGGTCAAGGCGGCGACCTCGGCGCTCGCGGCCCTGCGCGTCGATCCGCACCACGCGAAGGCGCGCTCGCTGCTGACCGAGGCACGCGCGCTCTCGATCGGCGATCCGAGTAACGACATCGCGGACCTCGCGCGCTTCGTCGAGAGGATCTTCGACAGCCGTCGCGAGCTCGGTCACCTCGTCGGTGAAGTCGCACGTGCGGCCGCCAACCTCGATCAGCCGCTGCTCGTCACCGTGATGGGCGAGTTCAAGAGCGGCAAGTCATCCTTCGTGAACGCGTTCATCGGCGCCGACGTCGCACCGACGGGCATCACGCCGACGACCGCGACGATCAACGTCGTCCGCTACGGCCGCGAGCGCGGCGGGCGCATCTTCGGTCACGACGGCTCGGTGCTGGAGCTCGGCTGGGACGAGCTGATGAAGCATCTGCAGCAGCTGTCGCCCGATGCGTCGAAGACGATCGATCGCGTCGAGATCCTCGTGCCGCTGCCCCAGCTCGAGAAGATCAACATCGTCGACACGCCGGGCCTCAACTCGATCCAGCCGGAGCACGAAGCCACCGCGCTTGGCTTCATCGCGAAGGCCGATGCGATCGTCTGGGTGTTCTCCGCCGGGCAGACCGGCAAGGCGACCGAGAAGAAGGCCCTCGCCACGATCCACGAGGAAGGCAAGCGTGTCCTCGGCGTGCTCAACAAGGCCGACCAGCTCTCGGCCGCGGACCTCGCGGAAGTGACGACGTTCGTCGGTGGAGAGATGGGCGAGCTCGTCGAGACGATCATCCCATTCTCCGCACGGGCGGCGCTCGCGTGGAAGCGGTCCCAGAGCAAGGACGACGGTAACTGGAGCGGACTCGAGTCCGCCCTCGAGGAGCGCTTCTTCAAGCAAGCGCGCCAGATCAAGCGCGACGCGTGCGCACGCGCCTTGCGCAACTCGCTCGGCGAAGCGCAGCGCCAGATCGAAGCGCTGCGCCAGCGCTCCGCCGAAGCGTCGGATGCCGCCCGCGCCGGCCGCGATGCCCTGCTCGCAAAGGCGCGCGAGTTCGCGGCGGCCTCGGTGCTCGCCGAGCGCAAGTCGCTCTCGGATCTCACGACGCATCTCTACCGCCGTGCGGCGCGCGAGGTCCTCGATCTCGTGCGCCCGCGCCGCTTGCCGTTCTCGTCGCACACCGCGACCGCCGCCGATCGCGACTATCTGATCGCGCTCCTCCAGTCGGGCTTCGAGTCCGGCATCGAGTCGGGCCGACGCCGCGTCGCGGACGATCTGCTCGCGCGCAGCCGCGAGGCCGAGCTTGCCGCGCGCACGCTGTCGACCGCGCTCGGGGTCGATGTCGTCGGAGATCTCCAGCGCGCGGCGGACGATCGCATCGGTCTCGCCCTCTCGCGCGTGTTCGATCGCGCGCGCGCGTATCTGCGCGGCTACCTTGAAGGCGGCTACGTCGAGGCGTTCTTTCGCAACGACGTCCCTCGCCTCGAGCTCGCCGAAGACTCCGTCTATCACGCGCTCGTGCGCGCCGCTCCGGATCTCGATCGCGAGCTCGGCGAACCTCTTGCCCGCGCGGCCACCGACGCCCTCACCGCACTCGCCCGCCGCCTCGAGCACTGGGGCGCGGTCGCCGACGTTCACGCGTTCGATCTCGAGGTCGGCATCGGGCGCGCGCTCGAGATCGCACTCGCGCGCGTGACGTGATTTCGATCAGTTAGATCGCCGCGCCGCACATCTTGGTAGCGGGAGCGATCTGCGATGCGATATAGGTCATGCGTGCCCAAGGCGCCGACGAAGCTGAAGAAGCCGACGAAGTTCGCCAAAGGCACCGGCATCATCCCGAATCGCCTGACGCTCGGCATCGACGAGGCCGGCCGTGGCCCCGCGATCGGCCCGATGGTCATGGCCGCCGTCGCGCTCGACTCGCGCACCGCCGCCGTCCTCACCCGCGCGGGCCTCTGCGATTCGAAGACGTACGGCGCAGGCGAGGACGCACACGCGATCCGCTGCGAGCTCGACAGGCAGATTCGCTCCCGCGCGAAGTTCGTCACGACGATCGAGGTCGAGCACGACGTGATCGACGAGCGCGTCTCGCGCGGCGAGCTCAACGTCCTCGAGCGCGAGCTCGCCACGACCATGATCGAGCGCGCCCACGGCGACCTCGGCACCACGATCGACAAGATCATCGCCGACGGCAAGCGCATGTTCGCGCCGCTCTGCCAACGCTTCGAGAAGTTCGAGTCGCACGACCGCGCCGAGGAGAAGCACGCGTCCGTCGCGGCCGCATCCGTCGTCGCGAAGGTCATCCGCGACGATCGCTTCAATCAGATCAAGCGCCAGTACGAGCAGCAGCTCGGCCCGATCATGGGCGGCGGCTACGCGAACGCGGCCACGCGCAAGTGGCTTCGTGCGTACGTCGAGCTGCACGGCAAGCTACCGGCCGAAGCGCGCCTGTCCTGGCCATACCCGTACGTGATCGATCTGATCGGTGACGTGCAGCTCAAGGGTCCGCAGGGCGAGCTGTTCGACGCGTAGACCGATCCTAGAGGCACTTCGTGACGGCGGCGTTCTTGCCCAGCCGCGTCTTGTAGAAGCTCTCGTCCTGCTTCTTCAACCGGCCGACGATCGCGCGCACCGCCGGGCAGTCGCTTCGCGAGGCGGCACTCTCGGCCTGACGCGCGAGCTGCTCGTTCGGTGGCGTCGATGACTTCCCGCTATCCGTGACCGTGACTTGCTCGCCCGGTTCCTTCGTCGTCTGCGTGCGTGGCGCCGGCGCAGGTGGCGGCGCCGGCTCGACGCGTCCCGGCGACTCGAGCACCGTGGTTGTCGTGTCCTTGCCGTCGGCGAAGCCGCCCTTTGCTGCGTCACCATCGAAGCGGTCGCTGCGATTGGGCTCGTTCGGGCCGACGTCCTCGACGTTGTTGCCGGCTGACTTCCCGCCGCCGCTGGCCACGACCTCCTTCTTGGAACGCGGCTTCGTCACGCGTTGCTTCGCAGGATCGGGCGCGGGCGCGGCAGGCATGGGCTGCGCGACCACGGGAGCGTTCTGCTGGTCCTCGAACGGGAGGGTCGCCGGCTTCTCCTCTTCGAAATCGCGCGTGACCTCGCGAGAGCGCAGCTCGTCGGGCCCCGCCGGTGCCACGGTCGCGGTCTCCGAGGGAACCTTGTGGTCCACGCTGCGCGTGACGAGCACGGCACCGCCGACGAGCAACATCACCGTCGCGAACGCGAGTGCCGGCGGTCGGCGCAGCTGGACGAACAAGCGCTGCCACCATGCGGGCTTCTCGCGCATCGACTCGGCCTGCTCGCGCGCTGCTGCGAGCAGCCCCGAGAGCCCCGCGGCCGACGGCTCTTGATCGTGGTCACGCATCGACAGCCACACCGCACGCATCGACTTCAGCGACGCGTCGTCGAGGTCATCGTCGTCGGCGGTCACGGCGCGACCTTCGCCATGTCCTTGTACTCGTCGAGCTCCAGCCGCAGCTTCTCCAGCGCGTAGCGCATGCGGCTCTTCACCGTGTTCTCGGGAACGCCGACGACATCGGCGATCTGCTTGAACGGCATGTCGAGGAACTCGCGCATCAGGAACACTTCGCGTTGTTCCTCCGAGAGCGCGGCGATCGCGCGCTGCATCGTTTGATGCAGCTCTTTGTTCACGGTCTTTCGATCACTCGCCATCTCGTTCGACGGGATCACATCCAACAGCGTGCCGCTCTCTTCGCTGGAGTCCATCGGGGCGTCCAGCGATGCGTGCTTGCGATGTTTGCGTCTCCTTGTTTGGTCAACGCACAGGTTCCGCGCAATGGTGTAAAGCCAGGTCGTAAATTTTGCCTGGCGCTTGTAGGCCTCCGCGCCCTTGATGACGCGCATGAAGGCTTCTTGGAGCAGATCCTCCGCCGTCTCCTTATCCCCGACGAAGCGAAGGATGAAGTTGTAGACCGGCTTGCGATGACGCGACAGCAAGACCTCGAAGGCGCGAACCTCGCCCTTCTGGTACATGACCATCAGGTCTTCGTCGGCTTGGTCAGTGATCATCGAGGCTTCGGCGAAACACTATCACGCGTCCCGTCGACAATTAACGCAACGTCCAAAGGGTAGACCGCTTACGGGGTCTGACACGTTGGACAGTAATACGTTGCCCGTCCTTGGTGGACGGCTCGTTTGATCTTCGCTTTGCAGCGGAGGCACGGCTGACCCGCTCGATCATAGACCCAGAGATAGTCCGCGTTTTCGCCCTCGACGCCGTCCGCGTTGACGAAGTCCGAGAGCGTGGTGCCGCCATTTTCGAGCGCGTTCGTGATCGTCTCGCGGATCGCATCGGCGAGTAGCTTCGCCGCGGCGACGGTGAGCTTGTTCGAGCGCTTCGTCGGGCGCAGCCTCGCGCGCCACAGCGCCTCGCTCGCGTAGATGTTTCCGACGCCCGCGATCACGCTCTGATCGAGGACGAAGGCCTTGAGCGTGGTGCGGCGTTTCTTCGCGAGCGTGACGAGCGCGACCGCATCGACGCCGTCCGTCAGCGCATCGGGGCCGAGCACAGCGAGCCCGGGATGTTCGCGCTCGTGCTCGCGCTCGAACACGTCGAGCTGCCCGAACCGGCGCGCATCGGTGAAGCGCAGCTCGCGCGTTCCGAGGTCCAGCACGAGGTGCGTGTGCGTCGCCCGCGGCGTCTTCTTCGCGTGAATGCAGAACCGGCCGGTCATGCCGAGGTGCACGAGGAGTGACTCGGGCTGGTCGGTATCGACGAGCAGGTACTTACCGTGGCGACGAACCGCCGTGATCTTCGCGCCGACGAGCATCGCGAGCTTCGCGCGCGGCGGCTTCCGCTGCATGTGCAGCCCGAGGCCGCTGTCCCAGACCGCTTTGATGCGCGCACCGACGGCGGGCGTCAGCGTTCTTCGGACCGTCTCGACTTCTGGTAGCTCGGGCACGTCCCCGAGACTTAGCACCTTAGAGCGCGAGCTGGTGAGCGCCGCGAATATCCGTCGCGTTGAAGCGGCTGCCCGAACCGACGACGTACAGCCGATACGTCTTCGAGAGGAAGTGTCCGCTCGCCGCGAGCGAGACCTCGATCTTCATCGAGCCTCCCTTGGGCGCCTGCAGCTGGATCCAGTCGATGTAGCTCGAGGACTTGCTCTGCGCGATCACGCGGCCCTGCGCGTCTTTGATCGTCACGTCGAAGTTATCGAGCTGCTTCTCGGGAACGACGAGCACGGTCACGAACTGATCGCGCATCGACTTCGCGGGATACACGTCGACAGCACCGCGCGGCAGCTCGCCGAGCGCGACGAACGAGGTATCCGGCGTGACCGACTTCGCCGTGGCTTCGTCATACATCTCGACGAGCTCGAACGCCTCGGGCTGATATGACGTGCGAATCGTGCGAACGACGCGCGAGCCGTTCATCAACCGGCCGCCTGCATCGGGCTCGAAACCATGCGCGCCGACAGGACCGAGCGGGCCGAGCGGGCCGAGCGGACCGAGCGGACCGAGCGGACCGAGCACCGTCCACACGCCGCCGCCCTGCAGCTGCTTCGCCCAGTCGTTGATGCCGGGCAGCGTCTCGTAATACGCGAGATCACCGAGCGGGCCACTCGAACCGAGCGGGCCAGTCGCGCCGAGCGGACCGTCGACGCGATCGCTGTGCTCGGACCAGTCACCGGCCGCGCTGATCCAGTACGACGCGTTCCACGAATTCGAGCCGAGCGGGCCGAGGCTGCCGAGCGGGCCATACGCGCCGAGCGGGCCGAAGTCGCCGAGCGCGCTCGACGGGGAGAGATAGGACTCGCAGGTGCGGCCCGGGTCGGCGGTGCGGCACGGCGGGGTCACCGACGACAGGTTGCGGTTCAGGTTGTCGACCGACGAGGCCGTCACGGCGATGCGTGCGGTGTCAGCCTTCGCGTCCCAGCCCGCCTCCACGACGTCCTCGACATCACCGGCTTCGAAGGATTCTTCGGTAGCGCAGCCGACGATCAGGGGAAGGGTGAAGAGGAGCGAGCGCATGTCATGTCCGTGCAGCAAATGCCGCGCCGCTCCAACTGCGTGAGGTTGCGCGAATTGGAGTGGCGAGTCGAGTTGCCACCACGCGAACCAGTTGCCAGTAAGCGCGCGAGTTACGCGGGCTTGATCGCATTCGCGAGAGCGGCGAACTCGGCGATATCGAGCGTCTCGCCCCTCCGGATGCCGTCGATCTTTGTCTCCGCGAGCGCGGCATCGACCGCCGCCTCGTCGAACACCGCGCGCAGCGCATTCCGCAACGTCTTGCGGCGCTGGCCGAACGCCGCGTGCACGACGACCGAGTAGTGCTTCTCGTCGGTGATCGGGGCGCGCGTCGTCGCGAGCGGCACCATCTTCACGACGGTCGAGTCGATCTTCGGCGCAGGCACGAACGATCCGGCGCCGACCTTCGCGACCGTCGACACGTCCATGTACGTCCGCACCATCACGCCGAGCGCGCCGTATTCCTTGCCGCCCGGCGGTGCGACGATCCGATCCGCCATCTCTTTCTGGATCATGAACACCGCATGCGTGACGTGCGGGCGCGCATCGATCACGCGAAACATCAGCTGCGATGCGATGTGGTACGGCAGGTTTCCGCAGACGGTGATCGGCTCGCCGCGCCACTTCGCGGCCATGCGCAGGTCGTAGCGCATCGCATCGGCGTGGTTGATGTCGACGATGTCGTTGTCGCCGAGCTCTCCGCGCAGCACGGTCACCATGTCCGGATCGTGCTCGACCGCGATCACCTTGCCGTCGGGAACGCGCTGCGCGAGCCGCGCCGTCAGGGTTCCGAGCCCGGAGCCGATCTCGACGATCCAGTCCTCGTCGGTGCGAACGGTCGCGTCGACGATCGCGCGAAACGCACGGTCGTTGACGAGGAAGTTCTGCCCGAATGACTTCTTCGCGCGCAGTCCGTATTTGTCGAGCAGCGTGCGCGCGTCCGGAAATGGCTCGATCACGCTCTCCTCGGCAGCGGGGCACTCGGAACGGCATCGAGCTCGAGCCCCGCGCGTTCGCCGCGCACGAGGTGGTGATAGCCGGCGGCGGCGATCATCGCGGCGTTGTCGGTGCAGCGCGCCGGCGGCGGCACGTAGACGCGAAAGCCATCCTCGGCACCGGCCGCACGCAGCGCCTCGCGCAGCGCGGAGTTTGCCGCGACCCCGCCGCAGACCTGCACGTGCTCGAGGCCTTCATTTCGCGCGGTCTTGCGCGTCTTGCGAACGAGCACCTCGACGATCGCGGCTTGATAGCTCGCGCAGAGATCGCTCAGCGCCTGGCCCGTTGGAATGCCGTGCGCGCGAACATGATGGAGGAGCGAGGTCTTGAGCCCGCTGAACGAGAAGTCCGCGCCCGTCGAGCCCGCGGTCATCGACTTGGGGAATGCGATGGCCTTTGGATTTCCGGTCTTCGCGAGCCTGTCGACCACCACGCCACCCGGATAGCCGAGCCCGAGCAGCTTCGCGCCCTTGTCGAACGCTTCGCCGGCGGCGTCGTCACGCGTCGCGCCGAGCTCGACGACATCCGCGTGATCGTTCACGCGCACGAGCGACGTGTGGCCACCGGAGACGATCAGCGCGAGGTGCGGCATCGGCGGCGGATCCGGTTCGAGATAGACGGCCGACAGATGGCCCTCGAGGTGATGCACGCCGACGAGCGGCTTCCCCGTGACCCACGCGAGCGCCTTCGCGGTCTGCAGCCCGACGAGCAGCGCACCGACGAGGCCTGGCGCGTTCGTGACCGCGATGCCATCGATGTCCTCGAGCGTGCAGCCCGCGCCATCGAGCGCTGCTTGCACGACGGGCACGACGTTCATGAGGTGCGCGCGCGACGCGAGCTCGGGGACGACGCCGCCGTACTTCGCATGCACGTCATGCTGCGACGCGACCACGTCCGAGCGCACGGTCGTTCCATCGTCGACGATCGCCGCAGCGGTTTCGTCGCACGAGCTCTCCAGCCCGAGCACGCGCATCAGCGGTTCTCGCGTAGCAAATCGCGAATCGCCTCGGCCTTCGGGCCATCGGCTTCGAGCGCCAGGAACTGCTCGAATGCGAACCGTGCTTCATCTTTGCGACCCGCCGCCCACAGGATCTTGCCGCGCAGCTCGAACGCGGGCGCATACGTCGCGTTGAGCTCGACGGCCGCGTCGACGGAATCGAGCGCGTCGTTCACGCGCTCGAGCTTCTGCAGCGCCTGCGCCTTGAGGAGGTGAGCGCGCACGGCCTTGCGAAACTTCAGCGACGCATCGATCGACGCGATCGCGTCGTCGTACTTGCCGGCGGCGAACGCGGTCTGCGCCGCTTCCATCAGCTTCTTCGCTTCTTTGGTCTTGTCGATCGCCGGCGCATCGAGAGGCATCTCCGCGAGCCTGGCGTCGAGCGGCGCGGCATCGCCGAGCGCGACCAGCGATGCATCCCCCGGCGGCATCGCATCGCCGCTCGCCGCGAGCTGTGCATCGGCTGCGAGCGGCTGGACGGTCATTCCAGCATCCTGACGCGTCGCGACCGTGCTGCGGTTCTCGCCCTTCTTCACCCAGATCCACACGGCCACCGTGCCGAGCAGCGCAGCGATGATGAAGAGCAGGATGGGACCGAGGCCAGGACCTTGACCTTGATTGCGCGACACCCCCGAGCCCTCGAACATGTTCGGGCGATTCGAGATGGTGCGCGAGACCACCGGCGGCGGCTCGACAGGCGGCGCGGCCGGCAGGTTCTCGACCGCGAGCGGCGTGGGCGAACGCCGGGGCGCGGCATTCGGAATCGGGGGAGGGATCGTCCCTGGCCTGGACAACGTGTCGGCAGGCAGGAGTGGCACTTCGCGCGTGGCGCGGCGCGGGAGGATCGTGACCAGCTCGCGCTGCGTCTCGCTGGCGGGCGCCGGCTCGGTGGCAGCCGCGGTCGCGAGCTCGCCCGATGATTCGGCGCGGTCTCGTCCGAGCGAGCTGATCATGCGTAGCCCCGAGTCTTCGCGACCGGGGATGTCCATCCGCTGGCGTCTGCGCGGGCGCGGCCGCTCGGGCTCGTCCTGCGCGATCTCGTGCGGGATGCTGTCCTCGTCGTCGGGGATCGCTTCGATCACCGGGATCGGCTGGATCGACATGCCGTTCGCGCCGTTCGTCAGCACGACGTTGCCGATGCTCGTCGGCTCCTCGTGATCGTACGACTCGGTTCGTGGCTCGTTGCTCGCGCGCGGAATCGGCGGCGGAATCGTCGAGGGCCGCGAGGGGGGACCCGCGGGCGCCACACCTGCGGCCGCGAGCTCCTCGTCGGTGAACAGTGACGGCTCGATCGCTTGCGCCGCGGCAACGGCCTCGTCGATCAGCCGCAGGCTTGACTGGCGATAGCCGCCCATCAGCGCGCCCGGTGGGACCGCTTCTTCTTCGATCACGTCCGGATCGCGATCGATGTTCGGATCGCTCGCGCGCGGATCGATGTTCGGAGCGCTCGCGCGCGGAGCGCTCGCGCGCCCCATCTCGTGCTCGAGGTTCTCGGCGTCGAGCTGCTCCTCGAGGCGGCGCAGCGCGATCGGCCCCGAGACGACGTCTTCGATCGACGACGGGTTCTCGACCTCGACGAGAGGCATCGGCTTGCCGGTGATGCGCTTCGTCGGCTGGCCGTGATCGAGATCGATGAGCAGCTCCTCGAAGTAGAGCCGCGAGATCGCCTGCAGACACTCGAGGTCACCGACGTCGGACGCATCGATCACCTCGGTGAGCGTGCGCTTGCCGTCCATCAAACGCAGGATGCTGTTGTTGTCGTCGGGGACATCGCCGAGGCGTGCCGACAGCTCCGCGGCATCGACCTCGAAGCGATGCGTGAGCGCTGGCAGCTGCTCGAGCAGGCGCGACCACTCGTCGAGGCGGCGCATGCCCTCCATGAGCAAGCCTTGCGAGCTCGTCGTGATGACCTCGCGACGGCGCACCGTACGGAACACGACCTCGAACTCGCCTTCGTTCCACGTCAGCAGGCGATAGATCGCGTCCTCGCCTTGCAGCGCGCCGGCCTCGGCATCGATCACGCGACCATCGCGGAAGTAGATCGTCGCCTGCCGCCCGCGCTCGCCGGTGAACTGGATGACGCCGGACTTGCGACTGATCTCGATCGTCTGGATCACGTCGACGACCGGCATGTCCGCGACGCGACCCGCGAACCGCGTGTGCCCGTCCTTGCGCTCCTCGAAGCGAAGGCGCTGGCGCTTCTGCAGCAGGATGTTGATCCGCGTGACGATCTCTTTGATGTAGATCGGCTTCGTCAGGTAGTCATCGACGCCGAGCTCGAGCCCTTTGATCTTGTTTTCGATCGAGCCCTCGGCCGTGAGGAAGATGAATGGGATGGCCGCCCAGTCAGGCGTCGCGCGCACGCGGCGCGGCAGCTCGAACCCGTCTCCGTCAGGGAACGTGGTCTCGGAGATGATCAGGTCGGGCGTGTGAAGCTCGAGCTTGTCCAAGGCGTCGTTGACGGACACAGCTGTGGTGACCGTGAACCCTGCTTTCCGCAGAGACACCTCGAGCACGCGCATGCTGCGCGTGTCCCCGTCGACCAAGAGCAAGCTTTGTTTCGACACACTGGCCCGAAGAGCGTGCTCTTAAATCGTATCGAACTAAACAAACCCTCGCCAGCAACGTAACCTCCTCACGTGCTGGAGCTTCCCTACGGGCGGGTCCCCTACCCGCTCGACCTGGGCGGACGCGCAGCGTCGGTGATCGAGGCAGTGCGGCGGCCGGCACCCCCTCCCGTCGAGGATTTACTCGTCGCGGCGCTGCGTTCGCCAATCGACCGGCCCCAACTCCGCGACCTCGTCGGTCCCGGCGCACGGGTGACGGTCATCGTCAGCGACGCGACTCGGGTCGAGCCGCGCGGCCAGTTCCTCGCAACGCTACGCACCGAGCTGCCCCACGCTCGCTGGACGGTCGCCGTTGCGACGGGGACCCACGGGCCGGCCAACCTGGACGCCCTCGATCTCCCGCCTGATCTGGGCGACGTGATCAATCACGATGGACATGCGACCCGTGACCTCGTCTCGCTCGGAACCACGGCTCGCGGCACGCCGGTCCGGGTTCATCGCTGCGTGGTGGAGACGGATCTCGTGATCGCGACCGGCTGTATCAAGCCGCACTACTTCGCCGGCTTCGGCGCGGGCTGCAAGGCGATCTTTCCCGGACTCGGCGAGGCCACCGCGATTCGCATCAACCATCGCCTCAAGACCGCGGATGGCGCGCGCGCCGGAATCGTCGACGGAAATCCCTGCCGCGAGGATCTCGAGGAAGCGGTCGCGCTTGTCCCGACGCCGGTCTTCCTCGTCAACGGCGTGCTCGCGCCCGATGGTCTCGTGCACGCCGTTGTCGCCGGCGATCCACGCGCTGCCTTTCGTCGCGGTTGCGACCTCGCGCGTTCGTGGTTCACGGTGCGCGCGCCGAAAGCTTCGCTCGTGATTGCCTCCGATGCGCTGCCCGTGACCGCCTCGCTGTATCAGGCGGCCAAGATCGCGAGTGCCTGCGCACCGCTCGTCGCGGATGGCGGCGATCTCGTGCTCGTCGCCGAGTGCGCCGAAGGCACGGGACCTCTCGACACGGTGAACGAGGCGATCTTTCGCATCGGAGTGCTGCCACGCCTACCAACCAACGCGAAGATTCACCTCGTCTCCGCCTTGCCTCGCGAGGTCGTCGAACGCACGGTGGTTCGTCCGTTGACCACGCTGACGCCGCTCCTCGAACGCGCCGATTCCATCGTTGTTGTTCCACGCGCGAGCCAGCTGATTCTTGAGACCGATTCATGACGCAACTCGTCACTGTACTGGAGTCGCTGAAGATCTCTCAAGATTTGGTCGTTCCACTCCAACGATTTCGCGATCTGTTCTCGAAGTGGAACGAGAAGATCAATCTCTCCTCCGCATCGACCCACGCCGAGATCGAGGAGCACATTCGAGACAGCCTCCACGCGATCGCTCACCTGCCGTCGTCGGGCACCGTCATTGATGTCGGATCGGGCGGCGGACTTCCGGTCGTGGTCGCGGCGATCTGTTTGCCGGCGACCCAGTTCACCGCGCTCGAGCCGGTTCACAAGAAGCACGCCTTTCTCCGAACGGCAGCACGCGAGCTCCAGCTCGCGAACCTCGAAGCCTTCGCGCGGCGCATCGAGGATCACGAGCAACGCGAGTATTCGGCCGCGATGTCTCGCGCGACCTTCGATCTTCGCGAGTGGATCCTTCGAGGTCTCGAGCTCGTACAACGCGACGGCCGAGTTCTCGGCTTCGAAGCCACGCAGCGTGACGATCTTCCCGTTCCGTTCGAGCGTCACGCCTACGATCTCGATGGAAAACGCCGCGCGATCATTGTCGCGACCCGCTCCAACTGATGGCCCGATCGAAAACGAAATCCAAGCCCGCTTCGAAGAATCCCACGTCCAAGGCGAAGCCGAAGCCCGACCCAGTTCCGCCTGCCGACGGCAGTGCGTGGCGACCGAACAAGAAGCAGCTAGAAGCAGCTCGCAAGAAGAAGGTCCCCGACCTGCTCGCACCGAACCTGACCGTCTTGTTCTGCGGGATCAATCCGGGCCTCTACAGCGCAGCGGTCGGTCACCACTTCGCGGGTCCGGGCAACTTGCTCTGGCCAACCCTGCTGGCCTCTGGATTCACGCCACGACTGTTCAACGCGTTCGACGCGAACGAGCTGCTCGCGATGGGCTTCGGCATCACCAACTTCGTTCCACGTACAACAGCATCCGCGGACGAGCTCGACCACGACGAGCTGCACGCAGGCGCTCGAGCCGTCTCGCGAAAGGTTCGAAAGTGGCGTCCGAAGTGGGTCGCGTTCCTCGGGCTCCACGCCTATCGGATCGCGTTCGAGCGTCGGAAGGCGATCGTCGGACTCCAGCCCGAGACGATCGGGACCACCAAGATCTGGCTCCTGCCGAACCCGAGCGGGCTCAACGCGTTCCACCAGCCGGCCATCCTCAACCAGATGTTCAGCGAGTTTCGTCAGGCACTCCCCGAACAACTTCCATCGTTCGAGCTCGTCGACCCTTCAGCGAGTCAGGTTGGAGAGCTCGGTCGCGAGTGATTCGAGCCGATCACGGTCGGGCTTTCGGAACGCACGCTTCGCGATGACCATCTCCCGCCAGACGTCGTAGACCTCTCGCTTGGTTCGAAGCGGGAAGCGGTCGAAGTGGTCGAGCACCACAGCCAGCTCGTCGCGGCGCTGGATGCGGAAGTAGCTCGAGCGATCCGACGTGTAAATCGAACCGCCTTGAAAGAACGCCTGCAGCTCCTCCAGCACGCCGATCGAGCCACTCACCTTCACAGCGAAGTAGACGGCAAGCTGCTTGCCCGAGCGGCTGTACGTGAAGCTTCCGACGCCGTCGATGAGCCCCGTGACATACCAACCGTCCAGAGACGTTTCACGGGAAACAGTTTCCACGGACACACTCTCGGCTTTTTAGAGTGTGTCGTAAAGAACTTTTTCACATGAAACGATCGCTCGAACCTGACCGAGACGTGCGATCTCTGCAGCGTTGTCTCGCGCGAACTGGAGGTCGTCTTCCGGTCGACAGGACAGAACAACGCCAGCAATCGCGCAGCCGTCATTTCGAACGGCTTCGACCGTCAGCACCGAATGGTTGATCGTTCCGAGTCCGGCCATGGCAACGACGAGCACCGGTAGGTCCGTCGCCTTTGCGAGCCGGCTCATGTCGTGGTGCTCGGTGATCGGCACACGCCAGCCACCTGCCCCTTCCACCAGCACGTAGTCCGACTGCTCGCACCCCCGCGCGAATGCCGCCTTGATGCGATCGAGCTCGATCGTTCGTCCTTCGGCGCGCGCCGCACCGAGCGGCGAGATGGGTCGCTCGAAACAGTAGAGCCGCCGAAGCTCGTCCTGTTGCCAGTCGCCCGCAGCCTTCGCGAGCAGCTCCTGGTCCGCACCAACCCAGCTGCCCTCGCACAGACTGCATCCAGTCTCGATAGGCTTGAACGCAAACACCCGCTGGCCCGCAGCACGCGCCTGCTCGGCGAGCATTGCCGTCACGAACGTCTTGCCGACGCCGGTGCCAGTGCCGGTCACGAAGAACCCGCGGTTCGCGCTCGGTCGATGCGTCATCCGAACACGTCGCGAAGCGCCCGCGTGGTCGCCGACTCGAGCAGGTCGAGATCGTTTGAGGTCAAACTAAGTGGCGGCATCCAGACGACGACATCACCGAGCGGTCGAACGATGACGCCGTGAGCACGCGCCCGTTGGCAGACTTCCGCGCCGATGAAGCGAGCCGCACGCGACTCGACCTCGATGCCAATCATGAAGCCGCAACTGCGAACCTCGCGAACGCCGGGTGCGGAACGCATGCGGACCAACGCCGCTTCGATCGACGGAAGCAGCTGCTGCGCGCTCGGCAACGTCTCGCCACGAAGGAGCGACAGCGACTCCACCGCGACCGCGCAAGCGAGTGGATTCGCGGTGAACGTATGACCATGGAAGAACTGCTTGAGCTCGCTGCGGTTACCCAGGAATTCTCGATAGATCGCCTCGGTCGAGAGCGTCGCGGCGAGCGGCAGGTAGCCGCCGGCAATGCCTTTTGCGAGACACAAGAAGTCGGGTGAAACCGCTTCACGCTCGCAGGCGAACATGGTGCCTGTTCGTCCGAACCCGGTCGCGACCTCGTCGACGATCAGGTGAACGTCGTGGGCGCGGCAGAGCGCGGCGACCTTCGCGAGAAAGCCCGGCGGATGGACGAGCATGCCGGCCGCGCCCTGGATCAGCGGCTCGAGCACGAACGCGGCGATCTCGTCCGAGCGCGAGCGAAGCTGATCCTCGAGGATCGAGAGTGCTCGCGCTCCATCGGTTCCGGCAGGCGACGGGATCGCGATGCTCTGCACGAGCAGCGGCCCGAAGATCCGGTGAAACAGCTCGATGCCACCGACCGAGACCGCACCGAGGGTGTCGCCGTGATAGGCGTCGCCGAGCCGCAGGAAGCGCTGCTTCGTCGGGCGACCGGCGAGCTGCCAGTACTGGAACGACTGCTTGAGCGCGATCTCCACGGCCGTCGAGCCGGAGTCCGAGTAGAAGACGCGCGTCAGGCCGGCGGGCGCGGCGTCGACGAGCGCCTTGCCGAGCCGGATGCCGGGCTCGTGCGTGAGCCCGAGAAACGTCGAGTGCGCGACGCGATCGAGCTGCTCGCGAAGCGCGCGGTTCAGGCGGGGATGGTTGTGCCCGTGGACGTTGCACCAGAGCGAGCTGACACCGTCGAGGTAACGCCGGCCCTCGGTATCGACGAGGTAGTTCCCGTCACCGCGCTCGATCACGAGCGGATCCCATTCCGCCATCTGCGTGAACGGGTGCCACATCACGCGGCGGTCGAGCTCTTCGAGAGTCGTCATGCGACGACGGCGTTATAGCGTCAGCGCGTCGTCGCCGCTGCGATCAAGCGCGCGGCTTTCTCGACGTCTGTTCGCTCGTGCCGCGCGCTCAAGCTGACGCGCAGCCGGGCCGTGCCGGCCGGGACCGTGGGCGGGCGAATGCCCTGCACGAACACGCGGTCCTCGAGGAGGCGCGCGGTCAGCCGCATGACGCGCTGGTCGTCATCGATGCGTACCGGTGCGATCGCACTCTCGGCCGCGCCGCCCGCATGCGGCACGAGCTCGCGAAACCGACGCGCGTGCGATGCGAGCGTGCGACGGCGCTGCTCGCCCTCCGCGCCGCGCACGATCTCGATCGCTGCGGTCGTCGCGGCGGCCACGCTCGGCGGCAACCCCGTCGAGAACACGAGGGTGCGGGCCCGATTCCAGAGCAGCTCTGCGACCGCGCGTGAGCTCGCGGCGAACGCGCCGAACGAACCGAGCGCCTTGCCGAACGTTCCGATCACGACATCGGGGACGACGCCCGCGTCGGCTGCGACGCCGCGGCCTTCCACTCCAAGCGCACCCATCGCGTGCGCTTCGTCGAGGATGAGGCCAGCGTCGTGCTGCTTGCAGAGTGCGGCGAGTGCGGCGACATCCGCGAGATCGCCGTCCATCGAGAACAGTGACTCCGAGATCACCAGCCGCCGCGCACCGCGTGTCTTGCCGAGTGCGCGCTCGAGCGCCGCGAGATCGCGATGCGGATACACCACAACCTCGGCTCGCGAGAGCCGGCAGCCGTCGATGATGCTTGCGTGGTTGAGCTCGTCGGAGAACACGACGTCACCCGCGCGCGCGAGCGTCGCGAGCACGCCGACGTTCGCGGCGTATCCCGTGTTGAACAGCCGCACGCCATCGCGGCGTGTCCAGTCGGCGACCGCGGCCTCGAGGACGACGTGCTGCCGGTGATTCCCGATGATCAGTCGCGATGCGCCTGCGCCGGCGCCGTCCTCGTCGAGCGACGCCGCCGCCGCGCGCACGAGTCGCGCATCACCGGCGAGCCCGAGGTAGTCGTTCGACGCGAAACTACAGGCCTCGATTCCGTCGACGGTCACGATCGGTCCCTGCATTCCGTCGAGGACGCGTGGAACGCGGAGCAGATGCGCCGCCTCGAGGCGTGCGAGCTCTGCTTTCGCGTCGTCGTCGAGGGACATCGCCGCGCACGATAGCAAGCGAACCGCATTCGCACCGCTGTTTCCACGTCGCGTTGCGACGGTCACTGTCAGCGTGTTCCTTCCTCGAAAGCCGCCGTCTTTGATCGACTATGAGTGCGGAGGACTCGATGCGGACGATTGCACTCACCACGGTGCTTGCTGTGACGGCCTGCTCGTCGAACTACATCCCGCAGGCGCGCGGTCGCGTCGGCGTGATCATGCAGACGGGCAAGCAAGCGTACGTTCGCGACGGGAAGGTGATCGAGCACGGCATGCTCGGCGACGGGCTCGGCGAGGCGGTTCAAGGCAATCCCGCCGCGATGGCAGCCGCCAACGAGTACCAGGACCGCATCAAGTTTGGCCTCCTCGGAATGTTGGGTGGCATGGTGTGCTCGGCCGGCGGCCTGGCGTACGCGATCAGCAAAGCGGAGCCGAACGAGAGCGACATCAACAGCAAATCGGAGGCCGGCCTCTGGATCTCGCTCGGGTGTCTCGTCGTGATGTTCGTCGGTGCTGGCTACCTCGGCAGCGCGGAGCCGTATCGATGGGACGCGATCAACATCTTCAACGACACGCCGCCGCCGCCGATGCATATCCCCGGTGCGCCCGGCTATGGCTACAGCGCGCAGAAGCAGTCACTGAAGATGCGCGACTAGCACGTTATGCTCGCGCAGTGGCTCGTGCACCGTTTCAAGTTCTCGTGATTCCGTGGCGCCGCCGTGCGAGCGCGATCGAGGTCGCGGTGTTTCATCGCACCGACTACGACGTCTGGCAGTTCGTCTCCGGTGGCGGAGAGCAAGGCGAGACTCCACTCGAGGCTGCGCAGCGCGAAGGCGTCGAGGAAGCGCGCATTCCGAAGACGACGCCGTACCTCGCGCTCGATTCGAGCGCCTCCGTGCCCGCGTGCTGGTTCCCCGCGTGGTCGACGTGGCCTTCGCACGTGCTCGTGATCCCCGAGCACTCGTTCGCCGTCGAGGTCGGCGAGGTGCAGCGCTCCGAGGAGCACCGCGACGTACGGTGGTGCAGCGTCGACGACGCGATGCCACTGCTCAAGTTCGACAGCAATCGAGCAGCGATGTGGGAGCTCAACGAGCGGCTGTTTCCAGGCCCGCGCGTGAAGCGTCACGTCTATCTCTGATCACTTGCCGATACAGAAGCGCGCGAACACTTCATCGAGCACGCGCTCTCCGACCTCGACGCCGCGTAGCTGCGCGAGCGTCTGCGCGCCGAGTCGCAGCTCGACGGCAAGGACCTCCGGCGGACGCTTCGCGCGCCACACCTCGAGCGCGGCCGCGAACGCATCACGTGCGCCCGCTGCGAGCGCTTGTTGCCTCGCCGTCGTGACCACCGCGTGCTCGCTGCCCTCGGTCTCGGCGACGCCGGCAACCGAGAGCACTCGCGCACGCAAGTCGTCGAGGCCCTGCCCTGTCGTCGACGACGTCGCGAGCGCTCCACGCATCTCGCCCCCGAGATCCGCCTTGCTACGTACGACGATGGCCCGCCCTTCGTACCGCGCACCATCGTCCCATGTCGCCGACCCATCGTTCACGACGAGCACGACATCGGCCGCTGTCACGCGCTGCTCGCCCAGCTCGATGCCCCGGCGCTCGACCGAGTCCGCGTTCTCGCGACGCCCCGCCGTGTCGATCAGCGTCACCGCGATGCCGCTCCACGTCGTCTGGACCTCGAGCCAGTCGCGTGTGGTTCCGGGCTCCGCCGCGACGAGCGCCCGCTCCGTTCCGACGAGCGCGTTGAGGAGCGACGACTTCCCGACGTTGACCGGCCCGACGAGCGCCGTCGTGATGCCGTGACTCGTCGCGCGCCCGTGCCCGAAGCTATCCGCGAGCTGTGCGCACCCGGCGCGCACGGCCTCGAGCTCGGTCTCGACCCACGCTGCTTCCTGCGTCTGGAGATCGTCCTCGGGGAAATCGATCGAGCCCTCGATCTCGGCGAGCACGCGTAGCGCGCGCCCCTCGAGCCCGCCCACGTACGCGCCGAGCTGCCCGGCGAGGTTCTCCTGCGCGAGTCGCCACGCTCGATCACTGCCGGCGTGGATCACCTCGAGCAGCGCTTCTGCCCGCAACAGATCGAGCTTGCCGTTCGCGACCGCGCGCCTCGTGAACTCGCCTGGCGCCGCGATCCGCGCGCCGCGCTCGACGACGCTCGCGAGCAGCTTGCTCAGGTTCTGCGCGCCGCCGTGCCCGTGCAGCTCGGCGACGTCTTCTCCGGTGAACGACTTCGGCCCTCGCATCGCGAACGCGAGGACCTGATCGATCCGCTCGCCGCGCAGGTCGCGCGCCCATCCGACGTGCACTTCACGCGTGAGCTCGGCGCCGAAGGTCTCCTGCGCGATCTCGATCGCGCGCGGGCCCGAGAGCCGCACGATCCCGACACCGCCAACGCCTGCGGCGGTCGCGATCGCGGCGATCGTGTCGTCTTCGATCACGCCGTGGTTGGCGAAGCAGCCGGCGCCTCGCCGGGAACGACGAGGATATGGCGGTCTTCGCCCTCCCCTTCGCTGCGGCTCGACAGTCCCGGCATCTCCGCGATCGCCATGTGCACGATTCGGCGATCGTGGGGCGACATCGGCTGGAGCTCGACGATCTGCTTCGTCTCGAGCGCCTTCTCACCCATCCGCTGCGCGAGCGAACGCAGGCGCTCGATCTGCTTGTCGCGGAAACCGCCCGCATCGACGACCAGCGGCTTGGCGCGGTCACCCGTGCGGTCGCGATACACGACCTTGTTGACGAGGTGCTGGAGCGCGTCCATCACGACGCCGCGCCGACCGATCACGACCTCGGTATCCTTGGTCTGGATCTCGAGGATTGTCTTGTCCTTGTCGTCCTTGATGTCGATATCCGCCGAGATCCCCATACGCTCGAGGACGCCCAACAAAAACTCGCTCGCCTTTTCGGCGAGATCTTCACGTTCTGCAGTGTCTGCCACTTCGGCCTCCAAAACTTTCGAGCGCTATTAACGCTTCTTCTTCTTTTTCTTCCGCGGCCCGCCCGCGGGACGATTGGCGATGGAACCACCGGTCGGCTTGACCGCAGGCACACCACCCTCGTCATCTGAATCTTCCGTCGCGGTCGTGTCGATGACCGGCTTCCCCGCCGCCTTGCCCGACTTGCCCGCAGCGATCTTCGCCGCCGCTGCCGCAGCGTCCTCTTGCTGCTGCTTCATCTTCGCCATGAGCGCGAGGCTCTTCTTGTCGAACTTGTTCATCCAGATCGAATGCAGCGCCGACAGGACGGTGTTCGTGAAGATGTAGATCGTCAGGCCCGATGGGAAGAAGAACGACATCACGCCGAACATCAGCGGCATGCCGTACTGCAGGAACTTCTGTTGGCGCGAGTCACCGGTCACCGGCGTCATGCGCGCCTGGATGAACATCGTGACGACGAGGATGATCGGCAGGATGTGATACGGGTCCGTCGCCGTCAGGTCATCGATCCAGCCGCCGATGAACGGCTCCTGATACAGCTCGCCCGCGTTCGAGAGCATGCGGTAGAGCGCGATCCAGATCGGCATCTGCAGGAAGATCGGCAAGCAGCCCGCGATCGGGTTGACGTTGTGCTGCTTGTAGAGCGCCATCGTCTCGGCCTGGAGGCGCTGCTTGTCGTCCTTGTACTTCTCCTGCAGCGACTTCATCTGCGGCGCGAGCGACGCCATCGCCTTCATCGAGCGCATCGACTTCGTCGTCCAGTACAGCGTCGCTGCCTTGACGAGGAACGTCAGCATCATGATCGCGATCGCCCAGTTCCCGACGAAGTCGTAGAACTTGAGCAAGAGCCACATCAGCGGCTTGCCGATGACACCAAACCAACCGAAGTCGATCGTGTCCGGGAAGCCCGTCGAATACGTCGCGAACTCCTGCGCAGACTCGAGCGACTTGTAGCTCTTGGGTCCGAGGTACGCGACGACCTCGCGCTGCATCGGCGGATCGCCCGCCTTGACGAGCGCCTGAGGGAACACGAGGTCCGATCGCATCACACCGTCGGTGCCGATCGCGTACGCGAACTTCTCGACCAGCTCGCCCGGCTGCTTGCGCGGCGAATACGCCTGCATCATGTACGGGTGCTCGAAGCCCGACCAGTAGACGTCCTTCATCCACGTCGGAGCCGCGAGCAGATCCTTGATGTTCGACGCGGCGACCTCGCCCTCGGAATTCATCGAGGCCGAGTTCCACGCGCGCGCTTCGATCTGCTGGCCACCCTCGAGGTCCGCCTTGGGATCCTGTCGCGCGAACGACGACACGCTGAGCAGCTGGCGCGCGGTTTGACCCGCCGGAAGGTCGAGCGTGATCTTCACGACCATCCGCACCGCGTACGCGTTGGGCGCGACGGTGAAGTCCTTCTCGATCAAGAACGGCTTGCTCGCGAGCGTGTACTTGACCTGCGTGTCGGAGACCTTGGTGCCCTTCCACTCGGCGTTGACCGGTAGCGGAATGTCCGACCCGATGGGATTCGCCGGCGTCCCATCGCGACGGAAGTCGACGAAGAACGCCCCGGTGCCGGGCCACTTGGGGTCGTTCGGCAAGAACTCGCCCTTGCGCTGCGTGTTCTCGTCCTTCTTGTACTTCTCGTCCGCGAGCTGCCACGACACGAGCGCGCCGCCATAGCTCGAGAACGTCGCCTTCACCTTGCCGGGGAAATCGAGGACGATCGTCTCCTCGGGACCACGCGGCGCCTCGGGCGTCGTCGCGATCGGCGGAGGCGTTGCCTTCACGCCGGTGATGACCTGCCCGTTGGCGGTCGTCGCCTGCTTCTTCTTGTCTTCCTCTTTGGGTTTCCAGATCAGCTGGAACACCATCATCACGCCGAGCGCGAGCCCGACCGCGAGCAGAAGCCGCTTCCCTTGTGTTTCCATCTAGAGCTGCTCCTGAGCCGGTTCGTGATGTCTACAGCCACGCGTCGGAACTGGGTCGTAACCGCCGCGCGCGAACGGATGACATCGAAGGACGCGCCAGATCGACAGAGCGATCCCGACGAAGATCCCGCGCTGCCTCACCGCATCGACGGCGTATTCCGAGCACGTCGGCAGATACCGACACGTCGGGACGCGCTTCATCGGCGAGAGCACGCGCCGGTAGAACATCACCGGCAGGAGCACGAGCGCGACGAGGAAGCGGTGGGTCGAAGTCATGAGAGTGGACGCAGGATCTTGGTCAGATCAGGTGCGAAATCATCCGGGTGACCCTGCCGTGCTGCGGTGTCCTTGGCAACCAGGACGAGGTCCCAGCCAAGAGGCACCCAGCCGTGGAGTCGCATCCACTCGCGGAGCATTCGCTTGATCCGATTCCGAACGACCGCGTTGCCTACTTTCTTGGTCACCGTGATCCCGAGCCTGCCCGCAAGCTGCGAATCCATTCGCTTGCGCGCAATCCCGAGAATGTGCCGACCATGCGTCTTGGTACCGTCGGATTGAACCGCGAGATAGTCTGCGCGTTGTCGCAGACGCATCTCTTTGGAAATCCCACGATCTTCCAAGTCACTTCTTGGCGGCAGTCACGGAAAGACGCTTGCGACCCTTGGAGCGGCGACGGCGGAGAACCTCACGGCCACCACGGGTCTTCTTGCGAGCGCGGAAGCCGTGCGTGCGCTTGCGGCTCTTGTTATGCGGTTGGTAGGTACGCTTCGACATGATGCAGGCCTTTTCCGCTGCGGAGTTAGCGGAGCGGGATCGATACTCAAGCCCACCCTACAAGTCAAGGCACTGTCTGTTTGGACATGCAGCATGTGTCGCTCCGAAGACGTCGCGCACTCCGTTGTTCTCCGACGAGGATCCGGAGTTCACTTGGCCGCGCTTTCAGCTTGCAACCCGAAATCCGACTCTGATACCAACGCCCAGTTTCTCGGCTGTGGATAACGCGTGAGCGTGGCTACGGCGGAGCCCCAGAGGACCCTGTGGATAACCTCTGGATATACCTCTTTGCAGCCTGTGATCAACTACGTGCAAACCGACGAATCTGCAGGACAAAGTCCTGATGGACGTGGAATGACAGCACAGCCGATTTGGGAGGAAGCCGTGGGCCGTCTGAAGGCCAGCGTTTCTCCACAGAACTACGACATGTGGCTGCGTCCGATCGAGCTCATGTCGTTCGATGGATCCACCCTTCGGCTCCGCGCTCCGAACAGCTATGTCCGGTCGTGGTTCGAGCAGAACTACCTCGACATTCTGCGCCGCGAGCTGGCCGAGCTCGGTCACGCGATTCGTGTCGTGTTCGACCCCGATTCCGAAGAACGCCATTCACAGGCCGTCGTCGTGAACCCGCTGTTCGCGATCGGCACGCAGCCCGAAATGGTCGAGCCCGAGCCGCCGCCGGCGCCCTCGCCTGCCGCGTCGCAACCCATGCCTCGCCAGCAGGCGTCGAAGCTCTCCGCGAACGCGGACGAGATCGTCGCGCCCGAAGCGGCCTCTCTCAACCCTCGCTACACGTTCGACACGTTCGTCGCCGGTCCGTCGAACCAGCTCGCGTTCGCAGCGTCGCAAGCCGCCGCGTCGAGCTACCCGCCAAAATACAACCCGGTGTTCATCTGCGGCGGCGTCGGTCTCGGCAAGACGCACCTCTTGCACGCGATCGGTCACCAGCAACTCAACAACCGGCCCGGCTCGCGCATCGTCTACATCTCGAGCGAGCGCTTCATGAACGAATACGTGCAGGCCATTCGCACCGGCAAGATGCACGAGTTCCGCCGCAACTATCGCGAGGGCATCGACGTGCTGCTCATCGACGACGTGCAGTTCCTCGCCGGCAAAGAGAGCACGCAGGACGAGTTCTTCCACACGTTCAACGCGCTCCACGAGAACCACAAGCAGATCGTGCTGACGGCCGACCGCAAGCCGCACGAGATCTCCGACATCGCCGATCGCCTGCGTACGCGCTTCGCGTGGGGCCTGCTCGCTGACATCGAGCCGCCCGAGCTCGAGGTGCGCATCGCCATTCTTCGCAAGAAGGCCGCCGTCGAGGCGGTGACGCTTCCCGACGACGTGGCGCTCTACATCGCGTCGTCGATCAAGTCGAACGTGCGCGAGCTCGAAGGCGCGCTGATTCGCCTGGCCGCTTACGCTTCCCTCTCCAAGCGCCGCATCGACCTCGAGTTCGCGCAGGAGACGCTCGGTTCGGCGATCACGCGTCCTCGCGAGGTCATCACCGTCGACAGCGTCATCAAGGCTGTGGCGAGCTACTACGGCCTCAAGCCGAGCGACATCAAGAGCGAGCGCCGGCACAAGTCCGTGGCGACGCCTCGTGCGGTGGCGATGTACCTGGCGCGCCACCACACGAAGGACTCGTATCCGGACCTCGCGCGCGCGTTCGGCGGCAAGCACCACACCACGGTGATCTCGGCCGTCCAGAAGATCATCGAACGCCTGAAAGACGACGCTTCGCTGCGCTCCGAAGTTCACGCGATCGAGGGGATGATCCTTCGATGAACGCCGCGATTTCCCCTGTGCTTAACGCTGTGTTCCTGGCTGTGGACGATCTGTCGACGAACCGGGCTCCTCGGTTTGTCCACACGTTTGCTTCATGTCATCCACTGCGGGACGCAGAACGTTCGCTGGCATCGACCAGCAACGATTCGACTGTCACAGCTTCGAGTTATGAAGCTATCCACAGCGTCCACAGGACCTATTTGATCTAACTCTAATGAAGATCTTTTCTCTTTATAAAGATAAAGAGAGGGCGCAATTCTCGTCGAGAAGAACGAACGGTCGAGGGCAACATGGAAATTCGCATCGCAAAGAATGAGTTCCTTCGAGGCCTCCGCCTCGCCCAAGGCATTGCCGATCGCAAGAGCACGATGCCCATGCTCGCGAACGTTCTCCTGCGAACGCAGGGCAAGAATCAGTTGCTCGTTGCCGCGACCGACTTGAACGTCTCGCTCACCGCAGAGCTCAAGTGCACGGCCCTCTCCGAAGGCGGCATCACGCTCGGCGCAAAGAATCTGTACGAGCTCATCGCGAACGCACCCGGCGACGAAGTCACGCTGAAGAAGTCAGACAACCACTGGGCCGAGATCAAGAGCGGCAAGGTCGTCTATCGCATCGTCGGCATGCCGGACCGTGACTTTCCGAAGGTTCCAGACCATCGCGAAGCGACGTACTCCACGCTCGAGAGCGCCGTGCTCAAGGAAATGATCGAGCGCACGCTGTTCTCCGTCTGCAACGACGAGACGCGTTTTCACCTCAACGGCGTCTACTTCGAGTCGGACGGCAGCAAGGCGCGCATGGTCTCGACGGACGGCCATCGCCTGAGCAAGGTCGAGCGCACCATCGCAAACGGTCCCAAGCTCAGCGCCGGCGTCATCATCCCGAAGAAGGGCTTGATGGAGATCCGCCGAGTCCTCGATTCTGGTCCGTCGTGCAAGCTCGCCATCAAGACGCCGCACCTGTTCCTCGTGCAAGAAGACATCGCGCTCGCGGTGAAGCTCATCGACGCGCAGTTCCCGCCGTACGAGCAGGTCATCCCGAAGGACCACAAGCGCGTCGTGACGGTCGACCGCAGCCGCTTCATCGACGCGCTCAAGCGAGCGCAGCTGATGTCGTCGGAGACGCGCGGAGTGAAGGTCGCAGCGACCAAAGAGGGAGTGACCATCACGAGCGACAACCCGGACCTCGGTGAGGTTCGCGAGGAGCTGGAGGCCGAATACGACGGTGAGCCGATCGCCATCGGCTTCAACCCGAAGTACGTCGTCGAGCTCCTGACGCAGATGACCGCAGACCAGATCACGATCTCCCTCGGTGGTGAGCTCGACCCGGGCCTGATTCGCCCGCTGACGGGTGATGACTACCTCGGTGTCGTGATGCCGATGCGAATCTGAAGACGCCGTGAAGGCGCGTGACGTGCGCGTTCTGGAGCTGCTACCGCAGACCCACGTGTTCGTCGACGAACAGGGAACCCAGCGCTGGACGATTCCTGCGGATACAGGCTGCTCGAACGAACGAATAAACAAGCACGGCGTACGCGGTCTGCATCAGCGTCAGCCCACGGACGAAGCTCGAACGCGCAGACGCATGCGGAAGCCGAACGTGCGCGTTCTGGAGCTACAGCAGGGAGCGCGTCGCGAGCGGGCTGCAGTGCACGACGGACTAGGAATTCCTTCTACAGAGCGTCTTCGGAAAGCCGTGACAGCGCACGAGCTGGAGCGTGCGCAGCGTCCGGCATTCTCATCGCTCGACGTTCATGCGTGCGACCAACGTACGCGTTCTGGAGCATCTACAGCAGCAGGGCGACGACGATGGGTGATGAACGAAGCACCTGATACCAAGCTTCTTCGCATCCCGTCGACAGCGCCGTGCGTTGCAGCGAACGCGCTTGTTGGCGCGCGGCGTTCGAATCGCGGCGGTCGCGACGTTCATGCGTGCGACCAACGTACGCGTTCTGGAGCATCTACAGCAGCAGGGCAACGACAACGGCGGGTCGCGTACGAAGCCATGCTTCTTCGTGGGGCTGCCGAACCTGACATCGGTGTCATGGCGCGCGAGGGTCTCGCGACGACGAAACAACGAGATGCGCGCAGCCATGTCCGAGCTGCGGACAGATACGCCGTAATTACGTCGGACATATTTAATTCTTCACACCCCGCTGTTCGCGGCGTTCAGGCATGCGTCCGACGTGCGCGTTCTGGAGCTTCTACAGCAGCAGGGCAGGGCTAGCGGTCATGCGCATCGAGGCACTCGTCGCCGAGCACGTTCGCAATCTGTTGCCGCTGCAGCTCGAGCCGCGCGAGCGCTTCAACGTGTTCGTCGGTGACAACGGCCAGGGCAAGACGAACCTGCTCGAGGCGATCTTCGTCGTGGCGACGCTGCGATCGTTTCGAACCTCGAAGCTCGCCGAGCTCGTCGCGTTTGGAAGCGAGAGTGCGAAGCTCGGCGCGCGGGTTCTCAAAGATTCGTTGACGAGGGTCTACGAGGTCGAGCTCGCACCTCACTCACGCAAGGTGCGGCTCGACGGCAAGGCGGTGCGGCCGGTGTCGCGCTACTTCGGTGAGTTCAACGTCGTGGTGTTCACACCCGAGGATCTCGGGTTGCCGCGCGGCGCGCCGGGGGAGCGTCGACGATTTCTCGATCGTGGCGTGTTTAACCTGGAGCCGAGCTACCTCTCGACGGCGAGCGACTACGACAAGGTGCTGCGCACGCGGAACAGCGTGCTGAGGCAAGCAGGCGAGGGGCGTTTGGCCGGCAAGCAGGTCGAGGAGATGCTCGGGGTGTACGACGAGCAGCTGGCGGCGCTCGCGGTGGCGACGATCGAGGCGAGGCAGCGCTTCATCGTGCGCATCTTGCCGGCGCTCTCGTCAGCGTTTGCAGCCATCACCCGGACCGGGTTGTCTGCGTGGATGAGATACGCGTCGAAGCTCGTCGGGGTCTCAGCCGAAGGGATCGTGCAGCAACTGCGAGAGGGCAGGGCGCGCGATCTCGGCTCGGGCTCGACGCAGATCGGGCCGCATCGAGATGACATCGTGCTCGAGCTCGACGGTCGCGAGGCCGGAAGTTTTGCATCGCAGGGGCAGCTGCGCGCGATCATGCTCGCGTGGAAGACCGCCGAGCTCGTGATGCTCGGTGAAGCGCACGGCGATCCACCGATTCTCTTGCTCGACGATGTGAGCAGCGAGCTCGACCCGGATCGCAACGCGTTCTTGTTCGAGCACCTCGCGAATTTGGCGGGTCAGTGCTTCATCACGACCACGAGCGAAGGCCATGTGCTCCTACGTCGCGACCGGGCCGATTACCGCATCGAAGCCGGCCGAATTCTTCAGTGATATCGAGCAGCTAACACGAGTAGAAAGCGGGTTTAATGCCTTCTCGACGGAGAATGGGCGTGGTATCAAGTACTTCGTCGCTCTCGCAGGCGTGTCGGAATGGCAGATCCCACTGTAGGTTCAAAGACTTCCGAGGTTTCGAGCAACAACACGTCTGACTCCGACTATGACGCCAAATCGATCGGCGTCCTGAAGGGGCTCGAAGGTGTTCGCAAGAGGCCCGGCATGTACATCGGTGACACCGATGACGGCAGCGGTCTGCACCACCTCGTGCACGAAGTTGTCGACAACTCGGTCGACGAGCACCTCGCTGGTCACTGCACGCGCATCGACGTCGTCATTCACTACGACAACTCGGTGACGGTCGAGGACAACGGTCGCGGCATCCCGACGGATATGCACCCGATCGAGAACCGGCCCGCGGCCGAGCTCGTGATGACGCAGTTGCACGCCGGCGGAAAGTTCGGCGGCAAGGGCTACAAGGTCTCGGGTGGTCTGCACGGCGTCGGTGTGTCGGCCGTCAACGCGCTGTCGGACTGGCTCAAGCTCGAGATTCGCCGCAACGGGAACGTCTACTACCAGGAGTATTCGCGTGGCATCCCCACGACGGAGCTCAAGCAGACCGGTGTCACCGATCGCCGCGGCACGAAGGTCACGTTCCACCCGGACGTCGAGATCTTCAAGAACGTCCTCGAGTTCTCGTTCGACCAGCTCTCGCAGAAGCTCTCGCAGCTCGCGTATCTGAACTCCGGCCTCGAGATCGTCATCAAGGACGAGCGGGCAGGGCAGAACGATCGCAAGTCGGTCTACAAGTACGAGGGCGGCATCCAGACGTACGTCGCCGACTTGAATGCGAACAAGACGCCGATCTCGCGCGTGATCGGCTTCACCGCGGATCACGAGGGCGTCACCGTCGACGTCGCGATGCAGTGGAACGACGGATACTCCGAGCTGCTCACCTGCTTCACGAACACGATCAAAAATCGCGACGGCGGCACGCACGCCAGTGGCTTTCGCCAGGCGCTCACGCGCACCGTCAACAAGTTCGCCGAGGAGTACAAGCTCCTCAAGGAAGCGTCGAAAGCCGGCATCTCCGGCGACGACTTGCGCGAAGGCTTGACCGCGGTCATCTCCGTCAAGGTCGCGGACCCGAAGTACTCGAACCAGGCGAAGGACAAGCTCGTCTCGTCCGAGGTCGCCACCGCGGTGTCGGCGGTCGTCAGCGAAAAGCTCGGCGAGTACCTCGAGCAGAACCCGAAAGAAGCGAAGCTCATCGTCCAGAAGGCGGTGCTCGCATCGCAGGCGCGTGAGGCCGCACGCAAGGCGCGCGAGATGGTGCAGCGCAAAGGCGTGCTGACGCTGACGTCGCTGCCGGGCAAGCTCGCCGACTGTCAGGAAGATGACCCGGCGAAGTGCGAGCTGTTCATCGTCGAGGGCGAGTCCGCCGGTGGCTCCGCGAAGCAGGGTCGCAATCGCGAGTACCAGGCAATCCTTCCGCTGCGCGGCAAGATCTTGAACGTCGAGAAGGTGCGCTTCGATCGCATGCTCGCGTCACAGGAGCTCACCACGTTGATCACCGCGCTCGGTGCGGGCGTCGGCGAAGAGAAAGACATCTCCAAGCTCCGCTATCACAAGATCGTCATCATGACGGACGCCGATGTCGATGGCAGTCACATCCGCACCTTGCTCCTGACGTTCTTCTTCCGACACTTCAACGAGCTGTTCGAGAACAACCACGTGTTCATCGCGCAGCCTCCGCTCTACAAGGTCAAGAAGGGCAAGACCGAGCTCTATCTGAAGAACGAGCAAGCGCTCGAAGACTTCCTCCTCGACAGCGTCACCAAGGAAGCGAAGCTCACGCGCGCGAACGGTCCCGCCGTGACCGGCGCTGCGCTCGCGGACATCGTCAAGCGCATCCTCGCTGGTCGCCGCGTCCGCAACCAGCTCGACAAGCGCGGCGACGCTCGCATCAGTGCGCAGTTCGCCGAGATGGGCCTCTCCGAGGAAGATCTCAAGAACAAGGACAAGCTCGAGCTACTCGAAGCCAAGGTGATGGCCGAGGTCTCGCGCCGTCACGGCGAGCTCGGGCAGGCCGCTGCCGAGTACAAGCAGGACACGGAGCACGGTGGCTGGGAGATGCGATATCCCGCCGGTGTCCACGGTGTTCGCAAGCACACGATCATCAACGCCGACTTCGTGCGCTCCTCGGAGTTCAAGGAGCTCAGCACGATCTCGAAGGACCTCAAGACGCAGCTCGTCGAGCCGATCGCGCTCGAGTACGGCGATGGCGAACCGCCGCCGCCGATCAAGACCAACGACGACATCGCCACGATCGTCGAAGCGCTCGGCCGCAAGGGCCTCCAGATCCAGCGCTACAAGGGGCTGGGCGAGATGAACGCCGAGCAGCTGTGGGAGACCACGATGGACCCGGCGAAGCGCAACCTCCTCCGCGTGAAGGTCGAGGAGATGGAAGAAGCCGACGGCATCTTCACGAAGCTGATGGGCGATCTCGTCGAGCCGCGCCGCCTGTTCATCGAAGAGAACGCGCTGAACGTGCGCAACCTCGACGTCTGAGCACTCGAGGGCGTGAGATTGTGTCCGATACCCGGACACAAGTTGTGCAAGTTGTGTCTGACCCCGTTCAGAGCGCCGTTCAGAGCGCGCGGTGCAGAGACTCTTCGAGGAGCGGCGCGACGTGCTCGGCATCATTGAGCCGGATCACCGCGAGCTCGGCGAGCGAGGGACCCGACAGCACGTTGAGCGTCGCGGGTGACTGGCGGAACGCCCAGATCCGCGTGAGCGGCAGGCCGAGCACGCGGCAGAGCAGCACGCGATTGACGGCATCGTGCGCGGCGAGAAGGAGCGTTTCGTTGTCGCCGAGGTTGCGGGTGACGCGCTCGAGCACCGGCCATGCGCGAAGCTCGACCTGACCGAGCGTTTCGGCGCCGGGACCGGCGGGCACGTCGCGGTCGGGACGCTGGCGCCACGTGCCGATCATCTCGGCGTGCGCCGCTTCGACATCGGCGGACAGCTTGCCTTCCCATTCGCCGTGCGAGATCTCGAGGAGCCCGGCGTCGAGCTCGAGCGTGATGTTGTCGCGACCGGCGAGGATCGCTTCGGCCGTGGTCTTCGCGCGTGACAGCGGTGACGAGATCGCGCGCGTGATCGGAAGCTGCGCGAGGCGAGCACCGAGCCGGCGGACTTGCGCTTCTCCGTCGGGCGAGAGCGGAACGTCGGTGCGTCCCTGATAGCGACCCTCGCGGTTCCACGAGGTCTCTCCGTGTCGAACCAGGAGAATGTGCATGCGCGAACTGTGACGCGCCACGTCACGCGAGTGCAACGCACGCACTCGATTTTCGACGAGAGGGCGTGGTAGCGAGGAGGCATGCACCGCAGCCGCATCATGGGAATCGGCATGAAGGCCGCGTCTCGCGTCGTCACGAACAACGATCTCTCGCAGGTCATGGAGACCACACACGAGTGGATCGTCGAGCGCACGGGGATCGAGGAGCGGCGGTGGGTCGCCGACGGCGAGACCGGTGCATCCCTGGCGACGACGGCGAGCGAAGAGGCGATCAAGCGCGCCGGCATCGCGCCGAAGGATGTCGACCTCATCATCTACGCGACGCTGTCGCCGGACTTCTTCTTTCCGGGCACCGCGGTGTTCGTGCAGCGCGCGCTCGGGCTCCGCGACATCCCGTGTCTCGACATTCGCCAGCAGTGCACTGGCTTCATCTACGGACTCTCGATCGCCGACGCGTACATTCGCGCCGGCACGTTCAAGCACATCTTGCTGATCGGCTCCGAGGTGCACTCGACGGGCCTCGACATCTCGACGACCGGCCGCGACGTCACCGTGCTGTTCGGCGATGGCGCGGGCGCCGTGGTGATCGGCCGCGCGACCGACGATCGCAGCATGATCCTGTCGACGCACATCCACGCGGACGGCACCGAGGCCGAGATCCTGTGGACCGAATATCCGGCGAGCGCGCGGTCACCGCGCATCAGCCCCGAGGTGATGGCCGAGCGCGGGCACTTCCCCGTGATGAACGGCAAGAAGGTCTTCAAGCACGCCGTGACAAAGATGCCGGGCGCGATCATGGAAGGCATGGTCACGAACAACCTCAAGCTCGACGACATCGACATGCTCATCCCGCATCAAGCGAACCTACGTATCAATCAGATGGTCGCGAAGATGATCGGCATGCCGGAAGAGAAGACGCACAACAACATCCAGAAGTACGGCAACACCACGGCCGCTTCGATTCCGATCTGCATGCACGAGGCGATCGAGCTCGGGAAGATCAAGCCTGGGAACCTCGTCTGCCTCGTCGCGTTCGGCGCCGGCCTCACGTGGGGCTCGGCCTTCCTGCGCTACTGATGCCTGCCGCGGTCGCCGGAACGTTCAAGCTCGTCGGCTCGCACCACTGGACCTCGGGTCCCGTCGCGATCGTTCCAGCTGCGCTGCACGCCAGATGGGTCGAGGCGTTCACCGATGCCGACGGCAAGGCAATTCGCAAGCTGAAGAAGCGCGCGTCCATCGGTCCCGAGGGCGGCGTGTTCTTTCCGAAGTTCGGCGTCGTCGGGATGTATCAGCGGCGAGGCGTGACGACATTTGTCGAAGCGCATGACGAGGACGGGCGCTATCCGACGCCGCTCGAGCCAATCTTGCGTGCGGCGACGCAGGTCGAGGTCGACGCGGGTTGGAAACACGTGGCGAGCTATCGCCTCGCTGGGCCGCACGTCCTCGCGAATGTGTGGTCGAAAGATACGAAGGGCGCGGCGAGCGATCGCAAGCGGAAGTCGAAGCTCGCGCTGAAAGCCGGCGACTACGTGATCGAAGAGCTGCGCGGCGTGAAGCACTCGGTGCAGCCACAAGCGAACAAGCGGGCCCTCGAGGTCTCGTACTCGTTCACGCGCATCCGTCCCGCCGGTGAAGCGCCGCGCGCGACGAAGGCGAAGCACGTCGAGCTCGGGCCGACGGAGCTCGTTGCAACGCCGGAGGTCGTGAAGGCGAGCAAGAAGCTGAAGTTCGTCGACAACGATCAGACGTGCTCGGTCGTCATGCCTCGTGCAGTGCTCCATGCGTGGAGCGGCCACGACGAGAAGCCCGACGGCACGACGGACTTCTGGCGCGCGTGCGCGGTGCGCGGCGTCGGCTTCATCGATGTGGCTGGAGCGAAGGCGCTCGTGATCGGCAGCGATTACGCTGCAGCGTTTTATCCAACGGCGAAGGGCGGCATGCTCGTGCTGTGGAGCGGCGCCGACAGCGCGGCCGGCGTGCTCGCGAACGCACTCTCGATTCCCGACGCGAAGTGGAAGAAGCAGAAGGCGCCGTGGAGAGTCACCGACGGAGTGCTGGTCTTGATCGGGGCACCGACGACCGGCAGTCGCGCGAAGACACAGCGCTGTAACTTCGAGCTCGCGCCTGGCACGTACGAGCTCGCCACGTGCTGGGGCCACGCAGCGGACGTGCGCGTGGGCAAGCGCGTCGAAGAGTCCGGCGCATCGGCCATTCGATTCAAGCGTCGTTGATCGCAACGCGCCATACGTTCGAGGCTCGAGAATCAGGCATTGGCTCGACCAATCGTCGTCGGTAACCCAGGTGTTCGATGATTGATCGGACGCGTAATTCTCGCGTGCTATGACGCGGTCGCCGAAATGTCGACGTTCGAATATCCACGTGACGAATTTCTCGCGCCCAACGACACGCTCTCTGGATACGATCGATGGGCGACCTCGTACGACCACGAAACGAATCCCGTGCTCGCGGCTACGTCGTGGGTCCTGGACCACGCGCCGCTCGGTTGTGCTGACGCCGAGGTTGTCGAGCTCGGTTGCGGCACGGGCCGCAATGTCGGACGCGTGATCGGTGAAGGCGCACGCAGCTACGTCGGCGTCGACGGCAGCTACGGCATGCTCAACATCGCCGGCGGCAACGTGCGCGACCCGCGCGTCAGCTTCATCGCGGCGGATCTGCTCGCGCCGTGGAAACCGACCAAGCACTTCGACTACGGGCTCGTCGTGCTGGTGCTCGAGCACCTGCCGATGCTCGACGTGTTCTTCGAGTCACTCGCGCGTGCGATCCGGCCCGGCGGCCGCGTGCGCCTCGTAGACCTGCATCCCGAGCGCATCGTCACCGGCTCGTTCGCGCACTTTCGCGAAGGCGTGACCGAGGTGCGGTTCGCGAGCGTCGCGCACCCCGTCGGTGCGATCTGCGCCGCACTCGATGGCGCGGGCTTCGACGTGGTGCGCCGCGACTGGCTCGCTGCAGATGCGCTCGTCGGCGCCGTGCCAAGCCTCGCGAAGCATCGCGGGCAAAAGCTGTTGATCGATCTGAAGGCGACGCGGCGGCGTTAAGCAGCGGCGATCGCGAAGATCGAGTCGATCTCCTCGGCGATCTTGTGCTCGGGCACGTTCTTCGCGAGCGCGAGCTCCTTGAGGAGCAGGCCGCGCGCGTTGTCGAGCATCTTGCGCTCGCCGAACGAGAGCTCCTTCGTCACGCGAAGCACGCACAGGTCGCGCATGACCTCGGCGATCTCGAAGACGCTGCCCGTCTTGATCTTCTCCATGTACTCGCGATAGCGCCGGTTCCACGTCTGCGTGTCGCGCGGGATGTCGCGCGCCTTGAGGATCTCGTAGACCTCTTTCACCTGCTTCGAGGTGATGAGATCTCGCAGACCCACCGAGCCGGCGTTTGTGGTCGGCACGATGATCCGCATGCCGGTCTCGATCACCTTCAGGATGTAGACGTTGGTCTTGTTCCCGCCGATGTCTCGGCTCTCGAGCCCAACGACCTCTGCCACGCCGTGAACCGGATAGACGGCCTTGTCACCAACTGCGAATGCTTGCTTCAAAGAAAAACCTCGGTAACGACCAATGGTAACAGCTCGATCGCGGTGCGTCAAACCAGGCACTTAGCTAAGCGACCGGAATCGTTAGCAAAGTGAGAGCTGCACCCACCTGTTTCGCTAGGCTTTTGTGGCGTACTCGACAATCGAAGCGACCGCAAAACCCGTCCCGCCCTTCGGTTGCGAGGGTCTTGCCGTGGTGACCGACGCCGGTCCCGCGATGTCGACGTGCACCCACGGCGTGTCCTTCGCGAACGTCTTGAGGAAGAGGCCTGCGGTGATCGCGCCGCCGTTACGGTCGCCCGTGTTGCGCATGTCGGCGACCGAGCTCTTCAGCTGCTCGCGTAGCCGGTTGTTGAGCGGGAGGCGCCACATGTCTTCGCCCGCACGCTCCGCGACCTGCATCCAGCTCTTCACGAGCGCATCGTTGTCGGACATCACGCCGGCCGTGTACGGACCGAGCGCGACCATGCACGCGCCGGTGAGCGTCGCGAAGTCGAACATCTCGTCGGGCTGGATCTTCTGGCGCGCGTACGTGATCGCATCGCCAAGCGTGAGCCGGCCTTCGGCGTCGGTGTTGTTGATCTCGACCGTGGTGCCGTCCATCGAGGTCAACACGTCGCCGAGCTTGTACGCGCGACCGGAGACCAGGTTCTCGCAGCACGCGGCCACGGCGTGGACTTCGTAGTCCGAGCCAAGCTCTGCGATCGCATCCATCGCGGCGATGACAGCCGCAGCGCCGGACATGTCGACTTTCATGTCCTCCATCGCCTGCGAGGGCTTGAGCGAGTAACCGCCCGAATCGAACGTGATGCCTTTGCCGATGAAACAGACCTTCTTCTTGGCCTTCTTCGCCGGCTTGTACGTCATGTGGATGAAGCGTGGCTCCTGGTCGGAGCCCTGGCCGACGGCGAGGAACATGCCCATGCCGAGGTCCGCGCACTTCTTCGCGTCGAGCACGGTCACGGACATCGAGCCCTTGTGCTTCTTCGCGATCGCTTGCGCATCGGCGGCGAGTGCAGACGGCGTGATCACCGCAGCGGGCTCGTTGATGAGATCGCGTGCGTGATTGATCGCGCGGCCGATGGAGCTGCCGCGCGTGACGGCCTTCTCGAAGGCCTTGGTCTGCGTCGCGTTCGGCTTCTTGCCCTTGAGGTCGGTGAAGATGCCGTACGACTTCAGCGCCATCGGGCGCTTGTGATCTTCGCCCGTGAAGTAGCGACCGAACTTGTACGTGCCGAGCAGGATGCCTTCGGCCGCCATCTGAACGAGCTGCGCTTCACGCGCGCCGCCGAACGAGGGCAGCGCGAAGCCGACCGATGCCGCGCCGGCCTTGTTCGCGACCTGCGTGGTTGTCGCCGCGACATCGCGAATCGTGGCGTTGTTGAATTCGTTCTTCGCGCCGCCACCGAGCACGAGCACGCGCTTCGCGCTCACCCGGCCATGCGTGTGCACGACGATCGATTGGCTCGCCTTGCCCTCGAACGATTCGGTGCGCGCGACGTCTGCGAGGACGCCGCCGAGGGCCTTGTCGACCTCCTTGAACGTGCCGTCTTTCGAGGGGTCACCAAATACGGTGAACGCGAGAAGATCGACCGAAGCGGAGAGTGCCGGACCCTGAAGATGTGTGATCGAAATTCCAGTATCGGCTGCCATAAATCTCCGTAACCCCTCGTAAAGTGCGCTGGGTTATACGGAGAACAAGGAGCGAAGTAAAGGAATGGGAAGGCCTACATTGACACTCCAATCACCGGATCCGTAGAGTCGCTAGCGGACCAGAACTGGGGAGTTTGAATGCGATCCAAGGTGATGACTGCGCGCCCCGCGGCGCGTAAGGGCAACGGTAGTCGCACGAAGAAGACTGTGGCGGTGGCGTCGAGGAAGTCCGAGCCGATCATTCAGATGGTCGAGCGGAAGTCTTCTCGGAACATCCAGGAGCTGCCTAAGAAAGCCGGCGAGCTACCGATTCCGACTGCAACGTTCGTCTTCTAAAAATCCTATTTTCAGGACTCGTCGTCATCGCCGTCGGGGGGCGATTCCGGTGACGGCGAGTCCAGCTCAACCCCATCAAGAAGCTTCTTGAGGTTGCGAGCATCCGCCCATCGCGAGGGAGACTCGAACACGATGGTCATGGGACGACCGGCGTACTCCATCAGGAGCTCGATCAGGTCTTCCTGCTTCTCCGTGCGGATCGGTCCAGAACGACCGAGTCCGGTGATGCGGAGATAGAGCTCGTCCACCTCGAGTCCGTAGTGGATCTCGGGCGGAGCTTCGGGCGCACGGACGAGCGGGTCGAAGGCGCAGAGCACGCCGAGCTCGGTCGCGAGCTTGACGGCGGAGCGCGTCTCCCAGAGTCCGTCGGGAACCCAAACGCGCTTCACACCGCCGACGGCTTCTTCGGTCGCGACCTCGCGGAAGAAGTGGGTCAGCCGGTCTCGATTCGCCTGAGAGGGCGCGAACAGGGGCGGCGATTGGAAGATCGCGGCTCCTGCACTCACGGCCTTCAGACCCTCGGCAAACTGCGCGAGGGCCGTGCGTCCGAGCGGGCTGTCACGGAAGTCGCCGGTCGTGGCGTCGTGCTCCCAGTTCTTCGCTGCCTTGGGCGCGCTGCGATGGGTGAGCACGAACGGCGCGAGCAGCCCGATGGCTCCGGCAGGCGCGAAGTCTTTCCACTTCGCGAGAGAGCCAGGCTTCTGCGGACCTGCGAACAAGGCCGACAGCTCGAGGTATGAAAGGTCGCGGAAGTACCGAGAGCGCTCGATGCGATCTGGGATGTCGACGGTGCCGATGCGGAAGGACATGGTTGAAAGCGTCAGGGGTGACTCGTAGAGTGCCCGCAACCGGCGGACCCTACGTCGCCAGAGAGCATCGCGCAACGGAGGCAACATGAAGTTCTTCATCGATACAGCAGACGTGAAGGAGATCCGCGAGGCCGCCGCCATGGGGCTCGTCGACGGCGTGACCACCAACCCATCGCTCGTCGCGAAGACAGGGCGGAAGTTCCGCGATGTCCTGCTCGAGATCTGCGACATCGTGAAGGGGCCGGTCTCCGCGGAGGTCGTCGGCGTCAAGTACGACGACATGATGAAGGAAGCGCGCGAGCTCGCCGGGCTGCGGCCGAACATCGTCGTCAAGATCCCGCTGATTCCGGAGGGCCTCAAGGCGGTCCGGACGTGCACGGACGAAGGCATCAAGACCAACGTCACTCTGTGCTTCTCGGCCACGCAGGCCCTGCTCGCGGCCAAGGCTGGCGCGACGTACATCTCGCCGTTCGTCGGCCGCCTCGACGACGTGTCCACGAACGGCATGCAGCTCATCCGCGAGATCTGCGAGATCTACGACAACTACGCGTACGCGACGGAAGTGCTCGTCGCGTCGGTGCGTCACCCGATGCACGTGCACGAGGCGCTGATGATCGGCGCGCACGTCGCGACGTGTCCGCTCTCGGTGCTGCTGCAGCTCTCGAAGCATCCGCTCACGGACGCGGGCCTCGCGAAGTTCCTCTCCGACTGGGAGAAAGTCCCGAAGTGATCCGCGCCGGCGCCGCGCTGTTGTTGTTTGCCGCGTGCGCCGACGACCACGGGCCGCGCCTCGACACGGCTGCGCCAGCATCCGCGCAGGTCGGTGCGCTCGTCACGATCTCGGGCGAGCGGTTGTGCGGTGAGAGCGGCGACTGCGAAGCCGCGGGCGGCGCGATCCGGATCGGCTACGACAACCCGGTGCAGGCGATGATCATCGATTACGCCGATACGTTTGCGCAGATTCGCATCCCGTCGATCACGCCGATCGGCGAGACGGTGCTGATCGCGACGGTGAACGAGCGCGCCTCGAACGCGCTGGACTTTCGCGTGCTCGCGCCATGATGCCGTCTACGCGTCGCGCGTTCTCCGTCGCCGTCTATGCACGGCGCGGCGAGCGCGTGCTCGTGATCGAGCATCGGCGCCTGAAGACGTGGCTGCCGATCGGAGGCGAGCTCGAGCACGGCGAGACGCCACTCGAGGCCGCGATGCGCGAGCTGCGCGAAGAGACGGGGCTCGTCGGCGCCTTTCGTCCACTCGCGCAGGCGCTCGATGGGGTGCCGCCCGGCTTGATCGGCTACGAGGAGCACATCGCCGGCTCGAAGGGCCTGCACATGAACTTCGTGTTCGTCGCGGAGATCGCGGCGGGCGCCGACGTCGTGCCGAACGACGAGTTCGGTGCGTGGCGCTGGGTCGATCGCGCCGAGCTCGACAAGCTCGAGTCACCGCTCAACGTGCGGCAGTTCGGCTATCTCGCGCTCGACGCTGCGTGGGCCTGATCGTGCGCATCCGCCAGCACGTCAATCCGAAGCAGATCCACTTCGAGCGCTTTCGTGGGGACAAGCCGCCGCTAGATGGCCGGCTCGTCGAGCTCGAGATCGGATGTGCCGAGGCGCAATTTCTGTTCGAGCGCGCGACCGTCGATCCATCGCGACTCTACGTCGGCCTCGAGATTCGCGAGGACCTCGTGATGCTCGTCAATCGCAAGGCGCGCGAGCTCGCAGCGCCGGTGCACGCGGTGTTCTGCCAGGCGCAGCTGCACATGCGAGAGATCTTTCCGGAGGGCGCCGTCGAGCGCGTCTACATCAACTTTCCGGATCCGTGGTTCAAGCGGCGGCACCAGGATCGCCGCATGGTCGACGATGCACTCGCCGATGGCGTCGCGTACGCGGCGCGCAGCGGAGCTGACGTCTTCGTGCAGACCGACGTCTGGGAGATCGCGCTCGACGCGCTCTCGACGTTCGAGCCCGACGACCGCTTCGAGAATGTCGCCGGCGAGTGGACGTTCTGGAAGCAGGGCAATCCGTACGGCGTGAGGTCGTGGCGCGAGCAGAATGCGGAAGAGACCGGGCTACCGATCTGGCGCATCCTGTACCGGCGCGTTTGAAGGCCTGAAGCACGGCTCTCCGCCGATCGTGCCGCACTGGCATTGCTCCTGGCAGTTTCGCTGGCAGTCGACGAGCTCGCTGCGAACCTGGCGCATGCAGTGGTCGTGGCAGGTCGTGAAGCAAGTCGGCGGCTGCCGGGGCCGCGGTTCGCGACACGCGCTCAAGAGCAGGAGCAACATCCAGCGCACGACGGTTGGACGCGAGACGTGCGAGATCGTTGCTCGCGTGTGACGCCGCTCAACCCGCGGCCATGCGTTCGGCGGCGAGCGCCGCGACATCGACGCCGTCGACGTGCGTGACCTCACGGGCGAGCAGGCGGAGCAGCAGGGTCAGGCCGGTCTTCGTCGGTGTCGCTTGCATCGAAGCGACGAGCGCCGTGGGCCAGCCGGGCAGCTGCTCGAGGCCGTTCACGATCGGCCAGAATGGCGCGAAGCCGTCGCGGGTGGAGAAGCGATCGAGCGTGCGGAGGAGTGGGGTGGCGATAGCGACATCGTTCGTGGCGACCAGCTCGTCGACGATCTCGCGCAGCGGGCTCCAGTCGGTGTCCCAGCGCTCGGGCGGGTTGAAGGCCTCGAGCCGTGCGAGGAGTGGTGCGATCGGGCTCGCGACCGCCGGGCCGTGGGTGGCCGCGGGCTCGATCGTGTAGTCGATGATCGGCGCACGGGCCGAGAGCATCACGACGAGCGGTGCGAGCTCGTGCACGCCGGCATGCGTGACGCCACTGTTGACGAGGCGTTGCAGCATCGTGACGCCCATCTCCGTCGGCGTGCGCATCACGTGCTCGACGAGGATCTCCTCGAAGCCGGGCGCGCGCTCGATCGCGTGCAAGATCGTCCAGAACACGCCGTGTCCGTCGTGGCGAGGAAACCGCTCGAACACGCGGAGCAGCGTCGGCACGGCGGAGAGCTCGACCGGACCGAGCGCTTGCAACAGATCGTCGAGCTCGCGCCAGTTGTCGTCGCGGGCCGAGGGCCGGAAGGCGTCGATCTCTGCAAGGCTCGCCATCAGCTGGGATTCGGGTCCATCACCGTGGCTTGCTTGATGCGATCGAGCCGGAACTGGCGATCGTTGCCGGTCTCGAGATCGACGCAGTTGAGCAGCGTGACCTGACGATCGAAGACCATGTTGCGAATGCGCACGAGTCGCGGCGACATCTGCCACTGACTCTTCGCATAGATGATGCGCAGCGCGCGAGACTCGAACCATGCAGTCTCGACCGCATCGCGCACAGATGCCGGAATCGGGAGGGAGGGCACGCCGATCATCTGCAACTCGCCGACGAGCGTGAGCAGCTCGCGCTGCGCAGAGGTCGAGAGCGCACTCTTCACCTTGTCGGCGGCGCGCTCGACGGCGGTTGGAAACGGCACGAGGCGCTGCTCGATCGCGAGACGCGCGAGCGCGACGAGGAGCGCGGCCTCGCGCGCGGTGAAGTTCACGGGCGGCAGCTGGTAGTTCTTGTCGAGCGCATAGCCGCCGCCGCGCCCGCGGTCGGCCTTGATCGGCATGCCCGCGTCCTGGAGCGCCTCGAGGTCCCGATAGATGGTGCGGAGCGTGACCCCAAAGCGTTCGGCCAGTTGCTGCGCGGTGACGCCTGTTCGGCGTGCGCGCAGGGCTTCGGCGATGGCGAACATCCTGCTCTTTCTTCGCATGAAACCTGACAGAAGGCTGTCACTCGGGTGGTCCAAGGTCCAGCTCATGAAGGAGAAACAAATGACGACAAACCAGAATACACTTCCTCGGCCGGAAGGCCACCACTCGATCACGCCGGGCTTCTCGGTGAAGGGCGCCGCGAACGTGATCGCGTTCATCGAGAAGGCGTTCGGCGGTCGAGTCGTCGATCGCTACGACGGTCCGAACGGAATCGTCGCGCACGCCGAGGTCATGATCGGTGACTCGGTCGTGATGCTCGGCGAAGCGATGCCCGATCGCGGACACGACGCGATGCCGGCGTCGCTCTCGCTCTATGTCGACAGCGGCGACGACGTCGATGCGACGTACAAGCGCGCGCTCGCGAACGGCGCGACCTCGCTGATGGAGCCGGCGAATCAGTTCTATGGCTATCGCAGCGCGACGGTGAAGGACGTCGGTGGGAATCGCTGGACGCTCTGTGCCGTCGTCGAACAGCTGACGAAGGAAGAGATCGAGCGGCGCATGAAGGACATGCCGCACTGATCACGATCGAAAGGAGGCCGCGATGTTTCGTTCGAAGACCGAAGAACCACGAGTTGTTGTCACCGCTCCGGTCGCACCGCATGCGTGGTGGACGTGGCTGTCGAACATCGCGCCTCCGCTGCCGCCTGATCCGGAGCCGTCTCGGCGGGTGACACGCCGATGAATCGAGCTAGAGTGCCGTCGGTGTCGAGCTACCGGAAGAAGGTGAAGCGCGGCGAAGGGCCGGCCGAGCCGTTGCCCGCCAAGACGGGCTCACCGTTCCGGCTCGCCATGCCGTTCCAGCCCGCGGGCGATCAGCCCAAGGCGATCAAGGAGCTCAACGACGGCCTTCATCGCGGCGAAGATGCGCAGGTCCTGCTCGGCATCACCGGCTCGGGCAAGACGTTCACCGTCGCGAACGTGATCGCCGAGATCGGCAAGCCGACGCTGATCATCGCGCACAACAAGATCCTCGCGGCGCAGCTCTACGGCGAGTTCAAGGAGCTGTTCCCCGACAACGCTGTCCACTACTTCGTCTCGTACTACGACTACTACCAGCCCGAGGCGTACGTCCCGACGACCGACACGTTCATCGAGAAAGACTCGATCGTGAACGAAGAGATCGACCGGATGCGCCACGCGGCGACGTTTGCGCTGCTCTCGCGCAAGGACGTCATCATCGTCGCGTCGGTCTCGTGCATCTACGGCATCGGCGACCGCGAGACCTACGCGGCGATGACGTGCGAGATCGATGTCGGCACCGCAGTCGATCGCGACAGCGTGCTGCGCCGGCTCGTCGAGCTGCAGTACGAGCGCAACGACATCGACTTTCATCGCGGGACCTTCCGTGTCCGCGGCGACACCGTCGAGGTCTTTCCCGCGTACGAGGCCGACACGGCGATTCGCATCGAGTGGTGGGGCGATCAGGTCGAGGCGATGTCGGAGATCGATCCGCTGCGCGGCGGCCTGAAGCGCAAGATGGATCGCGCGGTGATCTTCCCGGCCTCGCACTACGCGACGCCCGAGAACACGATGCGCCGTGCCGTGCAGAGCATCCGTGCCGAGCTCCAGGAACAGCTCCAGCTGCTCTCGGAGCAGGGCAAGCTCCTCGAGCGGCAGCGGCTCGAGCAGCGCACGATGTACGATCTCGAATCGATCGAGCAGATGGGTTTCTGCTCCGGCATCGAGAACTACTCGCGGCACCTCACGGGCCGGGCGCCGGGCGAGCCACCGCCGACGCTGATCGACTACTTCGGCGATGACTTCTTGCTGATCATCGACGAGTCGCACCAGACGGTTCCGCAGATCGGCGCGATGTCGGCCGGCGACCGCTCGCGCAAGGAGACCCTCGTCGAGTTCGGGTTTCGGTTGCCGAGCGCGCTCGACAACCGCCCGCTGCGGTTCGACGAGTGGCGCGAGCGCGCGAAGCGCACGATCTACGTGTCGGCGACGCCGGCGGAGTGGGAGCTCGGGCAAGCGAAGGGTGTGGTCGTCGAGCAGATCATTCGCCCGACGGGCCTCCTGGATCCGGAGGTCGAGGTGCGGCCGGTCGCGCACCAGGTCGACGACTTGCTCGCCGAGATCCGCGAGCGCGTCGCGAAGGGCGACAAGGTGCTGGTCACCACGCTCACGAAGCGGATGGCAGAGGATCTCACCGAGTACTACCGAGAGATCGGCGTCAAGGTTCGGTACCTGCACTCGGACGTCGACACGCTCGAGCGCATCCAGATCATCCGCGATCTGAGGCGCGGCGAGTTCGACGTGCTCGTCGGCATCAACCTCCTTCGCGAAGGCTTGGATATTCCCGAGGTCTCGCTCGTCGGCATCCTGGATGCGGACAAGGAAGGATTCTTGAGATCCGAGCGCTCGCTGATCCAGACGATCGGCCGCGCGGCGCGCAACCTGAACGGCCGCGTGCTCATGTACGCGGACAAGGAGACCGAGTCGATCAAGCTCGCCGTCTCCGAGACCAATCGGCGGCGCGCGGTGCAGAAGGAGTTCAACATCAAGCACGGCATCGTGCCCAAATCGACGGTGCGGTCGATCCTCGACGTGCAGCCGGCCGAGCCGATCCCGAAGAAGGGCAGCAAGTCGCTGCAGATCGCGGGGCTCGATCTCAAGAAGATCGACAGCCTCGACTCGGTGCGCGCCGCGATCGAGAAGCTGCGCGCGGAGATGCGCCAGGCCGCGTCGGACCTCGAGTTCGAACGCGCGGCGGCGCTTCGTGACAAGGCCCGCGAGCTCGAGCAACTCGAGCTCCAGATGCGATGAACGTCACGGGCTTCTACGCGGTTCTCGATCGCGACGATGAAGCCCTCGCGCGCGCACTCGTGATCGACGGTGGCGCGAAGATCCTGCAAGTCCGGATCAAGCCGCGCGGGTCGGCGGCGGCGGCGGACGCGAGCGACATCGTGCGCATCGCGCGGATGGCGCGGCGCATCTGCGATGAAGCGGGCGCGATGCTCGTCGTGAACGATCGCGTCGACATCGCGATGGCCGTGCGTGCCGATGGCGTGCATCTCGGCCAGACGGATCTGCCGATCGCGGACGCGCGAAGAATCGCCGGCGACCGGTTGTTCATCGGCGTGTCGACCCACGACCTCGAGCAAGTCCGCATCGCGTGCACGGCCGGCGCCGACTACCTCGGCTTCGGTCCCGTGTTCGCGACGTCAACGAAGGCGAACCCGGATGCGGTGCAAGGCATCGAGCAGCTGCGTGCAGCGGTCGCGCTCGCCAAGCGCGTGCCGGTCGTCGCGATCGGCGGCGTCATGCCCGCCCACGCCGCCGCGCTCTACGCCGCTGGTGCCTCGGCCATCTGCGCCATCGGCGCGGTCAACGAGGTCGCCGATGTAGGCGCGGCCGCGCGGTCGCTTGCGCGATCATAACCGTAGGACTTTCCGCGGGATTTAGTGCCGGTTATGATGCGTTCTTGGGTGAATACGTGCGCGATGCACGTCGTCTCACCCTAACCCCGTAACTCGAGGACTAACAGCGCCATGGCCAAGCTCGGTTTCTTGCTCACGCTCTCGCTCATCATCGGCGGCGTCACGTTCGCGAACATGTCGTCTCCGACAGCCGACACGCCTGCTCCGTGCGTCACGAAGGAATTCAAGACCGAGATGGTCAAGACGGCCTGCACCAAGGGTGGTCAGAAGCAGGCCAAAGAAGTGATGAAGACGTGGAACAAGGAGAAGAAGATCAAGAGCTGCAACATGTGCCACAGCAAGCTCGCTCCTAACTACGAGCTGAAGAAGACCGGCCTCGACGAGTTCAAGAAGCTCGGGGGAAAGTAATCGACGGCGCCCGCGAGATCGCGCGGGCGTCCGAGTACACGATCCTGATTCCGGCGGGTGGCGTTGCGATGGTGGACGGCACGTCCATCACCGACGCTGCGCTCGCGCGCAAGCTCGAGGCCGCGTTCAAGCGCGACCCAGCGGTGAAAGTCCGCCTCGGTCATGATCCCAAGCGTGCCGATCGCTTCGCCGCGATTCGTGCGCTCGTGCAGAAAGCCGGCGTGACGAACGTCGAGCTCGTCACTGCGCCGTAGCTACGACGAGCACTTCGCCTTGTCTTTGGCGACCTTCTTGAGTGCGGCGTCGAGATCGGCGCCCTGCTTCGCGACGTTCGACTTGGTGTACTTGCTCTTCAGGATCGACAAGTACGTGCGCGCCTCGGTGCACTGCTTGAGGTTCTGCGCGGCGAGGGCGGCGAAGTAGAGTCCGTCGTCGGTGAGCGCGCCGTCGGGGTGCTTGTCGAGGAGGATCTGGTAGACGCCGATCGCCTTCTCCCAGTCCTTGAGGTTCGTGTGCGACTGGCCGCGGAAGTACAGCGCGTCGTCCGCGCGCTCGTGCGTGGGGAACGAGGCCGCGAGGCGCTTGAAGATGTCGACCGCGTCGTTGTAGCGCGCGGCTTCGAACGCCTGCGAGCCGAGCTTCCAGAGGTCGTCGGGCGAGCTGTTCGCGCTCGGCTTGCCGCTCTCCATCTGGCCGAGGCGCTGCTCGATCTGATCGACGCGGGCGTCGTTGGAGCGGCGGTACGCGTCGAACGCGACCTTGAGCTCGTTCGCGGTGTTGTTCATCGCGGTGACGAGGCCGTTCGCGGTGCGGACCTCATTGCGGAGCGCGTCGACGTCGGCGCCGAGGTCCGCGCTGTTGCGCTTGAGGAGCTTCGACGATTCTTCGAGGACCTTCTGCAGCTGGACGATCTGCTCGTCGAGCAACTTCTGCTTCGACGACATCTGATCCTGCAGCTTGGTGACGTCCTTGCGGAGCGCTTCGCCTTCACTCTTCGTGGTGGCCCAGAAGCACCCACTCAGGAGGGATGCAGACAGTACGAGGGCGAGCTTCATGGTGATCCTCACTTCCACTGGAAGTCGCAGCGGCGGTCCTTGTCATCGCCGAGGCCAGTCGGCTCGGTCTCGCCCTTCGGCACGACTTGCATGCGGGCCGGATCGGAGCCGAGGCGTGCCATGTAGTCGGCGACCGACTGCGCGCGGCGCTCCGACAGCGCGATGTTGTACTCCTCGGTGCCCGACGTATCGGTGTGCCCGATCAAGTAGACGCTCTTGCCCTTGGTCTTCTCGATGCACTGCGCGTTGGCGTCGAGGCGATCGCGCTCGCTGGTCTGGATGCTCGAGTCATCGAAGCCGAAATACACGGTCGCGAGCGTACACGTCGCGCCGGCGTCGTTCGGTGCATTCGCCTTCGTGCAGAAGCCGTTCTTGCAGTCCTCGTCGTCGGCGCACTCGTCGTCCTTGGTGCACTTCGTTCCGCGCTTGCACGCGCCGGCTTCGCACGTCCCGCCGGGGCCGCAGTCCGCGCTGGTCGCGCACGGCTTGCACTTGCCGGCCTGGCAGACCTGGCCCGTCGGGCATTGATCGTCCTTGGTGCATTCAGGCGCCGCGATGCACGCGTTCGCGCTGCAGCGCTGGCCCTTCGGACAGTTCGCGTCGGTCTTGCACTCGACGCACTTGTTGTTGTCGCAGACCTGGCCGTTCTTACAATCCTTGTCGGCCTTACAGGATCCCGGCTTCTTCGTCTTGTCTCCGCAGCCCAGCGCGAACGCGAACAGCATGGCGATGAGCGCCACGGCGAACGCAGGTACAGAGGAGCGGCTCATGGCTGGAACCTAAAGGCTGTCGCGACGTTAGTCAAATCGCCGTGGCCATCTGGTACGTTCACCTCGCGATGGCCAGAAGCACGATCCTCGTCATCGACGACGAGCCCAACATCCTGAAGACCGTCAGGACGAACCTCGAGCTCGAGGGCTATCACGTCGAGGTCGCCAACAGCGGGCAGGCGGGCCTCGCCAAGGTCGCCGAGCTCGATGTCGATCTCGTGCTCCTCGACGTCATGATGCCGGGCGAGTCCGGCCTCGAGGTCCTGCCAAAGATCCGTGTCGCGAGCCCCGACACGATGGTCGTGATGATGTCGGGCAACGCGACGATCGAGACCGCCGTGCAGGCCACCAAGGGCGGCGCGCACGACTTCATCGAGAAGCCACTCACCGGCGAGAAGCTCGATCTCACCGTCAAGAACGCACTCGGGTTCGCGCGCCTGCGCCACGAGAACGAGCGCCTGCGCGGGCGCGCCAAGTCCGACTTCGCGATGGTAGGCAGGGGCGCCGCGATGCGCGCCATCTTCGAAAAGGTCAAGAAGACCGCCCCATCCACCGGTCGCGTCCTGATCACGGGGGAGAACGGCACGGGCAAGGAGCTCGTCGCGCGCGCCATTCACGAGCACAGCAAGCGTGCAGATGGCCCGTTCATCAAGCTCAACTGCGCTGCGATCCCGTCGGAGCTCATCGAGAGCGAGCTGTTCGGTCACGAAAAGGGTGCCTTCACAGGAGCGACGCAGCAGCGGCGCGGAAAATTCGAGCTCGCAGACGGTGGCACGCTCTTCCTCGACGAAATCGGCGACATGAATCCGAGCGCGCAAGCCAAAGTGTTGCGCGTCCTACAGGAAAACGAGCTCGAGCGGGTCGGCGGCGCTGACACGATCAAGGTCGACGTCCGCGTGATCGCCGCCACGAACAAGGACCTCTCCGCCGAGATCGCGGCCGCGCGCTTTCGCGAGGACCTCTACTACCGCCTCGCGGTCGTGCCGATCGAGATGCCGCCACTGCGCGCGCGCCGCGAAGACATCCCCTCGCTCGCCGAGCACTTCCTCGAGCAGGTCTGCGCCGACAACGGTCGCAAGGCCAAGAAGATCGCATCGAGCGCGATGACGCTCATCATGCAGCACGAGTGGCCGGGCAACGTCCGCGAGCTCAAGAACGTGGTCGAGCGCCTCGCGATCCTCACGGGAGACCAGGACGTGATCACCGAGGCCGACGTGGGTGATGCCCTCCCGCGCGTGAAGGCGGTCAAGGCCGAGTTTGCGCGGGGCACGCCGTTCAAGGATCTGGTCGCGGCGGCCGAGCGAGAGATCATCATGGCCGCGCTCGAGGCGAATGCGCACCACGTGTCGAATACAGCGCGCGAGCTGCAGCTCGAGCGATCGCACTTGTACAAGAAGATGCGCGCGCTCGGGATCGATCACCGCGCCGACGACGAAGAGTAGTTTCGTCGCAGACGCTTGTTCGTGCTCCGTACGTGCGCCGTACCTGCGCCGTACGTGCTCCTGAATGGGTCACAGAGCCACAGAGCCACAGAGTCGGAGATCAATTTCAGTTCGCACGTGTTCCGTACGTGTTCCGTACGTGCGCCGTACGTGCTCCTGAATGGGTCACAGAGCCACAGAGCCACAGAGTCGGAGATCAATTTCAGTTCGCACGTGTTCCGTACGTGTTCCGTACGTGCGCCGTACGTGCTCCTGAATGGGTCACAGAGCCACAGAGCCACAGAGTCGGAGATCAATTTCAGTTCGCACGTGTTCCGTACGTGCTCCTGAGTCAGAGCTCAATTTCAGTTCGCACGTGTTCCGTACGTGCTCCTGAATGGGTCACAGAGCCACAAAGCCACAGAGTCAGAGCTCAATTTCAGTTCGCACGTGTTCCGTACGTGCTCCTGAGTCAGAGCTCAATTTCAGTTCGCACGTGTTCCGTACGTGCTCCTGAATGGGTCACAGAGCCACAGAGCCACAGAGTCAGAGCTCAATTTCAGTTCGCACGTGTTCCGTACGTGCGGGTTCCGCACGTGTTCCGCACGTGTTCCGCACGTGTTCCGCACGTGTTCCGCACGTGTTCCGCACGTGCTCCCGAACATGAAACCTCTGGAGTGGAGGACATCGAGCGGCACGGACGGAATGCGAGGAACGGCTCGTACGAAAGCGGCGGGCGCACGCGTGGAACACGTGTGAACGTTTAAAAGATCTCTGAGCTCTGTGGCTCTGTGGCTCTGTGACCGATCATCCGGGCACGCAGTGGATGCGCGATGGCCATGCGCGATGGCCGTGGCGATGGCCGTGCGCTTGGCCATGCGCGAAGCTCTGCGTCTCTACTGCCCGCCAGCGTCGCTCGGAT
>JALZOJ010000165.1 GCA_030857175.1 Myxococcota bacterium | reverse complement strand
TTGGTAGAGTGGCGCCATGTGGCGCCATGGGTTGATCGTGCTCGCGCTGTGCGCGTGCGACGAAGGCACGAAGTCGAAGGTCAAGGAGACGGCAAACAAGGTCGACAAGACCGTCGACAAGTTTGAAGCCGACGACGTGAAGGAACACGTCGCGAAGGCAAAGGCCGCGCTCGCGAGCGGGACGGACCCGGCCGAGGATTGCTCGTGGGTCGCGCGTCAGACCGACACGGACGCGACGAAGCCCGCGCTCGACGAGCTGCGCCGCGTGTGCAGCTTCGACGCGCCGCTCGCGCGTGCGACGCAAGCGGTCGTGCGCGCGGAGAAGGCGCGCGCGGAAGTCCCCGAGGCGCCGACGCTGACCGAGTGCCAGAGCGACGACTGGGGCGCGATGAAGTCAAAGCTCGAGGGTGGGTCGCACGCGAGCGACGCGCAGTGGACCGCGGTCAAAGCCCGCTGGGCCAAGGTCTGTCCGAACGAGAAATGACGAAATCTGTGCGCCGGTCGGCCAGCGCGCCCGTTGTCCAGTTATGGCAACGAATCGGCGCGAATTCCTCGGCTTCAGCATCGGCTCCTTCCTCATCGCGGCGTGTGGCTCGGCACACGAGTCGCTCGCGGCAACGCCGGGCACGCCGGACGATGACGGCACGCCGCCCGACGAAGCGTTCGCCGCGTCGTCGTGCTCGCCACGCTCGTGCGAAGCGACGGCCGACAACATCGAGGGTCCGTTCTACAAGGCGGGCGCACCGCATCGCGCGGTGATCGCGACGGACAAGGATGCGGGCGAGCGCCTCGTGATCAGCGGTGTCGTGCGCGACACCCACTGCACGCCGATCGCGAACGCGACCCTCGACATCTGGCAGGCCGATGCGCGCGGCGGTTACGACAACGACGGCTGGGGTCTGCGCGGCCGGATGACGACCGACAAGCGAGGCCGCTTTCAGCTCTCGTCGATCGTGCCGGGTCGGTACCTGAACGGCCGGCGCTATCGGCCGACGCACGTGCACGTCAAGCTGCGCGCGCCGAACATGCGCGAGCTCACGACGCAGCTCTACTTCGAGGGAGATCCGTACAACGAAGGTGATGACTTCATCGTGAAGCAGCTGATCATGCAGCACGCGAAGTCGGGCGGCGTTCGCCGTGCCGCGTTCGACTTCGTGCTAGCGACGGCGTAGCGGATAGGGGACGCGCCAGGTCTCGAACCGTTCGCGGAAGAACATCTGCCGCGATCGTAGTAGAGTCCTGCGGCTGTGGCGAAGAATAGGGACGAGCACGCGCTGAGGGACGCAGTGCGTTCGAGCGGGCTACGTGCCACGCCGTCGCGCCTCGCCGTGCTCGAGCTCGTCCGCACGAGCGACTCGCCGGTCTCTCATGGCGACGTCGCTGATCGCCTGCAGACACATACGTGGGACCGCGCCACGATCTATCGCAACCTGATCGATCTCGCCGAGGCCGGCCTGCTTCGCCGCACCGACGTCGGCGATCACGTGTGGCGCTTCGAGGCGATCGGCGAGGACCACGATCCGGCGCATCCGCACTTCGTCTGCACCGAGTGCGGCACTGTCGAGTGCCTCCCCGAGCTCGAGCTCGCGATGGCGGCCGGCCGGCGCGCGAAAGCGCCTCGCGCGGTCAAGCAGCGGCAGGTCGAGGTCCACGTCCGTGGACTCTGCGACGCGTGTGGCTAGTTACCTCGCGCGTCGCGTTACTTCTTGGTCGAGCCGCCGTACGCGTTGCCGCCGTACGTCCCGCCGCCATACGTGTTGCCGCCCATGGATTTCATCGTCGGCGTTGGAGAGGTCGAAGACGACGACTTCTTACCGCCGCACGCGAGCGTACCCAGGGCCAACAGCACGACGACAACGAGCTTCATACACGCGGTGATGACATCGTTGTCGACCTCAATCAAGGCACGACGCGCACACAAGTCTCGTACCAAGCTGCGCCGAGTCGCTCGTCGCGCTGGACGAGCCAGATCGGAACATCGACGCCTTCGCCGATGTCTTCGATGTTCGGTGCACGCCAGTCGGTGAACAGCGGCGCGGGATTGCCTGCGAAGTCACGTCCACCGCCGGTCGTGCCCGCCGAGAATCCGCCCGCGCCCGCCGTCCATTGATACGTCGTTGCCTCCGTGAACGCCTGACTCTGGCCATCCACCGTCGGCACGACGTACGTCTCGCGCGTGATCGCGCTCTCGATCGGCGTGATGCGAACCACCGCGC
>JALZOJ010000027.1 GCA_030857175.1 Myxococcota bacterium | reverse complement strand
AAGTGTTGGGACGAGTTAGAAAAATCACATGGCGAAGCCGCGCAAGCGCCACGTTCAGCAAGCGCTCGTATTCAAGAAGCGCGGGGGCAAGCGTCCGGGCGCTGGTCGCAAGCCCAAGGGAAAGCGCTCGAGCGCGCCGCACAAGAAGCGGCCGGAGCTCAAGCCGTACCAGCCGGTCCACGTCGTGATGCGCGTGCACGCCGACATCGGCAGCCTGCGCAAGCGCCTCATGTACGCGGCACTTCGCGAGGCGACCATCACGGCCGCGCGGCGCGAGCGCGTGGAGCACGAGAAGGGCCGGTTCCGTATCGTGCATATCAGCATTCAGCGGACGCACGTGCACATGCTGGTGGAAGCCGATCACAAAGCTGCGCTCTCGCTTGGGATGCAGAGCTTCCAGATTTCGGCGGCCAAGCACCTCAACAGAGCGGTGAGCGTCAAGCTCGGTGCACGACGCCGAGGCTCGGTGTTTCCGGACCGCTACCACCAAGAGATCATCAAGACGCCGCGGCAGGCTCGCCACACGCTCGCGTACGTTCTCAACAACTGGCGCAAGCACCGCGAGGATCAGTCCCCTCTGACGCGAAAATGGAATGTCGACGCGTTCTCGACGGGCCCGTTGTTCACCGGATGGACGGAGCGCGAGGGTGAGGAGCTGTTGTGGCGCTGGCGCGAAACATATCGGCCACTCATCGTGTACTTGCCGAGCACGTGGCTGTTGAAGGTCGGGTGGCGCAAGAAAGGCGGCGGTACGATTCCGTTCCGCTACGTTCCGAGTGAACCGTTCGGCGGCCCGGCCGGAATGGCGGTACGCGTTCGCGTTCACGCGAGGTCTGGCGGAGCGCACGTCGAGCGGCGTCGAGCGGCGTCGAGCGGCGTCGAGCGGCGTCTAGCCGTCTAGCGGCGTCTACGGCCGCTGGCGGCACCTCGCGGAGCTCAGCGCCCGACAGCGTATTCCGAAGACGAAACAAAATTTTCGATTCGTCGCCGCGGTTCGCGATCTGGATCTGGAATTGAAGCCATCCGACCGCACGCGCGAGCACGAGCCGAAGGCGATCGGGTATGGGACCTCGGCGGTCGATCGTGTCTGCACCCACGCGGACACCTGCTTGCGCTCGCGCCGGCCGACCGCGCGAGCAAGCAGTTCGCGCCTCGAGTCGTGGATTCCATTTGTTCACGCTCGTCGAGCAGATCAAACGTCGCCGCGAGCATGGTGCTCGAGCCCGAGCTCGAATGGCCAGCGCGCGAGCTCAAGCAGGGTTGTCATCGATCGATGCCGCGACCGCTGCGAGGAGTCCGAGCGCACTTTGGATGGCGCCTATCGGAGCGCCATCGCGCATCAGGTACAGAACGCCACCGTCTTCATCGGCGCTTCGCTCGACGTCGTCCATGGCGTATTCGAGTCCCGTCACGATCAGTCCGTCACCGACGAGGAGAACGGGCTGGTCGTCGATCACCAGCAGCGGAGGTCGCCGGCTGGTGTCGCCGGAGATCGAGCGTGTCGACGGTGCTAGCAGCTCGGCGCAACGGCGCGCCGTCTGCTCGCCTTCGGTGAGCTCGAGCTCGACGTCGAGGGCGGATACTCCGAGCATCAGGCCAGTGGCCGTCGCGGCGATGCGGTCCAGTGCGCGGGCATCGAGCAGGATGAACGTCGCGTTGCCCGGGTATCGCAGAACGAGGTGCGGCGGCTCGGCGGTAGCTTCTGCGGGGACGACCTCCGCGGTGCTCTTGCGGTGATCCACGTCAGATCGACAGCAGGCGTTGCATCGTGTCGATGACCTGACGGAGGCGCATCGGCTTGTCGAGGAAGATGTTCGCGCCGGCCTCGAGCGCGACGCGGCGCGCGGCATCGCCGCCGGCGGAGACCGCGATGATCGGCAGGTCGACGAGCTTTAGCTCGCCGCGCGCGGTGGTGATCACGCGCGGGCCGTCGACGATCGGCAGGTAGACGTCGATGATGAGCGCGTCGAACTGCTCCTTGTGCAGGAGGTCGATCGCGGTGCGACCGTCTTCCGCGCGCTTGAAGACAAACGAGACGCCGCCGCCGAAATCGCGCCGCATGGAGCCCTTGAGGCCTTCCTGGATCAGCTCGGCGACGTGCTTGTTGTCCTCGACGACGAGCACGCGGAACGTGCGCGAGACGGTCTTGGGATCGCGGCGCGAGATGCGGTCGATGACGGCGGCGAGCGCGTCGCGGCCGGAGCCGGCCTCGAACTCGATGCCTGCGCCCGCGTCGCCCTCGTCGTTCGGCTCGGTGCGTGTCCAGCGAACGCGGCCTTCGATCGAGATCGGCTCGAGGAGGCCGGGGAACGCGAGCACGAGGTGGACGGCGGTGTTGATCGGGATGTGGCGCGTGGTGGCGACGAACGTGCCGCCCGTGGAGAGGTTCTCGGTGAAATCGCCGACCAGATCGTCCGCGCCTTCGTACTCGACGAACAGCGTCACGGCTTCGCGCGCATCGCGGCGCTTGTCGTCGTCAGTCACGTCGATCGCATGATCGTACGGCGTGCCGATGTTCGCAAGACTCGTGCGTGTCACCCACCGGCGGGCACGCTGACCGTGAAGGTCGTACCCCGGCCAACGGCGCTGTCGACACGGAGGTCGCCGCCGTGGTCGCGGATGATCTGCTGCGTGAGCGCGAGGCCGAGGCCGTTGCCGCCTTCCTTCGTCGAGAAGAACGGGTCGAACAGCTTGGGCAGGACGTCGGCGGTGATGCCGGTTCCGTTGTCCTCGACGTCGATCTCGATCGCCTGACCGTGGCGCGCGACCCGCGTGCGCAGCACCACCCGGCCTTCGCCTTTCGCGACGACAGCGTCGGCGGCGTTGCGCACGAGGTTGATCAGGCACTGGCGAATCTGACCGCCGTCGACCTGCGCGATCGGATCTCCCGAGGCCAGCTCCGTAACGAGCGTGACCTTCTTCGAGGCGAGGTCCTCGCGCACGAAGGCGGCGAGCGCGGAGACCATCGTGTTGATCGGCTCCTTCGCGAGCTTGGGCTTGGGTAGGCGTGCGAAGGCGAGGTACTCCTCGGTGATGGCAGTGAGGCGGTCGACCTCGCGGTGGATCGCCGAGCACAGGTTCCGCGCCTCGCTCGCGCCGCTCGGGAGCTCGTCCTCGAGCAGCTCGGTGTTGAGGCCGATCGACGACAGCGGATTGCGAACCTCGTGCGTGATCACGGCCGCCATCTTGCCGACCGCCGCGAGTCGCTCGGAGCGAACCAGCTCGCGCTCGCGCTCCTCGACCGCGCGGCCCATCGAGTTGAACTCGCGCGCGAGCTCGCGGACCTCGGCGGGGCCGCGCTCGCTGATGCGGCTCGCGTAGTCACCGGCGGCGATACGGCGCGCGCCATCGCGCAGGCGCCGCAGCGGGCGCAGCGTGATCACGACCCACACGGTGACGAGCAGGCCGAGCACGACCGCGGTGATGCCGAGGTAGATCGTGCGCAGCCGCAGCGTGTGCTCGTTCTGTTCGAGGTAGCTCGTCGTGCGCACGACGCTGCGCTCGAGCTGGTCCGAGAGCTTGTTGATCAGGTCCCAGAGCTTGCGCTCCTCGTCGCGCAGCTTGACCAGCGCGTCGGCGTGCGCCTGCCGCGTCTCGGCGGTCGTGCCCGCACCCGCGAGGAACTGGGTGTAGAGCCCGTCGACCGAGGCGACCGCCCGCTCGATCTGCTCGAGCCGCGGCCGGGTGATCGTGAACTGGCGCGCGTTGACCTCGATGACTTTTTGCAGGCTCTCGAGGATCCGGCGGATCTCGCGGACCCGCTTGTCGCGGTTGCCGCGCAGGCGGGCCAGCTCCCCCTTCACGCGCTCGTTGGAGTCGTCGTCCTGGACTCGGTTTTCGACGTAGGTATGGAGCTCGTCCTGGCGGCGGGCGAGGTCCTTGCTCTCGAGCGCGAGGGGGACGTAACCCTTCCCGATCAGGACCACTTGGTCCTCGACCTGGCGCATGTTCACCACCAGCGTCGCCGTGATCACACCGAATGTGATCGTGAGCGCAGCAAATCCGAGCAGGATCCGGGCCGAGAGGGTCCGCATGGTTGCGTGACAGTCACGGTAGCCTGGGCCATTCCCCGGGGCCATGTTCGTCACCGTCACCGTCGGAAATGTGTATAATTTCAGACTCGCCTTGGGAGCCCTATGACCCGTGCTTTCCGCGCCATTCAATTCGGCCTGGCCGCCCTGACGTTGGTTCTCTTCGTGTCGGTCTCTCACGCCGACAAGCAGAAAATCGCTGTCCTCGGTCTCGAGGCGGTCGTCGGTGCAAACGGTCAGATCGATCCGGCCGACACCAAGTTCGCGAAGGAGCTCACAGCCGAGCTTCGCGCACGGGCAAACAACAGCAAGAACTTCAGCCTGACGAAGGACCAGCGTGAGCTCGTCGACGAGAAGCTCATGAACAACTGTGCCTCCGAGCAGGCGCAGTGCATGGGGCCGATCGGCGCGAGCATGGGCGCCGACGTGCTTTTGTTCGGCAAGGTGGCGAACGCGAAGGGCGGCTACAAGGTCAGTCTGACGCTGGTCGACGTCCGCAAGAAGACCGTCATCGGCACGGACCCGAACTCGACCATCACCACCGCGGACACCAAGAACCCAAACCTCGGTTCGTGGGTGCGCGAGCACTACAAGAAGCTGACCGGTGAAGGTGGCGACGGCGTGCTCATCATCACGGCCGTGGGCGCGAATGCAGGCCGCATCCTCGTCAACGGTGACACCCGCGACACGCTCAAGAGTGGCCGCGCGGAGGTCTCGTTGCCCGAGGGTCGCTATCGCATCGGTGTCGAAGCGGACGGGTTCAAGCTTTGGGAGCAAGAGGGCGTCACGGTGTCCTCGGATAAGCCGACGGAGCTCAAGCCCGACCTCGTGCGGTCCAAGCCGGTCGACGTCGTCGACCCGGGCAACAACACGACCGAGCCGACCACCACGGGCACCGAGAATCTGATCTCGCGTGAGGGAACCGTCTCGCCGAAGAAGAGCAAGACGATGTGGAAGGTCGCGGCGGGCGTCGGTCTCGGCGGCGCGGCGATCGCGGGCGGCTTCTGGATCTACTCGTACACGAAGGTCGATAGCTTCAGCAGCGAGAAGGTCCCGACAGGCGTGCGGTTCGAAAACGCAAGCGTCAAGGATGTCACCCCCGAGCACTGCAGCGATGACTTCAAACCTATCGAGCCCGGGAACATGACGCACGAAGCCAACGCGAAGAGCATCAACGACAAGTTCGACACGGCCTGCAAGCACGCGAGCCGCACGAAGTGGCTCGTTCCCACCACGATCGGCCTCGCGGCACTCGGTGCAGGCGCGCTGATCTACCTGATGGTCTCGAGTGACAGCACGGAGTCCGCTCCGGCGGGCACCACGGGCCGTCGAGCGAAGAAGAAGCGGAACCTGATCGTGACGCCGGTCGTGACGCCCGACAACACGGGCGCAACACTTCGCTTCGACTGGTAGCCCGGGGCTGTCAACGCGGCCGGATTCGAATCACGACCGACTTCGACGTCGGCGTGTTCGAGCGATCAGCGACACTATCGAGCGGCACGAGCACGTTCGCCTCGGGGAAGTACGTCGCTGCGCAGCCGCGCGGTAGATCGAAGGGCACGACGATGAACGCCTCGGCGACGCGCTCGCCGTCGGTCCACTCGGAGACGAGGTCGACGACCTGGCGATCGACGAGGCCCTGCGCCGCGATGTCGTCGGGGTGCACGAACACGATGCGGCGTTCGTTGTGGATGCCGCGGTAGCGATCGTCGAGGCCGTAGATCGTGGTGTTGTACTGGTCGTGGCTGCGGATCGTCATCATCCGTAGGCGGCCGGGTGGGAGTGAGAGGTCGGGCGGCGTCGAGATCGTGAAGCGCGCGCGGCCGCCGATCGAAGCGAACGAGCGATCGCGTGCGACGTTGGGGAGCTGGAAGCCGTCGGGCGTGCGGACGCGATCGTTGAATCCCTCGAAGCCGGGGACGACGAGGGCGATGAGATCGCGGACGCGATCGTAGTCCGCGACGAGGTCGGCCCAGGGAAGGCGGCCGGGGAACAACGCCGCGCCGAGCGCGCAGACGATCCAGGGCTCGCTACGGAGCTCGGTGCTCGCGGGCGCGAGGACACCTTGCGAGCGGTGCACCATCGACATGGAATCCTCGACGGTGACGAACTGCGGACCGTCCTGGACGTCGATCTCGCTGCGGCCGAGGCACGGTAGGATCAGCGCGCGCGGACCGGTGTGGAGGTGCGTGCGGTTGAGCTTCGTGGAGACCGAGACCGAGAGCTTCGTGCGTTCGAGGCCGGCGGCGGTGCGTGGCGTGTCGGGCGTGGCTGACAGGAAGTTTCCGCCGAGCGAGACGAAGACATCGATCTCGCCAGCCTCGAGCGCCTTGATCGTCGCGACGGTGTCGAGGCCCGGCGTGCGCGGCGGCTGGAAGCCGAAGACCTCGCCGAGCGCGTCGAGGAATGCGGGGCGGGGCAGGTGGTAGATGCCCATCGTGCGATCGCCCTGCACGTTCGAGTGACCGCGCACGGGGCAGAGGCCCGCGCCTGGGCGGCCGACGTTGCCGCGCAGGAGCATCACGTTGACGATCTCCTGGATCGTGGCGACGGCGTGCTTGTGCTGCGTGAGCCCCATCGCCCAGCACGCGATGACGTTCTTCGCCGTCGCGTAGAGCACGCCGATGTCACGCATCGTCTGCTGCGAAACACCCGAGCGTAGGGCGAGCGTGTCCCACGACAGCGCGCGCACGTGATCGCGATACGCCTGGAAGTTATCCGTGTGCGACGCGATGAACATGAGGTCGATCAGGTCGCCGAGCTCGCCGCGGCCGGCGGTCGGGCGATCGGCGGGGGCGGGCTGCGTGAGCGCGACCGCGTCGTCCAACTCGATCACGGCCTTGCCAAGACCGAGGAAGAACGCGAGGTCACCGCCGATCTGGATCTGCACGAAGTGCTTCGCGAGCTCGACACCGCCGAGCAGATCGAGCGGCTTCTGCGGGTGCGCGAACCGCGACAGTCCGACTTCGCGGAGCGGGTTGATCGCGACGATCGTCGCGCCGCGCTTCACCGCCTCGCGCAGCGTGGTCAACATGCGCGGATGATTCGTTCCCGGGTTCTGCCCGACGACGAAGATCAGATCCGCGTGATCGAAGTCGTGCAGCGAGACGCTGCCCTTGTTGACGCCGACGACCTCCGAGAGCGCGACGCCGCTCGAGTCGTGGCACATGTTCGAGCAGTCGGGAAAGTTGTTCGTGCCGAACAGGCGCCCGACGAGCTGGTAGAGAAACGCGGCCTCGTTGCTCGTGCGACCCGACGTGTAGAACACGCTGCGCTCGGGGCCCGCGGTGCGGAGCTCGGCGGCGAGCATGTCGATGGCGGCGTCCCACGCGATCGGCCGGTAGTGTCCGTCATCGAGCACGAGCGGCTGTGTGAGGCGGCCGAGCTGACCGAGCTCGAAGTCGGTGAGCAGACGGAGCTCTTCGACGGAGAGCTGTGCGAACACGTCCGGTGTCGCGTGCACCGTCGTGGTCTCCTCGGCCATCGCCTTCGCGCCGTTCTCGCAGAACTCGAACTTGCTGCGCTGCGCGGCGGCGGGCTCGGGCCACGCGCAGCCCGGGCAGTCGAAGCCGGCGGGCTGGTTCATCGCGAGCAGCGCGCGCGAGCCGCGCCGGACCGCGCCGTCGCGCACGAGGTGACGTGTGGTGGCGGCGAGTGCAGCGAGGCCGCCGGCGACGCGCGGGACCGCGCTCAGCTCGACTTCAGCGAGCGGCGGTTCGTCGTCGCGCCCATGCGCCATTGGGCATGGTTACCCCGCGATCTAGTCGAAGACCACTGTTTTGCCGTCGTGAACCATGACGCGGTCGTCCAGGTGCCAGCGCACGGCGGCAGCGAGCACCTGCTTCTCGAGGTCGCGGCCTTTTCTGACGAGGTCGTCGACCGAGTCGCGGTGCGCGCAGCGGACCGTCGCCTGCTCGATGATCGGCCCTTGATCGAGGTCCGCGGTGACGTAGTGGCTCGTCGCGCCGATCATCTTCACGCCGCGCTCGTGCGCCTGGCGGTACGGGTTCGCACCGATGAATGCCGGCAAGAACGAGTGGTGCACGTTGATGATGCGCGCCGGGTAGCGCGCCACGAAGGCCGGCGACAAGATCTGCATGTAACGCGCGAGCACGATCAGGTCGACGTCCGCCGCATCGATCAGGCGCGCGGCCGCATCCTCTTGCTGCTTCTTCGTCTCGGGCGTGACGGGCAGCAGGTAGAACTGGACGCCGAAGTGTCGCGCGATCGGCTGCGCGTCGGGATGGTTCGAGACGATCATCGCGATGTCGCAGCCGAGCTCGCCGGCGCGATGCCGGATGAGCAAGTCGTAGAGGCAGTGCTCCTGCTTCGACGCGAAGATCGCGATGCGGCGCTTGCGGTCGCCGTACCAGACGCGCCACGCCATCCCGAACTCATCGCCGATGTGGCGCAGTCCGCGCTCGAGCGTGATCCGATCGCTCTGCATCGTCGAGAGGTCGAACTGGATGCGCTGGAAGAACATCCGCGCGCCGCCGTCGCTGTAGTGGTTCGAGTCGAGCAGCGTCGCGCCGTGGCTGTTGAGCTCCTGCGCGATCGTCGAGACGATGCCCTTGCGATGCGGCGCCTGGACCACCAGTGTGCCGGTACGAGCGGCGACACCACTCATCGTGGCGGACTTCGTGCGTGGAACGGCGACCATCTAGAGACGTCCAGTGAACGAAACGCCTCCGCCACCCGGCACCAGCCATGGTTTCAGTGCCTGCTGGTCGGAGGTCTCCTTCGTTGTCTTCGAGCCCTTGAAGTACCAGACGAGGCCGCCGACGGTGGCCGCGATTCCGACGCCACCGGCGATGAACCCGATGTTCACGAGCCGCACCGCGCTGCTCGCTTCGTCGAAGATGGGATCGCCCGGAGGCGCCGCGCACTCGTGCGAGCTGATGCTGCAGCCGTCGGGCACGCGCGTCATGCCGAACACGCCGAGCGCGATGCCACCGACCGCCATCGCACTGCCGGCGATGATCATGACCTTCGCTCCACCGGGATGCGTCGTCTTCTCGACGGGGTCGGCCGGCTTGCTCGACGCGGTTGTCGTCCCGGTCAGCGTCGGTGATGGCGTCGCCGCGCCGAACGTTGCCGAGACCGTGCGTCCTTTCTCGCCCGAGCCGACGACGACGGTGACGAGCTGCTCCTTGCCGGCGTGCACGAACTTGATCGAGTGCTTGCCGGGATCGAGCTCGTGCAGCGTGCCGTCGATGCGCGTGGTGACGAGCATCTCGTCGACGTACACGGTCGTGTCGGGCAGATCGGCGCCGTTGCCATCGCGCGCGACGAAGCCGACGGACGGCTGCGTGCGGCCGAGGTCATCGGCGAAGCGCGCGCAGTCGCCTTGCACGAGCGCGGGGCAGGTCTGCTGCGCGCAGGTCAGGAACAGCTTTCGCGCGAGCGAGAGCTTGCCTTGCTCGCGCGCGTCTTGGCCCTTGCTGTGGGATTCGACGCAGACATCTTTGGAGGGTCCGTCGGCGAACGCGGGACTCGCGATCGCGACACCAAGTAGAAGAACAAAGGCTCGGGTCATCGCTGGTCCTTTCAGATGCACTCGGGTTTGAAGATCTTCTTCGCGCCCTCGAAGTAGTACGGAGGTGTGCAGTTCGCGGAGCTCGAGCCTTTCGCCGACGGTGCGGCGGCGGGCGTGGGCGTGGGTCCGCCGGGGCCGTCGAGCTTTCCGCGCGTCGCCTTGGGCTGCACGATCGCCTTGGGCGGCGGCGACGTGCGCACGACGGTCTTGCGCTGGGTCGGGCGCGGCGATGTCGCCGCGACGTCACGCGCCTCGACCTTCTCGGTCTTCTCGGGCTTGTCAGCCTCGTCGACCGCTGCGGCCGCCGGCGCGGTCTCGACTGGTGGCGCCGGCTCCGCGCGCTTCTCTTCCTTGACGGCCTCGACGACCTTCGCGGGCGCAGGCGCCACGGGGGCTGCGACTGGGTCGGGCAGGTGCGCCGGCTCGCTCGCCATGGGTTGCGGCGACGGGGCGGCGGGCTTGTCCTTCTTCATGAGGACGAGCACGCCGATCGCGAGCCCACCGACGAGCATCGCGAGGATCGCGACGAGCAAGTACGGTCCGCGCTTCGTCGGCGGCGCCGGCGGCATCGAGCGATGCGTCGAGCCTTCGGCGAAGGTGGAGCCGCGCGTGCCCGACACCGGCGAGCGGCGCGATGCCGACGTGCCGCCCGCGATCGTCGGGTGCTTGCGACGCCAGCTCGCCTCCTCGGTCGCGATCACCCTGTCGTGCTTGTCGAGATAGTCGCGGCCGTGCTTCCTGAGCCACGCCGCTAGCTCGCTGCTCGACGCCGGCCGCACCGCCGCGACCAGCGCCTCCTCCATCTCGACGGCGGTCTTCCAGCGCGACGCCAGGTCGACGACGAGGCCCTTGCGGACGATCGGTTCGAGCGCGCTCAGGTGCTGCCACGTGGCGTCGTCGATCGAATCCCACTCGTGCTCGGCGCCGAGGGTCTCGGTGATCGTCGGCAAGGCGCCGGTCATGATCGTCGTGACGAGCTCGGATTCCGACTGCGAGCCGTGCATGCGGTGACCGACGAGCAGTTCCCAGAGCAACACCGCGAGCGAGTACAGATCGCTCTGCCGCGTCGCTCTGCCGGTCAGCTGCTCGGGTGCCGAGTACGCGAGCTTGCCCTTGTACGTGCCCTCGCGCGTGACGTGTGCGGCCATCGTCGCCTTCGCGACGCCGAAGTCGAGCAAACGTGCGGTGCCGTCGGCCGCGACCATCACGTTCTGGGGCGACACGTCGCGGTGCACGACGTTGAGCGCCGTGCCCATCTCGTCGACCAGCTCGTGCGCCGCGTGAAGACCCGAGAGGACCTGACATGCGATCGCGACGGCGATCTGCACGGGCACGCGCTCCTTGGACTGGCGCGCCTTGTTCAGCAAGTAGTGCAGCGGCGCGCCGTTCACATACTCTTGCACGAGCAACACTTCGTCTTGCGTCGTGACGACGTCGAGGACCGGCACGAGGTTGCGGTGGTTGCACTTCGACGCGATGCGCGCCTCGTCGAGGAACATCGCGACGAAGTCCGAGTCCTCCGCGAACTCGGGCAGCAGGCGCTTCGCGGCGACGATGCGGCTGAATCCTTCATCGCCCATGAGGCGCGCGATGTGGATGGTCGCCATGCCGCCGCGCGCGATCTGGCGATGCAGCACGTACCGACCGACGGTCGGCGATTTCCGATCGTCGATCTCGATCTCTTCGTCGCGGACGTCCATGTACTCCTGGCCTTGTTGACTCATGGTTGTTGGCGACTTCCTCATTCGAAGAACTGGATCGCCTGGCCCTGGCTCCAGAAGTAAAGGTTGCGAAACGATCCGTTCGGTTGGATCAGCGTTCCCCAAACCGAGTTCGAGTACTGGTGGTTCGTCGCCGAGAATCCCGACGACGCGCCGAGACCGAGGCTAAGGTCCGGCAGCTTCTCGAACGTCTTCACGAGCTCCTGCGGCGTGAACGGACCTTGATGCGCCTCGAGGCCGGCGATGAACACGCGCGCCGAGATGTAGCCTTCGAGCGACGTGAAGCTCGGCTGCGCGCCGCTCGGTGCGATCAGACGGTTGTACGCCGAGATCACCTCGCTCGAGTCGCTCTGATAGTTCGGCACGACCTGCGAGACCACGACGCCCTCCGTGTACGAGAGCGGTCCCTGCGGCGTGTTCACGTTGCCCATCGCGACGAGGCGATCCGAGAGCGCGTTCGGACCGACGAACGACACGTTCGAGAAGTACAGCTTCACGCGGTTCGCCTTGTCGAGCTGCGTCTGTTGCGCGTCGGTCGCGAACTGCCACTTGCGAAGGTGCTCGATGAACTGCGCACCGGCGCCGTACGTGTCCGTCATCATCACGCCGATGTGATGAACCTGCGAGTTGCCCTGCAGCAGCGACGCGATATACGCCTCCGCCGCGACCGCCTGCGCCGGCACGCTCGCGTCGTCGTTACGCGTGTAGCGGAACCGAATGATCGGGTTCGTCGCATCCGCGGCGGGCGGGAACGCGCCGACCACGTCCTTGTACGCCTGCACGATGCCGTCGTAGCCGGCCTGACCGAACGAGTCGTTCTGGTCGAAGCTGATCACGTGCAGGTAGTCCGAGACCGAGCGCTTGCGGAAGTACTCCATCGTCGCGCGCGCTTCCTGCGCGTAGCTCGCGCGCACGTTGAAGATGTATGACTTGCACGCGCCGGCCTTGTCATCGCGCAAGATCGTCGCGGCGCCCGTGAACGCGCCGAAGAAGATCGTGCTCGTCTCGACCACGACGGGCGCAGAGCGCACCATCGTCGGCGTTCCAACGTTGCCGAGGACCGCGAGCACGGCGTTCGGTCCGCGCTCCATCGCGGTCTCCGAGATCGGCGCCTGACCGGCAACGGCAGGTGTCGTCGTCGTCGGGCACTTCGGCGCCGACGTCATGTTGCGCGCATCGACCAACGTTCTCGCCGCGCTCTCGGCGAGCTCGGGCGTATACGCGTCGTCCCTGAACTCGAGCTTGATCTTCCGGCCTCGCACGCCGCCCATCGCGTTCTTCTCGGCAAACGCGAGCTCGATGCCGAGCTTCATCTGCGTGCCGAGCGCTTGGTTCGTACCGCTGACCGGCGCCGACTGGCCGATCACGAGCGTCGCATCATCGACGTGCACGCAGACCGGCTCTGCGTCGCGCATCTCGCACACGCTGCCGCTACCGCAGTCCTTGTCGATCGCGCACGGCTGCGGGTCAAACGAGGTGGAACAACCGGTGACCGCCACGAACACGAACAGAGTCGAGCGAAGGCCCATACCGAGCACTCTCCTCGAACAATTCTGTCGGTCTCAAGGCATCGCCTACCCCACCCGTACTCCATCACTCAAACTTCGTGTGTTAACTAACGCGGTTTTGCTGCCGCGACGGGAGGTGAGCAATCTGCCTCATCATCGATCTCGCGGACTTCACGAATGGATGTGCTGCGGTTACTTGGTCGCCAGAGCGCTGTCGCCACCCAAAAATAATTTTCGATCGCGATCTTCGCGAACGTCGAGAGATCAACGATTCCTACGTACGCGGGGCACTTCGCCCTGCAGCAATTTGCTGCACCACGCGCTCGAAATCGCATCGCGCTCGACGACGAATTGCGATTCGCGCACGGTGCAGTCGCGATTCGTCGAGAGCTGAACCTCGCGGCTCGCGCTGGAGCGATTCGCGACGTGCGCATCCGTGCGTTCGCGATCCGCGTTCGCCTCTTACGGGTGCTCGCGTTCGCGATCTGCGTTGTGGGCTTCGTCGCGATCCGCGCCTCTTCCGCGTGCTGGCGGTTCGCGCGTGTTCCGCACGTGTTGCCGGAATTCCACGGAGATCACAGAGGCCACGGAGGCCACTGAGAAGAGATCATTTTTGATCCGCTCCGCCTCGAGCGAACCACCGTTGAGAACCTGACCGTCGCGGCTCGAGCCCGAGCGATTTTGCGACGTGCGCGCTGTGCGGTCGCGATCCGCGTTCGCCTCTTCCGCGTGCTCGCGGTTCGCGCATGTCCGTACATGTTCCGCGATGCCCGCACGCGATGCCCGCGCGCGTGCCCTTCGCGGTGGCCGGCGCGGTGGCCTTCGCGGCGCCTTCTGCCTTCGGCCACGGAGGTCTTCGGCGCTTGGAGATCGCACAGCTCGAGCCGTGAGGCTCAGGTTCTCGACCCTGGGTTCGCTCGAGGCGGAGCGGATCCCAAAAGGATCTCTTCTCCGTGGCCTCCGTGGCCTCCGTGGTCTCCGTGTTAATTCGGGAACACGGGTGGAACACGTGCGAACCGCAACGTTCCGCACACGGTTGGAACACGTGCGAACCGCAACGTGCCGAACACAAGTGGGTACGAGCCGCCACGTGCCCAACACCAACGGCCCGCACTGCACCGCACCGCGTATGAGTCAGCGTTTTTTGAAGAACCGGGCGCCCGAGCCCGGCTTCGACCGCGGCGCGCGCGACTTCTTCGTGACCGTCGGCATCTGGATGCCGAGCTCGTTCACGTCGATGCGACCGACGGAGACCTGGTCGCCACGGCGCGTGTTCTTGATGGTCGGGTACTCACCGCGCGACTGCTCGATCAGGTTCGCGCCTTCGAGCGCGCGCAGGAGGTCCATCACCTGTTCCTTCTTCCAGCCGCGCAAGCTGCCGCGCTCGACGACATCGTCGAACTTGGGATCATCCTCGGTGCCGAGGGCGATCGACGTGATGCGCGTGCGGCCGAAGCGGCCACCCAAGGCGCCGACCAGGAGGAGGAGACTGCGGATGGAGTTTTGCTCCGCCGTGGACAGGCCCGTCTGCTTGCCGTGCGCGAGTGCATCGCAGTTGTCACAAGCACCGCACTTCTTCTCGCGCTGCATCCAGTCTTCGTCGCCGAAGTACTCGAGGACCATCTGCCGGCGGCATTGCGTGTAGTACGCGTACTCGACCATCGTGCGGAGCTTGCTGCGCTCGACGTCCGCGCGGCGCTGGAGCGACTCGACATCGAGGACGGCGTAGATGCCCGGCTCGGGGCGCGTGGCGGCGAGGCGCTCGTCGTCACGGCGGAGCATGCCGTGGCGCTCGAGGATGCGGATGGCCGCGCCCATCACGGCACCGTTGATCGTGTAGCCGAGGGTGCCGAGGTGCTTGCGGAGGCGGGCCTCGAGATCGTTCTCGTAGGGCGTGAGCTCGCCCAGCTGCGGGCGATCGCGCAGGAGCTTCCAGAGGGCGCGCAAGACGTCGGCGCCCGGATACGACGCGTCGATCAGGAACTCCTGAAGGCGCACGTCGCCGTGATTGAAGAGGAGGACGCAGCGTGTGGGCATGCCATCACGCCCGCCGCGGCCTGCCTCCTGGTAGTACGCCTCGGGACTGCGCGGCATGTCCGCGTGCACGACGAGCCGGATGTCGCTCTTGTCGACGCCCATGCCGAACGCGTTGGTCGCCACGATCACGTCGAGCTTGCCGGCCATGAATGTGTCTTGATTCTTCTCGCGAACGTTGTCCTCGAGGCCGGCGTGATAGACGCGGACCTTCATCCCCGAGGACTTGAGATCGGCGGCGTACGCCTCGGCATTCTTGCGCGTCGCTGCATAGACGAGCGCCACGCCGCCCTCGCGCATGCGCACCAGATCAGCGAGCTGGCTCGACTTGTCTGCGGCGCCACCCGCCTTGACGACCGAGTAATACAGGTTCGGCCGGTCGAAGCCGCGGACGTGTAGGCGCGGCTGTTCCATGCCGAGCTGCACCGCGATGTCGCGGCGAACCTCCGGCGTGGCCGTGGCGGTGAACGCGGCCAGGCGCGCCGGTGCCAGCTCCTTGATCACGCCACCGAGGCGCCGGTAGTCGGGGCGGAAATCGTGACCCCACTCCGAGATGCAGTGCGCCTCGTCGATGGCGATCAGCGCGAGCCGACCCGCGAGCACGCGCAGCGCCTCGACGAACCGCGGACTGCGGAACCGCTCGGGCGCGACGTACACGATGGTGTACATGCCGGCCTTGATGCCCTCGAGGATCTCGCGCTGCTCCTCGGCACCCGCGGCCGAGGTGAGCGCGACCGCCGGGATGCCGCGCGCGGTGAGGCTATCGACCTGATCCTTCATCAGCGCGATCAGCGGCGAGACGACAAGCGTGACCTCGCCGCGATCACCGAACACGATCGCCGGCAGCTGATAACAGAGCGACTTGCCTGCGCCGGTGGGCATCACGCCGATCACCGGCCGGCCCGCGAAGATGTCCGTGATCAGCTCCGACTGCCCGGGCCGCAGCGTGACGTGCCCGAACCGCGCGAGGGCGCGTTGCAGCGCATCGGCGTGACCGCCGCCGTCTCGCGCCTGGTTTGCAGTCGACAACATGCGGGGGACACTATCAGTCACCTATGACATCGCAAAGCTGCGAGATCGTTGTCCGAATATCGGACGGGGTTAAGGCAAAAGTACGCCGCACTTGCCGGCCGCGCAGTCGCACTCGCCGGTGCAGAACGTCGCGATCTCGCCCGTCGACGTGAAGCGCACGATTTGATCGATCGCCGCCTGGCGCCTTCTCAGATTCTCGTGCGCGACGTTGTCGTAGTTGAACGTCTCGTTCGTCGTGGGAGGCAGCGGCATCGGCGCCTCGTTCATGATCACGAACGCGCTACCGGTGAAAGGGCCAGGCGTCGCGGTGAAGCCGTACGGCGTCTTCACCGAAGGCCCGAGCAGCGGAAAGCCGAGCGTGCGCGCCTGATATTCGCTCGCGAGGTTCGGCACCGAGCAGTCGCCCATCGACATCTGCTGGAGGTATTGCTTGTTCGGCGCGGCGCCGGGCACGCCACCCGCGCGGATCGCCGGTGCGATCGTCGCGCCGTCGACGAGCTCGAGGCCCATCTCGATCACCTGCTGCAAGATGATCGAATTCATCACGCCGCTGTACGCGCCCTTGAGCGGCAGCGAATACGCCGCCCAGTTTTTCGAGCGCTCGAACATCACGGCCCAGTTCGCACCGCCGACGCCGAGCACCGCGCGCGTCAGCGTCGGGTCGTACGCGAAGAACGTCGAGCCGAGGATGTGACCCTGCGAGATGCCGTAGTACCAGGTGCGCGCCGGATCGACGATGTTGCCGAGCACCTCGGTCGCGAGCTTGCCGCGCGCGAGCTTGGTCAGCGTCATGAAGTCGACCATGCCTTGCCAGATCCGCTCGCCGAAGCCGTGCATCTTGTTGAGGTCGTTGAGTGCGAGCACGGCATCGGCGACATCGTCCGCGGTCATGCCGCGCCACAGCCCACCGACGACGACGTTGCACGTGGCCTTCGCGAACGAGCGGATGTAGCCGCCGGTCGATTCGTCGAGGCCGCCGAAGAAGCCGTGGCCGTAGATCACGATGCCGGCCTTGTTCCCGACCGTCGCGCACGACGGCACGACGATGCTCGCGGTCGTCGCCGTCGTGCCGCTGACCACGACCTTGCCGTCGGCGCCGCGGTGGAAGCCCTTGCCCGTGAGGTCGGCGATCTGCGGTGTCAGGTATTCCAAGCGGATGATCCGCGCGATGCCCGCCTCGGGATTCGCCGCGTCGGACTTCACCGTGTACGTGACGTTGTCGCCGTTGCCGACGACGGCCATCGCGGCGTCGCGCGCGGCGAGGGGGTCGGCCATCAGCGACTGGTCGTCGGCCGTGTCGAAGTCGAACGCGACGACGAGGTCATCCTTCGCGATGTCCGCGGTCGCCAGGGCGGCGATGATTTGTGGAAAGCGCGCGCGAACCTTGTCGAGCCGCGCGTGGCCCGACGAGTCACCGTCGCGCATTGCGCGAAAGCCCGCGGGCGACTCGAGCTCGCCGTTCTTGCCGCGGAGCGTCTTCTTGATCGCGACCGCGTAGCGCGTCTTGCCCTTCAGGCGGATCGCGGGTCGCAGATAGAGGACCTGCTCGTCGAGCTTGTCGATCTCGTTGACGTCGATCTCGGCGAAGTGCGCGACGCGCTCGCCCGTCGACATGTCGAGGATCACCGTCGGGCTCTCGTCGGTGACGCTCGCTGCGATGTTGTCTGCACCGACCAGGTTCGCGCCGTCGACGCCGCCCGGGAACGTCAGCAGGATCTGCGACATCGGCGAGAAGCCGGTGCGCTGGTTGATGCGGGCGGGATCGATCTCGATCCCGTCGAAGTTCACCGGCAGCGCACCGAGCGGCAGGTCGAGGCGAAAGCCCGTCGGCGAGGTCGTGTCCTCGCGCTGGTAGACCGCCGAGGGCCACGGCAGCACGCAGCCCGTCGAGCCGAGCGCGTTGCACTCGGGCGCGACCGCCGAGCCGCCATCTCCACCGCAACCGATCAGGACGACGAGGGCGAGCGGGCGGAGCATTCGCCCATCTTACTGCTTCTGGAGCAGCAGCGAGCCGAGTGAATATCCGGCGCCGAACGATGCCATCATGCCGTAGCTGCCCGCGGGCAGATCCGCATTGTAGCGCGTGAACGCGATCAGCGAGCCGGCGGATGCGGTGTTGCCGAACTCGTCGAGGATGATCGGCGCCTCTTCGCGCGTCGCGGGGCGACCGAGGATGTACTTGACGATCAGCTCGTTCATCTGCTTGTTCGCCTGGTGCAGCCAGTAGCGCGAGACCTGCGACGGCTGCAGATCGTGCTGCGCGAGGTGGTCGGTGATGAACTTCGACGCCAGCGGAACGACGTCCTTGAACACGCGACGACCCTGCTGATGGAACAGCTTGTCCTCGTCGAACTGCGTCGCCGGATCGCAGCGGTTCACGAACCCCGCGTTGTTGCGGATCGTGTTCGCCCACTTCGACAGCATCTGCGTCGAGATGATCTCCCACGAGCCCGGCTGCGCGCGCTCGGTGGGCTCGATCACGAGCGCACACGCGGCGTCGCCAAAGATGAAGTGACTGTCGCGCTCGCGCCAGTTCATGTGCGGCGTCGTGAGCTCGGGGTTGACGACGAGCGCGCACTTCGCTTGCCCGAGGCGAACCGCTTGCGACGCGAGCTGCGCGGCCCCCGTCGCGGCGGAGCAGCCAAGCGAGATGTCGAAGCCGTAGCCGCGCGCGCCGAGTGCGTTCTGCACCTCGATCGCGAGCGCGGGATAGAGGCGCTGCAAGTTCGACGCGCCGAGCACGACGAGGTCGACGTCCTCGCCGGTGCGGCCCGCTGCGGCGAGCGCGATCTTCGCCGCATTGACCGAATACTCGGCCTGCACGCTGAGCTCGTCCTCAGCGCGATCGGGGATGCGCGGGCACATGAACTCCGGGTCCATGAGGCCGGTCTTGTCGTGGACGTAGCGCTGCTCGATGCCCGACGCCTTGACGATGAACGCGGAGCCGGATTCCTTGAGCGACTGGCGCGTGCCCGCGGCGATCTCGCCGGCGTGCTTCGCGTTGTGGCGTCGAACGAACTCGTTGAACGCGACGCAGAGCTCGTCGTTGGTCAGAACGTTATCGGGGTGCCAGACCCCTTGACCCGTGATCGAAGTGCCAGTCGTCTGCCGCGGCGACATCCCGCGCAGTTGGGCACAAGGAACGCCTCAAGGCAACGCGAGATCGCTCAAGGATTCTTCGCGACTTCGGCTTCGACTTCGGCGAGCGCGCTTCGCAAGAATTGTGACTGTGGGTCGGCCGCGATTGCCATCTTGAGCTGCAAGATCGCCGAAGTGAGATCACCGCGCCGGAGGGCGAGCTCGGCCTTGCGATAATAGATGAGTGCCTTCGACGACATCTGCGATGCGGCAGTGGTCGAGCCAGCAGGCTTCGCTGTGTTAGGCGACGTCGCCGGGCGACCTGGCACCTCGCCGATCGGACGTGTGCCGGGCCGCTGCGTGCGGAACTCTTGATACGCGGCCGCCGCTTTCGAGTACGCGCTCGTCACCGATTCGAGATCTTCGGGACCGAGCGTGGTGCGGTGGAGATCGGGGTGCGCGATCCGCGCGATCTTGTGGAACGCGACCTGCGCTTCGTCGAGCGACGCGTCCGGCTTGATGTCGAGGATCTGGTGAGGCTTCGCATCTTTTCTGCCGTTCACCCGCACTGCCCACAACATGACATCGGAGAGTGCGCTCACGTTTCATCGACCTCCTGCGTCGGCGCACCGAGCACTTGGAGATGGGCTTCTTGTGCGAGCCCTGACTGCTGGTCGGCGGCCTTCACGTGCAGGATGCCGTCGGCGTCGACGCGGAACGAGACTTCGACCTTGAGGTCGCCGCGCGCTTTGGATTCGAGACCGTCGAGCACGAGCGTGCCGAGTGGTTCGTTCTCCGAGTAGCGGCGGTTTTCACCGCGGCAGCAATCGATCTCGACGCGCGTCTGGCCGTCGCGCGCGGTCGTGAACACGCGCGTCTTCTCGATCGGAATCGGCGCGTTCTTGTCGAGCAGCCGCTCGGTGTAGCCACCGACAGTCTGGATCGCGAGCGTCGCCGGATTGACGTCCATGAGGATCGGTCGCTTGACCGCGCCCATCGGTAGCGTCATGCCGCTGTGTCCGCCGGCCGCTGCTGCGAGCGTCGAGTGCCCGGCGGTCGCGACCGCATCGCGCGCGCCCATGCCGGTGCCGGAGGTGAGGTTTGCGGTGAGCGAGCCCGCCTGGATCGCGGCACCTTGCGCGACGACCTCGTCGGGATTGACCGAGGTGTTCGGCTCCTTGCCGAAGATCTCTGCGAGCCGCTGCCGGACGAGCGGGATGCGCGTCGAGCCACCGACGCACAGGACGTCCGAGATGTCGCGCGGGCTGTATCCGGCGGCGAGGATCACCTGCTTCGTCACGTCGGCGGTGCGCTGGATGTAGCCGTTGATCAGGTCTTCGAACTGCTGCTGCGTGATCTGGAACGACAGCTTGCCGAGGCCGCCGCCCGGGAGGTCGATGCCGTCGATGTCACCTTCGGCGACGTCGTTCTCCGAGAGGTGACACTTGATCGCCTCGGCGCCCATCATGAGCTTCATCATGATCGACGGGTGCGGGCGCGGATCGAAGCGCAACACGCGGTGACACTCGGCAGCGAGCACTTCGGCGAGTGCGCGATCGAGGTCGTCGCCGCCGAGGAAGAAGTCGCCGTCGGACGCGAGCACCTCGAACACTTCGCCGCTGAGGCGCAGGATCGAGACGTCGAACGTGCCACCGCCGAAATCGAAGACGGCGATCAGCTGCTGCTTCTCCTGCCCGAAGCCGTACGCGAGCGCCGCCGCCGTCGGCTCGTTGATGAGGCGCATGACCTCGAGGCCGGCGAGGCGGCCGGCTTCTTTCGTGGCCTGACGCTGCCCGTCGGTGAAGTTCGCCGGGACCGTGATCACCGCATCCTTGACGTGTGTGCCGAGCTGACGCTCCGCGCAGCGCTTCAGGTGAAGCAGCACGTGCGAGCTGATCTCCGGCATCGTCATGCGGCGATCGCGCACGACGACGATCGGCTGCTGGTTCGGACCTTCGACGACCTTGTAGCGGACGCCCGTCATCGCGAGCTGCACGAGCGGCGCGCGGATGTTCTGGCCGATGAAGCGCTTCGCCGAGTGGATGACGTGCTGCGGTTCGGTTAGGCGATAGCGCTTCGCATCCGAGCCGACGACCACACCGCCGCTCGCGGGAAATCCGACGACCGAGGGATGCACGCGATCGCCACGTGCGCCGAGGATGAACTCGACACCGGTCGGCGTCGCGATGGCAGCGACCGAGTTGGTCGTCCCGAGATCGATACCAAGCGCGACCGACATTCTCCGCCGGCCAGTGTTGCCCGGAAACGCCTATCGCGGCAAGAGACCCGCGAAGAACAGCTCGATCATGCCGTCGGTGAGGCGCTCGGTACTGATCGCGCCGTCCGCGCGATACCACTTGTACGTCCACAGCACGCTGCCGAGAAAGCTGAACGTCGCGATCGTGGGGTCCACGGTGTCGCGAATCTGTCCGCGCTCGATCGCCTCGCGAAACGCGCTCTCGAGGAAGCGCACGTACTTCTTCTTGCGCGCGTTGATCTCGCGCTGCGCGTCGCCGGTCAGCGTCTGATGCTCGTGCAAGATGATCGTGACTTCTTTGCTCGAATCCTCGGTGACGAGCGCGACGTTGCGCTTCATCGTCTCGCGCAGGCGCTCCAGTGGATCCGTGATCGTCGCGACCGGGTTCAGGACCTTCTCCTCGAACAGGTCCATGCCGTAGTCCATGATCGCGACGAGGATCGCCTCCTTCGTCTTCACGTGGTGGTAGAGGCCCGCCTTGGTCAGCCCGCACGCCTCGGCGATCTGCTGCATGCTGGTGGCCTCGAAGCCGCTCTGGAAGATCAGCTTCGCGGCGCGCTCGAGGATGCCGCGAAAGCGCTGATCGCCGCTCGAAGTGCGAGTCACCTAGAAGCGGCCCGAGAGCGTGATGCCCGCGCCGTCGTGCGTCGGCACGGCGGTGACGCGCGTCTGGCTCTCGGAGCTCGGCGCGGTCACGAACAGCACGACACCGGCCGTCGCGGCCGCGACGCCGACACCGACGAAGATCGTCGACATCGTCGCCCTCTTGCCCGCGGCATCGCCGAGCGCTTGCGCCTTCATCTGATCCGCCACGGTCGTGCACGTGGTGCCGCCGCAGACATCCTTCGCGTCGGTCCACTTGCTGCGCGCCATCGATCCGAACACGAGGCCGGTGACGAGCGCGGCGCCACCGACGCCCATGCCGATGACGCCGAAGAGCTTGCGCTTGGACTTCGGCGGCGACGGGTCATCGGGTTCCTCGTCGGGCTTCGTGATCGGCGTGGCGGTGCCAGTGGTCGTCGGCGTCGTCGTCGTGGTCGTCGTCGGGCCTGTGATGGGTTTCGGCCCGGCGAACGGCGGCTCGATCGTCGTGGTCTTCGCTTCGGTGTCGATGCGAACGTTCTGCGACCAGTCGGGCAGGCCGGCTGCCTTCGCGACGATCGCGTACTCGCCGAAATCGATCTCGATCGACTTGTTCGCCTCGAGTGCACGCGGTGCCTGGCCGCTGTTGATCACCTGGATCGTCAGCGTGAAGCCGGGCGGCGGCGTTGAGGGCGCCTTGACGACCAGGTGCGGCACACGCGCCTCGAGCTTGGGGATCGCGTCGGAGACGATCTTCTTGCGGTCGGCGTTCGAATCGCGCGGGACCATGCCGCGATACAGCTCGAGCGCACGCGCGAGCTTGCCGATCTTCTCGCTGCACTGCGCGATGTTGAACTCGGTGCCGAGCGCCGGATCGAGCCGCTGGCTGTGCTCGAACTCGACGCACGCGTCGGCGAACTTGCCGGCCTTGAGGAGCTCGCGGCCACGCTTGAACGCGGCGTCCGCGGGATTTCCTTGTGCCTGCGCGACGCCCGTCAACACGACGAGCAGGATCGCGATGGATCTAATCGCGGCTATCACCGACATCCTTCTCTTTCTTCTTCGGCGGGCGCTTGGTCGGCGTCTTCTTCACGGGCGGCGGTGGTGTTACCGCAGCGACGCCCGCATCGATAGGTGTCGAGGCCGCAACTGCAGCGTCGGGCGTGGGCGGCGTCGCGGCGACACCGGCGTCGACGACGACGGGCGGCTGCGGCGGTGGCGGCTGCGGCGGCTGGATGCTCGTCGCCGTCGGCGCGGGATCCTTGGCCGGCTCGACCGACTTCTTGTCGTCGCCGCCGCGGGAGGCGAGGACGACGCCGATGACGATGCCGATCACGCTGAGCGCCGCGACGCCGCCGATCAGCGCGCCGCGTCCGCGCGACGGACCGCCGACCATGGCGCCGGTCGCCGCGCCGAGCGTCGTCGGGGTGGAGACGACCGGTTGATTGGTCTGGACGCTGCCGTGCCCGCCGACCGCATGCATCGTCGGCGCGACCGCGTGGTGCCCGCGCAGCACGCGGGTGACGCCGGTCGCCATGTCGTGACCACGCGGGCCCGCGAACGGTGCGAGCGCCTGCGCGAGGTCGGCGACATCGTGATAGCGGCGATTCGGGTCCTTCTCGAGGCAACGCGAGATCACTTGCTGGAACGCGGGCGGGAAGTTGCCGGGCAGGATCGGCGTGGGATCCATCGCGACCTTGAGCGCGAGCTCGGTGATCGACTCGCCCTCGAACGGCGTCTTGCCGCTGACGAGCTCGTAGAGCACGACGCCCATCGACCAGATGTCGCTGCGCGCGTCGACGACCTTGCTCGACTTCAGCTGCTCCGGCGACATGTAGCCGGGTGAGCCCATCACCGTCGACGTCTGCGTCATGCTGAAGTTCGCGGTGCTGGGCGCCTTCGCGATGCCGAAGTCGAGGACCTTGATCAGCGCGGTGCCGTCGGGCCGCTGCGTCCAGAACAGATTGCCAGGCTTGAGATCGCGGTGAACGATGCCGGCGGCGTGCGCCTCGGCGAGGCCGATCAGCGCCTGCAGCATGTAGTCGGTCGCCGTCGAGATCGGCATCGGGCCGTGATTGCGCAACATCGACGACAGGTCTTGCCCGGCGAGCAGCTCCATCACGATGTACGGCGCGCCGGTGTCGAGCATGCCGACGTCGGAGACGCGGCACACGTGCTCGCTCTTCAGCAGGGCGGAGGCGCGCGCTTCCCGCAGGAAGCGCTCCGCCATGTGCTGGTTTGCCGCCATGTCGTGATGCAAGAACTTCAGCGCGACCTGCGTGCCGAGGTGGAGGTGCATGGCGGCGACGACCATGCCCATCCCGCCCTCGCCGATCATCCGCTCGATGCGGTACTTGCCCGCCAGAATGGTGCCTGCCCCGTACACGGCCTACAGCGTAATCGAGGCTGCCCCGTGCGACAACGTGGAAGCACCGGGGCGCCGAGTGATATACGGTCAGATGATGCGTTGGGTCGCCGTCGTCTTGTTGTCCGGGTGTAGCTCGATCCTCGGGATCGACGACTTCAAGGTCGGCGACGCCGGCGGCATGAACATGGACGGCGACAGCGGCTTCTGCCTCGGTCCCACCGGCTGGCGCATCTGCCTGCAAGCAGCGCCGACGAATGCGCCGGTGATGATCAACTCGTCGCTGATGTTCGACACCATGTCGAGCCCGCTCTGCGCCCCGCAGCAACCGCCTTCGTGGAAAGCCGCGGGTCACCCCGATGCGTGCTTCATCGTCAGCACGCAGGTGACGTTCGCAGCGCCGATGGTGCAAGCGATCGGCGCGCGCCCACTCGTCGTGTTCGCGTCGGACACGATCAGCGTCAACACGCAGCTCGATGTCGCCAGTCACGGCGGCGGCGTGCCGATGTCACGCGGTCCCGCGGCGCCATCGTCGCTGTGCGTCGCGCCGATGGTCGCCGGCAGCGCCACGACAGGCGGCGGCGGCGCCGGCGGCAGCTTCACGACCAAGGGCGGCGACGGTGGCAACTCGTCGAGCGGCGCGCCCGGCGGCCGCGCCTCGCTGCCCGACGGCACGGGGCCGACGATCCTGCGCGCGGGTTGTAATGGCGGCGTCGGCGGAAATTCGAATGAGCTCGGCGGCGCGCCCGGTGGCGGCGGCGGCGCGGTCTATCTCGTCGCGGGCAATCGGATCACGGTCAACGGCTTCATCAACGCGTCGGGGTCGGCAGGGCAGGGCGGCCAGCGCAGCGCGGGTGGCGGTGGCGGCGGCAGCGGCGGCATGATCCATCTGCACGCGCCGGCGATCGGCGGCAACGGCGGTGTGTTGATCGCGAACGGTGGTGGTGGTGGCGAGGGTGGCGACGCCAACGTCGGCGGCCTGGCGGGAAGTGATCCGCAGCCGCAGATGCCGGGGATGACCCCTCTCGGTGGCAATAACCCCAATTGCATCGGCGGTGCCGGCGGCAACGGCTATGCGGGCCCGCCGGCCACCGCGGGTGGTGGTGGGCCAGCCACTGCGGCGGCTGCCGGCGGCGGTGGCGGCGGTGGCGCCGGCTTCATCCGTGCGAACATCATGCTGCCGTCACTCACGTCATCGCCGTCGGTGACCGTCGTCCCTTAAGTCGGGTTCTGACCGGTGAGGTGCTTCGCGATGATAAATCGCGCAACCGGCGCCGGCTGCGTACGACACGCCGGGTCCCAAGCCATCGCTTGGCGAAAGGACTCTCATGTTGAAGCTCTCTGTTCTAGCCGGCTTTCTCGTTGTTACGGGTTCTGTTCATGCGGGATACAAGGGAACTCCGGGTGCGGGTGCGGTCTCCGTCTACCGCTACACGGACGGCACCGGCTTTGTACGCGGCACGCTCAGTGACACGCGAGCATCCGCAGACACCACCTCGTACCTCGACTGCATCCACATCGCGTATCCCGGCAACCGCTACGCGTACTGCTCCGCATACGACGCGTCATTGACCTTTGGGTGGTGCTGGACCTCGGATCCGGCCATCCTCGCGGTGATCGCGTCGATTGAGCCGGACACGGGCATCTCGTTCGAGTGGAACGCAAACGGTATGTGTGCGTACGTGCAAGCCACGACAACGTCGGTGACGGCGCCGAAGCAGCCATGAGCCGCGCACGTACGTTGAGCGTCGCCGCGCTCGGGTTCTGTGCCGCGTATGCGATCGGACGTTGGACAGCCGATGCACCCGTGCCAGCACCGCAGGTCATCGAGCGCGATCACGAACGCACGATCGTGAAGCACCGCGCAGCCGCGCGCATCGACCTCGACGAGGTCCGCGCGGTCGTGCGCGACGAGCTCGCGCAATCGCGCACCGATGACAACGTCGCTCGACCGACGGATGACAAACCGGTCATCGATGACGCGCGGCTTGCGCGTGCGACGACGGCGCTCGACCAAGGCATGAGCGACGGGCGCTGGACGGCGGACGATCGCGATCGGTTGCGGCTCGTGCTCCAAACGCTGTCGCAAGCGGAGATGGAGCAGGTCGCGATCCGCCTGTTTCCCGCACTCAACAGCGGGAAGCTGCAGCTCGTCGGCGCGGGCCCGCCGCTCTAGGTCGGGTTCTGGCCGGTGAGGTGCTTCGCGATGATGCGCCGCTGGATCTGACCGGTGCCCTCGAAGATGTCGTAGATCTTCGCGTCGCGGTACCACTTCTCGACGGGGTGACCGGGCTCGAGCGCTTCTTCGCCGAGCAGCGCCATCGCACGTGACGTCACCCACTGCGCGGTCTTCGCGCCGTGGGCCTTCGCCATCGATGCCTCGGCGACGTTCTCCAGGTGGTGATCCGCGAGCCACGCCGCGCGATGCGCGAGCAAACGTGCCGCCATGATCTCCATCTGCATCTCGGCAAGCTCGAACATGATGTGCTGATGGCTCGCCATCGGCGTGCCGTGCAGCGAACCGCCGCGCACGCGGTCGAGCAAGAACTCGTACGCCGCGCGCGCGATGCCCGTCGCCTGCGCGCCGACCGCGGGCCGCGTGCCGTCGAGCATCTTCTTCGTGTCGGCGAGACCGGCGGTTTCACCCGCGATGCCGAGCACCATGTCCTGATGCACGCGCACGTCCTCGAAGTGAACCTGCGCGGTCTCCGACGCGCGGATGCCGAGCTTCGTCTCCTTCTTGCCGGGAACGAGGCCGGGCGTGCCGCGCCCGACGATGAAGCCGCGCACACCGGCGCGACCTGCATCGGGCTCGGTCTGCGCCCACACGACGTAGACGGCCGCGGACTGACCATTCGTGATCCACTGCTTGCTGCCGCGAATCACCCAGTGATCGCCGTCCTTGCGCGCGGTGGTCTTGAGGCCCGAGATGTCGCTGCCGGTCGCCGGCTCGCTGAGCGCCATCGCCGCGACCTTGATGTGGCCCTTCTCGTCGAGACCCTTCAGGAGCTTCCGGAACTCTTCCTTCTGCTCCTCGGTGCCCATGCGCGCGACGGGCGAGGCGGCGAGACCCGAGCCCGCGAGCGCGAGACTGATGCCCGCACATCCGAACGCGAGCTCTTCGCTGCCGACGACCGAGAGCCGCGCCTGGCTCTTCGGCTTCTTTGGATCGGGATCTTCGTCGACGCCGGTCAGCTTCTTGCGACCGTCGAGCACGGACGTCTGCGTGAGACCGAAGCCCTGCGCGGTCTTCATCAGCTCCCACGGCATCGACTCTTCTTGATCGTGCTTGATCGCGATCGGCCGCATCGACGACTTCGCGAACGCGCCGAGCATCTGGCGCACGGCCTGGAACATCGGGTTCTCGTGAAAGATGTCCATGGCGTTACTCCTTGCTCGACTTCTGAGACAGCACGCGGCCGAGCCGCTCGTCGCCGAGCAGGGCCTCGAACGCGCGCGCATCGCGCATCAGTTTCTCGACGGGATAGTCGTTGACGAAGCCGTAGCCGCCGAAGATCTGCACGGCATCGATCGTCGCGCGTGTCACCACGTCGCCGCCGAGCACGCGCGCACGGCTCGCGAGGTCCGCCGCGTTCGCGTGCCCCTTGTCGATCGCCCACGCCGCGTGAACGGCGAGCAGCCGCGCCGCCATCGTGTTCGTCTGCGCATCGTCGCGCAGCCGGATCAGCGACTCGAACGTGCCGATCGGCTGACCGAACTGCACGCGCTCTTTCGCGTAGTGCTCCGCGTATTCCATCGCGGCGGTCGCGACGCCGGCCGCGCGCGCCGCGAGTGACACGCGTGCCCATGCGAGCACCTCGTCGATCGCTGCGCGATCACGCGAGACGACAAACTCCGGTGCCACCTTGTAGCCATCGAGCTGCGCCACGCCCCACTTCGCCGCTCGCCACCCCGAGGGCGTGATCGCTTCGCGCTTCAGGCCTTCCGTCGCGACGAGAAACAGCACGTCACGCCCGACCACGAGCACGTGACTCGCGACGCCGAGCGCCGGCAACGGTCCGAGCTTGCCGGTCACGCGCAGCTCGCCCTCGCCGGTGATCTCGAGCGTGCCGCGGCTGTCGTGCGCGAGCGTCGCGAGACCACCAGACGCGAGGGACGCGAACAGCGACTGTTTCGCCGCCGCGCTGCCCCACTTGCCAACCGCGAGTGCGGGCTCGACGTTCGTCTCGAGCAGCGCGGCGAGCGCAGCGCATCCACGCCCGAGCTCGAAGCCGCGCAGCGCGCGCGTCGTGTGCGAATACTCGCCCTCGAGCAGGCCGTCCGCATCGGCGGGCACCGCGTCGAGAAAGAATCCGAGGTCGCTCGCCGCGCTCGTCAACCGCTCGGGCGGCGCGCCCGCGCGGTCTGCATCTCCCGTCCATCCGCGAAGGTCACGGTCGGCGAATTTCTTCACCGTCTGGACGATCATCTGTTGCTCGTCGTCGAGCGAAAAATCCATTCCGAAGCTGTACCGCAAAAACAGTCAGCCCGGACTGCAAATCTGTAACATCCCAAACGACGCCTAACCGTCGGTGTTACCGGCCAGCTCCTGCGCCGAGATCGTCCTCGCCGTCGCCCCGGCGAGCTACCTCGAACGCGCGGTGTCACATCGTCGGTCGGCCGGCACTACGGAGCATGACTTCGAAATACCTGCTTCTGATGTCCAACTTCCTTCGCGCGGCGTTCGGGGTGCTCACGCTGTTCGCGGCCGGCTGCGTCGAGCCCGACCCGTCGGACTCCGACCAATCGCGGCAAGCCGAGCCCGACCTCGGTGAGGCGTCCCAGGCGCTGAACGCGCCGTTTAAGATCTACATGTCCCCCGGCGGCTACACGAGCTGCAACGGCGTGCCGAGCTGTGGTTTGGTTGCCAACGCAGGCGTCGGCAAGCTCGCGCTGGTCGCGCAGATCCTCGCCGACCAGGGCTTCGGCGGCGCCGGCTGGGCGACGACCCACGACGCGAACGTTGAGGTCCACATCGCACCGGGCACCTACTACCACGACTCGATCTCGTGGGAGCTCACGTCGCCCGACTACGCGATTACGTTCATGCCGCGCGACAACGGGTCGACCAAGCCGGTCTTCAACGGCTGCCTGACCTCGACGCAGCTCACCTGCGACCTCGACACGTTCTTCTCCATGCGGAAGGACGGCCCGACGAACCTGCACATCAAGAACATCCGGATCGAGCGCTACCGCCAGGCGATCAACTTCCGCGGCGGCTCACCGTCGAATAGCAACAACTCGATCTACGGCTGCTACTTCTACCGGATCGGTTCGCTCCACGTGTCGGGCCAGCCCAACGGGTACGGCGTCGTCTCGCTCAACAGCTCGGACCGCAACTCGATCAAGAACAGCTACTTCAAGAACTTCGAGAACGCCGGCGGGAACACCGCGCTGCACGCGCTGTACATCTCCAACAACAGCGATGGCAACCTCATCTCCGGCAACACTTTCCACACCGGCAACGGCATCGCGGTGAAGCTGCGCAACGACTGCTGGTGGAACACGATCGAGTACAACACCTTCACCAAGGTCGGCCCGGCGTCGTCGTCGAACGCCGGCTACTCGGACGTCCCGCAGCCCGCCGAGCAGGTGTCCTGCCAGAGCGTGTTCCGCTACAACGTGCTCGACGGCAACTACAACTGCGGCCACCTCCCGGCCTTCTATCTCGGCAGCGGGCTGCCAGACACGACCTGCGTCGGCAACACGCCTCCGTTCCGGCGGCTGTCGACGACCGGGAACACCAACGACGGCAGCCACTGCAACGGGCAGTGACCGCTGCGCAGCGTGCAGCAACGCTGGTCGAGCTCGTGGCCTGCGGCCACCTTGAGCGTTGATGGATCCTGCCTGGATCCTTGCAACGTTCGTTGGAGTGTTTTGGGTGGCGCGGGGCAGAGTTGAACTGCCGACCAAGGGCTTATGAGACCCCTGCTCTACCACTGAGCTACCGCGCCGAACGGTGCGAGACCCTAATGGGTTCGCTTGTATCTGGCAAGCAGACCGCGCTGGAAAGTACGCAAGCTTCCAACGAAATCAAGAGCATGGCTGGCCATCAAAGATGGTCTGCGCTATCGTGCAAGCCCACTCGGGGATCGTCTAATGGCAGGACAGCAGCCTTTGGAGCTGCTCATCAAGGTTCGAATCCTTGTCCCCGAACGACTGGACCAATGAAGCTCGACAAGACGACTCAGCTCTTCTTCGCCACGAAGATCGACAGCAAGCTTCGTGAAGGTCTCGCGCTCTCGAAGCCTGGCGACAAGAAGTACTTCGACGGGAGCTCCGAAGAGTTTTTGCGCGTCCTCGAGATCGGGGACGAGAAGGACAAGGAGCGCTGGATCGGCAAGGTGATCAAGCCGGGACCGGCCGTCACCGAGGTCGACGACATCCAGCGGAACATCCTGTCGATCCTTCGGCGCATCGCACCGAACGCGCGGATCCCGGCGTCGGCCGTGAAGATCTTCGTGCTGCAGGGTGCGCACGCGCCGCCCGCCGTCATCGACGACGAGGGCGAAGACGAAGAGGTCGCGTCGAGCGGCCCCTACATCACGTATTAGCGGTTCGTCGCACGGGCGAGTGGGCGAACCATCGCGCCGATGATGATCGACGCGGCGATGATGCCGCCCATCGCGAACAGGCCGGCGTAGCTGACCGACAGCTTGCGCGACATCTCACCGAACGTGAGGTGGAAGAAGAAGCTGAAGCAGCCAAACGCGGCGATGCCGAGCGCCGCGTTCAGCGGGACCATCATCACGCGCTGTGACTGGCGGCGGAACAGCATGACGGCGGCCTGCGCGAGGAAGCCGAGCGCGACGACGATGCCGATGATGCCGATCGTCGAGAACAGCTTGAGCTCGGTCGGGGCGCGCTTGACGTCGAACCACGACATGCCGCGGCACATCGCGCCGCGGCACTCTTCGAGACCGAGCAGGCCGACGCTGCCACCACGCGTCGTGAACCACGCACGCGAGACGAGGCCGACGAGCAGAACGAGGCCGCAGATGACGAGCGCGATGGCCGCGTTGCGTGCGCGATTGTCGGCGGGGAGGGTGGCTGGGAATGGATGCGCGAGCTGCATGACTGTCTCCTTGCCTTAGGGCCGCACGAGGCCAATGAAGCCGCGCACCATGGCGATGGCGCCGATGACGACCGGGCCGAACGCGAGTAGGTAGCGATCGCCGTCGAGATGCGCGGACGAGTACGTCGCCGCCGTCACGAGGACACCGACCACGACGAGCATCGTTCCGACGAGCAGCTGGCGAACGGCCATCGTGCGCGGGTCGACCAGGTCGCCCAACGCCTCGGGATGATTGGTGACAGGGTCGTACTGCGCCGGCTCCATGTCAGGCGGACGCAGTCAGGGGGGCGAGAGTCGCAAGAATTCGATCAGCTGCGATAGCGCTCGGGGTCGAGATTGTAGCGCTTGAGCCAGCGCTGAATTTGCTGGCGAACGCGGCCGAGCTCGACGGCGACCTTGGAGACGTTGCCCTTGTGCTTCTCGAGGAGGGCGTGCAGCTCGTCGCGGCGGGCGTCGGCGGCGGGGATCGCGGGGGCCGCGAACTTCGCGCCGGCGATCTCGTCGGGCAGGTGCCGGATCTCGACCTCGCCGGTGCCGGCGAGCTGCACGGCGCGTTCGATCGCGCGGACGAGCTCGCGCGCGTTGCGCGGCCAGTTGTACGCGAACAGGGCGCGGGCCGCGTTTGCCGCGAGCTGCGTCGCGGGCGGCACGATCTCGGCAAGCATCACGCCGAGATCGACGCGGCGTTCGGCGAGTGGCGGTAGCTCGATCTCGAAGCCGGCGAGCCGCGCGACGAGGTCATCGCGAAATGCGCCGTCTTCGACGAGATCGTCGAGGTCGCGATGTGTGGCGGCGACGACGCGCAGGTCGACGGAGACGGTCGTCGTCGCGCCGACGGCGCGGACCTCGTGCTCCTCGAGCACGCGCAGGAGGGCGGCTTGTGCGGGCGCGGGGAGGTCACCGATCTCGTCGAGGAACAGCGTGCCGTTGTTCGACGCGACGACGAGGCCGGGCTGATCCTGGACGGCGCCGGAAAACGCGCCCTTCTTGTGACCGAACAGCTCGCTCTCGACGAGACCCGACGGGAGAGCGCCGCAGTTGACGGGCACGAAGGTGCCGCTGCGGCCGGACGCGGTGTGCAGCGTGCGCGCGACGCGCTCCTTGCCGGCGCCGGTCGCGCCGCCGATCAAGACTGGAATCTGCGACGGCGCGATCTGACGAAGCTCGGCGAACGCGGCGGCGAGCTCGGGGTCGAGTGTTGCGAGGGTGCCGGCGGTCTTCGGCATCACGTCGAGGTCTCGCTCGGCGGCGAGCTCGCTCGTGCGGAGGAGGAAGAAGCTGCGACCGGCTTCGACGACATCGTGCTCGAGCACGACCGCGCGCTCTTGCTTCGCGCCGTTGATCAAGATGCCGTTGCGCGAGCCCGCATCGACGGCGAGCCAGTGCGCGCGCTCGCGCTCGAAGCGCAGGTGCGCGGAGGACATCCACGGATCGGGAATCTCGACGCGCAGGGTCTTGCCGTCGCGTTTCGCCGTGCGCGCGGCGCCACGGCCGATCTCGATGCGCTCGATGCCGTCGAGCGACCACCGCGCGCCTCCGATCGGCTTACCGCCGCTGAGCGCCACGTACAGGTGATCTGTGCGCCGCGTCTCTCCGAGCTGGGACTCGTCGATGGACAGCGTTCGCGTGCTCGCCACCGACGGAATCTTAGCCTATGGCTCCGATGTAGGCGCGGTCCTCGGCGAGGTCAGCGTGATACGATTTTTGTGTGCGAGAGCTATGCACGCTCGTCGCTGTACTCGCGTTCGGCTGCGGAGGCCGAGACGCGTATCGATGTACGTCCTCTGATCAGTGCGTCGGTAACGGTGCAGCGGGCGTTTGCGAGGCTTCGGGGTTCTGCAGCTTCGAGGACACGACCTGTCCCGGCGGTCGCAAGTACGAGGACAACGCGGGCGGCGGGCTCGGCGGAACGTGCGTGACGTTCGACGCCGGCACCAGCGACGGCTCCGTCACCGAATCGTGCGTCGCGGGCGTCGCGCACGGCCGGCACTTCGGCTGCGTGCTCGCGAAGAACGGCACCGTGTGGTGTGCCGGCGCGAACGAGAACGGCCAGATCGGGCTCGGCCTCGCCGGCATGGCGAACGTGCCCGCGTGGACGCAGGCGCGCGACGCGACGACGAGCACGCCGATCGCCGACGCGACCGCGATCGGCGCGGGCTGGGCCACGGTCTGCGCCGTGCGCGCGGGCGGTGCACTGTGGTGCTGGGGACGCGGCGGCAACGGTCAGATCGGCGACAACGGCGGCGGCGACAGGCCGGCGGCCGTGCAGGTCCGCAAAGAGACCGACGACATGCCGCTCGCGAACATCGTCGAGGTCGTCGGCGGGCTCGCGCATACGTGCGCGCGCGATCAGGCGGGCGCGGTCTGGTGCTTCGGCGCGAACAACGTGAACCAGCTCGGCGACAACACGACGACGCAGCGCAACCGCGCGGTGCAGGTGCTGACCGGTGCGGCCGCGATCTCGACCTCGCGCGAGACGACGTGCGCACGCAAGACGAACGACGAGATCTGGTGCTGGGGCCGCAACAGCGACGGCCAGATCGGTGATGGAACGACGGCGACGAAGGTCGTGCCCACGATGGTCGGCACCGCGAAGCAGGTCGAGGTCGGCTCGTTCGCGACCTGCCGGCTCGCGAACGGTCAGGTCTCGTGCGCGGGGAATCCGTGGCGTGGCCGCCTCGGCAACGGCACGACGAATTCGGATCCCGACGCGACGATGCCGGAGCCGGTGCTCACCGGTCTGGGCGCGCCGCCGCTCGCGAATGTCGTGCAGATCGCGATGGGTGGCGCCTCATGCGCGCGGCTCTCCGACGGTGTCGTGAAGTGCTGGAGCGACAACACGCACGGGCAGGCTGGCACCGGCTCGGCATCGCCGTTCGCACAGACCGTGAGGCTCGCGAACGGCGCACCGCTCGACGACGTCACGGATCTCTGGGCCCACTTCTCCCATCTGTGTGCGCGTCGCGCGAGCGGGGAGATCGTGTGCTGGGGTCGCGGGCTGAGCGGCGAGTTTGGCGACGGCAAGCTCGAGGATCGCGGCGCGGCCGCACCACTGGTGTTTCCATGTCCATAGCGCTGCGTCTCCTCGTGCTCGCGCTCGTCGCTTCGTGCGGCTCGAAGGGTGCGTACAACTGCACGTCCGATACGCAGTGCGTGCGCGGCGGGATGTCGGGCACGTGCGCGATGCAGGGTTTCTGCGCGTTCCCGGATCCCGCGTGCGAAGGCGGCTTTCGCTACGAGGACAACGCGGGCGGCGGGCTCGCGAACACGTGCACGACGAGCGTCATCGATGCGGGCACCATCGACGCACCGACCGAAGAATCGCTGTGCATCACCGACGTCGCCTTCGGGCGGCGCTTCGGCTGCGTCCTCAAGATGTCCGGCGAGGTCTGGTGCTCGGGAGAAAACGCGAACGGCCAGCTCGGCTTCGGGCTCGCGGGCGTGAAGACCGCGACGCCGATGCAGGTTCGCGAGGTCAGCACGAACGTCATCATGGATGCGACCGCGATCGCGACCGGCCGCAATCACGCATGCGCGCTCCGCGCGAACGGGACCGTGTGGTGCTGGGGCGCAAACGAGAGCGGTCAGCTCGGCAACAACACGAACGTACAGTCCGCCGCCGCGGTGCAGGTGCTCCGCACCGACGGAACCCCGATCACCGCGATGGCCGAGGTGAAGGCGGGCTACAATCACACGTGCGCGCGCTCGTCGGCGGGCGGCGTGCTGTGCTGGGGTGCCGGCAACCAAGCGCAGCTCGGCGACGGCACGATGATGGGACGCTCGCGCGCCGCGCCGGTGCTCGTCGCAGCGATGGGCGCGCCGTTCACGGGCGCGGTCGACTTGCAGGTCGGCGCGGGCCACGCGTGCGTGCGCAAGGCAAACGACGAGATGTGGTGCTGGGGCAAGAACAACGACGGCGCGATCGGAGACGCGACGAACGTGCACAAGGTCTCGCCCGTGCAAGTCGGCAGTGCGAAGCACATCGCGACGTCGCTGTGGTCGACGTGCCGCGTGAACCTCGACTCCTCGGTCTCGTGCAGCGGGTGGAACCGCGGCGCCGCGTTTTCGCTCGGCATCGAGGAAGGCTTCATGCAGGCCGCGAATTACCTCACGCCGGTCAAGGCGCTGCAGAACGCGGGCGGAACGCCGGTGATGGGCGTGTCGAAGGTCGCGATGGGCAGCGGCCTGTGTGCCCTCATGACCGACGGCAGCGTGCGGTGCAGCGGCGACGGCAACTACGGGCAGAACGGCACCGGCGCGCCACGCCGCGTGCTCACGCCCGTCAAGCACGCGGACGGGACGCCGCTGGCGAACGTCGATCGGCTCGTCGCGAAGTGGCCGCACGTCTGCGCGCACAAGACGACCGGTGCGTGGGAGTGCTGGGGTCGCAACTCCGAGGGTGAATTCGGCGACGGCACGTTCACGAATCGCGGCTATCCAGCGCCGCTCCGAGCGAGCTGCCCATGACGGCGCTGCCGCTGCACGCGTCGTACGACATCCCGAAGGGCACAGTGCTCGGCAAGTACGAGGTGCTGCGCAAGATCGCGACCGGCGGGATGGCGGAGATCTATGTCGCGCGCGTGCGTGGCACCGCCGGCTTCGAGAAGCTCGTCGTGCTCAAGCGCATCCTGCCGAACGTCGCGCAGGATCCGACGTTCGTGCAGATGTTCCTCGCGGAAGCGCGCCTCGCCGCGACGCTGCAGCACCCGAACATCGCGGACGTCTACGACGTCGGCGAGGTCGAGGGCACCTACTTCTTCGCGATGGAGTTCGTGCACGGCGAGGATGCGCGCACGATTCGCGCCGCGACGAGGCAACGGAACGAGCGGCCGCCGCTCGCCGTCGCGCTCGCGATCGTGCAAGGCACCGCCGCCGCCCTCGACTACGCGCACGAGAAGGCCGGCCCGCAAGGTCCGCTCGGTCTCGTGCACCGCGATGTCTCGGCGAGCAACGTCATCGTCAGCTACGAGGGTGCGGTGAAGCTCGTCGACTTCGGGATCGCGCGCGCGACGGCGAGCGAGCACAAGACGCGCACGGGCACGCTCAAGGGCAAGATCCCGTACATGTCCCCGGAGCAATGCCGCGGGCATCAGCTCGATCGCCGGAGCGACTTGTTCTCGCTCGGCACCGTCCTCTACGAGCTCACCGTCGGCCGGCGGCCATTCCGTGGCGAGAACGACTTCCAGATGATGGAGCAGATCGTTCACTTCGACGTACGACCGCCGACAGAGATCGACGCGGAGTATCCGAAGGAGCTCGAGGCGATCGTCTTGAAGCTGCTGAAGCGCGACATCAATGCGCGCTACCAGAACGCCGATCAGCTCCTGCACGACCTGCAGGAATTCACGCAGGCGCATCGTCTCTGGGCGTCACCGAAAGCGATCGGCAAGTACATGCGCTCGCTGTTCGCGGAGAAGATCGAGGCCTGGGAGTCCGCCGAGCGCGGGGGCGTCACGCTTGCCCAGCACGTGCTCGAGACGTCGACGAGCCAGAGCCGTCCATCGGCCACGCCGTCGTCGGCGATCCAGCCACTGCCTCCGGCAGTTCTCCTGCCCACCGGGTCGTATCCGCTCGCCGAGCCGTCAATCTCGCAGATCCGTCCCGCGCTCTCGGCGCCGATGCCGATCGCACCACCGCTGAAGTCGGGCCCGCGCGGCTGGATCGTCGTCAGCGCGGCGGTGCTGACGCTCGCAGGTGTTGCAGGCGGGTACTACGTGATGAACAGGCGCGGACAGGCGCCCGCGAACGTCGAGACGAAGGTTGCACCGCCGCCGAAGATCGATCCGCAGCCGGTCACGGCACCAGCGAAGATCGAGCCGCCTGTCGTCGTCGCGGAGCCCGTCGTCGCAGCGCCCGTCGTCGAGCCGCCAGCTGCGGCGACGGTCGCGAAGCCGGTCAAGCGAACGCCGCCGGTCGTGAAGAAGAAGCCGATTTCGCCAACACCGGCTCCGATCAAGAAGAAGCCAGCCGAGAGCGATAAGGAGAAGACGTGGGATCCAAACTCGCCATTCTTGCCGCCGCCCAACTGAGCGTCGTCGGCGTCGCGGCCGCGCAGACGGCTCCGACCTCCGACGCGTACAAGAAGGCGATCGAAGCGTACAAAGCGGGCAAGTACGACGAAGCCGTCGGCCTCCTCGAGGCCGCGTACAACGTCGAACCGAAACCGGAGATCCTGTTCGCGCTCGCGCAAGCAGAGCGGCTCAGCGGTCAGTGCGACAAGGCGATCGTCCACTACCGCGAGCTCCTGACGAAGACGACCGAGCTCGCGACCGCGAAGGCCGTGCAGAACAACCTCGCGCTGTGCCCGGGCGGCGAGCCACCACCGCCGAAGGAAGCGCCGCCGAAGTCCGATTCGAAGGAGACGCCCGAGCCGCGCATCGACGTCGTGCAAGGTCCAACGAGGACGGTGGTCGTGAAGAAGAGCGATCCGCTCGCGATCGGCCTCTTGGCAGGCGGGGCGCTGAGTGGCGGGTTCGCGGTCGGGATGCTGCTGCGCTCGATGTCGACACGCGACGATGCCGCGAGCGCGCGAACGCTCGACGATGCAAACGAGCTGCACGACCGCGCAGATCGCGATCGCCTGATCGCGATCGTGGCCGGCGGGGTGGGGGCGGTCGCGATCGGGTTTGCCGTGTTTCGCTTCGCCCGCGGCGGCAAGCCGGCGGCGACCGAAGTGGCCGTGACACCGACGAGCGGCGGCTCGATGTTCGTGCTCTCGAAGATCTGGTGAAACGACTAGACCGGGTCGAGGCCGAGCAGTGCATCGCCAGCGTTGACGTCGTCGCCGTCCTTGACGAGCACCTCTCGGACGCGCGCTCGCTCGGGCACGTCGGCGCCGCCGAAGTGCACGCGGTGGAACGTCTTCATCACCTCGAGCAAGCAGACGGTCGCGCCCGTCGCGAGCTCGTCGCCCGCGCTGACGAACGCCGGCTTGTCGGGCGACGAGCGGCCGTAGAAGCGACCGCTCGTCGGTGCGCGGAACACGAGGCCGTGCGTCTTCGAGGACGTCTTCGCCGCCGAGGCTTTCTGCGCGGCACCGGCGACCGCGCCCGGGGCGAGCTCGACGATCACGTCGCCGAACTGGGCGACCCGCGTGTCGAGCTCGTTCGTGACGTAGCCAGCTGCGTTCGCGGGCACGACCAGCTCGTGCGACGTGCCCAGCACCTCGAGGATGCCGATGACGTCATCTGCGTCGAGCGCGGCGCCCGCGCGGATGGCCGGCCGGAACTTGCCGGGCATCGGCGCGCAGAGTTGCCAGCCGTCGCCGTGCGCGCGCGCGATCAGCGCGAGCCGCTTCGCGTGCATCCTCATCGCGGACCACCGACGAGCTCGCGCAGATCGTGCATCGACCAGATGCGCGGATTCTTCACGCGCCGATAGCCCGTGTTCTGGTACGACATCTCGACGAGCGCCGCGAGATACGCGCGCAGCTCGCCGAGCTCGACGATCTCGTCGGTGTCGAGCTGGCGCGCGGCGACGAACGGATCCATGTCGCCTTCGATGCGCGCTTCGGTCTCGCGCATGCCGGCCTCGATCTTCGCCCGCTCGGCCGGGTCGGTCGACATGATCTGAAAATCGTCGTCGAGCTTCGTGTTGAACGCCGCGATCGCGAGCGTGCGGCCTTCCATGACCGACAGGCGCGAGAGCGTCGTCGAGATCTGCATGACCGGATCGTAGGGCAGGCCGCTCATCGCGTAGTAGCCCGCGCCGGATGCCTTGCGCAGCAGCACGGTGAACATCGGCGTGGTGTTCGTCGAGTTCGTGTAGATCAGCGAGCTGCCGTAGGCGAGCAGGCCGTGGGCTTCGGCTTCGCGACCGATGTCGAACCCGGAGATGTCCTGCAGCCAGATCAGCGGAATGCCGTCGTCATTGCACGCGCGCGAGAACGCGCTGATCTTCGCGATGCCGCCGCGATAGAGAATGCCGGCCGGGCGCTGGCGTCCCGGATGTTCCGGATCACCGACGAGGCCCTGCCGGTTGATCACGAAGCCGGCATAGAGCCCCGCGACGCGACCGACGCCGCAGATCATCTCCTCGCCGACCTCGGGCATCACTTCCCAGAACAGCGATTGATCGACGAGCCGCGCGAGGACCTGGTGCGCGTCGTACGCCTCGCGGTGATCGGTGGGCAACACGCCCGCGAGCTCGGCCGCCGCGAAGCGCGGATCGATCGGCGACATGTCACCGCGATAGAACGGCGCGCCGCTCGACGGCAGGCGCGTGACGTCGCGGCGGATGCACGCGAGCAGCGTGTCGTCGTCGGGAACGCGCACGTCGGCGCAACCTGACTCGTGCACGTGCACCTCGGGGCCACCGATGTCGAGCGACGTGATCTTCTGGCTCTTGGCGCCTTTGATCAGCGCGGCGCCGGCGATCACCATGTACGCCTGCTCGGTCATGTAGACGCGGTCGGAGATGATCGGCATGTAGCCGCCGCCCGCGATGCAGTCGCCGAACACGCCCGCGATCTGCGGGACACCGTTCGCCGAGAGCAGCGAGTTCATCTTGAAGATGTGGCCCGCGCCGTGCGCCCCCGGGAAGCTCTTGCTCTGCTCCGGCAGGAACAAACCCGAGCAATCGACGAGGTAGATCGTCGGCAGTCGCAGGCGCAGCGCCATCATCTGCGCGCGCTGGATCTTCTCCGGCGTGCGTGGCCACCACGCGCCCGACGCGACGGTGTTGTCGTTCGCGATCACCATGCACCAGCGACCCTCGACCCGCGCGAACGCGGTGACGACGCCCGCACCCGGCGACTTCTGATCGCCCGGAAACACTTCGCCGTAGTTCACGAACGTGCCGGTCTCGAACACGCGGGTGCCCGAATCCGCGAGCTTCGCGAGGCGCTCGCGCGCGGTCAGCTTGCCCTTCTTGTGAACGCGCTCGACGTACGACGGGCCCCAGCCCGCCTCGACCTCGCGGCGCCGCATGCGAAGCCGCTCTTCGAGCTTCGCGAGCGCGGCGCGATGCTCCGCGATCGTGCGCTCGTCGGCGAGCTTGGTGAGCGGGTCGCCGATCGGAACGAGTGGGACGAACGCCATGCGAGGCGTCGTTATCGCATGGCCTTACGCGACGCGTCGATACGCGGGGCGCATCCGACGATGCAGACCCTCGAGCCCGTCCATGATCACTTGACGGCGGAGCGCCGTCGCGCAGGCGTTCGGTGACACCACCCTGGTTCGCGCTGTTGCTCGCCGTGGTCGCTGCCATCGTGGTGACGCTTGCGGTGCGAAGATCAGATCAGGAAAGAGATCCGGTCTTGTCTGGGCTTCGTGGCTTCGTGCTTCGTGTTTCGATCTCTGGAACCACGCGACGACGGAAACGGCAGGAATTCTGTCGGACCCGTCGGACGCCCGGGACACGAGTCGGACCACTCGGATCCTCCGTCCTGGCTAGGAGACTAGCCATACGAATCGCTAACTTACGGGACGTGTCGTCTTGAACCGCTTGCGCACGGCCTGGAGCGCATGAGCGAGCACTTCACGGCGCAGACCGCATGCATCGCGCAGCTGGCGCTTGGGCGCGACGAACGCTGCGCTCCCGCTGGCCATCGACCGCATCCCGCCTGCATTCGACAGCACGACGTCGATCTTCGCGCTGACCTGCCCATTCGCCGCGACGGCGAGCTTCGTCACCACGACGTCGATCGCGTGCACGTTCAGGTCACGCAGGGATCGCTTCACCAGCTCGACATGCGCCGCATGCTCGGCGGCATCGGACACGTTCGCGACCCTCACGTGGATCTCCGGTGACGCGTACGTCGGTGTGCTCACAGCTGCGAGAACCGTCGCGACGATCAGGAAGATCCGCATCCCCGACCTAAGAGCAGCGATCGTGCCCCAGGACTCGACGTCGGTTCGGCAGCTTACGCCGGCGCGTCTGGGTCCCAGGGCTCAGCGAGCACAGCGTCCGCACAGCGCAGGATGTCCGACATGAACATTCCGGCAGCTTCGGGCAGTGGAAATGCCCGGCGCAGGGTCGCACACGTGCGTCGAAGGGCGCGTTCGTCGTCTGGCGTTGCCTTGCGAACGACGAGCTCGCGCAGCAGCTCGGTCAGCGTGTGTTGGGCATCCTGCACCTCGGGCGTGTACGCCGCCATGAAAGCGTCGGGGTCGCGTGGCGCGGGCATCTGATCCTCGATGACATCGAGCTCGTCCGAGAGCTCGATGCCGCGCGTCCTTCGCTCGAGAAGGCGGAGGTGATCCGGAATCTCGTCGCTGTAGACGTGGTCGTGGAGTCCGGTGATGACGAAGTCGTCGTCGATGTTGACGCGGACCGATTCATCGGGCGTGACGAGCATCGCCGTGTAGCAGTTGCCTTGGCGGTCGTCGACGAGCAGGCGCGTGGCGAGCAGCCGCGCGAGAGCGCTGAAGAAGTCATCTCGATTGATGGAGCTCGGCAGTCCCTCGCGATGGAGGTAGATGCGCAGCGCGAAGTTACCTGGTAGCGGTCTCGTTTCGACGACGATGCCGGTCGTGGGCGCCGGCTGCTGGAAGGCAACGACCGTGATGCGCTCGCGATCGACGCCGAGAGCGCCGCCGACCGCAGCGGCCAGCTCGTCATCGGAGACGGCGCGCTCGACGCTCAGCTCTTCCCACACCATCGCTAAAGGATGCCCTACGCGAGCTGCTTGCGCATGCAGATGCTGAGGTCCATGCCGACGTACGGGCCATACAACGGAATTCGCGTGTAGCCGGCGCGTTCGTAGAGCGCGATCGCCGCGAGTTGATCGACGCCCGTCTCGAGGATCGCCGCCCGATAGCCGTGCTCCCTCGCCCAGGCCTCGAGCTCGACGATCACCGCGCGCCCGATGCCCGCGCCGCGCCGCTCGGGATCGACGAAGAAGCGCTTGAGCTCGACGGTCTCGTCGTCGTAGCGCTTGAAGCAGCCGCACCCGACGGGCACGTCGTCGATCGTCGCGATCACGACCGTCTCCGTGTCGACGACGTTGTGCGGCGCGTACGCCGCCTGCGCGTCGCCGTAGATCCCGCGGAGCTCGGCGTCGAGGTGGCGCGTGAGCGCGATGAACTCGTCGTCCTTGCCGGTGGTGCGGCGCAGCTTCACGGCGGCCACCCGGGAATCGCGCGCGTGTCGTAGTTGCCGCTCTTGAACGCTTCGCTCTCGAGGATGGCGATGTGCATCGGGATCGTGGTGGGCACGCCCTCGACTTGAAACGCGCGGAGGGCCGCGACCATGCGCGCGATCGCGTCGCTGCGATCCTTGCCGCGCACGATCACCTTCGCGAGCAGCGAGTCGTAGAACGGCGGCACGACGTAGCCCGCCTCGACATGCGTGTCGATGCGAATGCCGTCGCCGCTCGGCGGATGCCACGCGGCGATCTGGCCGGGCGCGGGTTGAAAGTTCGCGGACGGATCCTCCGCATTGATGCGGCACTCGATCACGTGGCCCGCGAGCGGGATGTCCTCTTGCTTCCACGCGAGGCGCTGACCCGCCGCGATCTGGATCTGCGCGGTCACGAGATCCTTGCCCGTGCGCTCCTCGCTGACCGTGTGCTCCACCTGAAGGCGGCAGTTCATCTCCATGAAGCGGAGGACGCCGTTGTCGTAGAGCAACTCCATCGTGCCGGCGCCGACATAACCGACGCGGGCGGCGGCACGTGCGGCCGCGGCGCAGGTCTCGGCGCGGAGGTCCGCGCTGATCGCGGGCGACGGCGATTCCTCGATCAGCTTCTGGTGATTGCGCTGCACGGTGCAGTCGCGCTCGCCGAGGTGCACCGCGTTGCCGTAGCGATCCGCGAACACCTGGATCTCGACGTGCTTGCCGTCCTCGACGAGTCGCTCGAGGAACACGCGGTCGCCGCCGAACGCCGCGCGCGCTTCGGCCTGCGCCTCGCTGTACGCTTGCTCGACCTCGCCGGCAGCGCGCGCGATGCGCATGCCGCGACCGCCGCCGCCGTTCTCGGCCTTGAACAGCACGGGGAAGCCGACCTCGCTCGCGACCGCCTTCGCATGTTCGACGTCGCGCAGGACGCCGTCGCTGCCGGGGATGACCTGCATCCCGGCGGCGCGCATCGCGGCCTTCGCGCGCGTCTTGCTGCCCATCAGCGTCGTGACGTGCGGCGGCGGCCCGATGAACGTGACGCCGTGCTGCGCGCACAGCGTCGCGAGCAGCGGGTTCTCGGAGAGAAAGCCCCAGCCGGGATGCAGCGCGGTGCAGTGCGCCTGCACGGCCGCTTGCACGACGCGCTCGACGTCGAGGTACGACTGCGCGGCGCGCGCGGGTCCGAGCAGCACGGTCTCGCGATCGCGCGTGTACGGGGCCGCGCGATCTGCTTCGCTGACGGCGAACACCGGCGTGATGCCGAGCACATCGCACGCGCGCGCGACGCGTACGGCGACCTCACCGCGGTTCGCCACGAGCAAGCGATGAAACAGCGCCGGCATTACTTCTTGAACGACGCGAGGCAGGCCTCGGCGCTCGACACTTCGAACTTGCGGGGCGCTTCCATCTCGATCGACGTTACCGAGCCGTCCTCGACGACGATCACGCCGCGTCGCGAGCGCAGGCCCATGTGCGGGATGTCGGTCTCGATGCCGAGCGCCTTCGAGAACGCACCCGCGCCGTCGGCGAGCATCACGATCTTGCCAACCGCGTCGTGCTCCTTCGCCCACGCGTGCATCGTCCACGCGTCGTTGACGGAGAGGCACGCGACCATGTCGACGCCTTGCGCCTTCAGCTCGCCGAGCTTCGCGACGTAGCCAGGCAGGTGCTTCGCCGAGCACGTCGGCGTGAACGCGCCGGGCAGCGAGAACATGATCACCTTCTTGCCGGCGAACAGCTTCGACGGATCCACATCAGCCGGTCCCTCGGGCGTGCCTTGCTGGATCGTGACGGACGGAATCTTCTGACCTCGGCTGATCATGGCGCTGGCTTACCACAGAGGTCGCGCGCGAGGCCGCATGCATGCGCGAACCGTGGTCGATCTTCGCGCAGCGCCGCATCGGCGACGGCCCATGCCGCCTCGATGCATCGCCCGCCCGCCGGCGTGATGTGATCGATGACGGCCGCACACGTGTGGTCGAGCCCCGCGACGCGGCGCCGCACGATCGGTCCGACGCCGACGATCGCCTTCCACTTCCCGCGCACGTCGACGAACACGGCGTCGATCGCGGTCGCCGGCCGACCCGCGAGCTCCGCGAGCCGCGCGGGCGCGAGCGTCGGAAGCGCCCACCGCGTGATCGACTGCGAGTGCGTCGCCGCGGTGTCGCCGGCGAAGTGCGCACGTGTGACGATCGGGTGCTTGCGCTCGAGCTGTGCGACGAGTGCGTCGCGCGCCTTGCCGAGCTCGTGGCGGTAGTCCTCGTAGAGCGAGCGATACGGCAGGGCGACGGTGCGGTCCCACTCGTCGTTCGAGAGCAGCCAGTCGTCGACGGCGGCGCGGCGTTCCGCTTCTGCGCGACCCGTCAGATCGTTGAGGTATGTCGCGAGCTCGGGCGCCTTGTCGTCGGCGCGCCCGCCACCGCACGCGACCAGCAGCGCTACGGCGAGGGCTCGACCCATGTGCCGTACGCGCCGCACTCGGCCTTTGCCTTCTCGACGGCGGGATTCGCCTGGCCTTCGATCCCGCGATAGAAGCGACGCGTGCGCGTCCAGCCGCGCGATTCGCGGCAGCTACCGACGACGTTTGCGGTCGCGCACGGCGCGTCGGTCCACGTGCCGACGCCTTTGCACGCATCGCGCTGGCGCCCGACGTACTTCGCGTCCGTGCTCTCGTAGTCCTCGCACATCGCGGGCGTTGCCTGACAGCTGCCGTGCACGACGGCGGCGGGCTTGTCCTTGCTACAGGCGACGAGCCCGAGCCCGATCATCAGCAGCGCGGCGAGCTTCATGTCACGAGCTTAGCGGAGGAACGGTCCCGAGACGGTTCGGGCGGCGCGCTCTTGGAATCTCCTCGAGCGTGCGCGGCCGCGGCAGCGGCATACCGAGCAAGAGCTTGACCGCCACCGACGCCGCGGTCATGCCGAACGCCGACGGCACGAACGCCATCGAGCCTTCGACGCGGTTCTTGTGATCGCAGTCGTTGACGCCGTTCGACCCGCCGGGGCACACGCACTCGAAGCCGTGCTCGTCGTACGCGAGTGACTGCGGCGCCGTCGGAATCTCTTCCGAATAGACGGCCCACACGCCGACGGGCTTCGTGCAGTCGAGCTCGTGCTTGCGGCGCAAGTTGCGGCGCAGATCGCGCGCGAATGGATCGACGCGCGTCTCCGACAGATCCGCGACGCGCACCGCCGTGGGATCGAAGCGCGCGGCCGCACCCATCGCGGACACGAGGCGCAGCTTGTCGCGCACGCACGTGGCGATCAGGTGCATCTTCGCCGCGACATTATCGATGGCGTCGACCACGACATCGGGCTCGGGCGTCAGCAGCTGCGCGCTCGTCTCGGCGCAGTAGAACTCGCTGCGCGCCTCGATGATCGCATCGGGATTGATGAGCTTCAGCCGCTCGGCCATCACGGCGGCCTTCGGCTTGCCGTACGTGCCCTTCATCGCGTGCAGCTGGCGATTCACGTTGGTGACGCAGATCCGATCGTAGTCGACGAGGATCAACCGGCCGACGCCGCTGCGCACGAGCGCCTCCGCCGCGTACGACCCGACGCCGCCCAGGCCGAAGACGGTGATCGTCGACGACTGCAGTCGCTCGATGCCTGCGTCCCCCAGCAGGCGTGCGGACCGATCAAACCTCCTGTGCGGCATTGCTTGAAGCGCGATGGTTTGGTGCCGGGCCGAAACTGTCAACCAGGAATCACCAGCTCCGGAAGATCCGGCGGGCATTTGCGCTGGTGATGCGCTCCGTCACCTCGACGGACTCGCCCCGCGCGCTCGCCAACCCCGCCAAAACATGGCGCACGAACGCCGGCTCCGACCGCTGCCCCTGGTGGGGCACCGGCGACTGGTCCGGCGCGTCGGTCTCGGCGAGCAGCAGGTCGCTCGGAATGACGCGCACCGCCTCGACGGGCTTCCGCGCGTTCGGATAGGTCACGGGCCCGGCAAACGAGAACGCCATGCCGAGGTCGCGATAGACGGACACCAGACCCGCGCCACCCGAGTAGCTGTGCATCACGCCGCCGACCTCGTGCGCGCGCTCCTCGCGCAGAATCCGTGGCGCCGCGTCGTGCGCGCGGAGCACGTGCACCACGAGTGGCTTGCCGACCGCGCGCGCGGCGCGAATGTGCGCGCGAAAGATCGCCTCCTGCCGCTCGCGCTCGGCGATGCCGCCGTCGAGGCCGCACTCGCCGATCGCCACCGCATCCGCAGACATCTCGGCGATACGATCGACATCTGCCAGCTCTGCCACCTCGAGCTCCGGCACGATCTGCGGATGCACGCCGATCGCGCAGCGCCAACCCCGCTCGTGATGCTTCGCCGATAATGCCAGCAGCGCCTGCCACATGTTCGGCCGAATCGCGGGCACGAGCATCCCGACCACACCCGCCGCGTTCGCACGTGTCACCACCTCGTCGCGGTCGTCGTCGAACGCGTTGACGTCGAGGTGGCAGTGGGTGTCGATCACGCGGCGACCGTAGCGTAGCGTAGGATCACTCGATGTCCTGGGGGCCCTGGATCCGGCTGCAGGCGTGGCTCAACACGAGCGATGCCGTCGTCGCGCACTGGCTGCGCGCCGCGCGCGACGCGCTGCTCGGCGAGATGCCCATCCTCGCGGGCGGCACCGCGCTGTTCGCGATCTTCGCCGTCGTCCCGATGCTCGCGGCGCTCGTTGCCATCTACGGCGTCGTCGCCGATCCCGGCGAGATCTACGCGCACATCAACGGTCTCAAGTCCGTGCTTCCCGGCCAGGTCAGGCGCTTCGTCGTCGACCAGCTCGAGCTCCAAGCGAAAACCTCGTCGCGCGAGCTCGGCCTCGCCCTCGCGGTCTCTGTCCTCGTCGCGATGTTCTCCGCTCGCGGGGCCGCGCGCGCGATGATCGATGCGCTCAACCGCGCGTACCGGGTCAAGGACACGCGCACGCCGCTCGCGAAGTTCCTCGTCACGGTGCTCATGGCCGCGGGCACGCTTGTGGGGCTGCTGCTGATGTTCGGCGCCGTGATCGCGCTCCCCGCGATCTTCGCGATGCTCGACCTCGAGAACTACGCGATCGTCCAGTGGCTGCGCTGGCCCCCGCTGATGGCCGTCACGTTCGCGTCGCTGCTCGCTCTCTACCGCTTCGCCCCGTCGCCGCGCCGGCTCGGCACGCAGCGCCATCTCTGGCCCGGCGCCGCGATCTCGACGTTCCTGCTCGTCATCCTCTCGCTCGCGCTCTCGCTCTGGGTCGACTACGTAGCGAACTTCGATCTGTTGTACGGCGCATTCGGGTCGGTGATCGTAGTCCTGTTGTGGTTCTACCTCTCCGTGATCGCGATCGTGCTCGGCGGCTTCGTGAACGCCGAGCTCGAGCGGCACTCCGGTGCGCCGGCGCCGGAGCGCTCGATGTATTGAGGGTCCGTCTAAGCGTTCCGCGCTGCGCGTTCTGCGGCGCCTTGCGTTACGGGTGCGTGCAAGGCCACACGTGTGCTTTTTTCAACACAGAGGGACAGAGGGACAGAGGCCACTGAGGATCATTGGAACCCTCGAGTGGACCCAGGGCCGAGAACGTGTCGCACCGCGCCTCGACCGTTCGCGTCTTAGATCATCGTATCGATCACGCGCGCGATGCCGTCGCGGAGCGAGTGCACGTTGAAGTTGATCACCAACCCGAGCTGAAACGGACCAGCGCGGAGGTATGAGTGAACCTGTGCGCGGTGGACCCGGAGGATTTGCTCGACCGCTTTGACCTCGACCACGAGCTCGTCTTCGACGAGGAGGTCGAGGCAGCATGAATGGATGAGCTGGTCCTTGTACGTGATCGGGATCGAGAGCTGTCGCTGTACCTTGATGTTGCGAAGTCCGAGCTCGACCACGAGGGCCTCCTCGTAGGTCTTCTCGAGGAAGCCAGGTCCGAGGTGCCGATGGACTTCAATCGCGGCACCGATCACACGATGGGAGTACTCGTTCAGATGTTCTGGAAGGTCGTAGAAAGCCTGCATGCGCCTGACTTCGACCAAACCAAAAAGAGTTTCGGAGAAAGATCGAACGACGAACACGAACGAACAAAAAAAGATCCTCTGTGGCCTTTGTCCCTCTGTCCCTCTGTGTTGAAAAAACGAGCGAACCAAAGCAACGCACCAGGACGAGCGAACCCCGAAAACGAAAACAGCCGCACGAGGCGGCCGGTGTTGCGGAGCAGAGCGCCGAATTACATCTTCGCCCCGAAGAACGTCGCACCCGCAGGCAGCGCGGCTGGCGAGCCCGCATAGCCGAGGTTGCCCGTCCACGAGCCCGTCTGGATGTCGTCCATCTTGCCATCGCGGTTCTTGTCGACCGCACGAGCGACGCCCGTGATGCCGAGCTCGAGCGCGCTGCCGTCCATACCGGCGAGCTTGCTGTAGAGCGCGGATGAGGCGGCGCCGAGGCCGGCGGTGCACGCGGACTGATAGGTCGAGGCCGAGCCGAAGTTGAGCGCCTCGTAGACGTACTGGCCGACCTTCTGGCAGTTGACGGCCTTCTTGAGGATGTCGCCGACGTTCTGCGCGCTCGGGTCGATCATCGGGATGATGGCCTTGTCGATGGCGAGCTTGAGGGCCGCGCCGTACGAGATGCCGACCTTGTGGTCGAGGATGGTGAGCTTGCCCGACTGCTCGAGCATCACCTGGACGCCCTCGACGCGGATCTCCGCGATGCCGTAGTCCTTGAGCATGAAGTCCATCGGGACCTGATCGATCTCGAAGTGGAAGCCGACGATCGTCTTGACCGCCTGGCCCGCGGCGTTGATCTCGAGGGTCTCGAGCGTGCCGAAGTGCTTCGCGACATCGCCGAACGCGTTGCCGATGTCGATGATCTTGTCGAGCAGCTGCGGCGCGACCTCGAGCAGGCGCTGGTTGAGATAGCCCGTGACGAACGGGGCCGAGCTCTGCGCGAAGTTCTTGACCGAGCCGGCGGGGAGCGCCTTGATGAGCTCGTCGACGAGGAACTTCGTCGGGTCATCGGGGTCGTCGGTCGCCGCGATGAAGTAGTTGATGACGGTGCCGGGCGTGCCGGGCACGTTGGTGGCGAGGTCGAACTCGCTCTGCACGTTGAAGCGACCTTCGGCCGTGAGCGGCACCGCCGGGTCGTCGGGGTTGTCGGGGTTGTTCGGGTCGTCGTCACCGCCGCTGTCGACGGTAGAAGCGCCGCAGCCCGCCGCTGCGAGGAGGGACACGAAGAGGAGGCTGTGCTTCATCATGTCCGAGCAGTTGTGCAGCGCGTGTGCCGGACATGTGCACAGATCGATCAGTTGCTTGCGCGCGAGTGGCAAGTCGAGTGGTCGGGACTACGCGAATCCGACGGTGTCTCGTGACCCTCGATAATTCCAGCCGATAATTCGAGCCACACTGCGCCGAAAAAAAACCGACCGAGGCAGGATTACCTCGGTCGGCCAGCCATCCTCGACGCGCGAGCTCACCGCTCACTTGTCGAACTTGTTGTCGCGAGTTACATGCGCTCGCCGAAGAACGTCGCGCCCGCGAGCGGGGCCGGCGTGCCGGCGTAGGAGAGGTTGCCGCTCCACGCGCCGGTCTGGATCGAATCGATCTGCTTGTCGCCGTTCTTGTCGAGGCCCTTCGCGGTGCCGGTCAGGCCGAACTCGAGTGCGCTCGAGTCGATGGCGGCGATCTTGGAGTAGATGACGCCGGCGCCTGCGACGAGGCCTTGCTTGCACGCGGTCTCGTACGTGCCGACCGAGCCACCGTAGCCGATGACCGAGGCAACCGCATCGCGGACGGCCGTGCCGACCTTGAGGCAGTTGACCTTGTGCTGGAGGAGCTCGCCGAGGTTCTTCGCCGTCGGGTCGATCATCGGGATGATCGCGCCGTCGAGGCCCACGCGGAGCACCGAGCCGAACGTGATGCCCATCTTGTGGTCGGCGATGCCGAGCTTGCCGGTCTGGTCGAGCGAGACGCCGACGTTCTGGACGACGATGTTCGCGACCGAGAAGTCAGCGAAGTTGTGGTCGCTCTCGATGTTGTCGATCTTGAAGTGGGCGCCGACCGCGGTGCGGACCGCGACGTAGCCGTCCGCCGTCTTGGTGACTTCGAGCGTCTCGTTGAGACCGAAGTTCTTCGCGATCTGGCCGAAGTCCTGACCGACCTGCACCATCGTCGAGACGAAGTCGGGCGCGAGGTCGAGGACGCGGTCGTTGACGTAGCCGGCGATGAAGCCCTTCGACGTGTTGAGGACGTTCTTGAACGTGCCGCTCGGCATCTGGTCGATGATGCGCTCGATGACCCACAGCGACGGGTCTTCCGGGCTGTCCGTCGCGTCGATGATCGCGCGCGTCACGTCGCCAACTTTGCCCGGTGCGTTCGTCGCGAGATCGAACGTCGACTGCATCTGGAACTTGCCGCTCGCGTCGAGCTGCTTCGGCGTTCCGTCCGGGTTGTTCGGGTTGTCCGGGTTGTTCGGGTCGTTGTCGTCGTCGGGCGAGTCCGCGGCGCAGCCCGTGGCAACAGCACCGATGGCGAGGGTGAAAGCGAAGGCGAGGTTCTTGGTGGTAAGCATCTGAGTCTCCCGGCGAGGATGGTTGATGGGAAACTCGATGTGCAGCGCATGTGCCACGAAGCGCACATGTGAGAAGCCCATCAGATCACGCGTTTGGCGATGCGGTGGCAAATCGTCCAGCCAGGTCACTCGACATGCTTGGAGACGAGAGACCTGGTCACACGGCGCGTTATTTCGGCGAGTGCAATCGACCGTTTGCGGTTTCGCTCGTGCGAAACTTCGAGACGCGCATGTGCGAGCTGCTCGGGATGGAGTGCAACGTCCTGACGGACATCGTCTTCAGTTTTGCCGGCCTCTCGAGTCGTGGCGGCAAGACGGGAGAACACTCCGACGGATGGGGCCTCGCTCTCTATGAAGGGAACGTCGCCCGCGTCTTCCTCGACCCGACCGCGGCCGCGGACTCGCCGCTCGCGAAGTTTGTCCGCGAGCACCCGATCAAGACGCTGCTCGCCATCGCGCACGTTCGCAAGAAGACGCGCGGGCCGACCGCGCTCAAGAACACGCACCCGTTCGTGCGCGAGCTGTGGGGCCGCCACTTCGTGTTCGGGCACAACGGCACGGTGAAGCGCGCCCGCGGCCTCAAGCTCGGCCGCTACACGCCGATCGGCAACACGGACAGCGAGCACGCGTTCTGCTACCTGCTCGCCGCCCTGCAGCACGACTTCCCGAAGGGGCCGTCCTCGCAGACCGACTACGCCAACGCGGTCGCTCGCTACGCCGGCAAGATCGGGAAGCACGGCACGTTCAACATGCTGCTCGGCGATGGCCAGCAGCTGTTCGCGCGGTGCGCGACCAAGCTCCACTACATCATCAGACAGGCGCCGTTCAAGAAGGCGACGCTCTGCGACGAGGACGTCTGCGTCGACTTCGCCGAAGTCACGACGCCCGACGATCGCGTCGCGGTGGTCGCCACGATGCCGCTGACGCGCGACGAGACCTGGACGGTCGGCGAGCCGAATACGATCTGGCAGTTCAAGAAGGGCAAGCTCGCCCGGACGCTCGCGAGCTAGCTGCGCTTGCCGACCGCCACGCCGGCCGGGCGCAGCGTGTCTTCGCCGATCACGTAGCCCTCCTGCATCACGTCGATCACCTTGCCGTCCTGTGCGGGATCGGTGACCGGCACGACCGCCACCGCCTCGTGCCGGTTCGGATCGAACGGCTCGCCGCGTGCGGGTGCGTGCTTCACGCCGAACTTCTCGAAGCTCGCGAGCAGCTGGCGCCGCACGAGCTCGATGCCGGCGAGCAGCTCCGAGACCTGCGTGTGCGTCTTCGCAGCCGCGATCGCGCGGTCGAGGTTGTCGACCACGAACAGGAAGCTCTCGAGGAGCTTGCGCGTGCGCTGCTCGAGGTCCTTCGCCGACGCGCCCGCTGCGCGGCGCTGCACCGCCTCGATCTCGGCGTGCGCTTGATCCGCGCGCTCGTTCGCCTTGCGCAGCTCTTCGTCCTTCTGGGCGACGAGCGCGGTCAGCTGCTCGATCTCGTCCTCGAGGACCGAATCGTATCGCTCGGCATCGGTCGCGGTGTCTACCCCGAGCGAGTCCTCGAGCTCCTTGGCCGCCGCGACGGCGTCGAACTCGGCCGGCTTATCACCAGCCACACTTCTGGCCTTTGTTCTGCTCCTCGAGCCAACCCTTCAGCGGCGCGAAGTACTCGAGCATCGCGGTCGCATCCATCTCGCGCTGACCCGTGAGCTCGAACAGCGTGTCTTGCCACGGCTGCGCGGCGCCGCGCTGGAGCATCTTCCAGTACGCCTCGCCCGCGACCTTGTTGTTGTAGATCGAGCACTCGTTCAGCGGGCCCGTGTGGCCGGCCTTCTTGCACAGCGCGCGGTGGAACTGGAACTGGAGGATCGCGGCGAGGAAGTACCGCATGTACGGCACGTTCGCGGGCACGTGGAACTTCGCGCCCGGATCGAAGTCCGTCGCGGCGCGCGCGACCGGCGGCGCGACGCCCTGGTACTTGAGGCGGAGATCCCACCAGTGCTTGTTGTACTCGTCAGGCTTCACCTTCCCGGCGAACACGTCCCAGCGCCACTTGTCGACGAGCAGGCCCCACGGCAGGAACGCGATCTTCTCGAGCGCCGTGTTCATCTGCCGGTTGATCGTGACCTTGTCGTTCTTGGTCACCTTCGCGAGGAGGCCCTTCTCCTTGAGATAGTCGGGCGTCATCGAGAGCACGACGGTGTCGCCGATCGCTTCGTGGAAGCCATCGTTCGCGCCGTTCTGAATCAGGATGGGCTCCTTGTGATAGGCCATCTGGTAGTAGTTGTGGCCGAGCTCGTGGTGGATGACGTCGAGCTCCTCGTGCGTCCGCTGGATGCACATCTTGATGCGGAGGTCGTTGTTGAACGACACGTCCCACGCGCTCGCGTGACAGACGGCCTCCTTGCCCTTCGGCTTGGAGAACATCGAGCGCTCCCAGAACGTCGAGGGCAGGGTCGGGAAGCCGAGTGACGTGTAGAACGCCTCACCGACCCGCGTCATGCCCTGCTCGTCGTACCGCTTGCCGCCCTTCTCGAGCGTCTGCGTGACGTCGATCGGCGGCTGACCCGGGAACGGCTCGAGCGACTTGTAGAGCCAGCCCCACGACTGCGCCCACATGTTGCCGGTGAGGTGCGCGGGGATCGCGCCGGTCAGCGGGACCGCCTTCTCGCCGTACATCTTGTTGAGCTTCGCGCGCGTGTAGCAGTGCAGCTGCTCGTAGAGCGGCTTCATCTGGCCGTAGAGGCGATCGGTCTCCGCCTCGAACGCGTCCGCGCTCATGTCGTAGCTCGACTTCCACATCTCCGAGACGTTCGCGAAGCCGATCGCCTTTGCGCCCGCGTTCGCGAGCGGGACGTACTTCGCGAACAGATCACGCTCGGCGCGGCCGACCTTGTCGTGCCAGCCCTGCCACAGCGCGAGCGCTTCTTCCGGCTTGCGGGTCTTCTGGAGGATCTTGTCGATCGCCGTCAGATCTCTGCAGCCCTCGCCTTCAGCCTTCGTGCGATCCGCCTTGAGCTTCTCGACCTGCTTGGCCGCAGCGTCACGCGCCTTCTGATCCTTTGCCGTCTCGATCGCCTTCGTGATCGCGGCGAGGCGCTTGTCGATGCCGGCCACTTTCTTGTCACGCGCGGGCTGCGTCTTCGGATCGCAGACCTTGCCCTTGCCGTAGATCGACGCCATCTCTGCCGCGATCTTCGCCAGCTCCTCGGCCTGCTTCGGATCATCGGGCGATGGCGCGATCGGCGTCGAGACCGTCATCATGTAGATGAGGTTCTGCAGCTGGCGCTTGCTGCTCGCGTCGAGCTTGTTCATCACGCGCTCGTACTTGCGCGCGCGCTTGATGAGCCCGGCCGTGACGTCGTTGACCTCTTGTGTGGCCTTTGCCGCCGCGGCCTCGTGCGCGTCGGTGAGGTCGGTCTCGTTCGCCCACGACGCTTCGGCCGATGCGACGAGCACCTTGCGCAGCGTGGCGTCGGCCTCGGCGAGGAACTTCTTCGCCTCGTCGACGAGCTGCGTGTCGTCCGTCTTCGGCGGCGCTGGCGGCGCCGGATCGTTCGGGATGTTCGCGGTGGGATCCTCGCCGCTGCCCGAAGGCGGCGCGATCGGATCCTGCTTCTTGGGGCCACCACAGGCGGCCGCCAACACGAGGGCAAGTAGGGTGGTCTTGGTCACGGCGCGACTCTGTCTAGAGCCCGCCGCGACGTCAAGGCTCCATGCCTGGGAGCGGCTTGCCGTCGGCCTCGGTGCGCGGTTTGTCACCAGCTGCCTTAACCCCGGGCGCAGTGATTCCGCGCTCACCGAGCAGGCGCTTCGCGATCTCTTTCTGGCCATCGTCGAGCAGCGCGAACGCCTTCTCGAGCGCGGCCTGCTCGTTGGAGTCGCGCGCCCGGTGAAGCTTCTGCGCGTCGGGCGTGGACGTGACCTGTGCGCCCGGCGCGTTGTTGTGACGCGGGGGCGGCTTATCTTTTTGCGGCGGCGCTTCGTCCGGCCGCTCGATGGTGCGCAGCTGCGTCTCGATCGAATCGTTCTTCGCCGCGAGGCTGGTATCGAGCTCCTTCAGCTTCTCGAGCTGGTCATCGCGCAGCGAGAGCTGCGATGCGTTGTCGACGAGGTAGCCAACGGCCGTGCCCGATGCAGGCGGCAGCGGCGGCAGCTCGCCTTCTTTGGGCTTCATCGGTTTGGGATCGCTCGAGCCACACGCTGCTGTGCCGAGAGCTACGACGAGTAGGAGAGTGCGCACCATGAAACTTCTCAGACGATGGCACCGTGTTCCTCACGGAGCAAGCCCCGTTTATCGTGATGGTTTCCTCGAAACGAGCGTGAAATCGTCTAACGGAGAATCCGCGAACAGACCTGCCAGTCGGCCCGAATTCTTGTCCGCGTCTCCGAAAACTTCGCGTCCATCGCCGACGGCGTTGAGCAGGCTACGCCATAGATCGTTCGTCGAGTAGCCCGGGTGCCGCACGAGGCGACCACCTGCGAGCCGGCCACCGGCGCCGCCGAACAGCTGCACGGGAACGTTATCGAACGTGTGACTCCCCGTCTGCATCTCGGTCCACGACACGACGAGCGTGTTGTCGAGGAGCGTCCTGCCATCGACATCGGGCGTATATCGGAGCGTGCGCAGATACGCTGCGAGCTGTTCGTTGTACCAGCGGTGCACGGCGGTCTCGTCGGCGACGAGCCCTGCGTGCGACAGCTCGTGATGCGTACGCCCCGCAACGCCCGGAACGTAGGAGCTCACGTTCGTCGCCCAGCTGCCCCACGTGAATGTTGCGATGCGGGTGAGGTCGCACTGAAACGCGATGCGCACGAGGTCGAGGTGTGCGCGACCGATCTGCGCGTGCGCGTGATCTCGGCTCTCGTTCAGCGCCAGCGTCGCGGCGCGCATCTGACGCTGTACCGGCAGCGGATCGACGACCGCCACGCGATACATCACTTGCTCGACCTCGCGGATCGCGGTCAGGTGACGATCGAGGCGCTCGCGATCGCCGCGCGGAAGCTGCGGCTGCAGGCGCGCGAGATCGTCGCGAGTGAAGTCGAGGATGCTCTGCTGCTGTGCGGGCGAGCGGCCAGTCGAGAGCGGGCCGAAGACGCGCGCGAACGCGGCGAGCGGGCTCTCTTCGGGAGGCAGCGGCATGCCGCGCCCCGCGCTCGAGATCGCGCGAAGGATGAACTGATGGCCGCGATCATCGGCGGTGAGCTGCAGCGAGCGAATCGGCGCGCTGCCGGTGACCCGTGAATTCTGCGCGAGCACCTGATCGATCGTCGCCCGCGCCATCATCGAGATGCTGGAGCCGTTTGGCTTGAACGGGATGCCGCCGGTGAGGAACGTCGTCATGCCGTTCGCGTGCTCTTCACCGGGCGTGTTCGACTGCTTGCGGTTCTCGAGACCGTCGACGACGACCATGTGCTGCCGGAGATCCGCGAACGGCGCGAGGATCGGTGACAGCGCGTCGATGCTCGCGGCGTCGTAGTTCTCGGGCACGGTGCCGGCGGGCTTGTGCACGAGCAAGATGCGGAGCGGTGCGCGCCGCGGCTCGGATGACGCGATTCGCGAGAGCAGCGCCGCCGCACCCGTTCCGACGAAGAGCCCGCGACGCGAGATCATCGGCGCCTCCGGAACATCGGCGAGGTCGCGATCGCGCGGAACACCTCGACGAGATCGCGATCGGCGCGCTCGAAGCTGATCTGGAGATACCGCCGCATCGCCGGATCTTCGACGGCGCGGCCGAGTGAGTGATGCGCGAGCTGATCGACCACGCAGTGCGCGACGCGATCGCTGTTCGCGAGCGTCTCGCCGAGCGCCGCCGCGCCGCGGAACCGCTTCGCCTCGCCGTCGATCGCGAGCACCACGTCGTCCTCGATCGGCAGGCCGATCGAGTCGGTCTCGCGCCAGCGCCCGAGTTGGTCGAAGTGATGCAGCGCGAAGCCCGGCGGATCGATCGCCTTGTGACAGTTCGCGCAGTAGATGTGCGCGCTGCGAAAGTGCGCGAGCTGCGTCTCGTTGAAGCCGCGCGTGATGTTTGCGGTCGCGTTGATCGCGGCGAACGGCGGGCGGCCGAGGTCTTCGGCGCAGAGGAACTTGCGCTGCACGTAGAGGCCGCGATGGATGATCGACTCGGCGTGTCCGTAGGACAGCATCGACAGCACGCCCGGATGTGTGAGCAGGCCAGCGCGCTCGGGCGCGGCCGTGTGCGGCTGCATCACCCACGATGTCGGTACGTCGCCGTAGTAACTTGCGAGCTGCGCGTCGACGAACGTCTCGCGCGACGTGAGCAGCTCGCCGAGGCCGCCGCCGCGCCGCCACAACACGTCGTGCACGAACAGCTTCGTCTGCTCGAACATGCTCGCGCGGGTCGGCTCGGTCAGCCCGATCCGTCCGATCGTCTCGATGTCGTGGAGATCGAGCCACGCGAGCACGACCTCGGTGAGATGCGCTTGCACGCGCGGCGATGCAAGCAGCCGCTCGACGTGTGCGGCGACGACCGCGGGATCCGCGATCGTGCCGTCGCGCGCGGCCTGCCACAGCGGCTCGTCGGGGATCGAGTCGAGGAACAGGAACGACAGCTCGCTCGCGAGCTCGTACGGCGTGAGCTGACCGCCAATGCCGAGCTCGGTCCGATACACGAAGCTCGGCGCTTGCAGCACGGCCTCGACGACGAGCGCGAACCCGCCGTCGTCGTAGAGCTTGCCGAGTCGCTCGCGTTCCACGGCGGCGAGCGGGCGGCGAAACGCGCGGCTCGCGAAGTCTTCCGCACACGCGCGATCGCCGCAGCGCGTACCGGCCTCGCGCGCGATCGCTTCGGCCGCGATCCGGTACTGCACGAGCAGCGGCGCATCGACGGCGAGCACGTTGTCGTCGTGGATGAACTGATGCGGCCGGGTCCCGGGCGAGTGGATCTCCGGGCTCGCGATCCCGAGGAGGTCGCGCACGGCGTTCGTGTACTGCGTGTCGGTCACGAGTCGCACGCGCGGTGCGAGCGTGGCCTCCGGCGCAACGCCCGCATCGGTGCCGCATGCAGCGAGCACACCGACCAGCGCGAGCGACCGCAACACGGCCGGAGCATCGCAGTCGGCGGGTCGCGAAGCTACTGTGCAATAAGGACGAGGCCCGTGCGGGGCGGAAGCTGCAGCGGCGCGGTCAGGGCTGCGCCCGTGACGGCATCCTTGTAGTTGCCAGCGGGTAGGCCGGTCGCGGCCTGCGCGCCGTCGCCGCGGTTGAGCGCGACGAACACGGTGTCACCCGGCGCCGTCATCTTGTAGACGAGCACGTCGTTCGTAGCGCCGAGCTGAGCGCGCGTGCCGCGGCGCAGCGCGAGGTGCTCCGCGCGTGCCTTGGCGAGGCCCGCGATCCGGTCGCGCAACGCGGTCTGGTTTGCCGTGTGCCCGCTCCACTGCATGAAGCGGCGGTTGTCGGGGTCACCTGCGCCGGCCATCGCGAATTCGTCGCCGTAATAAATCATCGGGATGCCGGGCAGCGTGAACAGCAGCGTGTACGCGACGGCGAGCCGCTGGAACGGATTCGCCGAGCCCGGCAGCTGCGGTTGATTCGACCACGCGCGATTCTTGCCGCCGTCCCACGCGCCGAACTGCGGCGAGTCCTCGGCGATGTGCACGGCACGCGGCACGTCGTGGTTGCCGATGAACGTCGACATCACCGAGCCCTGGCCGTAGAAGCCGTCGTTCGAGGAGAGGAAGCCGGCGAGGTCCGTCATCGAGCCGTCGCGGCGCAGCACGTTCTCGAGGATCTTGCCGCGCAGCGGGAAGTCGAACTGACCGTCGAGCATCGTCTGATCGACGTACGACTTGATGAGATCGCGGCTGCCGTCGAACGTCTCGCCGACCATGTAGAACGGTTGATCCCACGCCATCTCGGGCGTCATGCGCGCGCGCAGATCCGTGAGCCACACCGTCTCGAGGTGCTTGACCGCGTCGAGGCGGAAGCCATCGATGCCGAGGCGCTTCGCCCACTGCATCGCGTTCTCGATCGAGTAGCGGCGCGCGTCGGCGTTGCGGAAGTCGAAGTCGGGGAGGAACGGATCGAACCAGCAGCGGATGCGATCGTTGTCCCAGCTGCAGCCTTGTCCGCAGACGCAGTTGCCGCCGCTGCCGTTCGTGTTCGGCCAGAACCAGTCTTGATGCTGCTGATAGATCGGGCTGTCGGCGTGCACGTGGTTCATCACGTAGTCGATCAGGACCTGGATGCCCTTCGCGTGCGCCGCGTCGACGACCGCCTTGAGCTCGGCCTCGGTGCCGTACTTCGATTCCGATGCGTCGAGGTTCTTCGGCCAGTAGCCGTGATAGCCGGAGTACTGGTGACCGTCGCTACCGGGGTTCGCGTTGTCGGCGTTGTCGATCGGCGACGTCAGCCACAGCGTGTTGACGCCGAGCGCGTTGAAGTAGCCCTCGTCGATCTTCTGCTTGAGACCTTTGTAGTCGCCGCCTTGATACTGGCCCGGCTGCTCGACGCCGGAGACCGGCGCGTCGTTCACGGTGTCGCCGTTCGCGAACCGATCGATCATCACGAAGTACATGATCGAATCGCGCCAGTCGATCGCGGCGCGTGCGGGGCACTTGTCGCAATCCGCGCGCATGACGCTGTTGAACGCGCCGAAGCCATCGGGCGACTTGCGGCCGTTGCCCGGATCCATGATCCAGTTGCCGTCGACGACGAACTTGTAGACGATCACCTGCTGGTCACGGACGGGCAACGTGACCTCGAAGCCGCCGTCGACCTTCATCATCGCGACGCCTTGCGTCCAGCCATTCGCCGCGAAGTCGCCGCGCAGCTGGACGCTTCCGCCCGCGCCCGTGTAGCGGATCGTGACCGAGCACGTCGGCTTCGCTTCGCACGTCGACGCGTCGGGCTCGGGGTTCATGCCGCTGTCGGGCGTGTCACTGCCGGGATTCTGCGAAGCGGGACATCCGCAGAGGATCGCGAGCAACACGAGGCAAACAGCTGCAGGCCGCATGGACGCCGAATGGACATCAAGTGGCGTGCCACGCGAGATGTGTGCAAGTGCCTGGTCACGCGTGTCGAGACGCGCAGTTGCACCGGCAGCTCTGGTAGCCAGCAAGGTGTTCGTTGCGATCCGCAACGTGCCGCGCTACCTAATGTTCCATGCGTTGCTTCGTGCTGGCGCTCGCATTCTGTGTCGGCATTGGCTCTACCGACGCGCTCGCGAAGGACCAGGTCCTCGTGAAGCTCCGCGACGACAGCGCGCCGAAAGCGAAGCCGACACCGGCGAAGAGTGCCGCGCTTCGCACGAAGAAGAAGCAACCGATTCGCCGTAAGGCGGTCGCGAAGACGAAGCCGAAGGCGAAAGCCAAGGCGAAGCCGCAGGCCGAAGAGTCGCGTCCGCGTCCGATGCCGTAGCGTTGCGATCAGCAACGAGCACGCTTCGCGATCGCGCGAGAACATGAAGAACACGTGTTGCGATGCGGGCATGCTTCATGCTTGATCGCGCGCGAATGCGTGGCTCGGCATGCGTCGTGTTGTTCGTGGCGCTCGCGAGCGGAGATGCGCTCGCGCAACAACCCGAGCCCGCGCCGCCGCCATCGCCGCCGCCGTCGGATCCGCCAACCGAGCCGGTCGTCGAGCCGACGCCGGAACCAACTCCCACGCCCGTCGCACCCGATCCGAAGCCGCCCGCCGTCGAGCCTTCGAAGCCGAATCCCGACGCGCCGGTCGAGACGCCGATGACGATCACCGGACCGTCGGATCGCGGCTTTCGCTTCGGCTCGTACGGTCGCGTGATCGCCGGAACCGATCTGCGCGGTGGCAAGCCGGAGAGCGCGAACGTCGTCGCGTTCGGGCCGCGCATCGTCGAGCCGAGCTACCTCGAGCTCGACTTCTCGTACGGCTTCGACACGCCGCGTGGCTACGTGCTGCGCCCGGTGATCACGCTCGCGTTCGACGGTACGCTGTTCCACGAGACCGGCGAGTTCGACGCGCAGCCCGCGCTGCGCAACATGTATCTCGACGCGCAGCTGACGAAGCGCACGACCGCATGGGTCGGCTCGCGCATGTACCGCGGCGACGATATCTACCTGTTCGACTACTGGCCGCTCGACGATCAGAACACCGTCGGTGGCGGCGTGATGTACCGCCGCAGCGAGGCCCCATCCGGCGGCGACACGCTCGAAGTCGCCGCGCACGCCGGCGTCAATCGCCTCTTGAACCAGTTCCAGTTCCAGGAGAACGACGTCCCCGATCCCGAGCAGGGCGCGGTCACCGTCGTGCAGCTCAATCGCCAGCGCATGGTGATGTCGGGCAGCGTCGCGTACATCCTCGCCGGCAACAACAACACGAACCTCAAGGCGAAGCTGCACTCGGAGTTTCACGCGCTACCGTCGGGCACGCGCAAGCGCGTCGACGGCACGTTCGAGTCGCTCCCCGCCGACAGCGGCTACGTGCTCGGCGCGCAGCTCGGCGCGTTCGGGTTCGCTTCGCCGTCGAGCAAGTATCGCCGTCACGCCAACGTCTTCCTCCGCTACGCGAAGGGACTCGCCGCATTCGACGAGCTCGCGCCTCCGACGAGCTTCGGCTCGAACCTCAAGACGCAGCGCGCGAGCGAGCTGTCGTTCGGCCTCTCGGCGAACTGGGATACGAAGTTCGGCTATCTGCAAGCCGGCGCGCTCTCGCGTCGCTTCATCGACTCCGATGCCGCGGGCGCGGACTACGACGATGCGTGGGAGTACGCGATCGCCGTGCGTCCACTCGCGCGCACGCCGGGCATCCCCGAGCTATTCCTCGGCGGCGAGCTCTCGTATCAAGCGCGATTCCCGAAGGGCCTGAACCCGACGACGCAGCGCGCGCAGGATCCGTCCGTGTTTCAGATCGCGCCGATGATCGTGTTCTCGCCGATGGGCCCGTCGGGCTACGACCGCCCGCAGCTGCGGCTCGTCTATCGCGCGGCGTTCTTGAACCAGGCGGCGCAGGACCTCTTCGTGCCCGGCGATCCGCGCGCGAAGGAGAGCGTCACGCACTTCCTCGGCTTCCAGGCCGAGTGGTGGTTCAACTCGAGCACGTATCGCTGACAGCGAATCATGACGGGGGCTCGGGACCGACCGATGTGATTGGTGCGACCGGTAATCAACAAAGTACTGGTGCGACCTGTAATCGAAAAATTACAGGTCGCACCTGTAATCGAAACAGTACAGGTCGCACCTAAGGGCAGGTATCGCAGGTGTTCGGCTCGGAGGAGCAGCCGAGCCCGGTATCGCAGATCTGCTTCGTGCACGTCACGTTGAAGCAGCTCGCGATCGTGCCGCACTTCACGTCACACGCGCACGATTGCCCGCACGAGATGCCCGAGCACGAGTTGTTGCCGGAGCACACCACGTTGCACGGTCCGGGACCGCACGCGATATTGCGGCAGGAGAAGCCGCCCGTGCACTCGATGTTGCAGCCGGTTCCCGTGAGGCAGTCGATGCCGTTGCGGCACGAGCTCGGCGTGTTGCACTTGATGTTGCAGCTGAAGCCCGTCGGGCACTTCATCTGGTTCACGCAACCCTGCGGATTCTGACTGCAGTCGATGGTGCATTCCTTGTTGCCGAGGTTGCACGACGTGCATTGCGACGGACAGACGAGCGCGGCGTCGACGGGGCCGTCGCTGGGGCGAGGCGCATCGCCTTGCGCGGCATCCTTCATGTTGCCGCCGGGAATGACGCACAGGCCTTCACTGCAGACGCGGCCCTCGCCGAGGTCCTGGCAGTCCGCGTTCGTTTCGCACTCGTACTGCTCGCTCGAGTGTTTGATCGAACAGCTGCCCGCGACGACGACCGCGAGCACGACCAACACGAGCCACGCGACGATGACTTTCACAGCGAACCTCCCCAGGTGATGGCGATGCCGGTGCCGTTGCCGAGGATCGGCGTGACGTTCGCCGAGCGAGACGGGCGCTTCCCGCCCTTCATGAAGTAGTAGGTGCTGACGCCGCCGAGGATGAGCCCGCCGATCGCGAGGACGTTACCCGTCATCGCGTACGCGTCGCCTTCCGCCTCGAGGTCCTTGATGTGCTCGAGGTCCTTGCGCGTGCGGTTCGGCGCGTCCTTGATCTCGTCCTCGACGTTCGACGCGGACGCCCAGAACACGACGCCGACGAGCACCATCACGCCGCCACCAACCATGCCGAACGTCGCGAGGCGGCGACTACCGCGGGGCCGATCGTCCTCGGGATTGTCGACGGGACCGGGCATCGGCGCGGTCGTCGGGGTCTCCGCGACGATCGGTCGTGGTGCGGTGGTCGCCGGCATGGGGAGCGTCTCGGGTGGAGGATACGGTGTGGGCTCCACCGGCTCGCGGGTCGCCGGTGTCGTCGGCGCGACGGCGACCGGCGGTGGCAGCGGCGAGGCGGGCCCGTCCTTGCCGAACAACGGATTGATCGCGTCGAGTTGATCGACGTTGTCAGGCGTGACGAGCGTGGTCGCGGTCTTCGTGCCGCCGCTCTTGGCGATGCGACGGACCAAGACCTCGATGCCGCCGGGCTTCGGCGTCGCGGTGATCGTGACGACCTCGTCGACGGAGAGCATGCCGAGGACTTCGACCTTGCACTTGTCCTCCTCGGGCTTGCAGCCGACCATCGCGGCGGCGTCGCTGTAGGTCACGTCGCCGGCCGTCGTCGGCTCGCCGGTCGTCATCGCGATCTTCAGGACCGCCCCCTCGATCTTCGTGCGGAGCTTCTTGTCGGCGCGGCCTTCCGCGCGCAGCACGAGCACCTTGTCGTCCGCGCTGACGTGCGCGCTCGCGAGCATCACGACGCAGGCGATCGCGGCGCGCAGTGACATCAGAGGCGCTCCATCCGCTCGCGAATCGAGTCGGCATCGCCCGCGTTCGGCGACAGCTGCAAATACCGACGAAACGCCGTCTTGGCCTGCGACTTCTTGCCGAGCTTCTCGTAGACCATGCCGATCCCGCGCCACGTCGGCGCGAAGCCGGGATTCGACGCGAGCGACTGCTTGAACGTCGAGAGCGCACCGCTCGAGTCGCCGCGCGCGAACTGCTGGATGCCGGTCTTGTAGGCGACGTTCGCGTCGGCGGCTGGCTTCTTCGGCGTCTCGTACGGATCGACGGGGGCCGGCGGCTTCTTCTCGGGCGGCTTCGCCTTGAGCGGATCCCACGACGCCGCGTTGTTCGTGTTGCGCGGATCCGTCTTCGCGACCGGCTTCGGCGCCTCGAGCTTCTTCGGCGGGTTCTTCACGACGACCTTCGGCGGTTCTTTCTTCGGCGGTTCCTTCTTCGGCGGTGGTTCCTTCTTCGGCGGCTCGACCTTCGCCTCGGTCTTCGGCGGTTCGGTCTTCGGAGGCTCGGGCTTTGGCGGCTCGGTCTTCACGACCTCGACGGGCGGAGGAGGCGGCATCGCTGCAGCGGCGGAGCCTGCGCTGCCGCTGCCGACGGCTGCGACGGTATTCGGATCGACGACGGCCGAGCCCGACCCGGCATTGGGGTCGTTCGCGCTGCCCGCGCTTCCGGCGTTCGGATCGAGCGCGACTGCCGAGCCCGCATTCGGATCGGGCTGCGTCGGCGGCGGTGGTGGATCGGTCGGCTGACTCCAGTCGACCGGTGCCTCGACGTCGGCCTTCTTCACCGAGACATCTGCCTTCGCTTCGTCCTTGTTGCGGCCAAATGCGAACGCGGCGACGACGATGAGCGCCACCACGGCCACTGCGCCGCCGATCGCGAGGACGAGGCGCTTCTTCGTCGACTTCTGCGTCTCGTAGAAGTCATCGTCGTCGTGAACGTTGATGGCCTCGTGCGGACCCGTGCCCCAGCCCCAGCCGGCCACTGGATCCTGCTTGCCGGGCTCGGTCTGCGCGCGCGGCACACCGCCTTCGCTCTTCGATCGTGGCCGCGGCAGTGTCACCGCGGATGCGGGGTGAACGTCGGAGTCCGCGGGCGAGACCGCGACGCCGGTGGCCCCGGCTGCCATGTGCAGCGCGTCCGACGGTGGCACTGACCTCGTCTCGCCGGGCAACACGGGTGGCTGCGGGACGAGCGGCGTCACGACGGCAGCGAGCGCCGCCGCGGCCTTCGCTTCCGCCGCGGCATAGTTCGCGAGCGACGGTGTGGGGACGGTCTCGGCGGTCGTGATGTTCGCGGGCTTCGTCGGCTGGAGCGCGATCGGATCCGCGCCGGGCGGAACCGCGGGGAGGCCGCTGATCGGCGGCGGCGTCGTGCCGGTGCTGATCGCGGCGAGGCGATCCGCGATCGAGCCGTGGACCTCGGTCTTCCTGCCGATCGGCACCGGCGTCGAGATCGACGGCGAAGCCGGCGGTTCCTCGACGGGCGGCAGCGTGATGTCGGAGAGCGAGCCGAGCACCGCGGTCTTCGAGAAGCTCTTCGGCGCCTCGGACGCCGGCGGCGGCGTGTTCAGGATCGAGGGCATGCCGGGCAGCGTCGCGCCTGGCTCCGTCGACGTTTCGGAGACCGCAGCGAGTGCGGCCGCCGTCGCGGGAGACATCGCCACCGGCGCTGGTGCCGTCTCGGGTGCCGTCGACGGCGAGCCCGAGCGCGCCGTCGCCCACGACGGCAGCGAACCGACGGGCGTCGAGCCGATTGGCGACTGGCTCGGTGTCTTCGGGCGATCCGACGCCAGCGTCGTCGACGTCAGCGGCTGCGAGCTCGGCGCTTTCGCGCGCAGTGGGTTGTCGCCGATCAGCGTCGGTGTCTTGCTCGGCGACTTCGCGCGTGGCGCTTCGGTCGCGAGCGGCTGCGAGCTCGGCGACTTCGCGCGGGGCGCTTCGGTCGCGAGCGGCTGCGAGCTCGGCGACTTCGCGCGGGGTTCGATCGCGGGCAGCGAGGGAATCGGCTCCACGACGACGGGTGCCGGCATCGCGACGAGCGGCGCGGTGTCGACTAGCGTGGGCGGCGCTTCAGCGGGCAGCCGCGTCTCGGTTGGGCCGACGAGCGTCTCTCTATTCTTCTTCTTCTTCTGCGTCAGCTCGATGGCAGCATCGATCGCCGCGCGCGGAGAGATGCCCTGGATCGTCTGGTTCGCCGCGCCGCGATCGTTCGTCACCGGCGCGGAGATCATCAGCGTGCCCGGAATCGGCGTGTCGCGCGACGTGATGATCGGCGCGGCCTTGGGCTCGGGCGTGACGTACCTCGACTGGAGGTGATGGGCGATCGCGCTGTTGTCTTCCGGGTAGCCGGCGTCGTCGAGGACGGCCGCGATTTCGGCCGCCATCACCTTCGCGCTCGAATAGCGATCGCCGGGCGAACGCGCGAGCGCCTTCTTGCAGATCGCGTCGAGCTCCGCGGGCACGTTCGCGTTTGCTTCCGACGCAGATCGGTACTCGCCCTCGAGGACCGACGCCTTGATCTCGCCTTCGATCTCGCCCTCGAACAGACGCTCGTGCGCGAGCGCTTCCCACAAGATCGCGCCGAGGGCGAACACGTCGCTGCGGCGATCGCCGGGCTCGCCGCGCAGCTTCTCGGGCGCGGTATACGCGGCCTTTGCTTCGGTGAGCTGCAGCGTGACGTCGCCATCGGCGAGCACGATGATCGCTTCGGGCGTCACCGTGCCGAGCGGCTGTCCGCCCTTCTGTTGCTTGTGCACGACTTCCGCAACGTTGGCGATGACGCGGGCAACGCCCAGCTCGTCGAGCCGGCGTGCCGAATCGATCAGATTTCGGAGCGAGACCCGGTCCACCAACGTGTTGCTGCTCGCGGACGTAGACACGAGGTCAATCCTATCGCAGCGGCGCCTTCGTTGGTGACTGCCTCGGGGATGTGCGCCTGTGTGCGCAGACCGTCCGTGATCTTAGTGGCTATTGACGAGGATCGAGCCGACGTACTCGAGCGAGTAGCGCCCGCCCTTGGTGTCGGCCTCGTGCGCGGCGAACAGTTGCACGTCCCACTCACCCGCAGGCAGCTCGCACGTGACCTTGGTCTGTTTGTCGACCGTCTTGACGTTGCAGCGCGCGTCCTTGCCCTCGCGCTCGCCGTCGCGGCGCGCGACCGCCGAGATCGCGCTGTTCTGTGGGTTGCTGAAGATGATCTCCGCATCGCCCTCGACGGTGATCTGCGAGCGCGTCGGCGCGACGAGCTCGAGGCCGTACTCGCCGATCGATGGCGAGAGCAACGGCTGGCGCACGAACTCTCCGAGCGTGATCGGATCCGCGCGCAGCTGCCACGCCGAGTCCTCGGGGAGGTGGTCGTACGTCATCAGCTTCGGCGGCGTGAACAGATACGTCGTCGAGGGCGTGCCGTTCGTCGGGTCGTCCCACGTCGCGTCGATCAAGTACCAGTGCTCGTCGATCTTGACCGCGTTCCACGCGTGGCTCACGCCCTCGAGGTTCGGCTGCCCGGTCTCGTCGAGCGAGAGCCGTCGCGTCGAGTCGCGGATGTAGCCGGTGACGTATGCGATCTCGACGTTCGCGGCCTTGCCGAGCGCGACCATGAGCCGCGCGTAGCCGGCGCACACGGCCGCCTTGCGCGCGAACACGTCCTCCGCATCCTGCGACGGCGTGTTCGCGTAGTCGCCCTTCATGATCTTCTCGAGCGCGTCGTAGTCGTACGAGAGCCGCAGCACGACGTAGTCGTGGATCGCCTTGACGAGCTGCTTCTTGTCGGTGAAGCGCGACGCGAGGTACTGGCCGACCGCCTCGATGCTGGTCTGCATCGCCTCGGGCATCTCGGTCACGAGCGGGTCTGCCGCGACGGGCAAGGGCCACTCGCCGAGCGGCTTGCTCTCCGACGGCGTCGGCGTTGGCTTCGGCTCCTCGGGCTTCTTCGTGTGCTCCCACGGATCGGGCGCCTTGTCGCTCGGGCCATAGTCGAGGTGCGCGATGCGGCGCTTATCGAGCTTGTCGGCGAACGCGAGCAGCCAGCTGCGCATCTCGGTCGCGATCGGACCGTGGTGACCGTCGAGCAGCCAGTCGCCGCGCACGGCGAGCGCACGGAAGGCGGTCGCGTGCGCGAAGTAGAGCGTGACCGCGAGGAACACGCCGTTGATCAAGAGCGTGCGGAGCACGAGCCGATCGAGGCGCGTCAGGATCGCCTTGCGCGGCTCCTCCTGCTTGCGGCGCCGCCACACGAAGAACAGATCCCAGCCGACCGGCAGGATCGGGAACAGCATCAAGCCGACGAGCAGCGCGAGCCACTGCGTCGCGTTTTCGTAGGCCGCGAGCGAGGACGCGAGCCAGAACCCGAACAGCGGGGTCAGGACCATCGTCGCGACCCAGAGCGTTCGCAACAGGTACTTGAGAACCAACCCAGCGACGTGGGTCGCGCGTGAGCCCATGTTGCTTGGGGGTAGCTCGTCGACGGTACGTGGTCAAAGAGAATCGCGGCGTTGCGATCGGCAACGCCGTGAACCGGCTGTGATCAATAACATGTTGATCGCAGCGGCCCGGCTGGGGCACGAATCGTGCTGCTCATGAGCCCGATGTCCTGGTCTCGAATCGTCCTCGCTGTGGCGGTGGCTGCCTGCGGCGGCGCTTCCGACATGGATCATCCGTCGAAGCGGCCGCACCAGACGAACGCCGGCCTCGACTGGCGCGATCAGGTCATCTACCAGATCATGATCGACCGCTTCGAGAACGGCGATCCGAACAACGACATCAACGTGCACTCCTCGGTGCCGGGTCGCTATCACGGCGGCGACTGGCAGGGCGTCATCAACAAGCTCGACTACCTCGAGACGCTCGGCGTGACCGCGCTGTGGATCTCGCCGGTCGTGAAGAACACCGAAGAGGACGCCGGCTTCGCGAGCTACCACGGCTACTGGACGCAGGACTTCTTGCGACCGAACGCGCACTTTGGCGATCTCCAGAAGCTGCGCGAGCTCGTCGACAAAGCGCACAAAAAAGGAATGCTCGTGATCCTCGACGTGGTCACGAACCACGTCGGCCAGCTCTTCTATTACGACATCAACGGCAACGGTCAGCCCGACGACACCATCTCCGGCGGCGGCAACTCGCACACGTGTCTGCAAGTCTGCTCGCAGAACCCCACGGCGTGCAGCGCCGACGAGGCGGTCTACTGCGCGAACGGCGGCGGCTACCTCGAGCGCATCATCGAGTGGGATCCGGACTACGACCCGCGCGGCATCCAGGGCTGGACGTCACTCGGCTTCTCCGGCGACGCCGACGTTCGCTTCACCGATTGGCCCGAGGTCAATCGCACGCCGCCTCCGCGCCCGCCCGACTGGTTCAACTGGCCCGACAACAAGGCGTGGTTCGACGATCCGAGCTGGTACAACCGCAAGGGTCGCGTCTACGTGTGGTGGCACGAGAACGACTACTCCAAGGAGTTCGTTCGCGAGCAAGAGACGACGGGCGACTTCCCCGGTGGCCTGAAGGATCTCAACACCGACAACCCCGACGTCAAAGAAGCGCTCATCAGGTCGTTCGAGTACTGGATCGAGGTCGCGGACTTCGACGGCTTCCGCATCGACACCGTCAAGCACATCGATCGTCCGGAGATCGCGCGCAACGTGCGCGGCTTCTGGGGCGATTTCACCGACCGCATGCGCGCGAAGGCCGCATCGCTCGGCAAGCAGAACTTCTTCATCTTCGGTGAAGGCTTCGACGGCAACGACGAGCTGATCGGCAGCTACACGTTCGGCGGCACCGACGCGACGGGCAAGTTCGGCCGCTTCGACTCGATGTTCTACTTCTCGCAGAAGTACCGCTCGGTCGAATCCGTCTTCGTCCAGCAGCAACCGACGAAGAACATCGAGTGCCTCTACAACTCCCGCATGGGCCGCATGGCCGGCGACACGTTCTGCACGAACAACGGCTATCCCGCGGGCCCGACGTACGGAAACACGCCGCACGCGACCTCCGAAGCGGGCGGCATCGGCCTCGCGCCGAACCAGGTGATGGTCAACTTCCTCGACAACCACGACCTCCCGCGCTTCTTGTTCGAGAAGGCCGACAAGAAGGTGCTCGAGGCCGCGCTCTACTTCCTGCTCACGTGGGACGGCATCCCGTGCCTCTACTACGGCACCGAGCAGGAGTTCGCGGGCGGCGTCGATCCGAAGAACCGCGAGGACATGTTCCGCGGCAACCCCGCTGCGGGCATCAAGCCGTTCGCGACCGACCACGCGACCTTCAAGCTCGTGCAGGGGCTGATCCAGGCGCGCAAAGATCACCCGGCGCTGCGCAAGGGCGCGGTCTCGCCGGTGTGGTCGACCACGCTGCCCGGCGCGCGCCGCGATGCGGGCATCTTCGCGTTCGAGCGCAAGACCGACGTCGCGGCCGAGACGGTGCTCGTCGTGCTGAACGCGAGCGATCAGATGAGCGAGACCTGCGCGCCTGCAGCCGAGGGCGGCGCGTGCCTGAAGACGACGCTGCCGGCGGGCGCGACGCTCACCGACGTCGGTCCGACGGGCGAGATGAAGACGTTCACGGTGAAGGGTGACGGGACGATCGCCGTCACCGTTCCGCCGCGCTCCGGCCGCATCCTCGTTCGCAAGTAAGCTGCTACAACGCAGCCGCAGTGATCTACCGGTTCGTCGGTGCGCGCGCTCTGAACACGTTCGGCCGCGCCGTGATCAGCGCGACCGTGTTGTGGGAGCTCTACGAGCGAACCCGCGATCCGCTCGTGCTCGCGGCCGTTGGCCTCGTGCAGGTGATTCCCGTCGTGCTGCTGTTCGTGCCGTCGGGCGCGCTCGTCGATCGCATGGATCGACGGCGGCTCGCGACCGCGGCGGCGACGCTGACGGGCGTCGTGGGCATCGGGCTCGCGATCGCCTCCGCGATGCACGCGCCGGTCTGGGTCTACCTCGCGCTCTTGCTGGTGCTCGGCGGGTGCACCTCGATCCACGCGCCCGCCGCGTCGTCGCTGTTGCCGATGATCATCGATCGATCCGAGCTGGTGCGTGCGAATCGCATCCTGGCGAGCTTCTCGGAGATCTCGCAGATTAGCGGCCCGGCGCTCGCGGGCCTCTCGCTCGCGATCGTCGACGCGCACTGGATCTACGCGTTCGTCGCGGTGAGCGGGCTCGCGAGCGGCATCTTGTATCGATCGCTGCCGGCGCCGCGTGCGAGCGAAGCGGCGCCCGAGAGCGCGCGAAAAGACTGGCGCGCCGGGCTGCGCTTCATCTGGAAGTCGCCGCTGCTCTTGCCCGCGCTCACACTCGACATGTTCGCCGTGCTGTTCGCCGGCGTGACGGCGCTGTTGCCCGCGATCGCGACCGACATCTTGCATGTCGGGCCCGTCGGGTACGGCATCTTGCGCGCGGCGCAGTCGGTCGGTGCGGTGTCGATGGCGATCATCGGTGGCCGGTTGGCCGCGTGGCAGCGGCCGGGTCGCGTGTTGTTGATCGTCGTCGCGTTGTTCGGGCTCGTGACGATCGGGGTCGGGCTCTCGCGGTCGCTACCGGTGACGGTCGTCTTGCTCGTGATCTGCGGAGCGCTCGACAACATCTCGGTCGTGATTCGCCTGAGCCTCGAGCAGCTCGTCGTGCCCGATTACATTCGCGGTCGCGTCGGCGCCGTGCACTTCGTGTTCATCGGGATGTCAAACGAGCTCGGTGCGGCGGAGTCCGGCATCGCGGCCGAGCTTCTCGGCGTGGTGCCGGCGATCGTCGTCGGTGGCGCGCTCGCGACGATCATCGTCGGCATCGTCGCGCTCAAGTGGCCCGCGCTGGCGAACATGCCGCCGCTCGCGCAGCTCACGCCCGAGACTTGACGAGACGCGCGACGGGCAGCATGGGGCGCACGGGCCGTTCACGCGTCATCCACCAGTACGCGCCGCACGCGATCGGCACGATCGCGATCACGAGGAACAAGAGCCCCGACATCAAGAAGCCAAAGACGGCGTGCGGCCAGAGCGCGACCGTGCGCACGCCCCAGTCGCCGAGCTGAAACGTCGCGACGAAGACCAGCGTTGCGACCGCGATCGCCCACAGCGACCACAGCAGCGCGTAGCTGATGCGCGGCTTCCGCCAGATGACGGCGCCGGGCGCGAGCAGGATGACCAGGACGCCGAGCAGCCAGTTCCAGTGCTCGACGACTGGAAGCGTGTCGACGTAGAGCGTCTCGCTCCGCCCGCTGGTGATGCGATAGACCTCGAGACCGGGGAAGAAGCTGAAGACGAAGCCGGTCGCCGCGATCGTCGCTGCGATCGCGACCAACACGCGGAGCATCGTGCGCGGCGAGTCCATCGCCTCGAGCATAGCTAATGAATGCGCGCGACGACGGTCCGATTTTTGAGGATATCGGTCTCGATGGCGACGAGCGCCAAGGCACGGTCGCGCCAGGCCTCCGGGGCTGCGTCACGCGCCAGCGCGAGGAAGATGTCGCGGTGGCGGACCTCGGCGGCTGCGAGGCTCGCGTAGAGGTCGCGTGATTTCGGGTCTTCAAGCACGTTGGCGAGCAGGCCGAGGCGCTCGGCCGAGCGGCCCTCGATCACTGCGAACACGAGCAGCCGGTCGAGCAGGCGGTCGGGCTCCTTCTTGCGGATGTGCGCGCGTAGTGCGGCCGCGTAGTCGTCGCCGTGGTCGTAGCTCGCTTGCTGGCCCCGGCGCGACATCAGCTGTGCGACTTGCACGACGTGGCGAGTCTCGTCGTGCGCGAGGCGCGCCATCGCGGTCACGAGATCCGCATGCTGGGGATAGCTACGGATCAGTGACAGCGCGGACTGCGCCGCCTTGCGCTCGCAGTGGAGGTGGTCCGCGTGCACGGCCTCGAGGTCGGCGAGCGCGACCTCGAGCCAGCGCGGTTCGGACGCGACGAGCGGCAGTGCATCGCCGAGGTGTGGAATGTCGCCATCGATCATCGCCGTCGAGAACGATGCTACATTCCGTGAGCGTCGTGAAGAAGGCCGAGCGAAACGCCACAACGTTTGCAGCTGAATGCCTCACCGGTCTCCGGCGTGCCGAAGCGTTGCGCCCGCGGATCATCGGCGAGGCGCCGCGCACCGTCGACGAAGCGCTCACGCTCTACAACGAGCTGCTCACCGCGGCGAGCGCATCGAACGCACTCGCGGGCCTGATGTCCGAGGTCCACCCCGACGAGAAGATCCGCGATGCCGCCCGCGAGTGCGAGCAAGAGGTCTCGCGGTTCTACTCGGACCTCGCGCTCGATCGCGACATGTACGACGCGCTCGCGGCGATCGACATCTCGCGCGCGGACGCAGACACCCAGCGCTTTCACGCGCACACGTTGCGGGACTACCGGCGCGCCGGCGTCGACAAGTCGCCCGAGGTTCGTGTCCGTCTCAAGCAGATCGATGAAGAGCTGACGCGGCTCGGCCAGCAGTTCTCGAAGAACATCTCCGAGGACGTGCGCGTGATCGAGATCGATCCGTCGGCGGTCGCGAAGAAGCTCGCGGGCTTGCCGTCGGACTTCGTCGCGTCGCATCCGCCGACCGACGGCAAGATCCGGATCACGACGGACTACCCCGACTACAACCCGTTCATGACGTACGCGGACGACGACGAGCTTCGCAAGGAGCTCTACGTCCTGTTCCGCAGCCGCGGCGATGCGGCGAACGAAGCGGTGCTGCACGACATCTTGAAGCTCCGCAGCGAGAAGTCGTCGCTGCTCGGGTTCAAGGACTGGGCGGACTACGTCACCGCCGACAAGATGATCGGCTCGGGCGACAAGGCCGCCGAGTTCATCGAGAAGGTGTGGAAGCTCGCGCAGCCGCGCGCCGCGCAGGACTACAAGGAATTGCTCGCGCAGCTCCAGCGCGTCGACGCGAAGGCAAAACACGTCGCCGACTGGCAGAAGGTCTGGCTCGAGAACCGCGTGAAGAAGACGCAGTACGAGGTCGACTCCAGCGAGGTGCGCCAGTACTTCCCGTACGAGCGAGTGCTGGCGGGCCTGCTCGAGATCACCTCGGAGATCTTCGACCTGCGATACGAGCCCGTCGCTGATCCGCAGATGCGCTGGCACGCGCACGTGCTGGTCTACGACGTGATCCGCGGGCACGACGCCCAGGTCACCAAGCTCGGCCGCATCTATCTCGACATGCATCCGCGCGAGGGCAAGTACAAGCACGCAGCCCAGTTCCCGCTCAAGGACGGCGTGCGTGGCGTGCAGCTGCCCGAGGGGGTGCTCGTCTGCAACTTCTCCGCGCCCGGGGAGAATAAGGCGCCGGCGCTGATGGAGCACGACGACGTCGTCACGATGTTCCACGAGTTCGGTCACCTCATGCACCACATCCTCGGTGGGCATCAGCGATGGATCACGCAGTCAGGTGTCGCGACGGAGTGGGACTTCGTCGAGGCGCCGTCGCAGATGTTCGAGGAGTGGGCGTGGAGCTACGACACGCTCGCGCGGTTCGCGCGCCATCACGTGACGGGCGAGGTCATTCCGCCCGCGCTCGTCGATAATATGCGGCGCGCCGACAAGTTCGGGCTCGGCACCGCGACCGTGCAGCAGATCTTCTACGCGTCGATCTCGCTCGGCTTCCATCGCGCGGATCCGGACAAGCTCGATCAGCTCGCCGAAGTCCAGCGCCTGCAGAAGACGTACACGCCGTTCGCGTACGTGCCGGGCACGCGGTTCCACGCGTCGTTCGGTCACCTCGTCGGGTACTCGGCCATGTACTACACGTACCAGTGGTCGCTCGTGATCGCGAAAGACCTCCTCACGCCGTTCCAGCAACACGGCCTCATGGCGAAGGACATCACGTTCGCGTATCGCGACAAGGTGCTCGCGCCGGGCGGCTCGCGCGACGCTGCCGATCTCGTACGTGACTTCCTCGGTCGTGACTACGATTTCAAGGCCTACGAGCAGTTCCTCGTAGCCGCGTCTTGACCGCGGATCCTGAAAGCGCAACCGTCCTCTTCCATGAGGAAGATCCTGCTGCTCGTCGCGGTGCTGGGGTTGTCTGCGTGCGGAAAGAAGGGCGACGAGGCCAAGGGTGACTGCGGGGCATCTGTCGCGAACGCGGTGAACCTCTCGGCGGAAGAGTTCAAGAAGCAGGGCGTCACCGACGCCACCGTCGCGAAGATCCGCGAGTCCTCGGTCGTGCGCTGCAAAGAGGACAAGTGGACGAACGAGGTCCTCAAGTGCCTCGCCGATGCGAAGAAGGCCGACGACGTCGCGAAGTGCCAGCAGATGATGTCGAAGGAGCAGAGCGACAACATGGCGAAGGCGATCGCCGGCGCGATGGGCACGCAGCCCGACCAAGGTAGCGGCTCGGCGCCCGATCAAGGCAGCGGCGGCAGCGCGGGCAGTGGCAGCGCTGCGCCGACCGCGGAATCTCCGGCGGGACTGCCGGCCGAGTGCACCGAATACAAGACGCTTGTCGACAAGCTCTCGTCGTGCGAGAAGCTGCCGCAAGCGTCGCGCGACATGCTCAAGAAGACGTTCGACGACACCTCGAAGGCGTGGGTCAACATCGACAAGCTCCCCGCGGACGCGAGGGCCGCGCTCGCCGGTGGCTGCAAGCAAGGCGCAGATGCGCTCAAGCAGTCCGCCGGTGCGTCGTGCGGCTTCTGATTGTTCTCGCGCTGTGATCTCCAGCTCGAGAAATCCCAGTGAAGAAAGCAGGTCCCATGCGGTTTCTGATCGCCCTCGTTCTCATCACGTCGGCATGCAAGAAGAAGGAGTCCGCGGCGAATCCGTGTGACGCGGCGGTCGAGCGCGGCGTCGATCAGACGATCGCGAAGCGGCGCGCGGGCGCCACACAGCCGATGACGCCTGCGGAGCAAGAGGTTCCAAAGAAGCTCAAGGTCGCGCTCGCGAAGTCGTGCGCCGAGACCAAGTGGGCCGCCGACGTCATCGACTGCTACAAGACCGCCGACGACATCGCGACGTGCAAGGAGAAGCTGACGCCCGAGCAACGCGCGGCATACACGCAGGCCGCGATGGGCGTGATGCAAAGCGCTGGTGGGTCCGGCGGGATGCCGCCGCACGGGATGCCGCCGGGCGGGATGCCGTCGGGCGGAATGCCGCCGGGTGGTGGATCGATGGGCGCGCCGCCCGCAGGCAGCGGCTCGAACTGATTCAGTAATTAATTATGTCGGACAGGTCGGACAAGCCGGACTAGCGGCGCGTCAGGTCGCGCGTGATGTTCTTCTGGTGCGCTTCGAGCGTGCCGCCGCCGATCTCGATCAGCTTCGCATCGCGCAGGAACTGCTCGACGCGGTACTCGGCGCAGTAGCCGTAGCCGCCGAGCACCTGGACGGCGGCGTCGGCGACTTCCTTCGCGGCCGTCGCGGCGAAGAGCTTCGCGGCGTCCGTGCCGAGGCGGTTGCGATTCTTCGGGCCGACCTGCGCGGCGACGTTGTACGTCAGCGCGCGCATCGCCTCGACCTTCGCGTACGACTCGCCGATGTACTTCTGGATCTGGCCGTGCTCGGCGAGCGGCTTGCCGAACGTGCGGCGCTCCGTCGCGTAGCGGACCATCACGTCGAGGCAGCGGCGCGCCATGCCGAGTGACATCGCGGCGAGGCCGATGCGCTCGATCTCGAGGTTGCGCATCATGTTGGTGATGCCGCCGCCCTCGGTGCCGAGCAGGTTCTCCACGGGCACCTTGCAGTCCTCGAAGATCAGCTCGCACATCGTCGACGCGCGCATGCCCATCTTGGGGATCTTGGGCGAGGTCGAGAAGCCCTCGAAGTCGCGCTCGACGACGAACGTCGTGACGCGATCCGCGAGCTTCGCGTAGACGAGGAAGACGCCGGCTTCGGGGCCGTTCGTGATGAACGTCTTGCGACCGTTGAGAATGTAGAAGTCGCCGTCGCGGCGCGCGACCGTTTGCAAGCCGAGCACGTCGGTGCCGACGGCGGGCTCGGTCATGCCCATCGCGCCGATCAGCTCGCCGCTGAGCGTTTTCGGCAGGTACTTCGTTCGCTGCGCTGCATTCGCCGCGAAGTAGAAGTTGTTCACGAACAGGAGCGCGTGCGCGAGGTACGCGAGCGTGAAGCCGGGGTCGGAGTACGCGAGCTCGTCGTGGATGATCACGGATGCGGTCGCATCGAGGCCGGCGCCGCCGTCGGCCTCCGGAATCGTCACGCCGATGAGGCCCATCTCGCCGACCTCGCGAAGCAGCGCGGTGTTGAGCTTCGCCGCCTCGTCGTGCTCCATCGCTTGCGGCTCGACCTTGGTCGAGACGAACTGGCGAATCGTCTGACGAAGGAGCTCGTGCTCGTCGGAATGTTGATGCGACACGGCGTTCATGTTCGAGCTTAGTTGATACCCAGCAGACGGCTACGCGCGCACGGGTGAGTTACAGTTCTCTCGATGGCCGATCGTAACGACCCCCGACCGACCGGACGGTTGGCGCACTGGCTGGTGAATCCAGCGGTGCTCGTCGCGAATCCGACCGCGCAGAGCGGAAAAGCCGCCGAATGGATTCGCACGGCCCGCGCGCTGCTCGACGAAGCGCAGATCCCGCACAAGTTTGTTCCGACCGAGCCCCAGGGCCGCACGATCGACCGCGTTCGCGAGGCCATCGACGACGGCGCACGGCTCGTCATCTACATGGGTGGCGACGGCACGTTCGCCGAAGTGGCGAAGGGAATCTTCGCATCGCAGCATCCCGCGGACTGCGTGATGGGCATGCTTCCGACGGGCACCGCGAACGATCAGGGCAAGTCGTTCGGGCTCGACTCCGGGCCGGGCGCGCTCGGGCGCAACGTGACCGTGATCGCCGAAGCCGCGACGATCGGCTGCGATGTCGGCGCACTGATCATCGAGCGCGATCTCAAGGAAGTGCATCGCGACTTGTTCTTCGATTCGTTCAGCGTCGGTCTCGGCGCCGCGAGCCTCGAGACGCGCAATCGCGATCGCGAGCGCGTGGGCATGATCCCGGGCCTCGGCGCGATCTATCGCGATCAGCTCGTCTACGCGGGCGCGGTGCTGCGGCGGTTCGTCGAGAGCTACGTCGTCGACGTGAAGTTTGACCTCGACGTCGTGATCGACGGTGTCGTGCGCACGTTCGACAACATCCTCGACGTGATCGTGAAGAACACGAAGATCTTCGGCGGCGAGTGGATCTTCGATCCGACGACCGAGTCTGACGACGGCCTGTTCGAGCTGGTGCCCGTGATCGGCCGGCGCGATTTCGGCACGAAGCTGCTCGGTGGGTTGCGGCGCAGTCCCGTCGGCGTCGACGATCTGACGTCACTCGGCTTCGAGCACGAGCCCGCGATCGCCGGCTCGAAGTTCGAGCTCGCCGTACGCACCGTCGGCGGAAATCTTCCTGCCGCGCAGTGCGACGGCGAAGAATTACCAGCTGGCGATCGCTACTACGTCGAGGTGATTCCGCGCGCGTTGCGACTCGTGGTGCCGCGCGAGCATATCGATCCGTCGCATACGGACAGCAGCGCCGGTCTCTCTCTCGGGTAACTGCCCACGCACGATTGTTTGCACCGGAGCCCCTGGGCCTCGGCGCGCACCTGCTGCGCTGTGCGTGCACGAGGAGTTACAGATCGGCTCGTCACTTGCTCATCGGCGCTGCAACCAGTTCTGCCCGTGTGCGCGTGCGTATTCGATCGTTACCCTCATCATCATCTCGGGTACGTGCGCGCATACGGGTGCTATACAACGCCTGAGTGCGTTTGCTGTTGATTCTCCTCGTCGCGTGTAGCAGCGGCAACGCAAAGCCCACGCCGGCACCGCCGGTGCCCATCTCGCTCGAGCAGCGCGGCTGCGCCGAGGCCGCCGCCGGGATCGAGCAAGGCACGCGCAGCATCCGCGATCCGGGCACGAGCGTCGTCTCGCCGATGCGCGGGCTCTGTCTCGACGACAGGTGGTCGCCCGCCGCGATCGAGTGTTTCGCGAAGATGACCGAGGACGACCTCGGCCGCTGCGCGGGCACGCTCGCGAAGGCGCCGCGCGAGCGCCTGTTCACGACGCTCGGTGGCAACGGCGACGATCGCACCGCGATCGCGATCGCCCAAGCGCGCCTCACGGACCTCAAGGTCGGGGTCGTCGAATGCGACAGCTTCGTGACCGCGGTCTCTCGCGCGCTCGGCTGCGAGCGCATGCCACTCGACCAGCGCGCCCAACTAGGTAACGAGACCGCAGACTTCTGGTCGCTTCCGACGACAAACCTGCCCGCAGATGCACAGCGCCGGATGGCAACGGTGTGCGACGAGTCGCTGACGTTCCTCCGCAAGCAGGTCGCCGACGCAGGTTGCATGCCCTGACCGTTCGGGGCAGATTCCCTTCATCTTCAAGGGAGCTGTGCAATGACCGACGTCTTCATCTTCGACGCACTTCGTACGCCGCGCGGCCGCGGCAAGGCCGGCAAGGGCGGCCTCTCCAACCACCATCCGCAAGAGCTGCTCGCGCAGACGCTCAACCAGATGGCCGAGCGCAAGAAGCTCGACAAGAACCTCGTCGAGGACATGTCGATCGGCTGCGTCACGCAGGTCAAGGAGCAGGGCGCGTGCATCGCGCGCAACGCGCTCATCGCGGCCGACTGGCCCGAAGACGTCACCGGCTTCACGGTCAACCGCTTCTGCGGCTCTGGCCTCGAAGCGGTCAACTCGATCGCCGCGAAGATCGGCGCGGGCTTCATCGACGGCGGCATCGGCGGCGGTGTCGAGTCGATGTCGCGCGTCCCGATGGGCGCCGACGAGGCGATGATCGACGGCCTCAACCTCAAGCTCCGCCAGCGCCTGTTCATGGTGCCGCAGGGCATCAGCGCCGACCTGATCGCGACGCGCGAAGGCTTCACGCGGCAGGACGTCGACAAGTTCGCACTCCGCTCGCAGCAGAACGCCGCGCGCGCCATCGAGGGCAAGCGGTTCGCGAACGCGATGTTCGGCGTCAAGAACGACGACGGCACCGTCGCACTCGATCGCGACGAGCATCCGCGCGCCGACACCACGCTCGAGTCGCTCGGCGGCCTGAGCGCCGTGTTCGACAAGCTCGGCGCGATGGCGATGGGCCCGAACGGCGAGACCGTCGATGCACTCGCACTCAAGCGCTACCCGGACACGAAGAAGATCGAGCACGTCCACACGGCCGGCAACTCGTCGGGCATCGTCGACGGTGCCGCGGTCGTCCTCATGGGCTCCGCCGAGTGGGGCAAGAAGGCCGGCCTCAAGCCGCGCGCTCGCATCCGCTCGATGGCCACCGCCGGCGCCGAGCCGCTGATCATGCTGACGGCGCCCGCGCCCGCATCGCAGAAGGCGATCAAGAAGGCCGGCATGAACGTGGGCGATATCGACCTCTGGGAGATCAACGAGGCATTCGCGGTCGTGCCGCTGCAGACGGCGCGCGCGCTCGGCATCGATCACGAGCGCATCAACGTGAACGGCGGCGCGATCGCACTCGGTCACCCGCTCGGCGCGACCGGCGCGATCCTGCTCGGCACGGCCCTCGACGAGCTCGAGCGCGCGAACAAGTCCACCGCCCTGATCACGCTGTGCATCGGTGGCGGCATGGGCATCGCGACGATCATCGAACGCGTCTAGCCGTGATATGCAGAAGCGGTGCGTAGGGCCCTCGTACTGCTGGCGCTAGCCGGCTGTTCGCCGCCCGCGCCAGAGCCCGCAGCACCGCCGCCGGCGTGGGTCTATGCACCTGCGACGGTCGCGTTCGTGCCCGCGCCGATCGCGCGCATCGGACGGAGTCAGGCGCCGCAGGTCGCGAGCATCAGCGGGATCGAAGGCGCGGTCAGAGTGGCGCTGCGATCGGCGACGCCGACCGCGGTGCCAGGCGGTGCGGCGCGCGCGGTGCTCTACGGGGTCGAGGGCGTGAAGAGCGCGATCGATCTCGTCGACGTCGATGCCGGCAAGGTGCTGTGGCGCGACACGACGGCGTGTACGGGGCCCGTCGTCGGCGTGACCGCGGACGTGATCGTGTGTGCGGACGCGAACGGCGTGCGTGGCGTCGGGATGGATGGGAAGCCTGCGTGGAAGATCGAGGCGGCGTATCTCGCGATGACCGAGGACCGCGTCGTGGTCGAGGGGCCGGGCGAGGCGGTGATCGTCGACGCGGCGACCGGCGACGAGGTGTCGCGCATGAAGCTGCCGAAGGGCGTGATGGCGGATGCGGTGCTCGCGAGCTGCGGCGATGCGGGGCGCGAGCTGTTCGCGCAAGGGCAGGACGGCAAGCTCGTGCGCATCGGCGATGCGAAGGGCGGCACTGCGGTGACGTGGGGAACGCCGATCGGAAAGATCGACGAAATCGAGGCGTGTGAGGGGAGTGGGGTGCTCGTGCGCGAGGCAGGCGTGGACGGCGGGACCTTGATCGCGATCGATCGCGCGAGCGGGAAGCTGACCGGCCGCGTCGAGCGCGTGCGCGGATTCTGGAAAGCGCGCGATGGCAGCGAGCACCTCGAGGTGTCGACCGCGGCCGGGTTGGCGACGCTGCCGCGCAACCTCGTCGGCGCGCCGGTGGTGACGTCGCCGCTGGTGCTCGGCGAGCTGATCGACGCGCGCGGCGACGTGCGGCTCGTGCGTGCGACGAGCACGAGCGCGGTGATCCTCGATCGCGAGGGCGTACGTGCGTACGTGCCGTTCGCGGCGGCGAGCGGTGTGCTCGGCGACAAGTCGATCGTGCGCGCGAGCTGGGGCGGCGACGACATGCCGCGACGGATCGCGATGCCGGAGCGGTATCGCAAGGCGCTGCGCGTGCCGACCGAGCGCGCGGGCGTCGCGTTGCCCGCGGAGCTGCGCGATCTGCCCGAAGCGCTGCCGCCGGCGATGACGATCGAGAAAGCGGATACCGGCGCATTCGGCGTGCTCGATGTCGCGATCGATCCGAGCGAGAGCGCGGTCGTCTACACGCTGAATCTGGAGAAGTCGAACGAGGAGACGAGCACCGCGAGCATCGCGGCGTTCGATCTCGCGAAGCGCGCGGTGCGGTGGCAGCGCGCGGATGCGTGCGGTGTCGGCGAAGCGCTGCGCATCGCGGTCGCGCGCGACGTGGTGGTCTGCGCATCGCGCACCCGCTCGACACCGACCGCGCTCGTGCGCGCGACCTCGCGCGATGGCGCGCCGCGCTGGGAGCACGAGCTCGATCACGTGAGCGACATCGCGGCGGCCGGCGACGTGGTGCTCGTGTTCGACGGCGACACGCTCACCGTCCTCGATGCCGAGCGCGGCAAGGCGCGGTGGCGAATGGCGAGCAGCGATGGTGCGCGTGCCGTTGCGGCAGCGGTCGGTGTCGGGCCGAGCACGTACGTTGTCGTCGCCGAGCGCGGGCACATCGTCGCGCGGACGCCGCATGGGTGGCCGCTGTGGTCGATCGCCATCGACGGCAGCGCGCGGAGCATCCAGCCATCGGGTGCGGGCGTGCTCGTTGGCCTCGAGGACGGCGACGCGTATCGCATCGAGCTGTCGAGCGGCACGGCGTACCCGATACCCGGGCTCAACCTCGCGTGGCACGGCGCGACCGACCTCGTCGTCGCGCACACGGCGGGCGGGCCGATTCCGGGCCCGCCGCTACCTCCGCCGCCTCGCCCGCTGCGCGTGCTGCGACCGATTTTGAAGCCGCCGCCGGAGGATCCGGAGCGACCGCGCATGTGGACCCCGCTTCCGATGCCACCGTCGCTCGGCGATAGCGTGCAGGTCACGCTGTTCGAGCTCACGGGCGGCCTCCGCGCGCGCAATGACTACGGGCTCGTGGATGGGGCGGTCGCACCGGACCGCGGACCGGCAGGGAGCCCGGTCCTCATCTACGCGGGGCGCGAAGTCGTCGCGGTCGATCCCCGCACCGGCGATCCGCTCCGGCGCGTTCAGCTCCCCGAGGATGCGCCGATCGGCCTCGTGTTCGGCACGATCGTCGAGGGCAGCCCTGTTGCGGGCGCTGTTCTGCAGGCGCCGCTTCGTGTCGTCATCTTTTGACCTAAGTCCGCGGGACGGCAGCGCGTAACCCAGCTATACGATCGACCTATGGCACTCCCGCTTCGCGCTGCACTTCGGTCCGCAGGGCGCTTCATGGTCAAAAACCCCACCACCATGTTGAGCATGGCGCGTCACGCGCTCGGCATGCGCATCGCGGTGCCGCTCGATGCGTTGCGCTGGTTCATCGCGAACACGCCGCCCTCGAAGAAGGCGCCGCAAGATGTGACGATCACGCCGCGTCCGCCCGCGATCGGGCTCGGTGCCACGGTCGATCTCATGGGGACCACGGTGCGTGCGGGTGCATCGATTCGCGTCGATCAGATCGAAGTCAACGACACGGCCTTCAAGGTCACGCTGCGCCTCTCCGACGTCACGATGAAGGTGCTCGGCGAATCGTTCACGCCGGTCGCGGGCCTCATCAAGAGCGGCGCGCTCGATCTGAGCAAGCCCGGCAACCTCGCCAAGTTCATGCCGAAGCGTCCGCCGGTGCTCGTCGAGGCGCACGACGACATCATCGTGCTCGACCTGATGCAGAATCCAAAGTTCGCCGCGAACGATCGCGTGCGCGGCATCCTCGCGACGCTCACGCCGGTGACGCAGGTCTCGGGCCTCTCGACGGAAGGCGACTTCTTGATCGTGCAGCTGCGCGTCAGCCCGTTCGGAATCCCGCGTGCGCTCAATGCAGCGCGCGCTCTTGCTGCCGGCTGAAATCAACGTGCGAGCGGTCGTCCTCCTCGCGCTGCTCGTCGCGTGTCAGGGCAGCGGTGGCACCGACAAGCCGCCGCCGAAGCCGCCCGCGGATGCGGCGCCCGTCGAGGACGCGCTCGATCTCGTGTTCGAGGATGCACCGCGCGTCGAGCCCGAGCCCGAGCCACCGGATCCGGGAAAGCTGATCGCCGAGCTCGGCGCGATGCCCGCGTGGCAAGCCGTGATCGATCGCGCGCAGCTCCTCGCACGTCGCGGTCAGCGCGGCGTCGTGTACGGCAAGATCGGCCCCGCGATCATGCAGCTCGGCGAACCGCCCGAGCGCGTCGGTTCCGCGAAGCCGATCGACGCCGGCCTCGAGGCCTCGCCCTACGTCTGGCTCGTCGACGACACCGAGGGCAACGGCGCGCTCGGCATTCGCGTCCTGCTCGCCAAGGAACCCGCCAAGGAAGGCGACCGCGTTGCACTCGGCGGCGCGTGGTTCCTCGACGACAAGAAGCGCTGGTACTGGAAGGTGGACTCGGTCACCACGCTGCCCGCCGCCCCGCCGGGTGACATCAAAGATCCGCCTGCGCCGTTTCCGTCGCACGAGATCCAGACCGGCAACTATCCCGCCGGCGTCCGCACGATCACGCTCGCGAAGGACAACGACGCCGTCTACTTCCAGATCGTCGGTCCACCTCCCGTGCGCGATGGCGACGGCTGGCTGGTCGCGAACGAGCTCGGCGATACACCATTCGCGCGACTCACGCTGCCCGGTGAGCGCGCCGCCTATGGCGGTCAGGACATGCGCGCGGCCAACGAGCGCTGGGTGCTGAAACGTGTGCAGACCTACTGGGTGCGCATCGGCAAGATCCGCAAGCACGCGAAGCCCGACGAGCCGGTCAGCATCAACGCGCGCACGGCACCTGTTCGCATCAATTAGGCGCGTCGGTTCTAGCGCTGCTTGGGGTGTGGCGGACCGAGCGTGATGTACGCGCGCAGGCGGTTCATGGTCACCTCGCCGATGCCGTCGATCGCGAGGATCTCGTCGTAGGTCGTGAACATCCCGCCGCGGGCGTTGCGCGACGCGATGATGCTGCGCGCGCGTTTGTCCCCGATCCCCGGGAGCCTCTCGAGGTCTGCGACGGTCGCCTGGTTGATGTTGATGACGCCGCCCGGCGCGTGTGTGCGCCCATCCGACTCGCAGGCGGCGAGAGCGATCAGGAGCGCGAGGATCACGGTCCACAGGCGACGCATGCCCGCATTGTACCCGGGTTCATTTCGGTGCCAGCCGGCCGAACTCTTAGATCATGCCGATCACGTGCTCCGCCTGCCAACGCTCCAACGATCCGTGGCGCCGTCATTGCGGCGGCTGCGGTAGTTGCCTGCCCGGCGGCTGCAAGGTCTGTCAGTTCATCAACCGTTCCGACGACAAGTTCTGCGGCGGCTGCGCCAAGTCGCTCCGCGCGATGCCTCCGGCCAAGAAGCCCCTCGACATGACGACGCCGATCGATATCCGCGACGTGCTCTCCGAAACTCCAACCTAGCGGCGACGGCGGCGGCGCCACACCACGAGCGCGACGACGATCGTCATCGCGATGGGTGAGGTCGGGGTCGTCTGCGCACCGCAACATCCCGAGCCCCGAGGTGCATCGGCCTTGCGAGGCGGCCGCGGCTTGACGCCGCCTGTCGCGCTCGCACCCTCGAGCTCGGGATCGATCGTCAGCTTGCACGTATCGTCGAGCGTCATCACGGCGGGCAGCTTCGTCGTGCCGCCGGCCTTCACGCTGACGCTGCAGCCATCGCCTTCGATGGTCGCGGTGATCGCCGCGCCAGCGGGCGCATCGAGCACGACGTGCGTGACCGCGGCACCACGCGGTGCGCGATACGTGAATGCCGCGCGCGGTTCGTTCGGCCACGCGATCACGGCATCGCGCACGCCTGCGATTCGTACGCCCGTCCACGTGTCGTCGCCGAGCTTCGTCGTCTGCGCGGCGGCGCCACCAGTCGCGCTGATCGCGTGCACCGCGCGGGGCTTCGGGCCCGGGACGATCAACCGATAGTCGGTGACCGCGAACCGCGCAGCGTCGCACTGGCCCTTCTTGATCCCCTCGGCGAAGCAGTCCTTGCCATTGGCCACGCCGCGCACCGCTGTACCGCCGGTCTTCACGACGCTCGAGATCTTGAGCTGCGTCGACCCGATCTTCACCGACGCCGTGTCGCCGCTCACGTCGATCGACGCGGGCACGCGGAAGCGCAGGTGCATCGCGCGCTTGTCCTTCGTGGTGTTCGCGCGATCGACGACGACGAGCACCGCATCGGTACCGCCGGCGTTCGGCACCAGCACGAAGTCGCGCACGGCCTCGGGCACGTCACTCGGCCGGTGCTGGAACTTGTACTGATCCGCATAGTCGCAGCGCGCCGCGACGACGCCGCTCTTGGTCTGCGTCGCGAAGTCCCAGCCGCTCTTCTCGCCCCACGCGCCCTGGCTCGGGATGTAATCCGCCGGCAGGTGCGCGGACGCGACCGTCGGTGCGTTGCTCGTCAGCGTCGATGCGGAGCCGTACGGTGATGGATCGACGATCACGTCGTCCTTGCCGCGCGAGAGCACGAACGTGCCGGTGCTCGGATGCCGGTGATCGATATCGAGCGAGGCCTGGCACTCCGCGACGAACCACATCGCGTTCTCGTCCCAGCGCGTGCGCGTGTACAGCGTGCCGGTCGCGCCCGCGATGTACCAGGTCGGCCACGTCGCGCGCGGCACGAGCGCCGGCTTCTCGCCGACGGTGGCGAGCGCGTCGTGCAAGAGGTAGTCGGCATCGGCGAGCCGCAGCCGCGAGAGCTCGCCCTTGGCCCATCGGCGCGTGTCCGGCGTGCCGTCGCCGAGCGCGATCGCGTTCAGCGTGTTGACCTGCGGATCGAGGTTTGGCTTCTCGGCCTCGGTGTCGCCGCCCGCGTAGACCTTGTCGCCGGGCGAGAGCCCGTAGACGTGGCGCTTGAGCATGCTCGCGGTCCAGGTGTCGACGCCATCGACCGGGATGCCTGCGCGCTTCGCGACGCGCGCCGCGAGCGCATACGACGTCACCGCGAGCGGACCGTATTGCCAGCCTTCGGGCCAGTCGCCACCGTCGAGGATGCCGCCCGGCGCGAGCGCGGCTTTCATGTCCTTGTTCCACAGCTCGTCGGCGACGTAGCGCCATAACACCGTCGCTTCTTCGCTCTCGCCGGCCTGCGCGACCGCGATCAGCGTCGCCGAGACGAGATAGCCGGCCTGATAGTTCGTGCCCGGCACGCGCGCTCGATAGCCGTTCTCTTTGTACCAGGTGAGCCACGCGGCCCAGCGTTTGCGCGCCTTCGCCTTCTGCTCGGGCGTGAGCTGCGCGTGCAGCCAGTCGTAGGCGAGCGCGGTGTACGGACCGAGGTTGCGAATCGCGTAGCCGTCGTCGCGCGTGGCCGCCTTGTCACCGCCCTGGCCATCGCCGATGCGATCGAGATCGTCGAGCAGCGCGCTATAGAACCGCGTCGCCGTCTTCGCGAACGAGGGGTCGTCGGTCGCCGCCCATGCGACGAGGCATGCCTGCAGCAGCTTCGCCCACTCGCTGCCTTGATAGACGGCGCGATCGTGCTCGGCGGTGTCGCGCCCGTCGCTGCACAGCGCGATCGCGCCCTTGACCGGCCCGCGATTCGCTTTCGCGTCCGCTTTCCATGCTGCCTTCAGCTCGGCGTCGAGCAGCATCCGCGGATGCGGGCCGCTCGGCTCGGGCGGCGCGGCAGATGCGGTCGCCGCGAGCAGCATCAGGACAGCGATGGCGCGCATCGCGGCAGTCTACTAGTTGCCGGGGTCGGGTGCCGCTGGCTTGCGCCCGATGAAGTCGATGCTCGTGATCGCAAGCTGCGTGCGCGGGTAACCGGCGAACCGCTCGTGCACGACGATCTTCTCGAGCTGCGCGAGGCGATCGGGGTGCGGCCGCGACGTATCGAGCTCGATCGTGAAGCCCGCTTTCTGCGCACGCTCGGTGAAGTCCTGCGCGCGTAGCCGGTTCTGGTACAGGAACTCGTTGTTCCAGAACTGCCAGGCCTCGTCGGAGTACGCGAGGTAGTGCAGCTGATTGATCGTGGAATCCGTGTACGCGTAGTGATCGCCGCAGTTCACGGAGTGAAACATGACGCCACCGGGCCGCAGGATCCGCATTGACTCGGCGAAGCTCGCGTCGATCAATGGCGGTGGCACGTGCTCGAGCACGCTGTTCGAGAATACGACATCGAACGTCGACGGTAAGAACGCGGTGCTCGACGCATCGTACGGCGCGCGGTAGTCGATCGTGAGGTTGGTCGCGGCGCCGATCGACTTGCCCTCGCGAAGCGCAGCGAGGAGCTGTGCATGCGACGCACGGACGTCGCCCTCGGGGCGGCGTGACAAGCTCGCGATCATCGCGAGGTGCTCGCCGAGCCGCTCGACCATCGCGACCGTGAGTGCGGGATCCATCAAGCGAGTGAGATCGATGGTGAGGATCTGCTGCGCGCCCGATAGGTAGAGGCACACCGGGAACGTCGGGTACCAGCCCGAGCCCATCTCGAGGAGCGACGCGTGCTGGACTGGCATCCGTGCCGCCGTGAGGTGCTCCATCATCAAGCGCCAATCTTCGATCTTCAGGTCGCACTCGCTCGCGAAGCTCGCGAGCCCACCGATGCGGCGTTGCAGCTGCTGATGGATCGTGTGACCACCGGGCACCACGCCGAGCACCTTCTGGATGCTGCCCTTCACGCGCCAGTCCTTCGCGGCCGCCTTCAGCGTCTCGCGAAAGCCGCGCGGCGGCGCAGCACGATCGTTGACGGGACGGAGCGGCTTCGCAGTCGGCAGCTGCGTCTCGGTCTGCACGAACTGTGGTAGGTCGATGTGGAAACGACTCGGCTCGTTGACCTCACCGCCACCATGTTCCGGATGCGGCTCGGTGGGTGGCGTTTCCTTATCGAGGTCTTTAGCTGGCATACGAGCCGGCCATTGTATCAGCGAGTGGCGCTTCGATTCTTGATCGTAATCGCCTTGTTGAGGAGGTCGACGAGCTCCTTGCGGTCGGCGTCCTCACCCGCGGCCGCCATCGCGACCTTGCGAATCTCTCCGAGAGACCAGTGCTCCGCATCCTCGCCGCCGCGCAGTAAGTCCGCGAATGCAGCCACGGCGAAGGCGAAGCGGAAGTCACTGGACGTGTTCGCGAACGACTCGGCCGGACCACCGACCATCGGAAAGGCGGACTCGATGGCCTTCTCGCCGTTCGGCGCCTTGTGGCGAAGCCGCACGGTCGCGATCGGCGCGTTCTGCTGTTTGCCCTCGGCCGTGAGCTCGACCTCGTAGAGCGCGGTCACTTGATGACCCGCGCCGATCTCGCCGGCGTCGACCTTGTCGTTCCTGAAGTCGTTGTCGGCGATGTCGCGGTTCTCGTAGCCAACCAAGCGGTAGCGCGAGACGAGCTTCGGATCGAAGTCGACCTGGAACTTCGCGTCCTTCGCGACGACCTCGAGCGTGGAGCCGAGCTGCTTGTCGAAGATCTTCTTCGCGGCGTCGATCGTGTCGATATAAAAGTTGTTGCCGTTACCCTTGTTCGCGAGCTGCTCCATCATCTCGTCTTTGTAGTTGCCCATGCCGAAGCCGATCGTGGAGAGCGTGACGCCTTCCTTCACGCGGCCGGCGATCGTCTTCAAGATCTGATCGTGCGTCGCGGTGCCGACGTTCGCGTCACCATCGGAGAGCACGATCACGCGAGAGATCGCGCCGGGGCGCAGGCCCTTCACCGCTTGCTCGTACGCGAGGTCGAGGCCCGAGCCCATCGCGGTCGAGCCGCCAGCGCCGAGCTCGTCGATCGCGGAGAGAATGCGCGCTTTGTTCTCGAGACCGGTTGGCGAAAGGATGACGCGCGAGCTGCCGGCGTACGTGACGAGCGAGACCGTGTCGCCGTCCTTCAGATTATGCGTGAGGATGCGCAGCGACTTCTTCGCAAGGGGAAGGCGGTCTTCGCCCGACATCGAGCCCGACACATCGACGAGGAACACGAGGTTCGCCGGCTTGCGGTCTTGCTCGGTCTTTGCCTTTGTCGCGACGCCGACGCGCAAGATGTGGCGCGCCGCGTTCATCGGCGACGGCGCCGCCTGCATCAGCACCGAGAACGGTGTGCCGTTCGTCGGGTCTTCGAACTTGTAGTCGAAGTAGTTCACGAACTCTTCGACGCGGACCGACGCGGGAGGAGGCAGCGCACCCTCGGTCAGCTTGCGTCGCATGATCGTGTACGACGCGGTGTCGACGTCGGCGGCGAACGTCGAGAGCCGATCCTTCGACGCGTCGACCCACGGGTTCTGTCCATGGCTCTTGAAGCCATCGCCGCTGGTGCCCTTGTCGGCGGCCGGCGCGGGCGTCGCGACCGCGTAGGCCGCACTGCCGGTCGTGGGCTCTGTCTTCCAGGCTCCCTTCCTCTTCTCGTCCTTCAGGGCCATCGCCTCCGCCGGCATCGCCTGGTCTTCGGTGGCCTTGGCCTTGTCGCTCTTGCAAGCGGTGGAAACGATGGTGGTGCCGAGCAGCAGACAGAACAGGATCTTGCGCATGGAATCTCCTCGCCTGGTGAGACCCCAAGCGACGCGCGATTCATGGATCTCGGTCTGAATTTTCTCGTACGCAGATTGTCGTCACGCGAGGACAACAAACTTTCCAAGGTCAGGTCGGCGGCGGTTTCTTCTCGCGGTCCGAGACCAAGAGCCGCTTCTCGGTCGCGGGCGTGAGCGCGCTCGTCGAGATCGGCGTCGCGCGATGCATGTACCACCACGCTTGCGCACGCGGCTCGTTCCACACGTGCTCGTCGGGAATAACAATCGCGCGCAGCTTGTTCGCGAGCGCGCGCGCATGCGGCGGCCGCTCGTCGGGAGACTTCGCGAGCAGCGACCGCACGAGGTCGTCGAGCTCGGGCGGCAGCCAGCCCTTCACGCGCGCGCGCAGATCGGGAAGCGGTTCCTCGCAGTGCTCGCGCAAGGTCTCCATCTCGTCGGTGTGGCGCGTGTAGACCTCGGTGCCGGTGAGCAGCCACCAGGCGACGCAGCCGAGCGCGTAGAGATCGCTGCGCCCGTCGATGTCGTTGCCCTCGGTCTGCTCCGGCGCGATGTAGCCGCACGTTCCGATCACGGCGCCCGTCTTCGTCAGGCGGTGCGCGCGCACCATGCGCTCCTCGGGCGTCGGCAGCGTGACGGCGTCGAGCGGATCCGCATTGCGCTCCGCGAACGAGCGCACGATGCCGAAGTCGATCAGCTTGATGATGTCGACCTCGTCGGCCGCTCGCGTGAGGAACAGATTGCCGGGCTTGATGTCGCGGTGGAGCAGGCCGGCGTCGTGCGCTTCGGCGAGCGACGAGCACGCCTGCGCGATCAGATCGATCACGCGCGCGGCCGGCATCGCACCGTGCTGCCGCACGTACTTGTCGAGGTCGAGGCCTTCGAGCAGCTCCATGACGTAGAAGAACGTGCCGTCGTCGGCGACGCCGTAATCGAACAGCTGGATCGTGTGGCGCGAGCGCATCGTCGCGAGCGTCTGCGCTTCCCGGCGAAACCGTTCGCGCAGCTTGAGCGCGCGCACCGGATCCTGGAGCGCTTCGCTGCGCACGAGCTTGACCGCGGCTTGCCGCGCGAGCAGCCGGTGCTCGGCGCGCCACACTTCACCCATGCCGCCCGCGCCGAGCTTCTCGACGAGCCGATAGCTGCCGAGGTCATTCGCCCGCGCTTCCGCCGAGCGTGCCGCCTCGCGCGCGGCACCGACGGCGCGCCGCATACGCGCGAGGTTCCATGCGAAGACGAACGCGATCCCGACGGCGAGTGCGAGCGCGCCGGCCGATGCGAGCAACACCTGCGATTGCAGGCGCTCGCCGGGCGCGAGTAACACGCGCTGCGGCACGAGCGTCGCGACGTACCAGTCGAGCCGCGCAGCCGCGTTCGCGCGCACGCCAGCGAGCGGCGACACCGACGCGAGATATGCGCCGTACTCGAGGAAACGCTGGCGCTCGATCTTCTGCGTGCCGAGCGTCTCGAACAGTGCGTGCAGCGCGGTGTCCTCGTAGTCCGTGTAACGGAGTACCCGATCCTCACGCACTGCGATGTCGGGCGGCTTCACTCCCGGGGACGCGAGGATCGTTCCGTCGCGGGTGAAGAAGATCGTGCGCGCATCCTTCATCGGCGCATTCACGAGCAGCTCCGAGAGCGCGCCGACATCGAAGTCGACGGTGAGCACCGCGACGAGCTGGCCGTCGACGAACACCGGCTCGACGCAGCTCACGCCCGTCGTGCGCGACGTGTAGAACAGGCGCGGCGGCATCCACGCGCGCTGCTTCTGCTCGGCGGCGAACTGGTAGTGCGGCCGCTTGCGCACGTCGTAGTCGTTCTGCTTCGTCGCGATCGTGCGGATCTCGCGCCCGTCGATCGCGTAGTTCGTGCGCGTCGTCGTCGGTCCGAGCACGCTCTCCTGCACGCGGACCTGCGCACCGTCCATGTACGTGCCGCGCAGGTTGCCGTTCGGAAACCCGATGCTGATGTTCGTCACGCCCGCGCGGCCGACGTGCAGATCGTGCATGCGCGGCGCGACATCGGCGAGCGGCAGACTCGGATCCGCGAGCGCTGCGAGCCGAACGAGCATGGGGTCCGCCTGATCGAGCGCGAACGCGATGTCATGCGCGATGTCACTCGCCTGCGTCGCGAGCTGACTCTTCGCCATCGAGTTGCTCGCATCACGCGTCGCCGCGAGACCGAGCAGAAACACGCCGACGCCGGCCATCATGACCAGCGCCGGAACGATCACGAATGCACCGGTGGGAGATGCGAGCGCCCTTGCGATGCGCTGCGCGCGCGTAGGCTGCGTGCTCCCCACCGCGGGCGAGCATACCAGCTAGCGCGCGACGGTCGTCTTCGACGGGCGCAGCGTGCGCGCCTTCGTCATCAGCTCGACGAGCTCGAGGCGATCCTTGTCGTTGCCCGCGTTCGTGCGCGCCACGACGATCGCGTGTTCGAGCGACCAGCTCTGCGCATCCTCGGCACCGCGCAACATGTCGGCGAACGATGCGACCGCGAACGCGAACTTGAGGTCGGAAGGCGCAGCTTCGAACGAGGCGGCCGGCACGCCGCCCATCTGGAACGTGTTCTCCGCGGCTTCGTGACCGTCGGGCTGCTTGTGGCGGATCCGCACGAGGCCGAGCGGCGAGGGCTGCGTCTTCGCAGCGTCGGTGAGCTGCACTTCGTACATCGCGGTCACTTGATGTCCCGCGCCGATCTCGCCGGCGTCGACGCTGTCCTTGCGGAAGTCGCCGTCCTTGATGTCACGGTTCTCGTACCCGAGCAGGCGGTAGCGCGCGACGACGCTCGGATCGAATTCGACTTGCAGCTTCGCATCCTTTGCCGCGACCTCGAGCACCGACACGAGCTCGGCGGAGAACAGCTTCTGCGCCGCCGCGAGCGAGTCGATGTAGTAGTTGTTGCCGTTGCCGCGATCGCCGAGCTGCTCCATGAGGTCCGCGCGGTGGTTGCCCATCCCGAAGCCGATCGTCGACAGCGTCACGCCTGCCTTCACGCGGCTGTCGATGATGTCGAGGATCTTCTGGTGGCTCGTCGGGCCGACGTTCGTGTCGCCGTCCGAGAGGACGATGACGCGCGAGATCGTGCCCGGGCGCATGCTCTGCATCGCCTGCTCGTACGCGAGGTCGAGGCCGGAGCCCATCGACGTCGAGCCGCCGACGCGCAACGAGTTGATCGCCGCGCGGATCTTGTCCTTCTTCTCGACGCTCGTCGCCGGCAGCACGACCTTCGTCGAGCCCGCGTAGGTCACGAGCGAGACGGTGTCGCTCTCGCGCAGGTTCGAAAGCAGGATCTCGAGCGACTTCTTCGCGAGGCCGATCTTGTCCTGCGAATCCATCGAGCCAGAGACGTCGACGAGGAACACGAGATTTGCAGTCTTGCGTTCCTGCTGGCTCTTCGCCGGCGTCGCGACACCGACGCGCAAGATGTGGCTGCCCGGCGAGAACGGCGAGGGCGCCGCATCCATCACGACCGAAAACGGCGAGCCCGGCTGCGGGCGCGGGAAGCTGTACTTGAAGTAGTTGACGAACTCTTCGACGCGCACCGCCGCGGCCGGCGGCAACGAGCCACCTTGCAACACGCGCCGCGCGTATGTGTACGACGCGGTGTCGACGTCCGCCGCGAACGTCGAGAGCGCATCGCGCGACGTCTCGGTCCACGGGTTCACGCCGTAGCTCACGTGCGTGTCGCCTGGCGTGGCGCCGGGCTCGGCCGCGATCGCGCCACCGGACATCGGTGCACCTTGGTGTTCTGCGTAGGCGACGCTCGTCGGCGACGGCGCGTACACGTTGGCAGACTTGTGTCGGGCACCGCCGCAAGCGGCGAGGAGAACGAACGCGATCGAACGGGCGTGACGCATCATCGAGACATGCCTCCGGCGGGTGGTGCGCGAACCATCCAGCCCAGGGCAGGACTCGTCACGCGGACGCCTATGAAACGCATCACGCGGTCCGCCCTTACAGGCCTCTCAAGTAGGCGTAATCAAGGTCGGTACCTCAGCCGGTCAACCACGCTCGATGCGAAGCGGTCGCGTGCAGCAAGAAGTCGAGTAGTGGCAGGTGACGTCGCAGCGTGCGCTGCAAGCGATGCGGTTTGACCGGATTGAAGCGGCCGAGGCTCGAGAATCCCTGCCACGGATTCTTCCGGACCCAGGTCCACGACCCCATCTCGAGCGTGAGCGGCAGAAACGTTCCGTCGCGCGGACGATCGTAGAGGTAGTCCCAGAGGTCGCCCTTGATCGTGTACGCCTGCGCGGTTTGCTCGACGCGGTAGACGTGGTTCGGCAGCGTGTCGTCGAGCAAGCGCGCGAGGGCTTCGATCGCGGGCAGATCGGGCGGCGCCTCACGCGTCCGCGCGTACGGGTACCAGAGGCGATCGCGAAAGCCATAGCCCGAGTGCAGATCGAGCGCGATCGAGAACGGCGCCGCGAGCAGCTCCCGCTCGACGAGCTCGGCGAGCACGCGGGCCTCGGTCTGCATCGGCGCGTTCGCCGGGCCCATGTACCAGGGCAAGCGGGGCGAGATACGTTGGCCGCCGAGCAGCGGCGTGCCCCCGGTCGGCGCGGCTGGCGCGTTGCGCATGAGATCGACGCCGTTACCGTTCGCGCGCTGGCCCCGCGACATCCCGACGGGATTGACCAGCGGCACGACGAGCACGCGGCAGCGCGCGAGCGCGTCATGCAGCACCGCATCCCATGCGAGGCGCGCGACGAGCGAGGTCAGAAACGCGATCGCGATGTCGGTGCCGATGCGCTCGAGGCCGTGCACACCGCCGGTGACGAGCAGCACGGGCCTCGTGCGATCGCCGGTGCCGAACCGGAATGCATGGATCGGAAGATCCTCGACGGTGGCGAGCACCTCTGCGTTCGCCGATCGTGCGAGCGCATCGATCGCGGCGAGCGCAGTCCAGGTCACGCCGCGAGCATATGCGGTTCGACGATGCGAACGCGATAGGTGCCATCGCCGAGCGGAGCCAGTGACAGCACGGACGCGCCGGCCGGCCGGTCGAACAGCGGCACGCCGAGCATGCGCAGCGCGAGCTGCCAGCGCGCAGGCAACGCCGAGCGCTCGACGAGCACCGGGGCGCATGCGATCGCGGACAGCAGATCCACCAGTGATGCGACGCGCACGAGGTGCAACGGGCGGTAGTGGCGAGTGGCGAGATAGTTTGCCGCGATCCACCGCGTTGCGCGTGCGAGCGCTTGCGGATCGCGCGTGCGCACCTGCATGCGAGCATCGATCGCGACGCCGCAGAGCTTGATCACGACCGCACCGCCAGAAGGGCAAGGCCCTCGAACAGGAGGTGCGCACCGAGGTGGCACGTCAGGTCTGCGTGATCGAGTGCGGGTGCGATCTCGACGACGTCCATCCCAACGAGGTTCGCGCCGGCAAGGCCACGCAGGATGCCGAGCACCTCGCGTGTCGTGAGCCCGCCCGGGACCGGCGTCCCGGTGCCGGGTGCAAACGCGGGGTCGAGGCCGTCGACGTCGATCGAGATGTAGAGCGGCTTGCCGGCGAACCGCTCGCGCAGCTCGCTGACCAGCTTCGGCACGCCGCGATTCGAGACGTCGTCGGGACTCGCGATCAGCGCGTCGTACCGGCGCGCGATGCCCGCATCGTCGTCCGTCGCCCACGGTCCCCGAATGCCGATCGAGGCGAGCGCGCCGGGTGCGACCCAGCGCTCGGCGAGTGCGTGGCGGATCGGGGTGCCGTGATGGTGGTCGTCGCCCCACGATTCCGGTCCGCTGGTGTCGAGGTGCGCGTCGATGTGCAGCACCGCGACCGGGCCGTGCGCCGCAGCCATCGCGCGCAGGATCGGCGCGGTGATCGAGTGGTCACCACCGACGACAAACGGCACCGCGTGCGCGGCGGTGACATCGCCCATCATCTCGAACACGGCATCGCGCATCGCGGGCCGCGAGAATGGTGGGAACACCACGTTGCCGGCATCGACCGCGCGCACTCGCTCGAACACGTCGACGCGATGGGTGGGGTGATAGCTCTGCACGAGCGCGCTCGTGCGACGCACGTGGTACGGCGCGAACCGAGCTCCAGGCTGGTAGGTCGTGCCGCCGTCGTGCGGCACACCGAGCACCATCGCGTCGACAGGATCAACGGGCCACCCGACGGCGGGCAGGCGGAAGAACGGTGTCTGGCCGTGGCGCAGGTACTCGGAGGCGGATGACTGCATGAGACTCCAGTTGGTCGCGCAACATGTACGCGATCCGGTGATGAGCGAGTGCGGCGGCCTCGCCGGCCGTGTACCGCGCGGTGTCGATCGCCGTGCCGACCTCGAGTCGGATCTCCGGTGCGGCGATCTGCGTCGTGCGCACGTAGTGCGGAACGAACGACGCACCGCCGTACCACGCGAGCTCCGGGGCGCAGCGAATCGCGACAGGCACGACGGGTACGCCGGCGAGCCGCGCGAGCCCGAAGATGCCGCGCGAGAACGGCAGGAGCTGCGTGCCGTCGGTCGTCGTGCCTTCAGGAAAGTTCAGGACCGACACGCCGGCCTGCAGTGCCGCTCGCGCACGCAGGAGCGCACGGATGCGGCTCGCCGGCGCATCGCGCTCGACGAAGATCACGCCGAGCTGATCGGCGGCCGTGCCGATCATCGGCCACGCAGCGACCTCGCTCTTCGCGATCGGAGCGACCGGCCGGATGGCCGCGACCGCGATCGCATCGAGGTAGCTGACGTGGTTGGTCACAATGACCACGGGTCTCCACGGAAATGCACCTCGCACACCGAGCCGAAGCTCGTGAATGCGCGCGATCTCCGCACATACGGTCTGCAGGCGCGCCGCACGGCCTGCAATCCCGTCCCGTGAAAACTTGGCGCGGCCGATCGCTTCGAGCGTCGTCACCGCGAACCGGGCGATCCGCTGCGCACTGCGGATCAAGCGGCCACCTGCGCGCGTGGCGGCACGAAGCCGAGCCGCTCGTACTTCGTGCGCAGTCGCTCGAACGTCGCGCGATCGATCTTCGAGATGATGCGCTCGTCACCCGGCCCGTAAAAATCCACCCGCCGCCCGACCTCCGTTGCACCGAGCATGGCGTGCAGTGCCCTGGCCGGTGCGTTGTCTTCCTTGACCGTGAACCAGCACGCGTCGACGCGGTCGATCACGCTGCGCACGAACGCACCGATCAGCTGCACCGTCACGCGCGTCTTCTGATACGCGGGAATCACCGCGAGCGTCGTGCAGTACACCTCGCGGCCGTTCATGAACGCGAGCAAGTAGCCAACGGGCTTGTCACCGTCGAGCGCGATGAAGCAAGACCCGGCAAAGATCTCCGTGCACAGCCTCAGATAGTGCGGGCACAGCACGGCTTCGCCCATCGCAGCGAACACGTCGTTCTCGAGCGACGCGAGTGCAGCGAAGTCCTCGGTGGAGAGATTCCGAATCGTGTAGCGAGTCATGGGGACCTCCCTTTGTCCCCACCATGACTCCCGTCGGTGTCGATCCAGTGACCGCGCCCAGGCGCAGCGGCCACTTGTTCGAAACGATCTCGCTAGCCGAAGTGAACAAGCCAGCGTCGACATACCGATGAGGTTCGGGATGGGTCTACGATTCGTCGATGTCGACGTTCACGTTCACCGTGTCCAACTATCGGTGCTTCGGTGAGACGAACCCACTAACCTTCAAGGTGGGTCCAGGCTTCAGTGCTTTCGTGGGACCTAATGACGCCGGCAAGTCGACTGCGCTCCGTTTCTTTTCGGAATGGCGTGGCCTCTGGCAACACATTCGCTCCGCCCCTCTCATTTACGAACGGACGCGTGGCGCTCACGGGGTGGATAGTCCCCACCACGTCGTAGACGTGATCGATGTCTTCAACGACCGAACCAATGGTTCGATCCGCATTCGCATCGCGCTCGACGATGCACCACCAGATGCTGTCAACGAGGTTGTTGTCGAAGTGAACCGAGACTTCACCGCGACGTTCGACCTGTACGGTGGGGGTGTATCCATCAAAGTCCCGGGCGCGAACGCGATGCACGCGCCGCATGCGGTTGGCTTCATCGGCAGAATGTTCGACTACAGCCCGTGGGGATGGCTCTTTGATGCACTTGCCGCGCCTTTGTATATCCCGGCGTTCCGGAACACCATCAATAGCGGCAGCGCAAACTATTATGACCTGACACTGGGGACAGCGTTCATCGCTAGCTGGGACTCGTGGAAGAACGGAGCGAATAAGCGGCAGCGTGATGCGATGATCGGAGTCGAGGAGGACATCCGAAAGTTGCTCGGCTATGGGTCGCTCGCCATAAACGCGTCACCAGACAAGAAGGAACTCCGCGTTGTCGTCGATGGACGAAGCCGAAATCTTTCCGACATGGGCTCCGGGGTGTCGGAGTTCCTGCTCATCATCGGCAATCTCTTCGTTCATCGCCCGAAGACAATCCTTATTGACGAACCAGAGACTCACCTGCATCCGCTGAAGCAGATGGAACTGCTGCGACTGCTCCTCGCGACGAGCGGTGCGGGCGTCCTCTTGTTTGCGACGCATTCGCTAGGACTCGCGCGCTCGGTGACTCGCAACATTACCCAAATTCACCGGGATGCGAGCCTTACATCAGTAGCAACGCCATTTCTCCACCAACCAACGCTTCAGCAGTTCCTTGGGGAAATGAATTACTCTGCTCAACGAGAACTCGGGGCTGGAACGGTGTTTTTCGTCGAGGGCGTCACCGACATCATCGCGGTGCGCCACTTTCTTCGGCTCTACCAGAAGGACGAAGACTTTGTTCTTTTGCCGCTGCTAGGTGACTGCTTGATCAATTCGAAGCGTCAGCAAGAACTCCAAGAGCTACAGCGATTGGGCGTGCCTTGTGTCGCTTTGCTAGATTCGGAGCGTATCGCTGCAGGACAACCGCTGGCCCCGAATCGCCAGGGCTTCCTTCGGCTGTGGCAAAGCATGGGCTTCAGATCCCACGTGCTCGATCGCCGTGCGCTCGAAAACTACTTCACGGACGCCGCAGTCAAGGCCGTCGATCCGACGGGGGCAGCGCTCGGACCTTTCGATAAGCCGAACAAGCGGGCTAAGGACCTCAACGGTTCGATCGCGCTTCACATGAGTAGGCAAGATCTCGAGTCGACTGACCTCGGTCAGTTCCTGGCCTCACTCTAACCTGCCGTTCCACATCGCCTTCGCCTTTGCTCGCCTTCGCAGCCGCCAGGCATTACGACCGTGTGGTCGTGCGTTCGCAACCGGCAGTGCGCCAGAGGCATGGCCTGACATAAGCGAACTCCTCTCGTCGGTTCGTTGTCAGTAGGAGGGCATAGGATTGATGCGTCATGTCGTCGGTGAGGACACGCGGTCCCAACAAGCAGACACCGTGGGTGCGCAAGCCCGAAGACGGCTTGTCGGTACTACGGCTTCCGCTCGACACGAGCGATCCTGTCCAGCGACGCCGAGTCGAGGCGATGTACCAAGTTGCATATCAAGTGCGGCGCGCCCTGCAGCGCGATGCGCAGGCTCGATCGCGCGCTTACTGGGCCGCTCACCACGAACGCGACAAGGACCCCGCGGCCGTGCGAGACCGGCTGGGACTGTCGCGATCTGGCTTCGAGCACGCGGCATACGAGCACCTCGACGCGGCGCCTCACCTGCGCGAGTTCGTGACGAAGGCGCAGGCGATGCACCTCGCAGATTCCGTGTGGAGCGCGACGGAGCGCCACCTGTTTCGCGATTCCGCCGGGCGCCGACATGGCGCATCGCGGATTGGTCGATGGTACGACTTCAAACGGATCCCGGGTCGAGCTCGCTCACACAGGACCGCGCGAAAATGGGAGACGTTCCGGCTCCACGGCACGCTCGCTGGTCATCGCGCTGCGTACACGCGCCACGGGAAGTTCATGCAGCCGCATCGCATGCGTCCGGTAACGAGCGGCTCTTGGTGGAGCTACGACGGCCCACTCGCGGTCGTGTTCAGCGGCTTGGCCGACGGCACGCTCGTGCTGCCTGTGCGGCTCCCGACAGCGCCCTCGAACCAGCCCATTCTCGATCACTGCCTCGGCGACGCGAGCCGGTGGCACAAGATCGATCTCGTTCGGCGACAGGATCCGCATGTCACCGGCGGCTGGCGTTACGAGGCACACCTGATCGTGCTGACACAACAGTACGTGTCGCCGTCCGCGGTAGCGCGCCGCGCGCGCGTGGCAATCGAAACGATCGATCGCGTCGCGGGCATCGACGTCAACGTCTCCAACATCACCGTGGTGTCCCACGAGAATGGGCGCGCGATGCACCTGACGCGCGTTGAGCGTGATGAGACACAGAAGCAACGGGATCGCAGCCGCGCTCGGCGCGAGCGCCGGCGCGAACGAAACCTCGATCGCTCACGACGTTCGATGAATCGCGCGCAATACCGGCTCTCCAAACGCCAAGAAAAGCGTGCGCGCCGCCATGCCGAGGCTCGGCGTGCGCCGGTCAACGTGATCCCAATGGGGCCGCGCAACGCGCGTGTCGACGGGCTGCCGCTCCAGAGTTACCGTCGCGACCAGCTATCCGCGAGCTATCACCATCTGCGCGCCGCGCAGGTTGCGGAGGCTGCGTCGACAACCCAAGCGCGCCATGATCGTGCGCGTCAGACCGCCGCAAATGTCGTAGGTACGCACGGCTACAGACTCATCGTCGAGAACTGCAGCATCGCGGCGTGGTCACGGTCGTGGGGCCGTGCGGTAGCGGCGTTCTCGCCTGGCATGTTGATCACGGCGATCGATCGCGAGGCGCAGGCGGTAGCTGCGATAGCCGGAACAAGTGGGGGTGTGCAGCGTGCAGCGACCCGAACCACCGCGATGTCGCAGCACTGCCCGTGTGGAGAACGCGTCGCCAAAAGCCTCGCGGATCGCGTCCACGTCTGTCCGAACTGTCAGCTGCGTGGTGATCGCGACGCCGTCTCGGCGGTTCTAGCGTCCTTTGTTTCGCTAGAGCGCGGTGTGCCGTCGTCGGCACGCGTCGACTACGACGCTTCTGCTGATGCGCTCGCAGAGATCCGCCGCGCTGTCGATCCTTCATACTCGGGGTGGCAAGACACCCTGTCTGAGTCAACCGACCTCTCTGCCCGCGATGGATCTTTCATCACGTGGTCGACGTCCACACCAGACTGTGTCTTGGTGGCTCGGCGAATCGTTGGCACGGTCGCGTGCCCAAACCTGAATGAGACTGGCTACCGCCGGACCACGTCAGAGCGGGCGCGATGGCGAACCAACCTGTTCCAAGCGTCCACTTCGGGACAGCTCTTAGCCGAAACGGCCAGTAATGTAATTTTCAGTCCGCTCGTCTGACGGATTCGAGAAGATCTTTGCCGTCGCGTCATATTCGACCAGGATGCCGGTGCGCTGGTCGTTCTTGCTGTCGAGCTCGGCGGTGAAGAAGGCCGTGCGGTCGCTGACGCGCGCGGCTTGCTGCATGTTGTGCGTGACGATCACGATCGTGAAGCGCGACTTGAGCTCGCGCATCAGCTCCTCGATGCGCGCGGTCGCGATCGGATCGAGCGCGCTGCACGGCTCGTCCATCAGCACGACGTCGGGCTCGACGGCGATCGTGCGCGCGATGCACAGGCGCTGCTGCTGACCGCCCGACAGGCCGAGCGCGGAGGACTTGAGGCGCTCCTTGACCTCGTCCCACAGCGCGGCGGCGCGCAGCGACTTCTCGACGATCGCGTCGAGCGCGGTCTTGCCCTTGACGCCGTTGACGCGCGGACCGAACGCGATGTTGTCGTAGATGCTCTTCGGGAACGGGTTCGGCTTCTGGAACACCATGCCGATGCGGCGGCGGACTTCGGTCGCGGAGACATCGGGGCCGTAGAGATCGACGCCGTGATACTGGAGCTTGCCGGCGACTCGTGCGCCGGGGATGACGTCGTGCATGCGGTTGAAGGCGCGCAGCAGCGTCGTCTTGCCGCAGCCCGACGGACCGATGAACGCGGTGATCTGCTTGTCGTGGATCTCCAGCGAGACGCCGCGGACCGCGCGGAATGCGCCGTAGAACACCTCGACTTGGTCGAGCTCGAACACGACGGGTCCGTCGGCGATGGCCGGAGACGAGCGAGGCTCGATCGTGATGCGGTTGTTGGCTGACAGGCGATGTCCTTGCGCGGGCAACAGCATATTACCTCTTGAGCGCGAAACGCGCTGTGATGACCCGAGCGGCGAGCGTGACCAGGAAGGTGAGGGTGACGAGCGTGAACGCGGCTCCCCAGGCGCGGTCTTGCGCGGCGACGAACGAGGAGGTCGCGTTCCCGAAGATCTGGACGGAGAGCGCGGTGTTTGCCTCGTCGAACAGGCTCGTGTTGAACGCGTTGGCGGCCCCGACCGCGAACAGGAGCGGCGCGGTCTCACCGGCGGCGCGGGCGATCGCGAGCAGGCAGCCCGAAACGATGCCGGGCAGCGCGGCCGGCAGGACGATGGCCAGGATCGTGCGGCTTTTTGTCGCGCCTAGTGCATACGACGCCTCGCGCAGGTGGTTCGGCACGAGGCGCAGCATCTGCTCGGTCGCGCCGATCACGACGGGGAGCATCAGGAAGGCGAGCGCGAGCGATCCGCCGAACGCGGAGTAGCCGAAGCGCATCGTCCACATGATGTAGACGAACAGGCCCATCACGATCGAGGGGACGCCCGTCATCACCGTCGACATGAAGCGGACGGCCTTCGCAAACTTGTTCTTGCCGCCGTACTCGTGAAGGTAGATGGCGCCGAGGATGCCGAACGGAACGGCGATCAGCGTCGCGCCGCCGGTGACGAGCAGCGTGCCGAGGATGGCCGGGCCCATGCCCGGGCCCGCGCGCCGTGACACGAGCGGAATCTCGTCGGTGAAGAAGGCGGGGAAGTCCCTGAATGCGACGCCCGCGCCGCGGCCGATCACCGACCACAAGACGGCGACGAGCGGGATCGCGACCGCGACGACGGCGAGCAGCATGAGCACGCCGATGAGGTCGCTCTTCGTCGAGCGCCAGCTGCGCCGTGCGCGGAGGTCGACCTTCATTTGCCACCACTCCGCTTCATCGAGCGCTGGACGATCGCCGTCGCGATGAGGTTCACGACGATCGTGATGACGAACAGCGTGACCGCGAGTGCGATCAGCGCGGACTTGTGAAGGTCATCGGCCTCGCCCCATTCGTTGGCGATCACGGCGGGCATCGAGTTGCCCGACGAGAACGCATCGAGCGTGACCTGACCGAGCGAGCTGCCGATCACGAGCGCGACGGCGATCGTCTCACCCATCGCGCGGCCGAGGCCGAGCATCACTGCGCCGACGAGCCCGCCCTTGCTGTGCGGCAGGACGGCTGCGCCGATCATCTCCCAGCGCGTCGCGCCGAGCGCGAGGGCGGCTTCCTTGTCCGTCGTCGGCGTCGTCTCGATCACCTCGCGCGCGAGCGACGTGATGATCGGCGTGATCATGATCGCGAGGATGATGCCGGCGGTGAGGAACGAGCGGCCGAGGCCGAAGTGGCCCGAGAGCACGAGCACGCCCCACAGGCCGAACACGACCGACGGCACCACGGCGAGCAAGTCGACGAGGTAGATCATCCACTTCTTCAGCCAGGGCGGCGCGACCTGCGTGATGAACAGCGCGACGCCGAGGCTGACCGGCACCGCGATCGCAACCGCGATCGCCGCCGTGTAGAGCGTGCCGAAGATGAACGGCAGCGCGCCGTAGATGCCCTCGGGCGCCGACCATCGCTTCGACGTGAAGAATTCGAAGCCCATCCTCTCGAAGACGGGCAGCGCGCGTTCGGTCATCACGAACGCGATGAGCGCGAGCACGACGAGGACGACGGCAGCCGCGGCAAGCGCGAGCCACTTGAAGGCGGTATCGCTGTGCTGTCGTCGTCCGCGGAGCTCGGGCAGCTGCATTACGGGACCTGGATCTTCTCGATCTGAGCGAGCGCCTTGTCCTGGAGCGACTTCGGGATCGGCGCGAAGTCGATCTCGGGCAAGAGCTTCTGCGCGTCGGTGACGAGGAACGTCAGGTACGCCTTCACGGCCGCGCCCTTCGCCTTGTCGGCCTGCTTCGCGTACGCCATGCACCAGCTCTGCGCGGTGATCGGATACGAGGCATCACCCTTCGCGTTGAGCGCGGTGAAGATCAGGTTGTCCTTGACCTCGATGCCATCCGCCGCCGCGGAGACCGCTTCGGGTGTCGGGTCGACGAACTTGCCCGCCGCGTTCTTGACCGCGGCCCACTTGAGGCCCGAGGCCTTCGCATCGGAGAGGTCCACGTAGCCGATCGCGCCCTTCGTCGACTTGACGATCTGCGCGACGCCGCCGTTGCCGTTGCCTGCTTGCGTATCGGCGGGCCACTCGACCGTCGAGCCGCTCTTGAGCTTCCACACCGTCGGGGATGCGACCTCGAGGTACTTCGTGAAGTTCTCCGTCGTGCCCGAGCCATCGCTGCGGCGTGCCACGACGATCGCAACGTCTGGCAGCTTCGCGCCGGCGTTATCCGCGGCGATCGCAGGGTCGTTCCAGTTCTTGATCTCTCGCGCGAAGATCTTCGCGATCGTGTCGGGCGAGAGGCTCAGCTTTTCGACGTCGAGGTTGTAGCTCACGGTGATCGCGCCGAGGACGTTCGGGATGTAGAAGAACTCGCCGCCCTTGACCTTCGCGAGGTCGGCTTCCTTGTACGGTGCGTCGCTGCACGCGTAGTCGACGACCTGGTCGGCGAAGTCCTGCCGGCCCTTGCCCGAGCCGCCCGCGCCGTAGTTGACCTTGATGTTCTTGTTGGCCTTCATGAAGGCCTCGATCGCGACTTCCTGCGCGGCCTTCTGGAACGTGGCGCCGCTGGCGTTCAGGCTGACCGGGCCACCCGTCGTGGGTGCGGCGCCCGTGCCCGCAGCGGTTCCGCCGCCGGATTCGTCCTTCTTCTTGGTGCAGCCGCCGACCGCGAGGACGGCAACGAACCAGATCGCGTGTTTCATGACCAGACCGTAGCCAGCTCAGGTGACGCGTTGGCGTAGCCAATGTGGCGGGACGGTGACGAGCGAGGGATCGATCAGTTCTGCTTCGGAAGCGAGCGGTGGCGCACATCCGTGGCCTTGACCATGTACACCACCTCTTCGGCCAGGTTCTTCACGTGGTCGCCGATCCGCTCGAGGTAGCGGCACACCGAGGTCAGCGGCAGGACGCGGGTCACGGTCGCGGGGTCGGTCGCGACGTGTGCGACGAGCTCGGCAAAGTGGGACGCGTTCAGCTTATCGATCTCGACGTCTGCGCTAATCACCACCGTCGCCTTCTCGGCATCGCGCTGCACGAACGCGTCGAGCGCCGCGTGTAGGTTCTTCTGCGCGAGCAAGGCCATGCGGCCCAGGTCGACGCGAGAGTCGAGCGGCGGCAGGCGGTTCAGCTCGAGCACGCGCTTCGCGATGCCGGTCGCGAGATCACCGATGCGCTCGAGATCGGTGACGAACTTGAGCGACATGGTGATGAATCTCAGGTCCGAAGCGACCGGCTGGCGCGTCGCGAGGATCTGGAGCGCGAGCTCGTCGATCTCGTTCTCGTCCTTGTCGATGTCGGCATCGCGCTTGATGACTTCGCGTGCGAGATCGTCGTCGCGCTCTTCGAGGGCCTTCATCGCGCGTGCGATCTGTTGCGAAGCTTTCTCGCCCATCGTCGCGAGCCGCTCGCGCAGCGTACGCAGCTCCTGGTCAAAGTCTCTGCTCGTATGCACCGGCACTGCACTCATGCTACCCGCCTCCATCCGAAAGAGGTAATCGAAGCCAGAAGATGCTGCCATGTGGCTGGTTCGGCTCGACGCCGACCTCGCCGTCCATGCTCTCGACAAGGTGCTTCACGAT
>JALZOJ010000124.1 GCA_030857175.1 Myxococcota bacterium | reverse complement strand
CGCCGGCGCAGACGCGCGCGTCGGGCGGCGCGTCGCGCGGCACATCACTCGGTGCGTCGTTCGGCGTGGCCGGCGCGCTCGTCTCGTCGATCCCGAACAGCTGCCCGCATCCTCCCGCCAGGACGGCGGCAGCGACGAGGATCACGCGCGGCATCTAACTCTACTCGCTACTTCGTCGACAACGCACGCAATCGGCTAGCCAGCTCGCCCGGCGACGCGATGCGCTGCGCCGGATCCTTCGCGAGCGCCGCCTGCGCGACGGCGTCGAGCCCCGCATCTGCGAGTGGTGGCGCGGCTTCCTCGACGACGGCCGCCATCGACAGCCACGGTGGCCCGCGATGAAACAGGCGCTGGTCCGCGAGGAGCTCCCAGAGCACGACGCCGAGCGCGAACACGTCGGTCGCGGCCGACCACGCCTCGCCGCGCACTTGCTCCGGTGCCATGTACGCGTGCGTGCCGCGCACCGTGCCCGCGTGTCCGATCTTGCGGGCGACGCCGAGATCGATCAGCACAAGGCGATCGTTGTCGTCGACGATCAGGTTGCTCGGGCAGATGTCGCCGTGCACCCAGCCATGTTTGTGGAGGTGCGTCGCGGCTTCACACGCGGCGAGCACGATCGCGGTCGCGCGCACGCGCGGCAACACGCACGAGGCGGGCTTCGTGTTCGTTGGCGTCACCGGCGGTGCGATCACACGCCGCAGATCCTCGCCGGCCGCGAGCTCGAGCGCGACATACGGCCGGCCCTCGACGTTGCCGACATCGATCGCGTGCACGACGTTCGGGTGCCGCGGCAGCGCGAGCGCGAGCTGCTGCTCCTGCGCGAACAGCTCGCGCGCCTCGTCGTTGCGGACGAGGTGCGTGTGCAGCCGCTTGACGGCAGCGGTCGTGTCACCGCGCGTGGCGCGCCAGACCTCTCCGAGTCCGCCGACGGCGATCAGCGACTGCAGGGTCCACGCGCCGAACGCCTCGTTCACGGCGCGCGTTTCTCGTACTCGTAATACATGCTTCCGTCCGATGCGCGCGTCGGCAGCGGCGTCTTCGCCCACAGGCGCGCGAGGTCGAGCTCGACGGCATCGAAGGGCATGATCCGCGCGGTTCTGGCCGGATCGTCATGGACCGTCACCGTGAGCCAGCCGTCACCCTGCCGGCGGAAGACTTCGATCGAGCGGTACTTCGGGTGCACGAGCCACGCGAAGTCGATGCCGGCCGTCGCGTAGATCGGCATCTTTTTCATGCGATCGCGCTTCTCCGTCGAGTCGGAAATCACCTCGCAGATCCAATCCGGCGCGAGTGTCACGAATGGATCGTTCGGGACGAGGGGCATGCGGGCCTCTCTCCAACCCGCGAGATCGGGGATGACGATGTCATCCCCGAAGTGGAGCTCTGGCTCGAACAAAAACGTCCACCCACCGGGACCGGCCGAGCCGCCATCGAACTGCGAAAGGACGTGACCGATCACGGTCGCGACGCGCGCATGTGGCGCGCCGGGGCGAGGTGACAAGTGAAGCTCGCCCCCGATGATCTCCGCTACTTTGTGCTCGGGCGCATCCAGGACGTCCTGATACGTCGCCCGCTTCTTCTTATCCGCCGGGTCCATGTCTCCAGCATACCAGGCGACTCCGACGACGAACGGCGCTAGATTCCGCGCATGGATTTCCGGTTCTCCGAAGAGCAGCAAGCACTCGTCCAGACCGCGCGCGACTTCACGCGCAAAGAGATCATTCCGAAGGCCGGCCACTTCGACGAGACCGGCGAGTTCCCGCGCGAGATCCTGAAGCGCGCGTGGGACACGGGCCTCATGAACGTCGAGATTCCCGAGGCGTACGGCGGGCTCGGCGGCACGTGCCTCGACAACTGCTTGGTCCAAGAAGAAGTCTCGTTCGGCTGCTCGGGCATCAACACGTCGATGGCGGCGAACTCGCTCGGCGCGACGCCACTGCTCGTCGCCGGCACCGAAGAGCAGAAGAAGCAATACCTCTCGCGGCTGACGAGCGAGCTCGTGTTCTGCGCGTACTGCTGCAGCGAGCCCGACGCGGGCTCCGATGTCGCCGGGATGCGCACGCGCGTCACGCGGCACGGCGATGACTACGTGCTGAACGGGCAGAAGCGGTGGATCACGAACGGCGGCGTCGCCGGCTTCTACACCGTGTTCGCGACGTTCGATCCGGCGATGAAGCACAAGGGCATCGCGTGCTTTGTCGTCGACGCGAACACGCCGGGCGTGAAGGCGGGGCGTAAAGAGAACAAGATGGGCCAGCGCGCCTCGAACACGACGGACGTCATCTTCGAGGACTGCAAGCTTCCGAAGAGCGCGCTTGTCGGCACCGAGGACGGCGGTTTCAAGGTCGCGATGAAGACGTTCGATCGCTCGCGGCCGTGGATCGCTGCGACGGCGGCCGGCGTGATCCGGCGCTCGCTCGAGGAGAGCCGCGCGTACGCACTCGAGCGCAAGACGTTCGGCGTGCCGATCGCGCAGCACCAGGCGATCCAGTTCATGCTCGCCGAGATGGCGATGGCGTACGAGGGCACGCGGCTGCTCACGCACAAGGCGGCGTGGCAGGTCGACAACGGCGACCTCTCCGCGATCACGAGCGCCTACGCGAAGGCGTACGGTGCCGACGCGGCGATGCGCTGCGCGACCGACGCGGTGCAGATCTTCGGCGGCTACGGCTACACGAAGGAGTATCCGGTCGAGAAGCTGATGCGCGATGCGAAGCTCCTCCAGATCTACGAGGGCACGTCGCAGATCCAGCGCGTCGTCATCGCGCGCAACGTCCTCGGCGGCAAGTGAAGCGCATCCCGCCCTGGGTCGTGATCCTCGCGTTCGCGGTGCTCACGGGTGCCGCGATCGCCGGGCTCGCGTTCCTGCGGGCCCGATGAACGGACGGCTCTTCCTCCTCGGTAGCCTCTACCTCGCGCAGGGACTGCCGTACGGCTTCTTCACGCAGGCGCTTCCGGTGCTGCTCCGCGAGCAAGGCCTCGCACTGCCGCTGATCGGGCTCGCGCAGCTCCTCATGCTGCCGTGGGCGCTCAAGTTCCTGTGGGCGCCGCTCGTCGATCGCGTGGAGTCGCGGCGGGGCAGGCGACGCGCTGTCATCATTCCGATCCAGCTCGCATCGATCACCATCCTCGCCACGCTCGCGCTGACCGCCACGCCGAGCGCGATGTGGGCGCTCTGCGTCGGCGTCTTGCTCGTCAACGTATGCGCGGCGACGCAGGACATCGCGACCGATGCGCTCGCCGTCGAGACGCTCGGTCCCAGTGAGCGCGGCCTCGGCAACGGGCTGCAAGTCGGCGCGTATCGCGTCGGCATGGTGCTCGGCGGCGGCGCGATCCTGTGGCTGTTCGGCCGGGCAGGGTGGACGGTCGCGTTCCTCGCGATGGCCGGCGTGCTCGCGCTCTCGAGCGTGCCGATCGTGTTGCATCGCGAGCAGCCCGCACCGCGCGTCGAAGCGCCGCCGCGGCAGCTCCTGCGTGACGCGTTCTCGCGCCCCGGCTTCGCCGCGTGGACCGTCGTGCTCGTCACCTACAAGACGGGCGAGTGGTTCGCGACCGCGATGCTCCGCACGTTCCTCACCGATGCGAAGCAATCGATGGAGGACATCGCCGTGATGGTCGGCATGGGCGGGTTTGCAGCGGGCCTCACCGGGGCGGTCATCGGTGGTCTGTTGACGACTCGCCTCGGCCGGCGCCGCGCGCTCGTCACGTTCGGAGTACTACAGACGCTCGCGATCGCCTCGATGTCACTCGCCGTGGTCTCACCGTCTGTGTCCACGTTCTACGCGATCACCATCGCCGAGCACTTCACGTCGGGGATGGCGACGGCCGCGCTGTTCACCGCGATGATGGACTTCTCGCGCCCGACGACGGCGGGCACGGACTACACCGTTCAGGCAAGCCTCGTCGTGATCTCGACCGGCGCCGCCGTTCTCCTCTCGGGGGTGTCTGCGAAAGCGCTCGGTTACGCGAACCACTTCCTCGTTGCGGCGGCGCTGTCCGCGGTCGGCGTGGTCGCCGTGCTCACCTACCGTCCGCGCCACCGCGAGCTCGCGTTCTTGTAGAATCGCTTCATGCCCGAATGCCGCGAGTGCAAGGACGAGGTGACGAAGCTCGTGACCGTCAAGGTCGGGGGCAAAGCGGTCAAGGTCTGCGCCGATTGCGCTGACCGCATGCGCGAAGCCGGCGAGATCGCCGAAGCGAGTGAAAGCGTGATGCAGGGGATGATGGGCTTCAAGGGCCGGCGCTAGCACTGTCATACCGGTCTGGCACCTTGCCAGCATCGTGCAGACCGACACTCACGTTCGCCCGCAACAGCCGCGCTCGTCGCTCGCCGATGGCTCGGGTCCGAGTCGTGACCCCCATCTTCGGGCGGCGACGCCGGACGTGTTCGGCAACATCTTCATCGGCATCGCCGGGATGATCGGCGCCGGCAAGTCCACGCTCGCCGCCGCGCTCGGCCAGCACCTCGGCATCGACACCTACTACGAGCCGGTCGCGGACAACGAATACCTCGCGGACTTCTACCAGGACACCGCGCGCTACTCGTTCGCGATGCAGGTCTATCTCCTCAACCGCCGCTTCCAGCAGCATCAGGAGATCATCTGGCGCGGTCGCTCCGCGGTGCAGGACCGCACGATCTACGAGGACTCCATCTTCGCCAAGATGCTCGCGAAGACCGGCCTCATGGACGAGCGCGACTACAAGACGTACGTCTCGCTGTTTCGCAACATGAGCAACTTCATGTGCAAGCCGAGCGTCATCATCTATCTCGACGTCTCGCCCGAATCGTCAGCGGATCGCATCCGCATGCGCTCGCGCGACATCGAGCAGACCATCGAGCTCGGCTACCTGCAGGCGCTGCACGAGGGCTACCGCGAGTTCATCGACAACATCTCGAAGGTCATCCCGGTGATCCGGGTCGACTACGAACGGTTCGCGACGGCCGAAGAGATGGCCGACGTGATTCGCCGCGAGTACCTCGACACGTCGTTCCTGCGCAACGTGACACGCTTCGATCCGACCTCGCTCTAATTACTCACTTCGGCTACTTCGGCTACTTCGGCTTGCACGCCTTGATGTTGCTGCCGCTGACACCATTGCAGTCCTGATCGGCGCGGCAGTCCTCGGTCACCTTGCAGATCTTGACGCACGCGATAGCGGTGCCCGAGATCGCATCGCAGACCGACTCATCGGGACACTGGTCCGTCGATCCCGTCGTCGTGCAGGTTGTCGTGCAGTAACCGCCGGGCACCGTGGTGTTGCACGTGAGTGGGTCGTCGCAGCCACCGGCGGCCGTGCAGGTGCCGCCGACGTTGGGAGGATCGTCTCCGCCACACGCGACCATCAGGAAGGCAACCAAAGCGAGTGCTCGCATGCGTCCAGCGTAGAGGGTCTCGCGCCGCGTGTCAGAAACTAAGAGCCCCATTACCGAACGCCTTTCCGTTACGGTACGCCGATGGCGCGACATGTGAGTGCGGCTCCTCCGGGGTTGGTGATTGGAATCTCGCTGAGCGTCGCGAGCGTGGTGCTCGCGACGCTAGGCAGCGTGATCACCGATCGGAATCCGATCAGTGCTTCTCCGGCGTGGAACTGGATCGTGCTCTCGGTCGCCGGCACGATCGCGGGATCGTGGCTCGCGTCGACCGGGGCGCTCGAGCTGTCGCGCAGGCTCGCCGGTGCGCGCGCACGTGCGGCACAGGTCTCCGCCGCCGGCTTCGCGGTGGTCACGATCGTCTCCGTGCTGGATATCCTGATCGTGTTCGGCTGGTCGGACATCGCTCGGATCGAGCGCTGGTACGGCGTCTTCTCATATCTGCTTCTCGCGGGCTTCGTCCTCGCCGGCATCGGGCTTGCGCTCGCGGGTCCCTCGCGGGGCGCGGCGCTGTTCGCCGTGTTGATCGCCGCCTTGTCATTTCTCGAGGCGCGACTTCCCGTCGTCGAGAGGTCGGTCGCGGATCTGCTGGTCGGGCCGCAGTTGGTCGTCTTCGCGGTGACCGCCGCCGTCCTGTGGGGCGGCCTCGCGTACGTGCTCGCGCGGCGCGCATCGGCGGATAGCGCCGAGGCACCGACGCAACAGGCCGGTGCAATCGCGGGCTTGCGCCGCGCCGGCGCGGGGCTGTGGATCCGTCTTGCCGCCGCGTCGCTGCTCGCGGCACTGATCGGAATCAAGGTCGACTCGATCGAGAGGTTCGTGCTGGTCGCGAGCCCGATCGCAGGCGCCATCGCGATGGTGATCTTCGCGACCGCGCTCGTGCGCGTCGCGAGCGCATCGGGCACCGAGCTCCCTCGTCGCGCGCTTCACGTCGCCGCGTTCTTCGCGCTATGGACCGCCGTCGAGGAGACCATCCATGCGTTCTACGTCTACAACTCGTTTGCCCGGTCCGTAGACTTCGACGGGATGTTCCACGCCTCGTGGCCGCAGGCTGCACTCATCACGGCCGCGATCTCGATCGCGATCCTGCTCTGGGCGATCCGCCGGATGGCCCAGACCGCGGGCGACGAGGTGCTCGCGCGGAACGCCGGCACGGCGAACAAGGTCTTCATCCTCCTGATGTCGATCAGAATCATGGTGTACATCGCGTCCGGTATGAACGACCGGTCACTGGCGGTGTTGCTCGCGAACCCGCTCGCGATCGGCGCCCTCGTCCTCGCGGCGGCGCTGTGCGGCAAGGCCGCGGCGACGATCGAGAAGCGGCCGGGACTCGCGACGGCCACGCTGCGCGCGCCCGACGCAGGCTGATCGCGAATATGCTGCGCGCGTGCGTTGGCGTGATGCTCGAGCAGGTCTGATCGCACTGGCGATCGTCCTCGCGCTCGTCGAGGGCTGCCCGATCCCGCCGCCGCACGAGACCTTGCCGTGGCAACAGGGCTACGTGTCGCTGATCCGGCCCGTGCAGCGGGCGGTGATGACGCCGTTCGCGTGGATCCCGCGCCGGCTGCGGTTCACGCAGCGGTTCGCGCTGTTCCAGGCCGCGGAGGCCGACAGGTTTCGCCTCGAGATCCGCGCGCGAACGGCGGGCGGCGAAGAGCGCGTCGTGTTCCGCGCCGGGCCCGGCGAAGACGGCGAATACGCGAGCGTGCTCACCCAGCGCCGCGTGCGCGGTGCGTGGAACCCGACCGATAACCCGACGAGCCAGTACGCGCCGTTCACGCGGTGGTTCGCGGACCGGGTGTTCCGGGACCACGCCGACGTCGACGTCGTGACGTTTCGCTTCGCGCGCGTTCACATCGAAGACGGCGTGCCGCGCGACACCGGCACGAGTGCATTCGAGGTCACGCGCGCTCGAGGACGACCATGACCCGTGCATGGCGCGCGTGGGTCGAGCTCTGGGACCGTCGCGAAGACGCTGCCGCGCTCGCGCTCGTGCGCATCTTCGTCGGGCTCGTGCTGACCTACGACTACGTCGAGCTGTGGCGGACCGAGCTCGTCGAGGTCGTGT
>JALZOJ010000002.1 GCA_030857175.1 Myxococcota bacterium | reverse complement strand
CTAGGTGTCGCGTCGGAGATTCGCTGGGCGGGAAAGATGCCAGTCGAAGCGAAGAAAGCACTCGAGCTCATCGGCGCAGTCGCGTCGTATGCGCGAACGTATGAGGAAACGAAGGGCCTCGACGTGAAGGGAGCGCGTGAGGCCCGGCGCAAGGCGCTCGAAGCCCTGATTGACTCAGCGACAGATCGGCGAGAGCGCGGACGCGATTGGGTCGTATCGCTCGGTAGCAACGTCGGGTTGGGGATCGCAATCACCGCTGACAAGGAGGTAACCGAGCAAGTGATCGGCCCTGAGCCAACCCTACGTCTGCCGGTCGGCATCGCTGTGCAGTTTTTGCCGCTCGGAAGCCGGCAACGAACGAAGGAGCTCGTTCCGAGTCGGTATGTCGGCTTCGGTGTCGGAGTGCAGTTCGCCGATCTCGGCCAGTTCGCGCGCGAGAGCGCGAACGACGTGACCTGGGCGAGTTTTGTCTCGCCCGGTGTGGAGCTCAATTTCTTGTTCGGCGAGCCACACCGAGCTATCGGTCTTACGCTCTACGGCGCGTACGCGCCGGCGCTTGCTGACTCGCTCCCACCGGTGTGGAGAGTCGGCGCCGCACTTAGCTACTACGTGCCGTTCTTCGACTTCAATTGAGCGCGATCGCGGCCGAATGGGCAGCCCTGCCGCGAAATCGGGCCGGCACCCGCTACGATGCTCGACGGCCGCCGTCCTTGTCAGGTGCTACGCTGGGCGCAATGCGGTCAGCGAGTGAACGTGAGCGGCGCGAACGTGTTCTTGCATCGCCGCGCTTCAAAGGCGGCCTGTTTCGCAACACGCACCGCGTGCCCGTGGGACCGAAGCCCGGCATGCGCATGGGCGTCGCGCGCGAGTACTTGTTCGGCGGGCAATCGCGCCGGCCACCCGCGCCGCTGCCGAGCGAAGATCCGCGGCCGCTGCTCGCGCGACCGGTCGAGAGCGGCTTTCGCACGACGTGGCTCGGCCACTCGACCGTGCTGCTCGAGATGGACGGCATGCGCGTGCTCACCGATCCGGTGTGGAGCGAGCGCATCTCGCCGTTCGGCATCGCGGCACCGAAGCGGTTCCAGCCCGTGCCGATGCGCATCGAGGATCTGCCGGCGCTCGACGCGATCGTGATCTCGCACGATCACTTCGATCACCTGGATCACGGCACCGTCGTCGCGCTGATCGCCGCGCAGCGCGCTCCCTTCGTGACGTCGCTCGGCGTTGGCATGTACCTCGAGGCGTGGGGCGTTCCGCCGGAGCGCATCATCGAGCTCGATTGGTGGGAAGCGGCGACGCTCCGCGGCGGCGACCTCGTGCTGACCGCCACGCCGTCGCAACATTTCTCGGGCCGCGTCGGCAAGCGCAACCACACGTTGTGGTCGTCGTTCGTCATCCAGACCGCGAACCGCCGCGTGTTCTTCAGCGGGGACACCGCGCTCACGCCGGAGTTCGCCGACGTCCGCGCGAAGCTCGGCCCGTTCGATCTCGTGATGCTCGAGATCGGTGGCTTTCACACCGCGTGGGATCACATCCACCTCGGCCCCGCGAATGCGCTCGATGCGTTGGAGCTCCTCGGCGGCGGGCGCCTCATGCCGGTGCACTGGGGGACTTTCAACCTCGCGTTGCACGCATGGAACGATCCGCCGGACCAGCTCGTCGAGCTCGCCACTGCGAGGAAGACCGACCTCGTGATGCCGCGACTTGGCGCACCGTTCGAGCCAGATCGCGGTCTCGCGCTCGAACCGTGGTGGCGACCTGTGCTACGCCGCGAGCATGCGCATCCTGGTGTGTTTGCTGCTGCTGACGAGCGTCGCATCGGCTGACGTCTGCGCGACCTCTGCGGAGTGCGAGAAGGCGTGCGGTCCGAAGAATACCGCGGCGTGCACGCTCGCCGCGGAGATGCACCTCGACGGCAAAGCCGGCTGGGCGGTCGATCACGCGAAGTCACTGCGGTTCGCGAAGCGCGCGTGTGACAGGAAAGACGCATTCGGCTGCGCCCTGCTCGGGCTGCATCATCAAGACGGGCTCGGCACGGCGTTCGCGCCCGCGAAGGCGATCGCGGTCTACGAGCAAGCGTGCAAGGGCGGCGCGGGCGTCGGTTGCTACAACCTCGCGAGCATGTACTACGGCGCGCACGGCATCCCGTTCGATCGCGCGAAGGGCGACGCGTATACGAAGCAAGCGCGCGCGCACTGGGAAACGGCGTGCCAGGGCGATCAGCCGCGCTGGTGCACGAACCTCGCGTACCTCGAAGCGCCGTCGACGAAGGCGCCGCCCGAGGCGCAAGCGCGCGCACTCGAGCTCAACCAGCGCGCGTGCGACAAGGGAATCACCATCGGCTGCCTCGAAGCGGCACGCCAGAAGCTCGAGCTCGGCAAGCAGGACACGCTCGCGTTCGTGCGCGAGCTCGACAAGCTCTGCCTCCGCATGAACGAGCACGGCGCGTGCGGGGTCCTCGCGGCGCTGTTGATCCTCGGCGAGAACGGCATCGCGAAGGACGGCAAGAAGGCGATCGACCTGCTGGTCCGCGCGTGCGACGGCGGCGACAAGAACAGCTGCTACGTGCTCGGCATCGAGTACGCGTCGGGCACGAACACGAAGCAGGACTTCGCGGCGACGACACGTGTCTTCGATCGCGCCTGCGATCGCGCGCTCGCGAAGGCGTGCATCGCGATCGCGCAGAACCTCGCGGCGAGCAAAGGCTTCAAGCGCGCCGCCGACTACGCGCGTCGCGCATGTCACATGGGCAACGGCGAAGGCTGCGGCATGCTCGGCCAGCTGCACGCCGACGGCAGCGGCGTGGCGAAGAGCACCCGCGAGTCGACGAAGTGGGCGACCGACGCGTGCCGCATGGGTCACATGCCGTCGTGTGGCGTTCTGATCAAGCGCGACGTCTTCCCGCTGCCCGTCCCTGCCGAGATGCAGAAGCGGATCTACGAGTCGGCGTGCAACGAGAGCAAGGTCGACGTCGCCTGCAAGCGGCTCGCGAAGCTGAAGTAGCGATTTGCCAGGTCGCGCCCTTCCGTGTCGCCGCACGACAGCTACGCTGGTTATCGATGTCGCGCGCCCTGGTGGTCGCATCACTGCTCGTCGCGCAGACGGCTCGCGCTGACGACGCGCCACCGCCCGACGAAGTCTCCACGAAGCGCCGGCTCGCCGCGGTCGGCGCCGCGCTCGTGCCCGGCGTCTTGATCCACGGCTCCGGCAGCTGGGTGCTCCACGAGAAGCGCGCCGCGAAGCGCCTCGCGATCACCGGTGGGATCGGGTTCGGTGCGATGGCGCTCGCCGGGGCGGCCGTCGGCATCACGGGCGCCGCCGAGAGCATGGTGATCTGGGCCGTGCCGATGATGATCGCGGGCACGGGCCTCTGGCTGCCGACGTGGTTCTCGGACATCTGGTACGCGGCCGGTGGCCCTCGCGTTCGCGGCGCGCCACACGCGCCCACGGCGTGGTCGCTCGATCTCGCAACGACGTGGCTGCACGACAGCTATCGCGAGCGCGCGCTGATCCGCGGCGCGGGGCGCGTCGAATTCGGGCGCATCGGCGGCGGCGCCTCGGCGCTCGTCGACGCCGAAGGTCGTGCGCGCACCGGCGACCTCGAAGCGCGCGTGCGGATCCTCGGTGCGCCGGCCGACGGCACCATCCTCGAGGACGGCAGTCGGCTCTACGTGCGCACCGCCGTCCGCCGTCACGTCGACGAGGACGACAAGGTCGAGATCACGACCGGCGAGATCGAGGCCGGTGGGCGGCTCGACATGCAGCACATCGATCGCAACCTGAACGGCACGTTCCTCGAGGTCGCGATCGGGGTGGGCCTCGAGAAAGTCACGTACGCGGATCTCGTCAGCGACGACGACTTCCTGTTCCTCGGCCGCTTCGCGTGGGGCCTCTACCTCGGCACGCGCAGCGAGCTCACCGTGTTCTACGATCATCGGCGCGATTCGCTCGCCGGCGGGATCGCCGCAGGACGTGCGGCCGGATTCGTCGGCAGCGTCGGCACGAACGTCGATCTCCGACTCGGTGGACCGTTCGCGTTCATCGCCGAGCTCGAGATCGGAAACGGCTGGGTCACCACCGCCGGCATTCGCTACCATGGAGGACCGCTGTGAGAGCCCTGCTCCTCCTGTTGGCTGTCGCGTGCACGCGACCGAGCGCCGAGCGCGCGCTCGGTGATCTCGACATCGGCAGCGCTGTGCTTGGCGGCACGAACGTCACCGTCACCGACGGCATGGCCGCGATTCGCAGGCTCGCCGACAACCAGCTCGAGCTGTGGGCGAGCGCGCCGGCGATCGAGGTCACGCTGGTCAGCGACGCGACACAGGCGTGGACGATCGTCGTCAACAACACACCGGTCGACGCCGTGCTCGCGATCGAGGGCCGCATGTTCGAGCGCGAGCCCGGGACGCGCCCGACGGTCGCGCGGTTCGATGTTCCGCTCGTCTCCGGCGCGAACCGCATGGTCGTCGCACCGGCGGACCACCAAGTCCCCGGCGCGTTCCGCATCGCCGCGATGGCCGACATCCAGAGCGCAATGCCAAGCGTGCACGAGGTGTTCGAGGCCATCTCGGCGGTGCCCGACCTCCGCTTCGTGGTCGCGATGGGAGACATCACCGATCGCGCCGAGGTCGAGGAGTACGAGCTGTTCGAGCAGAAGCTGCTCGCGCTCGACATTCCGTTCTACTCGACGATCGGCAACCACGAGCTGTGGGCCGACCCCGACCGCTGGTTCACGCGCTTCGGGCGCATGAACTTCCAGTTCACGTTCAAGGGCGCGGCGTTCACGTTCGTAGACTCCGGCGACGCCGGCCTCGACCCTGTCGTCGAAGAGTGGCTCGATAGCTGGCTCGCCGACGCCGGCACGAAGCCGCACGTGTTCCTGACGCATATGCCGCCGATCGATCCCGTCGCATATCGCTACGGCGGCTTTCGCAGCATGCGCGACGGCCACCGCTTGCTCGCGCGCCTCGTCGAGGGCGGCGTCGACCTCACGCTGTACGGCCACATTCACACGCACATCGAGTTCGAAAACGCGGGCATCCCCGCGCGCATCTCGGGCGGCGGCGGCGCGGATCCGATGAAGCTCGACGGCATCGACCGCCACTTCCTCGTCCTCGATGTTGACGATCGCGCGATCCAGAACGTCAGCGTCCAGCGCGTCGACTGACTACCAGGCCTTCTGCTCGTCGGGCACGCCGCCGACCCCGGTCACGTAGTCGTCGTGACAGGCGGAGCAGTAGTCGGCCTTCTTCGACGGCGTGCGCCAGTAGATCGGACCGCCGAGCTTCTGCGCCCACTTCGCGGGCGGGCTCTCCCAATGGATCGCGAACCACCAGTCGCCGTGCTCCTTGTTGAAGCCGGGCGCGCGCTTCTCCATGACGAACACCGGGCCGTCGGTGCCATCGTCGGCGTCCTTCGACGTCTTCACGATGATCGATCCGACCGGCATGTCTTCGCTCTTCTTGAACGCGTCGAGGCCCGCGTTGTTCACGTAGGTGTCGACCATGCGGCCGCCATGCGTCTCGGACTTGACCGGGGCCTTGTTGACCTTGGTGTAGCTCTTCCAGTCGGCGCCGATCTCGAGCGCGCCGAACTTCGAAGCCTCGTCGACCGGCATGCCTTTGTTCGACACCATCGTCGAATCCATCTTGCCCATCTTGTCGTCGCTCGGCGTCGTCCCCGACTTGCCGCCACCACACGCCGCGACGAGCGCGATCGCCAGACAGGTTCGCTTGATCATGTGCTGCGTACGCTAACACCCGCCCCGTGGTTACAGGGCGTCGAGCTGCGCGCGGCGTGCGTCGAGATCGTCGAGAAACGCGCCTCCTGCGCGGGTGTCGACGCCGATCGCGTCGAGGCCAGGCAACAGGACCTCGCGCATGCCGGTCACGAAGACTTCGCGACGCCCGGCGAGCGGGAGCGTGCCGAACCGCTGCATCGTCTGCTCGTCACCGAGCACGACCTGTGGCTCGAACAGATCCGCGCGCAGGGTGCCGCGCAGCATCGCCGGCAAGTAGTCGCCGATCCATCCGCGCTGCGCGTCGGTCGGTGGATGCGTCGCGAGAAACCGCCAGCCGAGGCGCGAGTGCTGCACCTCGTCGGCGAGGATCGTGCGAACGGCGCGGCGGATCGCAGTGTCGTCGACGTCGTCCGCGCCTGCCGTCACGACCGCCGCGTTCGCCGTTTCGGTCACGCAGCAGAACGCGACGACCTCGTACACGACGCGGTCGCGCAGTGACCAGTGCACCGGCGCGACCTCGCTGACGACGGCGTCTTCGAGTGTGGGGGCGTCACCGAACCGCGCCGCGATCTCGCTGCACAGCCGCACGTGCTCGCGCTCCTGATCCTCGGCGAGCGCCGCGATCGCGACGAGCTCGTGATCGAAGTGCGCGGCCTCGAGGCGCTGCGCGAGCCGGCGAAACCGCGCCGCAGCCGCGTGCTCGAGTCCCGCGCGATACGCCCAGCGCGACGCGAGCTCGCGGCTCGTGACTGCGTCCATCAGCTCCAGCCGGCGACGCCCGAGCCGTCGTCGCTGCCGGGCTTTGCCGCCGCCTTCTTCGCCGGTGCTTTCTTCGGCTTCGCGACGGTCTTCGCGACGGGCTTCGCGGGCTCCGGCTTTACCGCGACCGCGGGCTCCACCTTCACGGGCTCTGCAACGACCGGCGCCGGCGTCGGCGCGGGCTCTTGCTTGGCAGCGGGTGCCGGTGCGGGCGCAGGCGGCTGCACCTTGGGCTCTTCCTTCTCGCATGCACCTGCGGCCATCACGCCACCAACGACGAGCACGTTATAGAGCTTGCGAATCTTCGACGTCATATGAGGCTCCTTGAGGGGTTCGAACATACAACGGACCGCGCGATCGACCGGCGCAAACAAACATGCACGCGTTAGCACTGTAGTCGTCACCACATGGCATGCAGGTGACCCAGTGTCGCAGTTGAGCGAGCGGCATTCGCCTCGCACCATCGCCCCATGAAGTCGACCATCGTTTCTTTATGCGTTCTGGGTCTCGCGAGCACGGCCGCTGCCGAGACCTCGGGCGATCCCACGTTCGACTCGCTGTCGATGGGCCGTCACACGCCGCTCACCACGCTGTCCTTCGAGCTCGGCTACGAAGTCTGGGACGAGCCTGCCAACACCGATATCACGCTGATGCCGATCAACATCGCGGGCCACTTCATCGGCAACAGCGGTGTCGGCGCCTACTTCACCGTTCCGCTCACGTACATCGATGTCGAGAACGTGTTCGGCGACGACAGCGGCATGGTCCTCGGCAACATCGAGCTCGGCGGCATCTACACGAAGTTCTTCAGCAGCACTGCCCTGCTCTTTCACGCCGGTATCGGCCTCCCGACCGCGCAGGACGAAGACATCGCACCCGCGCAGATCTACGGCGCGTTCACGCGCCTCTCCGACCTCCCGCTCCGCGTGATCGAATCCACGTGGCTGCGTTTCGGCGTGTCGCCGATGGGCCGCGCCGGTAGCTTCGTGTGGCGCGCAGACGCGGGCATCGACCTCGCGCTCGACGAAGACGCGAGCGACATCTCGCCGATCTTCCATATCAACGTCGGCGGTGGCATCGATCTCGGGAGCGCCACGCTCCTCGCCGAGCTCGTGAACGTGTTCACCGACGACGAGGGCGGCGACGACGACGCGTCGACGTTCGCCATCGGCGCCCGATTCTCGTCGGGCAACCTGCGCCCCGGCATCGGCCTCTTGTTCCCGATCGATCTCGACGGGGTCGAGAATTTCGAATGGGCGCTTCTCGGTTCGCTCGCCGTTCGCTTACCGTCGCTCTGATGCCCGACGTGTTCCCGCCCGGCGCCGACGTCGTCGCACTCTTGAATGCGAACCGCGGTGGCTTCGAGGTCGCGATGGGCCTCACGTTCACGAGCGCCTCCCAGCAGGAGGTCCGGTGCGAAGTTCCCGTCGGTGCGCACCTGACGCAGCCGTACGGGCTCGTGCATGGCGGCGTCTACGCGTCGATCGTCGAGACGCTCGCGTCGGTCGGCGCGGCGCTCGTGGGGATGCCGCGCGGCCAGACGACCGTCGGCCTCGAGAACTCGACGACGTTCATGCGCGCGACGCGTGCGGGCACGCTGACCGGCATCGGCATTCCTCTTCATACCGGCCGCACCACGCAGGTCTGGGAGGTCGAAGTCCGCGACGACGAAGGCCGTCTCGTCGCGAAGGGCCGCGTGCGCATGCAGTGCCTCGAGCGCGGCGCGCGGGTCGCCGGCGAGACCGTCGCAATCAAGCCGCCGTCGGGCGGCTGAGCGTGTACCATCGCCGCCGATGCTCGGGCTCATCATCTTCGGCACACGTGGCGTGACTTATGGATCCGAGGGCGGCCAGTTCTTCTGCCCCGACTGCGAAGGCAAGGAGAGCTATCGCCATCGCAGGGTCCGCCGGTTCTTCACGCTCTACTTCATTCCGCTGATCCCGCTCGATCTGCTCGGCGAGTACATCGAGTGCCAGCGCTGCACGAGCACGTACAAGATCTCGATCCTCGACTTCGATCCGCAGAAGAGCGCGGACGCCGAGGAGGCCGAGTTTCAGAAGGCGATGCGCCGCGTCCTCGTCATGATGATGCTCGCCGACGGCGTGATCGAGGACACCGAGATCGAGGCGATCCAGACCATCCTCGGCAAGCTCGAGGATCGCGAGGTGCCGCGCAGCGAGGTCGAGGCCGAGATCACACGCGCGCAGTCCGAGCAGACCAGCATCGAGACCTACTGCCGCGGAATGGCCGGCTACCTCAACGACTCCGGTCGCGAGATGGTCGTGAAAGCCGCGATCCTCGTCGCAGGTGCCGACGGCAAGTTCGAGGAGTCGGAGCGCGATGCGCTCGCGAGCATCGCGACGGCGCTCAACATGTCGCGCGCGCACTTCTCGGGAATCATCAACGACCTGACGCGCGACCCGCCACCGTCGGCGCCCGCGGGTCCGCCGAACTGACGTGATCGCCGTCGCCGCGCTCGTTGCATCGACCGCCGTGTGGATGGCGCTCGAGGCACGCGTGTCGGCGCGCGAGCCGCACGCGCACTTGCCGCGCGAGCTCGCGACGGGCCTGTTACTCCTGGCCGTGCACGTGACGGCGATCGCGGTGCCAGGACCCGCGCGCATGTTTGGCCTCGGCCTCGCGCTGATCGCGGCCGGCGTCGCACTTCGCGTGTCGTCGATCCACGCGCTCGGGCCCGCGTTCGTCTCGACGACCAGCGCGCCCGTTCGCCTCGTGCGCGCGGGGCCCTATCGCTGGATGCGCCATCCCTCGGAGCTCGGCCTGCTCGCGGCCGCCGTCGGCGCCGCCGTACTGATGACGAGCGTCGCCGCCGCGGGCGTGATCATCCTCGGGCTCGCACCGCTGATCCTCGTGCGCTGCGCCGCTGAGGATCGTACGATCTCTCGATGGGCTCGCTGATCCCCGTCGACGACGGTGGTCCGGTCGCACGCTGCAAGCTGTGTGGCAAGACCGCCGTGGGTCCGTGCGCGCGCTGTCGAGCCGCCGTGTGCGGCGACTGCTGCGAGCTCACTGAAGGCGGCGCGACGACGTTCGCCGTCTGCCTCACCTGCGTGAAGCGCGGCGGCAAGTCGCTGACCGGCGGCTGGCTCGGGCTGATCGGCTGGCTCGGCGCGATCATCCTCGGGCTCGCGGCGATCGCGGCCGCACTCACCCTCACCGGCTGCGGTGGCGGCAAGTTCGAGACGAGCGGCGGTACGGGCTCGTCGTCGCGACTCGTGCTCGCGAACGGCTATGCGTACTGGTTCGATCCGTTCGTCGGGCTGTGGCGCGCACCGACCGACGCGCCGCAAGCGCGCACGCAGCTGACGCCCAACCCCGGCGGCGATGGCAACCTGCACGTGACCACCACACACGTGTTCTGGCGCGTGGACGACGAGGTGCGCAAGGTCCCGATCGCGGGCGGCGCCTCGACGATCGTCGGCCCGACCGTCGCGGGCGTCGCGTTCAACCTCGCGGTCGACGACGCGTTCCTCTACTTCTCGAATGGCGTCGTGCTCACGAAGCACGTGCTCGCCGACGACTCGACGAGCATCCTCCTCGACGATCGCACCACGACATCCCTCGCGCTCGACGGCAACACGTTGATCGGCACGACGTGCGCGACGACCACAACCGTCGATGCGATCTGGCGCATGCCCGTCGCCGCGGGGAGCAAGCCCGCACGCATCTTCGATCGCGGCTGCCCCGAGGTCGCGACGATCGACGACGACTTCGTCTACATGTTCGATCTCGTCGAGGAGCGCCCGACAATCGTGCGCGTGCCGAAGCTGGGCGGCGCACCCGTGCCGCTCCTCGAGACGGCGTCGAGCATCTTCGCGGTGAAGAACGGCTTTCTCTACGCGCTCGACCTCGAGGAGCGGATCGTCCGCATCCCGGTCTCGGGCGGCCACCCGACCCCGCTCGCCGCACCCGGCCGCATCTTCGGCCTCGCCGTCGACGACGCGCAGCTCTATTACACGGCCGAGAACGACGTCTTCGAGGTCGTGCTCGTCAATGCGCCGCTGCCCTAGCGAACGACGCGCGCATCGGGCACGAAGTCACGACGCGGCACGAACGCGAGCAGCGACGCGGTCGCGAGCACGGGCAACATCATGACGAGCACGCTGAGGAGCCCGGTCGACGCGACCTCGCTCCAGTGCTCCACGCGCTCGAAGCGCCGCCCACAACTGCAGCCGATCATCGTCACGACGAGGAACGGCAACCACGTCCACATCGCGATCACGACGCCGAACATCGCGCGGCGCGGCCCCTGCGCGACGAGCGCGCGATACGAGAGAACCGCGACGAGACCGAAGAACACGCCGAGGATCTGACTCTTCTCCGATGCGTGTGGAACGACCGCGAGCACCCCGCCCGCGAGCGAGACCACCAGCAGCGCGCCGGCCGCGATGCGATACGCGCCCGGCCGATCGAGTCGCTCGTCGCGTGTCAGCTTCGACATGACGATCGTCAGGAACGACACGACGACCGCCGATGCAAACGCGACTAACCCCGCACGCGGCTCCTCGAACACGATCGACCCGATCGCCGCCGCGAGCACGAACATCCAGAACGCCGCGCAGAGCCGGCGCGAGCCGCGAATCCCGTCATCCATGTCCGCCGCCAGGTCCATATGGGTTCTACGCGCGGGGCTCCCGTTTCAGTCGCACGCACTTGTCGCCAATTGTGCCCATCGCGATTTGCTAGCCTTCTCGCGCACTTACGCAGAAGAAATCCTTTCGCTTCATCATTCGTTGAAATGAGCACCTGATGCCGTCGCACCGCCACAACCGCAAGACGCTCGACCGAGTCAGCGACGAAGCGTGCGCGCGTGCAGCCGCCCTGTTCCGTGCCGCTGGTGACGTTCACCGCCTCCGCCTCATCGAGCACCTCGGTCGCGGTGGCGAGTGCTGCGTCACCGAGCTCGCGAACGAGAGCGGACAGAAGATGTCCACCCTCTCGCAGCAGTTGCGCGTCCTCAAGGCCGAGCGCATCGTGAAGAACCGGCGCGACGGCAAACACATCTACTACTCGCTCGCGGACGATCATGTACGCGAGCTCGTCGAGGCGGCGCTCAGACACGCCGCAGAAGGGGAACACTGAAATGACCAACACGCACAAGCCGCACGGTGACCATCAACACGTCCACGGACCGAGCTGCGGCCACACCGCTGTCGAGCACGATGGCCACACGGACTATCTGCACGACGGCCACCTCCACAACGTCCACGGCGATCACGTCGACGACCACGCGCTCGCGGTCGACGGGAAGAACCCCGCCGCTTGCACGCCCGACCACGCGGCGGAGCACGCCGCGGATCACAAGCACGGCCCAGACTGCGGCCACGAAGCGGTCCCGCACGGTGACCACACGGACTACCTCGTCGATGGTCACCTGCATCACCAGCACGGCGACCACTGCGACGATCACGGCAAGGTCTAGCGCTTCAGGCGGGACCAGCCGAGTGCGAGCGCGAAGCTCGCGCTGTGGATGAGGATGATCGTCGCGGCCGACGGCGTTCGCCAGTGGAACGACGCGATCAGCCCGAAGACGGTTCCGATCGTCGAGATCAAGACGGAGAGCCCGGTCGTTCGCGCGAGCGTGCTACCGACGAGGCGTGCGGTCGCGGCGGGGATCACGACGAAGCTCGACACGAGCACGACGCCGACGGTCTTCACCGAGACCACGACGACGACGGCCGTGGTGGCGAGCAATAGATATTCGAGGATCGCGACCGGCACGCCGGAGATCGCGGCGAGCTCGGGATCGAAGATCGCGTAGGCGAGTCGAGACCAGAGCGCGATCGTAAGGAGGAAGCCGGCGATCGAGACGATCACGACGACCTTCAGGACCTCGTCGGTGACGAGCAGCATGTTGCCGAACAGGAGGTTCTCGAGCTGGACGGGGCGGTCTTGCGCCGTGCGCAGGCCGAGGAAGAGGACGCCCAGCGCGAACGAGAACGAGAAGAAGACGCCGGTCGCGACATCGCCGCGCAGGGACGTGCGGCGGAGGACGAAGCCGATGCCGAGCGCGATCGCGGCGGTGAACGGGATGGCGATCCAGACCGCGTTCTCGACGGAGGCGCCCATGTAGAGGCCGATCGCGATGCCGCCGAAGGCAGCGTGCGCGAGGCCGTCGCCGAGGAATGCGAGGCCACGCTGCACGATGAAGACGCCGATGACAGCGCAGACCGCGGCGACGGCGAGCCCGCCGACGAGGGCCTTCTGCATGAACTCGAACTTGAGTGGTTCGAAGAGGTCCATCACTCCTCGTCCGCCGCGTGCGCGTGGTGGTCCGTGCCCTGGAATGCGAGCGCGGTGAGCGAGGTCTGGCCGAGCAGCTCGGCGGGCAAGCCCCAGCACAGGAGCTGACCGCCCTCGAGGTAGACGATGCGTTCGGCGGTCTCGGCGACCGCGGCGAGGTTGTGCGTGACGAGGATGGCGGCGAGGTCGTCGGATCGCGAGATGTCGCGCATCAGCTCGAGGAGCTCGCGGCGGCCGCGCGCGTCGACGCCTGCGGTCGGCTCGTCGAGGACGACGATGGCTGGGTTCGTGACGAGCGCGCGCGCGAGGAAGACGCGCTGCGTCTCGCCGCCCGAGAGGCCGGCGAGCGGCTTGTCGAGGAGGCGCGTGCCGCCGATCTTGTCGAGGACGGCCTTCGCCTTCTCGCGTTCGTCCTCGTGGATACGGATCGGCCACTTGCCGCGCAGCGCGGCGACGATCAGGTCGACCGCGCGCGCGGGGAAGTCGCGATCGAAGCCTTTGCGTTGCGGGACGTAGCCGATGCGCGCCTGGCCGATCTCGACGTCCTGACCGCCGATGAGCACGCGCCCGCCGGGCTCGAATGGCATGAGACCCATGATGGCCTTGAGGAGCGTGCTCTTGCCCGCGCCGTTCGGACCGCACAGGCAGACGAACTCGCCCTTCGGGATCCAGAACGAGACGCTGTCGACGATGCGGCGGCCGCGGATCTCGACGGAGACGTTCTGGACGTCGAGCACGTGCGTCAGCGCCGGGTCGGGCCGCGTCTGTGTGAGCTGCTTCGCGGAATGGCGGCGCTGGATCGAGACTGGGGATGGCCCGAGCGAATCGTTCTTCGAGCGCGCCGCGACCTCGGCGAGCGCCTTCGGCGACGGCGGGTGATCGTGGTCGTGATCGCTCACTTCAAGTGCGCCTCGAGCTGATCGGTGTTCCAGGTCAGCAGCGCCTCGTACGACTCGCGGCCCTTGAGCCCGCCGACCGGGTCGAGCTCGCCGAGCTTGATGCCTGCTTCCTTCGCGATCATCTCGCCGGGCCCCTTGTCGAGCTGCGGCTCGGAGAACAACGCGACGGCCTTGCCGTGCTTGATCGCGCCGAGCACCTCCGCGATGTACGACGCCGTCGGCTCCTTGCCGGCGAGCGGCTCGACGACGGCGGCGATGCGGATGTTGTAGCGCTTCGCGAAGTACGCCATCGAGCCGTGGAACGTGACGATCGTGCGCTTCGTCCACGCCTTGCTGCGTTCGGCGATCTTCGCGTCGAGCTGCTGGAGCGAGACCTTGATCGCCGAAGCGTTCTTCGTGAACGTGTCCTTGCCCGCGGGGTCGATCAGTGCGAGCTGCTCGGCGATCAGAGCGACGCCCTGCTGCATCAGCACCGGATCGAGCCACACGTGCGGATCGGGCGCGCCCTTCTCGTGCTCGTGCTCGTGCTCGTCGTGTTTCTCGCCCTCGTGGTCGTCGTGCGCTTCCTCCTCACCGATCGGCTCGACCTGGATCGGCATCGTCGGCAGCTTCTCGCCGATCCGATACACGCTCGCGATCTTCGCGCTCTTCATGATGCTTTCGAGCCAGGCATCCATGTCGAGGCCGACCGCGATGCTGAGCTTCGCGCCGTCGAGCCGCGCGATCTCTTGCGGCGTCGGGTCGTAGCCGTGCTCGGACTTGCCGGGCGGCAGCACGAGCATCACGTCGAGGCGGTCGCCTGCGATGCGCCTCGTCAGGTCGTAGAGCGGAAAGATCGAGACGGCGACCTTCGGCTTGCCGCTGTCCCGGCCACCCTTCTGGCCGCAGCCGATCGCCGCGCACGCGATCAGCACCGCCAACACCCAGCTGGTTCGGATCATCGATCCGAATCTAACACTCAGCAGTTCTGACAGTGGTCGTCGAGGTACCCGATCCCAGCCGACGCGGCCACGATGAGCGCGATCGCCGCCGCGACGACGAGCACCGTGCGGCTCTCGTCGAAGGCCTCGCGCTCGTGACATCGCTCGTGCGGACCGATGTCATCCGAGACGCAGCTGCCGTTCTCCTCGACGATGCCGCTCGCGGTGGTTCGACTCCGCAAGGTCGTGTGGCACGCGGTGGTAACGAGCAACGCGAGGACGATTGCGCGCATGTGCGCGCCGACGAGTGCAAGCACGACACCACGAAGGCGAGGCGCCGAACCTCGTGTTCGCAGCCGCTACCTCGCTGCTACCTCGTCGACGCTTCAACAGGATCGGTTGATCATCACCGCGCGCCCCTACGGGGCGCTGCGATCATCGAACGTGTACGTCGCCGGCGGGCGTTGCTTGTTCCACGCATCGCGGACCTCGTTCGGCAGTTGGCGGTAAACCGGCTCGCTGATCCGAATGCCCGGACCGCCGCCCATGAGGAACAGATGATTCACGCCGCTGCCGAACACGTCGTAGCGGCGAACGTCGTCGGGACCGACATCACCCTCCGCGACGATCGCGAGGTGGACGTTGGCGCCGAGATCGATCCGCCACTGCACCTCCGTCCGCAGCTCGCCGAGCGCCGTGCGCAGCGCCGTTGCCGCGTCGACCGCCGCGAGCACCGCCTCCTCGGCAAACACCGCGAGCACGGCATCCCCCATGAACTTCACGACCCGACCGCCGCGCGTGGTGATGATCGGCGCGGCCTGCCGATACCAGCGGTCGAGGAACTGCGCGATGTCGAGTGCACCTTGGTTCGTGCACGCACGCGCGAATCCGGCCAGATCGGCCGTCAGCAAACACAGCTTCGTCTCTTTCACGTTGAGCTCCTGCTAAGGCTTGCGATGCGGGGGTGACTCCCGCGGATGTGAGCTCGGCGATGCGGGGGTGACTCCCGCGTGTCCTATTCGGACCGGCCTAGTCTAGCGCGCGACGAAACACGAGCGAGTGATTGTTCGCAGGCATCGCGATCGTCTCGACGAGCTGGAAGCCCTTCGCCGCGGCGCACAGGTCCGCGACTTCGCGTACGCCCCACGCGCGATTCCGCGACTGCAGCGACCGGTCGAAGTCCTCGTTCGAGGGCGCCGTGACACCGTCGATCCGATACGGTCCGTACGTGTAGAGCAGCTCGCCGGCTGCGAGTGTTCGCACCGCGCCCGCGAACAGCGCGAGCGTCGCCTCCCAAGGCGAGATGTGGATCATGTTGATGCACGCGATCGCATTGGCCGCCGGCCACGCCGCATCGCGCACGTCGAGCCGAACGGGCGCGCGCAGGTTCGGCAGCCCAGCCTCGGCACGCCACGCCGCGATGCTCGCGAGCGCGACCTCGTCGAGGTCTGTCGGCTGCCACTCGATCTGCGGAAACGCGCCGGCCATGTGCACCGCGTGCTCGCCGGTGCCGCTCGCGATCTCGAGCACGACGCCGCTCGCCGGCAACACGCGCGCGAGCACCGCGCGGATCGGTTCGCGGTTGCGTGCAGTGGCAGGCGCGACTTGCTTCACAGCCCCTGAAGCCCGAGTGCTTGCTCGTATTCGTCGAGCGCCTCGCCGCAGTACACCGCGATGCGCTGCAAGTGCGGCACGGTATCGCGGCAGCCGGTGAAGCCGAAGCACACCGACCCCGCGTAGCTCGAGCACGTGATGTTGAGCGCCTGCCCGTGCACCGGGATCGAGAGCGGGAAGCTGCCCTCGAGCCGCGCGCCGCGGAAGTACAGCGGCTCGTCGGGACCGGGCACGTTCGAGATCACGATGTTGAATGTCGGCCGCATCTTGCCTGACGTCATCGGCATCATCTGCATCATCGCGGGCGCGGTCAGCATCGCGCTGTACGAGAGGATCGCGGCCTTCGACATGCCCTGCAGCTGCTGTTTCGCGCCGCGCGTCGATTCCACGATCGCCTCGAGCCGCTTCAGCGGATCCTCGACGTCGGTCGCGAGCGACGCGAGGATCGCGCCGACCGCGTTGCCGCCACCCGCATCGCCCTTCGGCCGGATCGCGACGGGCAGCATCGCGATCAGCGGCTGCCCCGGCAACGCGTCGAGCTCGACGAGGTACTTGCGGAGCGCCGACGAGCACAGCGCGAGCACGACATCGTTCACCGTCCCGTTGACCGCCGTCGAGACCGCCTTCACGCGCGCGGTGGCGACCTTCTGCGTCGCGAATCGACGATTGCGGCTGATGCGCGCGTTGAGCACGCACTTCGGCGCCTGCATCGGCGAGACCAGCTCCTTGTGGCGCGTCGACGACAAGCTGTTCAGCAGCGCACGTACGACGGTCTTGCCCGTGCCGTACTGCTCGCGCACCGCGGCGAGGAGCTCGCCGAAGTGCACGCCGCCGTGCTCGTCGGCCTCCACCTTCTTCTCGCGCACGCGCGGCGGAATGGCGAAGTAGAACGGCCGGGTGCGCTCGTCGGGATCCGTCGTCAGCGCGTTCGCGAGGATCCGCATCGCGCTGTAGCCGTCGACGAGCGCGTGATGAACCTTCGCGTACATCGCGAACCGCCCGCCCTCGAGGCCCTCGATCAGGTGCAGCTCCCACGGCGGCCGGTGAAAATCGACGGGGATCGCGTGCAGGCGCGACACCAGGATGCCGAGCTCGCGCTCGTCGCCTGGACGCGGCAGCGCCGAACGCCGCACGTGATACTCGACGTCGACTTCACCATCGTCGACCCACGCCTGCAGCGGGTTTCGCAACAGCTCCGGCGACCGCAGCTTCTGATCGAACGGCTTCTGGACCTTCACACCCTCGCGGATCTCGTCCATCAAGTACCGCATCTGCTCCGGCGACCAGTCGGGCGGCGGAGAGAACGGCATGAGACCCGCGACGTGCATCATCACCTCGCGCGTCTCGCCGTAGAGGAACATGGCGTCACTCGGCGTCAGGCGCTTCACGCACCCATGCTACGCGATCACCAACTCTCGGTCAGCTCGACCGTCGCTCCGCCGCGGGTGCGCGTCTCTTCGTCTTCGGTCGCGTTGGATCAGATTGCCGTGGGAACCGTGAAGTAGAACTTGCTGCCGGTGCCGAGCGTGCTCTCCGCCCAGATCCGCCCGCCATGTCCCTCGACGATCGACTTCGAGATGAAGAGCCCGAGCCCCAGTCCTCGGCGGTCGACCTCTTCCACTTGGAAGTAGCGATCGAAGATCTGCGGAAGCTGATCGGGGGCGATTCCCGCGCCCGTGTCGGCCACGGTGAACCGAACATCGGGCCCAGCACGCTCGATGCGAATCGTGATCTGGCCTCCCTTCGGCGTGAACTTGAGCGCGTTCCCGACGAGGTTCGTGAGGACCTGGAGGATTCGTTCGTGGTCGATCTCGGCAAACCCCGGATCCGCAGCCTCACATTGCAGACGAATGCCGGCGAGTGCCGCCACGTGCTCGAACGCGTCGATCGAGTCACGCACGAGCGGCGTGAGATCGCGGCGCGCGCGCGTGAGCCCGAGCTTCCCTGCCTCGATGCTCGCGACGTCCATCAGATCACCGACGAGCCGGGTCATTCGCGCGGCGAAGCGCTGGATGCGCTCGGCGTACCTCGTCACCTTGCCTGGATCGCCGATCGTGCCGACTTCCTTCACGAGCTCGGCGCTGAGCGCGATCCCTCCGAGCAAGCTACGAAGGTCATGACTCACCATCGCCATGAAGTCTTCCCGCGAGGAGAGCGCTTGATCGACGCGCACGCGCTCGGTCTCGAGGCGCAGGTCCGTGTACTCGCGTTCGAACGCGAGCAAGCTCGCAAGCGCGACCCGGCGCTGCTCGCGCTCGTCTCGCGCGACCGCATCGGCATCGCTGCGCTCCCATGCGAGCACGGCGTCCTCTCGTTTACGCTCGTTCCGGATCGTTCGATCCGCGTCGACCTTGGTGTCCTCGAGGTCACGCGCCTCGGTCAAGATCTCGTCGGCCTTACTCCGCGCGTCACTGATGACATCGCTCGCTTCCTGCCGGATCGCCTCGGAGCGGGCGGCGAGCTCGGAGTCCGTGCGGTCGCGCTCCGTTCGCAGACCTTCATCGGTCGAGTTCCGCTCGTGCGGATCGTGGTGCTTCTCCCCATTCGCCATCGTCCTCACGATACCTGCGTGATCAGGGGTGGACAACCGGTGTAGGGGGTGAGCGTCGGCGCACGGGAAGGGCCGGGAACTACAGCTTGCGCGTGAGCTTGCCGTTGCGCGAGAGCCGCTCGAGGAGCTCGTTCGCGCGAATCTGACCGAGCGTACAGCTGGCGCGCGTCGCATCGTCGCGACCGACGCCGGCCGCCTCGCGCGCACGCGCCTTATCGCCGATCCCCGAATACAGCGCCGCGAGGCACAGCTGCAGGCGCCAGATGGCCGGCGGCGGCTCGCTTGGCGACAGCTCGGTGCGAAGGAATGCGAGCCCGTACGTGAGCTCGTCGACGGCGGTCGCGAGCTTGCAGTCATCGACGAGCGCACGCACGAGATCGAGGTAGGCGGTGATGATCGTGTCGGTGTCGCCTCCGACGAGTGCTTTGGCGACGATCAGCCGGTTGTCCGCGACCTCGGCTGTTTGCGCGAGTGGCTCGCTGGTGCGCGTGGTCTGGGTCGAGAACGCGGCCGGCTCGGTGCCGCGCGCCAACCGCGGCATCGCGGTCCGCCACTTGATGCGCAGTGCTTCGGCAAAGCTCGCTGCGGTCGGGAACCGTGCACGCGGATCCTTCGCCAGCGCGCGCATGACGACCGCCTCGATCTCGATGGGAATGTCCCGTTCGGGAGCTCGTAGCGACGGGGGCACGACGGCATCGTCGATCTGACGCCGCAGGATCTCGTCGCTCGTGCCGCCGCCGAACGGCGTCGAGCCCGTGAGTAGCTCGTACATCACGACGCCCACCGCATAGATGTCCGAGGTGACCATCGGAGAACCGGTCTCGATCAGCTCCGGCGCGACGTATTCAGGCGTACCCGACAACACGCGGTCGTCGTCCAACGACGGCTCGTTGCTGAAGCGCGCGAGGCCAAAGTCGATCAGGCGCGCGATCTGCGTGCCGTCGGCTCGCGACTCGACGAGCACATTCGCGCTCTTGATGTCTGCGTGCACGATGCCGGCACGGTGAACGGCATCGAGCCCGGCGAGCACCTGACCACACAGGTCGACGACACGGCGCACCTCCAGCGGTCCTTGCTCGGCGACGAGCCTGTCCAGCCCGGTTCCCTCGACATGCTCCATGACGAGGTACGAGACACCGTCGCGGTCACCGTACTCGATCACACGCGCAATGTTGCGATGGTCGAGCCGACCGCCGGCGAGCGCCTCGGCATGAAACCGCCGGACGACCACCGGATTCCCGACGAGGTGCGCGTGAGGAAACTTGATCGCCACCTTGCGGCCGAGCGAGCGCTGCGTCGCGCTGTACACCGTGCCCATGCCGCCGGTCCCGAGCACGGCACCGAGCGCGTAGCGATCGCCGAGCTCATCCACGAGGCTGCTCGCGCTTCTCGGGGAGAACGATTCGAATGGTCGTGCCGTCGCGTGAGGACTCGGCGCTGATGCTGCCGCCGTGGGCGTGGATGATTTCCTGCGCGATGTAGAGGTCGAGACCGAGACCGGGTCCGGCGTGCTTCTGATCCCACCCGCGGTGATACGCCGCGAACAAGGTCTCGAGAGCGTCGGGAGGGATCGGTTCGTCACGAAGGTCGTTCGTGACCGTGATCGCGGCACCGCTGCTGGAGGCCGCCACCGAGATCGTGACCACGCCGTCGCGCAGCCCGTGCTGCACGGCATTGCCGAGGACCGCTGCGAGCACCTGAGCGAGTCGCTCGTGGTCCCATGCGCCGTGGACGTCATCGACGACTTCGAGCTCGAAACGACTCTGCGGATGCGCGAGCGCGAGCTCTTTGACCACAGTCTTGGCGAGCGCGCCGAGCCGCACATCCCGGAGGGCGAGAGGAATGCCGCCACCGATGCGCGTCCGCGTCAGGTCCATCACCTGCTCGACCATGCGAGTCATGCGCCTCGTGAACGATGCGATGCGCGTCACGGCAGAGCCCGCCGACGGGTCGGTGGTTGCCAACGCGAGCATCTCGGTGACCATCATGATTGCTTCGAGCGGCGCCCGTAGATCGTGACCCACGATCGCGAGGAGCTCGGAATGGAACCGCGCACTGCGTTGGCGTTCGTGCGCGCAATCGGCGCAGTCGCTTCCCATCAAACTTCGCTCGTGGCCTGCGCCTTTACGCGTTCACCGAGGTGCTTGTTGCGCTCGAGCCACCGGTTCATGTCAACGGCGACGACCGCCGGCACATGTTCCAGGTCACCCGTCATCAGCTCGGTGATCGTCGACAGCGCAAGGTCGATGTCGCCTCGCTCTTTCAGGTCGGACTCCGGGATCGCAGCGAGCAACGCCTCGAGCTCACTCTTGCGTGCCATGACGCGGGCGACGATCGGTTGATGAGCGGTCGCATCAACACTGTTGATCTGGCGCTCCGCGGGCTCGGTCGTGTCGGGCTCGGTTGTGTCGGGCTTGGTCGTGTCGGGCTCAGTCGTGTCGGGCTCGGTCGCGTCGGGCGAATCTTCCATACCCCCGCCCCACGCACGATGCGTGCCGTCGCGAACTCCGCGGTGCGGGCGATGGGGCCGCGGGGCGCGGGGGCGAATGCGCCCGTTGGGGGCGACCTCGCCCGGTTGTTTGCTGGCACGAGCGTGCTGCGATGCAACGGACGTTACACCGTGCGATTCAGAACTGTAGGGTCAACCCCCCGAGCAACACGGGCTGACCCGCGGCATCCAGCGTCAGCATCGAGCTCTGGCTGAGGCGCGCGCGATAGCGACTTGCGCGGCGCGACGCGACGATGTCGAACAACAGCGTCGCCGCCGCTTCGGCTGCGAGCGCGTAGCCCGCACCTTCGAGCTGCGGCCGCTCCTTGGTGTTGCCGAGATAAGCCATCGTGCCGCCGCCCGCGATCAGCACGACCTCGACGATCTTGAGCACGAGGAGCTGTGTCGATACGCCCTTCATACGCTGGCTCTCTACTTCGACCCAGACCTGCGGCGCCTTGTTGATCGCGATGCGGTAGACGCGGCGGCGTACGCGCGATGCCACGTTCACGTAGACGCCCGCGATCAGGTGCGCGGCGCCGAATCCGAACGTCACGTACGACGCGCCCTGCGCGCGATCACCATCGCCGGCGATCAAGACGCCGCCGGTGATGAGCCCGCCGACGCCCATGCCGGTGAGGATCCAACCGCCGTTGATCTCGCCGGCGAGGTAGTCCTCCATGGCATCGCGCGGTGTGTCGGCATGAGCCAACGGCGCAGTCAGCGCGATAATCACCACGGTAAGTAAGAGCCGCACCGACAGATCATACGCCAAATAAATGGGTGCTCTTTTGCGTGTGCGTTCGTAGTCACGATGACGAAAGCGCGGACGACGGAGTGAAGATCGTGGGGAGAATCCGCTCTGCGAATCGATCGGATGCGTCATGTGCCCACATGCATTGAGTATTTTGGTTCCCCTTCGACCGCGAAGGATCGCTACATGAGCGCTCATGCGACGCACCAAGCTCATGCTCGTCGGCGGTCTTCTGATGACCTTCGCCGCAGCGGAACGCGGCGAGGCCGCCACCTTCACCTTCACGCCGGCGGCCGACGCCAAGGTCGTCTCGACCTACCCGACCACGAACTACGCGAGTAACACCCGCATCGTGGTGGACGCCCTGCCGGCGACGCAGAGCCTGATCCGGTTCAATGTCTCCGGCATCAGCGGGACCGTGACGCGCGCACGCGTGCGTCTGTTCGTCTCCGACCCGAGCAGCGACGCGGCGGCCCTGTACCGCACGTCGAGCGCTTGGAGTGAGACCAGCGTCAACTGGAACACCAAGCCCGCACCGACCGGCAGCGCGTTCGGCGACATCACGACCGCCGCGTCGGGCACGTGGATCGAATACAGCGTGACGTCCGCGGTCACCGCGAACGGCTCGTACGACTTCGTGCTCTCCGGAGGCAGCGGCGACGGATCGACGTATCACTCGCGTGAAGCGTCGGAGAGGCCACAGCTCGTGATCGAGACGACCACGACGACCGAGCCACCGCCGCCGCCACCGCCACTTCCTCCGCCGCCGACGGGCACCGGCATGACGGTCAACGTCACGCTGCAGCCGCGCACCGGCATCAGCGGCACGCAGCGCGTGAACTTCGCGGTGCCGTTCGCAAAAGGCCAGCTCCTCGATCCCGACAACGTCCGCGTGCTCGATGGCAGCAGCGAGCTGCGCGCCGCACGCCGCGAGCTCGCGACGCATCCCGACGGCAGCATTCGCTCCGTGCAGATCCAGGTCGACGTGCCGGTCTCCATCGGCAAGGTGCTGACCGTGCGCGCGAACGAGACGCCGACGACGACCGCGCTCTCGATGGTCGCGGTCTCGACGACGCTCGCGAGCGATAGCGGCCCGAACGTCTGGGCGCGCTTGCCGGCCGCGTGGCTGGCGGCGAGCGGTGTCACCGGGCCGCAGGTCACCGAGGCATCGGTCGAGGGCACGAACCTCGACGCGTTCGACAACGTGTGTGACTACCAGAACCACGGGGTGACGCAGTTCATCTCGCAGCAGAGCGCCAAGGACGTGTGGCTCTACGATCGTGCCACGCTCATGTATCGCGGCCACGCGCGCCGCGGCGATCAGCTCACGCTCGAGTCCGCGTATCGCGAGGCAGCGATCTATCGCAACGGGCTCACGGGAACCGATGCCTCGACGAGGATCGGCGTCCCGAGCGCGGCCGACGATCTCAAGTACCACTACACGCAAGGCCTCGCGCTGCACTACCTGATGACCGGCGACGATCGATTCCGCGAATCCGCGGAGGACGTCGGGCAGCGCATCGCCGCGCTGTGGACGTCGCCCGGCTACGCCGGTGGCAGCGACTTCTGGACCGAGCGCCACGCCGGCTTCGCGCTCCTCGGCTACGTCTGGGCGCGCATCGTGACCGACGATCTCGGCGCGTACTTCGATGGCAAGTCGGATGCGGCTGTCGACGCCTACCTCTCGATGCAGCAGACGTATCCGGCGACGTGGACCGATCTCGGCGCGCGCTGCTTCGGACACACCGACACGTCCGCCGGCGAAGACTTTGCCGGGACGTGGGGCTGCAGCCCGTGGATGAGCGCGATCCTCGCCGACGGCCTCGATGCCTACGCGACCGACCGCGGCGGCACGCGCGCGACGAACGCGAAGTCGGCCATCGTCAAGCTCGGCAAGATCATCGCGCGCGACGGTCGCGACTCGACGGGCAAGCCGTACTACTGGATGGGCATCGGCTCGGTCGCCGACGACGTCGATCCGTACGACGAGCACTGGGGCGAGCCGGCCTACGTCGTTGCCATGGCATGGCACCACGGCGGACGCACGGATGCATCGCTGCAGTCGGCCGCGACCTCGATGCTCGCCGGGCTCAAGTCAAAAGCGAGCTCGCCGCACATGCGCAGCTTCAACTGGCAGTGCAGAAGCGCGGTCGCGACGCCGTACTACTTGAAGTAAGCTTCTCGTAGTGAAAGCACTCCTCAGCTACGGCATCGCGCTGGCGGGTCTTGCCGTGGTCGTGCTCGCGCTCCTGAAAGCGATGGCCACGAACCTGAGCTATCCGGGCGCGAAGCTCATGCTGACGAATCTGCTCCGCACGAACCCGAACAAGGCGGAGGCGGTCTGCAAGTCGCTGCCGGGCACGTTCTTCGAGCCGCTCGCCTCGACGTTCAACACGATCGCGCAGATCGGCATGCGCGACCCGAACATCGTCATCCAGACCACGCGCCCGACGTTCGATGGCATCGCGAAGGGTGTGATCCAGGGCTTCAACGCTCACATGACGAAGGCGAAGCTCGGCATGATGGCCGTGGTCGGCGGCCTCGTGCTGTCGGTCCTCATGGCGACGAAGCCGGCCGAGCCGAAGCCCGATGATCCGAACTACGATCCGACGGCCGATGTCGTCGAGGTCGAGGAGCCCGGCTTCTTCTCTGGCCCGGGCCCGTTCATCATCATCTTCCTGCTCGCGGGCGCCGGTGCCGGCATGATCTACGCGCGCAAGGCGGACCTCGAGCGCTCGATCGTTCGCGCGCGCGCCGAGCTCCTGCCCGAGCTCGAGAAGTCGATCATCGAGGGCCGCTATCAGTTCCCTCCGAAGAAGGCGTGAGCGCCGCTTGGTGGCAACCGGTGCTGCCATCGTAGCGAGATCGTTGTCGACGTTCGCAACGTGACCGCGGGTGCGCGCAGTCGTTCCGCGGACCTAGCGCGGCATATGCGTTGCTCCTCCACCGCGCATCCATGTCCGAACCGACCTCGTCGCTCTTCGACGCCGCACTCGCCCGCCTCCGCAAAAGCCGCCTGATCGAGGGCGCCATGCTCGGCGGGTCCGTCCTGATGACGCTTCCGATGACCCAGGCGTGTGCCGAGGGCCCGGCAACGACCAGCGAATCGGACCAGGCCGACTGGGCGCAGTTCGAGGGCAAGCGCGACACCAGCATGGTGAGCTTCACCGGCTCGTGGTCCCACAACTGCTCGAACAACAACACGCGGTTTGGTTGCGGCGGGGTCGCGGTTCACCTCAAGGTGCGCGTCAAGCCGCAGCAGAACGTCGACCTCGACTGGAAGAAGGTCGGCGTCGTGTATCGCTCGCCGAACGATCTGACGGATCGCACGGCGGTCGGCTCGTATTCGCACACGTACGCGAACGGCGACGAAGAGTGGAACGTCACGATCTCCACGCCGGCATGGAAGAGCACGATCATCTTCGACGCCTGGTACCAGGACGGTAAGGGCGGCACGTTCTTCGACGACAACCAAGGCGAGTTTCACGTCGTCAACGCGGGGCCCGACTACAACATCGTGCGCGTCGAGCCATGGCTGAACACGATCGCGGTCACCAACTCGAAGATCACCGGCAAGATCTCGGTGCAGGCCTCGGACCTCGACTTCGACAAGCAGCTCGAGCTGATCGGGTCGAAGGACGGCTGGCAGACGGTGGTGCGCCTCGGCAGCGGCAACCAGGGCGACAAGAACAAGTTCTACTGGAGCGAAGACTTCCCGTTCGCCGACGGGCGCGAGCGCTGGCAGATCGATGTCGACCTCCCGGCCGATGGCGCCACGCGCTTCGAGTTCGCGGTCGTGTATCGCCACGGCATCGTGAACGGCGCGAAGAGCTACGAGTTCTGGGACAACAACGGCGGCGGCAACTATCGCGTGGAGAAGCAGGCGAATCCGCAATGACCAAGGTGCTCGAGCGGGCGGGCGATGTCGCGATCGGAAGCGTGGAAACGATTCCGACCGATCTGCACGGGCACACGAAGCTGTCGGACGGTCGCGCGGAGGCCGAGGAATACGTCGCGTTTCGTGCCGGCCTCGGTATGAAGGTGATCGCGGTCTCGGACCACGACACGTTCGCCGCCGTGCCACGCGCGGCCGAGGCTGCAAAGCAACTCGACGTGACGCTCGTCCCCGCGATGGAGGTCACGTCGTTCATCCATTTCGGCACGCCCCGCGCCGAGCAGATTCACATCCTCGCGTATTTTCCGCCGGGCCGTGCGCTCGACGGTTCGCTCGGCGAGACCGCGCTCGGCGCTCGCGCGGTGCGCGTGAGCCGCAAGTGGCGCGAGCTGTGCCTCGAGTGGCTGACGAGCTTGCCCGTCGAGCATCGCTACTACCTGGATCCGGACAACGCGCTCGCGGAGCTGCGCGGCACCGAGTTTCCGCAGCTGCAAGACTTCTTGAACCTCGTGTTCGATCGCAATCGCGGCGTGTACGAGGAATTCATTCGCTATCACGTGCGGTTCTGGGAAGCCGATCGCGAGCTGTTCGGGTGGACACCCGAGGAAGCGATCGAGTGCATTCGCGGTGACGGCGCGCTGGATGTCGTCGCGCATCCGAATCGCGTGCGCGACAAGGCGCGCATGGATCGCGTCGTCGAGCAGGTGAGCGGCATCGAGGTCTACACCTCGCGCCACAGGGCCGATGTCGCGGCGGGCTTCCGCGAGCGTGCGGTCGCGACGAACAAGCACTGGACCGCGTCGAGTGACGACCACGGCCATGTCACGTACGTGCGGCCGCCCGACGGTACGCCGAAGCGCACGGTCGAGCGGATCCTGGCAGGTCGGTGATGATCCGCGTCCTCGACGAGGGCGCGGCGCTGGTGACGGTGTCGACGCGCGCTGGGGCCGGCACGCTGTCGCTCGTCGGCGAGCTGCCGTGCTGGCAGCAACCGATCGAGATGGAGCGCGCATCTGGTGCGTGGCAGGCGCAGCTGCGCGTGGGGCCCGGCGTGTATCCGATGAAGCTGCGCGACGCGTCGGGTGCGTGGGCACTGGATCCGGCGTGGCGCACGAGCGGCGAGAACGGCGTGCTCGTCGTCGGTGGAACGGCCGAGCCCGTGCTGCACGCACCGGCTGCGCCGTGGCTCACGGTGCACGAGGATGGCCGCGTGACGATCCGCGCGGCGCTGCGGCGCGGTGCGGGCGAGAAGCTCGCCGTGCGGCTCGATGACGAGACCCTGCCGATGCGCGTCGTCGGCGGTGATGCGACGCACCTCTGGTTCGAGCGCGAGCTCGCGGGCACGACGAAGACGATCGAGTACACGTTCGCGATCCGCGAACGAGTGATCGAGGGCGCGGCGATGCGTGCGACGTTGCGCGAGCACGCGGCGCCGCTGCCGGCGTGGTGGCGCGATGCCGTGGTCTACACGATCTTCGTCGATCGATTCCGGCGCGCCGATGGAGCATGGCGCGATCCTTCGGCGTGGTCGCGCGAGACCCGCGCGGGCGGCGACCTCGACGGCGTCACGGCGGCACTGCCGTACCTGCACGACCTCGGCGTCACGGCGCTGCACCTGACGCCGATCTGCGAGAGCCCCTCGCCGCATCGCTACGACGCGATCGATCCAAGCGCGATCGCGAGCGAGCTCGGCGGCGAGGCCGCGTTCGCGCGCTTGCTCGAGGCTGCGCACGGCAAGAGCATGCGCGTGATCGTCGACATCGCTTCGACGCACGTGCACCGCGACTTCGCGCCGTTCGAGGACGTGCGTGCGCGCGGGCCGGAGTCGCCGTACTGGCGATGGTTCCAGACGCAGCGCTGGCCGTTCTTCGACGGCTACGACCCCGGCTACCAGCACTACCAGAAGGGCCAGTGGGAAGAGCCGCTGCTCGCCGTCGACGAGCCCGAGGTGCAGGAGCTGATCGTCGGCTGGTTCGCGACCTGGGCGAAGCGCGGCGCCGATGGGCTACGCGTCGATGCGGCGGCGGACCTGCCGCGGCCACTGCTCGCGAAGATTCGCACGGCGGTGCGAGCTGCGAATCCGCAGGCGATCGTGTTCGGCGAGGTCGTCCCGCAGTGTCTCGATCGGTTCGCGCCGGGCGTCCTCGATGCAGCGACGGACTTCGCACATCGCGAGGCGATCGTCGACTGGGTCAAGGGCGGTCACGCGCTGACCGAGGTCGCGCAGGCACAGCGCTGGCGCGGCGCCGCGAGCCCGTACGCGCTCGGCTTCACGAGCACGCACGATCAGCCGCGCATCAAGACGGTCACGCAGGATGGCGCGCGTGCGCGGCTCGCACTCGCACTCGTCGCGCTCGGCGCACGCGTGCCGATGTTCTACTACGGTGACGAGATCGGCCTGTCCTCCGACCCGTCGGCGCTGAAGCGCGAGTTCGAGGACGCGTGGCCCGATCGGCAGCAGATGCCGTGGGACGAGTCCGCGTGGGATCGCGAGACGCTCGAGATGATGCGCGCGTTGCTCGCACTCCGGCGCGAGCACGAGGTCTTGCGTCGCGGCGACGAGCACGTGGTCGCGCTCGACGCCGACACGCTCCTCCTACGCCGGCGTCTCGGTCACGCCGCGATCGACATCGTCATTCACCGCGGCGCCGGTGCGCCGCTACTCGACGGTCGCGTGCTCTATGCGGCGCACGGTATCGCGGTGATCGATCGGCGTGAGGACATCGACCTCGAGCTGTGCGCGCACAACGCGATGCTCGCAGCGGAGGGCTTCGTGGCCGGCCATGTCGAGTGCCCGGCGTATCCGACGCGCGTGTATCTGACCGTCACCGAGGCATGCAACCTGCGCTGCGTGCACTGCATCACCGGCGCGCCGGCGAAGACGCAGTCGGGGCGAGCGCGCACGCTGCAACCGTGGCTCCTCGATGCACTGCACGAGACGTTCGCCCACGCCGAGTACTTCGCCTTCACGCACGGCGGCGAGTCGGTGACCGCGCCGATCTTCTCCGACGTGTTGCGACGGATCGAGCGCGCACGTGCGGGCAAGAAGACCGACGTCCACCTCGTCTCGAACGGCATGGCGCTCGATGCGGCGCGGCTCGACGAGCTCGTCGGCCTCGGTCTCACGTCGCTGATGATCTCGCTCGACGGCGCGACGCCGCAGACGAACGACATGATCCGCGTGCTCGGCAGGCTCGACAAGGTCGTCGCGAACCTGCGCGCGGCGGTGAAGCTCCGCGAGCGTGGCCTCCGCGTCGGCGTCTCGACCGTCGTCGGTGCGTCGAACGTCAGCGAGCTGCCGATGCTCGGCAAGCTCTGCCTCGAGCTCGGCGTCGACTGGCTCAAGGTCGAGGAGACCTATCCGGCGACACCGTTCGCGCGTCGAGACCTGCTCGCAGCCGATGCACCCGAGGTCGGCGCCGCCATGGCCGCGCTGCGCGATGTGTGCGCCGGCCGGCTCGTGCTCGTCGATCATCTGCAGCCACCCGCGGGCTGCGTCTGCGAGAACCCGACGGCGGCCGTATTTCGCGACGCCGATGACTTCGCGAACCGCTTCACGCTGCGGCCGTGCCGGCTACCGTGGGAACAGGCGGCGATCGATCCCGACGGTGTCGTGCACGTCGGTGACTACGCGGGTGCGCCGCTCGGCAGCTTGCTCGACGCGCCGATGCTCGCGCTGTGGAACGCAGCCCCTGCCCTCGCGGCGCGCACGCTTGCGCTCGCGCAGACCACGCCGGCGCGCCGCCACGCGTGTGTCACTGACACTGCGTCTCGCTGAGGTTCGGGTGAACCTGGCGAAACAGCGGCGTGTCGCGCAGTAGAACATCGGGGTAGAGCGCACTGCCGTTGACACCGATACCCGCGCCGATGCTGCCCTCGCCGAGCGCGAGGCAGTCCGCAGCCTCGGCGCTGCTCGTCGCACGCAGCTCGATGTATGCGAGCGGGCGATCGAAGAGCGCGACCTCGAGCCGCTGCGTGATCACGGCATCGACGTGCGTGCGCGCGCCGTTGGCTGCGAGCGCGCCGAACGTGCGCACGACGACGTTGCGGCTCGAGCTGTCGAGCGCGGTCCAGCCGGCGAAGCGATCGTAGTGGGCCTGCGCATCGAGGTCGACGTGCGCGATCGCGTTCGCGCCGAGCCGCGCGGCGACGGGGCCACCGCCGTACACCGCCACGTCGGTCACGACCCGCGTGACGAGGATGATCGGCACGCCGTCGATCTCGGAGCGCAGGCGCCGCGGCTTCGACGCGATCGTCTTCACGCCGTCCCAGCCACCACCGCGCTGGAGCTCGAGCAACGAGTCGAGCTCGGTGTCGAGGGTGCCGCGCATGTTGGCGTCGAGCGAGACCAGGCCGCGATCGTCGAGCTCGAACGCGATCTCGATCGTCGGTGCGAGCGTTACCACCGCGCCGACGTCGACGTCGAGCTTCGCGGTCACGCGCTCGTCGAGCTCGATGCCATCGACGGTGAACGTCTTCGTGAAGCGCGCCGATGCGAACGCGTCGAACAGCGTCGCGGGCTCGAGGCTGCCATCGGCCGCGACGCGGCGTACGGAGCCGTCGCCGTCCGTCGAGATCACGATCTCGCCCGGGGCCGCGTCGCCATCGATGACCGTGCCGGGTCGCAGCTCGATCCACCCTTCGGCGGGCTCTGCGAGCATTTCCGATCCGCTGCATGCGCAGAGCAGCAAGAGCGGGAGAGTCTTCATGTCACGTGGTCATGCAACGCGAGCACCAGCACGCCAGAGAGGCTCGGCGCCGCCCCACAGTGCGTGATATGCGCGCATCGCGCGTGCGATGCCGGCCATCCCCCCGAACGCGATGGCTTGCGAGGGATACCGTGCGATCGCGGAGAGCTTCGCATCCTCGTCGATCGGCGAGCGTACGACGCTCCATCGCGCACCCTGGAGCGCGGGCGCGAGGAACGAATCCACGTCGGGGCCACGTCGCGCGAGCGCGATCGAGCGCAGGATCACGGCGAGCCGTCGCGCACGCAGCAGTGGTGATCGCCACGTGCGAAAGCGCTGTCGCTGCGCGACCGGGTGTCGCGCGCGCATCGTCCCCGACAGCGCGTAAAAATCTTCGTAGAACCACAGCCGATCGCCCCAGCCGCGCGCGATCGCCCAATCGGTCGCGGCGATCAACGCCTCGACGTGATCGACGTGATTGCCGATCCCGAGCGGCACCACGATGCGCGCGGGGTCGAGGTCCACGAGCGCATCGAGCGCGCTCGTGACCGTCGCCAGCGTCGCGAACCCACTGCGATCCGCGGGCGTCGTGAAGTACGTGAGCCCGGTGAGAAACGGCCGGCGAAATGCGCGCTCGATCTGGCCGAGCCAGCGCACCTCCGCGCCGACCGCCGCGCACGCACCCGCGTCCTCCGCGCGACGCGCCGGATAGTCGGCCCACTTGCGCATCGCCGGCGACACCTCGTCGAGTGGCGGCCCGTCGGTGTACACGGTGGCGATCACCACGCGCTCGCCCGCGGCGGTCCACGCGGCGATCGATCCGCCGACCGAGAGCACCGCATCGTCGAGATGCGGCGAGACCACCAACGTCGTACCCACCTCGGTAGTATGCAAAGCTTTTCACGTGACGCTCGCGAGTGAAGCATCCGAAGCAGCGGCCGGTGCAGCCCGGCAGATCGCCACACTCGGCCCCGCCCTTGACGATATCGTCGGCCGGCTTCGCCAGCGGCCACCGGCATTTGTCGTCACCTGCGCCCGCGGCAGCTCCGACCACGCGGCGACCTACGGCAAGTACCTCCTCGAGACCACTGTCGGCTGCGCCGTCGCCTCCGTCGGTCCGAGCATCGTCTCCACCTACGGCCGCGCGCCGAACCTCGAGGGCGCCCTGTTTGTCGCGGTCTCGCAGAGCGGCAAGTCTCCCGACCTCGTGCAGCTCACGGCTGCCGCCCGCGACGCCGGCGCGATCGTCGTCGGCATGCTCAACGACACCGCCTCACCGCTCGCGGCCGCATGCGATGTCGCGTTGCCGTTGTGCGCCGGCGAAGAGAAGTCCGTCGCCGCGACGAAGTCCTTCCTCCTCTCCTGCCTCGCGTTCCTCCAGCTCGCCGCGCGCTGGACCGACGACCCCGCACTCCATGCCGCCGTCGCACACGCACCCGACGCGCTCGCCGACGCCGCGACCAAGCCGTGGTCGCTCGGTCACCTCGCCGCCGCGCGCAACCTCTACGTCGTCGGACGCGGCGTCGGTCTCTCGGCCGCGCTCGAGATCGCGCTCAAGCTCAAGGAGACCTGCCGCCTCCACGCCGAGGCGTTCTCGACCGCCGAGCTCCGCCACGGCCCGATCGCGCTCGTCGAGCAAGGCTTCCCCGTGATCGCGGTCGCGCAGGACGATCGCACGCGCGCGTCTGTCGACGAAGCCCTCGCGTACCTCGCGCAACTCGGCGCCGCGATCATGCAACCGACGACCGATGCGCCCGCCGTGCTTGCGCCGCTCTGCCACGTTCAGTCGTTCTATCTCGCGCTGACGTCGCTCGCCCACGCACGCGGCCTCGACGCCGATGCGCCCGCGCACCTCTCGAAGGTCACGCGCACGATCTGACGCTTGCGGCGCCGGTCCTTTACAGTGTAAAGGTGCGAGATGTTCGACCTCGCGATCCTCGGCGGCACGATCGTCGACGGCACCGGCCGCCCGGCGTTCACGGGTGACATCGCGATCGAGGACGGGCGGATCGCGGCGATCGGTTCGGCGGGCGCGGCACGCCGAACCATCGATGCTCGCGGCGCGCACGTGATGCCCGGCTTCGTCGATCTGCACACGCACTACGACGGCCAGGTCACGTGGGACGAGGAGCTGACGCCGTCCGTGCTGCACGGCGTGACCACGTGCGTGATGGGCAATTGTGGCGTCGGCTTCGCGCCGGTGCGCCCCGGCGCCGAGGCCGCGCTCGTCGAGCTGATGGAGGGCGTCGAGGACATTCCAGGGTCCGCGCTCGCCGAGGGTATCCCGTGGGGCTGGGAGTCGTTCGCGGACTACATGGACGCGATCGCGGCGATGCCGCACGCGATCGACATGCTCGTGCAGGTGCCGCACGACCCGCTGCGCATGTACGTGATGGGCGCGCGCGCGATCGCATCCGAGCGCGCGACCGACGACGACATCGCCGCGATGCGCGCGCTGCTCGGTGATGCGTTGCGAGCCGGCGCCGCCGGCTTCTCGACCGGCCGCAGCGACAACCACCGCACCGCGCGCGGCGCGGCCACGCCGGCATCCGAGGTCGATGCGCGCGAGCTCGCCGGCATCGCGTCCGCGTTCGACGGCCTCGGTCACGGCGTGCTGCAGGCGGTCTCCGACTTCGACATGATGCGCGGGCCGGAGCGCTTCGAGCCCGAGATGGACCTGCTCGAGGCGATGGTGGCGGCGAGCGGCGGACGGCCGCTCTCGATCTCGACGATGCAGCGCGATCACGCCCCGGATCAGTGGCGGCGGATCTTCGCGCGCGTCGACGCGGCGGTGGCGCGCGGCCTCGACGTGCGCTGTCAGGTCGCCGCGCGTGGCATCGGCGTGTTGCTCGGCCTCGAGGCAACGTTCCATCCGTTCATGGGCTTCCCGTCGTACAAGGCGATCGCGCAGCTGCCGCTCGCCGAGCGCGTCGCGCGGATGCGCGATCCGGAGGTTCGTGCACGCATGCTCGGCGAGAGCTCGGAGAAGGTCACCGGTGACGGCACGCCAATCCCACCGCTCGCCGACTTCTTCCTCGCGAACCTCTCGATGGTCGCGATGCGGCTGTTCCGCACCGCCGCGCGTCCCGACTACGAGCCGAAGCTGCTCGACTGCCTCGCCGCCGAAGCGAGCCGCGCCGGTGTGCCGGTGCTCGCGCGGATCTACGACGCGCTGCTCGAGGACGACGGCAAGGCCCTGCTCTACTTCCCCGTCTACAACTACACGGGCATGAACTTGGACGCCGTTCGCGAGATGCTCGTGCATCCACGCGCGCTGGTCGGCCTCGGCGACGGTGGCGCGCACGTCGGCACCGTCTGCGACGCGAGCATGCCGACGTTTCTGCTCACGCACTGGGCGCGCGATCGCGCGAACGGCATCCCGCTCTCGCGCGTCGTGCAGCTGCAGGCGCACGACACCGCGCGGTTCATCGGTCTGCGCGATCGCGGAACGCTCGAGGTTGGCATGCGCGCCGACATCAACGTCGTCGACATGTCGCGGCTCGCGCTGCCGCGTCCCGTGATGCAGCGCGATCTTCCCGCGGGCGGTCGGCGGCTCGTGCAGCGCGCCGAAGGGTATGTCGCGACGCTCGTCGGTGGCGTGCCGATCGCGGAGGGCGGCGAGCTGACCGGCGCGCGGCCGGGCCAGCTCGTCCGCATCGGCCGATGACGAGGCCCAAGCGCGCCCCGCCGCCCGGCCTCTCGCATGCCGCGATCTGTACGGCCGCGCTGCGTTTGATCGATCGCGAGGGGCTCGAGGACTTCAGCACACGCAAGCTCGGCCGCGCGCTCGGCTGCGAAGCGATGGCGATCTACTGGTACTACCCGAGCAAGGACGCGTTGCTCGAGGCCGTCGTCGATCACCTGACCGAGCCGCTGATCGCCGCGCTCGCGCGCGAGGCCGACTGGATCGCGATCCTGCGCGGCGTCGCGCATGCCTACCGCCGGATCGCGCACGAACATCCGCGGGCCTTCTCGTTGCTCGCGACGCGACGGTTCGCGAGCGAGCGCACGTACACGTTCATGGAGCAGCTGTTCGAGCTCGCGCGCGAGCACGGCATCGAAGATCGGATCGCCGCGCGGTTCTATCGCCTTGTCAGCTCGTACTGCAGCGGCTTCGCGCTCAACGAGATCGCATCGCCGCCCGACGCCGCCGCGCTCCGCAAGCGCTTCACGCGCGTGGCCGCCGTCGGCAAGTGGCTCGAGCCGCGCTATCTCGACGAGACCTTCGAGCTCGGCCTCGAGCTCCACCTGACAGCACTCGCACACCAGGTGCGTCCTAAATTGGAGCGCTAGTGCCTCTCGGGTGCGAGCCAGATCGCCGTGACGATCGCATCGAACGCGTTCTCGAGGTTCTCGAGCGCCTGGTTCGAGAGCCGTAGCTCGCGGGAGCCATCGGCGTGGCGGACGAGCTGGACTCCATCCGTCGCAAACAGGACTTGGGAGTCTTTCCGTGGCTCGGTCATGCCTACATGAGTCGGCCGAATCGGCCGCCACGACGGTGTTTCGTGGGGTAGCGGGATCGCGCAAGATACCGAGATGACCGTCGGCAACGTGCTCGCGACGACGTTTCGGCTGTGGGGCCGGAACCTGCCGCGGTTCTTTCTCCTGACCGTCGTCTGCTACCTCCCGATCGTCGGCTGGTACGCGCTCCACGAGATCAGCGCGGTCAAGGACGCCCTCCACAACTACCTGTACGAGCCGCTCTTCAGGCTCCACCCCATGCTCCACCCCGAGGCCGTGGGGCTCGGCTTCATTCCGCTCGCCGTCTTCGCAGCCGCCGCCGCCGTCTGCATCGTCGCGACATTGCGTGACGAGCGCGCGAGCATCTGGCGCGGTCTCGCAGTGGCACTCCGCCGCCTCCCCGCGCTCGTCGTCATCGCGCTCGTCACCCGCCTCGCGACCACCGGCATCGCGAGCGTGATCCGCATCGTGCGATACGACCCCGATCGTCCCTATGCGTCCCCCGACACCACGTACCCGTGGTTGGTCCTCCTCGCCGTGATCTGGATCGTCGCCTGGTCTTTCTTCATCAGCGCGATCCCCGCGGCCACGCTCGAACGGCGCGGGCCGTTCTCGGCGATTGCACGCGGCTTCGCGCTCGCGCGCGGCAACTGGATCAAGATCCTCGCCGTCGTGCTCGTGCACTACGTCCTCGTGTTCGCCCTCTACATGACGGTCTCGCAGCTGATGCTGCCGTGGGTGTTCGGCGGCGATCACGAGGACACGCAGTCGCGCTTGCAGATCTACGCCTACGTGCGCCTCGGCATCGAGGTGCTCCTCGTGCCACTCGCAGCGATTCTTGCGGCCGTCGTCTACGAGCGACTGCGTGCAGCGAAGGAAGGCCCCGCGCCGAACCAGCTCGATCGCGTGTTCGACTGACCGGTGATCCCAGCAGGGCTCGAACCTGCGGCCTGCGGTTTAGGAAACCGCCGCTCTGATCCACCTGAGCTATGGGATCGTCGTCGCGGCACTGTGCCCGACGACAGCACTGATCGCAAGCGACCGATAATCCGGCGCCACCGGCTACCCGCGTCTTTTGACCTGGAAGGACCCCTACGTAGCGAACGCACGGTGATTAGGTACCCGGGCGAACATGTTCTGAGGACGCGTCGCGTGGTGATATCGATGTCGCCGTGATGAGAGAACGCGAGCGCGGAAGCGCGATGTTGGTGACGATGATCCTCATCGCGGCGCTGCTGGCAGGTGCTGCTGCGCTTGCCTCGATGCAGATGAAGTCTACCCGCGGCTCCGAGATCACGCGCACGTCGATCTCGTCGATGCACTGTGCGGAGGCGGGCATCGTCGCGGCGCGGACGGCGGTGATGATCAACTATCCGCTGTGGAACGCGTCGCTCGGCATGACGACGGAGCCGTCCTGGTTGCAGACCGTCAACCACGACATCGACAGCGACGGCGTGGCGGACTTCCGCATCACGCTCCGCGACAACGATGACGAGACCGCGCCGATCGCGAACGACCTGACGCGTGACAACGACCTCCAGGTGTTCATCGTGTCGACCTGCATCAAGTTCCCCGACGTCCAGACGCAGGTCGCCGAGATGGTCCGCTTCAACGGCGGCGGCAACTGTTACCAGGCCCAGCTCGGCGGCTGTGGAGGCAACAACAATGCGAACTAGCGCCACGCTCTCCGTGCTCGCTCTGATCGCCGTCGATCCGCGGCCGGCGGATGCCTCGTGCATTCCCGGCTTCGACCACGCGATCTTCACGCGCAACACGATCCATATCCAGGGCAACGCCGGCACGGACAGCTACGACTCGTCGGTCGGCACGTATGCCGCGACGAATAGCTGCGCCGCGGCGCACATCGGATCGAACGGCGTCGGTGCCGGCAACATTCACGTCCAGAGCAACTCGACGAACGTCTGCGGCAACGTGTACGTCGGCGCGGGCGGCGTGCCGGCGTCGGTGATCACCGGTAACGGCAACATCTTCGGAACCAGGTCGGCGCAAGCGGCAAATCTGACGTTGCCGAACGTCACGTTCCCCGCGCTGGGCGTGGCCGCCGTGCCGAACCAGGCGTTCAACAACACGGCCGGCGTCCTGTTGCCGAACTTCGCGTACGGCACGATCAGCTGCAAGAACGGAAGCCTCACGCTCTCCGCCGGCAAGTACATCATGTCGTCGCTGACGCTGACATCGAACTGCCAGCTGCGGATGGGCACCGGCCCGATCGAGATCTACTTCTCGAGCGCGCTCGACCTCAAGTCGGGCGCGGTCGTGAACACCTCGCAGAAGCCGAGCAACGTGATCTTCTACGGCGGCTCCGCGGCGACCACGGTCGATCTGCAAGGCGGCGTCGACGCGAGCTTCGCCGTGTACGCGCCGACCGCGGACTGCGAGCTGCAAGGCAACGCGGATCTGTGGGGCGCGATGGTCTGCAACAATGCCCACGTCCAGGGCAACGCGCACGTGCACTACGACCGCGCGCTCGCGAACTTCGCCGGCGGCGGCTTCACGTGCCCCGTGCTGGAGATCTCTCGCGCGACGCCGATCGTCGCCGACATCGGCGTCGCGAGCACGATCGTGCAAGGCACCTTCGAGCTGCCGATCGGTGCGAAGACGAGCATCAGCACGATCGGCGACGTCGCGACGTTCGCGTTTCCGTACATCAAGGGTCACATGCGCGCGCGCACGATCGCGAGCATCAGCTCGACGGGGTCGACGTTCTCCTCGGGCACGGCGCTGTTCGATGCCGGCGCGACCGGCAAGATTCCCGCCGCGAACAACAGCGGCTGCAGCACGTTCGACGGCTCGTGCCGCCACGTGTTCACGGTGACGCAGGTGCCGAACGCTGCGACCGGCGTGTCGACGCAGCCGCCGCGCGTGCAGCTGAACGACACGAACGCGAGCGCGATCGGCGCCTTGATCGCACCTGCGAGCGCCATCGTCGGCATCGGCGCGGCGCAGTGGCAGACGATCGTGCGCAAGGTGATCGCCGGCGGGCTCGGCGGCGTCGATCGCTCGACCGTCGCGGTGATTCCAGCGAGCCCGCTCGCGGGTCTCTCGACGCGCCCTTCGATCGTCTACTTCGGCGCGGCCGACGGCATGCTGCACGCGGTCTGCGCGAGCACCGGCGGCGTGACCGAGACCGAGTCGAACGTGTGTCCGAGCCTCGGCACCGAGATCTGGGCGTTCATGCCGCGGACGCAGCTGCCGCTCGTGCGCAAGAACCTCGCGCGCGTCGACGGCTCGGTGCGCGTGAGCGACGCGTTCGGTGACTTCAGCGGCACCGGGCAGCGCAGCTTCCGCACGATCCTCACGTTCCAGACCGGCTCCGCAGATGTGACGATCGGCGCGCCCGGCGCCGTCTATGCGCTCGACGTCACCGACCCCGCGAACCCGACGGTCGTCTGGGAGTACACGGCACCGACGTCTGCACCGACGGCGACCGAGCTCGGTGCCGGCCTCGCGATCGCCGCGGGCCCGGTGCTCGTCAACAGCAAGCCGATGAACCTCGTCATCGCGCAGACGAACAACGGCGGCACCGGCGGAACGGCCACGGTCACGACCGCGCTCTCTCTCGAGACCGGCGTGCGCCAGTGGAAGTTCGGCTACGTCTTCCCGTCGCCGCCGCGCAGCGATGCGACCGCCTTGCCCCTACCGAGCGCCGGCATTCCCGGCGGCGCTGTCGGCGTCGACCTGACGAGGCAGGGCTTCCTGACCGACGTCGTGATGGGCGATCTGTTCGGCAACTTATGGCGCCTCGACGCGGCGACCGGCGCGAGCCGCACCGGCGCGGGGACCCCGCTGTTCTCGTTCTCGACGAACAAGAAGCCGATTGGCGCGATGCCGGCGATCTACTCCGACGGCAACCGTCAGTTCGCCGTGTTCGGCTCGGGTGGCTACGCGGATCCGCTGCTCGCCACGTGGGCGGCCGGCACGCAGTCGCTGATCTCGATCCCGCTCACTGCGACGGGCACCTTCCCGCTCGACGAGTCGTCGACGCAGCTCGCGTTCAAGGAGAATCTCTCCGCAGGATCGCGCGCGTTCGCGCAGGTCCTCGTCGTTGGCAACGAGGTCTTTCTCGCGACCGACTCGGCCGACGTCAACCTCGCGACGTACGGCAGCACCACCGGCACGTCGGGTCGCGTCGTCGGCTACGACCTCACGACGACGAATTCGTCCGTTGTCGCCGTGCGCGGCGGTGCGAGCTCGCTCGCCTCGAGGGGCACCTCGCTCTACAGCTCGTCCAGCGATCAGCAGCAGGAAGTCTCGACGGCCGCGAACGGCTCGGTCGGCGCGAGCGTCGACTCGAGCTCGTTGCCAAAGCTCGAGCGCCGGCTCTGGCTGCGCACCGAGTAGCTCAGGTCGCTCGCTTCGTGGCAAGGGACCCGATCATGCGGGACAACCCGGTGTGGTCCGCCGGCTTCGCGAGGTAGGCATCGAAACCGGCGGCGATCGCGCGCTCGTTGTCGCTGTGGCTCGCATACGCGGTGAGCGCGATGATCGGTGTCGTTCGGTCGTGTGCGTCGGGGAGCGCGCGGATGCGTTCGACCAGCGAGTAGCCATCGAGCTCCGGCATGCCGATGTCCGACACGATGACATCAGGAGGACCGAGCTTGAACGCGCGCAGTGCCTCGTGGACACCGGCCGCGAGCGTGACCGAGGCGCCGCACGAGAGCAGCATCTCGCCGAGCATGTCGCGCGCGTCCGGGTTGTCGTCGACGACCAGGACGCGGACACCGGTCAGTTGCACGACGCCTGCATCGTTCGCCTTCGACGCGATGGGGCGCGCTTCGACATCGCCGGCAACCGGGAGGCAAACACGAAACCGCGCACCTCGACCGGGACCATCACTCACGGCGTCGACGGTGCCGCCATGCCGCTGGACGAGCTCGCGCACGATCGCGAGGCCGAGCCCGAGGCCCTCGTGTTTTCGCGTCGCGCTCCCGTCGCCCTGGCGGAAGCGGTCGAACATGCGGAGGGCGAAGCTCTGCTCGAACCCGACACCGGTGTCCTCGACGACGAACACCGCGAGATCGTCGACGCTGTCGAGCGTGACGGTGACCTTTCCGCCGGCCGGCGTGAACTTGATGGCGTTCGACAGGAGGTTGCCGGTGACTTGTTGCAGCCGTCCTGCATCGCCGCGGACCGCGAGACGCTCGGCGACGCGGAGGATCTCGAGCGCGACGCCCTTCGCCTCCGCGATCGGGCGCGCAGCCTCGACCGCGGAATGCACGACGTCGGCGAACTGATGAACGGCGCTATCGAGCGTGAGCTTGTCCGTGATGATGCGCGAGACATCGAGGATGTCCTCGACGAGCTTCGCTTGCAGGTGCGCGTTGGCCGCGATCTTGGCAAGCGCGTCGTCGCGCTTCTGCGGAGGCATGTTGCCGCCACGCAGCATCTCGACCCACCCGATGATCACGTGCAGCGGTGTGCGTAGCTCGTGCGAGACCATCGCGAGAAACTCGTCCTTCGCGCGGCTGGAGGCCTCGGCCTCGCGACGTAGTCGCTGCTCACTGGCGAGGAGGCGCGAGTACTCCTCGGCGGCGAGCTTCTGATCGTGGATATCGGTGTTGGTTCCGAACCACGCGGTGATCGTGCCGCTCGCATCGCGGACCGGGTTCGCGCGCGAGAGGTGCCATCGCAGCGTGCCGTCCGCGCTGCGCAGCCGAAACTCGTCCTCCCACGGATGACCGCTCTCGAGCGAGCCCCGCCAGATCTTGAGCATGCGAGGCAAGTCGTACGGATCGTGGACGGCGACCCACCCCCACCCGGCCATGTCGTTGGCCGTCGTGCCCGTGAAGTCGTACCAGCGCTGGTTGTAGTAGTGGATCCAGCCCGCCGCATCCGCCGCCCATGCGAGCTGTGGGATCAGCTCGACGAAGGCGCGCAGCTCGGGCTCGGCAAGCGTTGGCGTCGCGGCGACCTCGCCTGCGCGGCGAAGCACACCGATCGCTCGCACCAGCTCCTCGCCACTCCGCACGAGGAACCCACGCTCCTCGACGGCAATCGCCTGCCCCCCGACGTCGAGGGCGTAGTCGAGCACCCAGCGATGGCACGTGACATCTGCGAGTGCGGACGCGGTTGCCTCGGTGTAGCGCGCACGGCTGTCGGCGCCGACGAGCTCGAGCCAGCGCGCGCGGTTGCCTGTCGCGAAGCCGACCATCGCTCCGAGCGCCTCGGACAATTGCAGCTCGTCGGAAGCGGCAGACCACTCCCAGACGAGGGGTAACCTCGGGGACAGCTCGACCGACACACCGCTAGGGAAACACGCGAGCTTGCACGTGTCCAGAGCACGAAAAGACGCGTGTCAAAACCAGGTCACCACGTTAGGGTCCGCGCGTGGATCACGCGTGTCGACCGAGCTGCGGCGCGTGTTGCATCGCGCCGTCGATCTCGCCGTGCGCTGCGCTGCCAGAGGGAAAGCTCGCGAACGTGCGCTGCCCGCATCTGTCAGCCGAGATCACGTGCGTGCTGTTCGGAAGACCGGAGCGCCCGGCCGTCTGCACGAGCCTCCGACCGCAGCTCGAGATGTGCGGCGACTCCGCGAGCGAAGCGATGGACGTGTTGATCCGTTGGGAGCGTCTGACGGCGCCGGGTCGGACCAATGTCTGAAATTATCGCTGACGTTCACAGCTAACCGCGTGACAGCAGCGTCTGCCCGCATGCAACCTGGTTGGACGTGGTCATGGGGGACACCGTCGGCGGACGCTATGAGCTGGACGGTCGCCTTGGCGAGGGCGGCATGGGCTGCGTGTATCGCGCGCGCCACCTCCAGCTCGGCAAGGCGTTCGCGCTCAAGATCATCTCGCCCGCCTACGCGCTCGATGCCGCGGCCCGCGCGCGCTTCAACCAGGAAGCGAAGCTCGCGAGCGAGATCTCGCACCCGAACATCGTGTCGGTCGTCGACTTCGGCGAGGACCCCGCGCTCGGCGCGTACATGGTCATGGAGCTCGTCGAAGGCGACCCGCTCATCAACGAGGGCGGCAACCCGATGGCGGTCCGCCGGGTCTGCGACATCCTCGGCCAGATCGCCGACGCGCTCGATCACATCCACCGTCGCGGCATCATTCACGGCGACGTCAAAGCCGACAACATCATGCTCACCACCGAGCAGGATGGCGCGCGTCGCCGCCGCGTTGCCCGCCTCCTCGACTTCGGGCTCGCACGTCGCCCCGACGGCGCCGAGGAGGAGCAGATCAGCGGCAGCCCGCACTACCTCGCGCCCGAGCGCGCCGCCGGTGGTCCGCCGACCGTCGCCGCCGACATCTATGCGATGGGCATCCTCGGCTACTTGATGTTGACCGGCACGTTGCCGTTCGAGGGCAACGTCGTCGAGATCTTGATGGCGCACATCAACCAGGCGCCCGACACACCATCCGCGCGCCGCCGGGAGCCGATCGAAGAATCGCTCGAGACCATGATCCTGCGCGCGATGGCGAAGGATCCCGCGAAGCGCCACGGCTCGGCCGCCGCGTTCCGCTACGAGCTCAACACCGTGATGGACATGCTCGACATGGGCCGCCGCCGCACCGCCGCCGGCACGATCAAGCCCGAGGACACGCGCGAGGCGGTCATCAACGCTGCGTTCGATCGCTCGCGAATCCCGCAAGCGCTGCTCTCGCTCGACGGCGTCATCGTTTATTCCAACAAAGCGTTCCTTCGCCTACTCGGTCAAGAGACGCCGGTCGAGGGTTTGGATATCAAACAGACGACTCTTCACACGGTGTTACCGGGTCTACAACGAGCGATGAGAACGGCCCACTCCGACGGCAAACCGTGCGAACGTCGGGCTCGCGTGTTTCGCGGCAACGATCAACCTTCGCTCGAGCTCTGCGTGTGGCTCAGTCCGTTGCCGCTTCCCGGCACGGAGATCCACATGATGATCCGTGTTGAAGAGTCTGACGGTAGACGCCGCGACGAGTAACGCACGAGGAGACCCCATGAAGATGAAGATGATTGTCGCAGCATTTGGATTGGCCGCTGGTCTTGTCGCGTGTGGCGGCAAAAAAGAAGCGGATCAGATGACGAAGTACGCGGACTCGATGTGCGCGTGCAAGGACATCAAGTGTGCTGAAAAGATCTTCCCGGAGATCGAGAAGTGGACGGCAGCGAACGAAGGCAAAGAGGTCGAGAAGTCCGCCGCCGATCGCTACAACGCGCAGCTCGATCGGACGCAGAAGTGCTACGACAAGCTGATGGCCGAGGTCGAGAAGGCCGGCGGCGCACCGGCACCGACGCCCGCGACGCCGTGAGCTAGGGCAGCTTCGGCTCTTCGAGCTTGCCGGGGCAGTCGAGCGCGCCGAAGAACGCGATCAAGTCCGCGAGCTCGGCGTCGCTCAGCTTCGTGTCTTCGGCCAGCGGAGACTTGTTCTTGTTCGGGATGCCGCCGCTCGCCATGAGCTTGACGGCGTCCTCGAGCTTCGCGACCGATCCGTCGTGGAAGTACGGCGGGCTCTTCGTGACGTTGCGGAGGCTGGGCGGCTTGAACGCGGCCCAATCGGTCGGCTGATTCGTGACCTTCATGCGGCCGACGTCGACCTTGTCCTCGGCGACGTCCTTCGTGCCGATGCCCATGTTGAAGTACGCGCCGCCATCGACCGGCATTGCCGTCGAGAAGAACGGTGGTGCGTGACACGTGATGCACTTGCCCTTGCCGAGGAAGATGTCGAGGCCCTTCTTCTGCTGCTCGCTGAGCGCGGCCTTGTCACCAGCGGCGAACTTGTCGAACGCGGTGTCGTTGCAGATCAGCGTGCGCATGTACTCGGCGATCGCGCTGTTGATGTGCTCGGCCTTGATCGCGGTCTTCGGAAACGCGGCGTCGAGCAGCGGCTTGTAGCCCTTGATCTTGGCGATCTCGGCGGCCTTCTTGTCGAGCGCCTCGGTCGTCTTCTCCGGCGTGTCGGCACCAGGCGCGGCGCCCATGTTGCCGCCGCCCCACGCGCCATTGACGTTCGCCTCGAGCGTCTTCGCGCGACCATCCCAGTAAAACGCGTTCTTCCAGTAGCCGACGTTCCAGATCACCGGCGAGTGCCGTGCGAGCAGTTTGTCGCCGGAACCGATCGCGATCGGATCGTGACCGCCGTTGCCGTCCTCGTTCTGGTGACACGAGTAGCAGGAGCGATCGTTCGCACCCGACAGTCGCTTGTCGAAGAACAGCACGTGACCGAGCGCGATCTTCTCCTTGCGCTTCGCATCCTCGGCGAGCTCGAGCGCGGGCATCGGCGGCTGCGGTTGCTCCGACGGCCGCATCTTCGGCGGCTCGGCGGGCGCGGCGCCGGTGCCGGTGCCACTCGCGGCGCCGGTTCCGCTCGCAGTGCCGGGGTCCTTCTTCTCCTTCTTGCAACCGACGTTGCCGCCGACGATGGACAGGCCCGAGGCGAGCAGGACGGCGAACGTGCGCGAATTCATGCGCGCAGTTTGCGCTACTTCACGGTCTCGTTCAAATGGCCGAGGCAAGACACGAGCGGGCCGCACTGCTGCTCCTCGCGGTCGCAGACCTCGAGCACGCGGACCTGGCGCGAGGACATCTCGACGCGGCAGGACTCCATCCACTTGTCGCCGAGCTTGGCGCGCACTTCGGGCGCGGTATCGAGATCGAACTGCTTCTTCGTGATCTTGCCGGACTCGAGAGAGGCCTTCGCATCTTCGACCGCGCACGCGACGAGCCGCGGCTTGAGCTTGTTGCACCCGACATCGCGTCGCTTCTCGAGCTCCGAACGCGTGTCGGTGACAGGACCCGGCGGCTCCGCAGAGCCACTACCGGTGGTGGGTGCGGGCTTGCTGCCGCCGCACGCGACGAGCAGGACAAATGCGAGGCTCTTCATGATCGACAAGACACGAACGCGCGTGGCGGGTTTCACTTACGCAGCGCCTCTCCCTCGGAGCCCTCATCGTCGAGCTGTGCGAGGCATTGTTTCTCGAGCTCGCTCGCCGAGGATATGTGGTTGATACAGCCGAGGACCTTATCGGGGCTCTTCACGCACTCGTTCATCACCATCGCGGTGTTGTCGGAGATCGATTCCTCGACGCGCTCGGGCTTCTCTTTCTTCGCGATCGCTTCGGCGCGGTAGAGCTCGCCGACCTTCTTCTTCGCGGCACCGCAGCCGGTCGCGGGAGGCTCGTTGGTGCCGCCACCGACGCCGCTGCCAGTCGTCGGCGTTCCTTGCTTGCTCGAACATGCGAGCAGGAACACGAGCACGAGCGATCTCATGTCGCGGAGCCTACCACCAGGCGAAAGCCATCGAGTGCCCACGGCGGCGCACCGACGCGCTTGCGATCCGTGAGATCGAGATGCATCGGCGTGATGCTGTTGTAGCCCTGGTCGATCGCGACGCAGTCGGTGCCGTCGACGTGCTCGTGTCCCGCGGGTCCACCGCCGACCCAGTAGTACGCGCGGCCGCGTGGGTCCTTGCGCTCCGAGACATCGTCCTCGTAGAGCCGGCGCCCGAGCGTGGTCCATTGATACTGGTCGGTGCCGTTGCCCGGCATGTTCACGTTCAGCACGGTGCCGGGTGGAATTGGCTCGCCGATGGCAGCGCGCACGACAGCAGCGGCGAACGCGATCGCGCGATCGACGTGATCTTGCGGAACGCCCGGCGCGAGCGAGCACGCGATACCGGCCGCACCGCGCAGCGCGCCTTCGACGGCGGCGGCGACGGTCCCAGAGTAGAAGACGTCGCTGCCGAGGTTGAAGCCGTCGTTCACGCCGGAGACGACGACCGCGGGCTTGCGGTCGCACAGCTTCAGCACGCCCAGGTACACGCAGTCGACCGGCGTACCCGAGAGCGAGTAGCGGCGCTCCCCGCGCTCCGTCAGGCGCAGCGGCTTGTGCAGCGTGATCGCGTGCGATGCCGCCGACCGCTGCCGCTCGGGCGCGACCACGATGACGTCGGCGAACTCCTCGATCTGATCGGCCAGCGCCAGCAAATGCGGCGACTCGATGCCGTCATCGTTGGAGCAAAGGACGAGAGGTCGCGACATAAAAAAGTGCCGGTCGCCTGGGGGGCGACCGGCTTGTTCTCGTCGAGGCGACAGGATTTGAACCTGCGACCCCCAGACCCCCAGTCTGGTGCGCTACCAGGCTGCGCTACGCCTCGTCAGAGGAGGTGTTGGATACCTTCTACGAGCGCAGCCGTCAATACGCTCAGACCGGCGGCAAGCCGTTGAGGATATTCTTGAGGACCTGGCTCGGCTTGAACGTCAGCACGCGCCGAGCGGGAATCAGGATCGGCACCGCGCGCTGCGGATCTCGCCCCATGCGGTCCTTCTTGTCGCGAACCACGAAGTTGCCGAACCCGGAGATCTTGATCTTCTCGCCGCGCTCGAGCGTCTCCTTGACGACGTTGAACACGGTCTCGACGATCTCGGCGGCTTCCTTCTTCGAAAACCCACCGACCTTCTCGTAGACGGCCTCGATGATGTCCGCCTTGGTCATTCTCGCCATGGCTAAAACGCTACCTCGGCGAGCGGGTCACTGCAACTAACGCCTTGGAATCTATGCAGATCCCCCTAAGTCTAATGGACGACAGGCCCCCGGGTCAGTTCGCCGCGTCCATCGAGGCGCAGTGCGTGGCGTAGAGGTGGCCCGAGACGCTCCCGCCCGCAAACGTCAGCATCACGTCGAGCGCGACAAAGCCGCCGGTCGCCGTTACCTGATGTGCGGCGGTCGGCGTGATGGTCACCGCCGTCGCCGCCGCGCCGATGCCGCTCGCGAGCAGGTCGCCCTTGAAGTCGAGGATGTTGCCGGGCGAGGTGCTCGGCGTGGCGTCGGTCGGGATCGGAACGCGCCCGAGGATCAGCGTGTAGTCGGGGTTCGGCGACATCGCGGTCGGGCAACCGGCGGGCGGGTTCTTGTACGCCTCGACGTGGAGCGACGGCGGCGACTGCGTGACCCCGTAGTACGCCTTGTCGAGGCCGCGCGTCGACGCGAACGTCGCGGACAGCGTCGTGGTCTTGCACGCGCCCGTGCACGTCATGAACGTCGGCGCCGGCGCATCGATCGCGGCGTCGACCGCGATCGGCGCGTCGATCGACGGCGCGTCGGTGCCTCCGCCGCATGCAACGAGAAGAACCAGCAAGCGCTTCATCGTCGTTGCGCCGAGAGGTTCTCGACGAGCCGCGCGACGATGTTCTCGTGCGCCTTGTCGACCTCGACGTCGGTGAGCGTGCGGTCCGGCGCGCGATACAGGATCGACCACAACATGCTCTTCATGCCTCCGCCGAGCTTCGTGTCGCGATAGTCCTCGAGCAGGCGGATCGAGGAGATCAGCGGCTCGTTGGTCTTCTCGATCACGTCGACGACGCGCGCCGCGGGGATCGATTCGGAGAGCAGCAGCGAGACGTCGCGCGCGGAGCCGGGGAAGCGCGGGATCGGCTGCATCTGCGCGGGCGGTGCGAGCGGCAGCTTCGTCAGATCGAGATCGAAGCCGAACACGGGACACTCGACGCCGAGCTTCTTGCGGGTCTCGGGATGCAGCTCGCCGAACCAGCCGACCACGTCGTGGCCGAGGGCGAGCTCGCCGCACACGCCGGGATGGAAGTAGCCGACGTTCGAGACCGCGCGCGTCGTCACGCGAACCTCGCCGGCGACGGCGCGAATCGCGACGAGCGCGAGGCCCTTCGCATCGAACGCGTCCCACGGCGCGCCGAGACCGATCTGCGTCGAGCGACGGCCCGCGAGCACGCCGGTCGCCCACGTGGGCTCGTCGGCGAGCTGGTGCAGCGGACGCTCGGTCACGCCTTCACCGCGGCGGAGAAACACGCTGCCGACCTCGAACAGCGCGACGTCGGGACGGCCGTGGCTCTGGTTGCGCGCGACGGCGGCGAGCAAGTTCGGCACGAGCGACGTGCGCATGACTTCTTGATCGATGCCCATCGGGTTGCGCACCGTGATCGGCTGCATGCGGCGATCGGTGCCGGGCAAGTTGAGTGCGTTCGTGCGCGCGGTCGACTGAAAGCCGAACGTGATCGCCTCGCTCGCGCCCGCGGCGGCGAGCGCACTGCGTGCGGACTCGGCGCGATCACGCTCGCGCACACCCGGTGCTTGCCGCAGCACGGGAATCGTCGACGAGACTTGCTCGTAACCGACCACGCGCAGGATCTCCTCGATGACATCGACCTCGCGGGTGACGTCCGCGCGCGCCGACGGCGGCGTGACATCGAAGCTCGAGTCGCTGCCGGTCACCGTGCAGCCGAGCCGCTCGAGCGCATCGCGACACGTCGATGCGCGGAGCGCGACGCCGCTGAGCATGCGCACGCGATCGAGCCGGACCGGGATCGCCGCGACGGTGCGGCGTTGGGCCAAGGGATATGCGTCGACGAGCTCGCCGATCACTTGACCGCCTGCGTGTAAACACATCAGGCGCGACGCGCGCGCGGATGCGAGCGGCGCGAGCTCGGGATCGACGCCGCGCTCGAAGCGATGCGATGCCTCGGAGTGCAAGCCGAGCCGGCGCGCTGTGCGGCGCACGGTGATCGCCCGGAAGCTCGCGCTCTCGAGCAGCACGCGCTTGGTCTTGTCGGTGACCTCGGTGTCGAGGCCGCCCATCACGCCCGCGAGCGCGATGCCGCGATCGCCGTCGCGGATCACGAGGTCGTCCTTCACGAGCGTGCGCTCGATCTTGTCGAGCGTCGTGAACTTCTCGCCATCGCCGGCGTGCGAGATGCCGACCACACCCGCGGTCAGCGTGTCTGCATCGAACGCGTGCAGCGGCTGGCCGAGCTCGAACATGACGTAGTTCGAGATGTCGACGAGGTTCGAGATCGGGCGCACGCCGACGGCGCTGAGCCGCTGCGCGATGCGCCGGGTCGACGGGCGCACGGTGACGCCGTCGATCACGCGCGCCGTGTACCGCGGGCTCGCCGCCGGATCCTGGATCGCGATCTCGGCCGCCTTCCCTGCCCCACCCATGTACGCCGAGAGATCGACGTCGGGCATCACGACCTTGCCGCGCAGCATCGCCACCAGCTCGCGTGCGACGCCGAGATGCCCGAGCACGTCACCGCGATTTGCGGGCGCGTTGACCTCGAGCAGCCAATCGTCGAGGAACAGCGCCTTCTGCGCGGGCGCACCGAGCTGCGTGGTGTCGTCCTCGCCGAGCACGATGATGCCGGCGTGATCTGCACCGAGGCCGAGCTCGTCCTCGGCGCACAACATTCCGGGCGACACGATGCCCTTGACCGGCTTCGCGGCGAGCGTCATGCCGTTCGGCAGCGTCGCGCCGATCTGCGCCCATAGCACCTTGCGCCCCGGGTCGGGCACGTTCGACGCGCCGCACACGACCTGCGTCGCGGTGCCGCCGGTGTCGGTGATCACGTCGACGAGCGTCAGCTTCGCCGCGTCGGGATGCGGCTTCTTGCCGACGACCTGCGCGACGACGACGCCCGAAAAACCGGCGCCGAGATTTGTCAGCGCTTCGATCTCGAGACCGCCGCGCGTGAGCGCGCGTGCGCCCTCCTCGACCGTCGGCTGATTGTCGAGGTCGCAGAATTCGAGGAGCCAGCTCCACAAGACCTTCACGAGAACTGCTCCAGGAAGCGAATGTCGCCTTCGTAGTAGAACTTGATGTCGTTCACGCCGTGGCGAAGCATCGCCATGCGCTCGAGGCCCATACCGAACGCGAAGCCGGTGTACTTCTCCGAGTCCACCTTGCACTGTGCGAACACGTCGGGGTCGACCATGCCGGCACCACCGATCTCGACCCAGCCGGTGCCTTTGCAGATGCGGCACGTGGCGGACTTGCCCATGCAGAAGCTGCACTGCATGTCGACCTCGGCGCCGGGCTCGACGAACGGGAAGTAGCTCGGGCGCAGGCGGATATCGAGATCGCGCGCGAAGAACCGCGTGACGAAGTGAATCAACACACCCTTGAGGTCCGCGAACGAGATGCCTTCGTCGACGGCGAGGCCTTCGATCTGCGTGAACATCGGCGAGTGCGTCGGGTCGTCGTCGCGACGATAGACGTGACCGGGCGCGACGATGCGGATCGGCGGCGGCTGCGTCAGCATCGTGCGGACCTGCACCGGGCTCGTGTGCGTGCGCAGCACGATCTCCTCGGAGATGTAGAAGGTGTCCTGCATGTCGCGCGCGGGGTGGTCCTTCGGGATCGCGAGCGCCTCGAACGTGTGCCAGTCGGTCTCGATCTGCGGGCCCTCCGCGACGACGAACCCGAGCTCCGAGAAGATCTGCACGGCCTCGAGCCGCACCTGCGTGAGCAAGTGCAGCTGACCGCGGGCGAACGGGCGCGCGGGCAACGTGACGTCGAGCGTGCGCGCGAGGTCTAGCTTCGCCGCGGCCTCGGTGAGCTCGCCGAGCCGGCGCGCGCACTCGTGCTCGATGGTCTGCTTCACGCGGTTCGCGACGGTGCCGACCTTCGGGCGGTCGCCCGGCGGCAGCTTGCCGAGGACCTTCATCACGTCGGCGAGGCGGCCCTTCTTGCCGAGGAACTGCGCTTGCGCCGCGCGGATCGACTGCTCGTCGACGAGCGGCTCGATCATCTTGGCGAACTCGGACTCGAACGAGTCGAGCTGGGCGATCGTGAGCTCGGTGTTGGGGTCAATCATGGTGTCCCGAAAGCAAAAACGGCGACTCTTGCGAGCCGCCGTGTTCCGAAAAGGTAAACGACTGGCTCTACGCGCTGGCGATCGCCTGAAACGCAACCGGGTCGCTGATCGCGATCTCGGCGAGCATCTTGCGGTTGAGCTCGATGCCCGACTTCGCGAGCTTGCCCATGAGCTTGGAGTAGCTGACGCCAACACCGCGCGCGGCGGCGTTGATGCGCATGATCCACAGCGCGCGGAAGTCACGCTTGCGAACCTTGCGCGAGCGGTACATGTGCATCCACGCGTGCTGGACCGCCTCGTTGGCGACGGTGTGGCAGCTCGAGCGCTTGCCACGGAAACCGCTGGCCGCCTTGAGAATGCGGTTGCGGCGGCGACGTGCTTTGAATCCTCGTTTAGCGCGGGGCATGACAACTAATCCTTGTAGGGCAACAGCGCTTCGATCTGATGGTGATGCGCAGCCGGGACGTAGCCCGCGTTGCGAAGCTGGCGCTTGCGCTTCTTGGTGCGGCCGGTGAGCAAGTGGCGCTTGAACACGCGACCGAACTTGAACTTGCCGGTAGCGGTGCGCTTGAACCGCTTCTTCGCGCCGGAGTGTGTTTTGACCTTGGGCATGGCGACGTCCGATACTCGGAAGGCTGGTTCTTATGCCCGAGCCGGGATGGGTTGACAAGTGCTTTCGACGGTTTCGTGTGCCTCGGAGGATCGCCGTATTGCACGATTTCGAAGAGTTGGGCTCACGGCGGCAGCACACACGTTCCCGCCTCGCACTTCGCGGCGACACCGATGTCCTGTCGACAGTCGCAGACGGCTTCCTTGCGGCAGGACCAGAACTGGCCGAGGTCCGACTTGTACTTCGGGAACGCGTCGGCGCGAATCGCGTTGAAGGCGCACCGGCACGGGTTGCAGCCGTCGCCTTCGAACACGCCGACGCACTCGTCGTCCCGCGTGCAGTTCTGTGCGTAGCTCGATGCACGGATCGTCCCGCTCGCCTGCGTCTGGAGCGGGGTTGGCGCGGCATCGACACCGGCGTCGGCCGGCGGCGGTGGTGTTGGTTCCTGCGGCTCGCTCTTCTTCGGGCAAGCCGCGAGGAGCAGGACCAGAAGGATTCGCATGCGATCGTTTACTCAGATCCCGGGCAGCGTGCACTTGTTCGCGACGCAGATCGCTGCGTCACCGGTCACAGCCTGGCAGTCGGCGCCGCAGTCCTCGGGCGCGTAGCACGCCCAGTACGCCCCGATCTCGGCGCGGTACTTCGGTAGCGCGTCGCGGTGGATCGCGGCGTTCGCGCACCGGCACGGCGCGCACGCGCTGCCCTCGTAGACGGCGACGCAGTCGGAGTTGTACGTGCACGACTGGTCGAAGCGCGAGGCGAGCACGAGCGTCGACGGCGTCTGAATCGGCGAGGTGGTGGCGTCCGGGGTGGCGGGTTGAATCGGTTCGGCGGGCTCGGGGCCCACCGCGCAGGCGGAGATAAGCGAGGCGAGGAGTGCGAAGCGCATATGCAGGATCCAACGAACAGCGCGGGCAAAATGATCTGTGAATTTTCAGGCGCCTACTTCGTCTCAGGCGTTTGCTAGCGTGTCTGGATGCTCGACGAGCTCGGACGCGCGATCGAGGAGGCCGATTGGTCTCGCGCGCTCGTACTCGCGCTCGATGTGTGGCGCACGTCGCGCACACCGGTGCTCGCCGATCTCGTCGATCGAATCGCCGCGCGGCTACCAAGTGAAGCCGTTCCGGCCGAGCGCGTGCAGCGCTGGTGGATGCAGCAGGCGCGCACCTACGATCCGCTACGCGCGACCGCGTTGCTCGCGAACGCAGCCGAGCTCGCACTGAAGTCCGGTGTCGAGAAGAAGCTGCTCGATCGACTGCCCGTGCTCGGCGCGTGGCCTGCAGATCCGCGCGTCGCGCGCGTGCTCGCGAGCTGGTTCGCCGACGCGAACGTCGGCTGGCGCTACTCGCACGAGGCCAAGACCGTCGTGTTCTACGAGCAGGTCGCCGATCACCTCGCGCGCTTGCGTGACGTGCGCGCGATCCCGCTCCTCGAGCGCGTGCTCGCCGAGCCCCGCGGGCTCACCGTCGTGCTGCGCGAGCGCCAGCGCGAGCTCGCGACGCACCTGATCGATCTCCTCGCGGACACCGCGCTCGACGCGCCACCGCTCGCGAACGCGGGCGAGATCGCGCGATGGTGTCCGTCGCCGGCGGCGCAACCGATGTCGCTCGACGAGCGCGCTCTCTGGCGCGAGGCCGCGACCACCGGAGACGCGCGGCTCGTGCTCGCGGACTTCTTGCTCGAGCGCGGCGATCGGCGCGGAGAGATCATCACGCTCGCGAACGCGGGGACCGAGGAGAACACGCGTCAGGCGTCGGCGCTCTTGCACGAGCACTGGGAGCGCTGGATGGGCGAGCTCGCCCTCGTGCTCGATCGCGGCAACTGCACGTTCGCCGGCGGGCTACTCGAGGTCGCGAGCGTCGGCCTCTACAGCACGCCGGAGTGGGCGTATCCGAAAGTCGCCACACATCGCGAGCTCTCCACGCTCGGCACGGTGCGGCCCGGTTGGAACGCATCGGTCAAGGGCTACGTCGCATTCCTGAACGCGCTCGACCACCTGCCGCCAAGGATCCGGCTCCACGCATCGATGGTGGAGGCGTTCGCGCTCGCTCGCACGCGCTGGCCCGTCCGTCATCTCGAGCTCGTCGCGACCGAGCCCGGCCTCGATCACGTGTTGCCGCTCGCCGCGATCTCGATGCCCGATGTCGAGGCGATCGACTTTCCGCTGCCGAGCGAGATCGATCGCAGCATGATCGCCGCGATCGCGACCTTGCCGCGCCACTTCGCGAGCCTCGCGCGCGTGCGCGTCGACGCGTCGACCTGGCTCGCGATCGAGCTACGCGACGCGCTCACCGAGCTCGAGGCGTTGCCGTTCGTCGAGATCGATCATGGCAGCTATCGCACGTAGCTGCGTGCGATCCGGTAGCCCGAGCAGCTCGCGCGCGAGCGGCGACGTCACCTCGAGCGCGACGCCTTCGATCGCCGAGCGCGCACGTGCCCGTACGGCGATGACGTCAGCCGCGTCGCTCTCCGAGAGTTGCGTCTGCAGCCACGCATCGAGCCGCCAGCTCAGCTCGGCATGCCGGAGCTCGTCTTCGGCGATGCGCGCGAACACCGCGCGGAACACGGGGTTGGTCGCCTGCTCCGCTTGCCACAGATTGACGGCGGCACCGATCGTCTCGCGAACGCAGCCCTCGACAGCGTTCTGCATCGCGAGCTCGCGCAAGCTCGCCGGCTGGTAGGGCGCGATGCGCGCGACCGGCACCTCGAAGTCGACGAGCGCACGCAGCATCGCCGCGTGCCTGACCTCGTCTTGCGCCGCCGCGAGTGCACCGAGAATCAGCGCGCGCGGTGCGCCGAGCCGCGCGAGGTCGGCCGCGAGATGAGCGAACGCGACGACGGAGGCCGCCTCGAGGTGCGCCGCGCGCGCGAGCCACGCGATCACCTGGTCGTGTCCCGCGATCCGCCCAGACGAGACGAGCCCCGCCGGCGCACGGCCGCACACGGTGCCGTCGTCGTAGACCACGTGCACGCGCGTGGTGCCCGCCGCGACTTCGGTCACCTCGCACTCCACCACCGCGTAGGTCGCGTCGCCGAAAAAGATCTTCAGCGCCTCGGCGCAGAGTGCGCGGCACTTCTCTTCATTCGCGTTCGCATCGCAGTCCGCGATCAACGCGGCGAGCTGCGGTGACGGCTCGGTGAGCTCGACGGTCGCTTCCGGATACTCGAGCTCCGGACAGCAGCAGCCGGCCTGCGTCGCCCCGACCCCGAGAACCACGGCGCGCGCGAGCATGGAGCGGAGCTTCATGCTCCGATCCTAGGGCGCGTCACTCGCGCGACTCGCCCCTCGCTCCTAACACCCGGAAACGTGCCGCTGCTACCGCGGCACATCCCCTGGGACAGCTACGGCTTCGCTTCGCCCTCGGCGCCGCCCTCGGCGCCGCCCTCGTCGTCGTCCTCGTCATCCTCGACGTCCGCGTTGATCTGGTCTTCGTCCAGATCATCATCGTCGTCCTCGATCTGCGGCGGCGGTTGCTGCTTGCCACCACCCGGATGATCTTTCTTCTGCGTCTGCGCGGCCATCGCTGCCTGCGCGGCGGCCTTCTTGGCCTCCTGCGCCTTGCGCACGACGCCCGGCTTGGGAGCGATCACCATGATCATGCGACGGCCTTCCATGTTCGGCGTCGCTTCGACGGTCGCGATGTCACTGCAGCGCTCGACCACGCGGTTGAGCACGTTCATACCCGTCTGCGGGTGCGTGATCTCGCGGCCACGGAACACGACGGCGAGCCGCACCTTGTTGCCGCCTTCGAGGAAGCGACGGACATGCTTCACCTTGAAGTCCATGTCGTGCTCTTCCGTCTTCGGGCGGAACTTGATCTCCTTGGTCTCGACCGTGGAGGCGCGCTTGCGCGCTTGCTGCTTCTTCTTCGCCTCGTCGTACTTGTACTTGCCGTAATCCATGATCCGGCAGACGGGTGGCTGCGAGCGCGGCGAGATCTCGACGAGGTCGAGACCCTTCTCCTCGGCGAGGCGGAGCGCTTCGTGCGTCGGCATGATGCCGAGCTGCTCTTCCTCGAGGATGACCCGGATCTCCGGGACGCGAATTCGGTGGTTGATGCGAAGCCCCGCCTCCGGGCGGCGGCGGTCGAAACGTCCAGGCGGTCGACCGTTCATTGGTTCACGCGGCTCATCTGCATGTGTCTTGGCATTCTCCGTTGCTGCTTGGCAGGCGCGTGTTGTACCCCGCCCACGTCGAGGGTGGGAGCCCGGATTTGCGGGATTTGCTCGTGCGGCAGGCAAAATGCCCCAGGTCCCGACGGTTAGGATGCCTCGTGCTCGCGCCACTTCCCGAGACAACCCCCGCCTCGACGGGCGACAAGTCCCTCGACGATCTCCTGAATGCACTCGATGCGCCGCACGGCGACGCGCGAGCGAACACCGCCGAGGGCGAGCTCTACGAGCGTGAGCCGTCGGAGGAGATCTTGCTCGCGCGCCTCGCGCAGGTGCTCGGTCCCGTGGGGCGCACCGAGCTCGTCGCCGACATGAACCTGTCGGAAGACGAGCAGACCGAAGCGAACGAACAGTTCCGGCTGATCGTGCCCGCCGCACACCAGCTCTCGACACACGTCGGCCGGCTGTCGCGCGTGATCATCGGCGGGCTGCGCTCCGAGTCCGCGGACCGCGTGCTCGCCGAGCACGTCCTCTCGCACCCGTCGCGGCAGGCCCGCTGCGCGATCGGCGGCGCGCTCGTCGGCCAGGCCAACAGCTGGAAGTGCGATCCGGATCGCTGGGCGACCAAGCCCGCGCTCGAGATGATCAGCGCGACGATCGATTTGCCGCCGAGTCCATACACGTACGACAGCGCGCAGCGTCGCGTCGGCGTGAATGCGATCGCGATCACCACGAAGGGCGGCGGCTTCGATCGCATGGCGAAGTACGCGACGCTCGAAGCGGCGAACGAGGACGAACAGACCGCGTCCGCGATCGTGACCGCGCTCTGCCAGCTCGTGCCCGTCGACGAGATCGATCCGCGGTGGTTCCCGCACCTCGCGCCGCTGCACCATCACCGGCACGGTCCAGGCGTGACCGTGCCGCACTTCTACACGCAGTTCCCGGACGCGCGCGCGGTCGACCCGCTGTGCGGCGTGCTCGGCGAGATCCTCGCGAACAAGACTGGCCCCGTTCACGACATCCTCGAAGCCCTCGCCGAGCTCGGCGACGCGCGCGCGGTCCCGGTGATCATGCGCGTGCTGAAGGAGTGCAAGTACGGCTGGGAGCCCGCGATCGACGCGCTCCGCAAGCTCGGCGATGCGTCGCTCGCCGACGACCTCGACGCGCTGCTCGCGAAGCTGAAGGCGAAGCCCGACAAGGCGAAGAAGCCAACGCCGCTCGCGAAGCTCATCAAGGAGCTCCGCGCGAAGAGCGCGCCCGCGAGCTCGAAGGCGCCGTCGAAGAAGAAACCAAAGCCGGCGAAGCCGCTACCGAAAGGCGTTCCGAAGCACTGGGTCGAGCCGCCCGCACTCGACGCGCCTGGGACCGGCGACAAGAAGCTCGACAAGCTCCTCGCCGATCTCGAGAGCGAATCCGACCGCACGATCGCGACTGCCGTCAAAGGCCTCGCCGCGCGCACCGACGATGCCGCGACCGCTGCGATCCGCTCGCGCCTGATCGCGGCCGCGAGCGGCGTCGTGGAATTCGACTGGGACCACGACAAGGTCGAGCGCCTCGTCGGTCCGGCGAAGACGGCGCACAGTAAGGCGTACACGAAGCTCTTGCCCGCGTTCCTCGCGCGCTCGTGGCTCGTACATCGGCTCGGGCACCTGCTCGTCGTGCGGCAGGATCGCGAGGGCGAGCGCGCGCTCCTCGAGTTGCATCGCACGCACGCGAACGCGACGATCCGCGACAACGCCGCGCTCGCGCTCCTCGGCCGCACGGCGAAGGAAGACATTCGGGCGCCCGCCGGCGCGCTCGCCTCCAAGGAAACCCTGACCGCGCTCGCGGACACGCTGACCGAGACGCGCAGCGCGTTCGCCGCCGAGGCCGCGTTCCTCGTCGAGAAAGCACCGATCGCGCGGTTCGCGAAGGTGCTGAAGGACGACCCCGCGCTCGGAGATCTGCTGCACGTCGTCAACCGCCACATCGACCCGAAGTCCGACAAGCGGTGGCTCGACGTGATCATCCCGCTACTCCAAGGTGATGAAGCGCTCCTCGCCGTCTGGATCCTCGGCAAGCTCGCGGACAAGCGCGCCGTCGAGCCCCTGCTGCGTTACATCGATCGTGAGGCCAAGGGCACGTACATCGACGAACACGCGGCCGTCGCGCTCGGTGCGATCGGCGACCCGCGCGGCGTCGACGGCATGCTGACGACGCTCGAGCATCCGTTCCTGACGACGCGGTTCCAGGAGGTCGCCGAAGCGATCCGGCGGCTCGGCGACGCGACCCACGTGCCGCGCCTCGAAGCGCTCTCCGCCAAGCTGAAGAAGAAGACGGTCCCGTGGCGAGAGCCGAAGGTCGTCGACGAGCTGATCAAGGCGCTCGCGAAGAAGCGCGCGCGCATGCAGGCGTGATCACGTACTGACCGGCGGAGACGCATCGATCGGCCCGACGAAGATCTCGCCGGTGAAGCCGCGCTCGTCGGGCGCCTCGAACAAGGTGATCGCGCCCGGCGTACCCGCACGATCGCGACGAAACGTGACGGCGCGCGGCCCGCGCTCGTCGGTCGTGCACCACGCGGTGCCGCCCGCACTGACCGCGTCGAGCGCGATCGCGTGCGGGAAACGCTCGCGCACGTTCCACCCCATCCAGCGTGGGTTGGCCATCCGCGCGTGGAGGTTGCCGCACAGCGCGACGTTGACCGCGCGCGTGTCGACCGCCGCCGTGAATCGCTCGGCCATCCCGGCATCGCGCATCGCGGGATCCTCGAACGCCCCGTCGAAGCATACGACGCGAACATCGCGCTGCCGCATGCGCGCGAGCAGCGCGACCATCGCCTCGCTGCTGCGACCATCGCGCCACGCCCAGAACGTGCTCGGCGTCGCGACCAGCGCGGCCGCATCGATCGCGCCGGCGACGTACGCGTCGACGGCGACCTGGAGCTCGCTCGGCCACTCGATGCCGAGCACGATCGGATGCGCGAGCGGTTCGAGCAGCGCCGCGACCGCTGCCGGTATCTGCACGGTGCCGTGCAGCTCGCCGATCAGGATCACGGCCCCGGGGCCGAACACTCAGGCCTGGCCGGGCGCGACGCCGCCACGCGGGATCGCCGCGGCTTCGGCGAGGTGCGTGACAAACTCGTCGATCGGCATCGCGGGCATCTGCTTGCCATCGCGCGTGCGTGCGGCGATCGCGCGCGCCTCGACTTCCTTGTCACCGCACACGAGCATGTACGGGATCTTTTCGAGCTGCGCCTGGCGGATCTTCGCGCCGAGCTTCTCGCCGCCGGCGTGCGTGTCGACGCGGAAGCCGCGCTTCTTGAGGATGTCGGCGATCTCGTTGACGTACGGCTCCTGGCGATCACCGATCGAGATGACGCGCGCCTGGATCGGCGCGAGCCACACCGGAAACGCGCCGACGTAGTGCTCGGTGAGCACGCCGAAGAAGCGCTCGATCGATCCGAGCAGTGCGCGGTGCACCATCACGACGCGGTGCTTGGCACCGTCGGTGCCGACGTACTCGAGGTCGAACTTCTCGGGCAGGTTGAAGTCGACCTGCACCGTCGAGCACTGCCACTCGCGGCCGATCGCGTCCTTGAGCTTGAGATCGATCTTGGGGCCGTAGAACGCGCCGCCACCCGGGTCGACCTCGAACGGAAGCCCCGACTTCTTCAGCACGTCGAGGAGCGCGGCCTCCGCGACCGTCCACATCTCGGGATCGCCGATGAAGTCCTTCGGCTTGGTCGCGAGGTAGAGCTTGAACTCGGTGAAGCCGAACGTCTTCAGGATGTAGAGGCAGAAGTTCACCACGCGCTCGAGCTCGCCGGGGAGCTGCTCGCGCGTCATGAACAGGTGCGCATCGTCCTGCGTGAAGCCGCGGACGCGGAGCAGTCCGTGCATCACGCCCGAGCGCTCGTAGCGGTAGACCGTGCCGAGCTCGGCCCAGCGATGCGGCAGCTCGCGATAGCTGCGCAGGCCCTTCTTGAACATCGTGCAGTGGAACGGGCAGTTCATCGGCTTGCAGACGTACTGCTGTCCGTCGACCTCCATGCCGGCGAACATGTTCTCCTTGTAGAAGCTGAGGTGACCCGACTGGTGCCACAGCTGATCGCGCGCGATGTGCGGTGACGCGACGAGCTCGTAGCCGTTCGCGAAGTGCTCCTCGCGCCAGAACGTCTCGATCAGGTGACGGACACGCGCGCCCTTCGGGTGCCAGAGCACGAGGCCGGGCCCGATCGTCTCGTCGATCGAGAACAGATCGAGGTCCTTGCCGATCTTGCGGTGGTCGCGACGCTTCGCTTCCTCGAGCTGGTGGAGGTACGCGTCGAGCTCGGCCTTCGAGGTGAAGGCGGTGCCGTAGATGCGCTGCAGCTGCGGATTGGTCTCCTTGCCGCGCCAGTACGCGCCGGCGACCGACATCAGCTTGAACGCCTTGATCGCGCCGGTCGACTTCACGTGCGGACCGCGGCACAAGTCGAACCACTCGCCGGTCGTGTAGTAGGAGACGACCGCGTCGGGCGGGAAGCTATCGATCAGCTCGACCTTGTAGCTCTCGCCGAGCTTCTCGAACAGCGCGCGGGCTTCGGCGCGCGGCAGCTCGTGACGCACGAATTGCTCGTTCGCCTTGATGATCTTCGTCATCTCGGCTTCGATCTTTGCGAGGTCTTCCTCGGTGAACGGCGTCTTCCGATCGAAGTCGTAATAGAAACCGGTCTCGATCGACGGACCGATCGTGACCTTGGTCTCCGGGAACAGCTTCTGGACGGCCTTCGCCATCACGTGGGCGGCGCTGTGACGGACGGTCTCCAGCTCGGAGAGGTTCGGAGGTCCACCGACGAGATCGTGGATGAGGTCTTGCTCGACGGGCGGCTCGGTCTGCTCGGACATGGCTGGCGCATCTTGCGGCACGCGAGCCGTTCTGTCGACTCGCTCGTTGCGTTGTAAGTACGATGACGGGATGGCGGATGACGAAGGGCACACCATCCAGGAGCCGTCGGGAAAGCGCGCGGTCCTCTCGAAGGCGCTGACCGGCGAGCGTTACCGGCTGGGGCCGACGATCGCGAGTGGAGGCATGGGTGAGGTCATCGAAGCCGAGGACGTGCAGGTCGGTCGCCACGTCGCGATCAAGCGCATGCTCGCGAAGGACCCGACCGACCGCGCGGTCGCACGCTTCATTCGCGAGGCGCAGATTCAAGGCCGCCTCGATCACCCGTCGATCGTGCCGGTCCACGAGATCGGCCGCGACAACGACGGCCGCCCGTTCTTCGCGATGAAGAGGCTCTCGGGCGCGTCGCTCGAGGACATCCTCGCATCCTCCGCGCTTGTCGCGAGGTACTCGCAGCAAAGGCTCCTGCGCGCGTTCGCCGACGTCTGCCTCGCTGTCGAGCTCGCGCACACGCGTGGCATCGTGCACCGCGATCTCAAGCCCGCGAACATCATGCTCGGCGACTTCGGTGAGGTCTACGTGATCGACTGGGGCGTCGCGAAGCTTGTCGGCGTCACCGACGACGACAGCGGCGACTCGAACGACGATACCAAGACACTCTCCGGCGCATCGATCGGCACGCCCGGCTTCATGCCACCCGAACAGATCCGCGACGCATCCGCCGTCGACGCGCGCGCCGACATCTACGCGCTCGGCTGCCTCCTGTTCGAGATCCTCGCCGGCGTGCCGCTCCATCCGCGCGGGCGCAGCGGGCTCAACAGCGCGCTCGCCGGCGCCGACGCGCGCCCGTCGAAGCGCGCGCTCCATCGCAACATCCCGCTCGAGCTCGACGAGGTCTGCGTCGCGGCCACCGCCATACATGCCGAGGACCGCCGCATCACCGCACGCGAGATCGGCGAGCGCGTCCAGCAATTCCTCGACGGCGATCGCGATCTCGAGCGCCGCGCCGCCGTCGCCCGCGAGCACCTCGACGTCGCTCGCGAAGCACTCGCCAAGCTCGACAACGCGCGCGCGGCCCGCAGCATGTCGATGAACGAGATGCGCCTCTCCGCGAGCGACATCGGCACGCAAGTAGCCACCGAGGCCGCGCGCATCGAGGAAGAAGCGCGCGCCACCGCGATGCGCGAAGCCGGCCGCGCCCTCGCCCTGGATCCGAAGCTCAACGATGCGGCGAACATCATCAGCCGCCTCATGCTCGAGCCAACGCGTTCGCTACCGCGTGACGTCGAGGCGCAGATCGTCGCCGAGGCGGAGGAGTCCGATCGCCGTCACGCGCGCATCACGCTGTTCATCGTCTTCGCGTACATCGGCTTCATCCCCTACCTCGCGCTTGCGCGCCCGTGGCCGTACGCGACGGTGTTCGGCGTCGTGCTCGCGCTCCAGCTCGTCATGCTGCGCCAGGAGTCGCGTTCCCCGCGCTTCCGCGCCCCGCTCGCGATCATCCGCAACGCGGTCCTGATCGCGATCCTCGCACACGCGTTCTCACCATTCCTGCTCGGCCCTGCGCTCGCCGCGTTGACCACGACCGCGCTCATGTTCTCGCGCGCCTTCGCGAGCCGGCGCGCAGCAATCGCGCTCGTCATCGCGATGGCCGCCGCGGTACTTCTTCCCTACGTCGCCGAGGTCGTGCACCTCTTGCCCTCCTCGATGGAGCTGCAGCCGCACGGCATCTTCTTCTACACGAACGATGTCCAGTCCTCCGTCCCCGTGCGGATCGGCGGTCTCGTCGTGTTCTGCGTCGCGCTCATCTTCGCGGGCGCCGCGCTCGCATGGCGCATGCTCCGCGCCGAGCGCGCGTCGCGAAATCAGCTCTACGTGCAGGCGTGGCAGCTGAAGCAGCTCGTCAGCTAGCTTCGGCGATCAGCGTGTCGATGATGTCGAAGCCGTAGCGCTTGCACGTCGCGCGAATCTCCTCGCGATCGGCGGTCGGATTCTTCTCGAGCAAGCGCATGACATCGACCACATCCGCCGGCCCGCCGGCATCGAGCTTCATCGCGATCAGGTCGGCGAGCTGCACGTAGCGAAGTGCCGGCTTCTCCAGCAATGGAATGGCACGCCGGATCGCGTCGGACGCCGGCGTCTTGCGCGGGCGATACGGATTCAAGAAGTTCACGATCTCGACGGGCTCGATCGGATCGCCGTCCTCGTCTTCACGAACCCAGATCGCGAGCACGCCGCCGAGCGGATCAGCTTCGTCGGGGAAGTTCAGCTTCGCCCGATATCCGTGTTCTTCGATGACGTTCTTGAGCTGCTGGAGATCGGGAAGCGACGTGACAGCCGCGAGATCGAGGTCCGCGGTCGCGCGCACGTAGTGGTGCGCCGCGAGCGCATAGGCACCGATCAACGCCGTCTCGATCCCGAGAGCACGCGCGAGCGTAGCGACCTGTTCAGCGAGGTCGACTGGTGTCTGCGGATTTGCCACTGGCCAGCCCCTCGATCACACGAGCGCGACGTCCCAGCTCGACGACCTCGAGCATGCGTTCGAGCGGCGTCTTGCCAACCGCATACGTGGACCCCGAGGCGCTCGCGCTCGGTTGACGACGATGTCGTGTCGGGTCCATGAAGGCCAGCGTGCGAGGTTCAGGCGAGCCCGTCAAGAATCGCCGTTTTCCGCTTTAGTTGTAGGCACATGCGGGATTGAACCGCAGACCCCCACCGTGTCAAGGTGATGCTCTCCCACTGAGCTATGTGCCTAGGGTGCCGAAGCGGGTGAAGGGATATGCGAGCGAGGGCGGTTAGTCAAGTCGCTCAGCAGCCGCATCCGTGCGAGTGGCTCGGAACGTAGATCGAGTCGTGGTGCCCGTTCGCGAGATCGACGAGCTCGCTCGACGCGCCGCCACCCATCACGAGCTCGGGCTGGCCGTCACCATCGACATCGACGACCTGCGAGATATCGCCGTGCGCGAAGTCGAGATCGGCGGCGCGGTGAACGGTGCCATCAGCGCGCACGCGGTACGCCGCCATGAGGCTGACGCTCGCATCGCCGCACGAGCCCGACCGGCGCGCCTGCACGAACACCCACTTCTCTTCGGTCTGCGGGTGCTGCCACGCGACCGACGTGACGTCGACGTGATCGCGCCAGTCGCCCTCGCCGCCCATTTCCTTCCAGTTGATCTGCGTCTCGTCGTGGTCGGTCTTCGCCATCAGATCTGCGAGCGCAGCGCTCTCGAGCGCGGGCTCGTCGAGGGTCGCGGCGATCGCGGCGGCGGATTCGGTCTCGGCGCGTGCCCACGTGCCGAAGCAACCGTCGAGCTTTGCCGCGAGCGTCACGTTGGATTCGCGGACGAGCTCGACCGTCCATGGCGTCGGCTCCGGCGGGTTGCCGTCTTCGTCGTACGCCCACTCATCGCCCGCCTCGCCGGTCACGCGCGAGACCTCGGCGAAGCCGACGACGCGCGCGCGGCAGTCGCCGTCGACGAGCACCGAACGGCCGGCCCACTTCTGAAAGTGTGCGGGCAGCGCGTTGACGCCGACCGGCGCGACGACCGCCGTCATGCCATCGGTCTCGGTCATGCGCGGGCTGCCGTGCGCCGTCGCGGTCTCTTCCTGCGACAGGCGGAGGTACGTGACGCCATCGACGTCGAACACCATCGCGAACTCTTCGGGGCCGGCGGCGGTGAAGCCGCGGATCTCCTCGTCCGGCTCGTCCGACCTGTCCGACATAATTTCCAGGGTCGGGGTCTCGGTGTCCGTCCGGTCCGACTGAATGGTGACTTGTGGCAGCGTGATCTTCGCGGACCGGACCGCCGGACGCGACGTGGTCCGGGCGGCGGACGGCTCGTCCTTGAGAAGGAGGTAGCCACCACCGAGACAGGCGAACAGTGTGAGATAAGACGGCAAACGCATGGTCGGTATGGCTGCAAGGGCAAGACCCGCTCGGAACGCCCGCAGTTTGGTGGCTTTGGACGAGAGTGCGTCTGCAGGAACACTTCGGATGTGTCGGCACCCGGCAATGACGGAAACGTCAGAGAGCGGGAGAACTCCCGCCTTGCTGGTTGGTCGAGAACCGATGTAGGCTTGACGAGTTAGACAACCTTATCGGACCTTCGACCGGTCCGATCGACGTAGGCCAGGGGCTCTGACATTGGTGTCATCCCGTCAAGGGCGAGAAGACGAAACGGTCTCGTGATCCAGGTCGGTCAGGTACTCGACAAGTACGAGCTGCTCGAGCGCGTCGGCCAGGGCGGGATGGCGATCGTGTATCGCGGGCTCGACCGATCGCTGAAGCGCGTCGTCGCGATCAAGATCCTGCACAAGCACCTGTCGGATTATCAGGAAGCGCGCGACCGCTTCGAGCGCGAGGCGCAGGCGGTCGCGAAGCTGCGCCACGAGAACATCCTCGAGATCTTCGATTACTCGGGCAGCGAGGACGCCGAAGCGCTCGGCTCGAGCTACATCGTCACCGAGTTCATCGAGGGCGGCACCCTCAAGCAGGTCATCACCGCGCGGCCGATCACGTTCCCCGAGGTCGGGGCGATGGTCCTCCTGCAAGTGTGCCGCGCCCTCGCCCACGCGCACTCCGCCGGCATCCTGCATCGCGACGTGAAGCCCGAGAACATCATGATCCGATCCGACGGGGTCGTGAAGCTGATGGACTTCGGCATCTCGCACATGGTCGACCTCGAGCGGCTCACCGTCACGGGCCAGCTGCTCGGCTCGCCGGCGTACATGGCGCCGGAGCACGTCGAAGGCCGGCCGATCGATTACCGCACCGACGTGTTCGCCGCCGGCATCGTGCTCTATCAGCTCACCGTCGGGCGGCTGCCGTTCGAGGGCAAGAACCCGCACGAGGTGCTGAAGCGCATCGCCGAGTGCAAGTTCGTCGATCCGCGCCAGGCGAACACGCGCATCGGCAACCGGCTCGGCAAGATCATCCTGCGGGCGATGGCAGCCGAGCCCGCGGATCGCTACGCCGCGATCGGCGAGATGGTCACCGCGCTCGAGGGCTACCTCGAGGAGAGCGGCATCGCCGCCGACAAGGTGCAGTCGGAGCTGTCGCGCTACTTCGCGGCGCCGCCATCGTACGAGCTCGCGCTCGAGGAGCGGCTGGTCGATCACCTCACGCGCCGCGGCGTGCAGCTCCTCGCACAGCAGGAGCGCGCGCTCGCACTCGACATCTTCGACCGCGTGCTGACGATCGACGCCGATAACGAGAAGGTCATCGCGATCCTCGACGGCATCAACCGCCGCACGCGCATGAAGGCGTACGCGATGACGGTCGGGTTCTTCGCCGTGATGGCCGGCGGCGCGTACTTGATCCACAAGCGCTCGCAGCCGCCCGACAACGAGGTGCCGGGCAGTCTCGGCAACGGCACGGTCGCGGTGAACGATCGCGACACGACGGTCGTGAAGGATCCCGAGCCACCGCTGCCGGTCGTCACGATCGATGGCGGCGTGCCGCTCGCGGTGCCCGATGACTCGCGCGGCGTGATCCGCCCGCCCGAGGACGATGCACCGGTGGCGACGCCCGCGGGCGTGGTCACGACGTTTCGTGTCTTCCCGGCGAACGAGGCGCAGTACAGCGTCAATCGTGGTGAGTGGCAGACGGTCTCCGGCGACGGTACGGCGACGATCACCATCGCGACCGAGACCCTCGTCGAGGTCAGGAACCAGACCAATTGCTGCGCGAACGAGTCGCGCACGATCAAGCCCGGCGAGCAGGGCGTCCTGCTGACAACGATCTACCTCCCCGCGCAGCTCACGATCGAGTGCCCGATCGCCGAGGCACGCGTCCAGGTCGACGGCGAATCGAAGCGCATCAACGCGACCGAGACGATCAGCATGGAGCGCGAGACGCAGCAGACGAAGGCCGTGAAGGTCGAGTTTCTCGGCGAGAAGGTCGATCCGAAGCCGCTGCTCGTGAAGGTCACGGCAAACAAGCCCTCGAAAGTGAAATGCGAGCCGCGCTGACCCTCCTGCTGCTTCTGTGCAGCACGGCGAGCGCCGGTCCCCTTCAGGACCTGGAGCGCGCGCAGCAAAACTTCAAGAGCAAGGACTGCCAGTCCGCGATCCCGATCCTCAAGGACTTGCTGTATCCGAAGCCGCAGCTCGCACGGACGAGCGACCTCTGCGAGGCGCACGTGCTGCTCGGCGTGTGTCACTACGAGGGCGGCCGCCGCGACGACGCGAAGAGCGAGTTCGAGGCGTGCCTCGGGCTGGATCCGAGCAAGACGATCGAGCCGCTGATCTTCACGCAAGGGCAAGTGCGCTTGTTCGACGAGACCCGCGCGGATCTCGAAGCGCGCGCGAAGCGCGACCGCGAGCTCCGCGAGCTCGAAGAAGAGCGCGAGCGTTTGCGCCGCTTGCTCGAGAACACGCGCAACTTCGAGACGCGATCGTGGGGCCTCAACTTCGCGCCGCTCGGCGCGGGCCAGTTTCAGAACGGTCACCGCACGAAGGGCACACTCGTCGCGATCGGCCAAGGTGCCACAGCGGTGACCTCGCTCGGCGTGTTCATTTACCTCGCGACGACGTACGGGCTCGAGGCGAAGGTTCCGCTCGAGGACGCCGCGAGCGTGCGGCGCCTGCAGCAGGTCGAGGTCGCCTCGGGTGTGTTGTTCTTCGCGATCTACGGCTACAGCATCGTCGACGGCATCCTCAACTTCAAACCGCGCGTGCAGATCGATGTCGACCCGGCGCTGCGCGAAGAGCTCCAGAAGAAGACGCCCAAGAAGACGACGACCTCACGACTTCACTTCGGCCCCATGCTGCTTCCCGGCGGCGCGGGCGTCGGCCTTGTCCTGGAGAACGACTAATGCCTTCGCTTCGACTGACAGCACCCGGTCATCCCCCGACCGTCTACAACCTGCACAAGAAGATCACGTCGATCGGGTCCGGCCCCGACAACGACATCACGCTGCCCGATCCGCTCGTGACCGACGGCTACGCGATTCACTTCGACGGCCAGATGTACACGGTGTTCGCGCCGAAGAAGACCGAGTTCGTCGTCAACGGCAAGAAGCGCAGCAAGCACAAGTTGACGCACGACGAGCGGCTCACGATCGGCAGCTGCGAGCTGAAGTTCGCGATGATCGACGAGCAGGCGCCCACCGAAAACGAAGCGGCCGAGACCATCGCGGATCTCGACGCGTACATGAAGCTCTACGAGTTCTCCGAGAAGCTGATCCACCAGCGCGATCTCGGGGAGCTGCTCGACGCGCTGATGGACTCGGTCATCGAGATCACGAACGCGGACAAGGGCTTCTTGATCCTGTTCGAGGGCGAGTCGCTCGACGTGAAGGTCGCGCGCAACCTCAATCGCGAGAACATCGCGGACGCGGTCACGCAGCTCTCGGACTCGATCATCGCGAAGGTCGTGCGCACGCGAAAGCCCGTGATCGTCAGCGACGCGCTGCGCGACGACGAGTTCGCGTCGAGCAAGTCGGTCATTCACCTGAAAGTGTCATCGGTGATCTGCGTGCCGCTGCTCGATCGCGGCCGGCTGATCGGCCTCATCTACGTCGGCAACGATTCGATCCGCGATCTGTTCCAGCAAGACACGCTGCGCGTGCTCTCGATCTTCGCATCGCAAGCGTCGCTGATCGTCGCGAACGCGCTGCTCATGAACGAGCTGCGCATCGATAACAAGCGACTGCACGAGCGCCTCGAGCAGTATCGGTTCGGCGAGATCGTCGGCACGAGCCCGCTGATGCAGGCGGTGTTTCGCAAGGTCGAGAAGATCAGCGCGACCGACATCTCTGTCTTGATCACGGGCGAGACCGGCACCGGCAAGGAGCTGATCGCGCGCGAGGTCCACAACCGCTCGCCGCGCGCCGGCAAGCCGTTCATCACGATCAACTGCGGCGCGATTCCCGAGAATCTCCTCGAGAGCGAGCTATTCGGTCACGTGAAGGGCGCGTTCACCGGCGCCGTCGCGAACAAGCAGGGCAAGTTCCAGGCGGCCGACACGGGGACGCTGTTCCTCGACGAGATCGGCGAGATGCCGATCGAGCTGCAAGTGAAGCTGCTCCGGGCGATCCAGGAGAAGGTCGTGTACCGCGTCGGCGACACGCGACCCGAGACGGTCGACATCCGCATCCTGGCGGCGACGAACCGCGAGCTCGAGAAAGAGATCGCGAACGGCCGGTTCCGCGAAGACCTCTACTACCGGCTCAACGTCGTGCAGGTCGAGCTGCCGCCGCTGCGCCTGCGCGGCGAGGACGTGCTCGTCATCGCGCGATATCTCCTGTCACGCTACGCGCGCGAGTACGACGCGAAGGTCAAAGGCTTCTCGCCGAACGCCGCGGTCGCGATTCGCAAGCACAACTGGCCGGGCAACATCCGCGAGCTCGAGAATCGCATCAAGAAAGCGATCGTGCTTTGCGAGTCGAGCGTGATCGGCCCGGACGACCTCGGCCTGACCGGCGACGTGCTGCCGCAGATCCTCACGCTCGCCGACGCGAAAGACAAATTCCAGCGCGACTACATCAACGAAGTTCTCGCGCTCAACAACGGGAATCGCACGAAGACCGCCCGCGATCTCGGCGTCGATCCGCGCACCGTGTTCCGTCACCTCGAGAAGGAAGGTGGCGAACCGGGAGAAGCCGAGGGATCTTCGATGTGACGAGGCTTGCACGAACGCAGAGACAGCCATGACGCCAATGTCCGAGTCCCACGACCGAACGCCACCCGATTTCGCAGCTAAAGCTGCGCAATCGCTCGTGGTGTCACGCCTGGCTCGTGCGGTGCATGACGGGGGTGTGCCCGTGCTGTTGCTCCTCTCTTTGCTCGGCGGATGTGTGATTCCGCCGTCGCTGTCCGTCGAGAGTCAGGACGCCGGCATCAACTCGCCGCCCGCGATCACAGCGGTTCGCGCGGAGGACATGGCGCTCGCCGAGGCGGATCTCGACAATGCGGCGATCTTTGTTCGTGGAGAAGGCTCCATTAACGTTGCACTGCTCGAGACCGACGTTCTCGATACGCTGGTCGTTCGCGTGTTCGTCAATTACACGAGCGGCAACCCGGAACCACAACGCTCGCAGTGCACCGCAGGGCCGAATCAGTCCACGCGACGCAGCGTGACCTGTGACGTCTCTGCGGTCTGCTTCATGCGCGACGATGGCAAGACCCTGAACATGACCATCATGGCGTTCGATCGCCAGCCGCTCGAGAGCGGCGATCCGCCACACCAGGCGATGCCAGAAGGCGGACTTTCTGCGAGCAAGTTCTTCTTCCTGCGGTGCGAGGCACCAGGCGCATGAAGCCGCGGTTCGCCATGCTGTTCGTGCTGCCGGCCTGCTTGTCGGTGCCTTCGGAACGAGCGCCGATGTGCGAGTCCACGTCGGACTGCGACACGGCCAACGGCGAGATCTGCGACGACGGCATCTGCTGGGGCAATCCGCCGACCGGCACGTTCGCCGCGATCGTCTCGCCGCCGGCCTCGCGCACGAACCTCGCGTCGCAAGAGATTCCGCAGATCGTGATCAACCCAGATGGTTGGATCGATCTGCTGCAGCTCGAGAAGCCCGTCGTCTACAGCACCGAGCTCTCGTGTCAGGCGCCGATCGCGTGTGATGACTCGATGCTCGCCGCGACGATCACCATCACGCGCCCGTCGACGTTCCCGGGTGGCCCCGGCTTCCGCTCCATCGTGAAGGCCAAGGGCGACGGCATGCCGTTCTCGATCTCGGTGCCGCCGGTGGAGGTGTATGGCACCGCCGCGGCGAACTACACGATCACGATCATCCCCGACGGCCGCGACGAGATGGGCAGCTCGGTCACGCCCGCACAGTTCCTGCCACCGCTGCGCACGCAGCTCACGATTGAAGGCAACGCGACCGGCAAGGTGCTCGAGCTCGGCGGGCTCGGCTTGCCCACGATCAGCGGCGTCATCAAGAACGACAGCGGTCAGCCGCAGTCGAACTACCGCGTCGTCGCCGTCGGTCGCTGGGATCCGAACCAGGCGCCGACCGAGGTCTCGACGGTCGACTTCACCGGTTCCGACGGCACGTTCCAGATCCAGCTCTCCGGCGGGCTCATCTCAACAGTCGAGCTCGTCGCGAAGCCGGTGGTCACGATCACGCGCCCGACGTTGCGCTTCGCGGGCGACATCGGCCAGACCGGGCAGCAGAGCGTCCAGCTCCAGTGGCCCGCGGGTGTCGGCGGCGCGCGGCAGCTCGATATCCCGGTCAAGGCGGTCGAAGGCAACGGCGAGGTGAAGCCGGCGCGCGGTGCACGCGTGCTCGTGTCGGCGAAGGTCCCCACGATGAACGGCGTCGCGAGCTACGTCGCGGAAGGTGTCACCGACGACGCGGGCGTCGCGCACATCTCCGTCCTCGACGGTGCCGCGTTCCAGACCGCGGGCTATCGCATCTCGATCATCCCGCCCGCGGGCTCGACCGCCGGCTTCATGTACGACCAGCCGTTCTCGATCGCCCAGCCGATCCAGGACAAGCAGCTGAAGAGCCGCATCGCGATCCGCGGCATCGTGCGCATCGGCGGCGAGAGCGTGAAGGACATGTCCGTGACGGCGCGACCGTCGCTGAAGTTCTTGTGGAGCCTCGACCCCGTCGCGCAGGCCTTCCTCGCCTCGGTCCCGCCGTCGACCTCGCTCACGCCCGAGTCCGGCGACTTCGTCCTCTGGGTCGACCCCGCCCTGCTCGGCACGCTCGGCTTCTATGACCTGACGTTCGAGGCGGCGGAAGGCAGCCACGCACCGACGTTCACGATCCCGAGCATCGACTCGCCGAGCGAGGACATGGGCGACTACGTCGGCATCTACGACCTGCCGTACCCCGCGTACGTCCGCAGCAAGATCGCCGACGACAAGGGCAACTTCGTCCAGGGCGCCGAGCTGAAGCTGTTCATGACAGAAGACTTCGGCATGTTGTGCGGTGAGGTCGCGTTCCCGCCGGCAAACTGCCGGACGGTCGCGAACACGGCCATCTTGCTCGGTCGCGGCGCCTCCGACGACGACGGCGAAGTCCGCCTGACGCTGCCGCGCTGACTACTTCTTGCGCGCGACCTTGCGGAACGGCTTGCCCATCTTGTCGTCCCACGCGGCGATCTCGATGTCGCGCGGCGCCGTGATCACGAACGTCCCGCCCTTCTTGTCGACGGTGACGGTCACGTCCTTCGCCTTCGCGGTCACGTTGAGCGTGACGTTGACCTTGTCGGCCGCGGGCGGGTAGTCGCGAATGATCTTGCCGAGCGACGTCCAGTACTTCAGCCAGAGCGCGCTGTGCCTCGGGTTGCAGTCGTCGCCTTCGACGCTGATCGTCAGCGAGAACCGCTTCTTGAACTCGTCCATCATCGGCTCGATGAGCTTCTTGTTGTTCTCGCGATCGCTGTTGTTCTGCGTCTCGATCGAGGACCAGTCGTCGCCGGTCAACGCCTTCGCGTATTCGGTGATATCGCGGGTGTAGAAGCCCGCGCTGTGGACGGCACTGAACTTGTCGCGGTCGGCCATCTGCTCCCAGCACTTCTTGCCGACCTTGAAGGTGGTGAGCTTCGAGATGACCCACGCGCGGTTGTAGTCACCGGTGGACTCCTTGACCTCGAATGCGAAGTCCTCCGCCGGATCGGCGTGGACGGTGGACGCGCTCAGCAGCGCGCATGCGATGACAAACTTGATGGGAGCGGTGCGCAATAGAAACCTCCGTTGAGGGGGCATTACGCGCGAGCGGACGGTTCAATTCTGAGAGGTGCCGCATTGATAGGTGTCGCCGGCCAGGCGACACAATGGAGCCTTGACCCACCGTCAAGCGCCGAGTAGGTTTCGCACAACCAAGGGTAGATGAACCACGATGGTTTCTGAGACTGCAGCGAATGAGCGTGTGGACCTAGGTCCGAGCTACGAGCTGTGCCTTGGGCAAGAGAACGAGCACTGGGGCAACCACGGACGACGTCGTCCTGTGCTTGCGAATCCCCATACCTCGCCGGCGCTCCGACTGGATGACCTCGGAGAAGACAAACACAAGAAGGTTCTTTTCGATGACGAACGAGACGGAGCTGCACGCGAACGGTGCGGCCGACGAGGTGGCGACGATCGCCGCTATCACTGCTGAGACTTCCTCCCCCATTGAAGCTGCGCCGCCAGGCGTAGACGCCGAGCCAGAGCTGCCCGCCGAGCCGAAGCCACCAAGCTTCGACGACCTCGGTCTGCATCCTGACGTCAAGCTCGCGCTCGACGACATGGGCTACTTCGCGCCGACGCCCGTGCAGACGGCCGCCTTCAAGCCGATCACGGAGAACAAGGACCTCCTGGTCCAGGCGAAGACGGGCACCGGCAAGACCACGGCGTTCGGTCTGCCGATGATCAACCGGCTGATCCCGACACATCGCGCACCGCAGGCGCTGATCCTCGCGCCGACGCGCGAGCTCGCGCTGCAAGTGGCTCGCGAGCTGACGCAGATCGGCAAGCACCGCGGGATCATCGTCGAGGCGATCTACGGTGGCGCACCGATCGGCAAGCAGATCACCAACCTCCGCAACGGCGTGCACATCATCGTCGGTACGCCGGGCCGCGTGCTCGATCATATCGGCCGCCGCACGCTCGACTGCAAGGCGATCTCGACGTTCGTGCTCGACGAGTGCGACGAGATGCTCTCGATGGGCTTCCTCGAGGACATCCAGCGCGTCGTCTCGAACCTGCCCGAGAAGAAGCAGACGCTGCTGTTCTCCGCGACGATGCCCGACGAGGTGAAGCGCTACTCGCGCCAGCACATGGTCGCGCCCGAGCAACTCTCGCTGTCGCGTGACTCGATCAGCGTCACCGACATTCACCACGCGTACTACATCGTCTCGGGCATCGCGCGCAGCCGTGACCTCTTGAAGGTCATCTACGCCGAGAACCCCGACAGCGCGATCATCTTCTGCAACATGCGCGACGAGACCACGATGGTCGCGAAGTTCCTGATGAAGCAGGGCCTCGACGCGGAGCCGCTATCGAGCGACCTCTCGCAGAGCGATCGCGAGCGCGTGATGGGGCGGATGAAGCAGAAGAACCTGCGCTTCCTCGTCGCGACCGACGTCGCCGCGCGCGGTATCGACATCTCCGACCTCTCGCACGTCATCAACTTCTCGGTGCCCGAGTCGCCCGAGGTCTACGTGCACCGCACCGGCCGCACCGGTCGCGCGGGCAAGAAGGGCACGGCCCTCTCGCTCGTCGGTCCGCGCGAGCTCGGCTCGTTCCGCTACGTGCGCCTCCAGTTCGGCATCAAGCCCGACGAGCGCGTGCTGCCGAAGGACGACATCTTCGTCGGCAAGCTGAAGGTACCGCTGCCGCCGATCGGCACGCCGCAGCCGCCTGACCCGGTCCAGATCCTGATCCGTGGCGTCCCGGCGACGCCGACCGACCTCGAGACCAAGATCTTCGAGAAGCTGCTCGCCTCGTCCAGCGGCAGGCGCGTGCTCGCGGCCCTCGTGGCCGACAAGCTCGACAAGCTGTCGACGCGCAGCAAGCCCAAGCGCGAACGCGCCCCGCATGTCGAGGGTGGCGAGGAAGCGCATCACGCCGGCGGCGGCGAAGAGCGCAGCGACCGCCCCGAGCGCAGCGAACGTCCGGACCGTGGTGACCGCCCCGAGCGCGGTGGCTTCGGTGATCGCGACCGTGGTGACCGCGGCGCGCGGTTCGATCGCGACCGTGGTGGTCCTGGTGGTGGCGACCGTGGTGGTTATGGTGGCGACCGTGGTGGTTATGGTGGCGACCGTGGTGGTCCTGGTGGCGACCGCGAGCGTCGCCCGTGGCGCGACCGTGATGATCGCGGTGGCGGTGGCGGTGGTGGCGAGCGCGGACCCCGCGAGCGCTTCGATCACACGCGTGCCGGCGGCCCAGAAGGCGGCGCCGAGGGCGCTGTGGCTGGGGCCGCACCGGCTGGGGCCGCACCGGTTGCACCGGGCGGCGCCGAGCCGCGCAGGTTCGACCGCGATCGCGGCGAGCGCGGCGATCGTGACCGTGGTGACCGCGGCGATCGCGACCGTGGTGGCGATCGTGACCGCGGCGACCGTGGTGGCCGATTCGATCGGGACCGTGGCGACCGTGGTGGCCGATTCGATCGGGACCGTGGTGCACCCCCGGCGTCCGCGGAAGGCGCACCGGCAGCCGCACCGACGGCCGATGGTGCTGTTGCAGCGCCTGCGGCGGACGGTGGCGAGCCGCGTAAGTTTGACCGTGATCGTGACCGCGGTGACCGTGGCGACCGTGGCGGTCGCTTCGATCGCGATCGCGGTGATCGCGGTGATCGTGGCGGGCGTCGGTTCGATGGCGATCGTGATCGCGGCGAGCGTCGTCCGTTCGATCGCGACCGCAACCGCGACGACCGTCCCGCCGCACCCGCGGCGGCCGTGACTGGCGAAGATGCGCCGGTCGTGATCTCCGAGTCGACCGAGACCACCGCTGGTGCTACCAGCGCGACCGATGCCACCGTCGAGGCGCGTCCCGTCGAGGCGCGCGATCGTGACCGTGACCGTGCCGAGCGCCATGGTCGTGACCGCGACCGCGACCGTGATCGGAATCGTGGTGACCGTGACCGTGACCGTGACCGCGATCGCGGTGACCGCCGCGATCGGCAAGAGGCACGCCCCGCAGCGGCCCCGGCCGTCGCCGAGGCCGTGACCGAGGTCGGCACCGAGGCAGCGCCGGTCGTCGAGACGACCGAGGCGCCGTCGAAGGTCGATGACGTCGCGCGTGCCGTGCTCGACCGCAAGTCGAAGCGCGACTCGAAGCGTACGGCGCCGACGGAAGAGACGCGCGAGTTCTGGGAGACCTGGGCCGACGACAAGGCGACGCGGCCGGCACCGGTCGCCGCGGCGACCGATGGCGAGACGGAGTCGACGGACGACGAAGGCGACGCCGAAGCGGCCCCGAGCCGCAGCAAGAGCAGCCGCAGCAGCAGCGACAAGGGTCGCAGTGGTCGCGACAGCAAGGACCGTGGCGGTCGTGGTTCCTCCCGCGCGAAGTCGGACACGAAGCTCGAGAAGCCGAAGGCCGAGAAGGCGGAGAAGGCCGAAGAGGGTCGCAGCACGCGCAGCAAGCGCGACACCGTGGCCACCCCGGCTCCCGCGATGGACGCCGCGCAAGCCCGTCTGTTCGTGAGCCTGGGCAAGAAGCACGGCATCTCCGCCGACGACCTGCGAGACCTCCTCGCCGGCGCGATCGGTGGCGACAAGGCGCGCATTGGCTCGGTGAGCCTGCGCGACTCGCACGCGCACGTTCGCGTCCCCGAGGATCTCGTCGAGAAGATCATCAAGGGCGTCAACGGCACGCAGCACAACGAGCACGACGTAACCGTCGAGCGCGCGCGGGCTTAGACACGGTAACCGCCAACCCGGGGCGGCGTAGGTATGAGCAAGAGGTTCCCAATGACGCTTCGCTCTTCCCTCGCCGCCCTGTTTGTCGTTTTCGGTGTCGCGTGCGCCGCCGACCCCGCGGGCAACGCGTTCGCGGATGATGGCAAGCCGCGTCCACTTCGTACGTCGAAGCCCGCCGCCAGCGTGCTCAAGAAGGAGCTCACGCCGCTGCAGTGGCAAGTGACGCAGGAGAATGGCACCGAGATGCCGTTCAAGAACGCGTATCACGACAGCAAGAAGCCGGGCCTCTACGTCGACATCACCACGGGCCAGCCGCTGTTCAGCTCGCTCGAGAAGTTCGACTCCGGCACGGGCTGGCCGAGCTTCTGGAAGCCGCTCGCCGCGGCCGCGGTCGTCGAGAAGAAGGACACCGAGCACGGCATGGTGCGCATCGAGGTCCGCTCGAAGATCGGCGACGCGCATCTTGGCCACGTCTTCAACGACGGTCCGAAGCCGACGGGCCTTCGCTACTGCATCAACTCGGCGTCGCTCCGGTTCATCCCGGTCGATCAGCTCGAGGCGCACGGCTACGGCCAATACAAAGCGCTGTTCGCGAAGAAGTAGCAGTGAACCGAAGCGCCGGAACCGATCGCATCGATCTCATCCAGGCGCTTCGTGGAATCGCGGCCCTCGCGGTCGTGCTGTTTCACGCGCGGATCTGGATCGACGGGCCGGACTTCAACCACGCCGGGAGACTGTTCAAGAACGGCGCGGCGGGCGTCGATCTGTTCTTCATCGTGAGCGGCTTCATCATGGTGCACTCCACGTGGGACGTGCGCGGTGGTGGGCACGACGCGATCCGCTTCTTCGCGAAGCGGGCGGCGCGCATCTGGCCCGTCTACGTCGTCACGACGATCTTGTACGTCGCCGCGACCGGCACGTTGCTCGCGTGGTTCACCACCGAGGCGGGCTTGATCGGCATGGGGAAAGCCCTCGTGTTCTATCCGATCAATCCGACCGCGCCGCCGTTCTTCGACAGCACGCCGAACGAGGTCGGCTGGACGCTGAACTACGAGATGTGGTTCTACGTTCTGTTCGCCGTGTCGCTCGTGTTCGGGAAGCGCCGCTGGTTGGCACTGGCCGCATTGTTCGTCGTGTTCCTCGTCGCGATTCCGCTCGTGTTCGGGTCACGGCCGCCGAGCCTCGACGCGTACACGTTCTACGGCATGTCCTGCGGTCTCCTGAACCTCGCGGCGAGCCCGCTCGTCTGGGAGTTCCTGGCCGGCGTCGGCATCGGCCTCCTGTATCGATCCGAGATCCGGATCCGCCCTGTCTGGCTCGTCGGCGCGCTCGCGATGGCGTCGGTGGCGCTCGTCCTGCTCCAGCAGCACTCGCGCGTGTTGAGCCATCACGGCCTCGTGGGCTGGGGGGCGGCGCTGATTCTGATGGTGCTCCTGCTGATGATGTGGAATCGCGAGTCTTCGTTTCGCGTGCCGCGCTGGCTCACGTGGCTCGGCGATGTCTCGTTCTCGCTCTACCTGGTTCACCGCATCCCGCAGCTCGCGCTCGGCCGGATCATCCCGCCGGGCCAAGCGACGCTGGTCGGCGGGATCATCTTCATCGTCGTCACGACCGCGCTCGCGCTCGTGCTCGCACAGCTGTCGTATCGCTACTTGGAACGTGGGCTCGCCGAGTCGGTCCGGCGCTGGATCACTCGAAGACTTCCATCGCGTTCGAGCGAAAGATCGACGCCACGTGCGTGACCGCGCCGGTCGCGGGATCGATCTCCACGAGGTTGCCGTCGCGGCTCGCCGCGAACAGCTTGCCGCCGAAGAACCGCATCTCCTCGATGTGGAGGCTCGGCGTGCCGAGCAGCTTGACCGGCGTGCCGAGCTCGCCGGTGTCGCGGTCGATCGTGTTGATGAACTTGTCCTGGCCCGTCCGCGACGTGAAGTACAGCGCGGTGCCGTTGTAGGCCATGCCGTACGAGCCACAGCACGGCATCAGCGTCTCGCCGACGTGCTGGAACGCGCCGTCGAGACCGAACTTACCGAACCGTAGCGTCCAGCGATCGAAGCCGTATTGCATGCCGTCGATGCGCGTCATCGCGGGGAGTCGGAAGCCGATCTGCACCGGCTGCTCGAAGCGCTGCGTGCCGAGATCGATGCGCCCGAGTCGACCGCCGGAGCGCTCGGTGCCCCAATATTCGCCCTCGTCGTCGACGACGACCGACGACAGTCCGATGAACGGACCGACGCGCGGGATCGAGACGAGCGACTTGTCGACGGGATCGAAGAACGTCGCGAACGTCTGCGACGTCAGCGCGAACAAGAGCAGGCCGCTGCGCGCGCTCGGGCGGTAGCGAAAGCCGCGGTCCTTCGCAGCGACCCCGCGCGCATTCGCGACCTCGACGCGGGGACGACCGAGCGCGCGGCCGCTGGGCGCCGTGAACGTGAGCTCGGTGTCGCTCGTGACCTCGACATCGAGCGCGGGCACGCCGTCGACGAGGACGATCGGCTCGCCCGCACCGTCGTCGAGAAATCCGCTGCCGGTGACGGTCATCGTCGTGGTGGGCACGTTGTAGATGACGGTTGCCGGCGCGATCGCCGTGATCGCCGGCTGCGCGGCGTAGTGAAACGCGGTCGTCGAGATCGCGGTGCCGTTGCGATTGAACACGACGAGCTCGGCATCGCCGGGTTGATCGCCGGGTGGGATCACGACCTCGAGCGTGGCGTCATCGATCGCGTTTGCGAGTGGTGACTCGCGGCCGCCGACGAGCACGCGTGTTGGCCCCGCGTCGTCGGCGAACCGATCGCCCGCGATCACGATCCGCGTGCCACCGGCGAGCGGGCCGTATGCGGGCGTGACGGCGTCGATGCGCACGGCGGTGTCGGCCGGCGCGCTGCACGCAGCGACGAGAATGAGCATCGCGCGCTTCATCGCTCGCTGAACACCACGCCGGCGACGAACGTCGTCGGTGGAATCGCCGGGCCCAACAGGTGCGGCACGCTCTCGGGGATCGCCGCGCGTGCGCGGCACTGCCCACCCGCGTCGAGCGTGTACAGCGGGCTCGTGTGCGGCGCGCCGATCGCGTGGATCGACATCAGATCGACGACCGCGAACGCCGCGCGGGAACACTGCACGCGCGGGAGATCCGCGACGAACAGCTCGCGCGTGCACTTGTCGTTCGCGAACACGTGCACGCCGGTCGCTGCATTCGTCGGCACGCAGATCGCGAGCTCGCCGTTCCCGATGCTCCGGCAATCCGTGCGGGTCGCGGTGTCGTAGAGGCGATCGTCGAGCGTCAGCATCGGGCCCGCGGCGACCGCGATCCGCTGCAGGCGATGGTCCGCGTTGTCCTCGACGATACGCCTGACCGATGCGAGCTCGAGCGGCGCGCCGATTCGATACGCCTGCTCGCCGGTCTGGAGAAACGCGCGGACGCAGGTCGCGCCCTCACGGCGATACACGAGCGATGCATGCGGGTCACCGGCACCGAAGTAGCTCGGGCAGCCGTTCACATCGGGCACGCTGATCGTGCGCGGCGCCGCCGCGACGATCACGCGCTGTTCACAGTACGGATCGGCGAAGTGCGCCGCCGCGACAGCCTCGAGCGGCACACACGCGGTGGTCCCATCGGGCTGCACCTCGGGACGGCAATCGAACCCGAGCAGCTGATCGACGTAGCCGACCGGCGCGCTCAGGTGATCGATGCCCGACAGGATGCGCAGGCCGAGCCGCTCGCCTTCCATCCTGTCGGCCCAGACCTCGGCGAGCTCGTCGATGTTGTCGGCGCTCGCGATCTCGAAGTACGACACCGTCGGCGGCTCGCCGATCTGGACGCACGCGCCGTCGCGGCGCTCGAAGAACTGCGCCGGCGCTGTCTCCATGCGCGCGCCCGCACGCAAGAGGCGCGCGGCGCGCAGCTTGCCGTCGATGCGATCGTGACCGACGAAGTACTTCGGCGTGCGCACGTTAGTCGCGGTGCCGAGCTCGCTCTCGGGCGTGCACTCGCGATCGCGGAACACCGTCGTGTCGGCGATCGGCGCGCAGCGATACACGCCATCGACGAAGTGCTTCGGCTCGCAGCGCACGTGCAGGTGCGCGTCGTAGAACGCGGCGGTCTCGAGCTGACGCGCGCCGTCCTGGTACAGGTACCACTGCAGCTTGATGCGTGATCCACTGAGACCGGTGAACAGCGGGTCACGTGGAGTGCCGTTATCGCCACACGCGGCGACGAGGAGCACCCAGACCGCGGCTCGCATCCTGCGCGGTATACCGAATTCCTGACCGACGACTGTCAGGTATCGACGGACGTGGTGATCCACGCCAACTGTCGAGCTTGACACCTGAACATACGCTCCGTAGGGTGTCCGCCTTATGGCTCGTAGCGCGTCGCTTGGACCTGGACGAAACGAACCGCAGCGGGAGCCAGACTCGATCATTGTCGAGGGCGCGCGCGAGCATAACCTGCTCGTCGATCGGCTCGAATTGCCGAAGCACCGGCTCGTGGTGATCACGGGTCCGTCGGGGTCGGGCAAGTCGTCCCTCGCTTTCGACACCCTCTACGCCGAGGGTCAACGCCGTTACGTCGAGTCGTTGTCCGCGTACGCGCGGCAGTTCCTCGGCCAGATGGAGAAGCCGAAGTACGAGCGCATCCGCGGCCTGTCGCCCACGATCGCGATCCAGCAGAAGAGCGCGTCGTCGAACCCGCGGTCCACGGTCGGCACGATCACCGAGATCTACGACTACCTCCGCGTGCTCTACGCGCGTGCGGGCGAGCAGCGCTGCCACCTGTGCGGCGGTCCGGTCGGCGCGCGCACCGCGGCCGAGGTCGTCGACGAGCTCGCGCAGCTCCCCGAGAAGACGTCGGTCACGCTGCTCGCGCCGAAGGCAGAGAATCGCAAGGGCGAGTTCCGCGAGCTGTTCGGCGAGCTGCGCAAGGCCGGCTTCGTGCGCGTGCGCATCGACGGCATGATCGTGCGGCTCGAGGACGTCGAAGCGCTCGAGAAGCAGAAGAAGCACTCGATCGAGCTCGTGATCGATCGCTTGACGATCAACTCGAGCGACAAGGGCCGGCTCACCGACTCCGTCGAGACCGCGCTGCGCGAGGGCAAGGGCAAGATCCTCGTCGAGGTCGCGGGCGAGAAAGTCCCGCGCGCGTATTCGGAAGCGAACGCGTGCCCGAAGGACGGCGTCGGCTTTCCCGAGCTGTCGCCGCAGTCGTTCTCGTTCAACTCGCCGCTCGGCATGTGCGTCGAGTGCAACGGCCTCGGCGAGCGGCTCGCCGCGGATCCCAGCCTGGTGATTCCGGATCCTTCGCTGTCGATTCGCCAGGGCGCGGTCGCGGTGTGGGGCGAATCGATCGCGAAGGACTCCGGATGGACGACAAACATCGTCAAGGCGCTCGCGAAGGCGTTCAAGATCGATCTCGACAAGCCGTGGAACAAGCTCAGCGAGAAGCAGCGCGACATCCTCCTCAACGGTACGGGTGACAAGCGCGTCACCGTCGCCTGGGAAGGCCGGCACTCGACCGGCGAGTGGGCGATGCGCTTCGAAGGCATCCTCGCGCAGCTCGAGCGCCGCCACCGCGAATCGTCGTCGGAGCGCACCCGCGCGCACTACGAGCAGTTCTTCGCGTCGATCCCGTGCGCCATCTGCCACGGCACACGTCTGCGGCCGGAGACCCGCGCCGTGTTCGTCAACGACCGCGCCATCGTCGACGTCACCGACATGACGGTGCGGCAGGCGTACGAGTGGATCTCCACCATGAAGCTCACCGGCTCGCGCGCGCAGATCGCGAGCGAGGTCTTGAAGGAGATCAAGAACCGCCTGTCGTTCTTGCTCGATGTCGGCCTCGACTACCTGACGCTGCACCGCTCCGCGGCGACGCTCTCGGGTGGCGAAGCGCAGCGCATCCGTCTCGCATCGCAGCTCGGTAGCGAGCTGTCGGGCGTGCTCTACGTCCTCGACGAGCCGTCGATCGGTCTGCACCAGCGCGACAACGAGCGGCTGATCCGCACGCTGCATCGCCTGCGCGATCTTGGAAACACCGTCCTCGTCGTCGAGCACGACGAGGCCACGATCGAAGCCGCGGACTGGGTCGTCGACTTCGGCCCGGGCGCCGGTCGTCACGGCGGCAAGGTGATCGCGGAAGGCACGCCCGACGACATCAGGAAGGCCACGAATTCGGTCACCGGTCGCTTCATGTCGGGCACCGAGCGCATCGAGGTTCCGGAGACGCGCCGTACGCCCACGTCGTGGGTCAAGCTCAGCGGCGCGCGCGAGCACAACCTGCGCAACGTCAGCGTCGAGATTCCGCTCGGGGTGATGGTCGCGGTGACCGGCGTGTCGGGCGCGGGCAAGTCGTCGCTGATCAACGCGACGCTCCACCCTGCCCTCAACCGCATGCTCCATCGCTCCATGGATCGCGTCGGTCCGTACGACTCGCTGACCGGTCTCGGCCAGGTCGACAAGTGCATCGTCATCGATCAGCAGCCGATCGGCCGTACGCCGCGCTCCAACGCGGCGACGTATACGAAGGCGTTCGATCAGATTCGCGAGCTGTTCGCGCACGTCCCGCAAGCGCGCACGTACGGCTACGAGCCGGGCCGGTTCTCGTTCAACGTCAGCGCGAAGCAAGGTGGCGGTCGCTGCGAGGCGTGTGAAGGCGCCGGCGTGCGTGAAGTCGAGATGCACTTCCTGCCGAACGTGTTCGTCACGTGTGAGGTCTGCAAGGGCAAGCGCTACAACGAGGCGACGCTGCGGGTGACGTACAAGGACAAGAACATCGCGCAGATTCTCGACACGCCCGTCGAGGAAGCGCTCGAGATGTTCCGGCACCACAAGCAGCTCGGTCGCATCATGCAGACGCTCGTCGACGTCGGCCTCGGATATCTCTCGCTCGGCCAGCCGGCCACGACGCTCTCGGGCGGTGAAGCGCAGCGCGTGAAGCTCGCCCGCGAGCTCGCGCGCGTACAGACCGGCCGCACGCTGTATCTCCTCGACGAGCCCACGACCGGTCTCCACTTCGGCGACGTCAAGAAGCTGCTCGAGGTGCTCGGTCGCCTCGTCGACGGTGGCAACACCGTGCTCGTGATCGAGCACAACCTCGACGTCATCAAGACCGCGGACTGGATCATCGACCTCGGTCCCGAGGGCGGCGCGGCGGGCGGCGAGATCATCGCGGTCGGCACGCCGGAACAAGTTGCGCAAAATGCGAAGAGCTACACCGGTCAGTTCGTGAAACCTTTGTTAGAGCGCGCACGTCGAAGTGGCAAACCTGGTGCAAAAGGCGGCGGCGGTAAGCGCCGGGATCCCCTCAGCGAAGCGTCCGCTGCGCCATAGCCGTTTCTAAGCGAGTAGCTGTGTGGCGTTCGCGCTCGCTGCCAACCAGTCTCAGCGGTCGCATGGATCGGAAATCCACCGGTCGAGGCAAGAATTGCGGCCGTGAAAACGACCGCTCTTCTCGTCGTGCTCGGGCTCTCCGGGCTAGTCCATGCAGCTCCTGGTGAACGCGCGCAGTACCTGCCCGATGGCAAGGTGCGCGTCGGCTCGCACCTGTTCGCGACCGCGAACGAATACGTCAACTCGGAGGTGTTTCGCGCCAAGGGTGCGCGCTGCGGCAGCGAGACAGCCGAGGTGACGGCAGATGCGATGAACCTGATCGCGCCGAGCGACTGCACGATGGGCTCGACGCTGATCAACCCCGACTACAACGACGCACGCGTGTTCGTCATCCAGGTCGTCTATCACGTCATCAAGAAGACCGATGGCGTTGGCGACATCACGCCCGCGCTGCTGAAGAGCCAGATCGATGTCCTCAACGAGGACTTTAACGCCCTCGTCAACACCCCCGGTTCCATGGGCACGAACTTGAAGATCCAGTTCGCGCTCGCGCGGTTCGATCCGCAGGGCAATCCGCATCCCGGCTACAACATCGTCGTCAACGACTCGTACTTCGCGGATCCGGGCAGCGGGCTGTCCCCGATGAAGGCCGCGCTCAAGTGGGACACGACGCGGTACCTCAACGTCTACACGAACGACGCGAACGACGCGCTCGGCTACGCGACGTTCCCGCAGCAAAACGCAGGCACCGCGCAAGATGGCGTCGTGATGCTCTGGAACTCGGTCGGCCGCAACTCGCCGATCGGCCCGCCGTACAACCTCGGGCGCACGATGACCCACGAGGTCGGCCACTACCTCGGCCTGTACCACACGTTCCAGGGCGGCTGCGGCACCGCGGCCTCGCCGTACACGAGCGGTGACCTGGTGATGGACACCAACCGCGAGTCCGGGCCGCACTTCGGCTGCACGGCCGGTGCGTCGACGTGTACTGGTGGCGCCGGGATGAAGCCGATCGAGAACTACATGAACTACTCCGACGACGTGTGCATGACGAAGTTCACGGTCGAGCAGGCCAATCGCGCACGCTGCTCGCTCGTCAACTACCGCACGATCAACACGCGGCCGACGGCGATGTTCACGAGCACCGTCGCGCAGCAGACCGCGACCTTCACGAACGCGAGCACCGACCTCGAGTCGCAGGCGACGCTCAAGTACAACTGGACGTTCGGCGACGGGACGATGTCGACGGACAAGAACCCGACGCACACGTACACCACGGCCGGCACGTTCAACGTCACGCTCGAGGTCGTCGATCCGGGCAGCGGGTTCCACACGTTCACGATGCCCGTCACCATCGAGGCGCTTCCGCCCCCGCCGACGCCCGATGCCGGCACGTCTGGTCCTGACGGTGGCGGTGGTGGTGGCGGCGGCGACGACGACGGCGGCTGCTGCGAGTCCAAGCACGGCGCTGCGTCGCATGCACTGCTCGCGCTGCCCGTGTTCTTGATGCTGCGCCGCCGGCGCCGCGTAAAGGCGTAGCGACCGCACGTCGGCTGCGTCTCACGGTGGTATCACCGACGCGGCACATGCCTTTTGTTATCCAACACGTATCGTGGCCCTCGTGGTCACGGTCGAGTCGCATGTGACGGACGCGCAGACGATCCTCCGATTGCTCGCGTATGGCGTCGTGACGGTCTCCTCCGACTGGCGCGTGACCTACGCAAATCCCGAGGGAGAGCGCATCATCGGCGCGCAAGGCGCGACGCTGTGGGAGCGCTGCCCGGACCTCGAGCACACGGCGTTCGCGTCGGGCTTTCGCTACGCGATGTCGGATCGCACGGAGCTGCTCAGCGAGAGCGCATTGCCGTCGGTCGGTTGGTGTCAGGCACGCGCGCGGCCCACGCCCGACGGTGGCCTCTTGATCGCGATCCGCCAGGTGCACGCGCACACGATCGAGACCGGCCAGGCGAAGCAAGCGCTCGTCATCGGCGAGATCGGCGACGCGCTCACCCGCGAGGATTCGCTGCGCGCTGCACTCACGCGCTGCGCGGGTGCGATCGTGCGCCAGCTCGACGTCGCGCTCGCGCGGATCTACACCGTCGATCACGAGAAGCAGATGCTCTCGCTGTGCGGCACCGCCGGTATCGCGGCGGCGGATCTCGATCAGATCGCGATCGGCCAGCACAAGATCGGACAGATCGCCGAATCCGGCGATCCGTACCTGACGAACGACGTCGACACCGACCCTCACGTCGGGCGCAGCGCCTGGGTCAAGCAGGAGCAGATCGTGGCGTTCGCCGGTTACCCGCTGCGCGTCGAGGACCGCATCGTCGGCGTGATGGCGCTGTACACGCGACGCTTGATCGATCACGACATGCTCAACGCGCTGTCGTCGATCTCCGACTCGCTCGCGCTCGGCATCGATCGCAAGACCTCGGACGCGGCGCGCCGCGAGGCCGAGGAGAGCGTGCGCAAGCAAGCCTCCGATCTCGAGGTGCTACACGTGCTCGGGCAAGAGCTCGCGAGTGAGCTCGACATCGAGATGCTCGCGCAGCGCGTCGTCGACGCCGCCACCAAGCTCGCGCGCGCACAGCTCGGCGTGTTCTTCTACAACACCCCGAGCGAGTTCATGCTCTACGCCGTCTCCGGCGTGCCGCGCAGCGCGTTCGCGAGCTTCGCGGTGCCGCGCTCGACCTCGCTGCTCGGCCCGACGTTCATCGATCGCAAGACGGTCCGCGTCGACGATCTGACGAACGACGCCCGCTACGGCTCGACGGGTCCGCACTTCGGGATGCCGGTCGGCCATCCGCAGATGACGAGCTACATCGGCGTGCCCGTCGTGGGCCGCGAAGGCCGCCGCATCGGCGCGCTGCTATTCGGGCACGAGCGGCCCGCCGTGTTCACCGAAGGGACGCAGCGCCTCCTCGAAGGCGTCGCCGGCCATGCCGCGATCGGGATGGACAACGCACGCATGTTTCGCGAGGCGATCGACATGATCGCCGCGCTCGAGAAGAGCAACAAGGAGCTCGATCAGTTCGCGTACGTCGCGTCACACGATCTCAAGGCGCCGCTGCGTGGCATCGCGAACCTCGCGCAATGGATCGAGGACGACCTCGAGGGCAAGCTCGACGACCAGACGAAGGAGCACTTGCACCTGCTCCGCGGCCGCGTCACGCGGCTCGAAAACCTGATCGCCGGCATCCTCGCGTACAGTCGCGCCGGCCGCGACCGCGGCGCTGCGATGCGCGTCGACGTCGACGCACTCGTGCGCGAGTGTTGGGAGCTCCTGGCCGCGCCCGAGACGGCGACGATCATGATCAATCCCGGCCTGCCGACCGTGTTCGCCTCGCGCCCTCAGCTGCAGCAGGTCTTCATGAACCTGATCGGCAACGCGGTGAAGTACAACCCGGGTCGCGCGATCGCGGTTGAAGTCGGGGTCGCCTCCCACAAGGCCGGCTTCTACGAATTCTTTGTACGTGATAACGGGGTCGGTATTGCGCCAGAGTTTCACGAGAAAATCTGGGGACTTTTCCAGACCTTGGAGCGCAGAGATAAAATCGAGAGCACTGGAATTGGGCTCTCGATCGTGCGCAAGATCGTCGAGTCCCAGGGTGGGACGACACGTGTGGAGTCGCGACTCGGTGAAGGTGCTGCGTTTATTTTCACTTGGCCAGCGGAACAGGCGGAGGCACGCAAATGACGGATGAACGGGCCCTGAACATCCTCCTTGTCGATGACGACGAGGTCGACGTGATGACGGTCAAGCGAGCCTTTCAGAAGGCCAACATCACGAACCGTCTCTTCGTCGCATCCAACGGTGTCGAGGCGCTCGAGTTGTTGCGCGGCGGGTCGATTCCTAACTCGCGCCGACTGATCTTGCTCGACCTCAACATGCCGCGCATGAATGGCCTCGAGTTCCTGCGCGAGGTTCGCAAAGACCCGGCGCTGCAGACGCTGACCGTCGTCGTGCTCACCACGTCGAACGAGGATCGCGACCGTGTCGATGCGTTCCAGCTGAACGTCGCCGGCTACTTGCTGAAGCCGGTCACGTTCCACACGTTCGCCGACGTGATGGCGACGCTGAACAAGTACTGGACGCTGATGGAGATGCCCTAGAGCTCTTCGCGGGTGAAGCTCAGCACGTCGCGGATGTCCTCCGCGCCCGTCGCGAGCATCACCAACCGATCGAAGCCGAGCGCGATGCCCGCCGATGGCGGTAGTCCCTCGGCGAGCGCGGCGAGCAGCTTGTCGTCGATCGGATAGATTCCGCGGCCGCGCTCGCGCCGGATCCGCAGATCGTCCTCGAAGCGCGCGCGCTGTTCGACGGGATCGGTGAGCTCTCCGAACGCGTTCGCGAGCTCGATGCCACCGACGTAGGCCTCGAAGCGAAGCGCCGTGTGCGGATCGTCGAGGCGACGACGCGCGAGGGCGGCGAGCGGTGCCGGCCAGTCCTCGAGGATCAGCGGGCGATCGAGCGCGGCGATCGCGGGCTCGACCCGCGCGAGGAATGCGGCGAAGAACGCGTCGTCCCAGGCCGCCGCATCGTCGATGTCGATGCCGGCGGATCGAACCGCGTCGCGAAGGATCGATGCGGGCTCGTCACCGCGGACGATCACGCCGGCGTGCTCCTTCATCGCCGCACGCACGGTGAGCCGCGGCCACGGCGGCGTGACGTCGATGGTGCCGCGCACGATGGAGCCGCCGGTGACGGCGCGGACGACGCCGGCGACGAGCTGCTCGGTATCGTCGACGATCGCGTCGAGATCGGCGAAGCCGCGGTACCACTCGACCATCGAGAACTCGCCGGCGTGGTGCGGCCCGCGCTCGTTCCCGCGGAAGCACTTGCAGACCTGGTAGATCCGCTCGAAGCCCGCCGCGAGCAGGCGCTTCATCTGATATTCGGGCGACGTGATGAGATAGCCGCCGTCGGCTGGCACCGCGTCGAGGTGGATCTCGAGGCCCGGGCTCGGCACGAGCAGCGGCGTCTCGACCTCGACGAAGTCGCGCGCGGCGAAGAACGCGCGCAGTGCCGCGAGTGCCTTCGCGCGGGCGTGGAGGTTCGCGAGCCGTGCGCGCGGCAGGCGCGCGGTCTCGTGATGCGGCGCGGGGAAGTCGCCGGCGGTGAACGCGCGGACGACGTCGCCGTCGACGAGGTCGCCCGGGCGCCAGTCCTCGCGCGCGGGGATGCGCACGTCGGCACGCTCGCCGCGCACGATCGCGATCGCCGGCGTGACGCTGCGGTCGACCGCGAGGACGCGGCCCCGCATCGGCTAGGACTTGTTGACGCGCTCGACGTACTCGTGCGTGCGCGTATCGATCTTGATCGTGTCGCCGATGCGGATGAACAGCGGCACCGAAACGGTCGCGCCGGTCTCGACGGTGGCGGGCTTCTGCACGTTACCGCCGCTGGTGTCACCCTTGACGCCCGGCTCGGAGGCCGTGATCTCGAGGAACACGAACGTGGGCAACGTGACGTCGACCGGGCGCTCGTTGAAGAACACCACCGTGCACGGCAGGTTGTCCTTCATCAGATCGTGGGCGTCGCCGATCAGGTCCGTGCTGATCGTGACCTGCTCGTAGCTCGTCTGGTCCATGAAGACGAGATCGCCACCCTCTCTGTAGAGGAACTGCATGTCCTTGGTCTCGACATTGGCCGGCTCGAGCTTCTCGCCCGAGCGGATGTTCCGCTCGACGGTGTCGCCCGTGAGCAAGTTCTTGAACTTGGTCCGGGTGAACGCCGCGCCCTTTCCGGGCTTCACGAACTGAAACTCGATGACGGTGAACGGTTTCCCGTCCATCAGCACCTTGAGGCCCTTGCGGATATCGGACGTATCGTACATGGCCCGGGACGTGTACCCCGCCGAATTGGGGTGTGTCAAACCTCATTCCGGCACCGCATTCCCGAGGACGATCGAATGGTCTCCAATGCTTGCCGTCCCCCAGGGTGTGCGCGATACCCATCGTCCGTGGACCAGGCGGCCCATTACCGGAATCTGGCAGCGCTCGGCCGGGACGAGTTCCTGTCGTCCGCCGCTCCCGCAGCATTCGTGCGCTTTCGCGCGATCGATGCGAAGGAGGACCCGATCGAACAGACGCTCTCGATGGACACGGGTGTCGACGAGGTCGACGAGACGATGCCGATCGGCAAGGTGAGCCTCAGCGACGTGGTGCACATGGAGATCTATCCCCTCGTGAAGAAGGCCGGCGCCTCGTTCCCCGACCGCATCACGATCGGACGCACGTCGAACAACGACATCGTCGTCGCGGACGCGTCGATCTCGCGGCTCCACGCGTACGTGCGGCGCGACGGCCGCCAGTGGGTCGTCGCCGACGGTGGCTCGAAGAACGGCAGCTGGCTCAAGGGCAGCCCGCTCGAGGCGCGCCGCGAACGGCCGCTCGAGACCCGCGTGGTGCTGCGGCTCGGCGACGTCGACCTGACCTTCTATCTGGCAAGTGATCTGTACGCCATGCTCGGAGGCGCGTGATGACGGTCGGTGATTGGGATCGACGAGAGCTCTGCGCCGACGGCAGCTGCACCGGTCTGATCGGACCAGAAGGCACGTGCAAGGTCTGCGGGCGCGTGGCGCCGAACTGGGGTGAGGAGCGCAAGCGCGGCACGCAGGACCTCGAGGACGACGAGACCGAGGACGACGTCGACGACGGCATCGCGGATCCGATCAACCCCGCGACGCCGGTCGCGATCGGCGGCGGCGCGTGGACCGCGCGGACCCTCTGCTCCGATGGCAGCTGCGTCGGTGTGATCGGCGCGGACGGCAAGTGCAAGGTCTGCGGCAAGCCCGCGGGTCCGGCGGCGGTCGATTCACAGGACCACGACGAAGACGACGACGAGTACGCGGACGACGAGGAGGAGGGAGAGGAGGCGTACGAGGACGAAGATGACGAAGGCGACGACGACGAGCTCGCCGCCGCCGCCGACGAGCTCGCGGGCATCGCGCCTGCGAGCGAGGTCGCGTCCGCGACGGCGATCGCCGGCGAGGCTGACGAATCCGATCGCAAGCTATGCCCCGACGGCGGCTGCGTTGGACTGATCGGCGACAACGGCAAGTGCAAGGTCTGCGGTAAAGAGGCGGCCGCGTGAACGGAACGCCGATGCGCGCGACGATCGTCGGTGCGGGCGGGCTGGGCGGTCCGATCGCGATGTCGCTCGCCGCCGCGGGGATCGAGCTGACGATCGTCGACCACGACGTCGTCGAGGTTTCCAATCTGCACCGGCAGGTTCACTTCACCGCGGACCACCTCGGCCTGCCGAAAGCGCGCGTGCTCGCGGACGCGATCGCGGCGCGCGGTGGCAACGCACGCGGCGTCGTCACGCGGTGGATCCCCGAGGACGCCGACGGTCACACGCAGGATGCGGATCTCGTGGTCGACGCCTCCGATGATCCCGTGACGAAGTTCGCGGTCTCCGACTGGGCGGTCGCCAATGGCCGGCGCTACGTCATCGCGTCCGCGCTGCGCTACGGCGGAAACGTGATGGTCGGTGCGCCGGGCTATGCCTGTTATCGCTGCTTGTTCGAGGAGCCGGCGACGCTCGACGAGGCGCCATCCTGCGCGCAAGCGGGTGTGCTCGGTCCCGTCGTCGGTGCGATCGGTGGCGTTGCCGCCGCGCTCGCGATCGGCCTCGCGCACGACGACCGCTCGTACGCCGGCGCGATGCTCGTGTTCGACGACCTGCGCATGCTGCCCGAGCCGCGCGTCGTGCGCTTTGCCGCGCGCAGCACCTGCCCTGCTTGCGCCGCTGCACTGATTTCGCCGTTCTCGGACCGAGCGGTCCGGATCGCGGAGGGGAACTGATGCCGAGTATTCGTGTACCGAGCGCACTGCGTACGTTCACCGGAGGCAACAGCGACGTCGACGTCACGGCGTCGACCGTGCGCGATGCGATCGCAGACCTCGAGCGCCGTCATCCCGGCATCGCCGCGCGCATCCTCGACGGTGGCGGTGCGGTGAAGCCGTTCATTCGCATCTTCGTCGGCGCCGACGACATCGGCGCGCTCGCGGGTCTCGACACCCAGCTCACCGAGCGCGACGAGGTCTCGATCGTCCCCGCGATCGCAGGCGGGATCTGAGATGCGCGATGACCAGGTCCGGCGCTACGCGCGGCACGTGCTCGTGCCCGACATCGGCGGACTCGGTCAGACCGCGCTGCTCGTCGCGACCGCGCGCATGGAGATCCACGACAGCGACGCCGACGCGGCGATGTTCGCGGCGATGTTCCTCGTCGCCGGCGGCGTCGGCAAGCTCGTGATCCGCGGCGCGACCGACGCGCAGATCGAGCAGCTCGCCGCACGGGGTGCCGACACGGCGATCAACGCGAGCACACCGACCGCGCCGCTCGCCCTCGAGACGCAAGCGCCACCGCCGCGCGTAGGCAGCGAGCTCGTGCTCCCGCCGAAGCCGGCGTGGTGGCCGAGCGCCGACGGCGATGACCTCGCCCTCGCCTACTGGCGCGGCTCGATCGCGGCGACGCGCTGGATGTCCTCGATCGCGAACGGCTGATGCGCGCGTTTGCGATCGCCGCTCCGCTGCTCGAGCAGATCTACGCGCACGCGCGCGAGGCATTTCCCGCGGAGTGCTGCGGCTACGTGCGTGGCAACGGGCCAGAGGTCGGGGACGTCGTGCGCTGCCGCAATGCGGAGGTGAGCGCACCGGAGCGCGGCTTCGCGATCGACGGCCGCGAGCTGTTCGACTTCGCGCGCTCGTTCGAGAGCGATCGTCCCGCGCGCGTCGTCTATCACTCGCATCCGAACGGACGCGCGTACTTCTCCGACACCGATCGCAGGATGGCGATCGACGCAGCGTATCCAGTGCAGCACCTCGTCGTCGGCATCACCGCAGAGCGCGTCGTGGAGGTCGCGCAGTTCGCGCTCGCCGGCGAGGACGTCCTCGAGCTCGCGCGGTGGGAGCCATGAAGCTCGGCATCGTGCTCTCGACGCACGAGGACCTCGCGCACGCCGCCGCGCTTGCACTCGCCGCGCGCGCCGCTCGTCACGAGGTCGCGATGTTCGTGATGGATGCCGGCTGCGCCGCGCTCGCCGCCGCCCCCGATGTCGCGCAGGCGCTGCTCGACGCCGACTGCGAGATCACCGCGTGCTCGAACAGCGCGGTCGGCAGCGAATTCGTCGACGGCATCGTGCGCGGCTCGCAAGACGATCACGCCGCGGTCGTCGGAACCTCGCAGCGTGTGGTGGCGTTCACGTGACGACGCTCGTGATCGTCCACACGCGCGACCCGCACCGCCAGTCCGAGGCGCTGCGTGCAGCGCTCGGGCTGACGCTGCGCGGCGCGCACGTCCAGGTCGTCGTCGGCGAGCTCCTCACGCCGCTCGCGATTCGCGCCGCCGAGACGCTGCGCTCGTTCGGGCACGAAGTCGGCGTCGAGATGCACGCAGCGCTCGCAGGCGCAGGCGCCGTCGAGGTCTGGACGTGAAGCGCCGCCTCCACCTCGTGCGCGCCGGCGAGCCGCCGGTCCTCGACGCATCGGACTGGGTGGTGTATCTCCCCTCCATGCGGCTCGCCGAGCAGGGCGCACCGCCGCAGCCGCCCGGCCCGATCACCCATGAGCAACTCGTCGCCCTCATCTTTGCCGCCGACCTCGTGGTCACCTGGTGACGAGTCGCTCGACCTCACCGGCGAGACCTGCCCGTTCACGTTCGTCCGCACCCGGATCGCCCTCGAGGCCCTGCCGATCGGCGGGGTCTTGCGCGTCATCGTCGATCACGAGCCCGCCGTGCGAAACATCCCGCGCAGCGCCCGTGAATGGGGACAAGAAGTCCTCGCGGTCACCGTACTTGCCGAGCAGCGCTGGGCAATCGACCTCGTTCGCCTTGTGCGCTAGGGTGAGGCGTTGATGTCGTCCAAGCTCGATGCGCTTCGCGCTCGGCTCGCCGAGCACGGCCAGCTCGTCGTCGCGTTTTCGGGCGGCGTCGACTCCGCGTTCCTCTTGCGCGTCGCGAGCGATGTCCTCGGCGATCGCTGTCACGCGGTGACCGCCGTCTCGCAGACCATGGCGCGCTCCGAGATCGCCGATGCGAAGGCGCTCGCCGCCGAGATCGGCCTCGGCGATCGCCACCACGTGATCGAATCGCACGAGCTCGAGGTGCCCGGCTTCGCCGACAACCCCACGCACCGCTGCGCCCTCTGCAAGACCGAGCTGATGGACATCGCCGGCCCGCTCGCCGAGCGCATCGGCGCGCAGATCGCGCTCGGCACGAACCTCGACGATCTCGGCGACGTCCGGCCGGGCATCGCCGCGGCCAAAGATCGCGGCGCGCAGATGCCGCTGGTCGATGCCGGTTTCACGAAAGTCGATGTTCGAGACGCCTCGCGCGTGCTCGGCTTGCGCACGTGGGACAAGCCGCAGCTCGCGTGCCTGTCCTCGCGGTTTCCGTACGGCACGCAGATCACGCCCGATCGCCTGCGCCGCGTCGATGCGTTCGAGGACGGCCTGCGCGCGCTCGGCTTTCGGCAGATGCGCGTCCGTTTCCACGAGACGATCGCACGCCTCGAGGTCGAGGTCAGCGAGCTGCCGATGATCATCCCCGTGCGCGACCAGATCGTGAAGCTCGGCAAGGAGCTCGGCTTCACGTACATCGCACTCGATCTCGCCGGCTTCCGTTCGGGCTCGCTCAACGAAGTGCTGCCCGCCGAGACGCTCGTCAAGCTCCGGGCGCGCGGCGCCGCCGAATGATGACGCGTGTGTTGCTCGCGCTGATCGCACTGACCGCGATCGCACACGCCGACGACAAACCGAAGAAGGATCGCGAGCGCGCCGGCAAGGCGATCCACAAGCGAGCAACACCGGTCGCAGGTAAGAAGCCCGCGAAGCTCGTGAACCTCTACAACACGTGGACGCACGAGTGGCTCGCCGTCGAGCCCGGCATCGCCCCCAAGCCGGCGACGGTCGATCGCTTCTTGCGCGATCACTTCACGAACAAGCCCGACACGATGGAGCCCAAGCTCCTCCCGATCCTGATGTCGGCCGCCGCGAAGTTCGGCAGCGATCAGGTGATGGTCGTCTCCGCGTTTCGTCACCCGAAGTACAACTTGATCCTCCGCAAGAAGGGCCACCAGGTCGCGCGCGACAGCGAGCACACGCATGGCAACGCGGTCGACTTCTACATCCCGCGCGTCACGACCGGTGCGCTGCACACCTGGGCCAAGGCGCAAGCACTCGGCGGCGTCGGCCTCTATCTCGGTTCCGGCTTCATCCACATGGACACCGGAAAAATTCGCTTCTGGTCCGGCGAGTGATTTGCAACTGCTGGAGGGATGCAGATCCAGATCAGGCACGACGAGAACGTTCAGGGTGACAAGAACGGTTGGATCACGAGCACCGTCGAAGAGGTGCTGGGCCGCTACGGAGAGCAGATCACCACGGTAGAGGTCCATCTCGCCGACGAGAACGGACCGAAAAACTCCGAGGGCGACATTCGTGCGACCGTCGAGGCGCGTGCAGCCGGCTTCGGCCCACTCGCCGCCACGTCGCACGGCAATGACGTCGGCTCGGCACTCGAGGCTGCGCTCGACAAGATCGTGCGGATGCTCGACAGCGCGCTGGGCCGCGTGCGCGACCACCACGCCAATCTCTGAAGCGCGATACGATGGGGCCCATGTCGACGTGGGCCTGGGTCGGTCTTGGCGTGCTCACCGTGCTGGTGATCGTCGCCATCCACGATCTCACGCAGAAGAAGAAGGCGATTCTTCGCAACTTCCCCATCGTCGGTCACTTCCGCTACCTGCTCGAGACGATCGGTCCCGAGCTGCGGCAGTACATCGTCACGTCGAATGACGAGGAGCGCCCGTTCTCGCGCGATCAGCGCCGCTGGGTCTACGCGTCCGCGAAGAAGGAGAATAATTACTTCTCGTTCGGAACGGACAACGACATCGAGCGGCCGGGCTACATCCTCGTCCGCCACAGCGCGTTCCCGATTCACACGCCTCATGCCGGCGAGCCGGGCTACGACCCGACCTATCCCTTGCCGTGCGTACGAGTGCTCGGCGGCGTGCGCGGTCGAAAACACGCGTTCCGGCCGACGTCGATCGTGAACACGTCGGCGATGAGCTACGGCTCGCTGTCGCCGAACGCCGTCGAGGCCATCAACCGCGGCGCCGCGCTCGCCGGCGCGATGCAGAACACCGGCGAAGGCGGCATCTCCGACTATCACCGCAAGGGCGGCGACGTGATCTGGCAGATCGGCACGGGCTACTTCGGCGCGCGCGATGACCACGGCCGGTTCTCGATGGAGCGCATGCTCGAGAGCGTCGCATCCGCCCGCGTACGCGCCATCGAGATCAAGCTCTCGCAGGGCGCCAAGCCCGGGCTCGGCGGCGTCCTCCCCGCCGCGAAGATCACGCCGGAGATCGCGCGCATCCGCGGCATCCCGATGGGCCGGGACTGCATCAGCCCCGCGAACCACACCGCATTCACGGACGTCAGCAGCATGCTCGACTTCATCGAGCGCGTCGCCGACGCGACGGGTCTCCCCGTCGGGATCAAGTCGGCGGTCGGCGACCTCCAGTTCTGGCGTGACCTCGCCGCGCAGATCGGCAAGACCAAGCGCGCGCCCGACTTCATCACGATCGACGGCGGCGAAGGCGGCACCGGCGCTGCCCCGCTCACGTTCACCGATCACGTCGCGATGCCGTTCAAGCTCGGCTTCACCCAGGTCTATCGCGAGTTCGCAGAAGCGGGCGTGAACCACCACGTCGTGTTCATCGGCTCCGGCAAGCTCGGCTTCCCCGAGCACGGCCTCCTCGCGCTCGCACTCGGCTGCGACATGATCGCGGTCGCGCGCGAGGCGATGCTCGCGATCGGCTGCATCCAGGCACAGCGGTGCCACACGGGGCACTGCCCGACCGGCGTCGCCACGCAGAACCGCTGGCTGATGCGCGGGCTCGACCCGACGCTGAAGTCCGCGCGCCTCGCGAACTACCTCGCGACGCTGCGCAAGGACCTCACGCACCTCGCGCACGCGATCGGCTACGCGCACCCGTCGCTCGTTCCGCTCGACGCGATCGATCTCGTCGACAGCAACACGCATACACGCTCCGCTCGCGCAGCCTACGGTTACGAGGCTGGCTGGGGCTTGCCGCGCGAGGCCGACGTCGCGGACATGCGGGCCGACGCATCCGCTGCCGCGTAATGCGGCAGGCCGCGATTTGACGACGCTCGCGACCGCGTGCGCTGATGAAGCTGCACGCCTTTTGGCGGCGGGTCGGGGGAAAGATGAAGCCGTTCACGCAGGAACACCTGAACGAGACCGTGCAACGCGTCGCCGCGCGCGACGACGAGCTCCGCAAGGAGCTCCAAGACAAGCTCCAGCCAAGCGACGAGCTCGTCGAAGAGCAGGCCGAAACACTCGGCTTCGCGAAAGCGATTCCGCTCCTCGACAAGAATGCGAAACCGACGCGCGAAGGCCGGCGCTTGCTCGAGACGATCGTGCGCGCCGAAGCACACCCCGTGCTGCTGATCCGAGACAACACCGTCGCGTTCGAGATCCTCTCGACGCGCCGCCGTGATACCGGGACGACCTGGATCAGCCGCCTGCGCGACCGCGCGAGCACCATCAACGGCGTGATCCCGGCAGTCGGGCGCGTCGAGGTCAGCAACCATCCCGACTACACCTGGGTCGGCACGGGGTGGCTGCTCGACCACGATCTGATCGTGACCAACCGGCACGTCGCCCGCGAGTTCGCGCGGCGCGGCCAGCAAGGCTTCTCGTTCCGCGCCGGTCTCGATGGCGTCTCGATGTCGTGCACGCTCGACTTCCTCGAGGAGTACGAGCGGTCGTCGGAGAGCACGTTCATCGTCGAGTCGGTGGTCTGGATCTCGAGCTATAGCGACACCGACGTCGCCTTCTTGCGCCTGCGTCAGGAGCCGCAGCGGACGTTTCCGAGCCCCGTGCCGCTGTGCGAGACCACGCCCGTCGAGGACGCGTTCATCGCGACGATCGGCTACCCGGCGCGCGATAACCGCATCCCCGACCAGCGGCTCGTACGGCGGCTGTTCGGCGACGTCTACGAGAAGAAACGGCTCGCGCCGGGACAGATCATGCGGGTCAACGGTGACGAGATCGAGCACGACTGCTCGACGCTCGGCGGCAACTCGGGCTCGCTCGTCATGGACCTCACGACCGGCTGCGCGGTGGGGCTGCACTTCGCGGGGCAATACATGACCGCGAACTACGCCGTGTCGTCGACGAAGCTCGCCTCGCTGATCCAGGACCTCAAGCAAGAGAAGCTCGGGACGAACCCGACGTACAACATCGCGGCCGTGACACCACCCGTGGTCGCGGCCCCCGCGACCACGACCACAGCACCGACGAACGGAGTCACCGTGAGCAACAACCAGGTGAGCTTCCGCTTGCACGTCCCGCTCGACATCACGGTCGGCATCGGCGCGCCGTCCGCGGGTGTCGTCGCAGCCCCCGCGACGACGATGCCGGTCTCCGGACCGACGGCGGCGAACACCGATCCGACATCGCCCGATCACCTCGCCGCTGCACTCGCCGCCGCGCGGGTCGCGCTCAAGAACCATCCCGACGTGCGCGAGATCCGGGTCGGCTACCGCTTCCGGCAAGGCTGGATCACGGACGAGCGCGCCATCGTCGTGGTCGTGCGCGAGAAGAAGTCGATCCCGGACCTCGCGCGCGAAGGCTCCGCGATCATCCCGAACCAGTTCCTGAACGTTGGCGTCGATATTCGCAGCGAGGGACTTCGCGAATTCCTCGACGGCCTCGGCGTCGACACCGAGTCGCTCGCGCCGGTGGGGCTCGAGGCCAAGCCCGGACTGTACGGCGAACCACCCGACCTCTCGCTCGACCTCGTCAAAGAGAAGATGAACGCGACCTTTCACGTCAGCCCGGATGCCGGTTTCCCGACGCTGAAGGCGTTCCTCGGCCGCGTGAAGAGCAAGCTCACCGCCACGATGTACGAGTGGGAGCCAAACCACATCAGCGACGCGATCGCGGCCGCGATCAAGCCGAATCGCAAGCTCAAGCTGGTCACGCAGTACGCCGGCACGCACGAGGCGATCGCCGACATGCGCGACCGGATCACCAATCGCATGGAGCATGTCTGGGCCTCGGTCGGCAAGGAGAAGCTGATCCCGCTCGCGTATCACATCAAGGTCGCGTCGCGTGACGACGAGGAGGTCTGGCTCTCGAGCGGCAACTGGAAGAAGTCGAATCAGCCGAAGATCGATCCCGTCACCGACGGCACGACGACGATCGGCGCGCTCCGCGACTACAACCGCGAGTGGCACGCTGTCGTCGACAATCCAACGCTCGCGAAGCTGTTCCGCGAGTACATCGATTGGGACTTCGACGAAGCAAAGCGTGTTCCGCGCGACGAGGCGCTCGACCCGGTCCTCCCGGAGTTCATCGCATCGGGCGCCACCGAGGAGATTCCGCAGGCGCGCTACGTCGCACCGCTTGTCATCACGAACGAGGAGCTCGAGATCCAGCCCCTGCTCACACCCGATCGCGACGACCGCGAGCGGCGGATGTTCCTGCAGGCGGCCACCGAGCTGGTGCACTCGGCCACGGATCACGTGTACGTGCAGAACCAGGCATTCAACTTGCTCGCCGACGACGGCAACGAGGATGCGTTCGTCGCGTTCTTCACCGCACTCAAAGAGAAGCAGGACGCCAACGTCAAGATCAAGGTGATCTTCCGTGACCCGCGCGAGTTCAACTACAACAAGGGGAGCGCGACGCTCGCTTCTCTCCTCGAGCGCCTCAAGGATTTCGGGTTCGACACGAAGGAACGCATCAAGGTGCAGTGGCGTCTGCACACGAAGGCGATCATGGTCGATTCGAAGCAGGTCCTGCTCGGCAGCCACAACCTCACGAACCTCGGCGCGCTGTTCAACCGCGATGCAAGCCTCCTCGTTCGCAACGAGAAGGTGACGAAATACTTCGAGGACATCTTCGAGTACGACTGGAAGATCCTCGCGAAGCAGAGCATCCCGGAGTCGCGCGGCGAGCTCGTGCCGGCAAAGCCGAAGCAGGAAGCGCCGCCGGGCGCCCGCAAGGTCTCGCTCGCGGATCTCCTGTCCGTGCTCTGACTCTGGCGGCAGGGCAACGCTGTGAAAGCCGTCGACATCGGCGTGCACGTCCGCTTCTAGTCTGCGTACGTGACGCGATCGCGGCCGGTGTCCTTCGAGACATAGAGCGCCTCGTCGGCCCGCGCGAGCAGCGCGGCCATCGTCTCTTGGCCCTTCAAACACGCGCCGCCGAGCGAGATCGTGATCCGCGTGTCGGTCTCCTCGAGCCGTTCGGCCGCGACCGCGGCGCGCACGCGCTCCGCCGCATGTGTGCCCGCCTCGACGTTTGTATCGGGCAGGATCACGAGGAATTCCTCGCCGCCGTAGCGCGCGACCAGGTCCGTCGGCCGGAGATTTTCTCGCAGCGTCCGCGCGACCACGATCAGCACCTTGTCGCCGGTCGCGTGCCCGTAGGTGTCGTTGAACTTCTTGAAGTGATCGACATCGATCATCAGCACCGACAGCGCGTGCCCGCTCCGGCCGTAGCGCGCGATGAACCGCGGCATCGCCTCGTCGATCCAGCGCCGGTTGTAGAGCCCGGTCAGCCCGTCGATCATCGCGTTGCGCTTGTACTCGCGCTGCAGCTTGATGTTGCTCGACACCGTCGTGTTGTTCGCGCGTAGCCGCCGCGCGAGCGACAACAACAGATTGATCGCGAAGTCGTGCGACGCGTTCACGAGGTTCCAGAAGTGCGTCTCGTCGACCACGAGGAGCCGCGACGGCAACGCCGCGACCACAAACGCCGACGCGGGCGTCGCATCCATCACCGACAGCTCGCCGACCGTCTCGCCCGCCTCGAGCATCGCGACGGGCTCGCTGGTCGTGTCCTCGAGGTGCACGCTCAGGCGGCCCGAGAGGATCATGTACATGTAGCGGTTCCTCTGCCCCAGGTTGAGCAGCACGTCGCCGCGCGCGAGCGTCTTGACGTCACACGCCTCGAGCAGCTGCTCGACGGACTCGAGGCTCACGTCCTGCAACGCCTTCAGGTTGTAGAGCTCGCTCGGGTCGAGCTTGGGCGGGGCTTCACCCATTCGGTGCGAGCGTACATCAGAACGTGATCAACGCGTGATCGTCGACCCTCGCGGTCGAGTGGTCGAATAGCGTAGTCACGTGCGGATCTTGTGCGCAGTCGTGGCACTCGGCTTGTCGGGTTGCACGCTAGTGGGAGCGACCATCGGCGGGCTCAGCGCGAGCGCGGGGAACTACAATGATGAAGTACCTGCGACAACACCGCGGATCATCTCCGACGCGGAGTACGACCAGTGCCTCGCCGACCGCAGCGCGATCTTCCAAGAGGCCGACCAGGTCGCGGATCCCGCCAGACGAGCGCGGGTGCTCGCGCGATTGCCATCCTGCGCTCGCCATGCGTCCGCGCAACCGAAGACGGAGCAACGTCAACCTCGAAGCGTCGGGACATCGGCGCTCGTCGGGGCCGCCATCGGCGTTGCGTTCGACGTCCTCGCGCTGGTGCTCCTCCGCGATGTCAAGTTTGCGGGACAGTAGTCAGGAGTATCGCGCCCTGGTGTAAGGTCCGCGGATGGCTGGCAGTGACATCCTGGTCTGGATCGACATGGAGATGACCGGGCTTGATCCCGCGAAGGAACACATCATCGAGATCGCGACGATCCTCACGGACGGCAACCTCGTCGAGATCGCGGTCGGGCCGGACCTCGTGATCCACCAGGAGGACACGGTGCTCGCCGCGATGGACGACTGGAATCGCACGCACCACAAGGCATCGGGGCTGACCGAGCGGGTGAAGTCCTCGACCGTGACCGACGGCGATGCCGAGGCGCTGACGCTCGCGTTCATCAACCTGCACGTCGGCGCGAAGGATCGCCCGGTGCTCGCGGGGAACTCGATCCATCAGGACCGCCGGTTTATTCGCAAGTACATGCCGAAGCTCGACGTGCGGCTGCACTACCGGATGGTCGATGTCTCCACGATCAAGGAGCTCGCGCGGCGGTGGTTTCCCGCGCTGATCGCGAAGCAGCCCGCGAAGAAGGACACACATCGGGCGCTCGACGACATCCGCGAGTCGATCGACGAGCTGCGCTATTACCGCGCGAACGTGTTCGTGCAGTCGCCGGCGCCCGCACAGTCACCGCCCACCGAGTCGTAGTTTCTCGAGGGCCTTCAAAAGTGGCCCATACAAACTCCTGACACACGTCGAGAAACCAATCTCGATACAGGCGCGTTCGTTCCCGAACACCATGGAGGAACGTATGCGCGCTACACCGAATCGTCTGGGTCGCTGGCTTCGCCGTCACAGTCTCACCCTCGTCGCCGCGCTCGGCGGTGCCGCCGGGGTCGCGTATGCGGCCGGCTGGCACGGCAAGGCGGCTGACTCGGCACCGACGGCCGCGCACGTGGCGACCACGACGCCGCTCTCGACGGAGCTGCCCCGCGACCACGTGCAGGACACCGTGCAGATCGCACTCGTGCTCGACACGTCGGGCAGCATGGATGGCCTGATCAATCAGGCGCGCTCGCATCTGTGGAACATGGTCGATCAGATGGGCCGCATGACGCGCGTCGTGAACGGCAAGACGCGCAGCGTGAAGATCGAGCTCGCGTTGTACGAATACGGCAACGATGCACTGCCGAGCCAGAGCGGCTACATCCGCCAGGTGCAGCCGTTCACCGGCGATCTCGACAAGGTGTCCGAGAAGCTGCACGCGCTGTTCACGAACGGCGGCAGCGAGTTTGCCGGCCAGGCGATCACGACGGCGGTGACGCAGCTGCAGTGGTCGTCGGATCCGAACGCGATGAAGTTCGTGTTCGTCGCCGGCAACGAAGAGTTCGACCAGGGTCCGATCACCGCGGCGACGGCGATGAAAGATGCGGCCGCCAAGGACATCAGCGTGCAGCTGATCTTCTGCGGCTCGAAGGACGAGACGTGGGAGCGCGCGGCGAAGCTCGCGCAGTCGGATCTCATGACGATCGATCAGAACCAGGTCGCGCAGCACATCCCCGCACCGCAGGACGACGAGATCCTGGCGCTCGGCCAGCAGCTCAACTCGACGTACGTCGCGTATGGCGCCGAGGGCGGCGCATCGATGCAGCGCCAGCAAGAAGCGGACGCGTCGTCGGCGAAGATGAGCAAGAAGGTCGCGGTCGAGCGCGCGCAGCTCAAGAGCAAGAAGAGCTACGACAACCGGGGCTGGGACGTCGTCGATGCGACCGTCAGCAAGCCGAAGTTCCTCGAGGAGACGAAGGACGAGTACCTGCCGGCCGAGATGCGCGGCAAGACGCTCGAGGAGAAGAAGCAGATCGTCGCGGCGAAGACGGCCGAGCGCGAGCAGCTCAAGCTGAAGATCGCGAAGCTCGAGACGGAGCGCGCGACGTTCATCGACAGCGAGAAGAAGAAGCAGAACCTGGGAGCAGAGCAATCGCTCGAGACCGAGCTCATGAAGTCGACGAAGAAGATCGCCGAGAAGAAGGGCTACAAGTGATGTACCGCGACGACGATGCCGCCCGCGCCGGCCGCGCGAACACGCTGATCGACGAGATCGCGAAGCTCGAGCGCCAGAAGGTCGAGCAGGTCGCGACCGACCAGCGCCTCGAGGCCGCCCGCGACGAGCTGCGCGCGCTGCAAGCCGCCGCGACCGTCGCGACGCCACCGCCTCCGGCGGAGCGGACGCCGAGCTTCGGCGTGCACCTGTTCGTGTTCGCCGCGACGGCGGGGGCAACGTACCTCGGCTACACGCTGTTCCTAGCCGGCTAGCGCGGTAGCCGGCGCGTTGTCCGGCGGCGCAAGTCCGTGTCCGGCCTCACGGACAGCCGGGCATGGCCGTTGCTCTAAACGCGCGCATGCGCACGAACAGCCGCTTCTTCGCCGCCGCCCTCAGCGTCAGCTTGCTCTCCGCCGCGGGATGCAGTGACGGGACCGAGGGTGATGACCCCGAAGACTCGATCTTTGTCGACGACTCCAAGGCGGACGACTTCTACTCGATGTCGGCGCAGGAGTACCTGCTCGACGGCAAGAGCACGGTTGTCCTCGACGCGTCGTTCGCGACCCGCACGCCGGAAGAGCGGCTGCGCGAAGCAAAGCGCCTCGTCGGTCTCAAGCAGATCGCGATCGCGTGGTTCTTGACGCAATACTTTGTGGACAAAGAACACGACGATCCGAACGCGAGCTTCGGCGGCTTCGGCGGCATGGCGAAGGCCGGCGCGTACGAGGACCTCCAGATCCGCGAGCGGGCCGACAAGGTCACGTTCGACTTCTCGTTCCGCCAGACCGCCGCAGGCGGCAAGAGCTTCATGTCGAAGCTGCCGCTCCGCACGGTCGGTGGCAAGCAGGTGTTCGACCTCGAGATCGGGCGCCCGACGAACGCCGAGCTCGCGCAGCTCGAGACCGGCGCCGAGTGGTACCGCAACGCGCCGTGGACCGGCTGGAACCCGACCGCCGTCGACGCGAGCAAGAAGGAACCCATCTCGTTCGCGATCTCGAAGGAGAAGCTGTCGACCGATGGCTTCTTCGACATCGCGCGCCTCACCGCCGACGGCAAGCTCGACATGGACGTGTACTTCGGCTGGGACTACCACTCCGAGTACCACCTCAAGCATTCGAAGCAGTTCTTCACCTGGCTGAAGGAACAGAGCTTCCGCACGCCGACCGCGAGCTGGGACACGCTCACACACACGTCGGGCGCGTTCACCAAGACCGTCAAGGCCGACGGCCGCGACGTGAAGATCGAGATCCGCATCTACTTCGGTAAGCCCGGAACGCCGACCGACCCCGACACCGACGCGGGCGGCAAGGTCCTCGAGGACCTCGCCGTGAAGTCGCTTGCGACCCGCGACGTCATCATGTACTCGGGCCACTCCGGCCCGTTCTATGGCTTCGCGCTGGCGAACTGGAAGAAGACGTCGGAAGGCGACCTCGACGACGCGGACATCCGCGCCGCGCAGATGCCCGCCGACCGCTATCAGGTCGTCTTGGCCGAGGGCTGTGACACGTACCAGATCGGGACCGCGTTCAAAGAGAACCCCGCGAAGGCCGGCAAGAACGTCGACATCATCACGACCACGTCGTTCTCCGACGCATCGTCGCCCGCCGCGGTCCAGCAGTTCGTGGCGGCGCTGATCGCCCGCGACACGACCGGGCGCCTGCGCCCCCAGCCCGTGTCTGGGTTGCTCACGCAGCTCGACGGCAACTCGTGGAGCTTCAAGTCGCTCTACGGCATGCACGGCATCGACGACAACCCGAAGCTCGTTCCGTTCGCGAAGACGGCGAACTTCGGTAAGACGTGTAGCGCCAACGCCGACTGCGGCGGTCCGGGCAACCTGTGCGTCTCGGCGGGCACGGGCAAGAAGTGCACGGCGGCGTGCTCGTCGACCGGTGAGAGCGGCTGCGGCACGGGCTACACGTGCAAGGCCGTCGCGTCGTCGTCGACCAGCACGATCTACGGCCGCGCCTGCGCGAAGCTGTGAAAGCTGGCGCCGCCCAGCGACAGCGGCAGCCGTCTTGCTACATTTCGAGCGTTGAAGGACACGCTCGTGATGATCATGGCGGGTGGGAAGGGGTCACGCCTCGGCCCCCTCACCGTCCACCGCAGCAAGCCCGGCGTTCCGTTCGCGGGGCGCTATCGCATCATCGACTTCGTCCTCTCGAACTTCGTGAACTCGGGGTATCGGCGGATCTACGTGCTCACGCAGTACATGAGCTCGTCGCTGATCAAGCACCTCTCGCGCAACTGGCGGCTCTCGGGCTTCGGCGAATACATCGAGGTCGTCCCGGCGCAGATGCGCATGGGCGAGTTCTGGTACCGCGGCACCGCCGACGCCGTGTATCAAAACCTGAATCTCGTGCGTGACTCGCGCGCGTCGCAGGTCGCGGTGTTCGGCGGCGATCACATCTATCAGATGGCGATCGATCAGATGGACACGTTCCATCGCGACAACCAGGCCGACCTGACCGTCGCCGCGTTCCCGGTGCCCACCGCCGAGGCGAGTGCGTTCGGCATCATCGACGTCGACAACAACGGCCGCATCGTCGGCTTCATCGAGAAGCCGAAGAACCCGCCCGAGATGCCCGGTCGGCCCGGTTGGTCGCTAGTCTCGATGGGCAACTACATGTTCCGTCGCGAGGTGCTCGAGCGCGTGCTCGTCGACGACGGCGGCAAGCCGACCTCGCGCCACGACTTCGGCCGCGACATCATTCCGCGCCTCGTCGCCGACGGCGCACGCGTGTTCGTCTACGACTTCGCGACGAACAAGATCCCCGGTGAGCCCGAGGAGCAAGCGCCGTACTGGCGCGACGTCGGCACCATCGACAGCTACTTCATCTCGAACATGGAGCTGCGCGCGCGCGTTCCTGCCTTGGATCTTTATAACCGCCAGTGGCGCATCCGCTCGGCGCAACGCGACTTCCCGCCCGCTCGCTTCGTGCGCGCCGGCGAAGAGTTCCCGCTCGCGCAATGCGACGACTCGCTGATCTGCGAGGGCTCGATCATCGCGTCGGCGACGGTACGCGACACCGTGCTGTCGTACGACTGCTTCATCCACGCCGGTGCCGAGGTCGCGGACTCCGTGATCCTCTCCGGTTGCGACGTCGGTCGCGGCGCGCGGATCAAGCGCGTGCTCCTCGACAAGAACTGCAAGATCGAGCCGGGCTGCGTGATCGGCGAGGACCCGGCCGCTGATCGCGAGCGGTTTCCGTTCGTGACCGACTCCGGCATCGTCGTCATTCCAAAGGGCACGCTGGTTCCCGCAAAAGGCCCGTGCGTGCTCGCGAACGACGTCGCCGAGCTGATCGGCAACGAGCCCGAGCTCTACGCGCAGCTGCGCCCGGGCACGTTCGTCGTGTCGATGCAGAATCGCCACAGCTATGAATCTGCCGGTCCGCGCTTCAAGCGGTTCTCTGGCTCGATGGACCCGAATCAGTAGTGCGCGTTCTTCACGTCTCGTCGGAGGTCGCTCCGTTCGCACAGTCGGGCGGCCTCGCCGACGTCGTCGCGGGCCTGCCCTCCGCGCAGGCTAGCGTCCACGGCATCGACGCCGCGGTGCTGATTCCGTACTACCGCAGCGTCGAGAACACCCTCGATGTCGCGGGCGTCGAGGCCGAGAATCATCTCGAGCCCCTCGCGATCAACATCGGTGCGTACACGTTCCATGGCTCGCTCCGCGTCGCGCGCGTCGGGCGCGTGAAGTACGGCTTCCTCGACGTGCCGCAGCTGTTCGATCGCGACGGCATGCTCTACGGCCCGGGTGGCACCGGTGAGTTCACCGACAACCACCTGCGGTTCGGCGTGCTCGGCAAGGCCGCGCTCGCCGCGAGCAAGATCCTGTTCGGCGACGCGCCCGACATTCTGCACACGCACGACTGGCAAGGCGGCGCCGCTGCGATCTATGCGCGCATCGAGCAATGGCCGTGCGCGGTCGCGATCACGATCCACAACCTCGCCTTTCGCGGCATCTTCCCGAAGGCGACGATGGCCGAGCTCGGCATCCCGTGGTCGATGTTCACGCCGAAGCTCGTCGAGTTCTACGACCAGGTGTCGTTCTTGAAGGGCGGCATGGCGTGCGCCGACGTCGTCACGACGGTCAGCCCGAGCTACGCCCAAGAGATCCTCACGCCCGAGCGCGGCGAAGCGCTCGACGGCTTTCTGCGCTGGGAGATCAAGCGGCTCGTCGGCATCGTCAACGGCATCGACACCGGCTCGTGGGATCCGGCGAAGGATCACGCCCTGCCCGCCGCGTTCTCCGCGGCAAACATCGCCGGCAAGGCGGTGTGCCGCACGACGCTCGCCGAAGAAGCCGGGTTACCGGATCCGCCCGACGACGAGCCGGTGATCGGCGTGATCGCGCGGATGGCGGATCAAAAGGGCCTCGACCTCGTCGCGGACATCGTGCCCGAGCTCGAGGGCCTCGGTGCGCGGCTCGTGGTGCTCGGCGCCGGCGAGCCCGCGCTCGAAGATCGCTTTCGCTGGCTCGCGACGACGTTCTCGCATCACCTCGCGACGCGCATCGGCTTCGACCTCGGCTACGCGCGCCGCATCTATGGCGGCACGGACTTCTTCATGATGCCGTCGCGCTTCGAGCCGTGCGGTCTCGGTCAGCTCTATGCGATGCGCTACGGCTCCGTGCCGATCGTGACGCCCGTCGGTGGCTTGCGCGACACCGTCAACGATCCGCGGACGGGCATCAAGCTTCACTCGGTGAACGCGCCCGCGTTGCTCGACGCGATCGGGCGCAGCGTTGCGCTGTATCGCGATCGTGTCGCATACGCGTCGCGCCAGCGTGCCGCGATGATGCGCGACTCATCGTGGCTCGCATCCGCGAACGAGTACGTGGCGCTGTACCGTTCGCTGCGCGCGTAGCAATCGGCAATTGAACGTAAGTTTCGTCCGACTGCCGGACGACTCGGTCCGCGTCACGGACGCCATTGTCCGCGTCTCGGACGGGCCCTGTCCGACGTACGGACCCCCACAATTGATGTGCGCGGGGGCACGGTCCGGAGCGCGTACATCTGACGCGCTGCGCTGTGATCGACCCTGTCAACAACTAGGGCGAAAGGCCCGGGTTATCCACACGCGATCTCGCCCTAACCCTGCGAGACTCAAGGTAGTGCTCTCGGCTGAGCACCCCGTGTGGATAACCTGTGATCCTGGTGTGTCGAGGGTGGGCGGGAGCGTGGCACGATCAACAACTTACGCAGCATGTCACGACGTCTGCGTCGTTGTCCTACATTGGAGCGTTACGCTGCACTCCCGCGTCGACTGGGGGTGCTTCAGTGCTCGCCGAACCGGCGTCCATCTTTGTGATGAGGGTGCACGCGTCGGTGTCTTTTCGATCGCACGCGCGCTTCATCAGCTCGCGACCCTTCGCGGGATCTTTCTTCACGCCAACGCCATCGAACAACATCGCGCCGAGAACACGACACGCGATCGGTTCGTCTTTGTCACACGCACGCGTGAGCCACACCGCGGCCGCGTTCGGCGTCTTCGGAAGTCCGGTGCCTTCGAGATACGCGATGCCGATCGATCGACACGAGGCGGGATCGCCGTCCTCGCAGCCTTGCTTGTAGAGATCGATCATCTTCTTCCACCGCGCGTCGCGAACGGCCGCGTCTTTGACGTTCGCGAGCAGCGCGATCGCCTTGTGCACGTCGCCGGCGTTCGTGCATGCGAACGGCGCCTTGCCCTTGCACGCCTTCTCGAGCAACACCTCGGCCTTCGCGAGATCCTTCTCGACACCGCGGCCGTCGCGCAGCATGAGGCCGAGGTTGCGGCAGGCGAGCGCGTAGCCGCCTTCGCATGACTTCGTGAACAGCTCGGTCGACTTCGGAACGTCCTGGGCGACGCCGATGCCTTCGGCGAGCGCGAGTGCGGTGTGATTGCAGCCGGCGAAGCTGCCCTTGTTGCACGCCTGCGCGAACAGCGCGGTCGCACGTTTGGGATCCGCCGCGACGCCGATGCCTTCGCTATAGAGCACGCCGAGGTTGCGGCACGCCTCGGCATCACCGCCGATGCACGCGGTGTCGTACTGCGCGGCGGCTTCTTTCGGATCGAGCTTCGCGTCGCCGGGGACGGACGCATCGCCGACGGCGACCGCGGTGCCCGAGCCCTGGGCCGGCGTCTCCTTCTTCTTGCCGCACGCGAGCAGGGCAACGAGCACGATGGCGTAGCGCACGCGATCCCTTAGCATGTTCAATCTCCGATCACCGATGCGCGCACGAAGCTATATGCGCGGCGGGACTCCTGGTCGCCGTACGGCAACGCGCTGTAGGCGACCAGGATCGCGATGCCGATGCCCGCGGCGAGCGCGAAGCCGCGCCAGCCGCAGGCGCGCTGGAGCGAGACTCCGAGCAGGCCACCGACGACGAGCACGTATGGCGCGATGCTCGCGAGACCACCGATACCGAGCGCGGTGCCGAGGTTCGGCGCGACGAGCCCGTCCGCGAGCAGGTGGAACGTGACGTCGAACAGCGGGTGCTTCACGCTCTCGGGCCAGTACGGAAACGTCGCCGAGGACATCGCGTAGACCACGACGCCAACGACGATCGTGCCCGCGAGCGCACCGCGCACGAGCGGCGAGACGCGCGAGAGCAACACGGCCACGAGCGGCAACATGAACGGCAGCATCGCCGTGATGTAGCGAGGGCCAACGCCCCAGCCGCCGCGCCAGAAGTTGATCGACGAGATGAACAGCACGTAGAGCACGACGACCGCGATGCCGACGATCGCGTACGCGCGGTGCGCGCGATCCTTCAGCATGAGGAAGGCGCCCGGAAACGCGAGCAAGAGCCACGGCGAGAGGAAGAACAGCCCGTTGTCGCGCCGCACGAACGAGCCGACGAACGCGTCCCATCGCAGCTTCGTGATCCCGAGGAAGCCCTGCTGGTGATAGTGCGCGAACGTCTCCGACGCGTCGTAGCCGGTGCGCCACGGGCTCCCGAAACACGCCGCGTGATACGCGAGCAAGATGCCGATCGGCACCGCGGCGCCGGCGACCGCGATCGCGACGGCGCGTGCGAGCTCGCGCCTGGGCCACGTGCGCAGCTTCCAGAGCACGTGCACGGCGACCGGCACGGCGGCGAACACGGCCTGGTAATCGACGAGCGCGGCGGCGCCCGCGAGCGCACCCGCGGCGCTCATCGCGAGGAGGCCGCGCTTCTTGTCGGCGACATCGAGCGCCAGGATCCACGCGCTCGCGATGCAGCACGCCGCGAGCTGGTGCGAGAAGAACAGGATCGAGAACGTCATCGCCATCGAGCCGAGCCCGTACGCGACGAGGACGAGGCGGCGCACGGCGGGGTCCGGCGCGAACCGCTCGAGGAAGCCCCACAGCAGCGCGAGAAACATCAGCATCGGGATGACGCCCGTGAACACGCGCGCGATCCACATCGAGGCACCGAGGCTCGGCTCGCCCGCGACCAAACGCACGGCGAGGTACGCGGGCGCCGCGAGCATCGAGGAGCCGGGGGCCTTGTTCGAGTATTGATGGCCGTGCGACGGCGAGACGTCCGCGGTCGAGCCCCAGCGCTGCACGCCGGTGTCGATCTCGAACCGGTGCTCGTCGGCGATCGCCTTGACGAGGTAGACGCGCGGCAGCTCGTTCGCGGTGCGAATCTTCGGGAAGTACGGAAAGACGTACAGGTACGCGATGGCGATCGCGAGGAGCCATCCGCGTCGCTGTAGGAAGGCCGGCAATCGCACCTGCTTGGCCAACGTGATACCACCAGGAAGCCGGTGTTGCTGAAGATCCCGAGCGCTCGGTATCGGAGCCTACGCGACGCGCTGCGTGCCGACGTCGGCCGGGCGATCGCGATGGCGGCCGGCGGCGCGTTGTTGTTCGCGCCCGTCGAGTACGCGCTGACGCTCTACGCGCACGAGGGCACGACGCCGCTCGAGAGCAAGCTGCGCCTGGTCGCGCTGGTCGCGACCCTGTCGCTCTACTTGTTCTTCGTGCTCGCCTTCGCGCTCGCCGGCGTCATGGCCGCGACGCGCCTCGTCCGCATGCGGATCGATCGCGATCACGAGGTCGCGCCCGGGCTGTTCGCACACGCGAAGCTCCAGCGCGGCGTGCGGCCCGGCGTGCCACGCGTGTGGGCCGCGGTCGCGACCGGGCTCGTCGTGTTGCTCGTCGTGCAGCGCACCGGCACGGCGGCGATGCTCCGGTTCAAGGAGCCGCAGCTCACCGCGGCGCTGATCGCGGCGATCGCGGTCGTCGCGTCTGCCCTCGCCTACTGGATCTATCGAGGCCTCGCGGTCTGCGTACGTGTCGGCGCCGATGCGCTCGCGTTCGTCGGCGTCGCGAATCCGCTCGGGCGCTGGCGTGCGTGCGGCATCGCTGTCGCAGGGCTCGTCGGTGGCGCGCTCGCCGCCACGTGGTACCTCGTGCCGCCGAGCCGCTCGGTGATGCCGGTGCGGCTCGTGATCAGCGCGTGCGTGATCGCGATCGGCACGGGCTGGGGCGCGCACGTCCACGGGGTCATGAAGCGTTCGACGATCACACCGACCCATCGCCGCGCACGCGCGCGCTTCGTCGCGACCTGCGGCGGCGCGCTCGCGTTCATGACGCTCGTGTTCTGGGGCGCGGATCTCGGCACGAAGTACATGGCGATCACTGGCTCGCCCGCGCTCGACAAGCTCGTGCGCGTCGTACGCCTCTCGAACGACCTCGATCGCGATGGCTTCGGCTCGCTGCTCGGTGAAGGCGACTGCGCACCGTTCTCGCGTGCCACACATCCCGGCGCGCGCGACGTCCCGGGCAACAGCCGCGACGAGAACTGCGACGGTCGCGACTTCTCGCTCGCCGACATCACGCCACCGCCGGGCGAGAAGCTACCCGTGCCGCCGCAGTTCGCGAAGGACTGGAACATCCTGCTCCTCACGATCGACACGATCCGCTACGACCACACCACGTTCGGCGGCTACGCGAAGGGCCCGAAGAAACGCGACACGACGCCGCGGCTCGCGAAGCTCGTCGAAGAATCGACAAACTTCACGTGGGCGATGGCACCCGCCGCCGGCACGATGGCTTCGATCCCCGCGATCCTGACGTCGAAGTTCTTCCACTCCGGCATCGCGATCGACGAGAAGCGACCCGCGGGCACACCGCCCGGCATCATGCCGGAGAACACGCTGCTCCCCGAGATCGTGAAGCGCGCGGGCTATCGCACCGGCGTGATCGGCTCGCACGTGTGGTGGAACGGCTGGGGTCTCGAGCAAGGCGTCGACGACTACGACAACTCGCTCGCGAAGACCGACGATCCGAAGCGCGTCGTCGCGGACAAGATCACGAATCACGCGCTCGCGTGGATCGCGAAGAACCAGGGCCGGAAGTGGTTCCTGTGGGCGCACTACATCGATCCGCACGGGCACTACATCGCGCATCCCGAGATCGTCGACTGGGGCTCCTCGGATCCAGATCTCTACGACGCCGAGATCAAGTGGACCGATCGCGAGGTCGGCCGCCTCCTCGACGAGCTGCGCCGGCTGCCGAGCCACGACAACACGATCGTCATCATCACGAGCGATCACGGCGAGAGTATGGGCGAGCACGGGCAGCCGCTCGGCACGCACGGCGCCGCGCTCTACACCGAGCAGATCCACGTGCCGATGATCTTCTTCATCCCGAACAACAAGCCGCGCTCGATCGCGGGCGCGGTCTCGAACCTCGACATCGTCCCGACGGTCGCCGAGCTCGTCGGCGCGAAGGTCTCCGACCTCTCGTTCGAGGGCCGCTCGCTCGTGCCCCAGCTGTTCTATGGCAAGGAGGATCTCGAGCGCGTCGTGTTCGCCGAGACCAACGCGGGCGGCAAGCAACGCGCGGCGATCGGCGCGCGCTGGAAGCTCATCTATTACATCGCGAACAACATCTACGAGCTGTTCGACACGCACGCGGACCCCGGCGAGAAGCAGAACCTCGCGCCGCAAGACCCGCCCGAGCTGCAGGCGATGAAGCGCAAGCTCGAGGCCTGGATGGATCGCGTGCTCTACGCGCGCGACCCGCTCTTCAACCAGGCCTTCCGCCAGATGGCCGACGTGATCGTGCAAGGCGCCCCTGCCCCCGAGGTCCCGACCACCGGTCAGACGCTCCCGGGCATCGAGATCGTCGGGATCGGACCCGCCGTCGGCAAGCCGCTCGTGGCCGGCGAGAAGGCCGACGTCCACGTCTACTTCCGCGTCGACGCTCCGACCGCGGCGTCCTACAAGTTCCAGCTCGTCGTCTGGCCCACGGAGCTCACCACACCGCTCACCGAGCCTCTGCCGGCGACTTCGACCGTCCGCACGGGCCTCCGCGCCACAGCCGACGGCGCCTACCCGACGGAGCGCTGGCGCAGTGGAGACGTCATCCGCGAGCGGTTTCCCGTCGTGATCCCACCCGAGTGGAAGACGGCGGGCGTGACCGTCGGCCTCGTCGTCGTCGACGCCGCTGGCAATCGCGTCGCCGCCACGGGTGCAAAGCCGCCCAATGACCCGCAAATCTTCTCCCTCGGCGTGCTGCCGCTAGGAAGCTCCCCTCCCGGCAAGCCGTAGTACGATTCGAGCGATGCGGCCGATCTACGACCTCTCGAGCGTCTTCGCCGCACAGATCCAACAATCTGAGGCGGAGGCCGGCAAGGTCTTCGAGCCCGTCGTCGGTGTCGTCACCGACAACAAGGACCCGAGCAAGCTCGGCCGCGTGAAGCTCAAGATGCCGATCCTCTCGGACCAGGACACGACGTTCTGGGTCCCGATCATCATGCTCGGTGCCGGCAAGAACCGCGGCTGGTTCTTCATCCCCGAGGTCGAGGACGAGGTCCTCGTCATGTTCGAGCAAGGCGACATCAATCGTCCGCTCGTCGTCGGCGCGCTCTGGGGCGGCAAGGACAAGCCGCCCGACAAGAACCCGGGCTCGAACCCGCGCCGCGTGATCAAGTCACGTCAGGGCTCGAAGATCACCTTCGACGACGAGAAGCTCCTCATCATCATCGAGGACGGCACCGGCAAAGGAAAGCTCACGTTCGACTCGAACGCGAACAAGATCATCATCGAGGCGCTCAAGGGTGACGTCTGCTTCCAGTCCCCGACGGGCGACACGCAGATCGTCGCCAAAGAGATCGAGATGAAGGCCGGCACGAACATCGAGATCCACGCCGGCTCGAAGATGGACTGGGGCTCGGGCGCGAAGGTCGAAGTTAGCGCTCCCTCGATCGCGCTCTCGGGCTCGAAGGCGAACGCAAACTGCGGCAACGCGCAGGCGCCACAAGCGCCGACGTCGGATCCACAGGACGTCCCCGATCCCTACGGCTCGTAGCGCGTCAGTACGGATTCGCGGGCTCGAGGGCCCCGGAGGTCGCGCTCAAGCTCAGCGGCGCGACCTGCGTCGTGCCCGCGGGCAACGCAACCGTCGCTCCCGGTGTGAGGGCGAAGCGCGGAATCGCCGCCCACGCGAGGGGCGTGTTCGGCGCACACGTGGTGGGCGCCGTCGTCGCGGCGATCATGTAGACGGATCCGCTGCCGATGACCGTTCCGAGGCCCGCATGGTCGATGACGAGTGCGGTCTTCTCGTCGACCCCAATTCCCAGCGGGTGCTGCGCCCAGCCATCCGAGACGATGCGCGCCGTGAACGCCACCAGACGGCCCATCCGATCGCGCGCGCGGAAGTGCGTGTCGGTGACCACGCCCGCGAGCGCGGGCAGCGCGACGACATCGCGTACGAGCGTCATGCGTGAGTTGTAGGGGTCTTCGAGCGCTTCGTCGGAGTACACGCTGCCCGCAGCGCCGGTGTAGACGATCCCGCCGAGGAACGCGCACCCCGCACTCGTTCCGCCGATCACGGCCCCACGCGCCGCGGCGGTCTGGATCGCGGCAGTGACGGCCGTGCCACGCCAGGCATCGACGTACGTCGCCTGATCGCCTCCCGCGAGGAAGATGGCCTCCGCATGTTCGAGCGTCCACCGGACGTACGGATCATCCGCCAGCGCGCGCGTGTCGACGCGGAGCGTCTCGACCGAATCCGCGCCGCCGATCTCAGCGAACAGGTAGTCGTTGTAGCCGTTCGCGCCCGACGTTCGCAGCACCACGATATCGCCACCACCGATCCGTCCGCGTTGCCACGCGAACGCCGCGTCGACGTCAGCGCCACCGCCCATGAGGATGATCCCACCTTGACTGTCAGTGACGCGGTCAGCGGGATCGCCGACGAGCCATCGCGTCAGCGCGGCGGGCGGCTCGGGTCTCGTCTCCGCATCCGTGACCGTGCCATCGACAGCGATCGCAGCGTCGGGAGGGCGCGCTGGCGTCGGTTCGGAACATCCAGCTCCGATGATCGCGACGAAAGCGCGGGGCACGAGAGCGCGAATCATCGGCGCAACGTCATCACTAGAGAGTCGAACTGTCCAGTGCTGTAGCCAGCGATCGTGCTTCAGGTCGCTACTGCGCCATCGAGAACGAGTCGCTCTTCGGAACCTGCGGGCCCGAGTGTGGCTTCTCGACCGGCATCTTCGCGGCGGGGTCAGGGTTCGTGCCGCGGCGGATGTACTCGGTGACCGGCTTGTAGTTGAGCGTCCACTTGTTGGTCTTCACGACCTTGCCGCCCTTGTACATCTTGCGGAAGCGCTCGATCTTGTAGCCGTTGAAGCCACCTTGATCGATCAAGGTCGCGTCCATCGGCATCTCCTCGTCGAGGCGCTCCTCCGTCGAAAACGGCGACTCCTCGATGATCTCGCGCTCGAACACGACCTTGTCGTACGGGCGCTTCTTGCCGAGGATCTCGACCTTCGACTCGCCGTTCGCGACGACGTAGCGGATGACGACGGGGAAGTCGTACGTGTTCTTGAGCTTGAGATCGACGTCGGGCCAGACGACGGTCGCGTCGAAGCCGAGCGGCGTGTACGCGCTCGGGCGCGAGTGGTTCGTGGTCTTGACGATGTCGATGCCGCCGAAGAAGGCCGCGCCGAACAAGGTCGTCGAGATCTGGCACGTGCCGCCTGCGAGGCCATCGACCATCTCGCCTGCCGTGATGACGTGCGCGACCTTGTAGCCCATGCGCTGCGAGCGCTCGCCAACGGTCTCGTTGAACGAGAACTCCTGGTTCGGCTTGAGGACGACGCCGTTGAGCTTGGAGGCGGCGAGCTTGAGGTTGAAGTTGCGATCGCGGTCGGTGACCGGGAACCGCGTGATGTAGTGGCCGAGGACGTGCGAGATGTCGTCGATGCCGAGGCCCGTCTTCGTGACGGTGGCAGGGACGGCGATCGTCGCGAGCTCGAGCACGGAGGCGTTCTGGCGCGCGGCCGCGGCGATGCGCGGGATCGAGCCCCACATGTCGAGGCTGACGCCCGGCATGTCGGCGTTGACCGAGCGCGCTTCGAGATCGAGATACGCGTTGATCGGTGCGCGATCGGTCTTCGCCTTGAGGATGGTGAGCGCCTTGACGGCGAGCTCGCGGTTGACGCGAACAGGGAGCGAGCCGGTCTTCGCGAGCGCATCGGCGTTGCCGCTGGCGCGCTTCACTTCATCGGGATCGATCTCGACGCCGAGCTCCGACCACTTGAGGCGGACGAGGCCGGTCGCGGTCTTGATGTCGACCTCGCGCGTGAGCAGCTCCTCGAAGGACTTCACCGGAGCGGCAGGCGCTACGGCGACTTCTTGCTTCTTCTCGAGCTCGCGGGGCGCCGTCGCCGCACGCGCGACGGAATTCTTGTCCATGATGAAGTAGCCGCCGACGAGGCCGCCCGCGACCACGAGCATCCCGCCGGCCAGGCCGAGCAGAACCGCGCCGTGTTGAGTCGGACGAGCACTTCTCACGTTTGACATCGAGCTCCTTCTTATCATGGCCTACTCCAGATCCTGGAGTTTGCAGGGGTAAGGCCAGACCAAAGGCAAGCCGGGGAAGCGGTTGCAACACCTGTGTCTGGAGGCACGCACAACCTGTGTCCGAGGTGCCACGCGGTTTGACAGGTGGGAGTCCATGAGGCAGCCTGCGGAGGTGGCAGGCTCGATCGTGCAGCGCAATAAGGTCGTCTCGAAACGAAAAGGCCTGATTGCAGCGGCAGCTGGGGCGGCCACCGCAGCCGCGTTCGTGGCCGGGGCGCCGATCGTCGGTGTCGTTGGAGTGGTGGCAGGTGCCTACTTCGGGTGGGACTGGCTGTCGTTCCGAATCAAGAACGGCATGCGCTTCTAGCACCTGGGTGCCGTGAGCTTCGCGGAAGGCTTAGTCGGCATCACCCTCGACGGTCGCTATCGCCTGGATGCGCTCCTCGGCGAAGGCGGCATGGGTGCCGTGTTCCGTGCGACGCACCTCGCGATGGAGCGCAAGGTCGCGGTCAAGCTGCTCAAGCCGCACCTGACGAACGACGAGATGCAGCTGCAGCGCTTCGCACGCGAGGCACGCAGCACGCTCAAGGTCGACTCGCCGCACGCCGTGAAGGTCCTCGACTTCGGCGTCACGCCGCACAAGGACTACTACATGGTCCTCGAGTATCTCGACGGCCGCACCGTGCAGCGCGAGCTCGACATCGACGGGCCCTTCACCGCGAAGCGCACCGTGCACATCGCGCGGCACGCGCTGCACGCGCTCGGTGCGGCGCATCGCTCGGGCTTCGTGCATCGCGACATCAAGCCCGACAACTTGCTGCTGATGCGCGTCGGCTCGGATCCCGACTACACGAAGGTGCTCGACTTCGGCGTCGCGAAGCTGATGGAGGGTGCCGCCCACGATCCGTCGCAGCTCGCGCTCACGCAGGTCGGCATGGTGTTCGGCACGCCCGAGTTCATGTCGCCCGAGCAAGCGTGCGGTCACTCGCTCGATGGCCGCAGCGATCTCTACTCGCTCGCCGCGACGATGTACGTGATGCTGACCGGCAGCGGCCTGTTCGCGGCCGGCAGCGCGATCGAGTGGCTCACGCACCACGCACGCACGCCACCGCCGCGGTTCTCGACGCTGCGACCCGAGCTCGCGACCTATCGAGAGCTCGAGGAGCTGCTCGAGCGCTGCCTCGCGAAGCATCGCGACAAACGGCCGGCGACCGCCGAGGAGCTCGAGGAGCTACTCGCCAAGCTCGAGGACACGCTCGATCGGCCGGCGGGCTCGCTCCCACCCACGAAGCGGACGTTCTCCGCGTCGGCGGCGAACTTCTCGGCGTCGGCGTACATGCACGCGCTGCCCGCGGCGATGGTCGACCCCGGCACCACGCTGCTGCCGCCCGACCTCGCGAACGAGGAGCGCTCGACCGTGAACCTCCGTCCGCGCAGCGAGCCCGACGCGACGACGATGCCGCCGTCGGACGAGACCGGCATGCATCCGGTGAAGAGCTCGCGCGGCGCCTTCTTCGTCGCGCTCGGTGCGCTCGTCATCATCGGCATGATCACGACCGCGGTCGTCATCGCGTCTTCACGACGTACTTCGCGAAGCGCTTCGGTAGACGCGGTGATCGCGGTCGCGACGCCCGTGTTGCCTGCCGACGCCGCGATCAGTGACGCCGCCGTCGACGCGCTCGTCGCGGCCACCCATCCCGATGCAGCCGTTCGAGTCGTGCGCACGAACCCCAAGCTCGAAGAGCACCTGCGCAAGGCGGAGGAGGCGCTGCGCTCGAAGAACATGATGGGACAGCTCACGCAGGCCGACCTCGCGCTGCAGGCCGATCCGCGAAACCAGCGTGCGAAGTACCTCTACGGCGATGCCCTCATCAAGTATGGGCAGACCGACAAGGGTTGTCGCTACTTACGTGCCGCCGGGAAGAAGAATCCGGCCTGCCGGGGCGATTGACCGCGATCACACAAGCCACCTATTCTTGACGGGCTCAGTCATGGGGGAAATCATTTGACGGCGGTTGTGGGACCCACCTCCGGCAGCCACGCCGCGCGGCTTCAGCCCGGGTTTCAACTCGGCGACTACCGACTCGGCCAGCCGCTCTGGTCGATGCGCATCGCGGACGCGTACAAGGCCGAAGGTCCCCAAGGACCCGCGACCGTGTACGTCGTGCACGCGAAGATCGCAGCAGTACCGGAGGTCCGCGATCACATCATCGCGGGGACCCGCGCCGCGGCGCAGCTGCCCGAGCACAAGCACCTCGTGCGGACGCTCGCGGCCGGCCTCACCGGCGACATCCTCTGGATCGCCACCGAGGACGTCGACGGCTCGAACGTTCGCGACATGCTCTCGAAGAAGCGACTCGCGGGTCACGCGGGCCTCGGCACGCGCGCCGCGGGCAACCTGATCGCCGGCGTCGCGGCGGCGCTCGGCGAAGCGCATCACGGCGCACTCGCCGACGAGAGCGTCGTCGTCAATCGCCAGGGACGCGTGCGCGTGACCGACCTCGCGCTCGGCCCGGGCACCGCGGCCGCGATGGTCGCCGGTCTGATCCCGCCGCAGAGCTCGATGGCGCCGGAGCTCCTCGCGGGCGGCGCGATCAACGGGGCCGCCGACGTCTATGGCGTCGGCGCGCTGCTCTACGAGGTCCTCGTCGGCAAGCCGCTCGAGCGCGGCGGTCCGCGCCCGAGCGACGTCGTGAATGGCGTCAACACGCAGATCGACGAAGTCGTCGCGCGCGCGTGTCACCGCGATCCGGACAAGCGGTTCGGCCGCGCCGACGTGCTCGGTGAGGTCGTCACCGAGGCGCTCACGAAGGGCGGCGCCGTGCAGACGCAGATGGTGGCGCTGCTCGACAAGGCCGACCTCGACACCGGGCCCAAGCCCAAGGAGCCGCAGGTCTCGCTCGCGGCGTCGATGAACAACGCACCCGCGGTGTCGGGCGCAAACATCGATCGCGCGCTCGCGACCGCGCTCGCCGACAACAACGAGAAGTGGCTCGTCTCCAAGGGCCGCCTCGACTACGGACCGTTCTCGCTGCAAGACGTCGTCGATCAGATCGAGGCCGGCACGATCGTCGCCGGCAACATCATCATGGACAAGGACACCGGCTCGCGCGTCGATGTCGGCGAGCACCCGATGCTCGGTCCACTCGTCGACGCAGCGAAGCAGAAGCGCGACGACGCACGGCGCGCGCACGCCGAGGTGCAGGTCGCGAAGTCGCACGTCAAGAAGGGCGCGTTCCTGTACGGCGTGATCGGTCTCGGCGTCGCCGGCGCCGTCCTCGCCGTCTACTTCGTGATCCAGGCCGTCAGCAAAGAAGAGAAGCAGAACATCGGCGGCGTCAGCGGCATCGAGGGCGCATCTCTCAAGGTATCCGTCTCCGTGCCGAAGAAACCGCCGCCCGTGAAGCGCAGCGGTGGTGGCGGCGGTCGAAACAGCGGCGGCGGGAACTACACGCAGGGCAAAGAGGACCTCTCGCTCGACATGAGCGACGACGGCGACGAAGGCAGCGAGACCCTCGACATGGGCGAGGTCTACAAGGTGTATTCGCGCTACGGCGGTCAGCTCGGCGGATGTTTGCAGTCGTCGGGCGAGAGCTCGGCGAACATCTACATCAACATCGACGGTCCGAGCGGCAAAGTGCAGTTCGTGAAGATCAACGGCAAGCAAGCGGGCGGGCTCTTCGGGTGCATGAACGGCGTCTTGCGACGCATGAAGTTCCCGTCGATCCGCGGGCCGCGTACGCGCGCCGAGTTCGATATCTCGATGTGACGTTCGGTGGGGGACTCCGAAAATAGCTCGCAGACAACGACCGCACCCGAGCGGCCTGCGATCAATTTGCCCGCGCGACCCTCGAATCCCGGCGCGACTCCGCGCGCCGAGCTCGCGAAACACATTCCGCGCCGGCCACGTGTCTCGTTCGTGTTCGGCATCGTGCTCGCGCTCGCGTTCGGCATGATCGTCACGACCGCGGTCACCGCGGAGCGCTGGCTGTCGACGCTCGGCGTCGCGGAGATCGCGAACGGGCAGATCGCGCCGATCACGCTGCGCGTCGCGCCGTTCGCCGGCAAGGAGACGCAGGAATCGCATATCGGCGGCGGCGGTGTCGTCGTCGAGCGCGGTGCGGTGGCGAATCGTGACCAGGCCGACATCGCCGCGGCGTTGCGTGCCTCGACGCCGACGGGCGCCCTGCCCTATGCGGCGTTCTTCGTGCTGGCATTCGTGTTCGCGGCGATCTTCGCGCACCACATGCGGCGCTCGACGAAGGGCCGCTTGTTGCGCGTGCAGATCGTGACGCTCGTGACCGTCGCGCTGCTCGCGATCGCGGTCAAGATCATGATGCTGACGACGAGCGTCTCGATCCTCGTCGTCCCGATCGCGATGCTCGCGATGGTGCCGACGATGGTGCTCGACCGAGTCGTCGGCCTCGCGACCGGCATCTTCACCGCGCTCGTCACGAGCCTCCTGATCCCGTTCGACGTCTCGGTGGCGATCGTGCTGCTCGTGCAAGCCGCGACCGCGGGGCTCGTCGTCGCCGAGCATCCGAAGTCACGCTGGCGCGCCGCCCTGACAGCGGGCGCGGTGACGACGCTATTCACCGTCGCCACGGTCGCGCTGCTCATCTACCTGACTCACGGCAGGATGCCGACGCTCGACGATCCGTGGAGCTCGCCGCTCGTCGCCGCGGCGATCGGTCCACTGATCGCGACCCTCCTCACGGTGCCGCTGTTGCCGATCTACCAGCTGCTCGTCGGCGAGATCACGCAAGGCAAGCTCGTCGAGCTCGAGGACCTCTCGCACCCGCTGCTCAAGCAGATCGCCGAGAAGTCGCCCGGCACGTGGCAGCACTCGCTGATGATGGCGAACATGGCCGAGATCGCGGCGAACGCGATCGGCGCGAGCGGTCGGCTCGTGCGCGTCGGCGCCTACTATCACGACCTCGGCAAGTCGCTGCAGCCGAAGTACTTCATCGAGAACCTCGAGCCGGGCGAGACCTCGCCGCACGATCAGTTACCGCCCGAGGTCTCGTGTGACGCGATCTTCGCGCACGTCACCGAGGGGCTCGTCGCCGCGAGGCGCGCGGGTCTGCACGAGCGCATCGTCGACTTCATGCACATGCATCACGGCAACGGCGTGCTCGAGTACTTCTGGGGTCGCTGCCAGGAGCAGGGCAATCAGAAGGGCTTCACCGTCGACAACTTTCGGTATCCCGGCCATCCGCCGCAAAGCCGAGAGACCGCGATCCTCACGATCTGCGATGCGGTCGAGGCGGCATCGCGCACGCTGAAGAAGCCGGATGCGAAGTCGATCGACGCGCTCGTCCAGCGGATCGTCTACGGCAAGCTGCACCTCGGCCAGCTCGACGAGAGCGGCCTCTCGATGTCCGACCTGCGCCGGATCAGCGACTCGCTGCGCGAGACGATCCGGCACGCGAATCACGGCCGCATCGAGTACCCGTGGCAGAAGGCGCAGCAGGACGCGAGCGCGACCCAGCGGCCGGCAGAGATCACCGGCACGCAGCCGCGGCTCGACTCGCTCGATCGCGTTCCGCGTGTGACCGCCCCGCGTGCTGTGGTCAGCGAGCCGGCGTCCGGCGACAGCGGCGACGCGATCATCCTCGACCGTCCATCGCAGCGCTCGTCGCGTCTGTCGCCGAAGGTCGAATCGGCGGAGGCGCACGCGACGACCGCGGACTTCCGCAAGCCCGACGAGACCGATCTCGCGATCATCGAGACGGCGCCCGCCTTCGTGCGTCCGCGCGCCATGACCGAGCCGCCGCCCGAGGGCGTGAAGATCGAGTTCCGGCGCCGCGATACGACGAGTCAGCCGTTGCTCCCGCGCACGCGCACCGAGTCCGATCGAAACTTGATGAGGCCGCGCACCGAGAGCGAGCTCACGGGCATGCCGCGCGTCGATCTGCCTCAGGACGCGCCGCGGAGCCGGATGCTCGGTGATTCGCAGCGGCTCGCGCGACCGCGCACCGAGTCCGATGGCCGCGTCGTCAGCGAAGCGAGCACGACGAACAGCGGTGGCATCGCCGATTCGCAAGCACGCAAGCGTGCAGCGACGCTGGCGCCGACACCCCGCAACCGTGCACCGACGGTGCAGCCAGCTGGCATCGGGCCGATGGCGCCCGGCACGAACCCACTTCCGGGCCTCCCGGCGATGCCGCCGGGCGCATCGATCGGCGTGTCGATCAACGCGCGCGGCGAGGTCGAGATTCCGCCGGTGCCCGAGCCGTCGTCGGATGCGTCGGGCTCGCTGCCGACGCTGTCGCCCGCGGTCGATCAGCCGCCCGAGCGGCACAGCGGTCCGCCGCAGCAGGTCGATCTCGAGAACGCGATCACGAATCCACCGCCGCTCCGCCGGACGATGATGCCCCCGGTTGCGACGCGGTTGCCGGCGTTCATGATCGAGGACGACATGAAGCTCACTGCCCCGCGCAAGCCGATCAGTGCGGCGCGCGCGGCGAGCATCCTCGACGATGCATCCCGCACCGAGCCCGCGATCCCGAAGATCGATCTGCCACTCAAGGCACCAGCCTCGAATCCGAACATCGATCTGCCGGATGCCGGCGCGACGCTCTCGGGCGATCCACTGCGCAAGGCGATCGGTCTTGCATCCCGCGCGGAGTCCGTCGAGCGCGACGAATGGAGCGCGGAGACGCCGGTCGTCGCGCCGAGCAAGGCAGAGCTACGCGCGCTGCTCGGGGTTCCCGACGTCACGCGCAAGCAATCGATCGACGAGATCGATCGCCTGCACCTCGCGGCGATGAACGTCGACTCCGATCCGGAGATCCTGCCGCCGCCCGCGATCCTCGATTCGCCGTCGGGCGGAACGCGCCGACCGATGCCGATCACCGCCGAGGTCGATCCCGACGACATCGAGTCCGCGATCGAGGTCGCGCCGCCCGCGCGCCGCACGGCGATCGGCATCTCGAAGCCGCAGCCAAAGAAGCCGCCGACGAAGTAATGCGGCTCGTGCTCGTCCTCGCGCTCGTCGCGTGCGGTGGTCGCCCCGCGGTGCGCGCGCCGGCTGCGATGGTAAGGAGCGAGGTCGAGCTGGCCGAGACGGCGGAGCGTGCACGCAAGCACGACGTCGCGCGCGTGCACTACGAGCGCGCGATCGCACTCGCGACCGACCCGGCGAGCGGCGCATACGCGCGTCGCGAGTTCGCGGAGACCCTCGCGACCTGGGGCGAGGTGCCTGCCGCGATCACGCACCTCGAGCGCTCGGTCGCGCTGGTCGGCGACGACGCCGCGGCGTGGCACGACCTCGGGATCTTGAAGCACAACCAGGGCGACATGCCCGGCGCGACGACCGCACTCGAACGCGCCAAGACGCTGGCCCCCGAAGACTTCCGACCGCGGATCGCGCTCGCGGCCCTGCGATGGAAGACCGGCGATACCCCCGGCGCGGTTACCGAGTACAAGGCGCTCCTCGATCTCGAGCTTCCCGACCGCCTGCGGACGAAGGTCAAGTGGGCCCTCGACCAGCTGGCGAAGCAGTGATCCCAGCGCCATACTCGACGAGATGAAGCGCCTGGTTCTCGGTCTCGCGCTCGCGATCGGCCCGCTCGTGCCCGACGCGTACGCGTGGACGTTCGACTGGGCGGGGCACGTCGATCTCGACGCGGAAGGCCTCGCATCCGACGACCCGCAGAAGCGGCTCGATGCCGTGAACGAGCTCGGCAAGTACGACGTCGCGCTGAGCGAGAAACACCTGATGAAGGCGCTCGCCGACTCGGACGACAAGGTCCGTATCGCGGCCGCGAAGGCGCTCGGCCAGGGCGGCTCGCTCGCGGCGGTGCCGATCATGATCGATTGGCTGGCGGATTCAGATCCGAAGCTCAAGGTCGAGGCCGCACGCGCGCTCGGCGAGATCGGTGGCACCGATGCCGCCGCCGCACTCACGCGCTCGCTCGGCGATCCCGATGCGGCGGTGCGCACGCAGACGGTGAAGGCGCTCGGCACGATCGGTCGCAAGGGCAACCCGAGCGTGGTGATCGCGCTGATCCCGCGGCTCGAGGACGACAAGAGCGAAGTGCGCCTCGCGACGATCATGCAGCTCGAGGAGCTGGGCGATCGCCGCGCCGTGATCCCGCTCGTCGCGCGGTTCTCCGACGGCACGCCGGCGGTGCGTCGTCAGGCGGTACAGGCCGTCGGTAAGCTCGGCGATCGCTCGGCCGTGCCCGCGCTGATCCGGCTGATGAACGATCCCACCGAGGACGTCCGCACGGCCGCCGTCGGCTCCCTCGGCAACCTCGGCGCCGTCGATGCGATCGACGCGCTGATCGAGCAGCTCGCGTCGGGCAGCCCGGCGTTTCGCCAGAAGGTCGCGTACGCGCTCGGTCAGATCGCGGGCAGCGCGGCGCCGGGCAAGGCGGACGACGCGATGCGCACGCTCGTCGTGAATCTGAAGACGAACGATCAGCGGCAGGGCGCGAAGGAAGCACTCCGCGTCGCCGGCAAGGCCGCGGTCCCTGCCCTCGTGCTCCACCTCCAGGGCCGTATCGATGGCGATCCGACGACCGCCGTCGAGCTACTCGGTGACGCGGCCGATCCGCGCGCGACCGCGACGCTCGCCGCGGAGCTCGAGCGTGGCCGCGTCGCGATGCCGAAGATCCTGCGCGCGCTCGGTGCGACCGGCGATCCACAGGCACTCGTGCCGGTGCTGCGCGCGCTCGCGAGCAAGGACACCGCGATTCGCCTCGCGGCGATGGAGTCGCTCCGCCCGCTCGTCGGTGCGGACGCGCGCGCGGGCGACGTCTTGCTCGAGCATCTCGCCGACGAAGATCTCGAAGTCCGCGTGCTCGCGGCAGAGTACCTCGGCATCGTGCGCATCGGCGCTGCGGCGCCGAAGCTGATCGCGCTCGCCGGTCCCGGCAACCCCACGCGCCTCCGCCGCGCCGCGATCGATGCACTCGGCGAGATCGGCCGGCCCGAGGCGACCAAGGCGCTGATCAGCGTCTTGCGCGAAGGCCCCGTCGAGCTGCACAAGTCCGCAGCGACGGCGCTCGCATATATCGCAGACCCCGCCGCGATCCCGCTGCTGCTCGAGCAAGCGAAGACGGATCGCGGACCGTCGCGTCACGAGGTCGTCCGCGCGCTCGGCGCGACGCTCCGCACGAAGAACAACGCAGACGCTCGCAAGCTCCTGCGTGATCTCGCCCAGGATGCCTCGGTGCGGGTCGGGCTCGCCGCGATCACCGGCCTCGCCGCCGCCAAGGACCCGAGCGACGCCGCGTTCCTGCGCGGCATGGTCGAGCAGGCTGCCTCGGATCGCCGGCGCAGCGCCGCGTGGGCACTTGGCGAGATTCGCGACACCGGCGCGATCACGGTGCTCTCGACCGCGATCAGCTCGCGCGAGGATCGCCTAGTCGGCGACGCCGCGTGGGCCCTCGGCGAGATCCTGTCCGCGCAGCCGAAAGACAGCCGCGCCTCGGGCCTCGTCGATCGATTCCTGCACCTCGGCAGGAACGGCGGCTGGGCGGGCTCGGTCAACAGCACCGCGGCGCTCGCGCGTCTGCTCTGGGCCACGCCGAAAGAATCGCGCGGCGCGCTCGTGGACAAGGACCGCCGCACGAAGCTCGTCAACCTGACGTTCCACAAGTCGCGCCTCGTCCGGATCAACGCGGCGCACGCGCTCGCGGCGATGCCCGCCGAGGACGACGTCACGAAGGCGCTCGCGCAGCTGCTCCGCGACGACATCAGCCCGCACGTCCGCGTCAGCGCCGCGTTCGCGATCGCGCGCCTCGGCGGTCCGAAGGCCACGGCGGCGCTGAAGCTCGCCGAAGCGGATGCCGATCCGGACGTGCGCGCGGCGGTCAAAGCCGCGACGGCCGCGCCGCCACCCGCGCGCACGGAGTGGCGCACGTTCTACGTCGTCGATCCGAGCGCCGACGACGCGGCGGTTCGCCAGGAGCAGTACTTCGTGCATACCGCCGACGGCATCGTGTGGGCGAGCTACACGGATGCGCGTGGCGAGCTGAACAGCGAGCACATTCCGCCGGGCGAGGCCGTGGTCTGGCCCGCCAGCCGCGAGAGCGAGTACTGAGGCTGACGTGAGAAAGCCCGCCATTGCCGTGGCGGGCTCTTCACGACGGACGGCGTGTGGAATCAGGCGGCGCGCTTGATGCCGTAGTCGCGGGCGGCGAAGCCGGCGAGCTCGGTCTCGAGGACGCGGCGCGCGCGGAACAGGCGAGACATGACGGTGCCGATGGGCACGTGGAGCGCGTCGGCGATGTCCTTGTACTTCTCGCCCTTGAGGTCCGCGCGCTCGACAACGTCGCGATACTCCGGGCCAAGGCGATCGAGGGCGGTCTTCACTTCGTCGCAGAGCTCCTCGCCGAACATCTCGACCTCGAGATCGTCGGTGTGGTCCTGGTCGCGGCCGTAGAGGGCGTTGAGGGCATCGCCCGGGCGCTCGGTCGCGAAGCGCTGGTGACGGCGGCGCTTGCGATAGCCGTTGATGAACGCGTTGGTCAGGATGCGGAACAACCACGCGCGGAGGTTCGAGCCCGGCTGGAACGACGCCCACGCGACCATCGCGCGGAGCAGCGTCTCCTGGACGAGATCCTTCGCGGTGTCGGGGTCGCGGCAGATGCGCATCGCGACGCCGAACAGCTCGGCCTGGTGCGGTATGCACGCGACCTCGAACGCCTGGTGCGGCTGCGGCTTCGCTTCGTCACGAACCACCCGCAGCGTCCGCGGTGCGACCGTCTGCTGACGTGCAATGCGAGACGTGGCGGCGACGTTGGACTTGCTGTTGATCCCCTGAGTACGCGACATGCCGAGGCTAAAAGCACCCCATATGCCACTCGCAACTGGTTGATCCCACAGTGTGTTTCTAAGGGCGAGGCTGCAGAGACACGGCCTCCGTCTCAAGCCAGACGCGAGATCGCCGCCTGGTGGGATAGAGGCAGACATCGAGTTACTCCCGCGGTGTGCAGCAAGTGCCATCACCTCTTCGGACGCGGCTCGACGCGACCAGTCGCAAACTTAGAAGCGGGCGATCACGTTCGCGACCGCCAGCGGCAGATCGGACGACACCACGCCGCGCTCGCCGTGGACGCCGGCCAGGACGTCGCCCGCTGCACCGTGCACGTAGACGGCAGCGCGTGCGGCGTCCGCACCGGAGATGCCCTGTGCGAGCAGCGCGCCGATGACGCCGGCGAGCACGTCGCCGCTGCCGGCCGTCGCGAGTGCGGGCCCGCCGGTCGGGTTGATCGAGCAGTGCTCGTCGTCGATGGTGCCGTCGCAGACGATCGTGCGCGCGCCCTTGAGCACGACGACCGCGCGCGTCTTCGCGGCGAGCGCGCGCGCGGCGGCGAGGCGGTCGGCTTCGATCTCGGATGCGGTGATGCCGAGCAAGCGCGCGGCCTCGCCGGGATGCGGCGTGATGACCACCGGCCCGGTGGCGCCCGCGATCGCCGACGCGTCGCCAGCCAGGACGTTGAGCGCGTCGGCGTCGAGCACGGCGGGGATGCCGGCGGCGAACACCTCGTCGATTCGCCGGCGCGCGACGACGCCGGTGCCGAGGCCCGGACCGATCACGACGGCGTCGAAGCGATCGATGTCGCCGAGCGGGCCTTCCAGCTTCAGCGTCATCACGGAGTCGGGCGCGTCGAAGTCGCCATCGGCGGCGAGCGTGACGAGGCCCGAGCCCGCGCGCAGTGCGGCCATCGCGGCGAGGCGACCAGCGCCGCGCATGCCCGGCGAGCCGCCGACGACGAGCGTGTGACCGCGCTTGCCCTTGTGATCGAGCGCCTGCGGGCGCGGCAACCAGTGCGCGACGTCGGTGGCGTCGACGAGGCCCGCCTTGATGCCGGTCGCCGCGATCAGCTGCGGCGGGACGCCGATGTCGATGATGTCGACCTCGCCGCAGCGCGCGAAGCCCGGCGCGCTGACCAGTGCGACCTTGAGCGCGGCCATCGTGACCGTGCGTTCGGCGACGATGCTCGGGCCGAGCGCGCGGCCGGTGTCGGCGTCGAGGCCCGACGGAATGTCGACGGCGAGGATGCGCGGCGCGAGCAGCATCGCGTGCACGACCTCGGCGAGGTGGCCCTCGATCGCGCGCGAGAGCCCGACGCCGAACAGCGCATCGATCACGAGCGCCGCGTCGACGATCTCGGCTTCGACCGCATCGAGCTCGACCGCGGCCGCGATCGAGAGCACGACGCCGCCCGCTTTCTCGAGGACCGCGAGGTGCTCGGCCGCGGCGCCCTTCACGTCGGTGCGCTTCGCCGCGAGATAGACGACCGCGTCGACGCCGTGACTGCGCAGCACGCGCGCCGCGACGTAGCCATCTCCGCCGTTGTTGCCCGACCCGCACACGACGGCGACCGGACCGCGCCCGCCATCGAGCATGTCGATCGCCGCATCGGCGACCGCACGTCCCGCGGTCTCCATGAGCGTGAACGCCGGGATTCCGATCTCGTCCATCGTCGCGCGGTCGAGCTCGCGCATCTCGGCGGCAGTGACGACGGGCTGCATGCGTGCGCAGTATGCCCGAGCACGCCACATCGGCAGAAGCTCCGATCACGCGAGCCGGCAATCTCGTGGACCCTCGTCAGAAGCCGAGCAAATCCCGTTACAGTCGCGTCATGCGTTTTGCTTTGCCTGCCCTTTTGTTGGTCTGCGCGTGCGGTCAGTACAACTACAACCGCGCGGCGCTCGTCCCACACGCGACGCCCCGTATGACAACGGGTCAGCCGCTCGCGGGTCGCGGCCAGCTCACGCTCGGCGCGTCGAGCGTCGCGCACCTCGGTGATCCGAAGGTCGGCGACGATCCGAATGCGGGTGTCGAGATTCCGGGCACGCAGCTGTTCGGCGCGCTCAAAGGCCGCATCGGCGAGCACGTCTCGTTCGGCCTGCTCTACGAGAACGGCCTCGACGCGGGCGCGAAGAAGATCAACGCGTCACAGCCCGACGTCAACGAGGGCAACGTGCACGGCTACGGGCTGTCGCTCGATATCTCGATCCCGACGGGCGAGCCGCGCTGGCGCGTCGCGATCGGGTTCGACGCGATGATGTGGAGCGTCCCGTACGTCTCGTACGAGACGTTCACCGACGGCAACTTCACGATCCAGGATCGCGGCACCGACTCCGTCGACACCTTCGCCGCGTCGCTGACGCCGAGCTTCAAGCTCGACAAGGACATCACGCTGTTCGGTGGGCTCACCGTCCGCAATCACCCGACGATCCAGCAGAAGGGGATGGACATGGGCACGATCCTCGACGACGTCGAGGTCGAGTCCGGTCCTGCGAACTATCTCGTCTCGGCGGGTGTCGAAGGCGCGCTCGCCGGCGGCAACGTGCTGCTCGCGGCGGTCGCGTACTACGACATCTCGCAGAACCCGGCGAAGTACGGACCGGGCATGGGCGTGATGGTCTCGCTGCCGTTCGGTCGCCGCGCGAAGCCGCAGCAACCACCGCCCGGCATGATCTACGCGCCCCCGGGCTACGCGCCGCAGCCGTATCCCCAGCCGCAGCCCTACCCGGGTCCCTCCCCACAACCGCAGCCGTATCCGCAACCGCAGCCATATCCCGCACCGGCGCCGCAACCGCAGTAGTCGATGTAGGTAACGAAAAAAGACCGCTCATCGCCTCCACGCGTGCGGGCGCGCGCGCGACGATGAACGCCTCATGTCGAACGATCCCACCAAGCCGCGTTGGCCCGGTCAGCAACCGACGTCTTTCGATCCGATGACGGGCCAGCCGCTCTACGGGGATCCGCAGCAGCCGCCGCAACAACAGTGGCAACAGCCGCCGCAGCAACAGTGGCAGCAGCCGCAGCAACCACCGCAGCAACAGTGGCAGCAGCAGCCACCGCAGCAACAGTGGCAGCAGCCGCAACAGCCGCCGCAACCGCAGTGGCAACAGCCTCAACAGCCGCAGCCGCACTACGGCCAGCAGGCCAACTACCCGCAGCCGCAACCCGGCTGGAATCAGCCAGGCTACATCCAGCAGAACGCCAGCTATCCGCATCAACCTCAGCATCCGGCGCAGCAGCAAGGCCGTGCGGACTCCGACGCCGACGACGATGACGACGCGGACGATTCGTCGCGCGATCTACGGAGCGCCGCAAACGCGACGATGAACCAGTCGGACCGGCTGCGCTTCATTCGCCTGACGTACTTGCACCTGTTCGGCGCGATCCTCGTGTTCGCCGGCCTCCTCTGGTGCCTCTTCAATGTGAAGTTCCTCGTGATGAAGGTGTCGATTCCCTTCGTCTCGTTCGCACTCGGCGGACGCTGGAACTGGGGCATCGTGCTCCTCGCGTTCATGGTCGTGTCGTGGGTCGCCGACTACTGGGCGAGCCACTCGACGTCAAAGCCGATGCAGTACGTCGGCCTCGCGGTCTACACCGTCGCCGAGGCGATCATCTTCGTTCCGCTGCTGGCGATCGTGCAGTGGAAGACGGCCGCGATCATCGCGAAGGGCGGCGGCGATCCGAACATCATCCGCGACTCGGCGATCACGACGCTCGCGATCTTCGCGGCGCTCACCGCGTCGGTCTACGTCACGAAGAAGGACTTCTCGTTCCTGCGCTCGGGTCTCATGATGGCCGGCGCTGCGGCGACCGTCATGGTGTTCATGGCGATCGGCTTCGGGTTCAACCTCGGCATCGTGTTCTCGGTGGCGATGGTGCTGCTGGCGTCTGGCTACGTGCTCTACCAGACGTCGCAAGTGTTCGCGCACTACCACACGGAGAGCTACGTCGCGGCGGCGCTCGCACTGTTCTCGTCGGTGGCGCTGATGTTCTGGTACGTGATCCGCATCTTCATGCGGCTGCGTCAGTGAGCTAATTGTCATCGAAAGAATACAGGTCGCACCTGTCACCGCGAGCGACAGGTCGCACCTGTCATCGCGAGAGTACGGGTCGCACCTGTCATCGCAAGAGTACGGGTCGCACCTGTCATCGCGAGCGACAGGTCGCACCCGTTATTGTGAGTCGCACCTGTCACCGCGGGCGACACCTCGCACCTCTCCATCGAGCGTGGTGATCGAGTGATCGAGTAATCGAGCGTGGTGCGGTTTCGGACTACGCGCGGCAGGACTTCGCGAGGATGCCCACGAGCTCCTCGGCCCAGCCCTGGATGCGCGCCTCGTCCGGACCCTCGAGCATCACGCGCGCCTTCGCTTCCGTGCCGGAGTAGCGCACGAGGACGCGGCCTTCGTCGCCGAGGTCTTTCTCGATCTCGGCGATGCGGCGTTGCACGTCGGGCAGCTGGTCGAGCGGGACCTTCTTCTCGACGGCGGTGTTGATCAGTACCTGCGGCGTGCGGGTCATGACCTTCGCCAGCTCGGAGAGCTGGATGCCTTCCTTGACCATGATCGCGAGGACACGCAGCGCGGCGACGATGCCATCACCCGTGGTCGCGTGATCGAGGAACACGAGGTGACCCGACTGCTCGCCGCCGAGGTTGTAGCCGTTCTTCCGCATCTCCTCGACGACATAGCGATCGCCGACCTGCGTGCGTACGACGAGGCCGCCGTGCGCTTTCATCGCGCGTTCGAGCCCGATGTTCGACATCACCGTCGTCACGAGCGTCCGCTTCAGCAGCCGGTCTTCCTTGAGCATGCGCGTGGCGCACAGCGCGAGGACCGCGTCGCCGTCGATGACGTTGCCGTGCTCGTCGCACAGGATCAGGCGGTCGGCGTCGCCATCGAACGCGATGCCGATGTTCGCCTCGTGATTGCGCACGCACTCGGCCATCAGCTGCGGGTGCAGCGCGCCCGCGCCGCGGTTGATGTTCTTGCCGTCGGGCTTCGTGTGGATCGCGACGACCTTCGCGCCGAGCTCCTCGAACACGGCGGGGCCGACGCGATACGCGGCACCGTGCGCGCCATCGACGACGATCTTGAGGCCGTCGAGCGTGAGGTGTGTCGGGAACGTCGACTTGCAATACACGATGTAGCGGCCGCGCGCGTCCTCGAGCTTGCGGTTGTAGCCAACGTCGGCGGGCGCAGCGCGCAGCTTGTCGAGCTCGCCCGAGACCATCAGCGCCTCGATCTCCGCTTCGACGTGATCGGGCAGCTTGTAGCCATCGCGCGCGAAGAGCTTGATGCCGTTGTCCTCGAACGGATTGTGCGAGGCCGAGATGACGACGCCGGCGTCGCAGCGCATCGACGACGTGATGAACGCGATGCCGGGCGTCGGCAGCGGACCGGTGAGCCAGACGTCGGCGCCCATCGCGACGATGCCGGCCGCGAGCGCGGACTCGAACATGTAGCCCGAGAGCCGCGTGTCCTTACCGATCGCGATGCGCGTGTGGCGACCCGGCTGACGCAGCCGCGCCGCGATCGCCATACCGAGGCGCATCACGGTCTCGCTCGTCATCGGCTCGAGGTTTGCGACGCCGCGCATGCCGTCGGTGCCGAAAAACTTACGACCGTTGCTCATTGCTTCGTAAGTAGCACGGTACGTCAGCGGACGGGCGTCACCTTGACTCGCTCGGGAGAGATGCGAACACCGACGCCGGGCGGCAAATCCTCGATCGTGACCTGGACCTCGCGCGCCGTGCGTTCGCTGGCCGTTAGCTTGACGATCGGAGTCATCGCGCTGCGCGCTTTCTCGACCGCGAGTAAGGCGCCCGTGAGGGAGACTTCGACCTGTGGCGGCGTGATGGCCCACTTCAGCGTGTCGACGCCATCGCCCTTGATCTCGATGACGAGCCCCTGCGTCTTGCGCGTCACGAGCTCTTCCTCGATCCGCACGTTCACGCCGACGCGCAGCGTAGGGTCGACCGACACGCCTTCCGACGGCGCGAGCTCCGCGAGTTGCTCGAACGAGTCCGTGCGGCCCTCGAGGCTGATCTCGCTCGTGCGGATCGTCGAGATCGCGGCGAGCAGGCGCTCACCGCCGCGCACCTTGACGGTCGCGGGCACGGACTTGATCTCCGCGAGCACGTAGCCGTGTTGCGGCCGGCCCGTCGTGATCGGTACGACCTCGACGAGCTTCTCGACGCGGCGGTCGAACGCGACACGCACGCTCCGCGGATTGATGTCCTTGACGGTCAGCCCGGGCGGCAGGTTCGTGACCATGTCCAACGTGATCGGCACCTCGCCGGTCGGCGCGTTCGAGAGATCGAGGCGGATCTCGCCGAGCGCGCGCTCGTCGAACTCCTTGAGGCGCCGCCACGGACCTTTGATCGTGACGCGCACCTCGGGAATCGCTTCGGAGACGAGCACCTTGTCGGCCGGGTACTCGTACTTGAGCGGCGCGCGCACCGTGATGTCGTTGTCCTTGTCGGTATTGACGAGCAAGAACACGGTCACCGAGAGGACCATCGACAGGAACTTCAAGAGGAGGTTGTCGAACAGCGCGCCGCGGATCCACCGACGCACGGCGCCGCTATCCGGCGGCGGCGTCACCGCAGGCTGTTGCTTGCTCGAGCGCGCGGCCGTCTTGCCCATCGTGCCGATCGTCTGCGATCGCTGCCGGCTCACGAGGCCTCCGCCTGCGCATCGACGGGCTCGCCGATCGCCGCGAGTGCCTTGCCGACCTCGGCCGCCGCCGCAGCCTCTTCCGTCATCTCCTCGGTCGCGCGGCCACCCGCAAACAGACCGACGAGCGCACGGCGCAGCATCACGGGCTCCAGGTCACGGGCGATCGAGCCCTTGAAGCACAGCGAGATCTCGCCGCGCTCCTCCGACACCACGACTGCCACGGCATCGGTGTCCTCGGTGATGCCGAGCGCCGCACGATGCCGTGTCCCGAACTCGGGGCCGAGGTCGCTCGCCTTCGAGAGCGGGAGCAGCGCGCGCGCGAGGTCGATCCGGTGGTTCTTGCCGATCACGACCGCGCCGTCGTGCAGCTCGTTGTCCTTCGATGGCACGAACAGCGAGACCAGCAGCTGCCGTGACAGCACGGCGTCGATGCGCGACGCGTCGTCGACGAACTCCTCGAGGGCGGCGTCGCGCTCGAACACGATGATCGCGCCCATGCGGGTACGGGCGAGCTGCGCGGTCGCGGCGACCACCTCGTCGACGATGTGCGTGGTCTCCTGCTTGCGGCCGAACGGCATCACGTTCTGGCCGATGCGGCCGAGCGCCCTCCGGATGTCCTGCTGGAACACGACGATGATCAGGATGATGAAGTACGAGATGAAGTTATCGAGCAGCCACGAGACCGTGGATAGCTCGAGCCGCTCGGCAACGAAGAACGCCGCGCCGACGAGCACGATGCCGACGATCATCTGCGCCGCCCGCGTGCCACGGATGGTCAGCAGGAGGCGGTAGATCAAATAGTAGACGAGGAGAATGTCGAACACCGTCGCGGCGACGGTGGCGATGGACATTCCATCGAGCAGCTCCTCGAGACCAAACATGGCGGCACCAACAGTGGCGCCCACGATGCTTCGCGCTGCGCCCTACACTTTGGTGTACACCGCCAACGCGGTTCGGAGCAATGCAACGTTGTGCACGCGGAGCACCTGAGCGCCTCCGCGCACCGCGGCCAGGCATGCGGCGACCGAGGCGACGTCGAGTGTCAGCGCGTCCGGCTCCATCCCGACCAGCGTCTTCAAGAAGCGTTTTCGGCTCGGCCCGACGACAACCGGGCACCCGACCGCCCTCGACAGCTCGCCCGCGTCGCGGAGAAGCCCGAGGTTGACGTCGGGATCCGCACCTTTTCCGAACCCGACGCCCGGATCGACCCACGTCCGCTGCCGCGCCTCCCCCGGCAGCGCTGCCAAGCGCTCCCCGAGCTCGGCCGCGACCTCGCGCCAGGTGATCGGCCGCTGCAACATGGCGAGCCCGACAGGCTCGTTCGAGAACACCTCGGCGATCGTCCGGCCTCGCAAGTGCCCGAGGATGTAGGTCACTCCCTCGAGCGACGCGATCGTCCGCGCCATCTCCGGATCGAACAACCCGCCCGAGACATCGTTGACGATCTTCGCGCCGACACCAACGGCCGCGCGAGCAACCGTGGCCTTTGTTGTATCGACCGATACACGCGCCCCCGCCTTCACGAGCCGCTCGATCACCGGCAGGACCCGGCGCATCTCCTCATCGGCGTCGATCGGCTGCGCCTTTGGATTCGTGGCCTCGCCACCAACATCGAGGACATCTGCCCCATCGCGCCAAAGTTGCATTCCGTGCGCGACCGCCGCCTCGACCCCGAGGAACTTGCCGCCGTCGGAGAACGAGTCGGGAGTCACGTTGACGACGCCCATCACGAGCACGCGTTTGCGCAGATCCAACCGAACCGTCGCCGACATGTGCGCGAATCATACGCGAAGGAAGCGCGCTAGCCGTCCATCAGCTTCGTGTAGCGCCGCTGCATCTCCTCGGGGCTCACCTCCTCGATGTTGTGCCCGAGCATCCACTCGTGGCCGAACGGGTCGCGGACGGTCCCGCCGCGCTCGCCGTAGAACGCGTCGGTGGCCGGACGGAGGACCGTCGCGCCCGCGGAGACCGCGCGCTCGATCGCGGCGTCGGCGTTGTCGACGTGGAGATGGATCGTGAACGACGTGCCGCCGATCGTCTCCGGTCCGAGGATGCCGAGCTCCGGGTACTCCTCGGAGAGCATCACGATCGTGTTGCCGAACTCGAGCTCGACATGGCCGATCCGGCCGCTCGGCTCGACGAGCCGGAACTTCTCGGTCACACCGAACGCGGCCTTGTAGAACTCGACGGCGCGGGCCGCGCCTTTGACGCGAAGATAGGGGAAGACTTCGTGGATCGTCATGACCGAAGCGTGGGCCGCAGCGGTCAGGATGTCTTGAAGGAATCTGACCTGCGCGGCACGTGCAGGCCACTCCCCGCGCGCCGCAGCTCCTCCGGCGTGACTCCCGTGAGCTCGCGAAACTCACGTGCGAGGTGCGACTGGTCAGAGAACCCCGTCGCGGCGGCGATCGCCGACCACGATCGTCCGAGGCGCGCCTGCTCCACCGCACGCAGGACGCGCCGCACACGCGCGTAGCGCTTCGGAGCGAGACCGACGCGCTCGCGGAACATCGCCATGAAGTGACGGTGGCTGTAGCCGACCTCGTCGACGACGCACGCGACCGACGCGCCTGCATCGAGGCGCCTCACCGCGTGCGCGATGGTCGGGTCGACGCGGCCACCGGTCACGCGCTCGGTGAGCGCGGCCTCGAAGATGTCGAGCGCCTCTTCGCTGGTCGCGGCTTGCAGGCGCACGAGCAGCTCAGCCGCGGCGCGGCCCCAGATCGCGTCGAGCGAGACGTGTTGCTCGGCGAGCTCGTGCGCTGCCACGCCGAGCACGGCGAACGCGGCACCCGGCACGAGCTGGGCGCCGATCGTGCGGCTCGGTGCCGAGACGTCGCGGATATAGAACTGCGAGCGCGGCCCGCCGACGACGGCATGGCCGAGCGCGCCCTCTCCGACGATGCACACCGGCGGGCCGGCGATCCGCACCGCGATATGGACCGCGCCGGTCGCGACCATGTGCTCGCGCTCGAAGCCCGGCGCCGCGTGCGAGTCACCGATCCAGAGCTGCGTCACGAACGGACGTAGCGGCGCGCAGGGTGCGCGCATCGGGTTACGCCGGTTCTGGCGACGGGTCTTTTTTGCCGAGCGGCGGCAGGATCGGGCGCTTCTTCGCCTCTTCGCTTTCGCTCGCGCCGGCAGTGACCTCGGCGCGCTTCTTCGCGGCCGCCGAGATGGGACGGTCGATCTTGCCGCCACGCAGGAGCGTGTCGATGTCGTCGCCGTCGAGCGTCTCGTACTCGAGCAAGCCTTCGGCGATCTGCTCGAGCTCCTTGCGGTGCTCCGTGAGGATCTTCATCGCGCGGTCGTACTGCTGCGTGACGATGCGGCGAATCTCCGCGTCGATGCGCTGCGCCGTGTCCTCGGAGTGGCGGTCGCCAGACGAGAAGTCACGGCCGAGGAAGACCTCTTGTTTACCCGACGAGAAGTTGAGCGGACCGAACGCATCGGACATGCCCCACTCGGTGACCATGGAGCGGGCGAGCTCGGTGGCGCGCTCGATGTCGTTGCCTGCGCCCGTGGTCTTGTGGCTGAACACGATCTCTTCGGCGACGCGGCCGCCCATCAGGATCGCGATCTGGTTCTGCGCGAACTCGCGCGTCATGCTGAGGCGATCTTCGGGCGGCAGCTGCTGCGTGACGCCCAGAGCGCGGCCACGCGGGATGATCGTTACCTTGTGGACCGGATCGGCCTCGTCACCGGCGAACCGGGCGACGAGCGCGTGACCCGCCTCGTGGACGGCGGTCGTGCGCTTCTCCTTGTCGGAGATGAACATGGAGCGCCGCTCGGCGCCCATGAGGACCTTGTCCTTCGCTTCCTCGAAGTCCTCCATCTCGACCTTGTCCTTGTCGCGACGGGCGGCGATCAGCGCGGCCTCGTTCACGAGGAACTCGAGGTCGGCGCCGGAGAAGCCGGGCGTGCCGCGCGCGATGACCTCGAGGTCGACGCCGGCCGTCGGAACCTTGCGCGTGTGCACGGCGAGGATGCCCATGCGGCCGCGGAGGTCGGGACGTGGAACGACGATGCGGCGATCGAAGCGGCCCGGGCGCAACAACGCAGGGTCGAGCACGTCGGGGCGGTTGGTGGCGGCGATGATGATCACGCCGTCGTTCGACTCGAAGCCGTCCATCTCGACGAGGAGCTGGTTCAGCGTCTGCTCGCGCTCGTCGTGACCGCCACCGAGGCCGGCGCCGCGATGACGACCGACGGCATCGATCTCGTCGATGAAGATGATGCACGGGGCGTTCTTCTTGCCCTGTTCGAACAGGTCGCGGACGCGCGAGGCGCCGACACCGACGAACATCTCGACGAAGTCCGAGCCCGAGATCGAGAAGAACGGCACGCCGGCTTCACCCGCGATCGCGCGGGCGAGCAACGTCTTGCCGGTGCCCGGCGAGCCCATCATCAAGACGCCCTTGGGGATGCGGCCGCCGAGGCGCGTGAACTTCTTCGGGTCCTTGAGGAACGCGATGATCTCTTCGACCTCGTCCTTTGCTTCCTCGATGCCGGCGACGTCCTTGAACGTCACGCGGTTCTGGTGATCCGAGAGCAGCTTTGCCTTCGACTTGCCGAACGACATCGCCTTGCCGCCGCCCGACTGGAGCTGGCGCATGAACAGGAAGAAGATGCCGACGAGCAGCAGCATCGGGAGCCACCAGACGAGGACCTGCGGCCAGATCGACGACTCGTCCTTCGACTTCACCGTGTAGACAATGCCGGCGGCATCGATCTCGTCCGGGATCGAGCCCGGATACTCGGCGTAGACGACCCGCTTGGTGGTGTCCTTCGCCATCGTGATGACGTAGCGAGCGTCGTCGCGGCCCTTCGGCTCGATCTGGATCTTCTCGATGGTCGCCGCTTCATCGCGCTTTTCAGGTGTACAGGCGGGTACGCTCTCTACGCCTTTCGATTTGCACCGCAAGAGCGTGCGGAAGGCCGAGGCGTCGATCTCCTTTTCCTTGCTCGAGGAGTCCGTGAACATCGAGTAGATGCTCACGAACATGAGGATCAGGATCGCCCAGATCAGGATGGTCTTGTGAGATTGGCGCAACGGCAGATCCAGCTCTGAGGGAGGCCCCCCTGTGTGCCACTAGCATGGGCTACGTAGGGCGTATTGCAAAGGACGAAACTAGTCAAAAACTCCCCCCATTTGGACGGGCTTTGGCACGAGTTGATCGCTCTCTTCGAAGGCAATTCCGAGATGCTCTGCCCACACGATCACGGTGTCGGTCGTACGCACGAGAACCCGGGCGTGTGTACGCAGTGCACGTGGGACCTTCGCGTCGATGAAAAGGTCCGACAATTTTCGCGACCGGCCTTTGAGTCGAGCCGGCCTCATCCGATCCCCTGGTTGCCAGCGCCGCAGCTCGTAAGGACCGTCTGGCACGACCAGCTCCCGGACCTTCACGCGATCGGCCAGGACGAACAGGTCATAGCTGCGCAGCACGCGCGCGCCGGGAAGGTCGACCATGATCTCGCCGCGCGCATCGGAGCGTGCGACCTCGTCGAGCGCGTCGAGGTGCGTGCTGTCGTGGTCGATGTCGAGGGCATCGAGCGCGAGCGAGAAGGCGCGCTTGCGGACCGCGGCGGGATGCACGCGCAGCGCCTTGCAGTCGATCGGCAAGGTCGCGAGCGGTCGCGCGAGCGCGTCGATCACCTCGAGCCACTCCCCTGCCGTTGCGGCGAGCCGCACGAGCGCGGCGTCGATCTGTGGGTTCTCCTCGCGCAGGCGCGGCAACAGCTCGCGACGCACACGCGTGCGCAGATATTTCGCGTCCGCGTTCATCGGATCGCTCCACACGGGCAGACCGCGATCGGCGACGTACGCCGTGATCTCGCTGCGCTCGAGCGCGAGCAGCGGCCGCACGTAGCGCTCGCGTACCGCCGGGATCCCGACGAGCCCGGCCGGCCCCGTGCCACGCAGGATGCGCATCAGCACGGTCTCGGCCTGATCGCGCGCGGTGTGGCCGAGCAGGATCGCGACGACGCCGAGGCGATCGCCGAGCTCGTCGAGCGCGGCGTAGCGGGCCGCGCGCGCATCGGCCTCGGAGGGCGATGCGACCGTGACCCGCTCGACGACCGCGGCCGCGCCTCGCGACCGCGCCCACTGCGCGACGTTCTCGGAGACGACCCGCGTCTCGGCCTGCAGGCCGTGGTCGATCGCGAGCACGACGACGTGTGCGCCGCCCGCGACGTCGATCGCCGCGTCGGCGAGCGCCATCGAGTCCTTGCCGCCCGAGCAGGCCACACCGAGGAGCCCCTGACCGATCTTCTGGATCGCGGTTTCCACGGCGCGACGCACGGTGCTAGTCATGGACGCGCCCATCATGACATCTGAAGCCCCTCCGAGCGGACCCCTCGCACGCTTGCGTGCACAGCTCGCAGGACCGCGCGGTTATCGCCGCATCGACGCCCTGCTCTCCTCGGAAGATGCGCAGGCTGCCGTCGCCTCGCTGTCGCCGAACGAAATGTTCGAGCTCGTGCACGAGGTCGGCTTCGAGGACGCGCAGGACTTGATCGCGCTCGCCACACCCGATCAGATCCGCGGCTGCTTCGATCTCGATGCGTGGAACAAGGACCAGCTCGACATCGCGCCGCTCAAGCCATGGCTCGTCAGTCTCCTCAACGCGGGCTTCGAGAAGGTCGGCGAAGTGTTCGCACGGCTCGACACCGAGTTCCGCGCGTTGCTCTTGCAGCGCGCCGTCAAGATCTACGACGTCTCGCTCGAGGAAGAGCCGGCCGAGGACAACGAAGGCGCGATCATGGCGACGCCGGATCGGTTCTTCATGCTCGAGTTGCTCGGTGACGAGGAGACCCAGTCGCTCACGCAACGTGTCGTCGAGGATCTGTATCGCGCCGACTTCATCATGGCGCGACACATCATCATGGCCGCGCGCAGCGAGCCGCCCGCCGAGCTCGAGGAGATGTCGTATCGCTGGCGCTCCGCGCGCCTCGCAGACCTCGGCTACGTCGACTTCTACGATGCGCTCGATCTGTTCCGCCCGCTCGACGCCGACAAGGTCGCGATCGGCGAAGGCTCGCAGGACCGCACCGTCGACGACGAGAACCGCGTCTCGCTCGTCGTCGCCGAGGAACTGATCGGTCGCGGCTTCCTCGCCCGCGCGATGGCCGCCGTCGAGGACGATGCCGAGTCCGCGCGCATCGAGGGTGCGCTCATGGTGATCGTCAACAAGGTACTCGCCGCGGCGCGCGCGAAGCCGGGCCAGCCCGAGGTCGTGCGGCGTGGTGCGTTCTACGCGACGGCCACGATCTCGCTCGGCCTCGAGACCGTCTCGCGCAGCGACCTCGCGCGCGCGACGCAGGCGCTGTCTTCGGTCGGCATGCAGCGGTTGTTCCGCGTCGGCTACACGGTCACGCACAAGCTCTCGCGGTTCGCACAAGCACTCGCTGCGCGCTCGCTCACCGCAGGCTCTCCGGCGAAGGAGCTCGTCGCCGGGCTGTGCTCGCCGCGCCCGCTGTTCTCCGGTGCCGCCGATGTGCCGTCGACCGTGGGCCTCCGTCCGTTCGAGTCCTCCGCCGATCTGCGGCGCGCCGGCGAGATCCTGACCGGGCTCACCGTGCGGATCGCGCTCGTCGAGTCGCTCGGTGTCGACGTCGTCGCGCTCGGGCAAGCACCGGAGCCGCGCCCGAGCCTCGACGATCACATTCGCACCGCCCTCGCGCGCGCCGTCGTCGGCGGTGAGCTCTCGGGCAACGCACTCTCGCAAGCCGAGCTCACGACGCTGCGCGATCGCGGCATGAAGGACAACGAGCTCACCGCGGATGCCCGCGCGAAGGGTCTCGAGGCCGTGCGCAGCCGGCTCGGCGCCGCGCAGCTGCAGGCGTCGGAACACGTGCTCGCGCGGTTGGTCGCAGGTTGGGTCGACGACCTCGAAGGGATTCTGGGCGGCGTGAAAGACGCGGAGATCGATCCGCGGTTCGTCGAAGGCGTGCTCGTCGAGATCAAACGTAGCTGAGGCGCGACTGCACGAGATCTCTTCGAGTGTGGTAACTCCTCCTCGATGTCTGCTTCTCCTTCGCCCTATCGCTCCGGCATGGCGACGGGACTTGGCGTCGTGCTCGCCGCCGCGCTGGTGCTCGCGTTTGTCGATGTCGGGCACGCCGGCGGCGGGTTGGTCCCGCTGCTCGGGCTGTGGGCGCTCTACGCGCTGCCGGTCGCGATCGGCGTTGGCCTCGTGCTCGGCGCCGGCAACGCGCAGTGGGGCGAGGGCTGGGTTCGCGGACTGTTTCGAAAGCTGCGCGATGACGCGGAGCTCGACAAGTCCGTCGCCGCGATCCTGATCGCCGCGGCGGTGATCGGCGGCATGCTCGTGCTCGTCGTCGCGAAGCTGTCGGTCGCGCTGGTCGGCGACGTCGCGCGCAAGAGCATCGGCGCGCTGCTCGCGGGCGTCGCGGCCGTCGGCGCGATTCCGGTGCTCGCGCTCGGCGCGCTGCCGCTCTATCGCGTGCTGCGCAGGGTCACGGGCGTCATCCCGTCGATCGGTCCGCTCTCGCGCGTCGTGCTCTTGCTCCTCGGCGCGGTCGCCGCGCTCGTCGTCGCGATGAAGGTGATCATCGGCGGACTCGATCATCAAGCGCTCAACCTCGGCAAGTTCATCGTGCCGGCGCTGTTGCCGGTCGTCGCGATCGCGATCGCGATCATCGCGTACGGGCCGCTCGATGGCGCGCGCGCTGGGCTACCGAAGCGCGGCGTGATCGCGGCCGGTGCGGCGGTGGTCGCCGTCGCGGTGATCGTCGCCGGGCTCGTTCCCATGCCCGCACCGAAATCTCGCGACGCCGTCACGGAGGGCTCGTACCTCGGCGCGCTGCTCGTGCCGCAGCTGCGCAAGCGGCTCGACAAGGACAAGGACGGCCACTCGGCCTTCTTCGGCGGCCCGGACTGCAACGACCAAAACCCCGACGTGTACCCGAACGCGATCGAGGTGCCGGGCAACAACATCGACGAGAACTGCCTCGGCGGCGACGGCAAGCTCGGCGATCAGGCCGGCTCGGGCTCGAACGCGCCGCCACCGACCGATGCCGGCGCGCCTGCGGCACCGTCGATCAGCGGCGGCAAGAACGTCCTCGTGATCTTCGTCGACACGCTGCGCGCCGATCGGCTCGGCACGGCCGGGTATCAGCGCGATGGCAAGTCGCTGACGCCGCGGCTCGATGCGTTCTCGAAGGACGCCGTCGTGTTCACGAACGCGTACGCGCAGGCACCGAACACGCCCCGCTCGGTGCCGTCGTTTCTGTCCTCGCAGTATCCGTCGCAGATCAAGGTCGACAAGAAGACGCGCGACTATCCGACCGTCGACGACGCGAACGAGCTGCTGTTCGAGGTGCTCGCGCCCGCCGGGTTCAAGACGATCGGCATGACCTCGCACTTCTACTTCTGCGATCGCAAGCGCGATCCGAAGATGTGCCCGACCGTGGCGAAGTACATGAACAGCAACGTGCTGCAGGGGGCGGCCGAGTGGAACAACGACGGCGCGCTCGAGGTCAACAATCCCGAGACGCAGGTCGATTCCAACCACGACATCGCGGGACCGCGGATCGTGAAGAAGACGGTGACGCGTCTCGAGGAGCTGGCGAAGAACGACGAGAAGTTCGCGATGCTCGTGCATCTGTTCGAGCCGCACTCGACGTACATGACGCACAAGGAGTTCCCGATCACGACGAAGGGCGACGAGTCGCTCGTGCAGAAGTACGACTACGAGATCGCGGTCGTCGATCAGCGCATCGGCGAGATCCTCGACGCGCTCGAGAAGACCGGGCTCGCGAAGACCACGACCGTCGTCGTGATGTCCGATCACGGCGAGGCGTTCGGCGTGCACAAGTTCGCCGGCGGTCGCATGTTCTTTCACGGCCAGACGCTGTACCGCGAGCTCCTGCACGTGCCGCTGATGTTCCGCGTCCCCGACGTCAAGGGCCGCACCGCCGACGATGTCGTCGAGATGATCGACATGGCGCCGACGATCGCGGCGCTGTTCGGAGTGAAGCAGCCGGCGAGCTGGCGCGGCCGCTCGCTCGTGCCGGCGATCGACGGCAAGGCGATGCCGCCGAAGGCCGCGTTCAGCGAGCTGATGTCGGCGGACGCGTGGAAGCACGAGGCGAAGTCGATGATCACCGCCGACGGCAAGAAGCACGTGTTCTATCGAATCAGCGACTCGGCGTGGGAGATCTACGATCTCGACGCGGACCCCGAGGAGAAGAAGAACCTCGCCGATTCCGAGGATGCGAAGCAACTGCAGGCCGACATGGCGGCGTGGATCGAAGGCCCGCTCTCGCAGGGAGCACCGAAGTGAGCGACCAGGAGTACAAGAACCCGAAGCCGACCGTCGACGTCTTGATCGAGATCGAGGGCCGTCCCGGCGAGCTCGTGTTCATCGAGCGCAACAACGAGCCGAAGGGCTATGCCCTGCCCGGCGGCTTCGTCGACGAAGGCGAGTGGATCGCGGACGCCGCGGTACGCGAAGCCAAGGAAGAGACCGGCCTCGACATCGAGATCATCGAGCTGTTCCACGTCTACTCCGATCCGTCGCGCGACAAGCGCAGCCACACGATCTCGACGGTGTTCATCGCGCGCGCGAAGGGCACGCCGGTCGGCGGCGACGATGCAGCGGCGGCGACGATCGCGGCGCCCGGCACGCTGGGCAAGCCGCTCGTGTTCGACCACACGACGATCGTCGCGGACTACGTCGCATACAAGCAGCGGGGCGTGCGCCCGCCGCCGCGGCGGTAGAATCGGCGCATGGCCGACGACGCGCTGCTGGACCGACTTGCGAAGCTCGAAGCGATGAACGAGCAACTGCTCCAGCGAGTCGTCGAGCTCGGCATCGAGGTGCAGCGCACGCGAACGGGCGGGTTTCGCTCGATGCGCGACGCGCGGCGATGCCCCGCGTGTGGCGAAGGCTCGATCGTGCACGTGCGTCGCGCACAGGTCCCTGCGGCGGAGGGGCTCACGGAGCTCGGGCTGACGTACACGCACTCGCAGTGGCGCGGCGCGACGAAGCCGGTGGGTGCGATGGAGTCATACGGCTGCCGCTCGTGCGGCCTCGTCGAGTTTCACGTCGTCGATTGGAAGAGCGTGACGGCCGACGGCAAGGACATCATCGCGATCGATCCCGAAGGCGAGCCGCCGAAGGGTGGACCGTTCCGCTAGTGGCCGAGCGTGCGCAGGGCGCGGATCGCCGCGCGGCCACGCTCGACGTCACGATCGCCTGCGAGCTTCACGAGCTCGGCGATCACGGTCTCGCGGCGCGCGTCGGTCTTTGGCAACGAGGCGAGCAGCGCGGCACGCAGCGCGACGTCGCGCGGATTCCAGCGCGAGGCGCGCCAGGCATCGGCATCGGCCTCACGCGGCGGCACGGGTAGCGGGGCGATCGTCGCGCGCCTGGTGCGCAGGCCGTTCGCTTGCTGCGTGCGGCCGAGCGCCTCGCTGGCGGCGATCGCGATCTCGAAGGCGCGCGCGGCCGTGTCTGCCGTCGCTAGATCGATGGCGTAGCGCGCGGCCTCGAGCGCGTGCACGTCCGAGCCGTTCGCGTGCAACGCCTCCGCGATCGCGATCCAGACCGGCGAGGGATCACCGGATGCCGCCGCGGCCTGCGTGGCGATCACGAGTGCCGCGTCGGGATCATTCGCGCGTGCGATCGCTTCTGCGAGCCCGCGGACGAACATCGGCTCGCCGGGGCTGGCGTCGGTGGCGGCGTGCCAGCTCGTCCGCGCACGTGCGGGATCCTGGATCGCGTCGTAGAGCGCACCGACCCACGCGTGCCCGGCGGCCGCATCGGCGAATTCGGCGACGACATCGCGCGCGATGCGATCGGCCTTCACCGGATCGCGGGCGTACGCGTCGAGCATCGCCTTCGCGCGCTGGCGATCGACGGTGCGCTCCTCGCGAACCCGCGCCTGGATGAAGCGGGTGACGGCTGCGCGGTACGGCGCCTCGACGATGTCGCCCGCGGGTGTCGACGCGATCGCGAGCACAGCGGCGCCATCGGGCGTGTCGGCGAGTGGACCCAGCAAGGCGCGCACGTCGTCGGGCTTCGCGCCGCGAAACGCGGCGACCGCGGCGGCGAGGTAGCGACCCGGCGTCGAGCGATCGCTGCCGGCGTCGGGCACGGCCTCGCGACCGGTGACGAGCGCGAAGGCGGCGCGCCCGCCGGGTGGCAGCTTGTCGATCGAGAGCGCGGTGAGATCGACGCGCGCGGCGAACTGCTCCGCCCAGCTGCCCTCGCCGCGCAGCGACTGTGCGAGCGTGATCGCGAGCCACGCATACGCGGCCTCCGGATCGCTGGTCTTCGTCGACGTGGCCAGCAGCGCATCGATCGCGTCGGACGACACGCCGTTCTGCACGAGGTCCCATGGATTGCACTGGTCGTAGCGACACCGCTCGGGCCCGACGAGCTCGCCGGCCGCAGGCGGCGCACCATCGATCGGTGTCCACCACGCACGCGCGACGAGGTACGCACGCTGGATGCGCTCGTCGCGTGGTGCACGTGCAGCGGCGTGCCACGCCGCGAGCGCTTCGTACGCCGCGCGCTTCGCGCCGATGCTCCACAGCCAGATGCCGAGCTCGCCCGGTTCGCGCGGCGCATCTGCGAGGAGCGCGAGGCCGGCGGCCCGCTCCTTCGCATCGACGTGCCGCAGCTTCACGATCGCGAGCGCGTGCTGTGCGCGGGCGCGCTCGTCATCCGCGACCTTCGCGCCGTATTCGCTCGCGCGTTGCAGGTCTGCGAGCGCCGTCGGTGCACCGCGTGCGACGCGCACCCGTCCACGTGCCGCGAGCAAGCGGGCGAACCGCGCGCGGTCCTCGTCGTGCCAGCGCGTGCCGATCGGTCCGCCGTAGCGGAGCACCGCCTCGAGCTGCTCGAGCGCCTGGCTCGGCCGGCCTTGCTCGTCGCACAGCTTCGCGAGCCCGAGGCGCGCGGCGATGTCCTTCGGGTCCTTGACGATGCGTAGCTCGAGCTCGTGCCGCGCATCGACGGGACCGAACCGCTTCACGAGCGCGGCGAGGTCGACGCGCGATGGCGCCGCGACGCCGCAGCCCGCGATCAGCGCGGCTGCAAAGACGACCCGGCTAAACAGCACGTGCGCATCTTACACAGACGTCGCTGCGTCGATGCGGGCTCGCTCGGCCGCGATCGCATCGGCAAGGGTGATCCGGATCGCGCACCAGCGGTCCGCGATCGCCTCGGCCTCGACGTACGCCGCTTGCGCGCCGGGGTCGTGCCACAACGCCCACGGCGGAAACTCCGTCGGACGCTCCTGCGAGAGCCCGCGCTCGATCGCGTCGAGCGCCTGTGCGAGTGCGAGCCGCCGCTTCCGTGCGCGCGTCGCGAGCGCGTCTTCGTCGGTGCGCGCGATGTACGAGGCCGCCGCTTCGTCGACGACGCGCGGGATCCCCGCCGGCGCGAGCAGGCCGGCGAGCGCGTGACCGAATTCATGGAGCACGGCGAACCGCGCGGCAGGCGTTTGCACCGCCGGCGCGACGACGATCACCTCGCGTTGCGGCTCGACGATGAACGTCCGCGCCGTCACGTCCGCGCGAACGAGCTGCATCGCGCCCCGCGCGCCGTGACATCGTGCGAGCGCGTCCCAGTCCAGCTCGTCGACCCGCGGGTCGTGCCAGCCGTCGACGGGTGCGGGCCACGCGATGCGGACCGCACGTGTCGATGCGCCGTGGAGGTGATGCATCAAGTCGATGAAGCCGCGACCGAACCGCTCGCGTGCGACGGCATCGCGTGCTGCCGTCAGCGCAGCGAGTCCGTCCCACGTGCGGTCCGCGCCGCGCGCCACGAGCACGCGTCGATCCTCCTCGATCGCGATCGGAATCATCAGCCGCGCGAGCACGAGCGCGCGATCGGCGAGCAGCGGATGCGCGAGCGCGTTCTGCACCGTCGCGATCCTGCGCGTCGCCGCGGGCGCCGGCGGCAACGGCGTTCCCGCAGCATGCGCGGCCGCGAACGCGCGCATGTGCGCCGGGAGCTCGGCGGCGAGCCCGGCCTCGAGGTGATCCAGCGCGAGCTCCGCCTCGAGCAGATCACACGCCACGGCCATGGTCAGGCGCGCGGTACGCTCGGAGACGTGATGCCGAGCCGCGCGAGCTCCGCGATCACGAGCTTGAGATCCGACCAGGTCTCCTTCTTCTTGTCCGGCTCGCGCAACAGGTACGCCGGGTGGAACGTGGGCATTACCTGGATGCCGTTGCGTTCGTGAAACTTGCCGCGCAGCGCGCTGATCGGCGCGTCGTTGCCGAGGATGTGGTTCGCCGCCGGACGGCCGAGCGTGACGATGATGCGCGGCGCGATCGCGCGGACCTGCGCCTCGAGGAACGGCGTGCAGGCCGCGACCTCGTCGGGCTGCGGGTTGCGATTCCCCGGCGGCCGCGACTTGAGGATGTTCGCGATGTACACGCTCTCGCGCGACCAGCCCATCGCTTCGATCATCTTGTCGAGCAGCTCGCCGGCGCGCCCGACGAACGGCTCGCCGCGCAGGTCTTCCTGTTCACCCGGCGCCTCGCCGATGAACATCAGCGGCGTGTCCTCGGCGCCGACGCCGAATACGATGTTCTTGCGGGTCGCGTGCAGCTTGCACCGCGTGCACTCGCCCAGCTCCTCGCGAACCTGCGCGAGCGAACGGCGGCCGAGATCACGCGTCTCGACCGGCAGGCTGATCGCGGGGCTCGATGCAGCGGGCACGACCGCGAGTGGCTCGAGGTCTGTGCGCGACGTGGGGCCGCCCGGCACCGACCACCCACCAAGCGCGCGGTGGCGAACGAGCTGCTGCCGCAGCTGACGGGTCAGCGCGAACAGCTCGTCGACCTCGTCTGCGCCCGTGCTATCCATCCCGTGGGTATGCCACTAGCGCGCCGCTCGACTCAACTGCTGTTGCTCGCCGCGCTGACGATCTCGGCCGGTGCATGTCGCAAGAAGGGCACCGAGCTACCGTCGGACGACTTCATCGCGGCGCTGCGGCCGCTCCCGACCGCCGATGACAGCCTGTTCGACCCGGGCAAGCTGCGCGGCAAGCCGACCCTTGTCCTGTTCGCGAGCCCGACATGCAGTCACTGCATGGTCGAGCTGCCGGTCGCCGAGAAGGCGGCCGCGGCCGAGAACGCGAACATGGTGGCGGTGTTCGTCGTGGGCGGCAAGAAGCACGCGGCGTCGGTGAAGCAGAGCAAGAACCTCGTCTCGCCGGTGCTCGTCGACGAAGACGGCGCGCTGCGCGCCAAGTACAACATCAAGGGTGTGCCGTACACGATCGTGCTCGGGCCCGATGGCCGCGCGATCGAAGCGTTCCGTGGCGCGCAAGGCGAAGACGTGCTCCGCGACGCGCTCGTCGACGCGCGTTGACTACTTCTCGACGTCTTTCGCGTCGGTCTTGGCCTCGGTCTTCGTGCTCGGGTCACTCGCCGTCGCCGTGCCCTCCGGGAACGACAGGTACGCGTAGTACATCCCGTCGGCTTCGGTCGCCGTCCGTAGCGATCCCTCGCGCGCGTCCTTCGGGTTCTTGAAGCTGATGCGAACCTCGATACCCCGACCCTTGCGGCCGCGCAGCGCCTTGGCGACCACCCCGGCAAGCGGATTATCGAAGAACCGCGTATCGATCTTCCGCCACGTGTTGCTCGCGAGCTTGGTGAGGTCGAGCGTCGCAACCACCGTCGAGCCCACGACCTTCTGGCTGACCTGAAACGCCCCGACCGACTGGAAGAACAGCTGGGCCCCACCGTCCTTCGCCTCGAAGCCGATCCAGGCCAACGTGCCCTTCGGCGGCGGACGCTTGGGCTTGGCCGTCGCGGTGTCGGGCTTCTGGCCGGGGATGACGCCGCCGTACTCGCCTTCCTTGTGCGTGCCGGTGTCGGCGAATGCCGGACTCGCGAGAAGGAGGATCAGCAGAAAGCGACGCATGTGTGGATCGTACGAGGCGCGGCGGGTAGGCGCAAATAACGGGCTATGCTGCCGATAGTGCGCCACGTCCGCGGCATCCTGTTCGTCGACTACGTACGGATGCTCCGTTCCATGAAGAACGTGAACTGGGCCGAGCGCCTCAAGGCCGAGGATATCTGGTTCCTGTCGACCAAGATCGCCCCCGACGCCTGGTACCCGATGGCGACGTTCGAGCGCATGGGCAACGAGATCCTGCGCACGGTCGCGAACGGCGAGACGTTTCCGGTACAGCTGTGGGGCCGCTCCTCGGCGAAGAAGCTGCACGAGGCGCATCCAAATCTGCTGTCGCCGAACGATCCGGTCGAGACGCTCAACCGATTTCGCGTGATGCGCGAGACGTTCTTCGACTTCGACGCCCTCGCCGTCCCGATGCTCCTCGACGACGAGGCGAACATCGTCGTTCGGTACTACATGGGCATGCCCGCCGAGGAAGCGGCCTGCTACCAGACGATGGGCTTCTTCGAAGGCTTGCTCGAGCTCGCCGGCGCGAAGGACGTGCACTCGTCGTTTCGCGAGCGCTCGTGGGCGAACTCGCTGCGCACGCTGCTCGTGATCCGCTGGCGCTCGCCGCGTCAGTGACCGGAGAAGCCCTGCGTGATGGTGCGGCTGCGGCCCGAGCGCGCGCAGAGAATCTCGCCCTCGCTGACCGCCGCACCACCGCCGGAGTACACGAACCAAGCGACGCCGGCGCATGACTCGTCCTTCGCGATGCCGAGCTCGAGGTCACCGGCTGGATTGATCGTGGTGACCTCGAACGGGCCGCGCATGATCGGCGTCGGTGAATTCGGTGCGAGCTCGACGACGTGTGTGGCCGGGCCTGCCTTCGCCGGCGGCACGACGCGCACTGTGGGTGCCGCGGACGTCGCGGTCGTCACGCCCGGCTGCGACTTGCACGCGAGGAGGAGCAGCAACCATGCACGCTTCATTTGGGACTCGGATCGGTGACGAAAATCGGATCGGACGGCGCATCGAGGTATCGCACGCGCGCTTCGCCGACAAGAAATAGCGAGCCCGCGATCACGATCGTCGCGTGATGTGCGCGGGCGAGCGCGTCGGCGGCCGCGAGATCCGGCGCGACCTCGACCGGCGTCTCGAATTCGCGCGCGATCGTCGCGAGTGCCTCGGGGTCCATCGCGCGGTCGTGCTGGTAGCGCGTCGCGATCACATCCGACGCGACCGGTGCGAGCTCGGCGACGATGCCGCGCGCATCCTTGTCCTCGGAGACGCCGAGGATCAACACGGGACGCTCCCCCATCCCGCGCAGCACCGCGGCGAGCGCGGCGGCACCGTGCGGGTTGTGCGCGCCGTCGAGGATGATCCGTGGCCAGCCCTCGATGACCTCGAACCGCCCCGGGTGCACGACATGCGCGAGCGCGGCCGCGCGCCCGGCGTCGTCGAGCTTCGCGACACCGAGTGCTTCGAGGTGGTCGAGCGCGGCGAGCGCGCCTGCGGCGTTCTGGCGCTGGTGCTCGCCCGGCAGCGAGACCGGCGGAACGTGCTCTGTCGAGGACACGACGGTGATCGTCTCGACGCCGGCGGTGCGCGCGGCATCCTCGAGCCACGGCTGCGCGATGGCCTCGCCCGATGCGCCGATCACCGCGCGCTGGCCCGGCTTGAAGATGCCGGCCTTCTCCATCGCGATCTTCTGCAGCGTGTCGCCGAGGATCTCCTGGTGATCCATCGCGACGCCGGTGACGATCGCGATCGGTGCGGTGATCGCGTTCGTCGCGTCGAGGCGGCCGCCGAGCCCGACCTCGAGGATCGTGACATCGGCATTGTCCGCGATCGCGACGCACGCGATCGCGGTCAGCTGCTCGAAGAACGTCAGCGCATCGCCGCCCACTTCGTACACGCGTTCGGCGGCGGCGCAGATCGCCTCCTCGCTGATCAGGACGCCGTCGAACGTGATCCGCTCGCGCAACGACGACAGATGTGGCGACGTGAACGTCGCGACGCGCACGCCACTCGCGCGTGCGAGGCCGGCGATCATCGCGACCGTCGAGCCCTTGCCGTTCGTCCCGGCGACGTGGATCACCGTGCCGAGCCGCGCGTCGGGGGCGCCGAGCGTGTCGAGCAGCGCGCGAATTCGGTCGAGCCCGAACACCATCCCGAACCGCCGCGCGGGCAACAGACGCGCGAGGAGGTCGGCGTACTGCATGACTAGTCCGTCGCGGGTAGCTCGCAGAGCTCGTCCGAGACCACGCCCGTCGTGCGCGAGGCATCGCGGGGGCGCTCGAACCACCGCAGCGAGCGCTCGAGCGTCTTCTTCAGATCCTTGCGGCTGACGACCTGATCGACCATGCCGTGCTCGAGCAAGAACTCCGAGCGCTGGAAGCCGGGCGGCAGCTGCTGGCGGATCGTCTGCTCGATCACGCGCGGACCTGCGAAGCCGATGAGCGCGTCGGGCTCGGCGATGATGATGTCGCCGAGCATCGCGACCGACGCGGCGACGCCGCCGGTGGTCGGATGCAGCAGCACCGAGATGTATGGGATGCGTGCTTCGCGCAGGCGCGAGCGCGCCGCCGACGTCTTCGCCATCTGCATCAGCGACAGCACGCCTTCCTGCATGCGCGCGCCACCCGAGGCGCAGAACATGATCGCGGGACGGCGATGCGCGACCGAGCGCTCGAACTGCCGCGCGATCTTCTCGCCGCAGACCGAGCCCATCGAGCCGCCCATGAACTCGAACACGAAGAAGCCGACCTCGACCGGGATGCCGCCCATTGTCGCGGTGCCCGCGCGATACGCATCGCCCGGGCCGATCTTCTTCATCGCGCTGCGGACCTGATCGACATACTTCTTGCCGTCGACGCGGAACCCGAGCGGGTCACCGCTCTCGAGCCCGCGGTCGTGCTCCAGCCACGAGCCGGGATCGACCGAGTGGGCGATCCGCGCCTCGGTCGACATTCGAAAGTGGTGGTTGCAGCTCGTGCAGACGCGCTCGTTGGCCTCGAGGTCGGCCTCGTAGAGGGTGCTCGCGCAACGCTCGCACTTGATCCAAATACCCTTGGGTACCGACTTTTTCGGCTCGGAGGCGAGCCCTTGAGTTCGTGACCACCAGGCCATTGGGAGTGGGCTAGATATCAGACCCGCAAACCTCGGTAAAGCCTCGGCTTGGATCTCCGGCACCGCATGATGCGGTGAAATCACGGTGACTTTTGCTCGCGACAGGCCTGCGACTCTGCTAAGTCCATCTGGAAAACGCAGCCCTTCCCGGGGGTAAGAAGAGTTTCTTCGCCCCGGCCCCGTTTGTGAGGTCGCGATGTCCTCTGTTCTTGTCGTCAATGAAATCAGCACCGAGCGCGAAGAAATCGCGCGGGCACTCGAGGCGGAGGGGTTTACGGTCGTGCAGGCGTCATCCGCCGCGGAGGCCACCCGAGAGATCTGGGGCGGAAACTTCCTGGTCGCGATCATCCCCACGCTGCTTACCGGCACCACCGCCGCAGCACTGCAGCAGCAGCTGATGCAGATGGCGCCCGAGATCGAGACGCTCATTCACGGAAAAAATGACGAGCTTCCCGAGCTCGTCCGCAAGTGCAAGCAGATCCGCGACGGCGAAGCCGCGGCTTAGGCGCCACGCGGTCGATCTGATTCGAAACGGTTCTCTGTTCCGGTTCCGCTTCGCCAAGCGGAACCGCGAAGTCGAATTTCCGGACACGCGGCAGCTAGGCGCCGAATCGGTCCTTGAGATTCAAGAACTCGAGGAACTCCAGCAGACGACCGACCTCGGGGACGATGAAGCCGTTCCCCTCGATACCTGCGTCCTCCGCGAGCATCACGAGACGTGCCTGGCGCAGGCCATCGACGACGTCGATCACTTCGTGAACCGGTAAGCCGACGCGCGCGGCGATGTCCTCGACCTGTTTCGGGACGAGGATCGCGGTGCCCGGTGCGAAGTGGCTCCCGGCGAGCTGCATCTGCTCCTCGGCCATGTGCCGCATGCACTGGACGACGCGATGGTTCGGTGTCGGGAGGAGCAGCAGCTCGACGTGCTGGTTCGCGCTCTCGAGCCGCGTCGCGAGCGACTTGATGATGCGGAGCGCGATCTCCGGACGCGCGCGCAACATCGCCTCGAACGTGCGGCCCTCGATCACGAGGAGGCGGCCGGCGGTGCGCACGACGGCGGTCGCGCTACGCGGGCGGCCGTTGAGGATCGCCATCTCGCCGAAGAACTCGCCGGCGGGCAGGACCGCGAGCAGGCGCTCCATCTCGCCGACCTGGCGACGAATCTCGACCTCGCCGCTCTGCACGACGTACATGTAATCGCCGGGCTGGCCCTCCTCGAACAACACCGCGCCCGCGGGGAAGTCGCGAGCGAACCGCTCTAGCGCATCGATCACGGCGCCATCATATCAGCGCATCGTCGCGTGCCGGAGGATATGGAGCAATGCGCGGCCGAGGGCACGACCGGTGCGGTGCGCATCGACGGGGAGCACGACCTCGTCGCACGACAGGCCGAGCTTGACGGCGCGCACGAGCATCTCGACGTCCCAGCCGTCGCCGCGGTCGCTCATGCCGAGCGCGATCAGCGCGGGGAACCGCATCGCGCGGATCGGTCCGACGCCGGACCAGCGGTGCGAATAGATCGTGTCGATGAGGCCCGTGATGATCTTCTCGCCGACGCGCGCGCGGCCGGGCTCGATGCCGAGCACGAGCTCCGCGCTGCGTTCCTGGATCGGCTCGACGAGCGATGGGATCGTGTTCGCCGCGCTCGGGCGATCGCCGGGAATGAACACGACGATGTCGGGCACACGCGGCAACGAACCGAGGTGCGCTTGCGCGCGGAGGCACGCGGCGCCGTAACCGCCGCTCGACTCGTGGAGCACGAGTGCGCCGTGATCGCGCGCGATCTCCGCGCTGCGATCGCTCGACGCGCGATCGACGACGATGATCGACCGCACCATGCGCTGCGGGAGATCCCGCAAGAGTGGGCCGAGGCTCGTCGCATGGTCGCGCGCGGGAACCACCACATCGATGACCGGTACTGCAGCCACTCTGCGCGCAGCATACCGTGGTACACGCAAGGCGTGGCGATCACTTACAAGGATGCGGGCGTCGATATCGACGCAGGTAACGCACTTGTCGACCGGATCAAACCGCTCGCGAAATCCACCACTCGGAAAGAAGTCATCGGCGGTATCGGCGGGTTTGCCGCGCTGTGCACGATTCCGACCGGGTACACCGAGCCCGTCCTCGTCAGCGGCACCGACGGTGTCGGCACGAAGCTTAAGACGGCGTTCGCGGCGAACAAGCACGATACGATCGGCATCGATCTGGTCGCGATGTGTGTCAACGACGTGCTGGTCACCGGCGCGGAGCCCCTGTTCTTCCTCGATTACTTCGGCACCGGCAAGCTCGACGTCGAGACGGGTACCGCCGTGATCTCCGGCATCGCCGAGGGCTGCCGCCAGGCGAAGTGCGCGCTCGTCGGCGGCGAGACGGCCGAGCTGCCGGGCCTCTATCACGGAAAAGATTACGACCTCGCCGGATTCTGCGTCGGTGTGGTGGAGCGCGCGGCGATAAGGCCACAGCGCAACCTCGCGGCGGGTGACGTCGTGATCGGCCTGCCGTCGTCGGGCCTGCACTCGAACGGCCACTCGCTCGCGCGCAAGATCGTGTTCGAGAAGCTCAAGCTCGCGCTCGATGCCAGGCCCGACGAGCTCGGCGGCTCGAGCGTGATCGAAGAGATGCTGCGCCCGACGGTGATCTACGCGGACGCGTTCGAGCGCATGCGCGCGGCGCAGATTCCGTGGAAAGGCGCCGCACACATCACGGGCGGTGGGCTCGTCGAGAATCCGCCGCGGATCTTCGCGGACGATACGCTCGCGGTCGAGCTCGATCCCAAGACGTGGGAAGTGCCGCCGATCATGAAGCTGATCGCCGGCGCCGGGGTCGCGCCGATGGAGATGCGGCGAACGTTCAACATGGGCCTTGGCATGACGATCGTGGTTCCAGCCGATGCCGTCGATCAGACGCTCGGCCTCTTGAAGAGCGACCGGGCCCGGGTGGTCGGCAAGCTCGTACCGCGTGACGGCGGCGAGCCGTCTCGCTTCGTCGGAGACTAGCGTTGAAGATCGGCGTCCTCGTCAGTGGGCAAGGTACAAATCTGCAGGCGCTGATCGACGCGCAGGCGCAGGGCAAGCTCGGCCCCGCGACGCTCGCGGTCGCGATCTCGAACAAGCCCGGCGTGCCGGCGATCGCGCGCGCCGAGAAGGCGGGGCTGCCGGCGGTCGTCATCGAGCACGGCGACGATCGCGTCGCGTTCGAGGACGCGCTGCTCGCCGAGCTCGCGAAGCACGAGGTCGACGCCGTCGTGCTCGCCGGGTTCATGCGTGTGCTCACGGCGCACTTCGTCGACAAGTGGCCGCTGCGGATCATCAACACGCACCCGTCGCTGTTGCCGGCGTTTCCCGGTGCGAACGCGATCCAGCAAGCGATCGCGTACGGCGTGAAGGTCACCGGGATGACGATCCACTTCGTCGACTCGAGTGTCGACGGCGGGCCGATCATCGCGCAGGAGCCCGTGCCGATCTTCGAGGGAGATGACGTCGCCGCACTCCAGGCCCGGATCCAGAAGCGGGAGCATCAGATGCTGCCCGAGGTGGTTCGCGACTTGGCGGCCGACGAGCTGTCGTGCCAAGGTCGGTTGGTGGTGAGGGGCAAGCGTGCCCAGTAACAGCTACGACCTCGTCGTGCTCGGCGATGATCTCGCCGCGCTGGTGTGCGCGACGCTGTGTGCCCGCCGCGGCATGCGGACCTTGGTCCTCGGCGACGACCGCCCTGCCCGCTACGCGCTCGGTCCCCACAAGCTGCCGGTCGATCCGGCGAGCTGGCCGATGATGCAAGGCCCGGCCGGCGGCGGCTCTGCGGGCGAGCGCGTGCTCAAGGAGCTGCATGCCGAGCACGCGATGCGGCGCAAGCTGCGCGAGTCCAAGCTCGCCGCGCAGATCGTCGCGCCCGATCTGCGCGTCGACCTCGGCACGGATCGGATCGCGAGCGAGCTCGAGCGGGAGGTCGGCAAGGAGGCCGCCGCGGCATGGCTCGCCCGCTGGGATGTGAGCGGCGAGCTCGCGCGGAGCATGGATCCGTTCGTCGCGAGCGAGCACGCATTTCCGGGCGTTGGTTTTTTCGAGAAGCGCGAGCTCGCGAAGCTCGCGGACAAGCTCGCGCAGGACGCCGAGACGTGGTGGTCCACCGCGAAGACGGCGCCCGGCTCGTCGCTGTGGCGTCACCTCGCCGCGATCGCGCTCCGTCATCCCGATCCGCCGGCCGCCGCGATCGCGCGCGCGGTGGATGCGTGGCGCACCGGCCCAAGCTCGCTCAAGGGCGATGGCGACGCGATCCGCGAGCTCCTCGTCGAGAAGCTCACCACCGCGAACGGCGAGCTTCGCGCCGGCAAGATCGGCGAGCTCGGTGTTTCGTGGGGCAAGATCTCGACGATCACGCTCGCGAACGGCGACGACATCGGCGCGGGTCAGGTGGTCGCATCGCGCCCGCCGACGGAGATCGCGGCGCTGCTCGGCAAGAAGGCACCGAAGCGCCTGTACGAGCTCGCCGAGGGCATGCAGCTCCTCGGCTATCGCTACACGCTCAACATCGTGCTCGACGAGGCCGGCCTCCCGGAGCACATGGCGCCGACCGTCGCGGTGATCGCGGATCCAGACAAGGAGCCGATCGGTGACAACGCGTTCTCGATTCACGTCGGCGAGACCGACGACACCGGCCGCGTGATCGTGACACTCGCCGCGGTCCTCGGGAGCAGCGAACCACTCGAGCCCGACAAGCTCGCCGCGAAGTGCATGGCGCTGCGCGCCGGCCTCTGGCGCCGACTCGGCGATGTGATGCCGTTCTACGAGCGCCACCTCGTCCTCGCACACTCGCCGTTCGAAGCCACGCCGCCGCACGTGCCGGGTGGCCGTGGCAGCTACGACGTTCCGCGCAACCTGCCGCTCGCGATGACTCCCGTGTGGAGCGGCAAGCTCGCGCAGAGCGCCGACCTCGCCGCGCTGCCGTACATCACGGGCATGAAGAACCTGACGCTCACCGGCGAGCAAGTCCTCCCATCACTCGGTGTCGAGGGCGCGCTCGTCTCGGGCTGGAGTGCGGCGAAGGTCGCGTGCGCGATCGCCGGCAAGAAGAAGGACTATCTCCAGAACGAGCACGTCGGCGCCGCCTGATCAGGCGAAGCGCGGCAGGCCGAGCTTCGACGCGTCGCCCTCGTCGTCGGCGACATAGATGACAGGCGTCGCGGTCTCGCCGTCGAACTTGCTCGCCGGCACCATCGCGACCGCACCGATCGCGCGTGCCTCGAAGCAGACCTCCGCGCTCGTGCGCTCGTCGTGACCGACCAGGATCGCGCCGCCCGCGCGCGCCGCATGTTGCGTGGCGATGTCGATCGCCGAACTGCCGCGCTCGACGAGCACGCAGGCCCCGAGCACCGCGATCACCGAGGGCGCTCCGACGAGCGTGCCGGTCGCGGGCGGTAGCTCGTCGAGGACGCGCCGCACGATCGGCGCGAGTCGTACGCGCGAGCCCTCGTAGCTCGCGACCTCCATCGCCGCGAGCTCGCCGCGTCCGAGCGCCTCGGCCCAGCGACGCTCGTCGACGAAGTCGACCGCGTTCGCGAGCACGACCGGCGCGACACCATCGTGGCCGGCGAGGTGCGCGCCGTAGAGCAACGCGAGCGCGGGCACGAGCTCGGCGGAGAGATCGAACCTGACCGCGAGATCGCGAATCGCTTCGACGGATGGCGGCTGCGCGAGCTGGGTGCGCCGCTCGACGACGCTCTCGGCCCAGTCCGCGCACGCGGTGCGCCACGAGGGCGACGTCGTCGAGGTTGGCGCTGGCCTGGGTGGCGGCGCCGGCGTTGTCGATGGAATGAACTGCTTCGCGAGCGACGCGGCGGCTTGCAAGACCGACGCGATCGGGCCCGACGCGGCCGCGGAGACGTCACTCGGCGGTGGCGTCGCGACCTGCGGCATGTCGGTCGGCACCGCGTTCGCGCCGCTCTCGGAGAGCACGGCCTCGCGCCGCTCGCGCACAGCGGCGAACCGCGCGGCGAGGTTCTTCGCGGTCTTCGCCGATTCCGATGTGGACGCGGGTGCCGGTGCCGAGACAGATGCCACGGGCTCGGGCCCGACGGGTGCACCGACGGTGAGCTTCGGCAACGAGAACGGCGACTCGAGCGGCGTGCGCGCGACCGACAGCGGCGCCGATTCGTCGCCAAGCGTCGAGCGGACTGGCTCGCTCGTGTCTTGCGCGCGTGCAGGCACACTCGTCCCCGACCCGACGTACGCTTCGCGCACGTCGAGCTGCACGAAGCGGAACGGGCGTCCGCGTTGCGCGGCGATCACACCCGGCGTTCGTCCCATGACGAGCGCCGCCGCTTCCACGCGATCGATGTCGGGGAACGCGAGCGCGCGGAGGCGCGTGCGGCCGTCGAGATCGACGGCGTACGCGCGGCCGAGCTGGCCGACACACACGAGCACGTCGCTGCGCGGATGACCCGAGACCGTGGCGATCGCCTCGGGGAGCTCGTGCGACTTCGGCTGCCCGCGGTTGATCAGCGGCATCACGTCGATGCGCGTGCGGTCGGGAAGCGTCGCGATCCAGACCACACGTTCACTGCCGCCGACAGCGGTGATCGTCGTCGGGCGCGGAAGGCGCAGCCGGCGCTTCGGAACGCGGCTGTGTGGATCCCACTCCTCGATCACGCCGGGAACCGCGACGACGAACTGGTTCGCCGCGGCACCGGCGGCGATCGGCAGCGTGCGCGCCGGAAACTGATGCAGCGCGAGGTGCTCGGCGGTCGTGAGGATCGCGGCCCCGTTGTCTCCGACGACGAGCGCGTGATGACCGACGCACGCGAGCATCCGCGCCGGTGATGCGAGCTTTAGCTCGCCGACGGAGTCCGCCGCCCGGACGTCGAGCAGGTGGACCGTCGACCACTCCGCGAACCGCGAGAGTACGAGCAGGCGCGGCGGCGAGCCCACCCAGGCGGCGTCGACCGCGTCGGCCGCGGCATCGGTGCCGATTTCCCAGAGCTCGGCGGCACTCGGCAGCTCGAGCACGCAGATCCGGTTTGTCTGGATCACGGCCGCGAACGTGCCGTCGGCAGCGACAACAATTCGGTCCAGCGCGTCGGTCAACGGGGTCATCGTAACGCATCGCAAACGGCCTCGGGAGCGGCTAACCTGACCGAGAGGCCATGGAGGGTACGGACAAGAAGCTCGCGCCCCTCCTGCACGGTTTGCCGGACCGCACGGACGACTATCTGATGCGGACGCGTCGCCTGCTCGAGCGCGCGATTCGCCAGCGCTGGGCGGATGGTCTGCTCAGCCGTGACCCCGAGGGAGGTGCGTTCAGCCAGTTCGTGGGACCCGCCGAGGTCGAGCGACTGATGCGCCCTCCGACGGCACCGGTCGGTACGGTCGAGGATTACGCCTACGACCGCGGCTCGCCGCTGGGCGAGCTGCAGGCCGCGTTGCGCCTGCAACCAACCGAGACCGACACGTTCGCGTTGTTGCTTGCGGTCGAGACCGATCCGGCGTGCGCGCGGCTCGTCTCTTACCTCTCGGGAAACCCGAGCTCGCCGGCGCTCACCATCGACACGCTGTTCGAGGTCGTCTATCGACCACGTTCGCCGGTGCATGGCGAAGCGGCGATGCTGCTGCACACGGACCTCGCCACCGATGGCCCGGCGCGCCGGCTGCAGTTCCTCCTCGTCGACGGCTCCGACAGCCGCTCGTTTCTCACGCAGGGCATCCGCCTCGCGCCCCGGCTCGTGTCCTGGCTGCTCGGCAGGCGCTCGCTCGACGCAGAGCTCGCGGCGCACGCGAAGCTGATCGCACCCGAGGCCGTGCGCGGCGAGGTCGACGACGCGGCAGTGCTTCAGATCCGGCGTTCGATCGACGCGCGCGGCCGCCTGCTCTCGTTGCGGGGCGCGCCCGGCTCGGGCCGCGAGCTGCTCTTGCGCACGGCCGCGTACCAGCTCGAGCGGCCGTTACTGCTGATCAGCGGCCGCGGCCTCACGCCCGACAAGGTCACCGCGGCGTTCCGCGAGGCGGCGCTGCATCGCTCGCTCCTCGCGTTCCGCGACGCCGAGGAGGTGTTCTCCAACGAGGAGGCCCGCCATCGCCTGCGCGATTGCCTCGCGATCTATCCGGAGACGGTCTCGCTGATCGGCCTCGCGGCGAGTGACAGCGCGGTCAGCGCGATCCGCACGATGATCGACATCACGGTGCCGGTGCCGGAGCACGCGGCACGCATGCAGCTGTGGCGCTCGCACCTCCCGCCAGATAGCGCGCTCACCGAGCACCAGCGTCGCGAGATCGCCGGTCTCTACAACCTCGGTGTCGGCGGCATTGTCGCGGCGTGCGATGTCGCGCGCGAGCTCGCGGCGGCCGACACGTCACCGGTCACACGTGGCCACGTCGCGAGGGCCATCCGCCAGCTGTTCGAGAGCGACCTGACTGCCGTCGCGAAGCACATGGTGGTCACGCAGACGTGGGACGACGTCGTGCTGCCCGAGGACGTCGTCGATAGCATCATCGGCCTCGTCGATCGCATCGCATTCCGCAACGAGGTGTTCGGCGACTGGGGCTTCGGGCGCAAGGTCGGCAAGGGGCTTGGCCTCACGGCCCTGTTCTCGGGGCAGCCGGGCACCGGCAAGTCGATGGTGGCGGGGCTGATCGCGCGCGAGCTCGGCCTCGACCTCTACGTGATCGACCTCTCGCGGATCATGTCGAAGTGGATCGGCGAGACCGAGAAGAACCTCGCCCGTGCATTCGACGCCGCCGAGGCGGGCCACGTGTTGCTGTTGTTCGACGAGGCGGACTCCATCCTCGGCAAGCGTACGGCCAACGTGAGCTCCTCGAACGACCGGCACGCGAACCTCGAGACCAACTTCATCCTCGCGCGGCTCGAGCAGTTTCAGGGCATCGCGATCTTCACCACGAACATCGCCTCCGCTGTCGATCCCGCGATCATCCGCCGCATGTCGGCGAACATCATCTTCCCGTTCCCCGACGTCGAGGCGCGCGCAGACCTCTGGCGCCGGATGATCCCGGCCGAGGCACCCGTCGCCGCCAGGATCGACTTCCTGGATCTCGCGAAGCGGTTCCAGCTGTCGGGCGGGTTCATCCGCAATGTCGTGCTGCGCGCCGCGTTCCTGGCGGCGCGCGAAGGTCAACCGATCAGCGCGTCCCATCTCGAGCGCGCGGCGAAGAGCGAGTACGGCGACCGCGGCGCGCTGACGATCGGCGGGCGCCTCGCCTGATCACAGGAGGCCGGTCAGGAAGTCGCGGATCCGCTCCCACGCCACGATCGCGTGATGTTCCTCCTCGGCGTCGCGAGGCCGGGTGAGGAAGCCATGGCGTGCCGGGTAGTCGAACAACTGGAGCTCGTTGTTTGCGGCGGCGACCGCGGCCTCGATGGCAGAGGCGTCGTCGGCGGTCAGCGGCCCGTCGTCGGTCCGGTGGATCTGGAGGGGCGCGCGCATCCGCACCAGCTTCGCGGTGCTCGCGGGCGGTGGACCGCCGGCGTGAACGACCGCATCGATCCGCGGTAGCACCGTCGCCGCCTCGATCGCGATCGCCGCGCCGGCATCGACGCCAACGACCGCGAGCTTGCCGTAGGCCATCTCGCGCAGCTTCGTCAACGCGAGCGCGAGCTCGTCGATCGCACCGGCGTGATCCACAAACGCCGCACGTTCGCGCGCGTCATCGTCGGAGTCCGTGGCGCGCCCGCCGACAACGTCGAACGCGAGCGCGAAGAACCCGAGATTCACGATCGGCGCGACGAGGCGGCTCAGCACGTCCTCCGTCAGACCGCGCTCGCCTGCGAGAACCACGACGCCAGCGCCATCGCGAGTCTGGGAGGCGTCGATCTCGGGCATGTAGCGCCGCGCCGGAACGCGCACGCCGTCCTCGCGTACCAGCTCGAGCTGCTCCTCGTTGAATCCGATCATGGGCCGCCTTTCCTCGCACCGAACGCCGAGATGAGCAGAATGCCGCCGACGAGGAACGAAAAGCAGGCGAAGCCGACGATGACCCAGAACATGCCCGACGGATTCAGGATCAAGAACGATCGCGATGGATTCGTCGGGTCGTAGTGGACCGGCACCGGATCGGGCAGCGAGTCCACGAGCTCCTTCGCATGGTCCTCGAGCTCGCCGCTGTCCTTGATCGCGTACACCTGCGTGTTCTCGTACGTCACGCCGTTGACGACATAGCGATAGCGGACGTGCGGGCGGTACCGGCGGTTGCCGATCGGCTCGCCAACGCCGCGCTCCAGGATGGCTCCCGGGACCGTCGGCCAATCGCGGCCCACGCGCACCGTGCGCGCGTACTGCACCGCGAGCCACACGCTCCCCACGCCGGCGAGCAAGACCACGACTGCGAACACCACGCGCTTCACGACTCGAATGCGCCGCGGTCGAGGTCCTCGAGCGCGCGGCGCGCCGCGAGCGCGAGATCGCCATTGCCGCCGGTCACCTCGAGGACCCGTTGAAAGGACGCACGCGCGACCTCCGGGCGGTGACCGCGCGCGTGAAAGACGCCCTCGTTAAACACCAGCTCCGGCACCGCCCTGCGCCGACCGGGTGACACCTGCGCGAGGACGCGTTCGATCTCCTCGAACGCCGCGGTGCTGCCATCCTGCAGGAGGAGCGAGACGAGATTCACGGCCGCCTCCGCGGACTCCGCGTCACCGCCCAGCGCGCGGCCGTAGAGCTCGCGCGCGCGCGCGTGATCGCCGGCCTTCTCCGCGAGGAGCGCGTGGACGTAGTCGAGACCGGCGCGCTCGCGTGGGCTCGCACCCTCGACCCGAGTGCCGGCAAGGAGGCGCTCCGCGTCGGCAGTGCGGCCGACCTCGAGCAGCGTGCGCGCGACCGCGCCCTGCATGCCGGCATTGCACCGCGCTGCGTTCGCGATCAAGCGGTTCACTGTGTCGTCGGCGTCGCTCGTGATGCCGGCCTGTGGAAACGACGTCGCGATCCTGCGGATCAAGTCCGTCATCACGAGGTCGAGCGCGACGGCGACCTCGGGTGGCGGATCGCCGGTGCGCGAGAGCTCGACGGCAGAGACGGCGCCGAGCCACTTGCCGACTTCGACGAACATCATCATCAAGTTCTGCAGCGGCCCTGGATCCGTTGGACGCAACGCGAGCGCGCGGGCGTAGTGCGTGATCGCTTCTCCGTAGTCGGCACGCTGCGCGGATGCCACGCCGAGGTTGACGTGGGCGTCGGGCAAGTCGGGGTGCTCCGCGAGGAGCTGGCGCAGGACGGCGGTCGCCTCGTCGGCGCGCCCGACAGTCGTGAGCACCGCGCCGAGGCTCGAGCGATTCATCGGGCTCGGATCTAGCTTCGCAGCCTCGCGCGCGTGCACGATCGCGGCGTCGGCCTGCTTGCGGCTGAGCTCGAGCATCGCGAGGTAGCGATGGCCGAGCGCGCCGGCGCCGAGCTCGAGGGCAAGCTTGCCGTGCGCGACGCCCGCATCGTAGTCAGCGGTCGCGAGTGCGAGCATCGCCTCGCCGAGCGCACGCGCACCTGGATCCGTGCTCGACGCGACGATCCGTCTGGCGCCCTCGAGGTCGTTGGCGGCGAGCCGCATCGAGACTTGTTCTGCAAGCTCGTTCATGGCGGCGATACTGCCGCGGCGCCGTCCTCAGAACCAGCTACGGATCCAGCGTCCTGCAGAGGCCGGGCTGTTGTACACGGCTGCCGCGGTATTCGCGACCGCGTTCACCGCCTGCTGGCCGCGCGCGACGAGCTGTCGTCCGCGCTCCATCGCCTGGCGGAGCGTGGTGATCACGCCCTGCATCTGTTGCGACCAGTTCCAGCCCACATCGTTCCGCTGGAACCCAGCCTGCGTCCACCGCAGCCCGACGAGCGTGCCGAGCTCGAGCTTGCCGGGCTCGAAGTTGAAGTCGATGATGCCGTTCGCGAGCTTGACGCCGATGCGGAGGACCGCCTCGAGCTTGACACCACCCGTCATGCGCCACTGGCCAGGAGCCTGCTGGTTGAACTCGAAGCCACCCGTCGCGGCGCCGAAGAACCCGCCATAGACCTCGCACACGCCGGGCGCGCCACCGGTCGCGATGAAGCCGACCTCGCCTTGAACGCCAACGCCCGCGTTGAGCGAGTTCTCTCGCCAGTTGACGTCGCCTTGCGCGATCGCCTTCACCGACGGTTCGATACCGAGGAAGATGCCGGGCACCGGCAGCGGCCAGCGGATCGGCGGTGTGCCTGGGACCGGCCAGATCGTGTACTCGTGGCTTCGCTTGAAGGCCTCGAGGCTGAACCCGAAGCCCGTCGCGTACCGCGAGAGCTGCGGACCCTTCTTGCGCGCGGGGCCCGCACCGGTCGGTGCAGCCGTCGCCGGTCCACCCGTCGAGCTCGACAGCGCAGACCGCGCGTCGTCACCCTTCTCGACGGCGGCCTCGACCGTCTCGGCCTCCGGTTCGCCTTCGGTTTCGATCGAGCCGTCGCCCTTGGTCTGCGGCGTGTTGCGGTTCTGAAGGACGTGCGTCAGCTCGTGCGAGACGAGCGACTTGTTTCGCGCGAGCGAGGGATCGGCGAATGCGATGTTGTTTCCGACCGCGTACGCCTTCGCGTTGAGCCGCTTCGCGGCGGCTTGCGCGTGCGATCCCGTGAACACACGGACGTCGGCGAAGCTCACACCGAACGACTGCTCGTACTGCGCGCGATTTGGCAGCTCTTCGGGTGCATCGCGGAAGCCCTCTTCCGCGGTCTCGCCGGGGCTCTTCGCCGCCTCGTCGCCCAGGCCGCCGCTGCCCTTCTCGCGACCCGGCGGCGCATTGAGCTCCTTCTCGAGCGCGTTGGTGCCGGCGAACGACTCGGCAACGTCGGGCTGTTCTGCTTTGCGTGCAACGCGGCGAGCGACCGCGAGCGCGGCGCCGACGTTGGCCTTGAGCTGAGGTGCAGCCTTCGGACTCGGCGTGACTGCTTGTGGGGGAGCGCTCTCGACCGCTTGAGACATGGGTTACCGAGCATACTACGGCGCGTGAAGTCGCTTTCCTCCCTCGTTCGGACGAAGGGGACCCAAAGCATTCAGCGCTGATAGGTCAGCTCGACCGTGACGCGTGAGGACGGCGCACCGATCTCCTCGGTAAGCCCCCTACCCGCACGGACGCCGATCGTGACGCTCCCGCTCGGCCGCGCCACCACGCCGACGCGCGCCTCGACGGGCGACGGTCCCTGCCCCATCCCGACGTCATTGCCGAGGATGCCGGTCACCTCGGCCGTCAGCTTCATGCCTTCTTCACACCACAGCGGGCGAAGCGCGGGAAGCTGCACGATGGCACCGACGCCGAAGATGCCTTCGTCGCCGACGAGTCGATCGCCGACGATGACTTCTTGTCCGCGGAGGCGAATGCCCGCGGTCGCCGCGAGCGTGACGGTGCCCAGCCTGATGCGACCGATCAGGCGCCATGCGAGCGCCCAGCTCGCATCGCCCGCGAAGTCGCCGTCGTCGCCGGTCGGCAGCGCGAGGTCGACGCGCACGAAGGCGGCGCGCATCGCGTTTCCGACGACGTGAATCCGGGCGCCGACGCGCGGATCCGTCGCGACCCAGCGGTCGAGGTCGGTGCCGTCGCCGAGCCGCTCACCGATCTGGTGCGCGGCGGCGACCTGCGCGTCGAGGACGATCGAGGTGCCGAGCGCGATCGCACCGCCGAGCATGACGGTCTCGCGACGGCGCACGGGCCGGATGTCACCGAACGCGATTGGCTCCTCGAGCCACGTGGTCGCGAGCGTGATGCCGAACCCCGTGACCGGCGCGCCACCGTCGAAGCCGAGCTCGGTGCGACCGGCGGGCGTGTCGCCACGATCGACGTCGATTGCTTGCGGGCGATCGATCGGCTTGTCGGCCGATGCGCGTGATCTCAGCGCCGCGAGCGCGAGCAGAACAACGGCGCGCTTCACGGACCGACGAGGTTTGCGAGGTACGCCCCGTCATCGCGAAATACGATCGCGGTCCGCGTTCCTCGGAGGTGCGTGATCCGCGGCGCATCTGCCTCGGGATCGACCGGCAACAGGCTCACCTTCATCGCATCGGTGTCGATGAAGCCGGTCTCCATCGCGAGGAAGCGGTTATCGATCCACGCGCAGCAGCCGGGCCGCACGTGCCGCGCATCGGCGGCATGGAACACGAGCGTGCGCGGCTTGCCATCGACCGTGACGGTGAGCTTGGCGTCCCTCGTGAACTGCGCGGCTCTCTTCCCATCGGGCGAGCGCGACGGGGTCTGCATCGGCGCGGGGCGCTTGCTCGCTTTCACCGTGCCCTTGTTCTCGACGTGCCAGTCGAAGACGTCGGGCTTGTCCTCGTCGAGCGACGACCGCGTGACGATGGCGACCCACTTGCCGGCCTCTTTCACCCAATCGACAACTTCCGCATACGAGTCGTTCGTGCCCGACAGCTGCGGAGTCTGCTCCGTCTTGCGATCGAGCGCGATCACGCGGCTCGCGTCGCTATCGCGCACACTCACGATCACGTAGCGACCATCGGGCGACAAGCTCTTGCCGCCGACGAGATCCGGCCGCACACCCAGTACCGACTGCTCGAGCGGCGTCGCCACGTTGCCATCGAGGATCACGAGGCTCGAGATGTCGTCGCCGCCGTATGTGTTTCGAGCCCCCGATGGCTTCGAGAGCTTCAGGACGCAACGCGTTGCGGTCTCCTCGCACGCGCCGCTTTCGATGCGGTCGTCGGTCTTGAAGAGGTCGTTCGTCGTGCCGGTCTTGACGTCGACCTCGACGACAGCTGCGTTAGCTCCGCGCTCCTCGATCATCACCAGCCGTGCCGGTGTGAGCGCGAGCTCTTGCATGCGGCGGTTGCCGATCTTCTTGCCGAGCTCGAGGCGCGGGCCCGTCGCCGACAGCGTCGGATCGTTCGCCGGCGTGCGCGGCGGCGGCGAGCCATCGCGCAACGCGACCGCGAGACACGCGACGACATCCGCGTTGTACTCGCTGTCCTTCTCGGAAAATTCGCCCTTCTTCGTCGGGATGCTGATGTTGAAGAACAGCTCGGCTGCCTCGATGTTGGCCGCGGAGCAGAACAGCTTCGTCGCGTCCCACGTGCCCTTGCCGCCGTAGCCGTTGTCGAGCTTCCCGATGCCGCTGCCGAGCACGGCGACCGGGACCTTCATCGCCTGCAACACGCCGCCCGGTTTGGCGGCGGGCGCCTTCGTCGAGAGCGCCTTCTCGAGGTGCGTGATCACGCGCGCACCCGCGTCGCTCGTCGTCGGCGCGATCATGATCTTGCCGAACCCCGGCATGCCGCCCTCGCGCTTCTCGAAGGTCGGCATGCCGACGACAAACGTCGCGGCCGGATCGCCATCGACGTGCGCCTCCACATAGGTCCAGTCGCCGCCTGCCTCGTGAAACGGGGCCGCGACCGCCGACTTGCGGTTCGCGTGCACCTTCGTGATCGTGAAGCCGAGCCCGTGTGCGTCGCCAGGTGCGGCCACACCACCGGAGAAACGCGGCTGCACGACGTCGCCGCTGCCCGCCACGAGGTCGGCCTTGCTGACGCGAATCTGCTCCTCGCGCTTCGACGACTTGCACGCAACCACGACCAGCAAGATCCACGCGTAGCGCATGGCGCGTCGTACCACGTGGTCATCCCGTGATGCGCGAGCCGAGCTCGGCGTGACCCGCGACGACACGAGGGAACATCTCGTGGCAAACTACGTAAAACAGCTCAGGGGGACAGGAATGGTATACGTCGTTGCAATGCTCGTTGGTGCGCTGGTCGGTTGGGCGATCGGCAAGGGCAAGGGCCAAGGTGCGCTCGGCGCGATCCTCGGCGGATTTCTCGGGATCATCGGGTGGATCATCGTGGCGGTGATGAAGCCCGCACCGGGGTTCGACAGCAAGCCTCCGGCAGGGCCCCTGTAGCGCCGCGCGATCACCCCGTGATCCGCGAGCCGAGCTCGTAGACGCGGGCGGCCGGCATGTGGCGATACCGCGTGACGGTGACTCGCAGCTGCGCGATGTGATCGATCACGTCGCGGCGCGATGCGCCCTTTGCAAGCATCGCGCGGGCGCGCTCGACGATCGCCGCGCGCGCGGCCTTCGGGTGATAGATGAACGTGCGGCCGAACCGCACCTCGCCGTGCACGCCGACGAGCCGCAGCTCCGCGACGTCACCGACCTCGACGCCGTGTAGCGCGCGCTGCTCGTCGACGGCAAACGCCGCGCCTCCAAGGAGATCGAGGAGCTCGACCTTGCCCTTCGCGACGGAGCGCACCTCGAACAGCGAGCGATGCGACGTGATGAGCGCGCTGACCGCGTCCGCACGCGGATCGTTCGCGGCAGTGAGCTCGCGATGCGTGAGCGCCGCGAGCGGGACCCCGTGACCCGGCGCGACGCGCTCGATCACGTACCACTCGACGAACGCCGCGGACCACGCCTCCCAGAGCTCGTCGTCCTGGTGCACCTTGCTGCGCCGCTCCTCGTACTCGCGACGAGCCGTCGCAGCGGTCTCACTATCCGAGGTGTGTCGCGCGTAGAGGTCTTCCGTGACCTCGTCGAGCAACGCGGCCGCGTTCACGAGCGCTTCGCCTTGCGCAGATGATCGCGGAAGCGCGCGAACAGGTAGCCGGCGTCGTGCGGGCCCGGGCTCGCTTCCGGGTGGTACTGCACGCTGAAGATCGGCTTGCCGTCGACGGCGATGCCTTCGTTCGAGTGATCGAACAGATTTTCGTGCGTCAACACGACGCCGCTCGGCAGCGACGCCGGATCGACGATGAAGCCGTGGTTCTGCGACGTGATCTCGACCTTGCCCGTCGTCTTGTCGAGGACCGGGTGATTGCCGCCGTGGTGACCGAACGGCAGCTTGAGCGTCTTGCCGCCGAGCGCGAGGCCGAGGATCTGATGACCGAGGCAGATGCCGAACACCGGCTTGCCGCTGTCGATCAGCTCCTTCGTTGCCTGCACGCCGTACGTCACGGTCGCAGGATCGCCGGGGCCATTCGAGAGGAAGAAGCCATCGGCGCCAAGCGCGAGCGCTTCGCGTCCCGGCGTGCTCGCGGGCACGACGGTGACGCGGCAACCGATGTCCCGCAGCTGGCGCAGGATGTTCTCCTTGATGCCGAAGTCGTACGCGACGACGTGAAAGTCGATCGGCGGTGGCGGAATGGCGCGGTCGTCGTCGAGCGCGCGCCACGTCGGCTGGCTCCACTCGTAGCGCTCGGTGCACGTGACGCGCGGGACGAGGTCGAGGCCGTCCATCTTTGGCGCCGCGCGCACGCGGCCGAGCACGGTCTCGATCTCGTCGACGGCGGGCGTGATCGCACCGCGCATCGCGCCTTGATCGCGCAGCATCCGCGTCAGCGCGCGCGTGTCGATACCGTCGATGCCGGGGACCTTGGACTGCTCGAGCCACGCGGGCAGCTCTTGCGTGGAGCGCCAGTTCGCGGACAGCGGCGAGAGCTCGCGAATGGCGATGCCCGCGCACGCGACCTTCTTCGCCTCGTTGTCCTCGAGGTTGACGCCGACGTTGCCGATCTGCGTCGCGGTGAACACGACGATCTGACCGCAGTACGACGGGTCCGAGATGATCTCCTGGTAGCCGGTGATCGACGTGTTGAACACGACCTCACCGATCGACTCCGTGCGCGCGCCAAAGCCCTCCCCGCGGAAGACCTTCCCGTTCTCGAGGACAAGCGCTGCAGGCCAGCGTTCACTCATCGGGGCCTTTCGAAGCGCTGGTCGAGATCGAAGACCGGGCGGCCTTCGAGGAGCGTGAGCACCGCGCGGCCCGCGAGTGTCTGGCCGAGGAACGGCGAGTTCTTCGACTTGCTCGCGAGGCCTTCGGCGTTGATCGTGAACGGCCGCTCGGGATCGATGACCGTGATGTCGGCGACGCTGCCGACGGCGAGCGTCCCGCCCGACAGACCGAACGCGCGCGCGGGCGCGCCGGTGAGTGCCGCGATCGCGCGCTTCTCGTCGAGCGTGCCCATGCGAACGAAGTCGAGGATCAGCGGCAGCGCGGTCTCGAGACCGAGCATGCCGGGCGCGGCGCACTCGAACTCGACCTCTTTCTCGACGGGCGAGTGCGGCGCGTGGTCCGTGGCGATGCAGTCGATCGTGCCGTCCACGAGTCCTTCGAGCAGCGCTTCTTGATCCGCGGCCGTGCGCAGCGGCGGCATGACCTTCGTGCGCGTGTCGTAGTGCGTGCACGCCTCGTCGGTGAGCGCGAGGTGGTGCGGCGTGACCTCGCACGTGACGAGCAGTCCGCGGCGCTTCGCTTCGCGCACGAGCGCGACGGTGCGTGCCGTCGACACGTGCGCCACGTGGTACCGCGCGCCCGTCCACTCGGCGATCTCGAGATCGCGCGCGACCATCGCGCTTTCGGCACACGCCGGCTGGCCGCGGATGCCGATGCGCGTCGAGACCACGCCTTCGTTCATCGAACCGCCCTCGGAGAGATCGAGGTCCTCGGCGTGTTGCACGACCGGCAGGTCGAACGTGCGCGCGTACTCGAAGGCGCGGCGCATCAGGCCCGCGTTCATCACGGGGCGACCATCGTCGGAGATCGCGACGATGCCGCCTTCTTTCATGTCGGCGATATCGGCGAGGTTCTTACCCTCGAGCCCCTGCGTGATCGCGCCGATCGGCCGCACGCGCACGGCGCCGACTTCCTTCGCGCGCCGCACGATCAGCTCGGTGACCGTCCGCTGGTCGTTGACCGGCTTCGTGTTCGGCATGCAGCAGATCGTGGTGAACCCGCCTGCGGCCGCTGCACGCGTGCCGGTCTCGATGTCTTCCTTGTATTCCTGACCCGGCTCGCGCAGGTGCACGTGAAGGTCGATCATGCCGGGGACGATCCAGAGGTCCTTGACGTCGATGATGCGTCCGCCGACGAGCCCGCGCCCGATCTCGACGATGCGCCCACTGACGATGCGCACGTCTCCGCCTTGGTCCACAGGACGCTGAGCAGCCGGGTCGAGCACCCGGCCTCCGCGTAACACCAGATCCCCGGGATCCATGGCGGCACGTCTTACCACACTCGACGTGCCGTGCAGCTAGCTCGATCGGTCGGAAAACTTCAACGATCTCGCATCAGCAACCGAGCGAGGTTTGCATCTGCTCGATAGCTTCGGTGCCCTGCTTGCAAGCGTCCTCGATCGCCTTGACGCTCTCCGCCGGCATGGTCTTGAAGTCGAAACTCTTCCACGCGTCGGCCATCGACTTCCAGCCGTCGAGCAGCGCCTGCCGCGACTGCTGCGGGAGCTTGGGGCAGTTCGCGGCCTTCAGGATCGTTTCCCGGTAGTCGCGGCACTGCTGCGGCAGATCCGCCGACGCCTCGGCGAGCCCGCCCGCCGACGCGATCGTCGCGCCGATGCCGCCGCCCGCACCACCACCTGTATCGGCCGAGTAGATGCGCGTGATGCACTTGCCCATCTCCTCGCCGATCTCGCTCGCCTTCTTCATGTCCTCCTCGGAGAGCTTCGCGTCCTTGTTCGAGTTGCCCCAGACGGTCATCTCCTGCGTGACCTTGTCCGCGCAGGTCTTGTCAGGACACCCGCAGATCTTGTCCCTGAACTGCTCCATCGCCTCGAGCTGATCGTCGCCGCCGAGCTTCTTCTCGCAGGCTTTGATCTCGTCCTCGATCATCTCGAGCTTCGCCTGGTCCTTCTCGGAGAGCGCCTTGATCTCCTTCTTGACCTGCTTGCGGCGTGGCGAGGCCTTGAACTCGTCCTTGAGCTTCTGCGCGCACTCGGCGTCCTTGCACGCGCAGACCTTGTCCTTGATGCCCTTGAACTCGCGCTCGAGCGCGCCGACACCGAGGCTGACCGTCGGCGCCGCGGCGAGATAGAAGCCGCTGCCGATTTGTAAGAGCACGATCTCGGCATCCTGCTCGGTCGCCTCTTCGCCCTTCGGCGTGACCTTGAGCTTCACCTTCGCGGTGTGGATGCGCATCGGAACCTTCGCGACGCAGCCCTTCATCAGCTTCTGGCCGGTCTTCATCACGCCACCGAGCGGATCGTCTTCGTCGTCGGACTTCTTCTCGTCGTCCTTCGGCGCGGGAGGCTCCTTCGTCACGATCTCGACGAGCTCGATCTTCGTCCCCTTCGTGCGCGGCGCGACCTCCTCGAACTCCTTCTTCCGCTTCTCGACCTGCTTCTTCGGATCGCGGTCTTCCTTGTCCTTCTCGCTGAGCTCCTTGTCGTCTTCCTCGCCCTCTTCCTTGAGCGCCTTCGTCTTGCCCGAGCAATCGACGACCTTCTCGTGCAAGCCCTCGACGTCGGAGAGCTTCATCAGCTGATCGACATCACCATCGCCGAGCGCCGCCAGCGTGCTCTTCACGACGTCGCTGCGCGAGCCGCCACCCGCGGTTCCACCGCCGCCGCGCATGAGGACAAACGCGATCACGCCACCGGCGATCGCGACGCCCGCAACACCGAGCCCGATCATGAGCCCCTTCGACGACTTCTTGCCCGCGACCGGCGCGGCGCCCGTCGGCGCTGGCGTCGCGGGATGCGGCGAGTACGCGGCGGGCTGCTGACCATATGCGCCGGGATGCTGCGCGCCGGGATGCTGCGCGCCCGGCGGTGCATATGGATTCGCCCCCGGTGGATGCGACGGAGCCGCGTGTCCCGCCGGTGCGTATGGATTCGCGCCCGGCGGATGCGAGGCACCCGGATGCATGCCGCCGGGCTGAAAACCTTGCTGCTGCGGCGGCGCGAAGCCTTGCTGTTGCGGCGGCTGAAAGCCTTGCTGCTGCGGCGGCACGAAGCCCTGCTGCTGCGGCGGGCGCGATGGCGACGCGCCGAAGCCTTGCTGCTGCGGCGGCGAGAAGCCCTGCGGCGATTGCGCCGGCTGTTGCGCGTTCGGCGGCGCCCACGGCGACGGTTGTTGCGGCGCTTGGTGTTGTTGCGGCGCGCCCGCTCCACTCGGGGGGAACATGCGCTGGCAGCGATCGCAGCCCCAGCTGGATTGCTGCGGGAGCCACCGCAGCGTGAAGCCACAAATGCCGCACGGCGGCCCGTTCACCATCGGTCGAATATGGCACGAATCAAAGCAGGCGTCGGATCTGCGCGACCAGCTCGCCGCGCGGGACCTCGTGCTCGGTCGCGGACTTGAGATCCTTGACCTTGACGATACCGGCGTCGCGCTCCCGCGAGCCGAGGACAACTGCGAGCGGGATCTTCGAGCGGTCCGCGTACTTGAACTGCTTCGCGAGCTTGTCGTCGCTGCCGTAGACCTCGACGTTCATGCCGGCCGCGCGGAGCTCGGTCGCGAGCTCCGCGTATGCCGGCGCGAGCGGCGCCTCGACCTGCAGCACGAGCACCTGCGCGACGGCCGCGTCGACGGCGCCCATGAGACCCATGTCGAGCAGCTGCGAGAACAGGCGCGTCGCGCCGATCGAGATGCCGACGCCGGGCAGCTTCGACTTCGTGTAGTGACCGGCGAGGTTCTCGTAACGGCCGCCCGAGCAGATGCTGCCGAGCTTCTGGTGCTCGTCGAGAAACGTCTCGTAGACCGTGCCCGTGTAGTAGTCGAGGCCGCGCGCGATCGAGAGATCGATCGCGAAGCTCGCGGGCGGAATACCGAGCGCGATGCCGCCGGTGTACACGCGTTCGAGCTCGTCGGTGCCCTCGCGCAGCGTGGGGTTCTCTCGCGCGCGCAGCAGCTCGAACACGCGTCCGTCGCGCGGACTGTCGGCGAGAAAGTCGACGAGCGGCTGCGCCTGGCCCGAGCCGAGCGCCGCGATCCGCGTGACGACCTCGGCGCGCTCCATCTTGCCGAGCCGATCGAGCTCGTGCAGCACGGCCGCGTGCTGCGGCTCTTCCCAGCCGAACGTCTCGAGGAGGCCACGCAACATCTTCCGGTTGTTGATCCGGATCGTGAACTTGCCGATCGCGAGCTCGGTGAAGATGCCGTAGATGACGGCCGGCACTTCCGCGTCGTACGCGAGCGCGAGCGTGTCCTTGCCGACCACGTCGATGTCGCACTGATAGAACTCGCGATAGCGGCCCTTCTGCGCACGCTCGCCGCGGTACACGCGCTGGATCTGATAGCGCCGGAACGGAAACACCAGCTGGTGCTCGTGCTGCGCGACGTAACGTGCGAGCGGAACGGTGAGGTCGAAGCGCAGCGCGAGCTCGGGCGTATCGCCTTGCTTGAGCGAGCCGGTCGACTGGACGAAGTACACCTGTTTCTCGGTCTCGCCGCCCGACTTGGTCAGCAGCACCTCGGTGAGCTCGAAGACCGGCGTCTCGACGGGCAGAAAGCCGAAGCGCTCGAAGCCGCGGCGAACGGTGTCGAGCATGCGCTGGAACGCGAGCTGCTGCGGCGGCAGGAGCTCGAGCACGCCGGGTGGCGTTCGCGGCTGTACGGGCATGGCGGGACGTTTACCATGGCAATCGTGTTTGCCTGCCGCGCCCTAGTAGATCATCACGCAGAGGAGCGCGCTGATCGCGGCGAGCAGGATGAAGGCGATCAGCACGTCGGTCGGATCCTGTCGCTTGATCGGATAGACGGCCGGCGGTGGTGGGAGCACCACCTCGCGCGGCATCGTGACGCGCGTGTCGAAGTCGTCATCGGGCACCACAACCGGCATGACCTCGGTGCGCTCCATGCTGCGTGCGAGGTGCTGTTCGAGCTGGAACAGATCGATCCGCTTCGTCACGTCCTCGAAGCACGGGAGGCGGTAAGGGATCTTGCGAACGAGTAGCGTGTTTTGCGTAGCCATGGGCGTCTCCTTCAGTCGACCATCCGCGCGAGCACGTACAGGAATGCTCCGCAGTGGCCGTTGTCGAGTTGATTTGCCCCGCCGACCTTGGCCCACGCAGCGAACGACGGACCATAGAAGCGCGTGTTGACGTCGAAGGTCACCCATGACGGATTCGAGAGCTCCTCGTGGGTGCGGTCGTTGAAGAACCACGCATTCGTTCCGCGGGTGTCCCACAGCGAGATCTGCGGCCCGAGCATGCTGAAGCCGCCCGGATCGGGGCGCAGCACGTACTCGAGCTCGCCGATATGCGCGCTGTCGTTGTCGGAAGACAACACGTGCAGCCAGACGTCGACGCTGAACGGGGTGAAGCTGGGGCACAGTGCACTCGTCCACGGAGCACCCGCCCAGCGCGTTGTCACGTATGCCCAGTGATCGGTCACATTGCGCGGGATGCTCGCGACCAAGGTGCCGGGTCCATCAGCGGCGACAAATTTGAAAGAAGGATCGCCGGCGACGATGACCGGGGTGTTGTTCTTGATCCTCCCGCACGGCTCCATGATTCCTTCTGCGACGGCTTGCTCGACGCGTCCGCCGAGATCGCTGTCGGAAGGAACGTCCGCGAACACGCCGGTCGGTCTGGGATCTTCGGTCCCCGGATGCAACGCGCGCATCAAGAATGCGGCCATTTGTTCACGTGGCACGAAGTCGCCCGGGCAGAACTCCGTTGCCGTGCAGCCCTTCGTGATGCCGTCATCGGCGAGCTGCTCGATGTAGCCGATGAAGTCGGGGTTCGATACGTCCACGAACCGGCTCGGTCCGCCGCGCTGAAAATCGGGACCGTGGATCAGCCGGATGATGAACGCGGCCATCTGCTCGCGTGGCACCGAGTCCCACGGTGAGAACCTGCCCGGCGATGTGCCGCGGGTGATGCCGTCGGCGGCGAGTTGTTCGATCCACGCCGCCGCTTGGGAGTCGGGTGGAACATCCGCGAAGATGTTTTTCGCCGGTGGCGGGACGAAGTCGCGGCCACGCTTCATGCGCTCCAGATAACGCGCCATGTCGGCGCGCGACACGAATGCTTGCGGGCAGAACATCGGAGCGCTCTCGCCGGCCTCGCCGGTGGTCTCGGTCGCCTGGATGATCTCCTCCGACACACACGAAGCGCCGAGCGAGAGCAACAACAACGCAGCAACAGATCGGGTCATGAGACTCCTTTGGGGTTCCCACGAGGTCGTTGCACCGCCTGTTCCGCGATGACCGTCGGGTGGTTATCGGTGGTTACCGCGTGCACTTTGGTCCCCATTGCCTGCTGGCAATGGACCGCGTCCAAGGGCACGCTCCGCAGGACGCGATGAAGCAACGACGCGTGCGCATCGAAGCAGCCGGCCAGTCTCTCGAGCTCGATCTCGATCGGATCGTGATCGGCTCGCACGAGCGCTGCGACGTCGTGATCGCGGACCCGACCGTCGCGCATCAGCACTGCGAGATCGCGGCGGAGGGCGATGGGTACGTGATCCGCGATCTCGCATCGGCGACCGGCACATTCATCCGCGACGTGCGCGTGCGCGAGGTCGTGGTCACCCAGGAGACCCGGGTGCGCCTGGGCGAGACGACGTTGCGGTTCGTCCCGGCAGGTGAGGTCGAGATCGAGCTCGCGCCCGACACGACGTTCGGTCCGCTCGTCGGAAGCAGCGATGCGATGCGCCGCGTCTTCGCGACGCTGCGCAAGGTAGCGCCGACAGACTCGACCGTGCTGATCGTGGGCGAGTCCGGGACCGGCAAGGAGGTCGCCGCGCGCGCGATTCACGAGCAGAGCGCGCGGGCGAAGGGTCCGTTCGTCGTCGTCGACTGCGGCGCACTGCCGCAGACGCTGATCGAGAGCGAGCTCTTCGGTCACGTGCGTGGTGCGTTCACGGGCGCGGTGCGCGATCGGGTCGGCGCGTTCGAGACCGCGAGCGGCGGCACGATCTTTCTCGACGAGCTCGGGGAGTTGCCGCTCGATCTCCAGACGCGCCTGCTCGGCGTGCTCGAGCGACGGCGCGTGACGCCACTCGGCGGCGAGACGCCACGGCCGATCGACGTGCGCGTCGTCGCGGCGACGAATCGCGATCTGCGTGCGCAGGTGAACCAAGGCTCGTTTCGCGAGGACCTGTACTTTCGCCTCGCCGTCGTCACCGTCGAGATGCCGGCGCTGCGAGCTCGCCGGCAGGACATCCGGATCTACGTCGAGCGGTTCCTCGACGAGCTCGGCGCGCGCGGCACGTTCACGTTCGACGAGGACACGCTCGATCGCCTCGAGCGCAACCCGTGGCGCGGCAACGTACGCGAGCTACGAAACGTGATCGAGCGGGCCTCCGCGCTCGGTTCGGGCGCGATCCCGTCGATGCGCGAGGAGCAGCCCGTCTTGCCGGCCGTTGCCGCCGGTATCGATGTCGACGTGCCGTTCAAGACGGCGAAGGCGGCGCTCGTCGACGATTTCGAGCGTGCGTACTGTACGAAGCTGCTCGAGGCGCACGCACAGAACATCACGCAAGCCGCGCGGGCAGCGGAGCTGGATCGCGTGTACTTGCTGCGCGTGCTCGACAAGCACGGCCTGCGCCCGAAACGTTGAGACGCGATAGGATCGTCGAGATGGACGATCGGTCACGCTACGAGCTCGGCGAAGCCCTCGGCCGCGGCAGCATGGGAGAGGTCCGCGACGCAGTCGATCGACAGATCGGCCGGCGCGTCGCGATCAAGACGATTCGCAGCGCTGCGCCGAGCGAACGTGCGATCACCCGGTTCTTGCGCGAGGCGCGCATTCAAGGCCGGCTCGAGCATCCCGCGATTCCTGCCGTCCACGAGCTCGGACGTGACAGTCAGGGCCGCCCATTCTTCGTGATGAAGAAGCTCTCCGGCACCACGCTCTCGAAGCTACTGAAAGCGAAGGGCGCGCGGCCGACGCACCAGCGGCTCTTGCGCGCGTTCGCCGATGTCTGCCTCGCGGTCGAGTTCGCGCACGTGCACGGCGTCATTCATCGTGACATCAAGCCTGAGAACATCGTGCTCGGCGACTTCGGAGAGGTCTACGTCCTCGACTGGGGCGTCGCCAAGGTCGTCGGCGAGGACGACACCTTCGACGACATCTCCGAGGACGGGCTCGAGACGCGCGCGGGCGCCGTGTTCGGCACGCTCGGCTACATGGCACCCGAGCAAGGCCGCGGCGAGCCCGACATCGACGCGCGCGCCGACGTCTACGCGCTCGGCATCGTGCTGCGAGAGATCCTCGACGCCGATGCGGATGCGGTGGCAGCGCCCGAGCTCCGCATGCTCGCGGAGCGCGCGAATGCCCCGCGCTGCGAGGATCGCCCGGACGCGCGCACGCTCGCCGATGGCGTGCAGCGCTATCTCGACGGCGATCGCGACCTCTCGCTCCGCCGCGACCTCGCCCGCGAGCACCTTCGCCTCGCGACCGAAGCATTCGCGCGCGGCGAGCGCTCCACCGCGATGCGCGAGGCGGGTCGCGCGATCGCACTCGATCCGCAGCTCGCCGATGCCGGCGATCTGATCAGCCGGCTCATGCTCGAGCCGCCGACCGAGACACCGCCCGAGGTCGTCCGCGAGCTCCAGCAGGATGCGGCGCATCGTCGGCGCGCGAGTGCGCGTAGCTCTGTGTGGGGCTTCCTCGCGTTCGTCCCCTTCTTGCCGAACATCGTGATACGGGGTGGCGGCTGGGGGTACGCGCTGTTGGTTGCGGCCGCGGTCTCGTTCATCGTCGTGCTGGTCGCCGCGATCCGCGCGCGTGGGTTGTCGCCGTGGTGGGTCGCCTTGACGTTCGTACCCATCCTCTTCATCCTCGCGCACCTGTTCACACCACCGCTGGTCGCGCCCGGCATCGCCGCCGTCGTGGCGAGCGCGCTCGCGACGAACCCCATGCTCGGCAGCAGGCAAGCGAGCGTCGCGCTATGGGCGTTGATGTCTGTCTCGGTGCTCGGCGCGGTCGCAGCAGAGGGTTTCGGCTGGATCACCCGGACCGTCGAGGTCATCCCTGGAAAAGGCCTGTTGCTGCAAACGCCCATCCTCGCGAACACGCCGTTCAATGCGAGCGTGCCCGGCTCCGCGTTCGTGCTCGTCCTCGTCGCGGCCGCCGTCCTGGTCGCGTACTCCGTGCGGCGCACCGACAACGACCTTCGTCGCGCGCTGCACCTGCAAGCCTGGCACGTCCGCCAGCTGTTCCCCAATCCCATGCGCGGCTGACCGGAGAAGCATAGCGTGACAAACGTGTTTGCCTGCCGCCACGCGCCAATCGTGCTGCCGCCCGATGTCGAACGGGTGCTCGCGACGGCCTACGCCGAGCCACAGCGCGCGTACCACACGGCGACGCATGTCCACGAGGTGCTGCACTGGTTCGACGAGATCTACGGCGAGGTCGGCTGGCGCGAACCGAAGGACGTCTACGTCGCGGTCGTGTTTCACGACGCGGTCTACGATCCGACACGCCACGACAACGAGGCGCGCTCCGCCGCACTCGCCCGTGCGCTCGTCGACGCGAGCGACTTCGCGGTCGAGCTGATCCTCCTCACCGCGAAGCACGGCTCGATCGATCCGAAGACGGTCGATCACGACGCCGCGCACTTTCTCGACAGCGACACCGCGATCCTCGGCGCATCCGCGGCGGTGTTCGACGACTACGATGCGGCGATCCGCGTCGAATACCAGCACGTCCCCGAGGACGCATATCGCGCGGGCCGCGGCGCGTTCTTGCGCTCGATGCTCGCGCGCGAGCGCATCTTCTTCTCCGACTTGTTCCACACGCGGCTCGATGCTCGCGCTCGCGAGAACCTCGCGCGTGCGCTCGCGAAGCTTCAGCCGGCGCGCTGAGGCGCTTCGATGCGGACGAGCTTTGCGCCGACGCGGTCGGCGAGCATGGTCTGCGCACCCGCGACGTCAGCCTCGAGCTTGCCCTCGAGCGTGATCAACACGCGAAAGTCCTTCTCGCTGAACCTCGGGTACGAGCCGATCTTCACCGACGGAAACGCGGCGACGACGGCATCGAGGTCATTCGCGATGTCGCCCTCGTCCGCGTTGAGGTAGACGCGCGCGACCATGACCGGCTCGGAGCGAAAGCGGTCGCGGATGTCGATGAACTTGCGCTTGAACAGCGCGGGCACGCCCGGAAGGATGAAGACGTTCTTCACCGCGACGACGGGCCAGATCTTGTCCTTGCCGTAGACGAGCTCGCAGCCCTCGGGCACATCGGCGAGGCGCAGGTTCGGCTCGGCGAGCTTCTCTGCCCAGTACGCGCGCACGCGCTGCTCGAGCTCGCGCTCGCGAACGACCGCGATGCCGAAACCCTTCGCGATGCCCTCGATCGTGACGTCGTCGTGCGTCGGACCGACGCCGCCCGAGGTGAACACGTAGTCGAACTTGCCCGCGAAGCTCGTGACGGTCGACGCGATGTCGTCGACGTCGTCGGGGATCATCGTGATGCGACGCAGCTCGACACCGAGCGCGCGCAATTCGCCGATCAGAAACGCGGCGTTCTCGTCGGCAAACTTCCCGGAGAGGATCTCGTCGCCGATGATCACGATGCCGGCAGTCGCCACGGCTAACGTCGTAGCACGAGCGCGACGGTCGCGAGCGCGAGCAAGAGCGCGACACAGCCGATACCGAGCCAGAGGCCCGTGCGCGACTCCGAGCCTACCGCCGCCGCGCGAGGTGCACCCGCCGCGCTCGCGGTCATCGTCGGCTGCGACTTCGTCGGCAGGGCTGCCGGCGCGGTCTCCTGCGGCTGCATCGGCGGTCCCTCGGACCACGTGGTGGTCTCGATCGTCGTGCCGTCGGAGCGAATGCCGCTGATCTCGATGCGCGGGCCCGTCACGTTGACGCGCAGGTAGTGGAACACGCGCTCGAACTTCTTCACCGCGGCGATGTCACGCGGATCGCGCGGGCGCTTCGGATAAAGCGGTGCACCGCCGCCGCCCGAGACGAAGTAGCGAATGCCCTCGTTTTCGGCGCGCGTGTAGACGTGATCGTGGCCGCTGAAGACCGCGCTCACCTTGTATTGCTCGAACAGCGGGGTCCAGCGATCGCGGAGGTCCTTCGCGCCGCCGTGCAGCGAGATCGAGAACGGCGGGTGGTGCATCACGACGAAGATGTGCCGGATGTCTGGATCCTGGCGTGCGGCGACGAGCTCGCGCTCGATCCACGCGGTCTGATCCGTCAGCGCGAAGCTGTAGATGTTGGAGTCGAGGATGAGGAAGCGCGACGTCGCGTAGGTGAACGCGTAGTAGCGCTCCGTCTCGTTGCCGTTCTCGGGCACGGAGAAGTACGCGCGATAGGTGTCCGCGGTGCGGCCGCGGCCCTGACGATCGTGGTTTCCGACCGCGGGGAAGTAGACGTTGTTGCGGAGCAGCGGCCCTTCGACGTCGAAGAACTCCTGCCACTGATCCTGGCGCGAGCCATCGTCGACCATGTCGCCGGTGCCGAGGATGAAGTCCGGCACGTCCTGCGCCATGCGCTCGATCACGCGGCGGTGCGGCGCGAGGCCGTTGCGCGTGTCGCCGATGACCGTGAACGAAAACGGCACGTCCTTACCGACCGGCGGTGCGGTCGCGAACTCGCCCTCCCACGACGTGCCCTCGATCTCGACGCGGTAGCGATAGCGGCTCGACGGCGTGAGCCCGTCGACCTTCGCCTCGGCGAGGCGTGCGGGATCGACCGCGATCACGCGCTCGCCACCGGGACCGTTCACGTAGAGCTTCGCCGCCTTCGCGACGTCGACCTGCCACATCACGGTGATCGACGACGGCGCGAGGTCCTGGAGGTACGGACCCTTCAGGATCGGCGTCTCCGCTGCCGCTGTCGTCGCGCACGCGAAGACTGCCCAGATCGCGATGCCGCGCAGCATGACCACCGTCGAGAGTACCGAACTCGGATCGTAGGCAGCAAGTCCGCGACAACGCAGCTGCGTGTACGACTTATAGACCTGCGCGGGAGTCGCCGGGATCTGATGTCGGATCGGTCAGCTGCGATAACGCAACGACGCCAGCGCGCCCACGAGGTCTCGCGCCGACTCGCGGTTGTAGCCGTACTTGTCGACGAGCATGTTGAGTGCCCTCTCGGCGCGCGACCGTGGTTCTGCGGCCAGGCTGCCCTCGTTGCCCGAGAGGAACATCACGAGGTCCGAGATTCCCTTCGCGATCGTCTTCCGGTGCTTCTCGAAGTACGCGTCGCGCAGCTTACGCATCAGATCCGAGAAGATCTCCGACATCACCGGCTTTTGGCCGCGGTGGTCGAGCGACCAGGCGCCGATCTTCGCAATCATGCTCTGCCGAAACTCTTCCGCGCGGCCGGAGATCTCGAGCTCGCGCTCGACCTCCTTCATCATCCCCTCGTCGGGATCTTCCATGCGGCCGGTCGCGATGTTGCGCACCTTCTCCTTCTTGAGGGCGTGCATGACGTGGTTCACGTAGCGATCGAAGACACGCGCGTACTCGGACTCCTCGACGAGCCCGACCGCCGCGCGCACCTCGTCGTCGATCACGTCGAACAAGCGGCCGCGTGCGACGTCGACGAGCTTCTTGTGATCGTGATAGCCGCCCGGCTGGACGTCCTGGCGCAGGAACTCGTAGAGCGACGCCTGCTTCGTGAGCTCGACGATCTCGTCGAGGACGACGAGCGGCGACACGTACGTGTAGCGAGTCGACCCCGACGCTGCGAGCAGCACCGTCTGCATCTCGCGCGGCGAAGCACCGACGCGACCCTCGTAGATCGGATACGAGTCGCTCTCGTGCCAGAGGTCCTTGATGTGCGACGCGAGCTCGCGCGCGCGATCCGGCGTGAGGTCGTCGGGCAGCTGGCCCGTGGAGTAGAGCTCGGTCTTGTCGAGCGGTGACAGCTTGCCGATCACCTCGGCGAGCGTCGACGGGAAGCGCTCGACCTGCGGCTTGCGCATGCGCGAGAGCACGGCCCACAGCGCCGCGACGAACGCGGTGTGCGGCGCGATGTGCCGGCTGCCCGCCGCTTCACGCAGGCGCTCCTGGTAGAGCGCTTCTTCGTGCCGCACGTCGAGGATGAACGGCACGCGCACGAGCTCGATGCGGCCCTTGAACGACTGGAAGTCCGGAATCTCGCGGAACGCGGCGAGGTGGATGTCGTTGCAGCTGCCGAGGAACACGAGGTCGAGGAACAGCGTCGACGCGGACAGTGCGAGCGCGGCGCGCTCGACCGTCGTGAGCAGATACTTGTAGTGCTCGAGCGGGCGCTTCAGCAGATCGTCGAACTCGATCATGCCGCGGTTCGCACCGACGACCTCGCCGCCGTACTCGAACAGCGAGACCGACTGCAGCGACGGCGGCAGCGCGGACAGCGTGCGGTCTGCCGTCACCTGGCGCTCGGTCGCGTCGACGGAGAGCTGCGGCTCGACGGTGACCCAGCTCGTGCGATAGCGATGCGAGATCTCGAAGCGCTCGATGCGCACGTGGCGCAACACCTGGAGGTAGTCGCCGTGATAGCTCGCGAGCAGCGCGTCGTAGATCGCGCGGTTCTTCGGTGAGAGCGAGCCGGTGCGCAGGTAGTCGCTGAGCTGCGTCAGGCGCTTCGCCTCGGGGACGAGCACCTTGTCGACGAGGCGGATGCGCTCGTCTTGCGGGATCAAGAGGAGCGGATGGTCGCGTAGCTCGTCGCCGACGCGCGCATCGACCATCTCGTCGGGGAGGTACGCGAACGAATCGATCGTCTCGAGGTTCTGCTGGCCCGCGATGCCACCGAACCCGATGCCGCCCTTCGACGCCTTCTGCGCCGGGAAGATCCACGAGAACCGATACAGCGCGCCTTCGTCGAGCGTCGAATAGTGCTCGAGCGCGCGGCCGAGGCAGCGGATGAACGTCGACTTCGCAGAGCCGTTCGGTCCGTGCAACAGGATCAGCTTGTTCGGGCGGCCGTCCTGCTGGAACGAGCGCAACACGCGATAGACCGTGTTCTGCACGTGCTCCTGGCCGAACAGGCGATCCTCGCCGTTGGCGAACGGTGCATCGAACAGCTTGAAGTGGCGAACCTCGCCCCACGGATACTTCACCGTCTCGCTGCCGTAGTGATCGAAGCAGTCGACGATGTACTGCGTCGACGAGCGCAGCTGGCGAAGAGGCTCGGCGACGACGAGGTTCAAGTACTCCGCGAACGACATGACGCGGCGGTTGCGCGTGAAGTCCTCGCGCACTGCCGTGCCGAGACTGACGAGCAGGTCCTTGACCGTGTCTGCCGGCGCTTCCGTTCCCATCGGCTGTGACGGTACCAACTAGCGCGCGGGTAGCTGAATGACGATGGGCTCTTTCTTCGCGAGACAGGTGCTCCCGGCTTTATCGCAGACGGCAAACTTGAAGCTGCCGTTGATCGTGTAGCTGCCGCTCTTCGCCGGCGTGAGCTTGACGCCGAACACGAGCTTGGATTCCTCGAAGACCTCTGCGTCGCCCTTTGCCTTGTCCTGGCCACCCGCGATGAGCGTCGCCTTCGCGATCGTCACACCATCTGCGTTCTCGAGCGTCAGCTTCGTGGGGAACTCGGTGTTGACCTTGAACTCGCTGCCCGGCGTCACGACGATCTTCGCGATCGTCTCGGTGCCGGCCTTCGCGCCCGTGGGCGCTTCGATCGCGAGCGCGCCCTCTTCGGGCTGCAAGCGGAACCGCTTCTCGTCGCCGCCGCCGACCGCGCCTTCCGTCGTCGGGGCACCCTTCGCACCGGGCACGGCGACCCGGTCGTTGCCGGTCGTCGCGAGCGTGTCGTCGGGTTTTTCTTTGGTCCCGGCTGACTTCGAGCAACCAACGGTCAGGACGAGGGCAAACAACGCAAGGCGAGACATCTGAAGATAGTAGCGGATCTCTGGCAGATCGCACGCAGGTACGACATGTACCCCTTATGCGATGACAACCCGTCAGGCTACGCTGGACGAGCGGTGAGAAGGGCTCAACAGCTCGGTCGGTACCACCTACTCGACCGGATCGCGTTTGGTGGCATGGCCGAGATCTATCGAGCCAAGACCTTCGACGCCACGGGGCAGCCTCACCTCGTCGCGGTCAAGCGCGTGCTCGCACACCTCGCCGAGGACGACGACTTCATCCAGATGCTTGTCGACGAGGCCAAGATCGCGAGTGTCCTCCGTCACGGCAACATCGCGCGCGTCTACGAGTTCGCGCGCGCGCACGGCGAATACTTCATCGCGATGGAGCATGTCGACGGCAAGGACATGCGCACCGTGCTCGAGCGCTGCCGCACCAAGAAGAAGCCGATTCCGGCGGAGCACGCCGCGTACATCTGCGGCGAGGTTGCCTCCGCGCTGCACGCGGCCCACTCCGCCGTCGATTCGCGCAATCGCCCGCTGCGCATCATCCATCGCGACGTCTCGCCCTCGAACATCATCTGCAGCTACGCCGGTGAAGTGAAGCTCTGCGATTTCGGCATCGCGAAGGCGACGCTCTCGCGCGTCACGACGAAGACCGGCGTCATCAAGGGCAAGGTGAAGTACATGAGCCCCGAGCAAGCGCTCGGCAGAAAGCTCGATCACCGCTCGGACGTGTTCTCGCTCGGCTCGTGTCTCTACGAGATGCTGACGCGGATCCCGCCGTTCACCGCGACGAACGAGATGGACCTCCTCATCAAGGTGCGCGATGCGAAGTACCGGCCCGTCAGCGAGCTGACGCCCGGCATCCCGCCCGAGCTCGAGGCGATCGCGGATCGCTGCCTCACGCGCTCGCGCGCGAATCGCTACCAGACCGCCGCCGAGGCGGAGACCGACCTGCGCGCGTTCCTGCGCAAGTTCATGCCGAACTACTCGCGGAGCCACCTCGGCCGATTCATCCGCAAGTCGTTCGCGCAGGAGATCGAGCGCGAGCTCCGCATGCTCGAGGAGTACGTGCTCACCGACGACGTCAGCGACGACGTCGGCGAGAACCTCATGGGCGGCGACGAGAACTTCGACGCGCCCGAGGTCCCGTTCCAGCCGAAGCCGACGTCGGTGTCGATCGCCGCGCTGCAGTCGCACAGCGAGATCCACAGCGAGATCCACGACCGCGACAGCCTGCACAGCGGCGACTTCTCGGGTGACTCGCAGTTCACGACGATGCCGAAGGCGCAGCAGCACGACGACATCCACGGGCAGAAGACGCTGATCCTCGACGACGGTCCGCGCCGCCGCTCGACCGGTCCGCAGCAGAGCCAGCCGCCGCCCGTCACTGCTGCTGCGCGCCCTCGCCAGCCACGTGGTCGCACGCAACCGCCGCCGATTCCCAGCGCGGCGCGCCAGCCAGCGCGGCCGATCTACGACGAAGAGCTGCACTCCGCGCCGACGATGATCATCGACATCGGCCGCATGCGCTCGCGCAACCGCGGTTGAGACCTACCCGGTCAACTTCGCACTGGCGACACCGGAGGCGACTCCACGCTGATGTTGGCGGTCTTGTCGGCGACGTACTTGCTCGCCTGTGCGCAGAAGCGAGCCGAGACCCGCACCGTCGCTGCCGAGGCTCGTACGGTCACCGCCGACGAGACAGCGAGACCGGGCGTGACGCCACCGTGCACGCCGTCGAGGTCCTCACCTCGTAGCGTCAGGATCGTTTCGCGCGAGAGGAGAAGCTTGGTCTTGTGCTTGGTCATGCTGTCTCCGCAACAAGCACGGCAAAGGGCAACGCATCTCGCACGGCAACGCCGCGAGATCTGAGGCGTCGCCAAGGCGCGTCGCAAACGCAGGGTTCCAGAGTGCTCACCAGCAGCGACATGGCTGCGAGGTTCCTCAGCGGAGATCGATCGCGAGCGAGAGGATCTCGTCGCCGGGACGGATCTGCGTGCGCGTGACTCCGGTCGCGTCGGCCTTCGTCGCGGTGATCGTGAGCTCGCCCGTCGGGCAGTCGTGGATGCGGAACTCGCCCTGCGTGTCGGTGGTACCGTCGACGACCGGGCCCGTGCCGTCGGCGCGCTGGACCGAGACCTTCGCGTTCGCGGCGCGCTGACCGCGTGCGTCGCGCACGGTGCCGCCGACGAGCGCGCCGCGTGCGAGATCGAGGCGAACGTCGCGCACGCTCGTCGTGCCGGGCGCGCGTGATGCGGGCACATCGAGCGGGTGCACGAGTGACAGGTAGCCCGGCTGCTTGACGACGAGCTTCCAGCGGCCGGGCGTCAGCGGGCCGAGCTTCCACAGCCCGGCCTTGTCGGTCGTCGCTTCGGCGGTGATGTTGCCGGGACCGTCGCCGGCGATCGCCATCCCGGCGATCGGTGCGCCGCTCGCGCCGTCGAGGAGCACGCCTTCGATCGCGCCGCCGAGCGGGATGCGCAGGCGCGCGCGGGTCTTCGCGCCGGTCGACGCGGATGCCTCGAGCTCGACCGGCGGATAGTCCGGGTGCGTGATGCGCACGCGGTGCGCGCCGGCGGCGAGCATGTCGATCGAGAACGTGCCGTCGTCGCCGGAGATGCTGCGGCGCATATCGTTGCCGATCAGCTCGACGGTCGCGCCCGCGACGGTGGCGCCGGTCGCGTCGTCGACGGTGCCGGCGAGGATCGCGTCGGCGACGACGAGCGTCAGATCTTCGCGGCGCTCGTCGGGCGTGCTGCCTTTCGCGGCCGGTAGATCGATCGTGCGGCGCGCATCGCCGTGACCGTACGCGGCCGCGGCGAGATCGAACGTGCCGGCGAGTGGGCCGAGCTTGTACATGCCGTCGATATCGCTGAATGCGGTGAGCGGCGCGCCGAGCTCGGGCTTCGCGTTGACCTGCGCGCCGACGACTGGCGCACCGTGCTGGTCGGTGACCTTGCCGGTGATGAACGTGCCCGGCGTGAGGACGATGTCGTTGTTCGGGATCGTCTGACCGACCTCGACGACGACCGTCTTCGAGCGACCTTCCGCGAACCCGGTCGCGAGCGCGAGTACGACGGCCTTGCCCTTGGGCAAGCCCCCGATCCGATAACGACCGTCGGCGGTCGTGGTCCAGATCGATGCGCGCGCGGGATCGATGACGAGCGGCTCGGGCTCGCCGACGAACGCCGTCGCATCGATCGACGCCTGCCGCGTCGCGTGCTGCGCGCCCGGCGGTGGGATCGGAGGAATCGGCCCGGTCGTGACGCCGAGCTCGCCGCGCGGGATGAAGCCCGGGTCGGCGCCGAATGCGGACGCGACCTGTGCGGGCGCACTCATGCGGCCGCTGAACCGCCGCAGGCGATCTTGATCGACGGCCGCCGACAGCTCGGGCGCGTTCTGGCCGACACCGAGCGCGCGTACGGTCGCCGCGGCGACGGGCTGACCGTTGCCGTCGAGGATGCGGCCTTCGATCGCACCGCCGCGCACGAGCGAGAGCTCGGGGATGCCCCTGCCCGCTTCGAGCTCGATGCCGCCGGGGCTCGTGTAGCCGGGCGCAAACGCGTCGGCGATCCACTCGCCGTGCGGGACGCCTTCGATGCGAAACACGCCATCGTCGCCGCTGCGTGCGTAGCGCGGCGCTTGATCGTCGCCGATCGGGCGTAGCTCGACGGCGGCGACGAGGCCCGTGCTGGTCTCGCGATCGAGCACCTTGCCGACGACGATCGCGCCTGACTCGAGGCGCAGCTCGATCGGCGCGAATGGTCCCGCGCCGAGCCGATTGACGCGCACCGCGCGCGCCGCGAGCGCGCCTTGCCACGCGTAGAGCTGGTAGCGGCCTTCCGGGAGATCGGCGAAGTGGAACGCGCCTTTTCCGTCGGTGCGCGTCTCGATGCTGCCGCCGATCGCCTCGCCGCGTAGCCCGACGTATGCGTTCGCGACCGGCGTGGTGCCGTCGACCACGGTGCCTTCGATGCGTACTTGCCGCGCGACGACGATGCGAACCTCGTCGGACGGCACCGGCACGTAGCGCACCTCGGCGGGCAACAGGCCCGTGCCGGTCACGCGCAAGCGATAACGTCCTGGCTCGAGCCCACCGACGAGGAACTTGCCATCGGCGGCCGTCGCTGCGGAGACATGAACCGTGGGCGCGACGCCGGCATCGACGACGACCACGCCGGCATCGGCCGCGGGCGTGATCGAGAGCGACTTGTCGGGCACGCCGCGCTCGAGCTCCACGCTGACCTCGGCGCCGACGACCGGTGCACCCGCGCCGTCGATCACGAAGCCGCTGATCCGCACGCCGCTGTCGGTCGCGATCCGCGGTCCCTCGGGTGCGCGGATCGCCGCGCCGGAGCCGCCGCTGCCACCGCTCTTCGAAGCGACTGGCTTCGCGCCGCGACCGACGAGCCAGATCACGAGGACGCCGATCGCGACGGCGAGCATCGCGAGCGCCGGGACGCGGAGCTTGCGGAGCTTGCTGTCCGCCATGGGGCCAACCTTAGCGCGAGTTCGGGTACGCTACGGACGTGACGTCACTGTTCGCGAACCAGCGCGAAAGCAACCTGTCCTCGACGGTCCAGCTCGTCGAAGCGGCCCTCGCAGAGATCGGTCATCCCGCACCCAAAAGTCGGGTCAAGGACGCGACCGCGCTGCACGCGTGGGAGATCCCGAAGGGCTCTGCGGTCACGCGCGTCGTGCTGCTCAACCGCGCCGAGTTCACGCACATTCGCGTGTGCGCGATCGTGATGACCCTCGACCCGAAGGTCGACCGCCCGGCGCTGCATCAGCACCTCCTCGAGCTCAACGGCGAGCTGTGTGGCGCCGCGTTCGCGACCGAGGGCGATGAAGTGCTGCTGCTCGGCGAGCGCTCCACGCTCGACCTCGATCGCAGCGAGGTGCTCGAGCTGATCCGCCGCGTCACGACCTACGCCGATGATCACGACGACGTGCTCGTCGCCCGGTTCGGCGGGTCGATCGGCGTCTCGACGGCAGCTACCTGAGATCGCGACCGCTCGGGCCTTCTTCGAGCGAGATCGACGTCAGGACGTTCGGGCACACCGTGAGCTCGGCGGCCTCGCGCAGGACGCGACCTTTCGAGTCGATGAGGCGCGCATCGGAGAGCACGGCGAACTCGACGGGACCGGAGCTGGGCTGGCAGGACGCGAGGTACCCGGTGATCCGCGCCCCGGTGTCGTACTCGATGTTGACGCGGTGGCTGATCAGATCGTGCAGCTTCGAGTAATTCGGCATCGCGCTGCGTATATCACGCCTCTACGCGTCTGTGAGTGTCGGCACGAGTCAGCGAACGCGACCGCCGGCTGAGGTCACTATCCGCGCATGCGAAGGCTCTTTCCGTTGGTCCTCCTCGCGGCTGCTTGTACGGAGCCCTCCACCTCCACGTCGACCGAGACGCAATCGATCATCGGCGGCACGCTCGTCGTCGCGAACGAATTCCCGACCGTCGTCGCGCTCGAGCAGAGCGCCGGCAACTGGTTCTGCACCGGCACGCTGATCGCCAAGCACTGGGTGCTGTCCGCCGCACACTGCGTGCAAGGCGCCCCGCAGGGTGCGGTGAAGATCCGCATCGACGATCTCGACGTCAACGACGCGACCGGCGGCATGCAGGTCCAGGTCAGCGAGATCCACGCGCACCCCGGCTTCGATGACGAGTGGGGCGAGGACATCGCGCTGCTCAAGCTCGCGACGCCGATCGATCGTCCCGTCACGCCGATCCATCGCACGCCGATCGCGTTCAACACCGCGGTCAAGCAGGTCGGCTACGGCGTCACCGACGATCTGGGCAACGGCGGCGGTATCCTCCGCAAGCTCTCCGAGAGCAACGCCGACTGCGCGATGACCGGCGACCCCGCGATCAACAACGCCAAGGTCCTCTGCTTCTCGCCGATGGACGGCGGCGGCTGCTACGGCGATAGCGGCGGGCCGACGTTCATCGATGTCGGCGGCGGGCAGCTCGAGGTCGTCGGCGTGACCTCGGGTGGCACCGGCCAGGACTGCAGTGATAGCTGGGGCATCTGGTCGCTCGTCCCCGCGGAGCTCGCGTTCATCGACGGCGTGATGGCTGCGTCGCCCGATCCGATGCCGGAGCCCGAGCCAGAGCCCGAGCCGATGCCCGAGCCGATGCCCGAGCCCGAGCCAAAGGACGACGACGGCGGCTGCTCGACCACGGGCGGCGGTAGCTTCGGCGCGCTCGCATTCGTGTTGCTCGCGCTCGTCACCCGGCGTCGCGGCCGGCGCTGACTACTTCTTGCGGCGCACGGACCACGTGCCGACCTGCACGGTGCCCTGCACGCTGGTCTCGAATGTGCCCGACACGCTGTCGTTCGAGAGCGTGCCGAGGAAGCTCGTCGAGACTTCGCACGCGCAGTTCGGATCGGTGTACGGCGCGATCGTGCCCTTCAGCTGACCGCCATCGATCGCGATGAACTGGATCTTGAGCGGCGTCTGGCCGCCCATGAACACCTCGCCCTCGGCGGTGTGACGGCCGAGTTGCAGCGAGAACGTCACCGGGCCTTTGCGACCGCTGTCGCGACCCTGGTATTCGCCTTCCCAGTCGCCGGCGATCTTGATCAGGTCGCTGTCTTCACCTTTGACGGCGACTTCCTTCTGACCACCGCCGCACGCGGCCAGGAGCGCACCGAGGACGATCATCACCGCGCGCCCCTCCCGGGGCGCTGCGATCGCGCGCATCACTTCGGCCCCGTCGATTCGAGGAGGTTCGCGGACAGCGCGCCCGCGCGGTTCATCGTGTATTCGAAGCGCGCGGTCGAGCCGTCGTTGCCGTTGAAGTCGCACTTGAACACGGCGCCTTCGATGCCGACGGGAATCTTCTCGTCACACGTGATCTTCGAGACGCCCTTTTCCTTCACCTGCTCGAGCATGTTCGCGGCCATGACCTCGCCGGCGATCACGGTCTTCTTGGTTCCGACGTAGATGCCAGCCGCGGCGGCGACACCGATGAACACGATCGTTGCGAAGGAGCGGACCACGCCTCGATAGTAGCGGATCTCTGCTACACACGGCTCGTGAGTAAGAAGCTCCGCAAGGCGAAGTTCGCCACCGACGCCGACATCGAGATCAAGGGCGCCTACGAGCCCGCGGATGCGCCGAGCGAGCCGCCCGTGCGCGCCGGTCAGTTTCCGTTCACGCGTGGCGTGCAGGAGACGATGTATCGCGGCCAGTTCTGGACGATGCGCCAGTACGCGGGCTTCGGCACGGCGGCCGAGTCGAACCGCCGCTACAAGTATCTGCTCGCACAAGGCGGCAAGGGTCTCTCGGTCGCGTTCGACCTCCCGACGCAGATGGGCCGCGACTCCGATCACGCGATGGCCCGCGGCGAGGTCGGCCGCGTGGGCGTCGCGATCGACTCGCTCGACGACATGCGCGTCCTCTTCGACGGCATCCCGCTCGGCGACGTCTCGACGTCGATGACGATCAACGCGACGGCCGCCACGCTCCTCGCGCTCTACGTCGCGGTCGGCGAGGAGCAGGGCGTCTCGCCGAAGGATCTGCGCGGCACGATTCAGAACGACATCCTCAAGGAGTACATCGCGCGCGGCACGTACATCTATCCGCCCGCGCAGTCGATGCGGATCATCACCGACGTCTTCAGCTACTGCGCGCGCGAAGTGCCGCAGTGGAACACGGTCTCGATCAGCGGCTATCACATCCGCGAGGCCGGCAGCGATGCGGTCCAGGAGGTCGCGTTCACGCTCGCCGACGGCATCGCGTACGTCGAAGCAGCGAAGGCCGCGGGCCTCGACGTCGACGAGTTCGCGCCGCGCCTCTCGTTCTTCTTCAACGTGCACAACAACTTCATCGAAGAGGTCGCGAAGTTCCGCGCCGCGCGATCGCTATGGGCGAAGATCATGCGCGACCGCTTCGGCGCGAAGAACCCGAAGTCGCAGATGCTGCGGTTCCACTCGCAGACCGCCGGCGTCACTTTGCAGGCCCAGCAGCCGCTCGTGAACGTCGTGCGGGTCACCGTGCAAGCGCTCGCGTCCGTCATGGGTGGCACGCAGTCGCTGCACACGAACTCGTACGACGAGGCGCTCGGCCTCCCGACCGAGGAAGCCGCGCGCATCGCGCTGCGCACGCAGCAGGTCGTGGCGCACGAGTCGGGCGTCGCCGACTTCATCGACCCGTTTGCGGGCTCGTACGCCGTCGAGGCGCTCACCGCCGAGATCGAACGCCGCGTCGGGGAGTACTTCGCGAAGATCGAACAACTCGGCGGCATGGTCCGCGCGATCGAGCAGAGCTTCCCGCAGCGGGAGATCGAGCGCCGCGCCTACGAGCACCAGGTCGCGGTCGAGAAGAAGGAGCGGATCGTCGTCGGCGTGAACGACTTCGTGATGGCCGAAGAAGATCCGGTCCCGGTCGCCACGATCGACCCGCAACTCGAGGCCGATCAGGTCGCCCGCGTCCGCGCCGTGCGCACGCGGCGCAATGCCACAGAACACACGCGCGCGTTGACCGCGCTCGACGATGCCGCGCAAGGCACCGCGAACCTCGTCGGCCCCATCGTCGCCGCCGTGAAGGCGATGGCGACGGTCGGCGAGATCGCGGATGTCTTGCGCAAGCGCTTCGGCGAGTACCAGCCGTCGCGTTAAGAAACGAGGCTAAGCAAATCGAACTTCGCAGGCGAGCGGGTCACAGAGCCACAGAGCCACAGAGAAGATCTTTTTTGGGGTGCGCTTCGTGCGTCGATCGCAATGCTGCTTGCGGGGGAGAGACCAACAGCACACGCCACTCACCGTAAAAAGATCTCTGCTCTGTGGCTCTGTGGCTCTGTGACCCAATTGCTGGGGCGCGAGCGGTGACAGCGAACGAACGAACGAACGAACGAACGAACGAACGCGCTAGAGGATCGGCGCGACGGGCGCGACGTCGTCGCCCTTGAATTCGTCGTCGACGTCCTCGGTCTTCGTCTCGACATCGACCTTCGCGTCGACACCCGACTCTTCGACCTTCGGCTCCTCGACCTTCGGCTCCTCGACCACAGGCTCCTCGGTCACCTCCGGCGCGATCTCCGGGTCAGGCATCGGCTCGGAGTGCTCGAACTCCTTCACGTCGACCTTCATCTCCTCGCCGGGCTTCACCTCGACCTTGGGCTCGTCCTTCACGACGACGACGATCGTATCGACACCCTCGAGGCGCTTGCGGCTCGACGTTGCGGCGACCGAGCCGAGCTCGCCACCTTTCTCGAACGCCTCGCGCGCTTCGTCGAGCTGATCCATGTGCTCGTACGCGGTGCCGAGGTTGTTGAACATGTAGCCCTGGGCCCCCTTGCGGCTCGTGGCTTCGGTGAGCGCCGTGATCGCTTCGTCGTACTTCTTGAGCGTGAGGTACGTGAAGCCGAGGTTGTTCCACGCCCAGACGTTGCCCTCGTTGAGCTCCGTCGACTGACGGAACGCCTCGATCGCGTTCTCGTAGTTGTGGCGGAGCAGCTCCGCGCGACCGAGCGTGTTGTAGGCCTGGCTCGACTCGGGCGCGAGCTTGACGGCCTTGTTCGCGGACTTGATCGCGTTCGCGCGCTCGCTCGTGGCGATGTACGAGCGGGCGAGCTCGATATGCGGGTCGGCCTTCTTCTTCTCGAGCTTCGCGGCGACCTCGAGGATCTCGCGGGCGCGCGGGTGCTCGCCCTTGTCGACCAGTGCCTTGCCGAGCTCGAACGCCTCGGCGTACGTCTTCGGCAGCGGCGCGACCTCGGAGACGGCCTCGGTCTTCTTGATCGGCTTCTCTTCGACATCGATGTCGGGCTCGAAGACGTCCTTGACGACAACGGTCTCCGACTTCTCGACGGGCGTGGCCTTCTCCTTGCCACCGCCGCAGCCCATAGCAAAAGCAAACAAGACAAAAGCGAGTTGAGACTTCATTTGAGATTCCTTCTTTCGACGAGGAATCACTTCAGCATCGGACGTGCCACGCGGCTCCCGCAGTCGCTGCGGCCATTTGTGGGCGCATGTGGGTGCGCGAACACGCGGCTCGTCCACACGCGGCGCCACAGAAACAGAACGCACTTCGCGTTCGTTGAGGGCGCTAGATCCCGGCGTGCGCGCGGATGCGAATGAGCGCGTCGAGGCGACCCGACGGGATGGGCATGCCGCTTGTCATCGTCAGCGTCGAGCCGACGATCACGTTGAATGGCGTCTTGAAGTTGCCCATCGCCGCCGTGAGGTTCGCGCGGCCGTCGCTCGTGAAGGTCATCTTCTGCGGGCTCGGCGTCGTCATGCCCGGTGCGACGGGCGGGATCGTGCCGATCTTCTTCGCCATGGGGTCCATCGGATCCATGACGGACATCGGCGCGACGTAGATGCCCATCTCCGGCGTCGCGACGTTGAGCGTGTTCTGCTCCACGACGTAGAGCAGGTCATCGATCTCGACCTCGATCACCGCCTTGTCGTTGATCTGCTGCAGCTCCGGCTTCTCCATGAGGAGGTTGATGCTCGTGTGCAGACCGACGTCGAGGTTGATCGCGCAGCGCGATTGCGCGTTGCACGTGCCCGAGCAGTCCATCGCGCACGCGGCTTCGGCGGCGGCCATGCACTGGCTGCTCGCGCTGCACATCGTGTCCAGCACGAGGCCGGCTCGCTGCTGATCGACGTTCCAGCTCATCGTGTCGATCGTGAACTTCTTGTCGGGCAGATCGAGGTTGAAGTTGGTGACGTCGGAGCTGATGAGGCCACAGCCCGAAACGAGCGCCACGATCAGCGCTCCCAAACGCATGCGTAAGTCAGTCATAAGTACCTCGGTACGGATGAGGTGAAACCGATAGTAGCATCCGCCCTCGACGAGGAACCAGAAACGAGCTCGGCCGTGATAGCCGCTACACCTACAGCGCGCTCACGAGCTCGTCAGCGACGGTCCACGGGTCGGCACGATGGTCGACGAGCGCTTGCGCGATCTCGCCGAGCCCACCACGTGCCGCCATCGCGCGTGTAGCGCGATCTGCGAGAAGTGCTCGGACGAGCTCTGCAAGATGCGCCGTCGCCCGCGCGGTGGCGCGTTCCGCCGCCCCCGGCCCGCTCCACGCACGGCCGCGGTGACGCTCGACGGCCGCCGCCATCTCCGTGATTCCGGATCCGTCAGCGGTGCCACGTGTCGCGATCGTTCTCACGATCTCGACCTCCTTGCGCTCGCCGGTCGCGCGCAGATCGAGCATGTGCAAGAGGTCGCGTTCGGTGCGGTCGGCGCCCTCACGGTCGGCCTTGTTGACGACGAGCACGTCGGCGACCTCGAGCAGGCCCGACTTGATCGCCTGGATGTCATCGCCGAGGCCGGGCACCGTGACGACGACCGTCGTGTGCGCGGCCTTCATGATGTCGACCTCGTCTTGCCCGACGCCGACGGTCTCGATCAGCACGCGCTCGTAGCCCATCGCATCGAGGACGTGCGCGACGTCGAACGTCGAGCGCGACAGTCCGCCGAGGTGACCGCGTGTCGCGAGGCTGCGGATGAACACGCCCGGATCGAGCGCGTGCCGCTGCATGCGAATCCGATCGCCGAGGATCGCGCCGCCGGAGAACGGCGACGTCGGATCGACGCACACGACACCGACGCGCTCACCGGCGGCGCGGTAATGCGCGATGAGCGCATCGACGACCGTCGATTTACCCGCACCGGGATTGCCCGTGATGCCGACGAGGTATGCCTTGCCCGTGTGCGGATACAGCGCCTTCAGCGTGGCGATCGCGTCGGGGCGGCGATCGTCGAGGTCGCGCATCAGCCGCGCTGCTGCGCGGACTTCGCCGTTCAAGATCGGTTCGATGCTCATTTCGTGTTCGCCTTGAAGCGCTGCTCCGGGCCTGCAGGCGCGTAGAACTGGACGGCGCGCACGTCGGCCGTCGCGGTGAAGGCGTGCTTCGTCTTCGGCGGAATCTGCACCACCGACGTCGGGGTCACCGCGAGCTTCACGCCGCCGACGGTCATCGTTCCCGATCCCGAAAGCACGTAGACCAGCTCGGTCTCCTTTTCATGCACGTGCTCCGGCACGGTCGCGCCGTTCGCGAGCTCGATGATGCCGCCCGCGACGAGCGGCGACTTCGTCGTCGCGGCCTCCGCGATGAGCGTGACCGGGCCATACTTCTTCGCCTTCGCGGCCGGCAACATCACCGGCCCGCCCGCACTCTGCACACCACCGAGCTCCCGCGTCGGCAACGCACCCGCACGCGCGCTGCCCTCGCGTCCGCCCGGCGCGAGCACGATCACGGCGTGCACGTCGGCGTTCGGCGCCGCGACATCGCGCGCGACCTGCATCGGGACGAACATCATGTCGCCCGCCGCGACCGGCTTCTTGTTCACCGTCGCGGGCCCGAGGAAGTACCAGAGCTCGGCGCGTTCGGCGACGCGCATGCCCGTCGAGCCGCCGGCCTGCAGCGCGATCTCGACCATCGAGACCTGCGCGTTCGCCGTGTTGTTCTCGTCGAGCAGCACGGCGACCGAGACCTTGCCCTGCCCGTTCCACGGGACGAGGTTTCGATCGATCGTGTTCTGCCCACCGGGCGAGCGGAACTTGAACGGCAGCTGGATCGCCTGCCCGTGCAGTGGCGGCGCCCACTTGTACTTCCCGAGCAAGTCGCTCACGCACGCGAGCAGCTTGCTGTTGCGCGTGGTGTCGCGCATCACCTGCGTCTTCGCACCCGTCGCCGAGATGTCGACCATCACCTCGACGTCACCCTCGATGTCGAACCGCTCCGTCGCGGCGAGTGCCCAGCAGTGCTGCGCCGCCTCGTCGAGCTCGTTCATCGCCTTCTGGATCGCGGCGAGCCGCTCGTCTTGGCTCGCTTCGGGCGCATCGAGTGGCGCCGTGACGGTCCCGCTGCCGGGATTCGGCGGCGTGGCCGTCTGAGTCTTCGGGCCGCTGCAGGCAGCAACCACGGCGAGCCACAGCCCGCGCATCAAGCAACCTTGGGACGCAGATACGACTCGATCCACTCGATGATCTCGTTCGTCCTCGCACCCGGCGTGAAGATCTTCGCGACGCCGATCGCAGCGAGCTTCGGCATGTCGTCCTTCGGAACGATGCCGCCGCCGAACACGACGACGTCGGCGACGCCCCGCGCTTTCAGCGCATCGATCACTGCGGGGAACAGCGTCATGTGCGCGCCCGACATGATCGAGAGCCCGACGGCATCGACGGCCTCTTGCACCGCGGCGGCCGCGATCATCTCGGGCGTCTGGTGCAGTCCCGTGTACACGACCTCGTAGCCGGCGTCGGCGAGAGCGCGCGCGACGACCTTGGCGCCACGGTCGTGACCGTCGAGACCGGGTTTTGCGACGAGGATGCGGAGCTTGCGATCGGACATGGTTACCTCAGGAGGTTACGCGCGATGACGAGGCGCTGGATCTCGCTCGTGCCTTCATAGATACGGGTCACGCGAACATCGCGCAGCGCGCGCTCGACGGGAAAGTCACGCACGTAGCCGTAGCCGCCGTGCACTTGCAGCGCGATGTCGCAGATCTTCCAGGCGTGCTCGCTCGCGAACAGCTTCGCCATCGCGGCCTGCTGCGAGAACGGCTGCTTCGATTGCTTCGCGTGCGCGGCGCGCAGCGTCATCAGCGCCGCGGCATCGAGCCACGTCGCCGCGTCGGCGAGCATGATCGCGACGGCCTGGTGCTTGATGATCTCCTGGCCGAACGACTTGCGGTCCTTCGCGAAGGTGACCGCGGCGTCGAGTGCGGCGCGCGCGATGCCGACCGCTTGCGACGCGATTCCGATGCGTCCACCGTCGAGCGCGGCGAGTGCGAGCGCGAAGCCATTGCCGAGCCCGCCGAGGATGGCGTCGTCGCCGACCTCCACGCTTTCGAACACGAGCTGTGCGGTCGAGCTGCCGTGGAGCCCGAGCTTCTCCTCGAGCCGCGCGACCGAGAGGCCCTTGGACTTGCCGGGCACGATGAACGCGGTGATGCCTTTGTGCTTCAGCGTCGGATCGGTGACCGCCCACACGACCATCACGCCCGCGTGATCGCCGCTCGTGATCCATTGCTTCGTGCCGGTGAGCGACCAGCCATTCGCGGTCTTTGTCGCGGCGGTGCGCATCGCGGCGGCGTCGGAGCCGGCCTCGGGCTCGCTGAGCGCGAACGCCCCCGCGACCATCTCGCCGCTCATGATGCGCGGCACCCAGTGCTTCACCTGCGCGTCGTTGCCGTAGGTCGCGATCAGCTCCGCGACCATGTTCGTGACCGACGTCGCGACCGCGACCGCGGCATCGCCCCGCGCGAGCTCGGTGAGCGCGAGCGAATAGGCGATCGTGCCCGCGCCCGCCCCGCCGAGCTCCTCGGGGACGGAGATGCCGAGCATGCCGAGGTCCGCGAGCTCCTTCAGCTCGGCCACCGGGAACTCGCCGCTGAGGTCACGCGCGGCGGCTTTCGGCAACAGCACGCGATCCGCGAAGTCCCGCGCGGTGCGCTGGACCAGCAGCTGTTCTTCGGTGGCCTTGAAGTCCATCAGTTCGCTCGGTAGCGGATCGCGAGCTTCGCGATCACGCCTCTGGGGTCCGTCAGCCGCCACCCCATCGCGAGCTTCTCCGCGCACTCCGCCCACGCGTCATCGATCTGCGACTTTGTCGACGAGAAGCCGATCGACTGCGCCTTGCCGCCGGGACCGACGTACATCGTGACGACGACGTCGTCGGGCAGAGTCAGCCGCTTGCCGTTGCCGTTGCCGTTCTTCTTCTTGGCCTTCGTCTTCTTGCCGGCGCTGTCGGGATGCACGCACTCGTCGAGCGACGCGAGTTGACCACCGACGGCGCGCAGCGCCTGGTCCTCATCCCACGACGCCATCCGGCCCTTCGCGCTGAAGTCGAGCGGGATCGAGAAATCGGCGTCGCCACCGACGGGCTTGCCGAACGTCGCGGCACGCGCGGTCTCGATCAGGCACTTCTCGATCGGCCACGAGCCGAGGTCGCTCTCGGCGAGCAAGACCTTTGTGATCTCGCCGCCCTTGTTGATCTCCCAGTGCAGCGACACGCGCCCGCCGAGCCACTTCCGCTTGCCGACCCGCGACATGTAGCAATCCATCAGCGTCTGCTTGTGCGGCTCGATGCCCGCCTCGATCGTGGCCAGCTCCATGCGGCCCTTTGTCGATTGGATCTGCACGCCGTCCTGCGGGCCCTCGTCTTCAGGCTCCTCGATCGGAATGCGCGTGCGCTGCAGCGGCTGCGGCTCCGCCTTCTTCGCCGGCGGCGACGAGCCACCGCACGCAGCGAGCACGACGAGCGCGATACTGCCCTTTGTCATTACTGGATGGCCTCGAACGCGTACGCGTACGTCGTCTCGTACTGGCTCGGGATCTGCGGGAAGTCGATCTCGTTGATCTTTCCGATCACGCACTCCTCGAGCTTCTTCGACTCGAGCGTGCTCTTGATCACCGCGACCTTCGACGCCTTGCCGCTCGGCGAGATCGTGATGCCGAGCGTCATCTTGCCGCGCGAGCCCTTCGGCAGCTCCTGATTGTCGACGACCATGGTCAGGCAGCGCGAGACCGTCGGCCGCTTGCGATCGAGGAGCCGCGTGATCTCGTCCATCTTCTCGGGCGGGATCATGCTGCCGCTGCGATCGGTGGTGTCACCGGAGGTCGCGTTGGGATCGATCGTGACGCCACCCCCCGTGGTGTCTTCCTTCTTCTTGCCGCCACCACATGCACACAGCGCGACAACCACGATGAATAGCGTCTTCGACATTTGCTCTCCTATTGGCCCTTGGTCAGATAACCAGCGATCACCAGTCGCTGGATCTCGCTCGTGCCTTCGTAGATCTCGGTGATCTTCGCGTCGCGAAAGTGACGCTCGACGGGGAACTCGGTCACGTACCCGTTGCCGCCGAAGATCTGGATCGCCTCGCGCGCGGCCTTGTTCGCGATGTCGCTCGCGTAGAGCTTCGCCATCGACGCTTCCTTGCCGTACGGATGTTTGTTGTCCTTGAGCCACGCGGCTCGGAGCGCGAGCAGACGCGCGGCGTCGATCTCGGTCGCCATGTCGGCGAGCTTGAAGGCGATCGCCTGATGCTGCGCGATTGGCTTGCCCATCGTGCGGCGCTGTTGCGCGTACCCGATCGAATCGTCGAGGCACGCGCGCGCGATGCCGAGCGCTTGCGCGGCGATGCCGATGCGCCCGCCATCGAGCGTGGACATCGCGACGCGGAAGCCCTGGCCGACCTCGCCGAGGCGCTGCGCGTCGGCGAGGTGCACGTCGTCGAGGAAGATCTGCGACGACTTGCTGCCGCGGATGCCCAGCTTGTCGTCGGGCTGGCCGACACGCACGCCCTTGGTCTTCATCGGCAGGATGAACGCGGTGATGCCGCGGTGACCGGCGGCTTTGTCGTTCATCGTGAACAACACGCAGACGTCGGCGACCGGACCGTTCGTGATCCAGTTCTTCGTGCCCTGGATCAGCCAGCCGTCGCCGTCTTTCACGGCCGTGGTCTTTTGCGCGGCTGCATCACTGCCGGCCTCGGGCTCGCTGAGCGCGAAGCAGCCGAGCAGCTTGCCGCTCGCGAGCGGGGTCAACCACTCCTGCTTCTGCGCGTCGGTGCCGAACCGATAGATCGGATCGCAGACAAGCGAGTTGTTGACGGACATGATCACGCCCGTCGACGCGCACGCCCGCGAGATTTCCTCCATCGCGAGCACGTAGGAGACGTTATCGAAGCCCGACCCGCCCCACTCCTCCGGGATGGCGATGCCGAGGAAGCCGAGCTCGGCCATGCGCTTCACGAGCTCCGTCGGATGACGATGCTCGCGATCGATCTCGGCGGCTTTCGGCAGCACCTCGTTGGTCGCGAAGTCGCGCGCGGTCTGCTGGACCGCGAGCTGCTCTTCCGTTGGCTTGAAGTCCACGACTTATTGTCCTTTGAACTGCGCGGCGCGCTTCGGCTTCGCGAGGAACGCGCTCATGCCTTCGCGTTGATCTTGCGTCGAGAACAGGAGCCCGAAGCTACGCTGCTCCATGGCGAGCGCGGTCTCGAGCGACGTCGACTGGCCCTGGTGGATGAGCCGCTTGCACTCGGCCACGGCGAGCGGGCCGTTCGCCGCGATCCGCGTGGCGAGGTCCCGCACCTTCGTCATCAGCTCCGCGTGCGGCCACACCGCATCCGCGAGCCCGATGCGCAGCGCCTCGCTCGCGTTGATCACGTCGCCCGTCATGCAGAGCTCTTTCGCCTTCGAAACTCCAACGCGCCGGGGCAACCGCTGCGTGCCGCCGAACCCGGGAATCACGCCGAGCTTCACTTCGGGCTGGCCGAACTTCGCCTGCTCGCTCGCGTGGATGAAGTCGCACGCGAGCGCGAGCTCGCAGCCACCGCCGAGCGCGAAGCCGTTGACCGCCGCGATCCACGCCTTCTCGCTCGTCTCGATCGCGGTGCCGAGCGCACCACCCATCTCGGCGAACGCCTGCGCCTGCAGCGGCGAGAGCCCCTGCATCTCGGCGATGTCAGCGCCGGCGACGAACGCCTTCTCGCCCGCGCCGGTGAGGATCACGCAGCGCACGTCCCCCGAGATCTCGAGCTCGCCGGCGATGTGCGTGAGCTCCGCGATGACCTGGCTCGACAGCGCGTTGAGCGCGGCCTCGCGATTGATCATGAGCGTGGCGATCGCACCGTCGACGACAACCTTGATCGTTTCGAACGCTTCGTAGCTCATCTCGCTCACGCTTTCTTCTGGCCCTGCGGGTCGTATTCGTAGAAGCCGCGGCTCACCTTCCGGCCGAGCCAGCCCGCCGCGACGTACTGTCGGAGCAGCGGACACGGGCGGTACTTGTCGTCGCCGAGCTCGCGGTGCAGCACCTCTGCGATCGCGAGGCACGTGTCGAGGCCGATCAGATCGGCGAGCTCGAGTGGACCCATCGGGTGGTTGAGGCCGAGCCTGACGCCGGTGTCGATGTCGGCCGCCGTGCCCAGTCCCTCGTAGAGCCCGTAGCAGGCTTCGTTGAGGAGCGGGATGAGCATCCGGTTGACGATGAAGCCGGGGATGTCGCGCGCGCCGATCGTGGTCTTGCCGAACCGCTTCGCGAGCGCGGTGACCGTCTCGTAGGTCGCCTGGCTCGTCGGCAGACCGCGCACGATCTCGACGAGCTTCATCAGCGGCACCGGATTCATGAAGTGCATGCCGATCACGCGATCGGGCCGGCCGCTCGCCGCCGCGATCTTCGTGATCGAGATCGAGGACGTGTTCGATGCGAGGATCGCGTCGTCCTTGCAGACCTCGCCGAGTGACTTGAAGATCGAGAGCTTCAGCTCCTCCTTCTCGGGCGCCGCTTCGATCACGACATCGCAGTCGAACAAGTCCTGGTGGCGCTGGCCGGCCTTGAGCTTCGACATCGTCGCGTCGCGCGCCGCCGCGTCGAGCTTGCCCTTCTCGACGAGCCGGTCGAGCGTCTTCTTGATCTTGCCGATGCCGATCTTCGCGAAGTCAGGCGCCGCGTCGACGATCACGACGTCGAGGCCCGCTTGCGCGGCCACCTGCGCGATGCCCTGCCCCATCTGGCCGGCGCCGACGACGCCGACCGATTTCACTTCGCTCACGGACGTTCCACCAGCAGCGCGATTCCTTCGCCGCCGCCGATGCACAGCGACGCGCCGCCGGTCTTCGCATTCTTCGCGACCATCGCGTGGAGCAGCGTGACGAGCACGCGCGCACCGGATGCGCCGATCGGGTGACCGAGGGCGACCGCGCCGCCCCACACGTTCACCTTCGCCGGGTCGAGGCCCAGCATCTGATTGTTCGCGACCGACACGACGGAGAACGCCTCGTTGATCTCCCAGAGGTCGACCTTCTTCGCGTCCCAGCCGGCCTTCTTCAGGGCATTCGTGATCGCGCCTGCGGGAGCGGTGGTGAACCACTCGGGCGCCTGCGCGTGGTAGCCCCACGACACGAGCTTCGCGAGGACCTTGACGCCACGCTTCTTCGCCTCGTCGGCGGACATCAGCACGAGCGCGGCCGCGCCGTCGTTGAGCGACGATGCGTTGCCCGCCGTGACGGTGCCGTCCTTCTGGAACGCGGTGCGCAGCGTCGGCAGCTTCTCGATGTTGCCGCGACCCGGCTCCTCGTCGACGTCGACGGAGATCTCACCCTTCTTGTCCGCGATCTTCACCGCGACGATCTCGTTCTTGAACGCGCCCGACTTCGTCGCCTCGAGTGCGCGGCGATAGCTCTCGGCCGCGTGTTCGTCCTGCGCGGTGCGCGGAATGTTCTTTTCCTTCGCGCACAGCTCGGCGCAGTTGCCCATGTGCTGGTTCGAGTACGGATCCCATAAGCCGTCGTGCACCATGACGTCGACGCTGTCGACCGCGCCCATCTTGACGCCGTTACGCAGGCCGCGCATCGCGTGCGGTGCGTTTGACATCGACTCCATGCCGCCGGCGACGGCGATGTCGATCTCGCCGAGCGCGATGGCGCGCGCGGCACCGAGCACGGCTTCGAGGCCCGAGCCGCAGACCTTGTTGACCGTCACCGCGGGCACGCTGTCGGGCAGTCCCGCGAAGCGCAGCGCCTGGCGCGCGGGCGCTTGACCGACCGCCGCTTGCAGCACGTTGCCCATGTGCACGAGCTGGACGTCGCTCGCGGCAACACCGGCGCGTTCGAGCGCGGCCTTGATCGCCGTGGCGCCGAGCTTGGGCGCCGGGACGCTCGCGAGAGAACCGAGAAAACTGCCGATTGCGGTGCGCGCAGCACCGACGATGACGACGTCACGCATGACGTGGGGATACCCCGCTGTTACAGAGGGCGTCAAGGAGACCACCCGTCTGTCAAAACATTCATGGTTCTGACATATTGCCCCCCATGCCCCGCGCTCCACGGTCGCTCCACGACGACGGTGAACCCACGCTTTGCGCCTGCGAGTGCCACGCCCATCCGCAGGGCTGGATGAAACACATGGTGGCGTGCTGCACGCCGTGCGAGCGCTGCGGCCGCCCGTTCTCCGCGGGGCTCAGCAAGCACCGCGAAACCTGCGCCAGCTAGACGCGGTGACGGCGCGCGCGCTGGACGATCGCGGGCACGACCGACAGCACGCGATCGATCTCGGCCTGCGTGGTCGAGCGACCGAGGCTGAAGCGAACGGCCGAGCGTGCTTCCTCGACCGAATGGCCGAGGCCGAGTAACACCGCGCTCGGCTGTACCGAGCCCGAGGTGCACGCCGCGCCCGTCGAGACCGAGACGCCCTCGAGATCGAGCGCGACGACGATCGACTCGCCGAGCGCGCGTGCGAACGCTGCGTTGACCGTTCCGCCGATCCGCGGCCGATCAGCGCCGTTGATGCGCACGCTGTCGATCGCGAGCAGGCCGCGCTCGAGCCGCTCGCCGAGCGCCGCGACGACCGGCCAGGTCGCGAGGTCGATCGCCGACGCTGCCGCGGCAAATCCGATGATGCCGAGCGCGTTCTCGGTGCCGGGTCGCCGCCCGCGCTCCTGGTGTCCACCGTCGAGGACCGGTAAGCCTTCGTCGTCGGAGATCGCGAGTGCCCCGATGCCTTGTGGGCCGCCGATCTTGTGCGCGCTGATCGCGATCGAGTCCGCATCGATCGTCGACAGATCGAGCTTGCCGGCGGCCTGCACGGCGTCGACGTGGACCAGCACGTTCGCGGTCCGGTCGGGCAGCTCCGCGATCGTCCCGAGCTCGTGATTGACCACGCCGATCGCGACCAAGCTGGCACCGGCGACCTCGTACTGGACCCGCCAGCCACGGGTCCTGAGGCTCTCCACCGCGCCCTTCAGCGACGGGTGCTCGATCGGGGTCGTGGCGACGATGCGCGGCTCGCCGCGCTGCTCGACAACCGCCGCCAGGCCGAGGACACCAAGCGCGTTGGCCTCGGTACCCCCGCTCGTGAAGACGATCTCCTCGCGGGGGCGCCCGAACAGCCCGGCGACCTCGTTTCGCGCCCGTTCGACCAGATCCCGCATCCGGCGGCCCTCTGCGTGGATGCTGGAGGGGTTGCCGACCAATGCAAGGGCAGCGGTCATTGCCTCGCGTGCGGCCGGGACGATCGGGGCCGTCGCATTGAAGTCCAGGTAGGTCCGCGGGTTCGTTGACATAGCGGGCGCGCTATCGACATGATCGCCGACGGGCGCGGGTTTGTCCCGACCCTCTGCATGGCAGATGACGCGGGTGCGCTTCTGGTTCGGTCTGGGCTGGTGTCTTCTACCGCCCTCGATGACGCACGCGTCAAGGTCGAGCAACTGGGCGGGACGATCGGCGAACAGCTCGTCATCGGCGGCGCGATCGAAGATGACGACCTGACCGACTTCTATCAGTCGCGGCTGCTCGTCCCGAAGGTCAACCCGAACTCGCTCGCGCGGCTGCCGATCAAGGTGGTCGCCGCGATTCCGAGTGACATGGCGATCGAGCTCCGCGCGATTCCCGTCTCGCTCGATGCCGACAACAACCTCACCGTCGCGATGAGCGATCCGTCGGATCGACACGCCGTCGACGAGATTGCCTTCTTCACCGGCGCGTACGTCGTGCGCGCCTGCGCGACGCAGATGCAGATCGCGTGGTGCCTCGCGCATTACTACGGTCACCTCACCGCGCTCGGCAATCAGTTGATCCAGGGCGGGAACGACCCGAAGCCCGAGCCCGCGCCCGCGCCGGTCGAGCGTCTGCCGCGGCAGAAGGGACTGACCGGACGCGTCGATGCGACGAGGCACCGCGGCATTCCGCCGGTGACCGGTCCGATCAACGCGGTCCGGCCGAACAGCGGCGAGCTCGATCTGCCGCCGCCCGACGGTGCGGAGCGTGTTACCGAGCCCGAGGCCACCGACGGCACGCCGCAACCCCGCGCGCGCAGCATCTCCGGCGAGATTCGCGTGGCGCGTGGTCCACGCGCGCAATCGATCAAGCCCGTCGTCGAGGAAGAAGAGATCTACGGCGAGGACGACCAGCCTGTGATCACGATGGAGGCCGACGACCCCGACCCGACCGCATCGTCGTCGACCTCCGAAGATCCGACCGGTCCGCTCAAGCTCGTCGCGCGCCGGCGCAAGGCAAAGACCGATCCGCCGGAGCTCGCGGCGCGCGCAGGTGAGCTCGACAATGCGACGGGACCGATTCGCATCGTCGACGAAGCGCCGCGCATCATCATCGACGACTCGCTCGCACCGTCGCCGGTCCAGCCCGAAGCATCGGGCGAGCTGCGCATCAAGACGAAGCGCAACGACACCGCCGCGCCGGTCGCGACGATCGAGGTCGACGACGACAGCATGGGCGTCGTCATCCACGAGCATCCGCCGCGCGCCGATAGCGAGCCGGTCTTGCTCGATCGTCGGCGACCGAGCGACCCGCCGCTGCTCGACACGCCACCGCCGGCGCAGCCGCAGGACAAGCGCGCGCCGATCGGACCGACGCTGCCCGAGGACGACGACATCGTCGTGCTCGAGCCGCGCACCAAGAAGCCATCGGGTCCCGCACGCACGATTCCGCGCCCGAAGACCAACACGCAAATCGGCGTCGGCGCGTTGCCCGCGATCACGCGCATCCATCGCGACACCGATGCGGGCGGCGTCCCCGACGACGAGATCGACGACGGCCCGACGACCATGACCGGTGACGTCGGCGATGCGACGCGCGTCGACGCGCGAGCCGCACCGCCATCGGGCGACGACACCACCGACGAAAACCTCGTCGCACCGCCGAGCCCCGACGACACCGGCTCGCATCCGATCGCACCACCGCACCCATCGCGCGCGGAGTCGCCGAGTACCCGGCCGACACCGAACCCGCGCGCGAACAGCGAAGGCGACGATGGCCGCCACACGGCGGTGATGTCCGCGGTCGAGCTCGACAACATGATTCCGGATCGCACGTCGGGCCCCGATCTCGGCACCAACCGCGTCGACTACGATCCCGTCGACGACAGCTGGGGCCCGCCCGGCACCACGATCCCTCCGCCGCTGCTCGGAGCCGTGCCCGGCAGCGACGACGAGGACGGTGGCGAGATCGTGAAGGGCATCCCGCTCTCGATGGACTCGGCGCCGCTGATCGTCGCGCCGCCATCGCCGCCCGAAATCTCGCGCGCCGTGCCGCAGAGCTCGGGCACGATCCTCGTGCGTGCGCTCGAGGAAGCGACGTCACGCTCGATCGAGCTGATCAACGCGCTCGAGCATGCGAAAGATCGCAACGCGATCATCGAGCTGATGATCGACCACCTCGCCGAATCGCATCGCCGCTCGGGCTTCTTCGCCGTCAAGCCGCTGCCGAACCCGATCGCCGGCACCCGAGCCGTCAACGAGCTCGTGCTGTTCGCGATGGAGCCGCGCCCCGCATCGCCGCCGGTCGCGTCGTTGCGCCTCGATCGTTCGTCGACGCTGCAGGATGTCGTCGGTACACGCCTGCCCTATCGCGGCCCGATGCACGACGATGCGAGCCGCACGTTCCTGACGAGCATCCTCGGCGGCTGCCCGCCCGAGATCCTGCTCGTCCCCGTCGCGATCCGCGAGCGCGTCGTCGGCGTCCTGTTCGGCGAGCACCGCGTCGTGCACACGTTCGACGATCAGCTCGCACTCGCTGCGCGCGCGGCTGGCATGGCGCTCGAACGCGTGCTGAAGACCAAGCGACACTAACGCTTGAGGTGGAGCTCGAGCTCGCGCTTGCGACGCTCGGCCACGTCCTTGAGCTCGGCCCACAGCGCCGGGAACGCGCCCGCGATCTCGTAGAAGTCGCGCGGCGTGAGGAGCAGCAGCTCGCAGTCACTCGCGGCGACGACTTGCACCGGCGACGGCGTGCGCGAGAGCAGCGAGCCTTCGCCGACGAACTCGCCCGTGCCGACGGCGCCGAGGTCGACCGGACCGCCCTTGCGATCCACACGCGCATCGAGCTGGCCCTTCACCACGACGACGAGCGAGTGCCCAACCTCACCTTGCCGGATCACGGTGGTGCCCTTCTTGACCGACTTCTTGTGAAACCGCGCGAGCACCGCATCACGCTTGTCGTGCGGCAGCGGCCCGAAGAACGCGCTCGCGAGTGGTCCTTCGTTCTCGGTGCGGATCATCAAGTCGAGCGGCGTGTCGCGCGGGCGCGTGGGCTCGTCTTGATCCTCGTCGGAGAGCGTCGGCACGCCCTCGTCTTCCTCTTCGGTGTCCGAGGCGCCCGCGTTCGCGCGCATGTTGCGCGTGATGCTCGGTGGCGCGGTCTCGTCGTCGTCGCCGATGATCTCGAGGCGCTCGATGGGCACGGTCGGCGGCGGCTGCGTGATCTTCTCGAGCTCGCCGGACTCGATGCGCGGGCGCTGGCGCGTGTCGAGCTCGGCCGACAGATCATCGGGCGAGGTGATCAATGCATTCGAGATCCGGCGCGCCGCGGCCGCGATGCCCTTGACGTTCGGTTTTGGTGGTTCCTTCGCACCACTCTCCGAGCCGGGGCGCGTCTTCGCATCCTCGGAGACCGGCAGGTCGTCGGGATCCGGAGTCGGGAGCAAGTCGACCTCGGAGAGCTTCTTGAGGCCCCGCGTTGTCGGATCGGCGACGTGATACGGCATGGGCACCGGCAACGGCGTCTCGTCAAGTCGGTTCGAGCTGCGCGGCGCGGGCATCTTGCGCGCGGGCATCGGCACCGAGACGCCGGCCTTCGCGGTGGCGGGGGGCGTCGTCGGAACGCGCGTGCCTTGCGCGATCGCCGGCTTCTGTTTTTCCAGCGGCGGCGGGGTGCCGACCTCGAGCACGATCTCGTCCCCGTAGACGTTCGCCGTGTCGCGCGCGGCGCGTCCCTTGTGTCCCGCGACGAGCGACGCGAGCAGCGCGTGGCAGCGCACGTCATCTGGCGCGATCTCCAGGATGCTGCGGCAGACCGCAATGGCCTGCTGGCTACGGCCCTGTTCGCGATACGCGATCGCGACAGACCGATAAATCTCGACCGCTTCCTCCTGCCGCCCGGCCTCGCGCATCGCGCCGGCCACCATCACCCGCAGCCCGAGATTCTCAGGCTCATCCTTGAGCCGTTTCTCGAGCTCTCGTAGTTTGCTCACGACGGCGTCAAGGACACCTGGGCTTTGAAGGTCATCGCGGGCGAGCTCACCGGCAGCTGCCACTTGCTCGAGACAGTCTTGATGCAGTTGTCGAACGCGTCACCGAGCGACGGCGAGAACGACGAGCTCTTGTACGCGCCGGCCTGCGAGAAGCTCGCCGACACGCTGAGCGTGATCGTCTTGGCCTGGAGCCCGCTGTTCTTCTTCAAGGCCTGCTCGTAGCACTTCTGGATCGCGCCGCGCGACTTCGCGACGACGTCGAGGAACTCCTTCGATGCCGCGGCCGTGGCCTTGTCATCGATCGGGCGAACCTCGCCCGGCTTCCCCGGCTTCACCGTCAGCGCGTTGCCTTCGATCGATACGACGATCTCGGCACCGGAGCCTTGGTTGCGCAGGAGTCGCGCGTTCTCTTCCTCGACGGCTTTGATCAGCTTGTCCTTCTCGCCCTTGTCCTTCAGACATTGGTCGAGGGCGGCTTGCGTCGCCGGATCAGGCTTCACGACGGTCTCGCCTTTGCAGCCGACAACAGCAACCAACAGAATCGCGATGGCGTTACGCATCATTCGGGGTCTTTCGTCGTTGATGCTACGGGCACACTGGTGAGAATGCCAGGTCGCTCGATGAACTCACGGATGATCTGACCGTCGCCTACGTGCTGACTCACGATGCGATCACAACGGGCAGGGTCGATCCGATTATACAAAGCCGTCGTCCCGCGAGGTCCCGGCAAGGTCGCAAACCCGGTGCCCAGTGTCGGTTCTGCGGTGAGGATCTCTCTCACCAGGACGTTAGGCCCCTGCGTGCAGCGGCCGAAGCAGCTTTGCCAGGCGAGCTCCGCTCGTGCGCGGCAGCCATGGGTCTCGAGCGCAGCGTGAAATGCGTCGTGCAGGACCGCGGATCCTCTCCGGTCCCCGCACTCGGGACCGCGGCAGATCACGATTCTGAACCTGCGATCGGCCACGAAGGACGAGCGTGACCCTCCGCCAAGGTGGTGTCAATCGCCCAGCTGGTCCTGGATGAGTGCGGCCAATTTCGGGCGTGTGCGTGGATCACCCGCCACGTAGCGAAGCATCTCGCGCTCGGTCGAGCCCCCCTTCTCGAGCGCGACGACGATGGCCTTCTGCCACGCGGCGTCGTCGCCGAGATTGTCGTCGGCGTGATACAGGAGTAAGTGAGACGCGAGAACCGGGCGCTCGACCCCGCCGCCGATCGCGGTCATCGCGAAGATGATCTGCACGAGCTCGCCGTTCGACGTGCTCGGCGCTTCGAGGTGTGATCGCAGCGCGGCGAGCGCTGCGGTGACCTGCTTCGGATCGAGCTGGGTGCCCGCGAGGCCGGCGATGCCCTTCGCGACGGCCGCGAGCGACTCGGGCTGCGTGCTCGCGATGTAGTCGGTCTGGACCTGGAGCTGCGTGGTCAAGACGGAGAGGCTGTTGCCGTCTTTTCGTTCCACGAGCAGCTCGACGACGGTGTCTTTGAGCTTCTGCGGCTGGCGCGGGTCCGCGATCACCGCGAGCAAGTGCCCCGTGACCTCGCCGCCCGGTATCTGCGCGAGCTTGCGCACGGCGAGCTCCTTCACGCGATCGAAGCGCGCATCGCGATCGCGCGCGATCGAGACGAGCACGGCGACCGTGTCTGACTTCTCGACCTGACCGGAAGGCGTCCAGCCATCCGCGTCAAACGTCGCGCCGAGCACCGGCTGCGTCGTGCCGAGGCTCTTCTTCACGCGCACCGAGCCGTCCTTCGGATCGAGCGCGACGATCTCGCCGTTCGTGGCGACGCCGACGATCGTGGTGCCCGTGTGATCGGATGCGACGAGCTCGACGCGCGGGTTCGAGTACGCCCACGTCATCTCGCCTTTCGTGTCGAAGCCCATCACGTAGCGGAAGTAGTGGATCGCGTAACCCTCGCCGGGAAGCTGCAGCTGACCATTGACCGTCGTGGTCGTCCACAGCACGCGCTTGCGCTCGGCGGCCGTGTACATGAGCTGCACCGGATCGTAGACGTCGACGCCGTACGTGGTGCCCTCGAGCTGCGCCGGGATGACAACCTTGCCGTAGGTCGCATCGGCGCGCTTGCCGGTCGCGCTCTTCTCGTCGAGGACGAACACGCCCTGCTTCGATCCGTAGTACGCGCGCTGGCTCGTGACGTCGAGCATCGAGATTTGCTCGTCGATACCGCGGATGCGCGTGAGCAGCTTGCCGTTCGTGCCGTCGAGGATCGACAGCCACTGACGCAAGTACGGCACGTAGACGACGCCGCCGTGCGCGGCCGGTGCACCGAGCTCGCCCGACGCATCGGCGGTCCAGCTCTGCGCGCCACTTCCGCCCTCGTACGACGTGAGCGCGTAGCCATTCGAGCCGTGCGAGACGAGATACACGCGCCGCCCATCCGCAGCGACGCCGACGAACTTGCCAGGCACGCTCTTCTTCCAGCGCACGGCACCACGCGCTTGATCGCGCGCGACGAGCTGACTGCCCTCGAGCGTGACGATGAAGTCGCCGCCGACGGCGATCCGCGACTGCACGTCGGCATCCGCTTTCCACATCGCATTTCCGCTCGCGAGGTCGAACGCGATGATCGTCCTCGGCGAACCCGCGGTGACGACGAACACGCGCGGCTGCTTGCCGTCGTTCACCGGCGTGGGCTGCGCGGGCAGCTGGCGCTTGTCGAGCGTCTGCTTGAGCGCGTATGGGTTGTTCTCGTCGGAGGAGAGCTGGAACACGCGCTTCTGCGGACACGCCGCGAGGAGCACGAGTGCTGCGATCGCGAGCGACCTCATTGCTTGCCGCCCTTCTTGTCGGGGCTACCGACCCGCGCCTCGACGACGCCTTGTGCTTCCTGCCGCGACGGTCGCGGCGGATTCTTCGGCGTCGCGTCGAGGTAGTCGGTCAGCGCGGTCACCGCGGCCGGGTCCGCGATCTTCGCGATCGTCCGCACGATCTCGACGCGCTCGGGGTCCGGTCCGAAGTCCGGACGCTTGAGGATGAGTCCGAGCGTGAGCGCGAGCGATGCCTCTGGCACCTTGCCGAGCTGATCGGCGAGCTTGCGTGCGAGCTCGGTGTCGGCCATCGCGGCGAGCGCGCGCGCCGACGCTTCCTCGCCTTTCGCGAGGAGCTTGATCATCGAATCGACGGCGTCGCGCACGCGGCCCTTGGCGGCGGCGGCTGCTGAAGCTGCGCGCACGCTCGCGACCGGATCGTGAAGGCCTGCGACGACCGCGAGCTTCGCATTCGGATCGGGATACATCGCGAGCGCACCGATCGCGGCGCTGCGCACGTTCGGCGTGTGATGCGCGGCGTAGCGGCGAAGCGCGGCGACGTCGGCCGGCGCGGGATGCTTCACGAGTGCCGTGAACGCATTGCCCGTGACGGCGGGAGGTAAACCGAGCGCGAGTGCATCGAGCAGCGCGTCGTGCGCGGCGGGCTCTGCGCTCGCACCGAGCGTATCGGCGGCCTTCGCGGCGACTTCGAGATCCGCGCCGTTCAGCGCCGCGACCTCCGCCGAGAGGTCGACGACTGGTTTCTTCTTGCCGCGATCTTTCTTCGGCGCCTTCTTCGCGGGAGGTGGCGGTGCTTCCGCCGGCTGCGCGAACGCAGGCAGCGACAACCCGAACACCAGACACATCCCCCAAAGCCACTTGTGCGTAGCCATTCCGGCAGGCGTACCTAAAAGGCGTCCCGCATTCAAGAAAAGCCTTGGTGCTTTCTGTACAACGTTGGCAGTGGATCCCGCTGTTCTGCCGATCCTTCAGTGCCCGCGCTGCCGGGCCGCCGCACCGTTTGCGGAGCTGCGGATACCCCGCTGCTCCGCGTGTGGCCTCGAGCCCACAAATGCGACCGCCAACGTCCTCGATCTGATCGACGTCTCGATCGGCGAACCACCGACGACGACGACCGAGCAGCGCCTGATGGAGAGCGACCTGGTCGCGCGCATCTACGATCGCTTTTGGCGCCCCGGGTTCGTGCGCCTGCTCGCGGGCCGCGGTGCCGGCGCGTCCGTCGGTGGTCTCTCGGGCGAGCTGTTCATCCACAAGCACGGCCTCTCCCTCGACGACCGCCCGGGTCCATGGCTCGACCTCTCGTGCGGTCCCGGTGCATTTGCCCGCGCGCTCGCCGCCGCCGCACCGGGCGCGCTGATCGTCGGGCTCGATCTCTCGCGCGCGATGCTCGATGTCGCCGCGCAGCGAACGGGCGGCTACACGAACGTCGTGCTCGTTCGCGCGGATGCGCACGCGCTGCCGTTCATCGACGGTGCATTTGGTGGCGTCAACAACGCGGGCGCGCTGCACGCGTACGACGACCCCGAGCTCGTGTTCCGCGAGATTCGCCGCGTGCTGCGTCCCGGCGGCCTCTACGTCGGCTCGACGTTCGCCGAAGCACCGACGCTGCTCGGCCGCCTCGCCGCGCGCGCCGCGGGCATTCGCCGCTTCGAGCCGAGCGAGCTGCGTGCGTGGCTGCAGCGCATCGGCTTCGCCGACTACGAGGACGTGCGCCTCGGCGGCGCGCTCGTGTTCCGCGTGCGCCGGCCTTAGCATCAAATTCCGCTTCCCGGTTCCGCTTGGCGGAACCGAGAACGAGAACGGTGCGGGGTCTTAGAACCGGCCGCCGAGCAACGACACGGTCATGCCCGGCTGCGGTGCGAGCTGCGGCGATGTCGGCGCGATGCCGATGCCGTTCGGTGCCCAGCGACCGTCGGAGTGGCGACCGATCAGCGCGATCGGTGCGTCCTCGATCGCACGCTTCTCGCCGGGCAACGCATCTTCGCCGACGTCCATGTTGCGGGTCATGCGGAAGCCGACGTACGCGCCGGCGAGGAGGCCCGCCGTCGCGAGCCCTCCGACGAGCCGCTCGTCACCGTCGCTGGATTTGTCGTAGATGCCCGCGTAGAGCAGAAACGGCAGCGCGCCACCGAGGACGCTGATGCCGGCGACGCGCAACATGCGGCGCTCGGTCGTGTTCGTCTTCGGGCCCGCGATGTAACCGACGAGCAAGCCGCCGGCGACGCCGAGGACCGCGTTGATCGAGTACGCCTCGGTCTCCGCGGGCTGCATCAGCATGCCGAGCGTCAAACCGCCCGCGCCGCCGATGCCGGCGAGCGTGTCCATGAGCGCGACGTCACCGCGCGTCTGCGGCCGCTTGCGCGCGAGGCCGTAACCCGCGAGACCGCCGACCGCGAGACCGACGCCCGCGCCGATCGCGATGTGGCTGCCCCTCGTCTTGTCGACGACCGCGGCGTCACCTACGGCCGCGCCGATCGCCGCACCCCACACGGCACCCGACAAGATCCGGCGGTTGCGCGACGCGCCTTCGCCGAGCACGAGTGGCCTTTCGACGGGCTCTTGATCCCGGATCGGCGTGAGGTCGACCGGCTTCTCGATCGGCTTTTCCTCGGGCACGCCGAGCGCCGTATTGATCGCCTTGAGCAAGTACTGCGCTTGCGACGCCGCGGTGCCGCGCGGACTGCGAACGAGCGCCTCGGTCGCGAGCTGCTTGGCATCCGCGTAGAACTTCGCGTCGTACAGCTCCTGCGCACGCATCACGAGCGAGGCGGCGATCTGTTCCGCGAGCACTGCTTCATCGCTGGGCGGCGGTGGCTGCTGTGCGTAGGCCGTCGTGGCGCCGAGCAGCAGACTGGCCAGGAGCGCGCGACGCATGATCACGACGTACCACCCGGCCGCGCGCGCTTCAACACCGCCGCGGACCCTGCCAGCTGCCATGTCCCAGATCACGTCTTGGGAGGTGGCATCTGCTGCGTGGTCGTGCGCGCGAGCATCGGGTTGGTCTCGCTCCGCCCGCGCCCGGTGTCCTTCCAGGTCTTTCGATAGAGGAACACGAACACGACCTGGACCGCCGACAAGACCGGGACCGCGAGCAGCGCCCCGACCAGCCCGTACGTGCTCTGGCCGAGGAACAGCGAGAAGATGACGAGCACGGGGTGAATCTTCGCCGCCGTGCCGATGATCTTCGGGTTCAGCACGTTCGCTTCGATGAAGTGAATGCCGATGATCCAGAGGCCGATCGCGAGCCCGCGCACCACGTCGATGCCGTGATCTCCCGACACGAGCGCGACGATCACGATCGGTACGCTCGACAAGATCGAACCGAAGATCGGGATCAGCGTGAGCAAGCCCGCCACCACACCCAGGATCAGGCTGTACTTCACGCCGAAGATCAAAAGGCCGATGTACGTGAGGATGCCGTTGATGAGGCAGATCAGCAGCTGCCCGCGGATCACGCCCGAGAGGCCGCGATCCATGCCCGCGATGATGACGTCGTAGTCGGCGCGCACGTTCTGCGGGAACAGCGATCGCAAGAAGGAGTGCACCTTCTCCATGTCGATCAAGATGAACGCGGCGATCATCAGCGTGAAGAAGAACAGGAACACGCCGCGGATCATCGCGGTCACGAGCGACTGTCCGAGCCGCACGAGGTCATTGAGCTTGCCCTGCAGCCCGACCATTCCCTTCTTCACGTAGGACCGCAGCTTGTCGTCGAGCGTTACCTCCTCCGCTGCCTCGACCGCCTGGATGTGATACGAGCCGTCCGGTCGCGGCTTCACGTCGACCCCGTTCGGCGCGATCTGGATCGCCGTGCGCCCGTCGGGCAGCGGCGTCAACGTGAACGATGTCCCCGGCGGTAGCGGCACGTCCGGCACGAGCGCGGGCTCGGGAGGGACCGGTTTCACGCCCGACACCGACGGAAACCGCTTCTCGAGCCAACGCGCGATCTCGGGCGTCCACTGCTCGTCCGCCTTCTTGTACATCCCCGGCAGCTCCTTACCGAGGCGCGCCACATCGCGCGACAGCCGCGGGACGAGCAAGAACAAGAAGCCCGTGATGAGGCCGATGAACACGAGGTAGCAGATGATGATCGCGAGGCCGCGTGGCATGCGCCGCGTCCCGTCCTTGCGCTCCGACATCGCGCGCACGACGGGCGCGAGGATGTACGCGATGAGGCCCGCGAACACGAAAGGCAACAGCACCTTTCGCCCGAGGATGAGGACGAACACGACGAACAGCGGGAAGCCCCACCGCCGCAGGAAGGTCCGTCCCGACCCGTCGGCGCCGAAGAACGTGGCGGTCCGGCTGCGTGTCGTCGAGCCGGTCTGCGTGGTGGGGATCGGGGTCGTGATGACGCCGCTCGTCGCACCGCTCGCGGGTGGCGCGATCGTGTCCGACGGCGTGCGAGGCACACCTCCCCCCGGAGGCGGCGGGTCGCCGGGGGGCGGCGGATCAGCCGGTGACATCGGCGCGGGTATACCAGATACGCTCGCGTCGATGATCCGCCCCGCGCGCGATGACGACTACGCCGCGTACGCGGTGCTGCATCGCGTGCTCGTGCCCGAGGATCCCGTCCCGCCGTACGCGCGCTTCTGCGCCGAGATCGCGCAGACCATCCAGGTCGCCGAGCGTGATGGCCAGGTCATCGGCTACGTCGACGCGCTCCTGTTCGACGCGGCCGCCCACGTCCGCAACCTCATCGTCGCCGAAGATGCACGCACGCGCGGCGTTGGCGCCGCCCTCATGCACGCCGCCGCCGAGCGCTGTCGCACCGCGAACATCAAGGCGTGGCACTTGAACGTCGCCGAGGGCAACACCCCCGCGATCGCCCTCTACACCAAGCTCGGCTTCCGCTTCGACTGGCGCTCCGACTCGCTCGTGGTCCCGTGGGCCGCGACGCTTTCGCTCCCTGCGGACCCGGCGAACGCGTCGCCGATCCGCGCCGAGGACGCAGCGCGGGTCGAGACCACGTTCGATCTGCTCCGCGGCCGCGTCACCACGATGATGCGACGACCCGACCGCGTCATGATGCAGCTCACCGGCGACGACGCGTCCATCCTCGGCATGGCCGCCTACGATCCCGGCTTTCCGGGCGCGAACGTGTTCCGTGTCGTGCGTCCGACGCTTGCCGGCACGCTGTTCGAAGCGCTGCGCCCGCACGCGCGGCACGACTATCTGATGGTGCTCGTCGAGGGCGACGAAGCGCTGACCGCGATGCTCGAAGCCGCAGGCGCGACGGTGCGCCGCCGCATCAACCACATGAGCGGCGACGTGCCCTAACGCCGGCGGAAGAACGCGGCGTTGCGTTCGACGTCGTCTGGGCTCGAGTCGGTATCCATCGCGATCGCGTCGGTCGGGCATTCGGCGACGCACGCGCCGCAATGGATGCACTCGTCGGGGTCGATGAACATCTGGATGCCCGGAAACCTCTGAGCGCGCTCCCCCGGCGGTACGGCCCGAAGCTCGTCGAGAGGCACCGGGCCGACGATGCAGTCGCAGGGGCAGACGTCGACGCATGCGGAGTCACACGTGCCGACGCACTTCTGAGAGATCACGTAGGTCATGCCCCGTGAGCAGCAGCCGCCATACCATGGGCAAGCCTGCAGAACCACGACGGCGTCGGCGGTGCGCACTGAAATATCAGTGCCGGCACGGCCGGTTCTCGGATCATGACGGAGCTCTTGCTGATCGCCGACCTCGTCGCCGCGACCGCGAAGGTGCACTCGCGACGTGTGCTCGTGCGGGCGATCGGCACGACGCTCACCCGGTACCTGCCGATCACGCGCGTCGAGCTCGAGGGCAACGAGTGGCGCGCCGACGGCGCACTCACCGGCGTGCGGCAGGAGCTCGCACCTGGACTCTTCGTCACCGCGCGCGACTCGCTGCCGCCGTTCTGCCGTGCCCCGGAGTTTCGCGCGGCACTCGCGCAGGTCCTGCATGCGGCCTCGCGTCACCTCGAGGTCGTGCAGCGCGTCGCCACGCTCTCCCGGCGCGCACACGCTGACAACCGTGTCCTGCGCGCGAGCCTCGAGCACCAACCCGAGCTCGTCGCGAACAGCCCGGCGATGCGCGCGGTCGTCGAGCGCGCCTCGCTCGTCGCGCGCCACCCGACGACCGTGCTGCTCTCCGGAGAATCGGGCACGGGCAAGGAAGTCCTCGCGCGCGAGCTCCACCGTCGCTCGCAGCGCGCACATCGGCCGATGCACGTGATCAACTGCGGCGCGATTCCCGAGGCGCTCGTCGAGAGCGAGCTGTTCGGTCACGAGCGCGGCGCATTCACCGGCGCCGAGCGTCCGCATGTGGGCCTGTTCGAGCGCGCGCATCGCAGCACGCTGCTGCTCGACGAGATCGGGGAGCTGCCACTCGCCGCGCAGGCCAAGCTCTTGCGCGTGATCCAGGAGCGCACGATCCGCCGAGTCGGTGGCGAACGCGAGATCGCGATCGACGTGCGCCTGATCGCGGCGACGAATCGCTCGCTGTCATCCATGGTCGCGGCGAAGGCGTTTCGCGCGGACCTGCTGTTTCGCCTCGACGTGTTTTCGATCAGCGTGCCTCCGCTCCGGGAGCGCCCCGGTGATCTAGGGCCGCTCGTCACGACGCTCGTGCGCGAGCTCGCGAGCAAGCTCGGCATCGATCCGCCGTCCACGCAGCCGTGGCTCGCACACCTCGAAGCGCACGATTGGCCCGGTAACGTCCGCGAGCTCGCAAACGTCCTCGAGGCCGCGCTGATCCTCGGCGAGCTCCCCGCGCTGCCTCGACAAGCGCTCGCGCCGTTCGACACCGCGATGCGCGCGACGATCGAAGCGTCACTGCGCTCGACGCGCGGCAAGATCTACGGCGATGACGGAGCGGCCGCGCAGCTCGGCCTGCGGCCCGGCACGCTGCAGAGCAAGATGAAGAAGCTCGGGATCGATCGCGCCCGGTTCGTCGCCTAGCGCTCGCCGCCGCGACGCCAGGTCCCCGAGAACCAGCCACCCACGCGGCCGAGCAGCGAGCGGCGGGTACCCGCGCTTGCGAGCTCGTCCTCCGAGAGTCCCGGATCGAGCGTCGCGATCGGAAGTGATTCGTCAGGTGCGGCGCCGAGGAGCGCCTCGGGGCGCGGCGTACGTGGCATCGAGCGGCGCTCGCGCGGTGGGAGTGGCGGCGGCTCGACGCCGGTCTCCATGCGCAGCGTGTTCCAGCGCCGGCACTGACCACAGCGCCACGAGAATGGGCCCGGCCGGTTTCCGCAGTGCGCGCACTGCCAGCGACCGCGCATCGCCCACGAGAGCGCGCCGTGATCGGCGACGAGGATTTCGAGTGCGGCCCGCAGCTTTGGCGAGTCGTCGCCGCGGAGCGCGAGGCGTGCGGTGGCGACCCGCGCGGCGAGGGCGTCGGGGAAGCGGATCACGAGCGAGGATGCGAGCTCGGTCGCGGCCTGGTCGTCGGCGGGCGGGACGAGCTGCGCGCGGATCAGCGCGAGCTCGAGGCGCGGGCCGGTCTCCGCCTCGACCTCGGCGAGATCGGCGAGGACGCGCGCGGCGATCGATTCTGCCGGGACCGAGCCGGGGACGAGCGGGACGCCTTGCGGCGGCGTCTTCGTGCGCGCTTCTGTCAGCGCGGTGGTCTCGCCACTCGTCAGCTGCTTCGTTTCCTCGACATCGTCGTCGAGGTCGTCCTTTGCGGGCAGCTGCAGTGCCGGGTTCGACTTCGTGCGCTCCGCGGAGACGAGCCCCTGCTCTGCGGCGATCAGGCCGGGCAAGAGGTGCGGGGCGAGTGCGGGGTCGGCGACGAGCGCTTGCTTGAGGCGCTCCTTCGCGCCGCGGTGGTTGCCGCGGGCGGCGGCGAGCTCGGCGGCGGCGGCGAAGAAGTGCGCGGTCTCGTGGTGGCGCTGCGCGGCCTTGAGGAGCTGCTTCGCGGAGTCGGCGTCGCTGCGGCCGAGCGCGGCTTGCGCGGCGGCGACGAGCAGGTGGTGCTCGCGCAGCGTGGTGTCCTCGTTGCGGCGCTTGCCGAGGCGGGCCCACAGGCCGGCGGCCTCGTTGAAGCGGGCCTGCTCCTCGTAGAGTGCGGCGAGTGCGCGCAAGGTGCCCTCGTGTCCGGGCTCCTCGAGGAGGACTTCCTCCATCGCACGCGTCGCGCGACGCGGCATGCCGGCGGCGCGGAAGTCGAGACCGAGCTCGTACATCGCGCGCTGGCGCAGCTTCTTCTTGTCACGCTCGCGAACGGCAAGCGCTTGATGCACGCGGATCGCGCGCTCGTGCTCGCCCTTGCTGCGGAACATCGCGCCGAGGGCGAAGTATGGCTCGACGTCGTCGACATTCTCCTCGACGACGCCGCGCAGCTCGGTGACGGCCGTGTCGTGATCGCGCGCGATCAAGTGCGAGAGCGCGCGCATATACGCCTTGCTGTGGCGTGCGGTGCGGCGGAGCTGCCGATCGTCGGGGACGTAATAGCGGCCGATGAGGACACCCGCGGCGAGCGCACCGAAACCGACGAGCATGAGGACGAGCGCTGCGCCCATTACGCGACTCGGTCCTCGTCGTCGTCGAGCTTGCTCATCACGCGCGCGGCGTGTGCACTCGGCGCCTCCGGTAGGTCCTCGAACGGTGCGGGCTGCTCGAACGGGAGGTTGCGCAGCTTCGCGAGCTCCTTCTCGAGCCTGCCGATCAGCGACTCGTACTGCCGGCGACGCCAGACATAGAACATGCTCCAGAGGACGAGCGCGGTGAGCAGGATCGCGCTCGCGAGCCAGCCCCCGATCAACGCGGGGAGCCACGCGTCGTGCGGTCGATCGTTGAACAGCCCCTGCAGCCACTCCGGCGTCTTCACCGCCACCCATCCGTCGTTCGCGTCGAGGAACAACCCGGCGACCACACCGAGCCCGATCAGCGACAGGATCACCGTCGCGGTCGCGATGAAGCGGAGCCAACGAATCACACGGGCATCGTACTACTGCGTGCTCGGCATGCGCACGCGCCGCCGCCGCCTTCCGCGCTCGTCGTATTCGGCCTCGCGCTGGTTCACCCAGCGCCGCGGCATCGCGAGATCGATCGAGTAGCCGATCGTCAGCCCGACCATCTGTCCGCCCGCGAGCTCGCGGTAACTCACACCGACGAAGTAGCCATTGCCCGACGGAAACCCGTAGTCGTCGTAGTAGCGTCCGATGCGCAGACCGAGCATCGCATCGAGCTCGTCGGCAAACGCGATGCTGTCCGCCCCGCTCTGCCGCGTCGGCGCCCAGGCGTTATACGTGACCCGCGTCCGCGAAAGCAGCCGCAGGCGCTTGCCGAGCCCGATCTCCGCCGTCACCTCGACGGGCACGGTGACCGCATCGTCGACGGTCCCGACCGCGCCCATCCCGCCGATGCCGACGCCAAACCCGATGATCGATGTCTTCCCCGCCCGCACGAGCACGCCCACCGGGAACAGCGCGAGGTCGTACGCGAAGCCTCCCTCGCGCACCGTGCTACCGAGCAGGATATCCGCGCCGATGTGATACGCGATGCTCGCGTTCGCGCCGATGAAGCCGTGCAGCCGCGCGCCCGCGAGGATCAGATCATCCGCGACGCACTCGCAGTCCATCTCCGTCGCACGCATCCCCGTCAGCTCATAGTGCAGCCACGCGCCGCCTTGCCAGCGATCCATCGCGCGGCTCCATCGATCTGCATGCGCCGTCGACGTCAGCGCGACGAGCACGAGCAACCACTTCATCGATCGGCAAATCCCAGACGACCTGGACCGAGCGGCAAGATGATCGCGGGCGGCCACAGATCGATCCCGAACGAGAGCCCGAGGAAGTGCAGCTCCACGCCTTCCTTGAGCCCGATCTTGAACCCGATGATCGGCGTCTCGAGCTGCAGCCCCGTGCCCTCGCTCGTCACGCCGCCGCCGATCACACCGCGCCAGTCCTTACCAACCGACGTCGACGGCAGGCTCGCGTGCAGATCGCACTTGCGCAGCATCACGTCGCCGAACGTGTTCGAGTTCGGTCCCGGATAGAACCGATAGTCGAGCTCCGCGATCCACGCGGGCGCCTCGCGCTCGAGGCAGTCCGCTGCCTTCTCCGCTTCGTCGCCGCGCCACACCTTGTGGACGATCGGGTTCTCGTACGGATAGTGCTTCCGGAACGGATCGGTCTCGCTGCCGCCCCCGCCACCGACCTCGTAGACCTGCCACCCGATCTCGCCCTTGCGACGCACCGCAAACCACGGATGCCGCGCGATGTCGTTGAGCGGCGCGCCGAGCGTGCCGGTCAACAGCACGACCGTGGTCTTGTCGTTCGGCGGCTGGTCGAGCGAGCGCGGCAGGATCACGCAGCCCGCGAACGGCAAGAGCAGCAGCGGGCGCATCCTCACTCTGCGATCGAGACGTAGTAGTGCACCTCGCCGTCGCCGTCGTCGTCGGCTTGCTCTTGCTCGCCGGTGAGGACCTTCGGGCAGATGCCCTTCACGGCCTTGATGCCATCCTTCGTGAGGAAGTTGCGCGTCAGGTCGAGTACCTCGAGGTGCTTCAGCGAGTCCTTCGCCGCGGCGAGCGCGTTCGCACCTTCATCCGTCATCGTACCGAGCGAGAGGTCGAGCGTCTTCAACCCCTTCACCACCTTCGCACCGCCGGCGATCACCTTCGCCAGCTCGTTCGCGAACTGAGAGTTCTTGAGGCCGAGATACTGGAGGTCCTTGAGGTCGGTGCGGTCGAGCAGCGGCTTCGCTTCCTTCACCGTGCAGTCACCGCCGTAGTTGTCGTCGCCGTAGTAGACCTCGAGGTGCCGGATCTTCGGCATCACCGCATTCGCGATGTTCTTGCCGCACGACTTCGACATCCCGCCGGTGATGAAGATCGCGCGCTCGAGCGCGGGCGCAGTCATCTTGCCAACGTCGAAGTCGCCGCTCTCGATCTCGAGCGTCTTGAGGTTCGGCACGGCCTTCCACATCTTCGAGAGGTTGCCCGTGTGGTGCCAGCTGATCTGATCGACGTTGTCGCCGAACGTGATCTTGCGGATCGTCGGCGGTGCCTTCTTGCCGATCGTCTCGATGATGTCCTGGAGGTCGTCTTCGTTCGGATCACCGTTCGAGTGGAAGGCCAGCTCGACGACGTACCGACCCGATGGGTGACTGAACACCTGCTCGAGGATCTCGGCGCACTGGCCCTCGAACGACTCGTGCGAGTACGAGTCGTGGCTGAGCCGCACGCGATAGATGAAGCCGTTGCGCCACAGGAACGCTTGCTGGTGGGTCTTCTGCCACTCGGCTTCTTGCGCCTTGGAGCGCAGGTGGGAAACGCTGTTGTTGAGCCCCTCGTCGTAGACGGTCTGGTGCTCGGCGAGCGGCCCGAGGAAGTAGTCGACGTGCTTCTCGATCAGCTGCTTCGCTTGCTTGTCCTTGTAGCCGAGCTGCAGCGACATCAGCTCGCCGCGCGGATCGCCCTGCTCTTGCAGCCAGTCCGCGAACACGGCGTACGCCTCGCGATCCGACGGATTCGCGACGATCGCCGCCTCCAGATCTTTGTTGCGCGCGTCGCGCTTGCCGGTCGTTGGCGCCGCGGCCTCGGCCTTCGCAGGTTTTGCCTTGCCGTTCGGCTTCGCCTTCCCGCCGACGAGCACGTAACCCTTCTTCGTCTTCTCGGCGACGACCTTGTCGTGCTCTTTCTTCGCGTCCGCGTCGGACTTGAATGACTTGATCGTCGTCTGACCGTTCGCGCCGATCTTTCCGTACGTGGTGGTGAACGACTTGCCGGAGAGCGTGATGTCCCAGAACTTATTGGAGCTACCTTCTGAAAACTCGTAACGCGGCATGGTGCAGCAAACGCTACACCGTCGCTGCGGGAATTACCGCCCGGACCGCGTGCGTTACAGAGACGTGGCCGGTCGAATCCTCGCGTTCGCCGTCTGGTACTTCGGCGGCGCCGTCCTGCTCATCGGAGGCTACTCGCTGACCGCCGCCGTCGTGTGCACGCTCGGCGTGCTCGCGTTCTGGCACTGGCGCAGCCGCGACCTCGACGAGTACGGCGAGGCCAAGCGCCCGCCGATTCCCGAAGCGCGCGTGCTCGACAAGCGCGACTGAACCGAAAAACAAAAAGGCCGCCCCAAAAAAAGGAGCGGCCTGACACTCTCAGCGAGTGATGTTTACTGCGCGTCCTTCGGCTTCAGCTTGTCGAGCTTGCCGCGGAACTTGTCACCGAGCGTCGCGCCACCAGCGTTGGTGGAGTTAAAGCCCTGCGCTTCCGCTGCGTCCTTCGCTCGCGAAGCCGCCTTGATCGACAGACCGATCTTGCGCTCCGCACCGTCGGCGTGGAGGACCTGCACCTTGACCGCCTGGCCAGGCGTCAGGACCGTACGCGGATCCTCGACGTGCTCTTCGCTGATCTCGCTCACGTGAACGAGACCCTCGACGCCCTTCTCGAGCTCGACGAATGCGCCGAAATCGAGAACCTTGAGGACCTTGCCGTCGACGACTTTCCCGGTCGGGTAGTCGTACGGAATGCGATCCCACGGGTCGGGCACGAGCTGCTTGATGCCGAGCGAGATCTTCGGCTTGTCGCCGTCGCCGGTATCGATGTTGAGGAGGACGGCTTCGACCTCGTCACCCTTCTGGAACAGCTCCGACGGGTGCTTCACGCGCTGGGTCCAGCTCATGTCGCTGATGTGAACGAGACCGTCGATGCCTTCCTCGATCTCCACGAAGATACCGAAGTCGGCGATGTTGCGAACGTGGCCCTTCACGACCGTACCCGGCGGGTACTTCTCGGTGAGCTGCTCGTACGGGTTCGGCTCGAGCTGCTTCATGCCGAGCGAGATGCGGTTCTGCTTCACGTCGACGTCGAGCACGACAGCCTCGACCATGTCGCCCACGGCGACCATCTTCGACGGGTGCTTCACGCGGCGCGTCCACGACATCTCCGAGATGTGGACGAGACCCTCGATGCCCTCTTCGAGCTCGATGAAAGCGCCGTAGTCCTTGAGCGAGACGACCTTGCCGCGCACGACGGTGCCCGGCACGTACTTCTCGGCTGCGCGGCTCCACGGATCTTCCGTGATCTGCTTGAGACCGAGCGAAACGCGCTCGGTGTCCGCGTTGAACTTGAGGACCTTCACGCGAACGTGATCGCCGACCTGGAACAGCTCGGACGGGTGATTGACCCGGCCCCAGCTCATGTCGGTGATGTGAAGGAGACCGTCGATACCGCCGAGGTCGATGAACGCACCGTACTCGGTGAGGTTCTTGACGATACCCTCGACGATCTGGCCTTCCTTCAGGCGCTCGAGCGTCGACTCCTTCAACGCGGCGCGCTCCTTCTCGAGGAGCACGCGGCGCGACAACACGATGTTGCCGCGCTTCTTGTTGAACTTGATGACCTTGAACTTGAACGATTGGTTCAAGAAGGCGTCGAGATTGCGAACGGGGCGCAAGTCGACCTGCGAGCCGGGGAGGAACGCCTTCACGCCGCCGCGGATGGTGACCGAGAGGCCGCCCTTCACGCGCGTGGTGATGACGCCTTCGATCAACTCGTCCCGCTCACACGCGGCGCTGATCTCGTCCCAGACCTTGAAGCGATCGGCCTTCTCTTTCGAGAGGACGATCATGCCCATGTCGTTCTCGCGCGACTCGAGCAGCACATCGACAACATCGCCCGGCTTCACGCCAACCGAGCCGTCCGCCTGGCGGAACTCTTCGAGGGGGACCTGACCCTCGCTCTTGTAACCGACATCGACGATCGCGAAGTCTTTGTTGACTGCGATCACCGTGCCGCGAAGGATTTCGCCTTCCTTGACGCCGCCTTCTTGGCCGAGTGACTCGGCGAGCATCGCTGCGAAGTCGTCTTCGCCTGTGCCGTCCTGGGTAACCATATTCAAGCAGATCTCCTACAGTGCCACCGAGCTGAATTTGACGAACGAGTCGTCCTCGGTGCAGGGGCGAGTTGGTACCGTTCGCACCCGGTTTTGTCAACCAGGACCGACAGATCCGCAGGAAATGGCCTCGCGTGATTGCACGCGATCGCAACATCTATACGGCGGCGGATCGCGTGGCAACCTGCCCCGCGAGTGATTCCACAACTTCTTCGAGGGTTTGCGTCGAAGAGTCGACCATCACCGCGTCCTTCGCCGGAACCATCGGCGCGACATCTCGACTCGCGTCGCGGTGATCGCGCTCCCGGATTTCTCGGAGCACGGTCTCGAAATCGGCGCCCGCGCCGAGCTCGGCGAACCGCCGCTTCGCCCGCTCCTGGTCGCTCGCCGTCAGGAAGAACTTCGCCTCCGCGGTCGGGAACACGACCGTCCCGGTGTCGCGACCCTCGACCACCACGCCACCGCCGGCACCCAATCGGCGCTGCAGCTCGAGCAGCGCCGCGCGGACCTCGGGATGCGCCGAGACTTGCGACGCGCCTTGCGAGACATCGGGAGTGCGAATCGCCGTGGTGACGTCCTCGCCACCGACGTAGACGTGGTTCTTGTCGCCGACGAATTCGAAGCGAATGTCGAGGTCACGCGCGATCTCGGCGCACGTGGTCGCGTTGTCCCACGCGATGCCGCGCGTCTTCGCGGTGTGCGCGACAGATCGATAGATCGCGCCGGTATCGAGGAGCCGATAGCCGAGCTTGCGTGCGAGCAACTTCGCGACCGACGACTTGCCCGCACCCGCGGGGCCATCGATCGTGACCACGACCTTTTTCATCTCGCGCAACCGTCGCAGACGACGCCCGTCTCCGTGATCGTCGTGCGATTCGCCGGGACGGTCTGCCCGCACTTACTGCACGTCGTCGGCGTCGTCGGTGCCACGGGCTCCGGCGGGCTCACCGACGGCTGCGCGCGGTTGTACTTGTCCGCGACCGAAAATTCGCCGCGCGCGGCCGCGAGGTTCTCGAGCTCGGCCTCGACGCGATAGCGCAGCACCTTGGGATCGAGCGCGTTGGATTCTTGTAGAACGCGCACGAGGACGCTCACGAGCACCGACAGATCACCGAGCTGACGTTGCAAGCGACCGACCTGCGTGCGCAGCGCATCGACGTCTGCGGCGACATAGGCGGCGTCGGCGCGGGCCTCGTTGATGTCGTTGCGCTGCCGGTGATCGTTGTCGAAGAAGTTGTCCCAGAACCCGACTGACATGACGTCATCATGCCTGGACGACGGGCACCATGCAGCTCCACGTTGTACATTCGATGCGTCGTGGCCGAGGTCTCCACAGAGCGACGCTGGCGAACATTTGCCGACGTCGTCGCGTTCACGCTCGGCACCAACGTCTGGGTCTCGATCATCATCTTGCCTGCGATCTTCATCGGATCGCTCAAGACAGGAAAACAGATCACCGCCGCGACGCTGCCGCTCGCCGTGCTGCTCCTCGGCCTCGCGCGGCGCTCCGAAGCGATCCTGATGGCGCTGTTCCCGGCCGCGATCCTGATCCCGATCTCGATCAATCCCGCGCTCGCCTCCTCGCACGTCTACGGACCCGTGCGGTTCTCGCTCGTCGCGGTCGGCGTCGTCGCGTACCTGTTCGGCGTCGCGTTCTTCACGAATTTCCACGAGCCGCCCGCGCCGCGATCGATCCGCGGGCTGTCGTCGGCGCAAGCCGGACCGGCGGAGCGCTGGCAGCGCCGCGAGCGCGTGTACTGGATGCTCGTCGCGATGTCGCTGATCATCCCGGCGGTCCTGATCGCGTGGGTCAACTTCGATACCTCGATCGCGGATTACCTCGGCGAGATGTACCCGGGGCGCGTCGCGCTGATGACGACGGCGCTGACCGCCGGCGCGATCGTCCTCTGGCTCGGCATCTATCACTACGCGTTCCTCGGCGTGTTACGCCCGCACCGGACCGGCGATCGCGACCTCGTCGGTGCGCTCGCGCAAGCGCGCAGCGACGCCAAGACCGGCAAGCCGCGCCGTCGCTTCTATCTCGCTGTCGGCCTCGCGCTCTTGGCGATGGGCATCCTGATCGTCCTAAGGCACATGGGGAGCTAAATGCGTCGCTACTTCTTCGAAGCACTCGCGATCGCCCTCATTGGAGGCAGTCTGTTCTTCTTCAAGGAGACCCTCGACTACCTCGCGCGTCGCGATTATGTCGCCGCGTTGCTCGTGATGGTGATCGGTGTTGCCGTGATCTCCGTCGGTAAAGAGATGGCGCGGCTCGCGCTGGTGCAGCGCGACTGATGCGCCTCGTTGTCTGCGCCGTGTTCGTGATCGCGTGCGGTGGTACGCCGGAGCCCACGAAGCGCTCGGGTACCGGCGTGTCGCCGATCGCGCAACAGCAGGGCGCGGACGACGTGATCGTCGCGCAGGTCAACGGCCGACCCGTGTGGGGCTCGTGCGTGACGGCGCAGTCGAAGGGCAAGGCGCCGCAGGCCGCGCTGCGCGAAGCACTGGACGAGTGCGTGGCGTTCGAGCTCCTCGCGCAAGCGGCCGATGCGCGCGGGCTCACGACGGATCCCGACGTCATCGAGGCGACGCGCAACGCGCTCGTGAACCGCGTCGTCGAGGTCGGCTTCGAGGACAAGTACAAGTCGGCCGACGATCTGAAAGAGATCCTCGACAAGCACATCGAGCGCAACAAGGGGAGGCTCTCGCGACCCGAGGTGCGCTCGTCGACGTACGTACGCCTACCGCTGACGAAGCCGCTCGCCGACGCCGAAGATCCACCGCCGAAGCTCGTCGAGCTGGCGAAGAAGCTCGCCGGCGAGCGCGGCATGATGACGACACACCTGCGCGCCGCCGTCGACGGGGTGTTCGGTGCCCAGTCACCTCCGCCAGAGGTCACCGAGGTCGGGTTGTTCCCGAAGGACGCCCTCGTCCCCGGCTATGCCGATCGGCTGTTCGCGATTCCCGAGGTCGGCCGCATTCACCCCGAGGTCTTCCGCACGCGCTTCGGCTGGGACGTGATCCTGTTGACCGGCGTATCGCCGGCGAAGACGTACACGCGCGAGGAAGCGGCGGCCGAAGCGTTTCCGGAGGTGCGCACCGCTTACTTCAACGTCTGGGTCGATCAGATCGCGCGCGCGCTCGGCGTGAAGATCAAGATCGATCCGGCGCAGGTCGCGAAGCTCGACGAGGTCGGCCCGTGACGCCGTTCCGCGACATCCTCCGTCGCGCCGTGCAGGCAACGCCCGGCGCGATCGGCGGCGCGTTCGCGGACTCCGAAGGCGAGATGGTCGACTGGTTCGCCGACTACGACCCGCACGAGTTTGCCGTGCTGACGGCGCACTACGGCGTCGTGCTCGCGCAGCTGCATGCCGCGTTCGGCGTCTTTCATTTCGGCGCGCCCGTGTACTTCATGGTCCAGCACAAGAAGCTCGCGGTCGTGGTGCACACCGTCGAGGGCGGGTACTTCGTGCTGATGGCGGTCGACCCGGCGCGGATGAACTTCGCCGTGACCTCGCTCTCGGCGGCGATCCCGGAGTTCCAGAAGGAGATGTCGTGAAGCGCGCGCTGCTCGTGCTGATGCTGATCGCGCCCGTCGCACACGCGCAGTCGGCTGACTACGATCCGTACAGCCAGGCGTGGAATGGCATGTCGAGCTTCGTCGGGCTCGCCGAAGGCATGGGCTTCGAGGTCACGGCGGTGAGCCAGCTCGAGTGGGACGAGCTGTCGTCGACCGACATCCTCGTGATGGTGTATCCGCTCCAGCGCGTCGATCCGAGCGACCTCTCGTCGTTCATCAACGCGGGCGGGCACGCGATCATCGCGGACGATTTCGGCGACAGCAAGGAAGCGATGGCCGCGCTCGGCCTGCTTCGCGCCGAATCGACGGTGCCGCAGGCCGCGAGTCACTGGAAGGGTCACCTCCACGCGCCGATCGCGCAGGCACGCGGCGGACACCCGCTCTCGAACGACGTCGGCGAGCTCGTCACGAATCACCCCGCGATGCTGACGCAGACCGACGGTGTCACGACGATCGCGGGCTTCGAGAACGGCGCCGTCGTCGTCGCGGGTGAGCGCGGCAGCGGCCGGTTCGTCGGCATCGCAGACCCGAGCATCCTCATCAACAAGATGTTGCTGTTCCGCGGCAACGTGCAGCTCGCGACGAACATGTTGCGGTGGCTCGATCGGAACCGGCGCGCCCGCCGCGTTGTCCTGCTTCGTGGCGACACCCCGATGTACGGCGATCCACGTCCCTTCATCGACGACGCGCGAGCGGGCGAGCTCGGTCGCTCGATCGCGGACTTGAACCTGTGGCTCGACAAGCGGCGCGAGTGGCTGCTGACGACGACCGCGATGAAGGTCCTCGCCGCGACGCTCGCGATCGCGCTGCTCCTCATGGCGCTGTTCGCTCTGCCCTTCCGCCGCGGCCCGAAGATCGATGGCGCGTGGCTGCGGTTCGGCCGGCCCGGGCGTCGCGACGAGCCGCACGGCCTCGTCACCGCCGCAGACCAAGGCACCGGCTCGAACCTCGTGCTCGGCTGCATCCTGCGCGACCACGTGCAGGTCTTGCTCGCGGGCGTCACCGGCAAGACCGAGCCGCTCTACACGCTGTCCGAGGGTCAGCTCGTGAACGAAGTCTCGCGGCAGCGCGGTGCGAATGCAGGCGTCGCGCTCTCGCGCGTGTATCGCCGCCTGCGCGCGTTGCCGAGCCGCGGTCAAGCATCCGCGCCGTGGAGCTCCGGCCACCTCGCGCGGCGCGATTTCGACCTCCTGTACCGGGACGTGGCCGAGCTGTGTCGTACTCTTGGCGCCGAGCTTCCCGACGACGCGGCATCGATCATCCTGTCGCCGCCATCCGTGACTCGGTCGATCAAGCCTCCGGCTCCACCCATGCAACAAGCCTAATGCCCGCCACGATCTCTCCAGACCGCGTCCAGCGCGTGAACCAGCTCGCTCGGGTGATCACCGAGGAGGTCGGCAAGGCCTTCATCGGCAACCCGACGATCACCGAGTCCTTGCTCGTCGCGCTCCTCGCGCGCGGTCACGTGTTGATCGAAGGCTATCCGGGCGTCGCGAAGACCACGCTCGTGAAGGCGTTCTCGGGCACGCTCGGCTGTCACTTCCGGCGCATCCAGTTCACGCCGGATCTCCTGCCGAGCGACATCACCGGCACGTACATCCTCGACATGCGCACGAACACGTTCGTGCTGCGCGAGGGTCCGGTGTTCACGCACGTCTTGCTCGGTGACGAGATCAACCGCGCACCCGCGAAGACGCAGTCCGCGCTGCTCGAGGCGATGCAGGAGCATCAGGTCACGATCGAAGGCGAGACCCGCTCGCTCGGCGAGCCGTTCATCGTGCTCGCGACGCAGAACCCGATCGAGCAAGAGGGCACGTACGCGTTGCCCGAGGCGCAGGTCGACCGCTTCCTCATCAAGCTCCGCATGGGCTACCCGTCGCCCGTCGACGAGAAGCGGATGCTGAACACCTACGACCGCCCGCCGCCGCCGGTGCGCGCGGTCGTCGGCCCCTCGGACGTGCTCGAGATGCAGGCGCTCACGCAAGAGGTCTACGTCGCCGAGGAGCTGATCGACTACGTGCTCGGGCTCGTCACGTTCACTCGCTCGCACCCGAAGATCTATCTCGGCGCGTCGCCGCGCGCGGGCCTCGCGCTCACGCACGCATCGAAGGCGCTCGCGCTGCTCAAGGGCCGCGACTACGCGTTGCCCGACGACATTCGCCAGCTCGCACCGCTCGTGCTCGGCCACCGCATCTTGCTGACGCCAGAGGCCGAGCTCGAGGGCGGTGCCGGCAGCGCGCTCGTCGCCGAGGCGGTCGAGAAGGTCGGCTACAAGATGCCGCGGCAAAGTCGGTAGCGTTGATTTCCCGATGATTCCTCGCCTGGCATATCGCGGAAAGCTCGTTCTCTCGACGGCACTGTTGTTCCTCATCGTCGGCGCGTTCCACGGCTCGCCGCCGCTCGTCGCGCTCGCGGGCTCGATCCTGTGCGTGCTGCTCACGCTCTATCTCTCGTTCTATCCGACGGCGATCTTGCTGCGCCGCAAGAAGATCGAGCTGTCGTGGTGGGTGCCGCCCGGCGATCAACCCGGCGGCGCGCTCGCAGCAGATCGCCCGTTCTTGCTCCACCTCGCGTTCCGCAATCACGGCTCGCGCAAGCTTCGCATCCTGTCGACGAACATCTTGTCAGCGAGCGGGCTCTCGATCGACGAGCACCCGAGCGCGACGGTCTTTCGCGGCATGCAGGTCGAGGTCGTCACCACGATCAAGCCGCTCGCCGCCGGCTATCAAGTCCTGCACGGCGCCGCGCTCACGTTCGGTGACGCGCTCGCGCTGTTCGACATCGAGGCGTACTTCCCGAATCCGATCGCGGTCAAAGTCTTCCCGCGCACGATGGCGCTGCGCGGTCAGCCGGTGCGTAGCGTCGGTGGCGCGCTGCACGAGCAGGTCGGCCTGCATCACGTGCGGCGGCGCGGCCTGTCCGGCGAGCTGCGCGAGCTGCGCGAGCATTCGCACGGTGATCCGTTCAAGTTCATCGCCTGGAAGGCGACGGCGCGGCGTGGCCGGCTGATGGTGCGAGACCTCGAGAACGAGATCGTGACGACACACGTCGTGCTGGTCGATGTCGGCTCCGGTATGCGCGGCGGTCAGCTCGGCAAGACGCCGCTCGACTGGGCCTGCGATAGCGCGGCCGCGCTCGCGAAGGCCGCCGTCAACAACAGCGATCGCGTCGGCATCGTCGGCTTCGATACGCGGCCTGTCGTCGAGCTCGCGCCCGACACCGGCCATCACCACTACCTCCAGCTCGTCGATCGCCTCCTCGATACGCGCTCGGTCGTCGACGAAGATCTCACTGACGTCACCGCCGGCGAGCTCGTCGCGCTCGTCGCGCGCTACCTCGCGCACCAGGAAGCGATCGACGTTCGCATCAAGGTCGCGCCGCCACTCGACGACCCGCGCTGGACCTCGATCCAGGCTGGCCCCGACGGTCAGCTCTATGATGTCGCCGCGACCGGCCGCCTGTGCCGCCGCTTGATCGAGATGATGATCGGCCGCGACGGCAAGGCCGGCATCGGCGCCAAACAAGCGCCCGTGATCGAGACCGACAACCAGCTCGCGCCGCTACGCCAGTTCTGCCGGCTACGGGGCATCGAGCTGCCGTACCGCTCGACGTGGGAGCACGGCCGCCGCGCCGCCGGCCTCGCGCGTGCGGTCGAGCGCGCCGTCGCGAACGGCCGCCCCGACGTCGTCGTGTTGATCTCCGATCTCGCCGGCATTGCCGAGGACGAAGCGCGTGCGGTCAAGGCGATCGCGCGATTGCGCAAGGCCGCCGGCAGCGTCATCGCGATCACGCCCTCGCCCGCCGCGTTTCTCCCGGTCGCGAACACACCGCACGGCCGGCGCGTCCGCGAGCTGATGGTCCGCGATCAGCGCGGCATGATCGACCCGGGCCGCCGGTTGCTCACGCGTCACGGCATCAACGTCGTCGAGGGCGCGCCGAGCGATCTGCTCGACCGCTTGATCGCGAACGCCCGCTTCCGCCGCGCAGGCTGATCACTTCTTGTCGCCGAACAGGTAGTTGTCGACGCGGTTGCCGAGCACCCCGCCCGCCGACACCTTGAACGCGTCCTTGGCGGCGTTGACGACCTTTGGACAGACGCGCGCGGTCACGGCGGGACACACGCGCTGCGTCGCGACGACGGCCGATGCGACGACGAGCGACGCCGATGCGCCTTGGACCTGTGCGACCTCGCTGTCGGTCATCGTGACGAGCGTTTCGCGGTTCAGGGAGAGCTTGCGGTTTGGTTTGGTCATGGCTCGGCTAAGAGCACGGCGCGCGCCAGCAGCAAGCTCGCGTGATCGCTTGACGAGTCGCGCGGGCGCTGCTTTCTTGCGGCGTCGCTTCGCACACGCGCGGAGACGTGGCGCGAGATGCAACACCCTGCCGGCGTTCACAGACGGCGGCAGGTGCAGAGCTTCTTCGCCATCGACACGCGGGGCTTGCCGCTCGCGACGAGCTTCTTGCCGCTCGCGTCGAGCTCGAACCGGCGTGTCGACACGGTCGCTTCGCAGCCGCCCGACAGGTGCTCGATCTTTGCGGTCGCCGATTCCTCGGGCGTCGCGGGCGTCGTCACGTCGATCGCCGGATTGGCGCCGGCTTCGCGTGCGGTCACGACCCTGATGCCGCCCGGCACGCGCGCCGTGCAGACCGGGCTCTTGTCGGTCTCGGCGATCTGGTGCCACGCGGTACCCGACGCGGCGGTGAGCGCCACGGCGAGCGCACCGTCACTCGCGTCGAGGATCAGATCCGTGCGGCTCTGATCCGCGCCGCCCGACGTGAAGCAGCCGAGCTCGATGCTGTCGCGGCCCGCGAACACCGCGCGCTTCGCCATCTTCATGCCGTCTTCGCAGTCATTCGGCAGGACGAGCAGGTCGAGCAGCTTGCCGTCCTTGCTCTTGAGCGACACGACGCTCGCGCAGACATCGCCACAGCTCGGCCCACCGCGCAGCGCGTAGGCGAGCGTCGAGCCGCCGCCGAACTTGCCTCTGACGAAAGCAACCGGCTTGCCGGCGACCGGGATCACGGAGCAGCCGTCGCTGCCGAACACGACGTAGCCACGGGCCTTCTTGCCGGTGAGCTGCACCATCGCCGAGGCCGCGCGCTTGCCGATCGTCTCGGCCTTGTCGATCGCGCCGAGCGCCGCGAGATCTTCGGCGTTCGCGCACGCCTTCACCTTCGCGACCGTGCTCTTCACGTCGAGAGAATCTGCATGCGCCGCGGAGGCGAGCAGCAACAGAACGACGGCGAAGCGCATCGCCAGACGATAGCACCTAGCTCTTCGTGCAGACTTTGCCCTACCGAGCGCGCAGCGCTTCGCATTCCTGCGTCGCTCGCTTCACCGCCTTCTGCACCTCCGCGGCGACCTGCCCGGCCTTGAAGAACGGACCGAGCACGTCGAAGCGGCCACGCAGCATGGCCCCGAACGTCCACTTGAGCATCGTCCCCGTGCTGAACGCTTCGTAAGGTGAGACGCGTCGCTCGACGACGTCGACGAGCTTGGCGCAGTGTATGGGTTGATCGGCCACGCGCTCGAAGAACAGGCGATTGAACGCGTTGTTGTAGTCGACCGCGCCGAGGTCGCGCGCGAAGTAGAACAGCGGCATCGACGCGACGTCGCGCGCGCGCCAGTACTGCTCGATCGCGGCGTCGCCGCCTTCGACGATCGCATGTGCGAGCGCGCGGGCATCGCGCAGCGCATCCGTGATCCCGAGGCCCGGGCTCGGATCCTTGAACAGGCCCGCGTCGCCAACGAGCGCCCAGCCCGGCCCCGCCGCGCGGCGAAAGAAGTAGCGCGCCTTGACGAGGCCGATCGTCTTCGTCAGCGGTGCCTTCTCGACGAGTGGCTCAAACAGCGGATGCGCGCGCAGCGCGGCGACGAGGCCCGCTTGCGGATCCGCCTTGAACGCCGCGAGGTCGTCGGTGTTCGGAAAGCTGAACCCCAGGATGATCTCATCGCGGTTCGTCGGGAACGCCAGGCGGAAGTCATCCTCGTCGTACACGACGAGCGTGCCGCCCTCGTAGCGCGGGTCGCTCGCGTACCACGCGGGCCGCGGCCAGTACGCCCAGTAGATGCAGCGTGGGCTGTCGTAGCCGAGATACTCCTCGGCACCGACGAGCTCGGCCACCGTCGAGTGCCGCCCGTCCGCGCCGACCACGATCCGTGCGCGCAGCTCGCTACGCACGCCCGCTTGCTCGACGACGACGCCGACCACGCGCTCGCCCTTGCGCAGCACGTCGACGACGCGGCACCGCGCGCGCACTTCGGCGCCGGCCTCTCGCGCGCCGTCCTGCAGGATCCTGTCGAGCTCGAGGCGGCGTGGGCACGAGCCACCCTCGCGGGGAGGAAACTGCAGCCGCACGACGTGTGCGCCGATGCCCGTACGAAACGTGTGCACCGGCGGCGCGATCTCGCGCACGCGATCGCCGAGGTCGAGCTCGTCGAGGATTCGCATCCCGAACGGATGGATGAAGTGCGTCGACATCGGCTGGTCGCTCGGCAGCGACGCGGCGTCGACCACGACCACGCGCTTCCCGGCCCGCGCGAGAAACCGTGCGAGCGGCGCGCCCGCACACCGAGCTCCGACGATTATGCAGTCGTACATGGCAGCCGTTCCCCCTGACACGCGGTAAGCCTCAGATGTGCTGCGAACGAAACTCGTTGCATGGCTCGTCCTGACCGCATGTCGGTCCCCCAGTCAGAGCGTCGCATGGCAAGCGCCGGTCGAGATCGCAAATGGCGGAGGAACGAAAGGACCGTGGCAACAGAACGAGTCCGACTTCGACTACGTCGACGACGGCACGGTCGCGCTCGCCGATGACGGGAGCGCCGCGGTCGTCTGGGTCGACCACCGCGACAAGGACGTGCACTTTCAGCGCTTCGCCGCCGACGGCGCGCGCTCTCCCGCCGTCAACATCTCGCGGACTCCGGCCGTGTTCTCGTGGCTCCCGCGCATCCTCGTCGCCGGCGCGGACGTCTTCGTCGTCTGGCAGGAGATCATCTTCTCGGGCGGCTCGCACGGCGGTGACATCTTGTTCGCGCGCTCGCGCGACGGTGGCCAGACGTTCGCCGCGCCGATCAACCTCTCGCAGTCGATCGGCGGCGACGGCAAGGGTCGCATCGACGCGAAGACCTGGCACAACGGCAGCCTCGATCTCGCACGCGCGCCGAACGGCACGCTCTACGTCGCGTGGACCGAATACGACGGCCCGCTGTGGCTGACGACGTCGCGCGACGCAGGCGAGACGTTCGCCGCGCCGGCGCAGATCGCAGGGACGGCCGCGCGCCCTGCCCGCGCGCCGTCGATCGCCGCCGCTGACACGCGCGTCTTCATCGCGTGGACACACGGCGAAGATCGCGCGGCGGATATTCACGTCGCGGCGCTGCGTGTCGATGGCGTCGAACCGCGCGCCAATGTCGCCCCGCATCTCGACGCGCCGATCGTGGTCGCGCGCACGCCGACCTATGCCGATGCGCCGAAGCTCGCGCTCGCGGGCGACACCCTGCACCTCGCGTACGCCGAAACCTCCGGCGGCCCGTTCGATCCGGCGCGCATCATGTACACGCGGATGCAGCTCTCCCGCGCCGCGCCCGTCTCCGCCACGCGATTGCCCCACACGTTCGAACCACCGCGCCCGATCGGCGACGGCTCGTTCCCGTCGCTCGATGTCAGCGGCAATCGCGTGACTCTCCTCTGGGAAGCCGGCGCGACCGCCGAGCGCGCGCGGGGCCTCGCCCTCTCGCTGTCGCGCGATGGTGGCCGATCATTTGCGGAGCCCGCGCAGGTGGACGGCAGCCGCGATCCCGACGGTGGCCTCAACGGCAGCCATCAAGGCCGGCTGATGAAGAAGCTCGACACGCACGGCGACGCGATCGCGATCGTCGGCTCGGCACTCACGCACGGGCGTGGCAGTCGCGTGTGGCTGATCCGCGGGCACTTACAAACTCAGCGTTGACTTCCACGCGCGCGAAGCTAATGTGATGCGCGAAATGTTCTCGTGCTCGTCGTCAATGCAACTGTGCAGCTCCGTGCGAGCTGCTTTGCCCTCACACGTCTAGAGCGCTGAGCTGATTCCCCCAGAAGCCCCGCCGACGCGGGGCTTTCGTCGTTTTCGGGCTCAACAACCGCGGGCCGCCCGACCGCAGACAGAAAGCGAAGAAGATGAAATGAAGAAGCCCATCCTCAACGTCGGAACCATCGGTCACGTCGACCATGGCAAGACCACGCTGACCGCCGCGATCACGCAAGTGATGGCCGCGCGGTTCGGTGGTAATGCCCTGCGCTTCGACGATATCGATAGCGCCCCCGAGGAGAAGGCCAAGGGCGTGACCATTAACCTGGCTCACGTCGAGTACGAATCGGCCGCTCGCCGCTACGCGCATATCGATTGCCCGGGCCACGCCGACTACGTCAAGAACATGATCACCGGTGCGTCGCAGATGGATGGTGCGATCGTCCTCGTCGACGCCACTCAGGGTAGCCAGGACCAGACGCGCGAGCACGTGTTGCTCGCGAAGCAGGTCGGCGTGCCGCATGTCGTGGTGTTCGTGAACAAGATGGACGTCGCGGATCCCGAGCTCGTCGACCTCGTCGTCATCGACATCGACGACCTCCTGCGCCGCTTCGGTTACATCGACGCGCCGATCGTTCGTGGTTCGGCGCTCGGTGCATACCGCGCGGTGACGGAAGGCCGTCTCGATGATCCGTGGGTCGCATCGATCGAGAAGCTCGTCGCGACGATGGACCAGGCGTTCCCCGAGCCGGTGCGTGACCTCGTGTCGCCGTTCCTCATGCCCGTCGAAGCCGTTCACACGATCGACGGCATCGGCACGGTCGTCACGGGTCGCATCAGCCGCGGCATGCTGCGGGTCGGCGATGCGATCGAGATCCTCGGCCGGAAGGACGGCGAGCGCCGCGAGGCGATCGTCACGGGCATCGAGCGGTTCCATCGGGACCAGCGCGAGGCGCCCGCCGGTGAGAATGTCGGCGTCCGGCTGCGCGGTGTCCGTCGCGACGAGATCGCGCGCGGTCACGTGCTCGCGGCGCCGGGGTCGATCGGCGCGCACCGCCGCTGTCGTGCCGAGCTCTACCTCCTCACGGCGCGTGAGGGTGGACGTGCTCGGCCGATCCGCGCCGGTTACCGCCCGCAGCTGTTCATCGGCGCGACCGACGTGACGGCGACGCTCCACGTGGGCGACGCCGGCACCGAGCTCGCGCCGGGTGCACGTGCGGAAGTCGAGCTCGCGCTCGACAAGCCGGTGGCGCTCGAGCCTGGCATCCGATTCGCGCTCCGCGAAGGCGGGCGCACCATCGGTGCAGGTGTGATCACGACGCTCGAGTAGTAAGCGCCTGACGCTGCGCCAAATTGCGTTGGCTCTCGGCCTCTCGGCCGAGAGCCTTTTGTTTTTTGTTTACGGTTTGGTGCTGTCGACGTGCGCATCGGTGAACGACACCGAGACACTCCAGTGATGCGTCGGCGGCTTGCCGGCTGCTTGTGACGTGACCGAGCCGAGGGCCAGTGCCGTCATCAGCACTGCCGCGCCGATAAACGCTGCATCCTTCCAGCGGTCCCAACCGTGCCGGTTCTGGATCTCTTTCAGATTGCTCATATGCATTCCCTCCAATCGAATGAACGCCCACTCTAAAATTACCAGCGACTGCCGTGCGTGTCACGAAATTCGCGTAATAACGGTGACCAGAGATCGTGTTTTCTCGACGAGGAATCGCGAAATGTGCCGGTGTGGGCGAACGCACCTACACACAATAACTCGCGATCACGATACGCGATCAGCTGTGCGCCGATGACGCTTCGACGCGATCCAGCATTCGAAGTTAAAGATGCCCGCACGCGACACGCGGTTGACGCGTCGCACGCAGACCGATCCAGTCACGCTGTGATTCTTCAGTGCGAATCGTGCGTCTCGAGGCGCTCTTCTGCCTCGAGTCGATCCGACAGCCGCTTGATGTTGCCGCGCATGGCCGACCCACACTTCCGACAGCTTTGCGCGTTCGCGCCGATCACGGTCGCGCAGTTCGAGCAGCGCACCGCCTGAATGCGCCGGCCGAGCACGCTCCCCACGCCAACGCCGCCGATCGAGATCGACCAGAACGCGACCTGCGAAGGCGCGGCCGCGATCGCGATGCCGAGACCGAGTGCCAGTCCCGCGATCATCCCGACGCCACCGCGATGGGTCTCCCAGCGAAACCCGTTTCGCTTCACGGCGGCGACGTCCTCACTCATGTCGACATCGACGAACCGCACGGGCTTCGGCCGCTCGGCCTTGTCCTCCGCGCCGCTCACGCCGAGCTGCGTGCGCAGCTCGCTCGCGCGACCCGCGAGCGCCTCGAGCCACGCATTCACTTCGTCGCGCTGCGGCGCCCCCAACCCCGGCGGCGCCGTCCGCTCGCCGCGCACGAGCACTTGCACCGCCAGCAGAAACGCGAGGTCCGACATCTTCACGTACCCAGCGCGATGCACCTCGTACACGGTCGGCTGGTAGGCATCGACCGCGACGCGCGAGCTGTACTGCTGAAACGCCGCGTTCGCCGCGAGCACGCCGAGTCCGAGATACACCGTCGCGATCGACCCGCGCTCGAGATCGCGGTCCTGATCGATCGGGATCACCGGCTGCTCCTGCGTGCGATACGGATCCGCTTCGTCCGGCCGATGCAGCGCCGCGAACGCAACTCCGACCTCGTGAGCCAGCGTACCGACGATATCGTCCTCGCCGATGTAGCCGACCGCGAACGCGAGCTCCTTCGGCCTCACCTCGACGAGGTCGACGCGCGTCTGTGGTTTGTGCTCGGTCGGCGGCGCACCGAGCCGCTGGTCCTTGATCGTGACCGAGCGCTCGCCGAGCCCGCCCGCATGCCACGCCAATCGCCGCAGCAACGCCTCCACTCCACCGCGCGTTGGCTTCCACGGCTCCGGGAATGCCGCACCTCCCGGCTTCACCGGCGGCAACATGAGCGATGCTGCGCCACCGCGCGCCACGAATTCGGCCGTAATGGACAACAAGCGCTCGCGGCGTGCATCGTCGGGCTCGCTCGGCGTGTTCACCGATACATCATCTCGCAACTCGACTGCGAGCGCTTCGGACCGATCGCGCTTGCAGGCGGTTTACGGGCCGTCGATCTCCGTCAGGCATTCACTAACCAGGTAGGCACACCGATTGCGATACGTCCGATCAATAGGAGGATTTGATTATGCGTATGAAGAATCTGCTCGGTCTGCTCGCAATTGGTGGCGCGGTCGCTTACGCGCAGAAGCGTCGCGGCGGTGATATGTCGCTCGCCGGTATCAAGAACAGCCTTCGCGGCGTATTCGACAGCGTGAAGAAGCAGGTCGGCGGCGCGCTGGGTAACCAGGCGCAGCAGTCCAGCGTCGGCGCGACGTCGCGTTCCGCGAACGATCTCGGAACGTCGGGTCTCGGCAGCGATGACTATTCGACGGGCTCGGGCTCGTACTCGAGTGGCTACGGCAACTCGAACGGCATCGACCGCAAGTACTAGCGACTCTCTCAGTCCGCATCCGCGCGTCTGCGCACGGTTCGTGAGCTTCACGGACTGTGCGTAGTCGTGCTTTCGGCGCACAGCTCAGCATTCCTCCGGCACACAATTTGTACCTGTGGCCAGCATGCTGAACACGATGAAAGAAATCGTCTACACGGTCGGTGACACGACGGGCTCGTTCGCGAAGTCGATCGGCCTCACGTCGGCTGATTTCGCGAAGACCCTGGGCACCGGCACGGTCAACCTCGCGAAGGACATCGGACCGAAGCGCATTCTCATCGGCGCTGCGATCCTCGCGGTCGCGATCGGCGGCGGCGTGGTTTTGATGCGTTACCTCCGCCGTCGCGAGGAGGAGCGTCTCGAGGCAGAGGGCGACGAGCACCCGAACACCAAGATCGGCCGCGCCGCGCGCCGCGCGCAGAACGCCGCTGCTGCCATGGGCCAGCACTAAGTCCGCGCACGAGGCGCACCAAGGCGCCGCTCTTGGCGCCGCTCCCGGGCGTCGCCAACCGAGCGCGAGATCCTCAGTGCGCGTTTGCGCCGCGCGCGGATCGCGCAGCGCCGCTTCGACGCCGCTAGCGCGGCGGCACCGCATTGGACGTGCGCAGCGAGATCGGGCGGTCCGGAGCTGTACGACCGGACGCCCAGTGCGTAGACCCCGAGGCCGTCGCGTCGACTAGACCGCGACGGTCTTGGCTTGCGAGCTGGCGCCGTTCGTCGCGTCCGCGCCCATGCGCGAACCGATGCGGCTCAGGTTCACCGAGACGAGCTTCGAGACGCCCGGCTCCTGCATCGTCACGCCGTAGAGAACGTCGGCCGCCTCCATCGTGCGCTTGTTGTGCGTGATCACGATGAACTGCGAACGGTCCGTCATCTCGCGCACGAGCTCGTTGTAGCGATCGACGTTCGCTTCATCGAGCGGAGCATCGACCTCGTCGAGGATGCAGAACGGCGACGGCTTGATGAGGAAGATCGAGAACACGAGGGCGACGGCGGTCAGCGCCTTCTCGCCACCAGACAGCTGATCGATCGTCGTGTTCTTCTTGCCCGGGGGCTGCGCCATGATGTCGATGCCCGCGTCGAGCAGATCGATGTTCCTGGAGGGCGACGCGCCGCCCTCGCCACCCTCGCCTGCTGCGTTCGCGCCGGCAGCGCCACCGCGCTCGGGCGCCAACGTGAGTGACAGGGAGGCTTGGCCACCACGGAACAGGCGTGGGTAGACCTCCTTGAACGTCGCATTGACCGCGTCGAAGGTGTCCTTGAACAGCTTGCGGCTCGTCTTGTTGATCTTGTCGATCGCGCGCTGGAGCTGATCGACCGCGCGCTCGAGATCGATCTTCTGGGCTGACAGGAACTCGAAGCGCGTGCTGACTTCCGCGTACTCCTCGATCGCCGTCAGGTTGATGTCCGTGCCCATCCGATCGATCAGCTCGCGCAGCTCGGTCAGCCGGTTCTCTTCGGTGTCCGAGACCGGCGCGCGCAAGTGGTAGTCCGTGAGGACGGAGGGCACTTCGATCTGATAGCGCTCGCCGACCTGGTCCTCGACCACCTGGCGCGTCATCCGCACCTGGCCATCGCGTAGCTCGAGCTGATTCACCTCGGAGCCGAGACGGTCCGCACGCGTGCGTAGCTCGCGCGCTGCCATCTCGACCTCGGTGAGCCCCGAGATCCGCTGCTGGTACAGCGTGCGGCCCTCGTCGAGGACGCTCACTTCGCCGTCGCGCTGCTCGCGAACGAGCGCGAGCTCGGCCGCCAGCTGGTCACACGCCTCGCGCAAGGTCGCGGCGCGCCGCGAGGCCACCTCGATCTCTTCGATCAGGCGCTCCGCGCGCGCTGCGAGCTCCGCATCCGTCCGCTGCAAGCGCAACGTCGCGGCTTCCGCGGCTGCGCGCTTCTCGCCGAGCTGAGCCGCGCGAATGCGCGCCTCGGTCAGCATGTTCGCGAGGTCCTCGAGCCGGTCGCGATGGGTCGTGACGTCCGACAGCAGATCGAGCTGCGCGCGCTCGAGCTCCTCGATCCGCGCGATGGCGCCGGCGCGCTTGTCGCGGTTGCCTTGCTCGTCCGCGCCAATGACCCGCAGCCGCTCCTCGAGCTCGAGCTGCTCCACACCGAGACGACCCAGCTGCTCGCGATGACGCTCGAGCTCGTTGCGCACGCGCGCCTCGTCCTTCTCGTGTCCCGTGATCGCGATCTCGCCCTCGTGGACCTGCTTCCGCAGACCCTCGATCGCCTTCGTCACCTGCGCGAGCTCGGTCTTCGACGACAACAGCTTCGCCGTCGCGTCCGAAAGGTCGTGCTCGAGCGTCCCGACCATCACTTCGAGGTCGCGAATCTCTCGCTTCTGCGCCAGCACGCCCGCGCCGCGCGCATCGCGCGAGCCGCCTGCCACCACGCCATCTTCGTCCACGATGTCGCCATCGAGCGTCACCAGACGCTCTGCCACTCCGCGACGATGCAGCTCGATCGCGCGCGCGAGGTCGTCGACCACGAGCGTCTTCGCGAGCAGACGCTTCCCGATCTCCGCGTAGCCGTCGGCGAACGCGACCATGTCGGACAGCCGACCGATCACGCCCTCCATGCCGTACGCGTTCGGGACGCGTGCGGAGTTGATGACGTCGGACTCGGCCACGGGCACCGCGTCCGCGACATCGGGGGTGACGTCGAGGTTCGATGCGTCGAGGTTCGATGCGTCGAGGTTCGATGCGTCGAGGTTCGATGCGTCGAGGTTCGATACGTCGAGGTTCGATGCGTCGAGGTTCGCCGCGTCGAGGTTCGCTGCGTCGAGGTTCGCTGCGTCGAGGGCCGATGCGTCGAGGGCCGATGCGTCGAGGTTCGATGCGTCGAGGTTCGCCGCGTCGAGGTTCGCCGCGTCGAGGTTCGATGCGTCGAGGTTCGATGCGTCGAGGTTCGATGCGTCGAGGTTCGCCGCGTCGAGGTTCGGTACGTCGAGGTTCGATGCGTCGAGGTTCGATGCGTCGAGGTTCGACGCGTCGGTGCTCGGTGCATCGCTGTTCGATGCGTCGAGGGCCGGCCCATCGACGGCCGACAGCACGGCAGCAATCACGGACGCCGGGATCGGCCCGGAGACATCGGTCGCGAGGTACGAACCGGTCCGCGAGCCGACGAGAGTCGGTGCGGCGACGTTCGGCATGTCGACCGATGCGTCGGTGCTCGACGCGTCGGTGCTCGACGCGTCGGTGCTCGATGCGTCGGTGCTCGACGCGTCGGTGCTCGATGCGTCGATGCTCGAGGCGTCGGTGCTCGAGGCGTCGGTGCTCGATGCGTCGAGGCTCGATGCGTCGATGTTTGCGTCGGCGGCCGGGACATCTGTCACCGGCGCGCCATCGAGCGCCCACGAAGCATCGAGGTCGGGCGCATCCGCATGCGCCGCATCGCTCTCGATCACCGACTCGTCATCGCTGCCATCACCGAGCAGCGCTTCCGTCGTGAAGACGGGCGCGGTGGATGATGCACCAGAGGATGTGATAGAGGACGCATCGCCCGTCCACGCCTCGCTCGTGAAGCCGAGCGTGGACGCCGTGCGCGGCGCCGCTTGCGGCACGGCCTGGACCTCGATGGGACCACTGCCGTCTGCCGAGCGGCGCTTCGCCGCGGGTGCGGAGGGATTCGTCGACGGCGAGGACTCCCACGCCGGCGAGATGTAGCTCGACGCGCGGCCCTCGCCCTCGAATCGCGGCGCTGTTGCGACGACGGGCGCCGAGACGTGGGCCGACGGCGTGTAGCCCGAGATGCCCGTGCCACCCGGAGGGATGAGCTCGGGGACCGCGTCGTGCGTGATCGTCGTGACCGGCAGCGCCTCGAGCGAGACGAACGCGCTGCGACCGGCGGACGTCTGCTTGAGGAAGCCGACCGCCGCGAGGCCGACCGATGGACTGTTGACGAGGACGCCACCGAGGCGATCGCCCAGGGCTGCCTCGACGGCGACCTCGAGGTGCTCGGGCGCGCGAACGATGTCCGCGACGATGCCGCGAATCGCATCGTCGTCGAGGTTGGAGGTGAGGGCGACATCGGAGATGAGGTCGCGCGTGATGCGGTCGGCGTGCTGCATGACCGCGCGCGTGCCGCGATCAAAGCCTTCGTAGCGGTCCTGGATCTCGCGGAGCGAGGACAGGCGCGACGTCCGGCGCTGGAGCTCGGCCTTGAGCGTGTCGACGACGGACTCGTTCGCGGACGTCTCGGCGGCGAGCTGCGACCGGCGGGTCTCGAAGTCGTTCGACTGCGAGCCGAGATCGAAGCGCGTCTGGCGCAGCTGCGTGAGCGAGGAGTTGACGTGGCGCGACTCGCGCTCCAGCTCCTTGGCGCGGGATTGGTGCTGCTCGGTGTCGCCCATGACCCGGTCGAGGCGGCGAGTGGCCTCGTCCCGGCGGCGCGTCAGCGATTCGAGCTGCGCGTCGGCGGAAGCGATCTCGGTGCGGCGCGAGCCGATCTCCGTGCGCGCTTCGTCGAGCCGGCCCTGCGTGTTCGCGAGCATCTGCCGAGCTTCGGTGGCCGTGGCTTCGCGCGTGGCGACCTCGGCCGACTCGCGCGTGACCTCTTGCTCGAGGGTGTCGAGCTCCGACTGCCGGGTGGCGAGCTCCTGGGCGCCCTGCTCGCGCTGTGCGCTGATCGAATCGATCTCGGTGCGCGCGCCGCCGATGCGCGTGTCGAGCTCCTCGGCTTCGCGACGCTCGAATCCGATCTTGGACTCGCCGAGGCGCAGGCGGTTGTCGAGCTCGTAGACTTGCTCCTGGATCCCGACGAGGCGGCGCTCCTCGAGCGCGAGCTCGGCGCGCTCGCTGACGACGTGCGCGTCCTTCAGCGTCCACGAGGTCTGCGTCAGTTCGCGCTCCGTGCGCGCCTCGGTCAAGCGCTCGCTGACGAGCCGCCCTTCACCCGCGAGCTCGAGCCAGCGGTGCGCGAACTTCCAGAGCTCGATGTCTTTGACCTCGGTCTTGTACTTGCGATAGCGCTCCGCTTTCTGCGCCTGCCGGCGGAGCGTGCCCATGCGCTTGTCGAGCTCGGTGACGATGTCCGAGACGCGCATGAGGTTCTGCCGCGTCTGATCGAGCTTCTTTTCAGCGGCCTTCTTCTTCGCCTTGAACTTCGTGATGCCTGCGGCCTCCTCGATGATCGCGCGGCGGTCTTGCGGACGCGCCGAAACGATCTGGCCGATGCGGCCCTGCTCGATGATGGCGTAGGCCTTGGTGCCGACGCCCGTCCCGAGGAAGAAGTCCGTGATGTCGCGCAGGCGGCACGGCGTACGATTGATGAAGTATTGCGAGAGGCCGTCGCGATAGAGGCGACGCGTGATCGTGACCTCCGTATATCGCGTGAAGTCGAACGCCGGTGGCGCGTCCGCGAGCACGGCCGCCGCCTCCTCGAGCGGGGAGGCAATCGGATTGCCCTCCGCATCCGTCCACTGGGCGGCGGACGCTTCCTCCTCCTCGGGCGGGACGAGCGACTCGAGCGCTTGCTCGGTCGCCGCCTCGTCGCTGTTGCGCGCGATCTCGAGCGTCTCGGCGGAGAAGCCGACGTCATCGAACGTCAGCGAGACTTCTGCCATGGGCGCGGGGCCACGCGATTCGCTGCCGGCGAAGATGACGTCTTCCATCGCCTTGCCGCGCAGGTGCTTGGCGGATTGCTCGCCCATGCACCATCGAATTGCATCGACGATGTTGGACTTACCGCATCCGTTCGGGCCTACAACACCCGTGATCGACTCGCCGATCTGCACGACCGCCCGGTCGCAGAACGATTTGAAGCCGATAATCTCGACTCGTTTGATTCTCATCAATACCTCTGGGCGGTCGCAGGGTTGATCGACCCTCTGACATCGGGCGTGCTATCACCTCTGGCGTGCGTTGGCTCGCACTTATCACGGTCGTGGGCGTGCTCGGCACGGCCGTGGCGGCGCCACAGGTCGAAATCAAGGCCCAGACGTCGCTGACGCTGGGTTCCGTGCGCCTGCTCGGGGACGGCCAAATCCTCGTCACGGGCCAGCTCCTGGACAAATTGACCGGCGAAGGCATCGACGGGCAGACCGTCATCATCATGATCGCCGGCGAGCAGAAGTTCGCCGCGACAGATCCCGAAGGCAAGTTCCGGGTCCTGGCACCCGGCGAGCCCGGGACCCAGAAGATCGAGCTCGTGTTTCGCGGCTCGCGCTCCCTCGAGAAGGCCGAGCCGGTCGCGCTCGTCACCGATCCGTCGCGCGCGCAGGTCGCGCTGACGATTCGCACGGAAGCCACGCCGCACGGCCTCTCGATCACGGTCGCGGGCATGATCGATGATCGCGCGGTCGTGCTGCCGATCGACGTCTCGATCGGCACGCCGCAGGAGACCGAGCTCCGGCCATTCAAGCAGGTCAACACGAACCAGCCCTTCCTCCTGTCGCGCGCCGACGCGGGCGGGGCCGGATCGCGACGCGTCCGTGCGGCATTCGCCGGCGACGACACGCGGCAGCCCGCACTCGCCGAGGCGACGATCGAGCTCACGACCGGGTCGCAGACGGCGATGACGGTGAAGACCGCGTCGCTCGCCTACGAGGACGATCTGAAGGTCGCCGGCAAGGTCACCGACGAGGACGGCAAGCCCCTCGCGCGCGCTGCCGTCACGCTCACCGCCGGTGATCGCCGCCTCGCACAAGGCGCGACCGCCGCCGACGGCACCTTCAAGTTCGAGGTCGAGGCCGAGATCCTCGGTAAGGGTCAGTTCGGGATCTGGGTCCAGAGCGATCCGGGTAGCCCGTTCGTTCGCCCGAGCAAGTCCGAGCCCACGATCATCACGATCGCGATGCCGCAGCCCGTGCCGGTCTCGTACACGATCGCCGCGTTCCTCGCGACCGCGCTCGCCGCCGGCGGCTTCTTCCTGGCGCGCAGCAAGCCGTGGAATCGGTTCCGCCGCACGGCCGCACCCGCCGATGCGCCTGAAAAGGCGGAAGCGACCGACGCTGTCGAGGGCGGGCTCGTCGTCGCGAAGCCGGGCATCGTCTCGACCCTGCGCCGCCCGTACGACGACACGTTCTCCGGCAGCGTGCGCGACACCGTGCGTGGCCGGCCCGTCGATGCCATCGTGCGCCTCGTCCTCGGGCCGAAACTGGAGGCGCCTGGATCCACGCCAGGCGCCGGGGTCGAAGAGCGCGAGCTGCGCACCGAGGCAGACGGCAGCTTCCAGGTCGAGCGGCTCGCCGTCGGCGAATGGCGCGCGGAGGTCTCGGCCCCGGGTCACGTCACGGAGAAGTTTGCCGTCACGATTCCGCATCGCGGCGAGCTGCGCGGCGTGCGCGTCGATCTCGTCCCCGTTCGCGAGCGCGTGTTCCAGCTCTACCGGCGCGCGGCCGAGCCCGTGCTGCCGGAGGCCAAGCTGTGGGGCATCTGGTCCCCGCGCCAGATCGTGGACCACGTCCGCACGAAGAAGCAGTCACCGGCGCTCGCGGACCTCACCGACTTCGTCGAAGAGGTCTACTTCTCGCCTCGAATCGCCGCAGAAACGATACTCCCGGGGGCCTCCGAGCGCGTCGATCGCGCCGTTCGCGAACGCTTGCGGATGCCCCAGTAGCGCCCGCCGCGTCGGGTGACTATAAAGGCCCCCGATGGAAATGGCCGATATCCTCAAGCTCGCGATCGCGATGGTCATCATCGTGTTCGTGATCTTCCTTCTGCGCCGCGCATCTGCGAGGTCGCAGGCACAGGCTGTCACCGCGCGCGAGCGACTCGGCGTCGAAGCCGAAGAATCCCCGAGGCGCGTCCGCCGTCGTCCGCGGCCCGGACAGGAAGCCCAGCCCGAGCCCGCGCCCGCGCCGGAGCTGGAGGAAGAGGTCGTCTCCGACGAAGAAGCACGCGAGGCCTACAAGGCCGGTCTCGCGAAGACACGCGGCGGCTTCGTCGCGAAGCTCGGCAAGCTGTTCGGCAAGAAGAAGATCGATGCTGCGACCGTCGACGAGCTCGAAGAGGTGCTGTTCACCGCGGACATCGGACCGCGCGCCGCCGATCGCATCTTTCAGTCGGTCAAGAAGGGCCTCTCGAAGGATGACCTCGAGGACGCCGACAAGATCTGGGCGCAGATCCGGAAGACGAGCAAGGAGATCCTCGCGGTCGACACCAAGCCGTTCACGATGGAGCAGAAGCCGTTCGTCTTGCTCGTGCTCGGCGTCAACGGCGTCGGCAAGACGACCACGATCGGCAAGCTCGCGCAGAAGTGGACGGTCGAGGGCAAGAGGGTCCTGCTCGCCGCCGGCGACACGTTTCGCGCGGCAGCGACGGAGCAACTCGAGGAGTGGGGCAAGCGCGCGGATGTCCTCGTCGTGAAGGGCAGCAAGGATCCGTCGGCGGTGATCTTCGACGCGATCAAGAAGGGCGTCGACGAGAAGTACGACGTCGTCATCTGCGATACCGCCGGCCGCCTGCACTCGAACGTCGGCCTCATGGACGAGCTGAAGAAGATCCGCCGCGTCGCAGAAAAGGCGATGCCGGGCGCCCCGCACGAGACCTGGATGGTCCTCGATTCGACCAACGGTCAGAACGCGATCTCCCAGGCGAAGACCTTCAAGTCGGAGATGGAGATCACCGGCATCGTGCTCACCAAGCTCGACGGATCCTCGAAGGGCGGCGTCGTGCTCGGCATCTGCGACGAGCTCAAAGTTCCCGTCCGCTTCGTCGGTGTCGGCGAGAAGATCGGCGATCTGAGGCCATTTGACCCGGTCGCTTTCGTCGACGCGCTCTACGGCGATGCCAGTACCAGTGAGGCGGCTTAGCTGCAACTGGAGGCGACGTCCTTCTGTCCCCACGCATCGGGCTCAGGTTTTCACTGCGCCGAATCCTTGAGTGGAGAAAAAGGCACGTGTTATGAAGCCTCTACGCATGCGGGGAATCCACCGATCCGTCTACGTTCTTTTTGGCCTCGTGCTCGCAGCCACACCTGCGTATGCACAGCCGAAGAAGACTCCTCCTCCCACCGAGGCGCCTAAAGACCCCAAGGCGCCGGCGCCGAAGGGAGGCGAGGCCGAGCCCGAGATCGAGATGTCGGGCGACGAGAAGAAAGACAAGGTCGATCCCGACGAGATCGACATGGGCACCGAGCCACCTCCGGGTGATCTGAACGCCGACTTGAATGCGGCGGACCAGAACAACCAGATCGTGAAAGCGGGCCCGGTCGCTCGTACCCCGCTCTCGTGGAAAGACATCCTCGTCGTCGTACGCAAGCCATTCCTCAAGGCGAAGCGCACCGAGCTCTACCCGATGCTGGGTACGACGATGAACGACAACATGATCCGCCACTACTCGCTCGGCGGTGAGATCTCGTACTTCCTCACCGACGTCCTCGCGATCGGCGTCGAGGGTCAGTACTACATCGACTCGTTCCGCGAGCCGTTCGACCTCGTGCCGCGCCAAGCGCGCCGGTTGCCGACGGTCAACAAGTACAACTGGAGCGGCGCGCTCAACTTCCACTACGTCCCCGTGTACGGAAAGTTCGCGATCCTCGATCGCAAGCTCATCACGTGGGAGGTGCAGTTCACCGCCGGTATCGGCGTGGGTCAGTCGGAGGTGATTCCGCGCGACACCACGTTCGACGCGTTCACCACGCTGCTCATCATGCCGAACGTCGGCGCGAACATGCGCTTCTTCCTCACGAAGTGGCTCACGGTCAACGTCGGCGTTCGCGACTACATGTTCATCGACAAGTTCGAGCCGACGATGCGCGTCGAGGGCGGCATGAATGACTCCGCCGAAGAGGCGAAGGAGAACGCGTCGAGCTCGTTCATCAACAACGTGATGTTCCAGATCGGCTTGTCGTTCTGGCTCCCCACCTCGTTCGAGTACACGACCTTCCGCTGAGGACCAGATGATCAAGCAATCAGTCACACTCCTTGTCCTGGGTGCTGCGCTCGTCGGTTCCGTCGAGGTGTCGTCGGCCGATCGCCGCACGAACGACCTCGCGAAGGACGTCGCGGTCCGTCACCGCAAGTTGCTCGTCAAGAACCGCTTCGAGATCGCGCCGCTCTTCGAGACGACGATCAACGCCGATTTCCGCCACATCATCGGCGGCGGCGCGAAGCTCGAGTACCACTTCTCGGACATGCTGTCCGTCGGCGTGATCGGTGTCGGCTCCGTGGCGATCAACACGAAGCTCGTCAACCGCATCATGGACACGCTCGAGGACAACCCGACGAGCCCGCGCGAGCCGAGCAAGATGGAGCTCGAGTCGCGCCTCAACGAGATGCCGCTGCACGGCGCCGCGTACATCTCGCTGACGCCCTGGTACGGCAAGCTCGCCGCGTTCAGCCAGGCGTACGTGGCGTTCGACTTCTACTTCCAGGCGGGCGTCGCGTTCGCGACGCTGAAGTCCGACTGCCCGGAGAACATCTGCTCGGACACCGATCCGGGTAACTCGAAGCCGGGTCCCGGCGGCGAGACCATCCCGCCGGACAACGATCCGAACAACGACCCGCCGCTCAACGACGGCCAGCGCCTCGGCCTCTACCTGGGCTTCGGCATCCACGTCTTCTTGAACGACTTCATCGCGCTCGACCTGACGGTCCGCGACTACGCGTTCGACGACAACCCGTCGGGCGCGGACTTCAACGCGAACCTCGCGGTCACGGACGACGACAGCCGCTTCCTGCACCACCTGTTCGTCGGCGTCGGCCTCTCGATCATGTTCCCGACCAAGGTGAAGCGGACCAATTAGTCCGGCTTCAATGCCCTACCAAGTTGACGGCCTGCCAACGGAATTGGCAGGCCGTTGCTGTATCCGGCTGAAATCGCGTACGCTCGATCCGGATCGCGGCTTGCTGTTAGAGCCAGGTGGACCTATGCGTCGCACGATCGGACTTCTTGTCTTGGTGCTCGTCGGACTCGCGGGGTGCGTCACCCCGTCGATTCCGATCCCGCCGCCCGATCCCGCACAGATGAACTTCACCGTCGTGGTGCAGGGCCAGGACTCGACGGCGGTCTTCTCGTATCCGCCGAAGACCGACTACGGCGACGCCATCGTCTACGTGTTCAACCGCGACCAGGGCGTCGGCATCATCGCGCAGGCGCGACCCGACGGCAGCGTCGGCCCTACGAACCCGGTGGCCGGCCGCGTGAACGAGCAGATCGTCGTGTCCTTCCAGCTCGAGGACCAGACGGTCTCGCGCTGCATCCGGCTGCGTGACGGTCCGCAAGATCCGAACAACTACTGCGGCCCGTAGCGCGTCCGACGTCCGACGGTATGCGGACGTGCGATCCGGATCTCGGACACGCGGTCGCGTAACACGCGAGATTTCCGTCGACGAACGGCAGGCACGCGATCTGCTCTCGCTCCCGCAACGCAGGAGTTAGAGTCATGGCCGGTCGGAAGAAGACAGTGTCGTTGCCACCGAAGAAGAAGTCGCCCGTCACGAAGGGCGAGCTCGCGAGAGCCATCGCGCCGCTCGCGACGAAGGACGAGCTCGCGAACGCCATCTCGCCCCTCGCTACCAAAGCCGAGCTTCACGAAGCCATCGCGAAGGCTGTCGAGCCGCTCGCCACCAAAGCCGAGCTTCATGAAGCCATCGCCAAGGCTGTCGAGCCCCTCGCTACCAAAGCCGAGCTTCATGCAGCCATCGCAAAGGCTGTCGAGCCGCTCGCCAGCAAGGCCGAGCTCGAAGTTTGGGGCCTACGCCTCTACGACGTGATCGGCGAACGAACCGCGGGACTTGCATCGCGCGCGGAGCTGCAGCAGCTCGGCGTCGACCTCCGCCGCGAGATGGACGAAGGGTTTCGCGCGTCCCGCGAAGAGATGCACCAGGAGATGCAGCAGCTTCGCGTCGATCTCCGCCGCGAGGTGCGCCTCGACATGGACGAGGCGTTCCGCGGGTTCCGCCAAGAGATGCAACAGAACATGCAGCAGCTCGGCGTCGATCTCCGCCGCGAGGTGCGCCTCGATATGGACGAGGCGTTCCGCGGGTTCCGCCAAGAGATGCAGCAGGACATGGCGCAACTCGCGCGCTCGATCGGCGAGGAGATGCGCACGTACTTCGGTGTGATCGACGACAAGTATCGCGCGATCACGAAAGACCTCGACGTTCGCGTCACGGTCCTCGAAGACGCGAAATAGGTCGTCCGAAAATGACCGAAGCGCGACCCGGGTGGATCGCGCTTCGTGCTTTCGGTTTCGATCAGCTCAGTACGTGACGGAGGGCCACGAGATCAGCGTCGGACGCATCGACCTCGTATTGCCGTCGCGCTCGATGACGATCGTCGGGCGCGTTCCGGGACGGGCGCCGAAGATGACCTCTTGCAGCTCGTTCGCGGAGTCGACGGGGTCGCCGTTGACGGACAGCACGTGATCGCCCGGCATGATGCCGATCGATTCCGCGGGCGTGCCGGGCAGGACGCTATCGACCTGCGCGACGCCGTTGGAGAACACGTAGCGGATTCCGAGGAATCCATGATCGTTTCGGATTTCGACGGGCGTCGCTTCGGCAGCGCGGTACGTGCAAGTGCGGGCGGACATCGTGTCCGCGACCTGCATGGCCATGAGTGTTGTTGCGAGTGCGAGCCCCGAGGCCACGCCGGCCATCGTGCACACGACCGCAACCGTCCCGAGACCACGACTCCGTTCATTCGGTAAGAGTGCTTCTCGGCGGAGGACCGGGGCGCCGTTGTTGGTCGCCGTCTCGGTGGGCTGATCGTCAGACATCTCGATTCCCTCGCTTTCGGTCAGAGACATTCCAGCTTCAAACACTATACGGGGGCACCAATCACAAGGCCACGGGATTTTGGTGAAGTGCCAAAATGAAAGGACGCGAGCCCGCGCTTACAATGAAGCGGCGCCGGGCGCGGCTCGTCGACGAAGTGGCGTGATACGTTCCGGAGCACCCTTGGGGAAACCGACGCGGCGACGACGCCGGTGGCTCCTCGTCATCGGCCTATCGGTGCTCTTACTCTTGGGCACAGGCTTCGCCGTGCTGCGCGTCAAGTTCGAGGGCGAGGACCTCGGCGACAACATCGCGTCGATCCTCAACAAGAAGATGCGTGGCCGGATCGAGATCGGCTCGATCGAGTGGGATACGCAGTCACTCAAGAAGGTGATCACCGGCGGGTGGGTCCCGGTGACGATCCGAAATGTTCGGGTGTGGGATGACTGTGCGCTGTCCGGTGTCGCAGGGGCACTCGACGAGGTTCGCTTCGGCAACCCGAAGGAAGACTGCACCGAGGACGACAAGGCGGATCCGAATCCGACGTCGCAGCGGAAACCGCGAAAGCTCCTGGTCTACACGGAAAAGATCACGGCGGAGGTCGATGTCCACGCGTTGATGTTCGGAAACCACGACTTCGTGTTCCGGAATCTTTGGATCCACGGCGGCGAAGCGCTGATCGAGGAGACCGACGAGCCGTACCCGCTGCACGCGTACGACCGCACGATCATGAGCATCATCACCGCGTTCTATCCGCGGATCCCACCGGGCTTTCGCGCCGGGCTATCGGCGTCGGGCGCGCCGCCGCGCTTCGACATTCGCGACATTCACATCTCCGGGCTCAACGTGACGATGCACATGAACCCGTACGTCGAGGACGGGCGGTTCGGTTACGTGACGACGATCAGGATGGAGGGCGTCGACGTCGACGCTGGACCTGATCCCAAGAACGACTCGTCGCTCTACATGGACGGCCGCGATCCATTGGTCGCGAAGTTCTATCTGCGGCTCGTCGTGAGTGCGAAGCGCGGCTGGGTGCGCGTGCTCGATGAGGGCCCACGCGAAGCGTTCCGCATGCCGACGCCCGGCGTGTCAGCACAGCCCGAGGTCTATCCGCCGAAGTCACGCGCCGCGCGCTACCAGGTCAACCTGACCGACATCAAGCTGAACCGCTTGGCGCAGCTGCCGACCGAGTGGCCACGCCGGAACTACATCGCGAACACGCTCGAGCTCGATCTCGAGGCGAAGACCCTGCCGTGCGCGACGCCGGCGAATCCGTCGCCGGACCCGGCGGGCGGCGCCTCTCTACATCTGTTCGGCGAGCTCAACAACTGGTTCGATCGTCCCTACGACGGCGCGTGGAACCTCGCGCTCGACGGCAAGAACCTCGGCCCGACGATCCGCACGTGCATCAAGGACAACGTCGGCGGCGATGACCTGATCGGCCGCATCACGTTGACCGGTCCGTTCGTCGCGAAGCCCGCGATCGGCCTCGACCTCAAGAACCTCGACTTCGACGTACCGCTGCGCAAGGGCGAGGAGCCGCTGCGGCTGACGCTCGCCGAGGTCCAGGGCCGGATCGACATGGTCAACGAGCAGGGCTACATCGACAAGACGAAGGCGCTGATCCGCGGCGGCAAGGAGCCCGGCGAGGTCGACCTGTCGGCGACGTTCGGCCTCAAGCCGCTCAACGCGAACACGAACATCGAGATCGTGAAGGCGATCGACATCGGACGGTTCCTACCGACGAGCGTGTCGGGACCGGTCGGCAAGTTCTTGCAGGGGCGGCTACGAGCGAAGGGCGATCTGTCCGAAGAAGGTTCTTTCGCGCTCGAGGACTTCGATCTCGCGCTCGGGCCGACGCCGACGCAGAAGATGTTGCGTGTCTACAAGGGGCGGCTGTTCACGGACAACAAGTTCGGCAAGATCTTGGTCCAGCAGGTCCACATCGACGCAGGCCGCAGCCGCGCGGTGATCGAGGGCTGGGTCGACTTCGAGAACAACGAGCCGTTCCTCGACATCACCGGCGACTTCCCCGATCTCGACGTCTGGCTGAAGCGCTTCCAGCTCCCCGCATTCTTCAAGAGCGCGGGCGGCGGCAAGATCAAGATCCGCGGCAAGCTCGACAAGCCGATCATCAATGTTGCGACCGAGCTCGGCGGCGTGCCGTGTCTCGACAAGCTGCGCATCGTCAACATGACGTACACGGCCGAGACGCGCATCGCGGAGATTCACAAGCTCTCGTCGGCGGGGCTCGGCGGCGAGCTGAGCGGCAGTGCGCGCATCCGCGCCCCCGACCCGGAGAACCCGGGCGAGAAGCCGGTGATCGAGATGCTGAGGCTCGCCGGCAAGAGGCTCGACGCGTCGAAGCTCTGCGGGCTCAAGGGCATCGTGAAGGGCACCCTCGATACGGCGGAGCTCGAGATCGCGAACACCACGATCGACAACAACCGATCGAGCATGGACTGGTTCGAGAGGACGAAGGTGTTCTTCCACGCCGACAAGCTCCAGATCAAGGGCGACAAGTTCAGCGCGATCAGCGGATGCATCAATCGCAAGGACGACAAGGTGTGCCGTCCGCGCGCGACCTACCTCGACGGCGATGACCTGCAGCAGTGCGAGGCGGGCAAGAAGGGCAACGGCTTCTGCGTGGTCGCGACCGCGACGCGCGATGCGGGCGGCCGGGTCGATGCGACGGTCGTGAAACTGCCGCCGGCGCCCACGGCCGGCAACCGAGCCAAGACGAAGCAGGCAGACCGCATCGGCGGCACGATCGCGGTCGACGACCTGCCGCTGACGGTCCTGCGCCAGTACACGGAGAAGTTCGATCCGAAGACGGGCGGCGGATCACTGTCGGCGACGCTGCACCTGCAGGGCTCGACGGACGCGCCGCAAGCGGATGGTGTCGTGCACCTGTTACGCTCGTGGGTATCGTCCAAGTTCATCGGCGACGCTCGCATGGCGGTCGAGCCGTCGACGATCGCGAACAAGCCCGCGGTCACGCTGCGAGGCACCGCACTCGCCGGACGGCTCGGCATCCGCGCGACGGTCGGCACGGTGGCGCCCTACCCCGTCGAGCTGCAGCTCAGCGGACACCGCGTCGAGATCGACACGTTCCTCGATCTGCGGAAGATGCTCGGCGTCACCGACCCCGTGCAGGCGTGGGCGTCGGGCACCGTGACGGTGAAGACCGAGCTCGCGCCGGTGAAGCCGATCGAGCCCGAGGCGTGGGTCGAGCTGACCGAGATGCGTGCGCAGATCACGCACCGCTCGCCCGATGGCCGGCTCACACCGCTCACGCTCAGCGTGTTCGATCGCTCGAACGGCGAGCGCCCGGCGATGAGCATCCGCGCGACACCGACGACGATCGAGCTCGCGTGCAGGGACGACAAGGCGAAGGGCGGCCGCGTCGAGTGCCCGACGCACGTCGCGACGCCAGCCGGCATCCTCGAGATCAAAGGCTCGGCGACGCCGAAGCGCCTCAACATCGAAGCGAAGGGCGACCTCGACTTCCGCCAGATCGCGCCGCTGTTCGATTCGACGCTCGAGCGCCTGCAAGGCACCGCCGCGCTGACGGCGTCGATCAGCGGCACGTTCGAGAAGCCCAACTACGAGGCCGAGGTACGCCTCGACAAGGTCTCTGCGCAGCCGCTCGGCAACGACACGATCCTCGAGGCACCGACCGGGCTGATCCGGCTCGCGAACGGGAGCCTCGGCTTCACCGACGTGAAAGTGCGCGTGCGTGACGAGCAACGCGACGAAGCGGGCGAGATCAACATCAAGGGCAACATCACGCTCGACGGCCTGAAGCCGATCGCGTGGGGCGTGCTGATCGACGGCAAGATCGCCGGCAAGATGCTGCTCGTCGCGGCGCCCGGCGCGATCTCGCAGGCCGCGGGGCTCGCGCGCATCGAAGGCGATCTCATGCTGACGGGCAAAGGTCCGCGCCCGACGATCAGCGGCACCATCGATTTCGGCGCGCTGCCGCCCTGCCCCGGTACGAAAGAGCAACTCGACGATGGCGGCCACTGCCGCAAGGCGGGCGAGCGCCACAAGCCACTCTCGATCATCCCGCGCGGTGTGCGTCGCGAGTTCGTGTTCAACAGCGGCAGCGTCGACCTCGACACCGAGCTCGCGAGCGACAAGCAGACGATCAACGTCACGCTCAACCAGATCGCGATGAAGATGGACGGCGAAGGCGAGCTGAGCGGCATCGAGGGACGGCTCTCGGTGCGCAACGGCGCGCTCGCGAACCTCGCGGTCAGCCTGAACGCGGACAAGATTCCGTTCCGGATCCCCGGCTCGCTCGACCTCGTGGTTAACGCCCGCAATGTCACGATCGAGCAGACGAGCGAAAACGCGACGCCCGAGGTCGGCGGCACGATCACGATCGTCGACGGCACGTACAACCGGAACTTCGCGCTCGCGGATCAGATCGTGTCGATCGGCAAGGTCGCGCAGCCGAGCAAGCCGTTCTGGGAAGAGTACCCGGCGATCGGCAACGCGAACCTGAACCTCGACCTCGAGGTGCGGCGCTTCCTCGTGAAGAACAACATCGCCGAGGTCGAGCTCGGCGGTGAGCTCGCGATCTCGAACACGCCGCGCGACCCGCGGCTCGCTGGCCGCATCTCGGTGCGCCGCGGACGGTTCCGGATCCCCGGCACGCGCGCCGCGTTCGAGCAGACGATCGGCTTCATCGACTTCGCGCAGAACCAGCGGGCGACGAACCCGTCGCTCGACGTCAAGAGCGATGCGCAGTACCGCGACCTCTCCGGCCAGGACCACCTGATCACGCTGTCGATCCGCGGCACGCTCGAGGAGCTGCAGTGGGATCTGTCGACGTCGACGGGCTACAACAAGTCGCAGACGCTCTCCCTGCTCGTGCTCGGCAGAAACCAGGAGCAGCTGCGGCGCTCGCTCGGCGATCAGTCGCTCGGCACGGTCGATCCCACGAACCCGAACGTCTCCACGAACCAATCCGCGGGTGTCACCGACCAGATCGTGAAGGACCTCGCCGGTGACTGGGTCTCCGGTCTGCTCGGTGACTCGCTCACGCGCATCACCGGTCTCGACGTGCTCCGCGTCGAGGTCGCGTTCGGCTCGATCGGCATTCGCGTCGAGAAGAAGGTGTTCGAGAACACCAAGCTCTTGATGGACAGCGAGCAGACGATCCGCGGCAACACGCTCAACACGCGCGCCGAGGCCGCCTGGACGCAGAACCTGTCACTCCAGGCCGGTTATCTCAGCAAGAACTTCAACGACGCCGCCGAGCAGGATATCTCCGACTACACGATCAAGTTCGTCTATCGCTTCTTCATCGGCAAACCGTGATGCGCGCGCTCGTCCTGCTCGTTCTGCTCTGCGCAACCGCACGCGCGCAAGGCGTCGACATGAAGGACGACAGCGCGCTCGCCGCGAAGAACTTCGACCCGAGCATGTGCGAGCAGTTCGAGGAGGACACGCTGAACACGCCGGCACCGGCGACCGAGGAGAACCTCGCGCCTGTCACGTGGACGGACTTCGATCTCAGCGGCAAGTTCCTCGACAAGCAGGCGACGGTGCGCGCGCTGTTCGAGCCGACGATGCAGCGGCACCGCGCGCTGACGGCGGACTCGCGCGAGGACATCCGCCGCAGCGCGAACGCGTTCGGCTATCACGTCGTCGGGATCGGCACGCGCGAGGCCAAGGACGGCACGCACGTCGTCGTCCACGTCGAGCCGCTGCCGATCGTGCGGCTCGTCGACGTCGATCCGGGCATCCCCTGGTACGGCGCCGTGTTCGGCGGGATCCGGCTGCTCCACGACGACGTCCGGCGGCGCATGCGCACGCGAACCGGCGCGTACATGTCGTGGGATCCGATCCAGCGGCGCTGCGAGATCGAGAAGGAGAAGGAGCGCATCATCGAGTTCCTGCACGACGAGGGCTACTTCGACGCGCAGGTGCAGATCGCGCAGCGCGTGTCCGGCATCGGCGTCACGCTCAAGGTGAAGCTCGATCTCGGCAGCGTCTACCAGGTCGATCTCGACCGCATCACCGTGCCGGACATCGCTGCGCTCGCGGCGTACCTCGAGGAGATCCGCGAGCACTTCGTCCACAAGGGCACGTGCCTGGTCGGCCGTGGCAAGAAGGCGCGCCTGTGTTACGGCGACGCGCCGTTCCGTCGCAGCGAGCATCAGGCCGACCTCCAGTCCGTCGCGCAGATGTTCAAGGACCGCGGCTATCCGTCGGTGCGCGTGACGAGCGACTTCTCGCCCGAGCGCTCGATCGACCGCCGCACCAAGACGGTGCGGTTCACCGTCACGATCGATCAGCGGCGCCGGCTCGAGGTCTGGTTCGAGGGCTACGACGAGGACTCGGTCAAGCAAGCAGACCTTCGCAAGCAGCTCACGTTCAACGAAGCGTCGAGCGCCGACGACGTCGAGGCCGAAGCGTCGGCGCGCGCGATCGCCGCGTATCTGCAGAGCAAGGGCTACTTCGACGCACGCGTCACGTGGATCAAGGAGCGCTTCGGTCCACTCGACAAGCTCGTGTTCCGGATCGAGCAAGGCGCGTCGCGCGCCGTGCAGAGCGTCGAGATCCTCGGCAATCGCGCGATCTCCGAGGACGACCTGCGCGAGGTCCTCGGCACGAAGACCGCGCGGCTCTCGCGCTCGCTGTTCGGCGGCAGCACCGCGGCGACGTCCGACGTGCTCGCAGGCGACGTCGGGCGCATCGTCAACCTGTATCGCCGGAACGGCTACCGCGACGCGCGCGTGCGGGTCACGGCGAGCACCGACCCGACCGCGCTCGAATCCGCGGCGCTCACCGCCGCGCTGGTCTCCGCGAATCGCGGCCAGGGCCTCTACGTGCGCTTCACGATCGACGAGGGCCTACCGACGCTCGTCACGCAGGTTCATGTCGAGGTCGGCGACAGCGACGCGATCACGCCCGACACCCGCGTGCTGTGCGAGCAGATCCTGAAAGACCTCGCCGAGCTCTACAAGCACCCCGGGCTCGCGAAGCCCGCAAGCGATCGCTGCATCGGCATCGCGACAGACCTCGCGTTTCGCGAGGACGACGCGGCCGAGACCGACGACCGTCTCAAGGACCGCATGTTCAGCCGCGGTCGCCCACGCGCCGAGGTCTCGTACGAGCCGGTCGTCCTCGGGCCGCGCCGGATCGTGGCGAAGTACAAGGTCTCGAACGTCCAGCAGCTCAAGGTCGGCAAGGTCGTCATCCGCGGCAACTTCCGGACGCGCGCCTCGCTCATCAAGACCGAGCTCGGCCTCAAGGAAGGCTCGGTCCTCACGAGCGACAAGCTCGCGGAAGGCGCGCGTCGCCTGCGCAACACCGCGCTGTTCGACTCCGTGAACATCGCGATGCCGGATCTCGACAACACGAGCGGCGGCACCGTGAACGCCGTCGTCGAGGTGACGGAGCGCTACGACTACCGGATGGGCGTCTCGGTCGAAGGCGGTTACTCCTCGTTCAACGGCGCGTTCCTCAAGCTCTCACCGTCGCTGGCGAACATGTTCGGCACCGGCATCGCGCTCGATCTCTCGGGCACGATCGGCGCCAACTTGGCTCCGCTGTTTGAGGGCTCGCTCGATCCGCGGCAGCTCGCGGCCGAGGCGACGCTGCGGTTCCCGCAATTCATCCCGCGCCAGATCGGCATTCCGATTCCCTTCCAGACCGAGCTCTCGGCGTTCCATCGCCGGCAGGAGACCGAGCGCTTCGGCCTGCTCCGCACGACCGGTGCCACGATCGCGTTCACGCGCACGATCGATCGACCGCGCCGCGAGGGCCGCCCCGCGCGCGCGATCACATTCGGCCTGCACTACGACTACCGCGTCCGCGATCGCAACGTCGACGCGCTCCGGCCGATCGGCGCGGACGACGACGACGCGCAGGTCCCGGTCACGACGATCACCGGCTCGACGGGCATCACGTTCGAATGGGAGCAGCGCGTCGACCAGCGCGGCACGCTCTCGCCACTCGCGCCCGAGGACGGCTTCCGCCTCGACGGGCAGCTCTCGTACGCGCACCCGTATCTGCTCTCGCAGGACACGTTCTTGAAGCTGCAGCTCGGCGCGTCGAGGTTCTGGCCGTTCGGCAACAACGTCGTGCTCCGCACCGACCTCCGCTACGACCAAGGCTTCCCCGACTTCCCGTTCTTCAGCGGCCCCGCCCTCTTGCCCGAGGTCGAGCGGTTCTTCGCCGGTGGTGACGGCACCGTGCGCGGCTATGCGGACGATCGCCTGGCGACCGAGCTGATCCAGATCGGCGTGCCGCCGCTGTCCAACATCTCGCAGATCCGCGTGCTGCCCGCCGGCGGCAACATCCGCGTGCTCGGCAGCATCGACCTCCAGTACCGCGTGTGGTCGGTGTTCGCGACCGGCCTGTTCTTCGACGCCGGCTTGATCAAGAACCAGTGGCCCTCGGTCACGATCGACGACGTCCGGCCGGCGGTCGGAATGACCCTGTTCCGCATCGTCACCCCGTTCGGATCGTTCGCTTTCGAGCGTGGTGTGCCGCTCCGGCCCCGCCTCGGCGACGACCCGCGTGGGCGCTGGCACATCAACTTCGCCGCGCGTGCGCAGTTCTGACGGGTTGACGCGGGTCCGTCGGGCGGGCTAGATACCCCGCACTATGGGACGTGGAGATAATCGTCGTACATTGAAAATGCGCCGCAAGAAGAGCCAGGCAAAGCTCAAGGCGCGCATCAAGCGAAAGATCGAGACGGCCAAGGCGGCGAAGAAGCCCGCTGCGACGCCTTCGAAGAAGAAGTGAGCTAAGTTGCGGGCGTGACGCCCGAGCAAACACGCTGTGTGATGACGCAGATCGTGATGCCGATGCACACGAACGGCGTGGCCGGCGTGATGTTCGGCGGCGTGATGATGCAGTGGATCGACGTCTGTGCCGGCGTGGCCGCGATGCGCCATGCGAGCGGCGCCGTCCTGACCGCTTCGATCGACCGGCTCGACTTCCTGTCGCCGGTGCACGTCGGTGAGGTCGTCGTGCTGTCCGCGCAGGTCAACTTCACGTCGCGGACCTCGATGGAGGTCGGCTGCCGCGTCGAGACCGAGGACATGCGCACGCAGACCCGGCGCTACGTCACGAAGGCGTACCTGACGTTCGTCGCGGTCGACGAGCTGGGCAAGCCGCGCGCGGTCCCGCAGCTCGTGCTCGCGACCGAGGACGACAAACGCCGCCAAGAAGAAGCCATCCAGCGCCGCACCGCGCGGTTGAAGGCAGCAGGTCGCGCATGAAGGATCACGCATGAAGATCGATCGCAGCAAGTGGGGACGACTGCGCGTGACCGGCGGCGACCGCGTGCGCTTCCTCCAGGGCCTCACGACCGTGAACGTCGAGCAGCTCGCAGACGGCGGGCACAGCTGGGGCGCGATCCTGTCGCCCAAGGGCCGCGTGCTCTCGGTGATCGATATCGCGCGCGCCGGCGAGGCGATGGTGATCACCTGCGAGCCGCAGATCGCCGAGAAGACGAAGAGCATCCTCGAGAAGTACGCGGTGATGGACGACGTCGTGTTCGAGCCGACCACCGGCGCCGTGCATCAGGTGTGGAACACCGTCGACGATGTGTGGACCGCGCCATTTGTCGATGGCGCCGGTGACACCGAAGAAGCGGAGCTCCTGCGCATTCGCGCCGGGTTTCTGCGCTACGGCGCCGACGTCGACGAGGATCACTTCCCGTTCGAGACGCCGCTCGCGAAGCTGCTCGACTACGGCAAGGGCTGCTACGTCGGGCAAGAGCCCGTGTTCCGCGTGTATTCGCAGGGCAACGCGGCGCGCATGCTCCGCGGCATCACCATCGAGGGCACGGCGCTGCTCGCGCACGGCGTGCAGGTCAAACATACGGCGAAGGACAACGCGGGCGTCGTGACCTCCTCGGTCGTCGACGGCGACACGACGCGGGCCCTCGCCTATCTCCATCGCACGACCTGGGAGCCGGGCGGCGTTGTCGAGGTGGACGGCCGCAAGGGCACCGTGTTCGAGCTGCCATGGTGAAGTACCTCGTCGCGCTCCTCGCATGCAGCGGCTGCTCGCTGATCACGGAGAGCTTCGCGACGAACGACTTCTCGGGCGACCAGTACCCGATCCACGTCGACACGCGCAGCGGCGCCGTCTTGCTCGGCCTCGAGTCCGGCGGGATTCGTCACACCGCGGTGATCGACGTGCTGTCGCCGCTCACGCTGATCGATCCGGGCGCGAGCGTCGAGGCGACGATCGACACCGAGGACCTCACGCTGATCGGCGATCGCGCCGGCGTCGTCGGCATGCCGGAGATCCCGCGCGCCTACCTCGCAGGGAAACAAGTCCTGCGGCTGCACCCGTGCGCGATCACGACGCAGATGTGCGAGCTCGGCGCCCCCGGCTCGGAGCAGCCGTTCGACGCGATCGTCGGATCGGACTCGCTCGCAGGCGACGCGCTGCGGATGCGGCTCGGCGACAATCAGGTGTTCGTGCTCGCCAACATCGGCGGCAGCGACGAGGACCGCACGTTCGCGTGTGATGCCGTGTTCAAGTCGCCGTATCGCGGCGGCGGCACGCTGGTCGTCGCCGGCACCGAGGTCCCGTTCGCCGGTCGCCGCGTCACCGTCCAGGCGTGCCTCGGTGCCGATCCAGACCCGCTCATCTCGCAGGACAAGCGCGGCACCGATGCGCTGTTCGTGATGTCGACGTCGATCGGCCACTCGCTGATGGCGGAGTCCGCGTACGAGCGGTATCGCCAGCCGCGGATGACCGTGCCGCCGCTGTCGACCCTGCCCGACCTGACGCTGTCCCTCCCCTCCGGTCCCGTCGCCGGCAAGCTCGCGATCGTCGATCGCATGGCCCTCGTCGCGCGCGCGAGCACCGAGCCACTCGCGCCATGCCGGCAGTTCTACGCGCACCACCTGCTCGTCGAGCGCAACTGCCTCGGCAACAACGTCGAAGACTGCCCGTGCGAGGACGGTGACAAGTTCTGCCCGGTCCCCGCGAGCGTCGACATCCGGACCGCCATCGAGATCCTGATCGTGCCCGACGACAACCCGACGTTGCAGGCGCTACGCACCGAGTTCCGGCCCACGCTCCAGGAGATCGACGGCCTGCTCGGCACCGGCGCGATGAAGGGCCTCGAGCTCGACATCGATTACCCGCACAACCGCTTCCTCGCGCGCTGCGCGACGCTCGACTCGGCGACGTGCACCACGCGGCCTGCGCTCGGAAGCCAGGATGATCGGCGACGGATCCGCGGCTGCCCGCACATCGAAGCCGAGATCAGCGCGCGTGTGCGCTAGGACGTGCTCGTGCTCGTGCCCGTGCACGTGCACGACTCGACGAGTCACTCCTCGAGCGTCGTGACGTTCGCGAGGACGTCGGCGGTCTTGCCCTGTGCGACGACCTTGCCCTGCGCGATGCGCACGACCTGATCGGCGAGCTGACGCGCTTCCGCGACCGAGTGCGTGACGTGCACGAGCGGCACGCCGAGCTCGGCGACCAGCTCGCGCACGAGCGTCGTGAGCTGTGCGCGAAGCTCGCGGTCGAGCGCGGAGAACGGCTCGTCGAGGAGAATCACGTGCGGCTGGCGCGCGATCGCACGCGCGAGCGCCACGCGTTGCGCCTCGCCGCCCGAATACGTTCGCGGCCTGCGCGTCGCGAGGTGACCGACGCCGAGCCGCTCGAGCAGCTTGCCCGCACGGCTCGTGCGCTCCTCGCGCGGCAGGTGGTGCATGCCGTACTCGACGTTCGCGAGCGCGGTCATGTGCGGGAACAGCGCGAGGCTCTGGAACACGTACGCGAGGCGCCGCTCGTTGACCGGCACGTCGATGCCCTTCGCGACATCGAGCCAGCACTCCTTGCCGAGGAAGACGCGGCCCGCGTCCGGTTTGTAGAGACCGGCGAGGACTTGCAGGACCGTGCTCTTGCCCGAGCCCGACGGTCCCATCACGCACGTGATGCCAGGCGGGCACGCGAGCTCGACGTCGAGCTTGAACTCGCCGCGTTTCAAGCGAATCGTCGCTGTCAGCTCAGCGGTCACTCGGGGATTCGTACGACGAACACGGCACCGAGGTCACCACGCTCTTCGACGTGAATCGTGCCTCCATGCGCTTCGACTGCGAGCTTGCAGAAGTACAGACCGAGGCCGCGATTCGCGCGTGCGGCCGCGCGGCGTGCCTCGACCTGGAAGTAGCGGCCGAAGATCGTCTCGCGGTCGACCGCGGGCACGGGCGGTCCGTTGTTGCCGACCGCGAGCTCGTAGGTGCCGTTCTCGCGCTTCGCGTGCACGCTGCAGCGGCCACCGCGCGGCGCGTAGCGTGCGGCGTTGTCGAGCAGGTTCTCGAGCACGCGGGCGAACAGCTCGCGGTCGATGTTCATCGTCAAGTTGGCGTCACAGAGCAGATCGAAGTGCAGCTGCCGGATCTCGAGATGCGCCCGATTGCCGGACCGCGCCTGGTCGATCAGCTCGAGGACCTTCGTCGGCTGGCGCTGCGCGCGGAGGATGCCGTCTTCGAGCTCGTCGACATCCAGGATGGTCGCGACGAGGCCGAGGGCCTTGCCGACGAGCGTGGTCGCGTCGTCGATGTACGCGAGCGCGACGGGCCGCTCCTCGTGCTGGAGCTCCTCGCGAAGCAACTGCAGATAGCCGCTGAGCGCCGCGAGTGGGCTGCGCAGGTCGTGCACGACGAGCGCTGCGAGGACCCGTTTCTTCTCGCGTAGCTCGGCCGCGCTGTCGCGGCGCTCGCGCGCTGGGTCTGTCACCCCACCACCCGGTTACGACCACCCTCTTTGGCGGCGAACAGATTGGTGTCGGCTTGCTTGATGAACTCGAGCGCGTCCTCGATCTCGCCGCGCAGGCTCGAAACGCCGATCGACACGGTCACCGGAATGGCCGCATCCTCGAACTTGAACTCGGCCGCCTCGACGAGCTTTCTGATCTTCTCCGCGAACTGCATCGCGTTGTAGTGATCGATCTCGGGGAGCACGATCGCGAACTCCTCGCCGCCGTAGCGCGCGAGCACGTCCTCGCGACGGATGCGCGTCTTGATCACCGACGCCAGGTGCTTGAGCACGTGGTCGCCGGCGAGGTGACCGAAGCTGTCGTTCACGCCCTTGAACCGGTCGATGTCGAACATGATCAGCGAGAGGTCGCGGCGGTAGCGCAGCGCGCGCCCGATCTCGCGCTCGAGCGTCTCGACGAAGTAGCGCCGGTTGAAGACCTGGGTCAGACCATCGACGGTCGTGAGCCGGTAGATCTCCTCGTGGTACGCGTTCTCGATGTTGTTGCCCGAGAGGAACTTGAAGATGCAGCGGCCGACCTTGATGAAGTCGCCGTCGCGCAGGACGTACTCGTCGATCATCTCGTCGTTGACGTAGGTGCCGTTCGTCGACCCCATGTCCCGCAGCATGATCGCGTTACCGGTGTTGATGATCTTGCAGTGATTCCGCGAGACCGCCTCTTGGTCGATCTGGATGTCGGCCTTCGACGAGCGGCCGATGATGATCTGCGGGCGGTTGAGGTTGAACTTCTTACCCAGCTCGAGCCCGTAGATGACGACTAGGCACGCTTCCTTCGCGACCGGGCGGTCACTGATCTTCGAGATCGCAGTGACCACCGTTTTGTTGCGGCCCGTATCACTCACCCAGTTGTCGATCCTACCAGAATCCCGACGCCTTTCCGTAGTCGATGCCCGTGGCTACTGCGTTTCCATGCACTCGAGGCGATCGTCGCCCGCGCGCCTGCACTGAACAGCTTCGACGAGCAGGTAACCGCCACGCACGAAGCGGTACGTCTCCAGGCTCAGCCTCCCGCCGTGTAGGTTCCAGTAGCCCCGCACGTCGGTCATGTTGTCCTCACCCTTGGTCGCCAGTGGCTCGAGGGCAGCTGCCTTGAAGGTGCCGGCGTACCTCGCACATTCGTCAGACGCGCGCGGCCCGACGAACACGTTCCAGTAGCAGTTGCCTTCGGCCGTGCACAACGCGCGATCGACGACGATGCTCTCGTTTCGCCCATCCCCATTCAGGTCGCGGTCCGCGCGATCGACCTTCGGCTTCGCCGACATCACGCCATCGCGGCCGGGCTCGGCACATGACCCGACCTGCACGCTCGGAGTTGGCATGACCTTCGGCGTCGTGGCTCGCCGGCTCGGGCAACCGGCCGTGATTGCCAGAAGCACGATGAGCGTCGATCGCAACATCGCGGCGAAAGTACATCAAATCTTGTGCCCGGCGCCGGATGAGGCTACATCGAAGAACATGCGTCGTTCGACCCTCGTGCTGCTGGCCGGATGCGCAATTGCCGGGACGGCTGCGTATGTCGGCGGCGACGTCAGCCACCCCACGCCGGCGGCCGCGATGGATGGCGACGCGATCGATCCGGTCGAGGTCTCGAAGTTTCAGAACCTCGAGACCGGATCGTCGACCGCAAAAAAGCCCGCAACGCTCGACTCGATCGACCTCGACAAGATCACGCGCGACGGCGACCACTACACCGCGCCACTCGCGGATGGCCGCATCGCCACGCTGACGCTCGATCCAGCGCTCCAAGAGCTCGCCGAGAAGCTGCTCAACGAATCGCGCGCACCGAAGGGCGCGATCGTCGTGATGACGCCCGAGGGCAAGATCCTCGCGCTCGCCGGTCGCAAGACCGAAGAGCCGAAGGGCTCGCGCACCGGCACGTTCGACTGGCGCCTCGCGACCGACGTCTGGGCACCGGCTGCATCGATCTTCAAGCTCGTGACCGCGAGCGCACTCGTGAAGGCCGGCGTCGATCCGGACGCGAAGGTCTGCTACCACGGCGGCATCCGCTCGGTCCTCCAGCACAATCTGCAAGACGACAAGCGCGACAACCGCTGCGAGTCCCTGTCGTACGGCGTCGCGCACTCGCAGAACGCCATCCTCGGCAAGCTCGCATTCCAGAAGCTCGAGCCCACGAAGCTCGAGGACGAAGCCAAGGCGTTCGGCTGGATCGATCCGCTCGCGAACCTCAAGGGGATGTTCGGGGAGCTCGACATCCCGAAGGAAAAGGATCTCGAGCTCGCGCGCACCGCGGCGGGCTTCAAGGGCGCGCGGCTCTCGGTGATGGGCGGTGCCCTCTTGACTGCCACGTTCGCGAACGCGGGCGAGCAGCCGATGCCGCGCCTGATCGCCTCGATCGACGGCAAGGCCGTCGACGCGCTGCCCGCGAAGCGCATCATCACGGCCGAACAAGCGAAGTCGGTCGCTCGCATGATGGCCGGCACATGCGAAGGCGGCAGCGCCGCGAAGACGTTCAACCGCAAGCGCAAGGTCACGGTCGCCGGCAAGACCGGCACGCTCACGAGGAGCGACCCGTTCTACATGGAGCACTCGTGGTTCGTCGGCTTCGCGCCGACCGACAAGCCGCAGCTCGTGGTCAGTGTGCTCCTCGGCAACCCCGAGAGCTGGCACCTGCGCGGGCATGAAGCCGCACGCCGCCTGATCGACAAGTTCTTCGCGCCCGGCCGCTCGTAGTCTGCCAGCGCTCGTGGGGAAGATCGCAACCCTTTCCCCAGCCGGTGAATAGAACGCGGGAATCGATGGTAAGATTCTCGCGTTCCCGTTGATGCCGTCGTCGAACAACGGGCGAATAGGATGGATATGACTAGGCTGACGTCGATCGCTTTTGCCGTGACGCTTGCCGCGGGTGGATACGCGTTTGCGCAGAGCCAGGCCGAGCTGGCCGAGAAGCTCAACGAAGAAGGCAAAGCCTTCATGTACGCGGACAAGTATACCGAGGCGTCTGCGAAGTTCCGCGATGCCGTCGCGCGCGTGCCCGAGGCCAAGTACTTCTACAACCTCTGCGCGTCCCTCTTCAAAGAGGGCAAGTTCGGCGAGGCGCTCCTCAACTGCAACAACGCGAGCAGCAGCGAGACCGCGTCACCGCAGCTCAAGGAGCAGGCGTCGAAGCTCGCCCTCGGGATCAAGGAAGAGGGCAAGCGCCAGGGCATCGACGTCGAGCCGCAAGGTGGCGGGCAGTCGCCGGGTGACGACCCGAACCTCTGCACGAACACGCCGAACGATCCGCGCTGCGTGAAGCCGGACATCTGTCAGACCAACCCGCAAGACCCGCAGTGCCAGGCGGCCCCGCCGCCGCAGCAGAACTACGCGGTCGGCAAGCCGCCCTCCCAGGACATCCTCGCGAGCGGCACGCCCGACAACAAGTACACCTGGACGCTCGGCGTCGAGGTGTTCGGTGGTGGCGGCAAGATCGGCCAGAAGGACGTCTACGGCACCGCCGCGAGCGGCCTTCGCATCAAGGGCGATTACCTGCTCAACAGCGCGGCTCGCCTCGGCGCGCAGGGCTACTTCACGTACACGCACCTCGGCAAGGGCGAAGAAGACGTCGGCATGGGCCTCGAGCTCGACATCGTCGACTTCGGCGCCGCGCTCTACAAACACCTCTGCCCGCCGAGCACCGACCGTCTCTGCCTCACGCCGCTCGCTGGCGTGCACATCGCGATGATGAGCCCGAACGGCGCGAACGATGGCGTCGGTAGCCGCGTGTTCGAGTACGCCGCGATCGGCGCGCGCGTCGAGTTGGGCGCGCACTACGCGTTCGGCAGCCGCTACGAGCACGTGCTCGGTGTCGCGCTCGGCGCGAACCTCTACTCGTCGGTGTTCTCGGGTCCGAGCGACGACGACCTCGAGAATCCCACGGCAGCAGCGGTCGGCTTGGACAAGGGTGGCGGGGCCGGTTATCTCTCGGTCGGCTACACGTACCGGTTCAACACGCCGCTGGGCAGCTCGCCGTTCGTGACGTTGCAGTAGCGATTTAGTTTTCCGTCGCTGCCGTCTGTCCGTTTGCCCGAGATCGGGTAACGTCCGCGCATGGCCGACAAGAAGACTGCGAAGCTCTCTCTGCCCGACGGAAAGGAAGTCAGTCTTCCCGTCATCGTCGGCACCGAAGACGAGCACGCCATCGACATCCGGTCCTTCCGACAGGACACCGGGTACATCACGCTCGACGCCGGTTACATGAACACGGGCTCGACGGCGAGCGCGATCACGTACCTCGATGGCGAGGAAGGCATCCTTCGCTACCGCGGCTACTCGATCGAGGAGCTCGCCGAGAAGAGCGACTTCGTCGAGACGAGCTACCTCCTCATCAACAACCACCTGCCCAACAAGCAGGAGCGGGAAGAGTTCGGCCGCCTGCTAACGCGGCACAGCCTGATCCACGAAGACATGCATCAGTTCTTCGCGGGCTATCCGCCGACCAGCCACCCGATGGCCGTGCTGTCGGCGATGGTGACGTCGCTGTCCGCGTACTACCCGGACTCGCTCGATCGCAACAGCGCGATCGATCTCCACATCACGCGGATCCTGTCCAAGGTCCGCACGATCGCGGCGTTCGCGTACAAGAAGTCGATCGGCCAGCCGCTGATGTACCCGAAGAACTCGCTCAAGTACTGCGCGAACTTCATGCACATGATGTTCGCGGTGCCGAGCGAGGACTACATCGTCTCGCCGGTGATCGAGAAGGCGCTCAACCAGCTCCTGATCCTCCACGCCGATCACGAGCAGAACTGCTCGACGTCGACGGTGCGCATGGTCGGCAGCTCGGGCGCGAACCTCTACGCCGCGATCGCGGCCGGCATCCTCGCGCTGTGGGGCCCGCTCCACGGCGGCGCGAACCAGGCCGTCATCGAGATGCTCGAGGAGATCAAGAACTCGGGCGGCGACTACAAGAAGTTCATCGACGACGTGAAGAACAAGCGCGACAACCGCCGCCTGATGGGCTTCGGTCACCGCGTGTACAAGAACTACGATCCGCGCGCGAAGATCCTCAAGAAGATGTGCGACGAGGTTCTCCAGCACATGGGCGTGAAGGATCCGCTCCTCGAAGCCGCGAAGGGCATGGAGGAGATCGCGCTCCGGGACGACTACTTCATCTCGAAGAAGCTCTATCCGAACGTCGACTTCTACTCGGGCATCATCTACCGCGCGATGGGCATTCCCACGAACATGTTCACCGTCATGTTCGCGCTCGGTCGTCTCCCCGGCTGGATCGCGCACTGGAAAGAGATGGTCGAAGATCCGCAGACGAAGATCGGTCGTCCGCGTCAGATCTACACGGGCGAGAAGCTCCGCAAGTACGTTCCGATCGACCAGCGCTAGCGCCTAGAGCAGCGCTTCGCGAGCTGCGCGCGCCGATCGGCGTGCCGGCTCTGCGCGTGTGGCGAGTCGGTGATCGTCTGGACGCGGCGCAACAGGTCGGCCGCGCGCGGCGAGCTGCACGTGAGCGGTGCGAGGGCGGAGAGTGTCCGCAGCGCGATCTCCTCGGCATCGGGCACTGCGAGTGCGGAGATGGCGAGGTCGGCGATCTCGAAGGTACCCACGCGCGGGTTCGGGGTCGTGAAGAGGTGCCACGCGGCATACGCCGCGGTGAACATGCGCGTGTCGTCGTCGAGGATGTGGTCGGGGCAAACGAGGTCGTGATCGCGTGCGATGCCCGCGCGCTCCGATCCCAGCTCGATCACGCACACGATGCGCCGCACCTCGGACTCGCACGACTCCGTCAGGTGGCGGTTCACGAGCGCTTGCAGATCGGCGGGCTCGTCGAAGAATCGGAGCTCTACGAGGTCATGCTCACAGGTCGTGCGGGCGTGGTGCGCGCGAATCCGCTGCGAGACCTGCTCGGCATCGTCCAGTTTGCCGAGATCGATGTAGAGCGCCGCGAGCACCGAATACAGGCCAGGGTCGCGGCGGGACTCCAGCCATGCGAGCGCAGCCGGTGCCGGCATCTCGGCGAGTTGGTTCGCGAGGTCGAGGCGAACCGCAGCGGCGAGCCCAGGCGCCGTACTACGTTGCAACGGTGCGAGCGCTCGCACGAGATCGAAGCTTGGCTCGACGCGAAACCGGCACCACACCTCGACGTACGCGAGCACGTCGTCCTGGAGCCGGCCGCGCCGTTCGCACGCGACGTACCACGGGCTCGCGACGCGAAGATGTGGTTCGAGCGACGGCGGCTCGGTGAGGGGCCACGACGGATGCATGACCCCGGCGAGCCGTACACGCGGTGCGATTATGGTAGGCGTCTGCGCCGGCGGACGCGGCCGCACATCGCGCGGCTCGGCGGGTACCACGCTCGACGTCGAGCGCGAGCTACACGCAACGACCGCGACAAGCACCACAGCCGCTGCGAACCTCACGGCTAGCGGCAGCCGGTCGGCAGGACGTTCTGCCGATACATCGTGCCGACGTTGCCCGCCGGATCGTACTCGCACACGAAGATGTCCATGCCGTTGCACGTCGCGACGCCGCAGCCGATCTGCGTCGTCTGACGCCACACGACCTGCGTGAAGTGCCCCGTCTGCATCGAGAAGCCACCGTCGGGGAACTTGTAGAGCTTGACCTCGTCGTACCACATGTCCGCGACGGCCTGACCGTCGAGCGTTCCGCTCGTGCCCGCCGCGAGGTTCTCGCCAAACGGGTTACGCGGCTTGTGGCCGAACTTGCAGCCCTGCGCCTTGAGCGCGTCGGCCCACGACTGCGCGGCTTGCGCGAGCTTCGGTGACCACGCGAGTGGTGCGGCGCAGTGGCGCGCGCGATGCGCGTTGTGCGCGTCGAAGAGCGTCTGCATCGCGGTGGGAATGTTGCTGCCCTTCGGCGGCAACGGACGCGGCGCTGGTGCCGTCGGCGCGGGTGCAGGCGCGGGCGCGGGTCCCGCATTGATCGGCGCTGGGTCCGCGCCACCACCAGGAGGCCCCGATTGGTACGCACCCTGCCCCGGCGGCTGTTGTCGCTGCTGTGGCTGCGCCGGCGGGTCCTTGTAGATCGGACCGCACGCGACCAGCACCGAGAGTGTTAACCAAGCTCGCATAGCAACCTCTACAGACGGCCCCTCGATCATGACACGTGATCATCGGATGTGGCAGAGTCCGAGGCGTGCGTACGGTCGTAGCCGAGACCACATCCTCCGCGTTGACCGATGGGATTCGCGTGCGGGTGCAGTCGCAATACCTCGCAGATCAGTCATCGCCCAAAGATGATCGGTTCGTGTTCGCGTACACGATCACGATCTCGAACGAGGGCACGTTCACGGCGCAGCTGCGTACGCGTCACTGGATCATCACCGACGGGCGCGGCTCCGTCGAAGAAGTGCGCGGCGACGGCGTGGTCGGCGAGCAACCGAAGCTCACGCCCGGGCAGAGCTTCCAGTACACGTCGGGCTGCGTGCTCACGACGTCGGTCGGCACGATGCACGGCACCTACCGGTTCTGGCGCGATGACGGGTCGTACTTCGATGCCCAGATCGCACCGTTTTCGCTCGCGTCGCCCGAGTCGGTGCGCATGGGCGAGAACGAAGCAAACTGATCTCGCGGACTTCGGCGGGTGGCCGATGTAGGTCTGCCGGGCCTCGAACAAAACTCAAAGCCATGGCGTAGGCTATGCGTCTAACGGTTGCAGTGGGTAGCTCATCCGAACAGCACGGGACGTTGACGCGCGCACAGCGCGAAGCGGCCACGGCGAACGCACTCGTCGCTGCGGCGAAGGGTGGCGATCAGCAGGCGTTCGAGATGCTCGTGAAGCGTTATCGCAAGCGCATCTTCGCGCTCGCGCTCCACATCTGTGGCTCGTCGAGCGAGGCCGACGACATCACACAGGACGTCTTCTTGAAGGCGTACCGCGCCCTCCCCGACTTCGAGGGCCGCAGCGAGTTCTTCACCTGGGTCTACCGGATGACGGTGAACCGCTCGCTCAACGCGCGCCGGGATCGCGCGCGCCGCGGTGAGGACACGCTCGACGATCCTCGTCTCGAGCTCGCCGTCGCGGTCGACGCACGCAGCAATCCAGGCCGCGAGGCCGAGCTGCGCCAGCAGTATGCGCGCCTGTTGCGCGCGCTCGATGCACTGCCCGTCGACATGCGCACGACCGTCATCCTCGTCTGCATGCAGGGCATGTCCCACGGCGAAGTCGCGGTCGTGCAGAACGTCAGCGAAGGCACGATCGCGTGGCGCATGCACGAAGCGCGGCGCCGCATGAACGAATCGATGGCGCCCGAGAAGCTGCAGCGCAAGCGCGGCGAGCTCTCGATGGAGCTGTCGCGCGCGCTCGGCGAGCACGGGTTCTTGATCCCGGTGCTCTCCAAGGGCCGCGCTTAACGTCGCCGTTTCGGCTGAGCCTCGCGCTCGCTCGCTTCCCCTTCCCGGCCATTGCCCCCGCTCGCTCGCCTCGGCTCAGCCGAGCAGCTCGTACGGGCCGCCGCGCTCGATCGCCTTCTGAAAGGCCGGGCGCGCCTTGATGCGCGCCACGAACGCCGCGAGCTTCGACACGTCGGCGAGGTCGCCGGCGCGCGCGACGGCGCTCTCGACGGGAAAGCTCATCTGGATGTCTGCGCCGCTGAGCGCGTCACCCGCGAACCACTGCTGCTTTGCGAGGTGGTCGTTGAGGAACTTCAGATGGCGCGTCAGGTTCGGATCGACGAACTGACCCGAGACCGTGCCCGCGATCTTCTTCGCGATCGGCTTCGCGAAGAACGGCATCGGCGCGCTCTTGACCTTGCGGAAGATGAGCTTCAGCAGGAGGTACGGCATCAGCGAGCCTTCGGCGTAGTGCATGAAGTAGCGATAGTCGTTGTAGGCGGGCGTGCCGCGCGCCGGCGCGAGGCGACCGTTGCCGTACTTCTCGATCAGGTACTCGAGGATCGCGCCGGACTCGGCAACCGTATTGCCGTCATCGACGACGACCGGTGACTTGCCCAGCGGATGGATCGCCTCGAGCGCCGGGGGCGCGAGCATGGTCTTCGGATCCCGTTCGTACTTCACGATCTCGTACGGGATCGCCAGCTCTTCCAGAAGCCAGAGCACGCGCTGCGATCGAGAGTTGTTCAGGTGGTGGACGGTGATCACCCGATCCCCGTATCATGCGCGCCATGCGACGAGTCATTGAGTTTGCAATGATCGTCGGCGCGACAGGTTGTGCGGCTCTCGCGCCGGCGGAGAAGATGGATCAGTTTCCGGTCATGGAGGTGAAAGGGGAGAGGCCACCGCCGGGCCCCGACAAGATCGTCCTGACACCGTCGAACATCGCCATCATCGACAAGATCCAGTTCGAGATCGGCAAGGCCGATCTCAAGCCGGTCTCCTTTCCCATCCTCGACGATGTCGCGAAGGTGATGAAGGACAATCCTCAGATCGAGGAGGTGGTTGTCGAGGGCCACACCGACACGACCGGCACCGCGGAGATCAATCGCACGCTGTCACAGGGCCGCGCCGAGTCGTGCATGAAGTACCTCACGAGCAAGGGCATCAAGGCCGGTCGCCTGACCGCAAAGGGCTACGGTCCCGACCGCCCGATCGCCGACAACACGATCGAGGAGGGCCGCGAGGCCAACCGCCGTGTCGAGTTCGTCATCGCGAAGCAGGGTCCGATCAAGACGAGGGTCAAAGATGAATAAGCTCATTCTGCTCGCCGTCGTGTGCGGCGTTACCGCGTGCAAGTCCGGCAATCCGAATCTCCGGAACGAGATCGGCCAGAAGATCGCGAGCACGCAGCCCGCGATCCAGAAGTGCTACCAGAACGTCCTCTACACCTCGCGCAAGACGCAGGGAATGATGGTCGTGATGATGGCCGCGAACGCCGAGGGGCAGTTCGTCGACGTCAGCACGCGCCGTGACGAGCCCGCGAATCCGGTGCTTCGTTACTGTGTCGTGCAGGAGCTCAGCAAGCTCCGCCTCGACAAGCCACCGGGCAAGCGCGTCGACATCGAGAGCGTGCCGATCAAGTTCAGCTGGTCGAATCCGTGAACAAGCTGCCCACACGCTCGCCGACGCACGAAGATGTCGACATGGGGCGGCTGGCGTCGATGGGCCTCGAGCTCGAAGAGATCTCCGCCGAAGAGCTCGTCGAGCTCGAGCACATGATCGAGCTCGCCGAGGAGCGTGGCCGCCCGGTCTCGCACTACCTCGCTGCCGTGCCGCTCGCGACCGAGCTGCGCGTTCGCAGTGGCGAGAGCTCGCTCGCCGTGAAGGTCTGCGCCGGCACCTGCCAGCGCTACGGCGCGCTCGATCTGCTCGAGGCGCTCGTCGATCGGTGGTCGAAGGACAAGCGATTCACGATCGTGCCGGTCACGTGTCTCGACCGCTGCGATCAGGCGCCCGCCTGCGAGGTCCATGGGGATCACGGCCAGCTCGTGATCGCTCCCGCGACGAAGTCGTCGATCGATGAAGCGCTGAGCAGTCTGTAGCTCGCATATTGCAGATGCGGGGCGGCATGTCGGAAATGCGGCCACGTCCACGCGGGTTAGGTCGTCCATGACGGCTTCTGAGACGTCCCATTTCCTGTCGCATCCGTCGCACGCGTCGCACGACGAACGCATGCTGGCCCAGACTCGGCAACAGAGCTAGCCTGGCCAGGCCCATGTTGCGTCTCGAAAAGGTGAACAAGTACTACCGGGTGGGTACGCACAGCCTGCACGTACTTCGCGATGTCGACTTCAAGGTCGATGACGGCGAGTTCGTCGCGATCATGGGCGCGTCGGGGTCGGGGAAATCGACCCTGCTCAACATCCTCGGCATCCTCGACGACTACGACTCTGGCGAGTACTGGCTGGGCGACACGCTGATCCGCTCGCTGTCGGAATCCAAGGCAGCTGCATACCGGAACCGCTTCATCGGCTTCGTGTTCCAGTCGTTCAACCTCCTGCCGTTCAAGACGGCGCTCGAGAACGTCGCCCTGCCCCTCTACTACCAGGGAATCTCGCGGCGAAAGCGCAACCAGATCGCGATGCAGTACCTCGAGCGCGTCGGTTTGCGCGATTGGGCGGACCACACGCCGGCCGAGATGTCGGGTGGTCAGAAGCAGCGCGTCGCGATCGCACGCGCGCTGATCGGCAAGCCGCGCCTCATCCTCGCCGACGAGCCGACGGGCGCACTCGATAGCGAGACGTCGCAACAGATCATGGATCTGCTCTCGGAGATTCACCGCACCGGCATCACCGTGCTCGTCGTGACGCACGATGCCGAGGTCGCGGCGCGCACGCAGCGCACGATCCGGCTACGCGACGGCAAGGTCGTCGGCGCGCACGATCCGCTGCCCGGCCACTCGAACCCGGGCATGGCGGCGGCGACCTAGTGTTGCTCCTCATCCTCTTCATCGTCGGACTCGCATTCCTCGCTGCTGTCTGCATGATGCTGTGGATCTGCATCCTGCAGTGGCGCGATCTGGTGTCGATCGATCGCTGGCAGGAAGTCTTCATCACGATCGGGCGCAACAAGCTGCGCACCGCGCTGACAACGATCAGCGTCGCGTGGGGCATCTTCGTCCTCGTGTTCTTGCTCGGGCTCGGCAACGGCCTCGACAACGGCCTCCGCAAGACGTTCCGGAAGGAAGCCACGAACAGCGTCTGGGTGATCGCGAACAAGACGAGCGTCCCGCACGGCGGCTACGACATCGGCCGCAAGCTGATGTTCGAGAACGCCGACTACGAGCGTGCGAAGCGCGTCGAGGGCATCGAGCACATCGCCGGCGGCCACTGGATCGCCGGTCGCGGCTGGGGCTCGATGCCGACCCGGCGCGGCAACAAGGTCAACGCGTTTCAGGTCAACGCGCACCACCCCGACGTCCTCAAGATGTCGGCGCACACGCTCGTGCAGGGCCGCTTCATCTCGGCATCGGACACCGCCGAGCGACGCAAGTCCGTGGTGCTCGGCCGGACCGCCGCGCAGTTCCTGTTCGAGGACGAGGATCCGGTCGGTGGCTGGATCCTCGTCAACAACGTGCCGTTCCAGGTCGTCGGCGTGTTCTCCGATCCGGCGGGTAACGAGCAGGAGCGCCAGCTCTACATCCCGGTGTCGACCGCGCAGCTCGCGTTCAGCGGCGGCGACAAGATCGGCGAGCTCGGCTTCACCGTCGGTGACGCGAGCGCCAAGGAGGCGCAGGAGATCATCGATCAGATCGTCGGGCAGCTCGCCGACAAGCACAACTTCGATCCCACGGACAAGCAGGCCGTCCGCGTGTGGAACAGCATCGAGGGCTCCGAGCGATTCCGGAAGATGTTCCTCATGATCTCCATGTTCATCCTCGTGATCGGGCTCGGCACGCTCGCGGCCGGTGTCGTCGGCGTGTCGAACATCATGATGATCTCGGTCAAGGAGCGCACGAAGGAGATCGGCGTGCGCAAGGCGCTCGGCGCCACGCCGCGCTCGATCATCTTCATGGTGATCCAGGAGGCCGTGTTCGTGACGGCGATCGCGGGCCTCCTCGGGCTCGCGGCAGGCGTCGGCCTGCTCGGTCTGATCGGCAAGTACGCGAGCGGCGACTTCATGCACGACCCGAGCATCAACCTCAACGTCGGCATCGGCGCCGCGGTGTTCCTCGTCCTCGCGGGCGCGCTCGCCGGCTACTTCCCCGCGCGTGCCGCTGCGCGCGTCAACCCCGTGCACACGCTGCGAGACTCCTGAATGTTCGATCTCGATAAATGGAAAGAGATCTGGGCGACGCTGCGCTCCAACCGGCTGCGCACGTTCCTCACGGCGTTCGGCGTGTTCTGGGGCATCTTGATGCTGATGCTCATGCTGGGCTTTGGCTCGGCGATGCAGTCGGGCGGCCAGCGCCAGATGAAGGGCATGGCCACGAACCTCCTGTTCTGCTGGGGCCAGCAGACGACCGAGGCGCATGACGGTCTACCGCCGGGCCGGCAGGTCCGCTTCACGACCGCCGACATCGAGGTGCTGCGTCGCCTGCCGGGTGTCGAGCACCTCGCGCCGCGGCTCCAGCTCGGCGGCTGGATGAACAACTTCTCCGTCGGCTACGGCAGCAAGACCGGCTCGTTCACGGTGATGGCCGACTATCCCGAGTTCAAGCACATCGTCGCGTTCGAGTACGAAGCCGGCCGCTTCATCAACGAGCGCGACATCGCGGAGCAACGTAAGGTCGCGGTGATCGGCGCGAACGTGAAGCAGCAGCTGTTCGGCGACGAGGACCCGATCGGCAAGTACCTCCGGATCTCCGGCGTCTACTTCCAGGTGATCGGCGTAACGAAGACGATGCGCGGCGGCCGCGAGGGCGATCGCGATGCGACGACGCTGTTCGTGCCGTTCACGACGCTCAAGACGGCGTTCAAGATGGGCGACCGCGTCGGCTTCTTCGCGCTGACCGCGAAGCCCGGCACCGACGGCAAGGAGCTCGAGAAGCAGGTCAAGGACGCGCTCAAGCGGCAGCACCGCATCGCGCCCAACGACGACCTCGCGATCGGCTCGTTCAACATGTTCGAGATGTTCAAGCGCATCAGCGGCCTGTTCTTCATGATGTCCGCGCTCGCGTGGATCGTCGGTGGCGCGACGCTGTTCGCCGGCGTGATCGGCGTGTCGAACATCATGTTGATCACCGTCAAGGAGCGCACGAAGGAGATCGGCGTTCGCAAGGCGCTCGGCGCCACGCCGCTCTCGATCGTCTCGATGGTCATGAAGGAGGCGATCGTGCTGACGGCGCTCGCGGGCCTCTTGGGCGTCGCGGCCGGCGTCGGCGTACTCGCCATCGCCGATACCGTCCTCGCGAACATCACGGACTCGCCGTTCGGACCACCGAACGTGCAACTCGGTACGGTGCTGAAGGCCGTCGCCGTGCTCATCACCGCCGGCGCGTTCGCCGGCATCATGCCTGCTTCTCACGCCGCTTCGATCAAGCCGATCGAGGCGCTGCGCGCCGAGTGACCGGAGGGTTCTTATGAAGAAAGTCTTATCGTGGGTACTGGCCCTGTTCGTCGTCGCCGTGATCGGCCTCGCGTTCAGGTATCTCTACAAGAAGAGCCAGTCGAAGCCGGTCGTGTTCAAGACCGAGATGGCCGAGATTGCCGACATCACGAAGAAGACGGTCGCGACCGGATCGATCGTTCCGCGCCGCGAGGTCGAGGTGAAGCCGAAGGTCACGGGCGTCCTCGCCGAGCTCTACATCGAGCCCGGCAAGAAGGTGAAGCAAGGCGACCCGCTCGGAAAGATCTCGATCATCCCCGACGCGATGCAGATCAACCAGGCCGAGTCCGGCGTCCGGACCGCGCAGATCGCGTTCGACAACGCGAAGCGCGAGCTCGAGCGCAACGAGGCGCTGTTCAAGCAAGGCGTCGTCGCCGATGCGGAGCTCCAGCGCTTCCGCACGGAGTACGCACTCCGCAAGCAGGAGCTCTCGACGTCGGGCTCGAACCTCCAGCTCGTCAAGGAAGGTGCGACGCGCGCATCGGGCAAGACATCGACGCTGATCGTCACGGCCACCGCCGACGGCACGGTGATCGACGTTCCCGTGAAGGAAGGCTTCTCGGTCATCCAGGCGAACAGCTTCAACCCCGGCACCACGGTCGCCGTGATCGCGGACATGGAGGACATCATCTTCCAGGGCCGCGTCGACGAAGCCGAGGTCGCGAAGATCAAGGAAGGCATGAAGCTCGACATCAAGGTCGGCGCGATCGAGAAGGAGAAGCTCGAGGGCAAGCTCGAGTACATCTCCCCGAAGGGCAAGGAGATCGACGGCGCCATCCAGTTCGAGATCAAGGCGAAGGTCGTCCCGAAGGCCGGCATCGCGATCCGCGCGAACTACTCCGCAAACGCCGACATCGTCCTCGAGGAGAAGAAGCAGGTGCTCGCCATCCGCGAGGCGCTCGTGCAGTACAAGGACGAGAAGCCGTTCGTCGAGGTCGAGACCAAGCCGCAGACGTTCGAGAAGCGCGACGTGAAGGTCGGCCTCTCCGACGGCATCAAGGTCGAGATCCTGTCGGGCGTGTCGAAGACCGACAAGATCAAGGTCCCCGAGACCGCGGGCCCGGGCCAGATGGGTTCGGGCAAGGGCAAGGGCGGCGGCGGAAAGAAGTAGTCGGAGGTCGCGGAATTCAGGTTCGCTGTTCCGCTTCGCTATTCCCTATTCGCAGGACACGGCGGCGCCCACGAACAGCACACGCACGTCGCTGCCGCGGACGCGGCGAAGCCGCGCGGATCAAAGCACGCGCGCGAACGAGGCCGAGAAGGCCGCGCAAGTGAACCTCGCAATAGGGAGTAGTGAACCGGAACCGAGAACGAGAACGGTTTACCCGATCGCGCCGAGCGCGACCGCCATCCGCGAGACCACACCCGCCGTCGACGCGACGACGCAGACGTCGAACAGCGCCGCGTCATCGAAGCCGCGCGCACGCAGCGCGGCGTAGCTCGCGTCGGTGAGCTGCCACGGCGCGAGCGTGACGGTCTTCGACAGCGTCTGCAGCAGCTCGATATCGGACAGCGAGCGATACGTCGCCGTCCAGGTGTCATCTGCGAGCGTGGCTGTGCCATCGCCGAGCCACTCGGCGACCCACGACGCGATCAGTGCGCGGTCCGCGCGCGTGAGCATTGGCGGCATGTCGTCGCGATCGAGCACGTAGGCCTTCCACGCGTCGAGCGCGGCGTGTGTTGCCGGACGCGTCGCGAGATCGATCGCGGGCGGCGCCGTGATCGCGTGCGGCGCGGTCGCGAATTCGGGCACCGTCCGATCCGTGGCGGGCGGCTGGAGCTGGACCGTGTAATCGAGCGGGACCGCGACGGCATCGGCGATCCGGTTCAGGTGACCGAAGTACGACGACAGCGCGACGACGTGGAGCAGCTCGTCGTCCGCGAGGACACGACCGCGGCGCAGTGACCACGGCGCGACGGTGACAGCGACGGTGATGCGCGCGATCTCGGCGAGGCGTGGATCGTCGATCGTCGCGCGCGGATCGTCGACCAGCGCCCGCGGTAGATCGGGGTGTTTTCCTTCGAGCGCGGCACGCAGAAACTCTGCGTGAGAGGCCGTTCAATACAAACACTGATTGAGCCGCGACGTGACCGTGTTCACGAGCTCGCGCTCGGGCCAGGTCAGCGGCCCGGCGCCGTTCAGTGTCGGGGCGGCGGCGAAGACCTTCGGGATCAGGCGCGGATCGAGGCCGTGGGCCTGGATGATGCCCGGCACGCCGCCGTGGGCAGGCCGGTAGATGGGCGGCAGCGGTCGCGCGAGCATGCGGTCGTAGATCTCTCGCAGCTCGCCGGTGGACTCGGAATATCCCCTGATCGTCAGCGCCATCGGATGCATGATAGCGTTTCCCGATGCTAGCGCCCGTCAGGCTCGGAGCGATCGACGCCGGATCGAACGCGATCCGCATCGTGATCGCCGAGCTCGGAGTATCGGAGATGACGCGCATCGAGGCCGAACGCCTGCCCGTGCGCCTGGGTCACGGCGCGTTCACGCGCGGCGAGCTCGACGAGAAGACGATCGATCAAGCGGTCGCGGCGTTCATCCACTTTCGCGAGCGCTTCGACGCGAACGGCGTGAGCATCTATCGCGCCGTCGCCACGAGCGCGGTGCGTGGTGCATCCAATCGCGACGTGCTGCTCCACCGGCTCTATCACGAGGCCGGCATCGAGCTCGAAGTGATCGAGGGCGAGGAAGAAGCGCGCCTCGTTCGCAAGGCGGTCGTCAATGCGATGCCTAGCGCCACGCCGCGCGCGATCCTCGATCTCGGTGGTGGCAGCCTCGAGGTGAACTTGCGGCAAGGCGGGACCTGGCGCGGTTACTCGCTGCCTGTCGGCACCGTGCGCTTGATGGAGACGTTCGGTCTCGACGGGGCCATCTCGGACTCGGAGGCGGGCATGGTGCGCCGCTACACCGCGACGCTGATGCAGACGATCGCGGGGGGCGGCTCGACGGGCGTCGCCGCAGCGACCGGCGGCAACGCGGAAGCGCTCGCGAAGATCGTCGGCGACGGCGATCCCACAACACCCGGGATGGAGCTCGCCGCGCTCGAGAAGGAGCTGCCCGCGCTCGTCGCTGCGAATGTCGACGAGCGGATGCAGAAGTACGGCTTCAAGCGCGACCGCGCCGAGGTCATCGGCATCGCCGCACTCGTGTTCGCGACCGCCGCGCGCCAGCTCGGCATCACCAAGCTCGTCTGCCCGAACGTCGGCGTTCGCGAGGCCCTGCTTCTCGAGCTCGCCGAGACCGCACGCGAGGAGCAGCAGCGCGCGGAAGGTGCACACGACAAGGCGCTCCTCACCGCGGCGCGCGCGTTCGCGAACCGCGTCGATCACGACACGACGCATGGCGAGCACGTGCGGCAGCTCGCACGCGCGCTGTTTCACCAGCTACGCGACGTCCACGGCCTGCCCGACGACAAGGGCGTGCTGCTCGAGGTCGCCGCGCTGCTGCACGACGTCGGCGAGGTCGTGAACCCGCGCGGCCACCACAAGCACAGCGAGTACATGATCCGGGAGGGCCGCATCCCCGGCCTCGACGACACCTCGCGCGAGATGGTCGCGGTGATGGCGCGCGTGCACCGCAAGGACGCCGCGCGCGCTCGCGAGCTGATCGGGAACGCGAACCTGTCGAAGGAGCAGCGCACGCAGCTGCGCCGGCTCACCGGAATCCTGCGCATCGCCGACGGTCTCGACACCGAGCACCGCTCGCGCGTCGAGCAGGTGGTCGCCACCCGGATGGGCGACGCGGTCTGCCTCGACCTCGTCGTGCGCGACGGCCCATCGCGCAACGATGCGCAGCTCCTGCGCAAGGCCGATCTCCTCACCGAAGAGCTCGGCATCGAGGTCCGCCTCACCGTCGCGCGACCGGTCGTGCCGCAGAGCGGCGAGGTCATGACGACGCCGGTGCCCGGGCACCTCCAGGTCGTCCGCGACAAGGCGCAGTAGATCGTCGATACTCGGACGGTGCGGTACTGGGCCGGGCTTCTCGTCGCGTGCGGGTGCTTCTCGCCGAGCCCACCCTTACATTCACCCTGCCCCAACGGTGTCTGCCCGAGCGGGCTCGTCTGCTCCCCCGCGACGATGACGTGCGAGGAGAGCGGCGTCGATGCGGCGCCGCCCGACGCGCTCGAGATCGACGCGCTGCCGGCCGGCTGCTACGGCGGCTTCGTCACGGTCTGTCCCGACGCGCCGATCACCGGTAACACGCAGGTCACGGTCACCTTCCCGACGACGCTGAACACGACGACGTCGACGCTGTGCGCGCCGTATCACCTGCCCGACGGAACGAGCGATTCGAAGTACTGCGTGATCGCCGCGAAGACGGTCACGATCAACCTGGCGGGCCGATGGAACGTGACCGGCGCGCGGCCTCTGATCGTGATCGCGACGAATCAGCTCGACGTCGCCGGCACGATCGACGCCGCGAGCCATCTCGGTGGTGTGAGCGGTCCGGGCACGGATGCGGCCGCGTGCATCCCCGGCGGCCTGCCGAACGGCGACGAGGGCGGACCGGGTGGCAGCTTCGGCACCATCGGCGGTGCGGGCGGTGGGGTCGGTCTCGCGCCAACCGTCCCGCCCGCTCCCGCGACACCGATACCGCTGACGCTGCGTGGCGGCTGCCCGGGCCGCGCGGGCTCCGGCGGAAATGCCGGCACGTTCGGCCGCGGTGGGGGCGCCGTGTACCTGATCGCGGACGCACTCTCGATCACCGGAACGGTCAACGCGTCGGGCGCGGGCGGCCGCGGCGCCGGGCTCTCGGCGGGCGGCGGTGGTGGTGGGTCGGGCGGCATGATCGTCCTCGACGCGCCTGCGATCACGATCGGGAACGGCGCCCGGATCTTCGCGAACGGCGGTGGCGGCGGTGAGGGTGGCGGCGGAGCGAATGGCGGGCATGACGGCGCCGACTCGAGCGCGCCGGCGACGGTCGGCCTCGGCGGCGGTGACAACGCCGGCGGCGGTGGCGATGGCGGCGATGGCGCCGCGAATGGCACCCCCGCCGAGAAGGGCAACAACGAGGACGACTCCGGCGGCGGGGGCGGAGGCGGCGCGGGTGTGATCCGAGTGTTTCCGTCACAGCAGCTCGGCGGTTCGATCTCTCCGCCCGCGAGCTAGGCGCCGTGATATTCGGGGGCCATGCGGAGAGTGCTCCTCGTGTGCGTTTTGACCTCGTGCGGCGGTAGCGACGATCCGGGTCCGCTCGGTGACGCGACGGCGCAGATCGCGAGCTACGAGTATCGCTTCGACATCGCATCGCGCGCCGCACACGCGAAGGTCACCGCCGTGCTCGAGTCTCCCGGCAACTGCGTCACGCTGAACATGCGCAGCGACACGTCGCCGACGGCGATCCTCGTCGATGGCAAGCCAGGCGCCGCGGGCACGTCACCCGCCGACAACCAGCTCAAGGCGTGCAGCGAGCAAGGCCACGAGGCCGGCGAAGCGATGACGATCGAGGTCGACGTCGTCGTGCCGATGGCGACGCTCGGTCCAAGTCAGGTCGGGTTCTCGTCGAGAAACGACGCGCAAGGCAATCCGTTCCACTACCTCGTGAGCTGGGTCGGTGGCTGCGAGCGTTTCGGTCCGTGCGATGCGCGGCCGAGCACGTTCGCGAAGTACACGTTCACCGTCGCGCATCCGGCGAATCTCGACGTCCGCTGCAGCGGCGTCGTCACCGAGGTCAGCGACACGGAGACGCGCTGCGTGTTCGAGCACGACGGCGGCCCGACGTACTCGACGTTCGGCATCGCCGCGTACGGCGCGTGGACGCAGACCGACAAGGGCATGTGGGGCTCCGCGAAGGTCACGCTCTACGACCGCGCTGCGACGAACACCAACGCCGCGATCGACGTCGCGTATCACGACGGCTTCATGAAGTTCATGGAGTCGACGTTCGGGCCGTATCCGTACGGCAACGAGCTGCGCGTGCTCACCGCGCCGACGTACTGGAGCGGCTTCGAGCATCCCGGCAACATCGTCCTCGACGACTCGCTCGCGACCGCATCGTCCGCGTATCTGCACCCGGTCGCGCACGTGCTCGATCACGAGATCGCGCATCAGTGGGCCGGCGACGAGACCACCCTCCTCGAGACCTACGACTTCGTCTGGAAAGAAGCGATGGCCGAGTACCTCACCTACGTCTACGAGGACATGGCCGATCCACCCGCGGCACTCGCGACGCTGACGGCGTGGAAGCAGTTCTCGAATGGCTCGAGCTTCCATCCGGTGCCGATGGAGAAGCCGCCGCTGTTCGAGTACTACGGCGACGTCTACGGGCCCGGCCCGATGATCTTCTTCCGGCAGATCGAAGTGCTGTCATCTCGCGCGCAGGTGATCGACGCGCTCAAGTCCGTGCTCGGCTCGCCGCGTGCGCTCTCCGTCGACGAATTGCTGGCCGCCCTCGAAGCAAAGACCGGGCTCGATCTCGATGCGTACGCCGCCGCGTGGATCCGCGGCACGGGCGCGCCGGTGTGGCCGCGCGCGACGGTGACGTTCACGCCGCCGAACATGCTGCGCGTCGTGCAGACCGCCGCGACGGCGAAGCGCTGCAAGTTCTCCGTCGCGCTCGTCGGCGCCGGGAATCGCATGAACGTCGCGGTGGACACGTTCCGGAACGGCACCGACCAGACGCTCACCGTGACGCCCGGCTTCACCGTGACCTCGACCGAGCTCGATCCGCTGCGCGAGTGCATCGTGCTGCCACAAACGTTCGTGGAGCAGAAGCGCACACGTCACCCTTGGGTGTCGGGGCAATAAGCCCCGCATTTTACAGGGCTGATCGGCCCCGCGATCCGACGTTTTTTGATATCGATGTCGGGCTCAAGGGAAAAGGGAGCCTGACCAATGCGCAACCGTTACTCGATTATCCTCACGACGCTTCTCGTCGCTCTGCTCGCTGCGTGTCCGAAGGGCGGCAAAGGCCCCGGCGGAATGGGCATGCCCGACAAGCCGGACGGCGTTCCTAGCGGCGTTCCCGGTGGCCTCGGTGGCTCGTCCGGCATGGTCGATCCGAACACGTGCGGCAACTACGCCGCCTCGGAAGCCGGCCGTCGCTTCAAGGCGTTCCTCGAGGCGCTCATCGAAATGCAGAAGACCGCCGAAGAGACGGTCAAGATCGTCAAGCAGAGCTGCATCACGCTCGGCACCGAGATCGGCATGATCCCCGCGGACCTCGAAGGCGAGACCAAGGAAGTCTGCGCGCGCGTCTACGGCGAAGTCGACAAGAACATGAAGGTCGTCGTGAAGAGCAAGGCCGCCTTCAAGATCAAGTACAAGCCGGCCATCTGCACGGTGAACATCCAGGCATCGGCGAAGGCCGCGGCCGAGTGTGAAGGCAAGGCGTCCGCGGACGTCGGCGCCAAGTGCTCCGGCGTGTGCCGCGGCAAGTGCAACGGCACCTGCACGGCCAAGGCCGGCACCACCGGTGGCAACGCCGGCGACTGCAACGGCGAGTGCAAGGGCACCTGCGAAGGCAAGTGTGAGGGTCACGCGGACGTCAACGCGTCGGCGCAGTGCAAGGCGCAGGCGTCGGTCAAGGCGAACGCGGACGTCGAGTGCACCAAGCCAGAGCTCGACGTCTCGCTCGACGCGAAGCTCGTCGTCGACAAGTCGAAGGCGGAGAAGATGGTGGTCGGCTTCAAGAAGGCGCTTCCCGAAATCTTCTCGGTCAAGGCGCGCCTCGCTCCGCTCAAGTACGCGGCAGAGAACCTGATCGCGGCGGCGGCGGACCTCAAGGACATGGGTCCCAAGTTCGTCAACTCGTTCAAGGACCAGGCGCTGTGCATCACCGGCCAGGTCGGCGCGGCCGTGAAGGCGGCGGGATCGATCCAGGCGAACGTGTCCGTCTCCGTCGAGGTTTCGGCCTCGGCGAGCGGCTCGGTCGGCGGCGGCTGATTTCCGTCAGTTGAGCGCCGCGACCGCGACGCTCAGGTTCCGACTAACGTGAGGAAGCCAGGCGAATGCCTGGCTTTTTTCGTTTCGGCGGTGTAGCTCTGCCCGCATGAAGACGCTCACGGAGTTCTCGACGCTCACCCTGCGGAAAGCCGCGGAGGCGCGCGCTGCTGGTGGCGGGGCACCTGTGCCCGCACCCGCGCCAGACGCCGCATCGCCGGACTCCGAGCTTGCTGCTTCAAATGGTGCGGCCGAAGCGGATGGCGGTGGTGACGGTGGCGAAGCCGCCGCTGCCGATGCGCCCGCCGACGCGCCGGCTGACGCGCCCGCCGATGACGAGGCCGCGCAGGCGAGCGGCGACGAGCAGCCCGCGGTTGCGGAGAGCGCACCAGCAACGCCCGAGAGCGATCCGCAGGTGCAGGCGCTCGCGACGGCGTTGAACGTCCAGCCCGATCGCGCAGCGCGGTTGATCGAGGCGCTCGACATCGTCGGCAACCGCATCGATCAAGTGCGTCTCGTGCGCGTGTTCCAGGGCGAGAAGGGACCGCACAACGCGATCACGCGCGGCGAGTTCCACTACGTCGTCGATCGCGTCGCGGGTCCGTCGCGTGGCGGCGGTCGCGATGATCGTCGCGGCGGTGATCGTCCACGTGGTGGCGGTGGTGATCGCGGTCGCGGTGGCGGCGGCGGCGGTGGTGGTGGCGGCGGTGGTGGGTTCGGCGGCGATCGTGGTCCTCCGAAGCCGCGTGGCCTCGGCAGCCTGAAGTTCGGCGCACCGAAAGAAGAGAAGAAGGATGACGATCGTCCGGGTCGCGGCGAGCTGCCGCGCGCCGGGATCGGTTGGCAGCTGACCGCAGCCCCGCGCGACTTCAACGCGGAAGGCCGCGGTGGCAAAGGCCGCGGTGGTCCGCGTGGTCCCGGTGGTCCGCGTGGTCCTGGTGGTCCGCGTGGTCCCGGTGGTCCGCGTGGTCCTGGTGGTGGTGGTCCCGGCGGCGATCGTCGCGATCGCGGTCCGCGTGGTCCGGGTGGCGGTGATCGCCGCGACTTCCGCGGTCCCGGCGGCGGTGGACCCGGTGGATTCGGTGGCGGTGAGCCGCGCCTCGGTCCTGACGGTCAGCCGCTGCCGCAACAGCCGCGAGAGCCACGTCCCCCACGAGAGCCGCGTCCCCCACGTCCGCCGCAGGAGCCGCGCCTCGGCCCCGATGGCCAGCCGCTACCGCCCAAGCCGCGCCGCGAGCGCAAGCCGATCGGTCCCGATGCCAGCGGCCTCGGACCCGATGGAAAACCTTGGGATCCCGAGCGTCGCGCACAGCGTCAAGCCGAACGTGCCGCGCACCGCCCGCCGCAGGGCGAAGGCACCGAGCAGCCGAACCTGAATACGCCGGAGCCGGCACCCGTCGAAGCCCAGACCGAGGCTGCGAAGGAATAGCCCTGCTTTATACAGGCGGATATATACGTCACGCAGGTCACCGCTTGTCTGGCGGATGCCGAAACCTCGCGGTCCATCCTGTGTCAACGCAGTATCGTCAGAAGAACTTGGGAGGCTCCATGCGCAAGATCATTTCCACTGCGGTTGTCGTCGCTGCGATCGTGATCGGCGGCGTGGCATCGGCCGACATGTCCCGCGGCGTGATCGCCGCCTTCCGCGGACAGCTCGTGATCAGCAAGACCGACTTGCCCGAGGGCAAGTCGGACAAGGACACGATCTCGAAGATCAAGGCGGCCAAGCTCACCGAGCTCACCGGCGCCGCACAAGAGGACGTCACGTACTGGAACTTCCACTACACGGCGTTTCTCTCCAAGACCGGCAGCTCGACGCTGAAGATGGAGTTCTACCGGGACGGCAAGCAGTTCGTCGCGGACAAGACGCTCGACAGCGTCGATCCGAAGAGCTCGATCTTGAGCGGCGATATCTCGATCAACGAAGACGAAGGCCTCGCGAAGGGCAAGTCCTACGTGATCAAGCTCGTCGCCGGCAAGAACACCGTCGTCGCGACGGCGAATCTGCTGATGAAGTAGCTCGCTACTTCTTCCCGTACATTCGTTCCATATCCTTCGCGTATTCGGCCATCGTGCCCAGGCCGATCGCCTTGCGTCGCGCATCGACGTTCGCCTCGTCCTCGATCGGCTGCGGCTTGCCGTCCTTGAACTGCGTGCCGTAGCGCTGCGGCTTGCCCTCGCCGACGGCGACGCGATCGTACAGATACGCATAGTCGCGCTCGCTCGCCTCGCCTGCCTTGTACGCTTGCTCGAGGAGCGGGAGGCACTGCTTCTGGAACGCCTTGTCCATGTCCGCGTGCTGCACGAGCAGCCACGCCGTGCTCGCGCCGTCCTCGCCGACGAGCGACTTGCCCGGCCAGCCGTGCTTCGCGACGATCTCTTTCATCCGCGCGGTCGCCTTCGTATCGATCGCGGCCACACGATCTTTCACGGCCTGGTTGTCCATGTCCTTGATGATCGCCTGACGCGCGGCCTGGTCCTCCTCGCGGAGGGCGAGCAGCTCCTTGCGGAGCGCCGGATCTTTGATGCCCGCCTCGAACTTCGTCACGTTCGCCCGGGCCGCAGCGACGAGCTTGGCCCACCGCGGGTCGTCGTGGAGCGATGCGAGGTCGGTGTCCTTCTCGAGGTGGTCGACGTCGCGAAACCCGTCGGCGAGCACGCGGTCGAGCATCTTGAACGCGTCGTCCTTCTGGCCGTCGAGCGCGAGGCAGCATGCGGCGTTGTAGCGAGCGTCGGCGCGATCGATCTTCGCGTAGAGCTCGACGCACTTCGCCCACTGCTTCGCTTCGTAGGCCTGGAAGGCCTCATCCGCGGGCGAGGTCATCGCCGGCGTCGCGGCGCTCCCCGGCGCAGCGCTACCCGAGGACGCCGCCGGCGCGGGCGAGGCCTTCGGCTCTTCCTTCTTCTTGCTGCACGCGACGAGCATGACGAGAACGATGGCTGCGAGCTTCACGAGTCACTCCTCTTGCCGACGATGACGAGGCGCCGGCTGGTTCGTTCGAAGGGCTTGCCGTCGGGACCATACAGCGTGACCTCGACGAAACCGGCCTCGTGGAACAACCGCACGAGCTCGTGCGGCATGAAGGCGCGGTTCTCGACCTTGCGCACCTCGCGCGTGCCGTCGGGACGCAGGAACGTCCAGGTGCCGAGCAACATGCCGCGCACGAAGTCGACGGACGGCTCCTGGATGAGCCACATCTCGCCGTTCGCCTGCGGCAGGCGGTCGAGCGTGACGCTCTTGTACTCGGCGAACACGCGCGGGACGTTCACGTAGTCGAGCGCGAGCTTCGCGCCGGGCTTCAGCGACTCGTACGCGCGGCGAAGCATCTGCACGTTGACCGCGTCGTCGTGGTGATAGCCAAAGCTCGTGAACCAGTTGATCGCGCCGTCGCATGGCGTGGGCGCGACGAACTCGAATGCGTCCGCGGCGTGGAAGTCGCCGCTCGGTGCGCGCTCCTTCGCCAGCTCGGCGTAGCGCGGGATCAGATCGACGCCCGTGACGCGAAAGCCGCGCCGCGCGAGCGGGACCGAGATCCGGCCGATGCCGCAGCACTGGTCGAAGATGTGTGCGCCGGGCGCGACACCGAGGAGGTTCGCGATGGCGTCGACGGTGGCCTCGCGTTTTGCCTCGTCCGTCGACTCGAGGCCGATGGTCGAATACGTCTCGTCGAAGAAGCTCGACCACCAACCATCCATCGCCGCCTCACTCGCCTGGTTTTGGAATCCTGATCGCGGGGCTCGACGTCATCGGCGACGGCGCTTGGGCCATCATGCCGCGCATGCGCTTGACGAGCTCGGCGACGATCGCCTGGCTCATCTCCGGGCGCTCCGACATCACGCGCTTGAAGCCTTCGCCCGGGACGCGCAGCGTGCGCGTGCGTTCGAGCGCGCGGACGGTCGCACTGCGCGGCGACGCGTCGAGCACGGCCATCTCGCCGATGCACGCGCCGGGGCCGAGCTCCGACAGGATGCGCTCGGGTCGCTCGCCATCGCCGCCGGTGAACACGCGGACGGTGCCCTTGACGATCAGATAGACCGCATCGCCCGGATCGCCCTCGCGGAAGACGTCCTTGCTCGCCTCGATGCGGCGCTCCTCGACGACGGCGGCGAGCTCCTCGAGATCCTCGGGCTTGAGGTCCGCGAAGATCGGGACCTGCCGGATCAACATCATCTTCTCGATCGTCGTGAGCTGCGCCATCGCGGCGTTCGCATCGAGCGTCGCGTAGACGCCGGCGCCTTGCTTGCCGACGCCGTGTTTGGTCTGCGCGAAGATCGACGGGTCGAGCGCCGGCAGCTCTTGCGATGTGGTGCCGCCCGACACCGCGCGCACCGCGGCGCTTCGCACGGCGGCCTCCGGATCGTTCAGGACCTTCGTCAAGAGGTCGCGCGTCAGCCGGCTCTTCGCGCCGAGCGCTCGCACCGCGGACTCGCGGACGATCGGATCGGGATCGTCGAGCATCGCCTCGAGCTGGCGGCGCGACGCTTCGTCGTCGAAGCGCGAGAGCAGCACGGCCGTCACGGCGCGCACGTAGCGCGATGGATCGTTCGCGACCGCGAGGATCGGCCCGGCCGTCAAGGCGGTCTCGCCGCCGCGCTCGAGCCGCATCAGCGTGTCGACGAGCGGCTCGCGTAAGGAGGCCTCGACGCCCGAGAGCATCTCGAGCAGCTGCGTGCGCACGACACCGCGCGCGGCAGCTTGCGCGCGAACATGCTCGACCTCGGGGCGCTTCGTCATCACGGCGAGTACGCCGAGCGCGTTGATCGCGTGCTGATGCGCGCGCAGCTTCGCGACGTGGCGCAGGAGGCCGAGGGATGCGGAGTCCGACGACTGCCCTGCCAGTTGATGATTGCACGCCTCCGCGGCGGCGACGAGGCGCGCGACCTCGGCGAGCTCGGCCTCGTAGAGGTTCGCGATCGGGCCGCCCGGTGCGAGGATGCGCGCGAGCTCGGCATCCTCTTCTTCCTCGGTGACGCTGCGCTCGCTGCGCAGCTGCTCGAGCGTCGATACCGAGGGCCTGACGCCGATGCGCGCCGCCTCGACGACGATGCGCTCGAGGTCCTTGCGGTACTGCTCGACCTTGAGCCGCATCTCGACAGAGCCCTGGTACTTCGGATCGAACAGCTGCCGCTCTTCACCCGACAGCTCGTTGATGATCTTCTGGTGATCCTTGTCGGAGACGCCGAGCTGCGCGCGCAGACTGTCGAGGATGGCGAGCTCGTTCCTGGTGACGAGCCCGTCGGCGACCATCTCGCGCACCGTCTCCTTGTACGCGCGGAGGCGCGCCTCGCGCTGCTTCGTACGCTCGGTGTGGAGCAGGTAGATGTCCTCGAGCTTGTCGCTCGGCGGCGCGTCGCCCCACTCCCACTTCTTCAGGATCTTCTGCGCGAACTTCTCGTGGACGTACTGATCCTCGCGGCGCGTGATGCGGCGGACGAACATCGCCGTCGATGCGAACACGACCAGCAGGCCCCAGCCCGTCACCACCCAGTGCGGCAGCTTCGCGAGTGAGGGCTGGCCGGCGAACAGATAGAACGCGTTGAATGCGACGAGCCCGCAGAAGCCGAGCATCCCGTGGCGCACGCGTGCACGCGCGTTCTCTTTGGCGTTGTCATCGGCATCGGCGGGCAGCTTCGCGAGCGACGCGCGCGTGAACAGCTTCTCGAGGATCGCGAACACGACGAAGCTCGCCGCGCCGAATGCGATCAGCGTCAGCGGCGCCGCGACGAGCCGCGGGATCTCGGGCAGGAACGTGAAGCCCGGATCGAACATGTGCGACGGCAGGTCGCGTTCGTACGTCCACGCGCCCGAGAAGTAGTAGCCCCAGTCGCCGGCGACGAGGAAGTAGTACGTGTAGAACGCGACGACGATGCCGGGCCACGCGAAGTACGCGATGCGGCGCGGCCGATCGGTCGCTTCTTTCCAGTACCCCTGCTCGAGATCGATATCGGGGCAGTGCTTCTTGCACGCGACACACGGCGCGCACTGCGAGGTCATGTCGCTCTGATGCGACGCGGCGGGCGCGGGCTCGGTGTAGATCTTCTCGACGAGCCCGACCGGGCAGAGGAAGTTGCACCACGTCTTGCCGGCGAACACGAAGCTCGTGACGATCGCTGCGACGATGACGACGCCGAGGAATCCGGCGAGCCACACGTCGCTGCCGTTCGTGGCGACGAGGCGCAGCGTCAGCGCGACGACCATGAGGCCGAGCTGCACGAGGATGTAGTTCTTGCCGAGCCAGTCGCCGACCTTGCGCGTGCCGGGCTTGCCGAGCAGGCGACCCACCTGCCCCATCACGGCGAGCGGGCAGATGCGACGCCACAGGTGATAGCCAAACGCCATCCAGAAGAACGGCAGCGCGGCGATCAGCACGGTCCACACGAGCCGGTTGCCGTGCTCGATGCCGAGGATCGTCGGAATCGTCGCGGCGAACGCGAGCAACATCACGACGCGCGCGGCGGTCACCCACGTCGGTGCGCTGCCACCGTCGGTGAAGGCGGCGAGACCACCGGCCTTTGCCTTGGCCGCCTTGCCCTTGGGCGCGTCAGCGAGCGGTAATTTTTTCTTCGGCTCAGCCATTCACTTTGGTGCGAGCGGGCACGTGAGTCGCTTCGCGAAGTCGGGTCCGAGGAACTGCTCGATGTGCTGCTTGCCGCGGCACTCCTGGTGCTTGAGGAACTCGAGCGTCCACTCTTCCCAGTGGCCGGACGGCACGATCTGAAAGTTCAGCGTCGCGATCTTCTTGTTGCGCGATTTCGGAACGCCCTTGCTCGGATCCGTGTTCGCCGGATCGGAGTAGTCGTGCATTCCGAAGTTGCGGATGTGGCACTGCGAGCACGTCATCCCGTTCTCTTCACCCATGTCGCGTCGACCGTCGTCGAGCGGCATGGCCTTCACCATGTCATGAAGCTTGTGCTCGACGAACAGGTGATTGCTGTCGATGCGCGAGCTCGACACCTTGCCGTTCGCGACCTCCGGAAGGTCGATGAAGCCGAGCGTCTTGCGGCAGAGAACTTCGTAGCCTTTGACGTAGCCGGGCGCGCCGGGCGTGTACTTGTCGCCGCACTTGCCGATCCACGTCTTGCCGTCGTCAGAAGGCTTCGTGTCGGTCCAGAAACCAGGAATCGCCGGGTTGACCCAGCGCTGCGACTTGCCGTCGTCGGTGGGGAACGGCTTCATGATGCTCCACGCCCACGCGTCGCCGCTCTTGTAGCTGCCGTCGGGATTCTTCGTCGAGCCGCCACCCATCTGCGCTTCGAGCGCGATGCCGATCACGAAGCCGCGCGCGTACGGCTTCGCCGGATCTTTGAGATCGAAAGCCATCAGCTCGTTGACGAGCGCGGCGACGGCCTTGCCGTGCGCGGCCTGATCCTTCGTGAACTTTGGATTCGGACCGCCGCCTTCGAACAGGTGCTTCGTGACCATGCCGAGCCACGTCTTGTTGTTGTGCGCGCGCTCCTCGGGCGGGCGAGGAATCGGCGGCACGTATTCGACCGTCGGGCGGATGCGGAACATCGCGAACACCGGCTCGGGCGCCTTCACCGCGCGATACACGATGCGCAGCTCGGTCCACGTGCGATCGATGCGTGGCCGCACGGTGACGATCTTCCACGCCGCCGGATCGCCGAACACGACCTTGTCGAACTTGTCGGACTTCGGATCGAGGCGCGGGTTCTGATGAATCGCCGCGAGCGACGACAAGAAGCTCTCGAACAGCACAGCCTTGTCGAGCTCGCCGGTGAGCTTGCCGCGCACTTCCGCGTTGAACTGCCACTTGAAGCCGCGTGCGGCCTCGAGGAGCATCTTGTCGAACGGCCAGTCCTTGTTCACCTGCTCGAGGCGCTTGGCCTGGCGGATCATGAGCACCGTCTCGATGATCGGCGATTGCTCGGGCGCGACCGGCAGTGGCACCGCCTTGCCTTGCACGACGGCGATCGTCCACGTCTTCGTCTCGGTCTTGCCGCGTGTCGGCTGCGAGATCTGGAGCGTGAACTCGCCCTTCGGCAGATCCGCTTTCGTCGGCGTCCACGTCACGGTCTGCGTGTACGCGTCGAACTTCGCCGACTTCGGCATCGCACTCACTTCGACGCGCGTCTCGTCGAGGTTCTGATCGATCGCCGACACGGAGAAGCTGACGGTCTGACCGACCGCGACCTTCTTGAAGTCAGGTGCGAACACCTCGGGCGGGATGTCCTCGGCCGTCTGATACGGCAGCGGCCCCGTCGGCATCGCGTTCGGATCGATCGTGCCCGCGCCGCCGTGACCGCACGGATCGGGCGCGCCGCCGCATGGATCGACGGGCTTGTTCGTGATGACGGCGGGAGTCGCCGAGCCCGTGCCGGAACCCGTGACAGCCTCGGGTTTTTTGCTGCCACCACACGACGAAAGAAGTCCGATCAGAACCAGGGTCCTGGTAGTCCTCATGCGTCGGGCATCGTACCACCATGCTAGGTTCCGCTCGCCGATGACGACCGACCTTCCAACGCTCGCGATCAACACGATTCGCACCTTGTCGATCGACGCCATCCAGAAGGCCAACTCGGGTCATCCGGGCTTGCCGATGGGCTGCGCGCCGATGGCGTACACGCTCTGGCACAAGCACCTCAAGCACGATCCAAAATCCCCGCAGTGGTTCGATCGCGATCGCTTCGTGCTGTCGGCCGGTCACGGTTCGATGCTGCTGTACTCGCTGCTTCACCTCACCGGCTACGACCTCCCGCTCGAGGAGATCAAGGCGTTTCGCCAGTGGGGCAGCAAGACGCCGGGACATCCCGAGTGGCACGAGACGCCGGGCGTCGAGGCAACGACGGGCCCGCTCGGGCAAGGCGCCGCGAACGCCGTCGGCATGGCGCTCGCCGAGCGCTTCCTCGCGAAGCTCTTCAATCGGCCCGGTCACGAGATCATCAACCACCACACGTTCGCGCTCGTCTCGGACGGCGATGTGATGGAAGGCGTCGCGTACGAGGCGTCGAGCATCGCGGGGCACCTCGGCCTCGGGAAGCTCATCTACCTGTACGACGCCAACGAGATCACGCTCGACGGCCCGCTCTCGCTCACGATGTCGGAAGACGTCGGCGCGCGCTACGCCGCGTGCGGCTGGCACGTGCAGCACGTCGCGAACGGTGACACCGATCTCGCAGCGCTCGACGCCGCGATCGCCGCCGCGAAGTCCGAGACAGCACGCCCGTCGCTGATCGTCATCCGCACCACGATCGGGTACGGCTCGCCGAAAAAGGCGGGCACCAGCTCCGCGCACGGGTCGCCGCTCGGCGACGCCGAGATCGAAGCGACCAAGAAGGCGCTCGGCTGGGATCCGGCGCAGAAGTTCCACGTCCCGAGCGAGGTCACCACGCACCTCGCCGAGGGCGGCCGCCGCGGCGCCGGCGCGCACGCGAAGTGGCGCGAGCAATTCGCGGCGTACAAGGCCGCGCATCCCGAGCTCGCCGCGCAGCTCGAGCTCGCGATCAAGGGCGAGCTTCCGCAGGGCTGGGACGCGAACGTTCCGTCATACGCCACGACCGACAAGCCGCTCGCCACGCGCGTCGCGTCGGGCAAGATCATGTCGGCGCTGTCCGCGAACATCCCGTGGCTGTTCGGCGGCGATGCGGACCTCGGCGGTTCCACGAAGACGATCGTTCCCGGCGGCGACTACAACCGCGAGGGCGCCGGCCGCAACATTCGCTTCGGCATCCGCGAGCACGCGATGGGCTCGATCGCGAACGGCATGCTCTATCACGGCGCCTGCCGCCCGTTCGTCGCAACGTTCTTTACGTTCTCCGACTACATGCGCCCGGCCGTGCGCCTCGCAGCGCTCAACAAGCAGCCGAACATCTTCGTGTGGACGCACGACTCGGTCGGCCTCGGCGAGGACGGCCCCACGCACCAACCCGTCGAGCACCTGATGGCGCTGCGCGCGATGCCGCACCTCGCGGTGTTCCGCCCGTGCGACGCGAACGAGACGGTCGCCGGCTGGCGCATCGCGCTCGCGCGCGGTCCCGGCCACGGCCCCACCGGTCTCGTGCTCTCGCGGCAAGACCTGCCCATCGTCACGCAGTCCGGCGCGCCCGGCGCCGAGAAGGGCGCGTACGTGCTCGCCGACGGCAAGGACGTCATCCTGATCGCGACGGGCTCCGAGGTCGCGGTCGCGCTCGCCGCGCGCGATGCGCTCGCAAAGGAAAACATTTCGGCGCGTGTCGTCTCGATGCCGTGCTGGGAGCTGTTCGCGGAGCAGCCGCCCGCGTATCGCGAGTCCGTGCTGCCGTCCGCGCAACGCCGCCGCGTCTCGATCGAGGCGGGCGTGACGATGGGCTGGCGCGAGTACATCGGTGATCGCGGCGTCGCGATCGGCATCGATCGGTACGGTGCGTCGGCGCCGGCCGAAGTGATCTTCGAGCAACTCGGCATCACGCCGGCGCACGTCGTCGCCGCGGCGAAGCAGACGATCGCGGCCGCATAGCTCAGCGATGCGACGAACGTTTGTCGTGCTCGCGGTCGTCGCTGCATGCGGGACGGCGCGCGACGAAGAGAAGGCTGCTCAGAAACGTCGAATGGAGATCGATCGCACCGGGAGCTTTGTGAAGCTGCTCGCCGCTCGAAGCGTATCCGTCATGGGCGTACGCGAATCCGAGCAAAGACTGTCCCGACCTCGCCGAGTTGCTCCCATACACGAGCGCTCGCGAGCCGGTCGATGATTGGAAGCGGCCGCTGAAGAGTTACTGCGGCTCGACGCTGCCGCCGGGTGCAAAGGGCTACGGTGTCCGCTCGCTCGGTCCCGATGGCATCGACGGCACCGCAGACGACATCACGTCGTGGCAGTGACCCAGTCGGACATCAACTCGTCCGCTGCGCTGAATTGTCAGCACCCGATTACGGGTCGCACCCATTACGCACGTCGCTCCTTCTTCGTCGGTGCCCAAGCGACGCCAACTCGGAAGTTGTGTCCGATGTCCGAGTGGTCCGACATAATTTCGCTGTCCGACTGTCCGAGTGGTCCGACATAATTTCGAGCACCACGCCGCGATCGAGCTCCACGCCGCGATTGGGATCGGTCGTCGCATCCTGCGGTCCACGCGCGCAACAGATATCTGGGACGCGGACAGCGGCGCAGCGCCTCGCGGATCAATTCTTCGAGCGATGGTTCTCGTCCCACGTGGGACATCGCTTCCTCCCGGCAGATGCAGCGCCGCCGTGGATCTAGCGAACGTGCGGGAGATCTTCCTCTGTCTATCTCGACAGAACGTTCGGGAGAAGTGGACCGACCGCCGAAGCCCATAACGGTACGGCCGCCCCATTCTCCCCGCTGGGCAGGTTCGCGGCCTGGTGCTCGCGCGAACGTCGCTGCTGGTTTTCCTGTTTGCAGATCCAGAACGCGGGCGTCTACAAAAAAACGATAATTTTTCATTTTTCGGCAGACGTTTTCATGCACGGGTCTGCCGAGGATGGATGTGCTCCGCCAGCAGCGACGCTCGTCGAGCGCCAGCACGCTGCGATCCGGATCGGTCGTCGGAACCTGCGGCCCACGGGCGCACCACCTAGCCGGGACGCGGACAGCGGCGCAGCGCCTCGCGGATCAAATCCTCGAGCGCCGGTTCGCGTCCCACGTGGGACATTGCTTCCTCCACCGCAGCGCGCGCGATGTTCGGCTTCCACCCGAGGCCGACGAGTGCATCGCGCGCTTGCGTGCGAACGATCGCCTCGTCGAGTCGCGATCCCACGTGGGACGTGCGCTCGCGGGGCGGCGGCGGCGCATCCGGCCGCACCACCTGCTCGCCATCGACGACGAGCGTCCCGCGATGTGTCGACCTATGACACGCCGAGCATCGCAGGTGAAGGTTGGACGGATCATGCGTGCCGCCATCGGCGCGCGGTACGAGATGATGGATCTCCAATCCGCCGCGGAACGGCATCCGGGCGTCTGGCACCGACCGCCATCACGACGCCAGACGAAGCGCACGACCTTCGGCGGGATGTCTTGCGTCGCGCGCACCGGCGTCGAGTCTGACGTCGAGCCGATGTACTGCGCATCGCAGCGTGCTCGCTCGACGGCCGCGGCATCGACCGGGACCTGGACGCCCGAGCCTTCTTGATAACCCTGCTGGCAGCGCGAGCAAACGGTCATCAGAATCTGAAATTTCGCTCGGCCGGTTGGTTCGCCATCTGCCGTGGCGCGGCTGAGAACTGCCTCGCAGAACGCGGTGGCGAGCGCGTTGTCATCGAGCCTGCCGCCGTGCTCCTCGGCGAGCGCGGCCTGTGTCTGGCGCACCCGCGCGAACACCTCGGGTGCCAGCAGCAGCTTGAACGGTCGCAGCTCGAGGCTCGGGTTCTTCACATCATCCGGGAGGTCGCCCTGCGCATGACCCGCGACGAGCTCCTCGATCTGGCGCAGATTCTTGGAGAGCGCGCGCCCGAGCCACGCAGCCTCGGTGCCCGGTGTCGCCACCCGCGACAGCTCGCGCACCGCCGAGAAGCACAGGTCGCCTGCATCGAGGGCTGCTTCGAGCAGTGGCAGCGCCCCCAGCGAGCGCGCGACGCGCAAGCGCTCGAGCGCCGCATGTGGCGCGTAGCCCAGGACTCGCTCCATGTAGTCGAGCGCCGAGACCATCCCGAGCTCTCGCCAGATTTGCAGCCGTTCGGCTTCGCGCAGCCACCGCGCCTCCTCCGCATCGAGTGCTGCTCGGCGCGATGCGATGTCGCGCTGGTTTCGATCCACCATCTTCCACTCATCGTTCTTGTCGAGTGCCGCCATCGTGACCGCGTTTTACACCCGTGATTCTCGATGCTCGGAGCTGCGCGCTGCGCGCGGTTTCGCGACGGAAATGAAGCGAATCTCGATGGCTTCGCGAAACGATCGCACAACGCATACGATCGATTCCTCGACGAGAACTTCGAACGGTTCGAGATCGCACGCGGCGTGCGCGTCGAGAGAGCGTCAAGCGAAAGTGGTCGTTGCATCTGTTTTTCTAAGCGACTCGACGAGCGTCGCTGCTGGCGGAGTACATCGATCCGCGGCCGCACCCGTGCATGAAACGTCTGCACGAAAATGAAACCCAAATTATCGATCCCTCGCCGACGCCCGCGTTCTGGATCTGCAAATAGGAAACCCAGCAGCGACGTTCGCGCGAGCACCAGGCCGCGAACCTGCCCAGCGGGGAGAATGGGGCGGCCGTACCGTTATGGGCTTCGGCGGTCGCTCCACTTCTCCCGGACGTTCTGTCGAGAACGATCGCTAGATCCACGGTAGCGCTGCGCCTCGCCGCCGCATGCTCGCGTCCCACGTGGGACATCGCATCGCGACGGGGCGAATCGCCCCAGGCGGCGCATGTAGGGTGGAAATCGGCGAGAGCCGATGTCATCGTCAGTGCCCATGTCGAAGCACACGAACAAGATCTGGCGCACGGTGGTGTTCTCGAGCGCGATGCTGATGACGCCGATCGTGGTTGGCTGCGGCGGTGGCAGCAAGAAGTCCGAGACGACGCCGTCGACCGTGAACGACGGCGCGGGAGACAAGGCCGCGTCGGACGAAGCGGCGGCGAAGAAGCAGCGCGAGGAGGCCGATGCGGCGGCGGCGAAGGCGGCCGAGGAGCAAAGGCTGCTCGCGGAGCAGGAAGCGGCCGACAAGAAGATCGCGGACGATCTGGCTGCGAAAGACGCCGCCGACAAGAAGGCGGCAGAGGACGCGGCAGCGGCAACGGCGGCGAAGAAGCCGCGTCCGCGCACGACGACGAAGAACCGTCCCACGGGTCGCGGATTCATCCTGTCGTAATGGAGACCGAGAACGATCTACTCGACGAGATCGAGCCGCAGGGACGCGACGAGAGCTACGAGCCGACGAGCCCGTGGTGGTTGTCGGGCACGCCGATCGAGGCCGAGCATCACCGGTTGATGCGGCGGCGCTCGGTGTCGATTCCGTGGGCCGCGTCGGGAGCCGACAAGCTCACCGACGCGGAGCGGCAGCGGCTCGCGGCGACGTGGATGCGGCGCAGCGAGGCGGAGTATCTCGCCGTATCGACGTTCTCCGTGCTGGCGATCGATCTTGTCGCGGCGCATGCGCCGGCGGACGTGCTGTCCCTGTGTCTGCGCGCGGGCATCGACGAGGTGCGGCACGCCGAGATGTGCGTACGCATGGCGAAGATCTACGGCGGCGAGGAGAAGTTGCCGCCGCCCGGGATGAGCTATCTGCCGGATGATCCGGAAGCGCCGAAGCTGCACCAGGCACTCGCGAACACGATGCTCGTGTCGTGCGTGTCGGAGACGTACGCGACGACAGTGCTGTCGGCGACGCGCGAGCTGACGACCGATCCGACGGCGCAGGCGGTGTTGACCTCGATCTACTCCGACGAGGTGATGCACGCGCGGCTCGGCTGGTCGTATCTGCGGCACGCGATCGAGGTCGGCGGGCAAGGCGTGATCGACGCGGCGGCCGCGATGTTGCCGCGCGCGCTGCGTGGCGTCGCGAACGTCGTCGAGGCCGAGCGGCCCGTCGGTGAAGTGACGCCGGCGGTGCGGACGCACGGGCTGATGACGCCCGCCGAGGAGCGCGTGATCTTCTCGACCTGCGTGCGCGAGGTGCTGGTGCCTGGATTTGTCGCGCTCGGCATTCCGGTCGGCAGCGCGCTCGAAGATTATGGTGATACATGGGCCAACGCCGCCTGATCCTGATCACGCTGCTGCTCGCGAGCGGCTGCCCCAAGAAAATCGAACCGCGCGCGCCGCAGCACCCTGACTTGCCAGAGGCGGTGACCGGCTTCCCCGCGAAGGTCGCGGCGGATTTTCAGCAAGCGATCCTGACGGGACGTGAAGCGTACGAAGCGCTCTTCGACTTCGCGGCCGTCGGCGAGATGGAGATCCTGCTGCACCGCTACGACCTCAACGGGCGCATGGAGCTCACCGACGACGAGATCGATCGGTTCAGCGCCGAGGACGGGACGCCGTATACCGCGGAGCGCGAGAAGAAGAACGTCGGCAACTTCTACGACTACCTCGGCACGCGCACCGTCGGCCAAGGCGACTGTTCTGCGACGCTGCCGAAGACGAAGTACGGCAAGCTCCTCGCGCGGCCATACGAACCGCTGCCCGAGGGCACGCCGGAGGGCTACGAGATCCTGCGCACGCACGCGAACGAGTGGATGGCAAACGGCGGCGTCGTGCGCATCGGCGGCTGTAGGGGCGGCAAGGGCGGGCTCGTGCTCGTCTACACGAAGAAGGGCAACGCGCGCGGCTACGATCTGATCACGATCTATGATGACTGAATGAGAACGACGCTCGCGCTGGTCATCGTGCTGTGTGGCTGTTCGTCGAAGCCGGAAGAGAAGACGGTCGACGAGATGGGCATCAAGATCACCGTCCCCGGTAACTGGGACAAGAAGAAGCGTGGCGACGACATCTCGATCTCGTCGGGCATGGACGGCGTGATCCTTCGCGTGGAGAAGGAACCGATCAAGACGATCGAAGATGCGAAGGGCCGCCTGATCCAGGGCTACAAGATGCGCGAAGAGAAGACGCTGCCGAGCGGTGTGTTCCTGTTCGACTTCGACGTCGACTACGGAACGACCGGCAAGCCGATGCTGCTGCGCCACATCGAAGGCATGCTGCCGACCGCGAAGGGCCACGTCAGCTGCACGCTCCAGCTGCAGCCGGATCAGGATGCGGAACCGATCAAGCAGGCCTGCAGCTCGATGAAGCCGATCTGACCGCGCGCGAAGATCCGAGCCAGTAGATACGTTCGGCCAGGCCGAACATGTCGATCGACCCTGCGTCGGGTGGGCCCTACGGTCCGCGCATGGATTTGCAGGGCAAGGTCATCGCGATCACGGGCGCCAACATCGGCATCGGCCGCGAGGTCGCGCGCGCACTTCACGCACGCGGCGCGCAGCTGCGCCTGCTCTGCCGATCGCTCGAGAAGGTCGCGCCGCTCGTCGCCGAGCTGCCCGGCGCGATCGCGATCCCGTGTGACCTCGGCCGGCTCGCGAGCGTGCGCGATGCGGCCTCCGCCCTGCTCGCCCGCGACGAGCCACTGCACGTGCTCGTCAACAACGCAGGTGTCGGCGGCCAGCGCGGGCTGACGGCGGATGGCTTCGAGCTCCAGTTCGGCGTGAACCACCTCGGCCACTTCTTGCTGACGAACCTGTTGCTCGAGCGGCTGCAGGTATCCGCGCCCGCGCGCATCGTGCACGTCGCGAGTGGCAGCCACTACAAGGCACGCGCGATCGACTGGGACGCGTTGCGCCGGCCGACCGCGACGATCAGCGGCATGGCGGAGTACAGCGTGTCGAAGCTCGCGAACGTGCTGTTCTCGAACGAGCTCGCGCGCCGGCTCGCGGGCAGCGGCATCACGTCGGTCGCGCTCAACCCCGGCCGCGTCGCAACGAACATCTGGCAGCGCATGCCGTGGCCGCTGCGTCCGCTGTTCAAGCTGACGATGCTGACCTCCGCGCAGGGTGCGCACTCGACGATCCACGCGGCGGCAGACCTCGACGCGACGGGCATCTACATCGATGCGAAGGCGATCCCGCGCACGCCGAATCCGCTCGCGCTCGACGAGGCGCTCGCCGCCGAGCTCTGGCGGCGCAGCGAGGCGTACATCGCAGAGGGCGTGCGCGCCGCGGCCTAGTGCGATGGCGCGCGCACGAGTGACGGCCGCTCCTGCACCGCGGTCGCGTCATCGAGCTCGACGACGAAGCGCGCGCCCGGATTCGCGCTCTCGACCCAGACGCGTCCGCCCATCGCCTCGATCTGCGACTTCACGATCGCGAGCCCGAGGCCCGAGCCACCGCGATCGCGGCTGCGCCCCGGATCGATGCGATAGAAGCGCTCGAAGATGCGGTCCTCCTGGCCCTTCGGGATGCCCGCGCCTTTGTCGCTGACGTAGAGGCGGATCTTCGGGCCGCGCTTGTCGGCGCGCACGCTGACCGGCGTGTTGTTGCCATACTTGATCGCGTTGTCGACGAGGTTCTGCACGACGTGGTCGAGACCTTCGCGCGTCCCGAGCACGGCGAGGTCGGGCGAGACCTCGACGGTGATCTGAGCGGTCGGCGTGACACCACGCGCCGTCCGTGCGGCGTCGTTGCAGACCTGATCGAGGCGGATCGACGAGCGCTCGCTGACGAAGGAGGCGCGGCCACCGAGGGTGTCGAGCAGCACGAGGTCGTTGACGAGCCCGGCGATCCGCTCCGCGTTGCGATGGATCGTCTGGAGGAATTCCTTCGAGGTCTCGGCGTCGACGGGGGCGCCGAGGAGGGTCTCGGCGTAGCCCGAGATCGAAGTGACCGGCGTGCGCAGCTCGTGCGCTGCATTCGAGAGGAACTCGCGGCGGACGGCTTCGAGCGCGCGCATGCGCGTCACGTCGTAGAGTACGAGGATCGCTCCCGGGTCACCGAGCGGTCGCGCGGTGGCGCGGATCGCGCGACCCGAGAGCTCGAGCTCGGCGTCGGCTTGCTCGCCGCGCAGCGCGCGCTCCACGAGCGTGCGCAGCGGTGGCGGCAAGCGCGCCTCCCCCTCTTCGCCGAGCTGTGCGCGCGGGCCCGACTCCGTCGGCCCGGGCTGATGATCGAGCATCGGCTGCGCGGCCTCGTTCGCGAGCACGACCGAGCCCTTGCGATCGACGACGACGACGCCCTCGACGAGTCCGCCGAACACGACCGAGAGCAGATCGCGCTGCTGCGTGAGCTCGCCGATCTGCGTCTTCACCTCGGCGGCCATGTGGTTCATCGCGCGCGCGAGCACGCCGAGCTCGCCGCCGGAATCGATCGGCGGCGGCGCGTCGTAGTCGCCCTTCGCGAGCCTCTCCGCGGTGCGCGTCATCGACTGCAGCGGCTTCGTGATCGCACGGACGAAGATCCACGACAGCAACAGACAGCCGAGCAGGCCGAAGCCCGACCCGACGAGTAGGCGGTTTCGCATGCGCGCACGCGTCTCGAGCACGTCGCCCAGCGGAACCGCGAGCCGGATCACGCGCCCGAGATCCGCGGGTACCGCAACGAGATATTGCGGCGCTTCGTGCTCGCGCAGCTTGCGGATCGTGCGACCCACCTGCCCTCGCCGCGCGCGCGCGACCTCTTCGGCCTCGCCGATCGGCCGGCCGATCGTCGACTTCTCGAGGGAGTCACCCTCGATGAGGCCGTCCGCGCCGATGATCGTGACGCGCGTGCCGGTGACCTTCGCGAGCCGTGGCGCGAGCCGGTCGGGGTGGCCCGCGATGCGTAGCCACTCGGCCACTTCCTGGCCTTGCTTCGTCAGCCGCTGATCGAGCGATGCGACGAGGTCGTTCGCGAGGCTGCGCTCGATCGCGAACAGCGTGCCCGCGCCGACGATGATCACCAACAACAAGAATGTGATCAGCAGTCGATTGCGGAGCGAGCTACGCACGCAGGCTGATTATCAGCCGCCGTCGCGCTTGGCGCGATAACCAAAACCGTGAACGGTCTCGATCGCGTCGGCGGCCGGTCCGAGGCTCACGCGCAGCCGGCGCACGTGAACGTCGACGGTGCGGGTGTTGATGTCCCCGCGCATTTCCCAGACTTGCTCGAGCAGCTCCTCGCGCGAGAACACGCGCCCCGGGTCGCTGACCAACAGCTGTAACAACTTGTACTCGAGCGGACGCAGCTGCGTGGGCGCGCCGTTGATCTTGACGTCGTGCGTGACCGGGTCGAGCTCGATCGGGCCGACCTTGAGCACGCCCGATGAGTCGCTCGAGGCGGGGCGCGCGCGGCGCTCGGCGAGGCGGTTCGCGAGCGCGGTCACGCGCAGCACGACCTCGCGCACGACGAACGGCTTCACGACGTAGTCGTCGGCGCCGACCTCGAGCCCCAAGATGCGGTCCTCTGCCTCGCCTTTGGCCGTCAGCATCAAGACGCCGACGTCGCCGGCCTGCGGGTCTGCACGCAGCGCCTTGCAGACGTCGTAGCCCGACTGATCCGGCAACATCAGATCGAGCACGACGACGTCCGGCTTGGTCTTCAAGACCGCCGCGAGGCCTTCGGCGCCCGTGGCAGCACTCGTGACCTGAAAGCCTGCGCTCTGCAGATTGAATTCAAGAAGCCGCGCGACATCGCGCTCGTCCTCGATGATCACGACCCGACGTTCCATCGCCGTGAGCATACCAGCGATCGCGTGATAACTTGGCGCCCGCCGTGCGATCTGTTCTCGTCCTGCTCGCGCTCGCGGCCTGCTCCTCGTCGGGGTCCGATCAACGTGTGCTTCGAATCGCAGCGGCCTCGGACCTCGCCAGAGCATTCACCGAGCTCGGCAAGGAGTTCCAGCAGCGCACGGGCATCCAGCCGAAGCTGACGTTCGGGTCAAGTGGCCTGTTGTCGACGCAGATCGTCGAAGGGGCGCCGTTCTTTCTGTTCGCCGCGGCGAACGCTGGCTTCGTTTCCAAGGTCGTTGCCGCGGGCAAGTGCGACGGCTCGACGGCGAAGATCTACGGCCGTGGCCGCATCGTCGTGTGGACCGGCAAAGATGTGCTCGCACCGGTCAAGCTCGCCGATCTTGCCGATCCGCGGTTCAAGCGGATCGCGATCGCGAACCCCGAGCACGCACCGTACGGCACCGCCGCGAAGCAAGCGCTGCAGAAGATCGGCTTGTGGACGCAGATCGAGAACCGCATCGTCTTCGCGGAGAACATCCAGCAGACGATGCAGTACGCGCGCACCGGCAACGCGGACGCCTCGATCGTCGCGCTCTCGCTCGCGGTCGTCAGCGATGGCGGCGCCTACCTGCCGATCGATCAGACCTTACACGACCCGCTCGATCAGCAGCTCGTCGTGTGCGGCAACGGACCGGAAGCGGATGCCGCGCGCCAGTTCGCGGACTTCATCGCGTCGCGCGAAGGTCGGGAAGTGATGACGCGCTACGGATTCGTGCTTCCGCAGTAGTAGTGTCGGCGCATGAAACCCGAGACGCTCGTCGCGCAAGCGCTACACGCGATCGATGACGAGACCGGTGCCATCGTCCCACCGATTCACCTCGCGACGACGTACGCACGCGACGAGCAGTATCTGCTGCGTGGACCCGGCTACACGCGCGACGAGAACCCGACGCCGAAACACGCCGAGCGCGTGCTCGCCGCGCTCGAGGGCGGCGCGGAAGCGATGGCGTTCTCGTCGGGAATGGCCGCCGCGACCGCGGTGTTTCGCGCGGTGTGCCGCCCCGGCGATCACGTGATCGCGCCGCGCGTCGGTTACTACAACCTGCGCGGCTGGCTCGAGCGCTGGGGCGCGCGGTGGGGTGTTGCGGTCGACATCATCGACACGACCGACGCGGCGCTCGTGCGCGCTGCCCTGCGGCCCCAGACCAAGATCGTCTGGGTCGAGACGCCCGCGAATCCGACGTGGGACCTCACGGACCTCGCCGTCACCGCCGAGCTCGCGCACGGCGTGGGCGCGCTGTTCTGCGTCGACTCGACGTGCGCGACCCCCGTGCACACGCAGCCAATCGCACACGGCGCGGACATCGTCATGCACTCGGCGACGAAGTTTCTCGGCGGGCACACCGACGTGCTCGCCGGGATGCTCGTCACCGCGAAGCTCGACGAGGCGTGGCAGCGCATCGCCGAGCTGCGGCACGACGAGGGCGCCGTGCTCGCGCCGTTCGAGGCGTATCTCCTCCTGCGCGGCATGCGGACGCTGTACGCGCGGGTCGAGCGCTCGAGCCGCACCGCCCAGTCGCTCGCGGAGCGGCTCGCGTTTCTGCCGAACGTGAGCGTGCTGTATCCCGGGCTGTCGAGTCATCCGCATCACGCGATCGCGACGAAGCAGATGACGCGTGGCTTCGGCAGCATGTTGTCCGTGCGCGTCGGCGGCGCGGCGCAGACCGCGATCAGCGTGATCCAGCGGCTCTCCGTCTGGGTGCCGGCGACGTCGCTCGGTGGCGTCGAGAGCCTCGTCGAGCATCGCTACACCGTCGAGGGCGCGAACACGCCCACGCCGCAAGATCTGCTCCGGCTCTCCGTCGGCCTCGAGCACGAGGACGATCTGTTCGAAGACCTGCGCCAGGCCCTGGAGTACCGCACGTGAAGCTGCGCGTCGCGACCTGCATGACGTTGCCCGAGGTCGACGTCGACGAAGCCCCACTCGCCGCCGCGCTCGCCGCCGGTGGCTTCGATGCGCAGCTCCTCGCGTGGGACGACCCGGCCGCGGACTGGGACGCACCGCTGCCGACGATCATCCGCTCGACGTGGAACTACGCGCTCGATGTCGAGCGCTACATGACGTGGATCGATCGCGTGGCCGCGAGCGGCCCGCTGTTCAATCCGCCCCACGTGATCAGCGGCAATCTGCACAAGCGCTACCTCCTCGAGCTCGCGGCGCGCGGCGTGCCGGTCGTGCCGACGACGCTCGTCGAGAAGGGCGCGACGTGCGCGCTCCCCGATCACCGGATCGTGATCAAGCCGGAGGTCGGCGCCGGCTCGCTGGGTGCGCGCGTCTTCGCGACCGGCGACGACAGCGCGCGTGCACATCTCGCCGCGCTCACGCAGACGGGCGCCGCGCTCGTGCAGCCGTACATCGACTCGGTCGAGGGATACGGCGAGCGCTCGATCGTGATGATCGACGGCGAGCTCTCGCACTCGATCCGCAAGTCACCGCGGTTCGCGGGCGACAGCGAGCGGATCGACGGACCGTTCCCGATCGCCGAGGACGAGAACGAGGTCGCGACCGCCGCGCTCGCGCCGTACGGCGACCTCCTCTACGCACGCGTCGATCTCGCGCGCGATGCGACGGGCACGCCGGTCGTGATGGAGCTCGAGCTCGTCGAGCCGTCGCTGTTCTTCGATCGCGGGCCGGGCTCGGCGCTGCGCTACGTGGTCGGGCTGCGCAAGCGGCTGCAGCGCTAGGGAACGGCCAGCGACACGGACTGGAACGCGATCACGACCGGCTCCGGCGGGACGTCGGCGACTGCACGGAACCGCGCGGCCTCGCGGCTGCTCGCCGGTGGATATGACTCGATCGTCTCGGGCGGCACGCTCTGATAGAGCAGCTCGACGGTCACGTCGGTCGCGGTCGCGGGCAGGATGTACATCACGCTGTCGCGGCCCGGCAGGAAGTCGCTGTCGCCTTCAACGCCGATCGCGGCCGTGCGCGCGCCTTCCGCATGATCGCTGCGCCAGCCGGCGGGCAGGATGCGGTTGTCCTTCGCGAACCGGGCGGTGCCGAGCAACAGGTGCGTGCGCTTGCCCGCATCGTCGACGGGAACCGCTTCCCAGATCGGGACCTCGCCTGCGCTCGCGCGATCGACGTGCGGCATGATCGCGCCGACCGGATCGAGCCGCGTGCCATCCGAGTCGACGATCGCGCCCGCCTTCACGCCGCCCGATTCGTAGACGACGCGGTCTTCTCGATCCGTCGCGCGCACGCGCAGCCACATCCGGCGCGTCGGATAGCCGGTCGGTAGCTTGTGCCCGCTCTCGTTGATCACGGTGACGCGCAGCTCCTGCCCGACGCCGACGACGGACAGCGTCGCCGCGCTCGTCAAGAAGCGGCTCGTCGCTTCGGCCGCGGCCATCAGCTGGCTCGACGTCGCGGCGGCGCCGAGCCACGCCGCGTGCTTCGCCATCTGCTGCAGCATGTACGTGTTGCCGCCGCGCAGCGTGTGCCGGCGATAGTCGGGCCGCGGCGGCGAATCGACGGGTCTCGTCGAGAATGCGGTCCGGATCGGCCTCGCGTTGCGATCGAGCTCGTCCTCGCCGCGCGGCATGTGGCAGTCCTGGCAGGTCGCCGCGCGCGCGGTGGTCGCAAAGTCACTGTTGAGCCACTCGAGGTACGTCGCCTGCTCGATGATCTCGCCGCCGCCGAGGCGCGGCACGATCACCGTGTGGCACGCGCCGCACAGCTTGCTGTCCTCGACGTGTGGCGAGCCGACGGGCTTGGTCCTCGACATCTGCAGCATCGCGTCTTCGAGCGGCGCCGGCAGCGCACCGAATGACACGCGATCCGTGCGCAGGATGACGTGCGCCGGCAGCGCCCGCGGCTCGAGTGAATGACAGCCCGCGCAGCCCACGCCTTCGCGCGCGAGGATCGCGTTCGGCGCCGCGCCGCTCGTGAGCTCCTCGAGCGTCAGCGGTGCTTCGGCGAAACCGACCGGTGCGTGGCAGCGCAGACAGATCGCTTCGATCTTCGCCTTCGCGGGCGGGTTCGCATCGATCTCGCGCCGCAGCGCCGCGAGGAAGTACGGATCGCGCGCCGACAGGCTCATCATTCCGGCCTGCAGCTCCGTGACCGGCGAGACGTCGCGCTTCCTCGAGTCGCGCATGTCGAATTCGTTCGCTTGATGGCAGCGGACGCAGACGGTGACCGCGGCGAACTTGAGCGTGTCGACGGGCTCGGGCTTTGGCAGCGCCGGCAACAGGCGCGCGTCCTCGGCGGGAACGGGCGTCTTTTGGGGCACCGGCTTGCTCGGGCTCGAGCATGCGACCGCGAAGAACAGCAGCCACTTCATGGATGCAGCTGGGTGGCGAGCCGGTCGAGCGCGTCGATCATCCACGCGCCGTACCAGAACAAGTCCTTGCCGCTCACGCGCATGATCGGCGCGCCCGGCATCGCGGCGCGGAACATCGCTTCGTCGTCGGCAGAAAACGCGTGTGGCTCGTCGGGCAACAGGATCACGTCGGGCTTGCGTGCGACGACCTCATCGATCGTCACGCGCGGATAACGGACGTCGCGCCCGCCCGCATCTTGCGGCCCGGACTTGCCGAGATCCGCCGCGAGCGGATAGAGCCGCATGCGATCGCCGAACACGTTCTCGACCCCGACGTGCAAGAGGACATCTGAGCCGAAAGTCTCGGCGTTCATCGTCATCAGCGGATCCATCCAGATCGGGATGAACGCGCGGAGGCGCTTCAACTCGGCTGCTTTCTGACGATAGCCGCGGCGCACCACGTCCTTTGCAGCCTCGTTATTTCCGAGGATGCGCGCGACGCGCGCGACGTGCGCGACGCTGTCCTCCACGCGGCGCGGCAGCGACACGAACACCGGCACGTGCGCGGCGGCGAGCGCCTCGAGGACCGGGCGCGTGTTCTCTTCTTGGTTCGCGATCACGAGCTGCGGCGCGAGCGCGATGACCGCCTCGACGTCGACGTTTTTGGTACCGCCGATCGTCGGTGCGCCGAGCGCGTGCTCGCAGTACGTCGTGCGTCCGACGATACGGTCCTGGGCGCCGAGCGCCGTGATCGTGTACGTGTCGCTCGGCACGAGCGAGACGATCCGCTGCGGCGGCTGGCCGAACGCGACGGTGCGGCCGAGGTCATCGGTGAGCTTCAGGCTCGGCACCGAGCGTGTATACCGCACGTGCTAAGGTCCGCTCGTGGCGAAACCCACCGAGAAAGAGCTCGACCTCTCCACGGCGAGCGAAGGCGACCTCGCGAGCGCCGTCGCCAAGCTATCTCCGGAGGAGGCGCTGTTCTTCCTCGCGAAGCTCGAAGCGGTGATGAACAAGCGCAAGCTGCAGCTGACGGGCTACCTCGTCGCGCTCGTCGTCTGGCTGATCTGCATGTTCCTCGGACTCGCGTACTACGGCACGCACGATGGCTTTGTCGGCTGGGTGTTCCTGGTGCCGTTCGCGATCGTCGGTGTGATCTTGTGGGCATTCGGCAAGTGGTCGGAGCGGGTCGGCAAGCGCGTGGAGCCCATCCTGGACCGCGAGCGCGCGAAGCTCGACGCGGCGAAAGCAAAGAAGGCCGCAGGGCCCGAGAAATAGCTACAATGCGGCCATGCGCGGTCTGTTGTCGTTTGGGTTCCTGATCGCACTGCTCGTGGCGTGTGGCGGCAAGAGTGACGAGCCGCAAGGACTGCCGAAGTGCGAGGTGCCGGTCGCCGGCACGACGATCACGATGCGCAAGCTCGGCAACGTGGTCGGTGGCGCGATGCTCGGGACGTCGCCACCCGCCGATCTGCGGCTGTTCGTCGTCGAGCAGCGCGGCGCGATCCGGATCTTCAACTCCGAGACGCTGCTGCCCACTCCGTTCATCGACCTGTCCGCCGACAACAACGGCCCGGTGCTCGCGGGCGGCGAGCAAGGCCTGCTCGGCCTCGCGTTCCACCCGAAGTACGCCTCGAACGGCCTGTTCTTCGTCTTCTACACGACGAACAAGGGCGGCATGGGTTTGCGTGATGTCGTCGCGCGCTGTCAGGTCAGCGCGGCCGATCCGAACAAGGCCGACCCGACGTGCGCCGAGATCCTCTCGATCCCGGACTTCGCCGGCAATCACAACGGCGGCATGATCGAGTTCGGCGTCAAGGACAGCTTCCTCTACATCGGCACGGGTGACGGTGGCGGTGGTGGCGATCCGCAGCGCACCGCGCAGAACAAGGACTCGCTGCTCGGAAAGATCCTGCGCATCGACGTCGACACCAAAGCAGCGGGCAAGGAGTACGGCATCCCGTCGTCGAACCCGTTCGCAGCGGGCGGCGGCGCGCCCGAGGTCTACATCCTCGGTCTACGCAATCCGTGGCGGTTCTCGTTCGATCGCATGACCGGCGATCTCTGGATCGGCGATGTCGGTCAGGGACAGATCGAAGAGATGACCGTGCTGCGGCCCGCGCAGCAGAAGGGCGCGAACCTCGGCTGGTCGATCTACGAAGGTAACGGCTGTTGCATGACGCAAGGCGATCGTTGCGCGCAGGGCAGCCCGCAGACCGCGTGTGCGCCGACGGGCATGACCTTTCCGCAAGACTCGCGCACGCGCGGCGATGGCTGGGTCTCGATCATCGCGGGCCAGACGTATCGCGGCACGTGTTATCCCGACATCGTCGGCTGGCACTTCTACACGGACTACGGCAAGGGCGGGCTCGTGAAGGCGCGCCTCAACGCCGACGACACGCTCGAGATCGTCAACCTGACGGGCTCGTTCCCGTCGAATCCCGCGAGCCTGCACGAGGACGCGCGTGGCGAGCTCTACATGACGACAACTGCGGGCGACGTCTATCACCTTGAAGCCGGCCCGTAATCCGCTGTCAGCCACGGTCCCCGGTGTGCTCGAGGCACGGGCGTATAGTCCGCGCCATGCGGAGCATTCACGCGATCGTGCTCGTGGTCGCCGCTGCATGCGGCGGCGATAAGAAGCCGGCCAAAGATGACGCCGCGGTGCCGAAAGACGGCACGGTCGACGCCGCGATGCTGCCGTCATGCGCGAATCCGGTCGCAGGCCAGACCATCGCATTCCGATCGATCGGCCCGGTCGTCGGTGGCGCGATGCTCGCCACGTCACCGATGGGCGATCCACGCCTGTTCGTGATCGAGCAGCGCGGCGCGATCCGCATCTTCAAGGACGAGGTGATCCAGGCGGGCACGTTCCTCGACCTCAGCGTCGATGCGAGCGGTCCCGTCGTCGCCGGTGACGAGCGTGGCCTGCTCGGCCTCGCATTCCATCCGAGCTACGCCGCGAACGGCCAGTTCTTCGTCTTCTACACGACAACACGCGGCGGCATGGGCCTGCGCAACGTCGTCACGCGCTGCCAGCGCAACGCGACCGACCCCGACAAGGCCGATGCCGCGAGCTGCGTCGAGGTCCTCTCGATCCTCGACTTCGCGAGCAATCACAACGGCGGCATGATCGAGTTCGGCAGCGACGGCTTCCTCTACATCGGCACCGGCGACGGCGGCGGTGGCGGCGATCCGCAGCGCACGGCGCAGAACACGAACAGCCTGCTCGGCAAGATCCTGCGCATCGATGTCGACAACAAGGCAGGCGGCAAGGAGTACGGCATCCCCGCCGACAACCCGTTCGTCGCGGGCGGCGGTTCGCCGGAAGTCTTCATCGTCGGTCTGCGCAATCCGTGGCGCTGGTCGTTCGATCGCGGCACCGGCGACATGTGGATCGGCGACGTCGGCCAAGACGTCACCGAGGAGATCACGGTCCTAAAGGCCGGCCAGCAATCCGGCAAGAACCTCGGCTGGTCGGTCTACGAGGGCAACAGCTGCTGCGACACACAAGCAGACAACTGCACGCAGACCGGCACGCAGTATCCGTGCGATGTGACCGGCAAGATCTTCCCGCAGGACACGCGCCCCCGGAGCGCGGGCTGGCGCTCGCTCATCGCGGGCCAGACGTATCGCGGCACGTGTTTCCCCGACCTCGTCGGCTGGCACTTCTACACCGACTACGCCGCGCGTGATCTCGTCAAAGCGCGCCTCGTCGGCGACACGTTCGAGGAGATGGACCTTCCGACGACGGTTCCCGCCGCACCGGCGAGCCTCCACGCCGACGCGCGCGGCGAGCTCTATCTCACGACCGCGCCGCAGAACGGCAACGGTCAGGTCTATCGCCTCGAGGCGCGACCCTGAAGTCCTCCACGATCCGTCTCGCCACCGGCCTCGTTGCAAACATCCAGACGTGGGACGGCCCGAACGCCACCACGTTCGTCCTCGTGCATGGATTCACCGATCTCGGCGCCGGCTGGTGCGAGGTCGCGCCCCTCCTTGCGTTGCGTGGCCTCGTCATCGCGCCCGACCAACGCGGGCACGGCGACTCCGAGTGGATCGGACACGGCGGCTACTACCACTTCATGGACTACGTCGCCGATCTCGACGACGTGATCCGCCAGACCGCACACGGGCGCATCATCCTCGTCGGTCACTCGATGGGCGGCAGTGTCGCGAGCTACTACGCCGGCACGCGTCCCGATCGCGTCGCCGCGCTCGTCCTCGTCGAGGGGCTCGGCCCTCCTGACATGATGGGCGGCGAAGGCCCGACGCGCACCGCCGCGTGGATCGACGCGTGGCGCAGTGCGCGCGACCACGAGAAGACGATGGCCTCGATCGACGAAGCCGTCGTCCGCCTCAAGAAGCACGACGACCGCCTCGACGATGCGCTCGCCCGCAAGCTCGCCACCTACGGCACCCGCCCGTCGACGCGCGAGCCCGACCGCCTCGTCTGGAAACACGATCCGCTGCACGGGACGTTCGGCCCGTACTCGTACCGCCTCGAGACGGCGAAGAAGTACTGGGAAAAGGTCACCTGCCCTGTCCTCGCGATCGATGGCGCGCAGTCGAAGCTGAACCTCTCCGACATGGAGCGCGCGACGCGGCGCGCGACGTTCAAGAACATCCGCCACCTCGTGATCGAAAACGCGGGTCACGCGGTCCAGCGCCATCAGCCGCAGCAGCTCGCCAGCGCGATCCTCGAGATGATGCGCTAGCGCACGTTCGTATCGATGCGCGTCAGCTCTTCGGTCGGGATGCGTGGCGGCACCACGAGCTGCGCCGTGCGCCGGCCCTTCCACGCGATCGGAACGAGCACGCGGAACGTCGAGCCCTTCCCGACCTCGGACTCGAGCTCGACGTTCGCGCCGAGGAGCTCGACGAGCTTCGCGACGAGCGCGAGTCCCAGGCCAACGCCGCCGTAGCCGCGCGCGTCACCCTTCTCGCCCTGCCGGAACGGCTCGAAGATGCGCTCGCGATCTTCGGACGCGATGCCGATGCCGGTGTCTTCGATGCAGAGCACGAGCATGTCGCCGTTGACCTTCGCCGAGACCGTCACGCGGCCACCTTCGGGCGTGAACTTCACGGCGTTCGCGATCAGGTTGACGAGGATGTGCGCGAGCCAGCGCTCGTCGGAGTGAATCAGCGGGATGTTCTTCTCGACCTTCGTCTCGAGGTGGAGCTTCTTCGTGCCGACCATGTACGAGACCGACTCCGACACGCGCTCGACGAGCTCCGCGATCTTGACGGGCCCGGGGCGCGCATCGATCTTGCCCGCCTCGGCGCGCGTGAGCTGGAGGACGTCGTCGACGAGCGCGAGCAGCGATTGCGCGCTGCGCTTGATCGCGGCGCACGCATCCTTCTGCTTGTCGGTGACCGGACCGTAAACACCGGCGGCGATCACGTCGGCGAGGCCCTGGACACCGTGGATCGGCGTGCGCAGCTCGTGCGTCATCGACGCGACGAACTGCGAGCGCTGCGTGGCCGCGGAGATCAGGAGTGCGGTGCGCTTCTCGATCTCGGACTCCTTGTGCTTGAGCAATCGCAGGGTCGCGGCCGAGAAGAACGCGGGTACACCAACAACGAGCGCGCAGTAGGCGATCGCCGTGATCGTGTAGCCGATCGTGGGCACGCTGCCCGGCGAGCCCAGAATCGGCGTGGGCGGGAGGACGCCCGTCGCCATCAGCACGAGCATCGTCGAGAAGCACAGCACGATGAAGCCCGCCATCATGATGGTGACGCCGAGGTTCGTGAGCAGCGAGAGGACCGCGATGACGATGACGTACGTCGAGAGCAGTGGGCTGTACGGACCGCCCGTGAAGTAGATCGCGGTGGTGAGGAGGCCGACGTCGGCGATCGTGTTGACCGACTGCGTCTCCATCACGAAGCGGTCGCGCGCGAGGGCGAGCCACGCGAGCGAGTTCGTGAGCAGCTTCATGCTCACGAGCCACAGGAATGCCCAGCGCCACGGCGTGAGATCGAACAGCGCGGCCGCCACCGCCAGCATCGCGAAGCCGATCGTGATCGCGAAGCCGCTCCAGATGCCGTACCACAGCTTCGGTCGGTTCGCAGGCGCCGCCATCTCGGCGACGAAGCCTGGCATCGGTAGCGGCACGTGCGGAGTCTACTACTTCGCCTCGCCGAGCAACTGACGGACTTGCGAGAGGAGGTGCACGAGATCGAACGGCTTCGATAGGTAGCCGTCGGCGAGCGTGCCGAGCTGGATCGTGCGGCTCGACTGATCGCGATCGTTGTAGACGGCGCTCATGAGCAAGATCGGCGTGGTCTTGCCGGTCGGGCGGCTCTTGATCTCGCGCACGACCTCGAAGCCATTCTGCCGAGGCAGCTGCACGTCGACGAGCATCAGATCCGGCGCGTCCTTCTCGAACCGCTCGATGCCCTCCGGGCCCGTCGACGCGGCGACGGTCTCGTAGCCATTGGCCGCGAGGAAATCCGCCAGGATCATGCTGTTGACCGGATCGTCCTCGACCACCAAGATTTTCTTCACGCTGCGCTCAGCGTAGCGCAGATCCGCTCAGGTGAAGCGATTGGATGGAACGGGACCACCTGCCCACAGGCGCGATCGGTTGCCGGGCTCGAGCGGCCAAGCCCGCGCGATGATGGCCTCCAGCCGGTCGAGCTGCTCGGCTTCGAGCTCCGAGGCGTCGAGGCCCGGCGACTTCAGGATGTCCTCGGCGATCTGGTCGGCGGGCCGTTCGTCGGGAGGGGAGGCCTGGACCTCGTTGGTCTCCGGGTTGACGACCATGGTCTCGCCCCAGGGCGCGACGATCGATTGATAGAGCAGCGTCGTGATATCGGGCGCGACCGGGCTGTCCTCGGTCCACGGGCTCGCATGCGCGAACACGATCTGGTCGGGGCGGCGCGCCTGGAGGCGCGTGATGTCGTTCGGCGCGAGGTCGGAGAGGTCGTAGAGCGCGACCAGGCCGGGCGCCGGGACGCCGACCGCGGGCCACGGCACGATCGGGAGGGCGAGCTTCTTGGAGACCGCGCACGCGATGATCTCGTGGCCGCGACCCGGCGGCGCGTAGACGCACTCGAGCTGGATGCCGCGCGTGAGCTTTGCGAGCCGCTCGAGGCCCGTCGCGATGCGCGCGTGCGAATCCCCGAGCCACGCATAGCGGCCGTGCATCGGCTCGTCGAAGCCATATGGCGACTGGTGCGTGAGGATGCCGCCGGTGAGCACGAAGTGCCAGCCACGCAGATCATTGACGTCGAGTGCGGACACGCCGGCGAGCTTGTCCGCGCGCGCGAGGAAGCCTGCGAGCGTGCCGAGCATGGTCTCTTCCTCGGGCGTCGCGGCTTCGAGCGTGGACAAGGTCTCGCGCGTGACGTCGAGCTTGCCCGACATCGCCGCGTTGAACGCGTAGAGGTAGCGGCAGAGGAAGCTACGCCCGCGCAGCGCCGCGTGCTCGTGCAGCACGGCGAAGGCATCGGGATACGCGAGCGCGCTCTCGAGCGCCGAGACCAGCTCGCACACGACCTCCTCGCTCTCGCCGACGAGCGAGAGGCAGCGCCACAGCACGGTCGCGGCGACGGCGGGCGCGCCCGCATCGATCAACGCGTACCCGAGCTCGAACAGCTGGTCGGGATTGTCCGGATCGCGGACGACATCGACGGCGATCTCCGAGAGTGGCCCGGCGCCACGCCGTGCGGCGAGGTCCGCCAGCAGGCCGAGCCACCGCGGGACCTCGGCGTCACCGATCGCCTTGCCCGCCGGCCAGCCGAACGCCGTGCGCAGCCGCGTGAACGCCGCCTGATCTTCGCCTTGCGAGATCAGCTGCGCGATCGCCGCGAGATCGTCATCGCTCATAAACCTGCGTAGCGCATCGACAGTGACCACAACTGCTCTCGCACCGCAGCGTCGCTTGCCGAAGGCGCGGGCGTGGATGCGAGGCCCTCGCTGTAATACGTGCCCGATGGCTCGTCGACGTCGAGCTTGCCGGCGAGTAGCACGGACGTCTTCGCCCCGTCTTCGACGGATGCGCCCGCGACGGGACCGAAGCCCTGGCGCAGCAGCTTCGTCGAGACGACGCCCGGATGCAGGCTGTACGCGACGAGCTTCGCGTTCGGGTACTTTTCCGCGAGCGAGACGGCGTGCATCACCTGCGCGAGCTTCGACTGCGCGTACGCCGCGTAGCCGGTCCACGCATCCGCGAGCGCGAGATCGTTGACGTGAATGCGACCGCGCGCGTGCGCGATCGACGCCACGTTGATCACGCGCGACGGCGCCTCGGTCGCGCTGTCCATCAGGCGCTGCCGCAAGAGCTCGGTGAGCAGGAACGGACCGAAGTAGTTGACGGCCATCGTGAGCTCGACGCCGTCGTCGGTGACGCTGCGCTCGCCCGCGAAGATGCCGGCGTTATTGACGAGCACGTGCAGCTGCGGCACGCGCTCGAGGATCTGCGCAGCACCGTTCTTGACCGCTTCGCGCCGGCCGAGATCGAACGACACACCCTCGAGCTCGGCACCCGGCAGCTCGCCGGAGAGCGCGGCCAGCGTCGCGTCGACCTTCACTTTCGAGCGCCCGTGAACGACGACCTTCATGCCGGCCGCTGCCAGCGCGCGGGCAGTCGCACGACCGATTCCGTCGGTCGCGCCGGTGACGAGGACGACGCGGCGCTCGCTCATGGCGCCTACCTTAGCCGAACTAGCGACGTGCTCGCAGCATCGCCGACGGAATCCGCGGTTCACGCGGCGCTGCGATCCATGCGCTCGCTTGCGGCAGCGCCGGTTCGATGCCGGTCCATGCCTGGATCTTCGCGAACGCGGCGGAGCGATCCGACGATTGGAGCCGCGACAGCCGCGCACCGTGCGTGCCTTGCGGCTGCACGAGCAAGAGCGAGTCGGTCGCGCCGCCGAGCTCGAAGTTTCCGCCCGTCCACGGATCCCACTCGCCATAAACGAACAGCAGCCGCTTGCCGCGCTCCTTCACGAACGTCTCGATGTCGCGCATCGCGGCGCCCTGGTCGTACGCGGGCAGCGCCGTCGGCAGCGCGCCGTAATAATCGGGATCGGCGAACATCATGTGCGGCTCGAGGTACGACGGCACCGAGTCGGGGAACCCGAGCTGTGCGTACGCTTGATAGTAGTAGGCGTCGAACTGCCCGACTCGCTCGTCGGAGTTGTCGCTGACCGGCGAGACCCGATCGAGGAACTCCCACATCTCATCGTCGGTCGCGGTGATCGGCGGCACCGACGGGCAGAACTGCACGCCCACGTACTGCCAGAACGCCCACTCGATGCTCGCGATCGAGCCTTCGACCGCGGGATCGATCGGCACGCGCAGATACACATGGCCCTCCTCCACGGCCTGCGCCTGCGCCTTCGCCTTCATCTGCGCGCGGCGGTTCTTCAGCATCTCGAGCGCCGCGTCGCGCACCGCCTGGCGGCACGCGGGCGGACCGAGCGTGTCGAGGAACGGGATGTAGCGCCCATCGGGCGCGCCGAACGAGATCGGCGCGACGTACGGCACCGTGCCGTCGACGTCGTCGGGGAAGAACCGGCGGTGATAGATCGCCGTCATGCCGCCCTTGCTGCCGCCGGTGGTGACGAACGCGCCCGCGTAGATCGTGCGCAGCTTCTCGAGGATGACGTGCTCGTCGTTCGCCATCTGCTCGATCGTCAGCTTCGACCAGTCCGTCGGGTCGGGCCGCGACTCGCCGAAGTAGCGGTGCTCGATCGAGATCTGGTTCGCGCCGATCAGCGCCGTGAGCTCGTACAGCCGATCGCCGTAGTAGTCCCAGTACCCCGACGTCAGCGCGACCATCGGGTCGCCCGCGGACTTGTGCAGCAGCGATACCCGCTGGGAGAACTTCGGACCGCTCGGGTTCGTGTGGTCGACCGGCTGCTCGAACCGCAGCACGAAGAACCGGTACCCCGCCGTCGAGGTCGGGATGCTGGTCACCGTCACGCCCTCGAGATCGGCCAGCGCCGCGTCGATATCGACCGGTTTGGGCCCGGTCTCGTCGTCGCCGCACGCGCCGAGGAGGGTGAGGCAGAGCAGCAGTCGTTGCATCGGAAGGCAGCGTGCCATGCCCCCCGGGCTCGTGGTAGGCATTCGCCCCTATGGCACTCTCCGTCGGCATCGTAGGCCTGCCCAATGTGGGCAAGAGCACGGTGTTCAACGCGCTCACGGCTGGTAAGGCCGAGGCCGCGAACTATCCCTTCTGCACCATCGATCCCAACGTCGGCGTCGTGCCCGTGCCCGACCAGCGACTGAAGCGCATCGAGAAGCACGTCAAGACCCAGAAGGTCATCCCCGCGATCGTCGAGATCGTGGACATCGCCGGTCTCGTCAAGGGCGCGTCGCAGGGCGAAGGCCTCGGCAACAAGTTCCTCGCGAACATCCGCGAGACCAACGCGATCTTGATGATGGTCCGCTGCTTCGACGACCCGAACGTCATCCACGTCGCGGGCTCGGTCGATCCGATGCGCGACATCGACGTGATCGATCTCGAGCTCGCGCTCTCAGACGTCGAGTCCGCCGAGCGCCGCATGAAGAAGGCCGCGGGCGCGGCGAAGACCGGCGCCAAGGAGGGCAAGATCGAATTCGCCCTCGCCGAGAAGATCTTCAATCACCTGCAAGCCGGCAAGGCCGCGCGCTCGCTCGACCTCACCGACGACGAGCGCAAGGTCATGTCGACGATGGGCCTCCTCACCGCGAAGCCCGTCCTCTACTGCTGCAACGTCGGCGAGACCGATCTGCCGAACGGCAACCCGTGGAGCGATCTGGTCAAGGCGCGCGCCGCGCGTGAAGGCGCCGGCGTCGTCATCCTGTGCGGCAAGGTCGAGTCCGAGCTCGCCGAGCTCGCGCCCGACGATCGCGAGGAGCTGCTCGCTTCGTATGGCCTCGCCGAGCCCGCGCTCGCATCACTCGCGCGCGAGTGCTACCGCCTGCTCGGCCTGCAGTCGTACTTCACCGCCGGCGAGAAGGAAATCCGCGCCTGGACGGTCAAGGTCGGCGCCACCGCCCCCGAGGCGGCGGGCGTGATCCACACGGACTTCGAGAAGGGCTTCATCCGCGCAAACGTCTACGGGCTCGCAGATCTCGAGCAGCACGGCAGCGAGGCCGCGATCAAGTCGGCCGGCAAGCTCCGCGTGGAAGGCAAGGAGTACGTCGTTCAGGACGGCGACATCATGCACTTCCTGTTCAACGTCTAAGCTGACTTCGGTCAGACGTGGGCGCTCGCGGCAACGCCTCGCGCAGCGAAACGTACACCGCACTCGATGTAGCCAGCTCGGGCGCTGTAACGAAACGGTCCGCTGCAAGGCGGGCCGGTTTTCGTTTGGTATCCTCGAATCGAGCCCTGCGATGTCTTCCGCTGGAAGAAGGTCATGCACGCATCGACCGACGGTGGTCGTCGCGCTGCTGACGCTGCTGTTCATGTCGGAGCTCGAGATGACGATCGTCTCGACTGCGATGCCGACGATCACCGGCGACATCGGCGGCATCGAGTCGTACTCCTGGGTCTTCACGGCGTACCTGCTGACCTCGACGGTGACGCTAATGATCTACGGGAACCTCGCCGATCGGTTCGGCCGTAAACCGGTCGTCTTCGTCGGTGTCGGGTTGTTTCTCGCGGGCAGCGTCGCGTGTGGTCAAGCGACGTCGATCGGGTTCTTGATCGGCGCACGAGCACTGCAGGGCCTCGGCGCTGGAGCGCTGCGCTCGACGGCGACGACGATCGTCGGCGACATCTACACGCCCGAAGAGCGCCTCAAGATGATGGGCGTGTTCTCGTCCGCCGTCGCGATGGCGGCGCTCGCGGGTCCGCTGGTCGGCGCGCTCATCATCGAAGTCACCTCGTGGCGGTGGATCTTCTACGTGAACGTGCCCGTCGGCCTCGTCGCAGTGGGGATGCTCGCGCGCGGGCTACACGAGGACTTCGAAAAGAAGGCCCGGCGCTTCGATTTCGCGGGTGCGTTGCTGTTCTCGAGCAGCGTCGCGTGTTTTCTCGTCGGGATGTATCAGCGGGCGAGCGCGTTGGTGATCGGCGCGAGTCTGCTGGGCGCGTTGTTCCTCCTCGTCGAATGGCGGACGCCTCACCCGCTGATTCCGCTCGAGCTGTTCAAGAAGCGCGTGATCGCGGTCGCGACGATCGGAAATGCGCTCGTCGGCGCCGCGATGCTCGCGACGATGACATTCATTCCGCTCTTCGTGCAGGGCGTGCTCGGCCGCAGCGTTCTCAGTGCCGGCCTGGCCTTTGCGCCGATGATCTTGGCGATGCCGTTCGCGAGCGCCGTCGCCGGTCGCGTGCTGGTGCCGCGCTTCGGATACCGCATGATCATTCGACTCGGAGCGACGATCTCGTTCGCAGGCGCGGTCGCGCTTGCACTTGTCGTGGACCGATCCATGGGTGATGCATTGACGCCGTGTACGATCGCGATCGGAATCGGCAACGGGTTTTGCCTGACCTCGCTGATGGTCGTGGTCCAGCAAAGTGTTGCGTGGAATCAGCGCGCGGTCGCAACGGCGAGTGTCTTGTTCTTCCGTACGATCGGTTCGGGGATCGCGGTCGGCGTTCTCGGGCGCATGCTCGTCGGCGAGAGCGGCGCGTCGGGGACGATCCACGAGGGGCTCGCGCTCGACTTCGCGATCGTGAGCGGCATGTTCGGCGCGGCGCTCGTCGCGACGCTGTGGTTGCCGCCGCTACCCTACACGGCTCGCGGCTCGACGCCCGCTACGGCGCCACGGTGATCTCGACGGGAGGTGACGTCGCGACCTCGCCTCGGTCGTCCGTGACCTCGGCGGTGATCGTGTAGAGCCCAGGTCCGTAGTGTTTCCAGCTCGCCTGGTACGGCGCGGTCGCGAGCTCCATCAGCCGGATGCGACGACGCTCGCCTTGCGGCACGAGGTCGCCGGTGGCGGCGCGGCGCACGGCCTTCGCGTAGAGCTCGACGCGAAACATTTTCCGCGTGGTCGTCACCTTCACGTCGATCGGAACGCTGTCTTTCTTTGCGAACGTCGCACCGGCTGTGGGCGCCGCGATCGCCGCAGTGGGCAGGTCCTTGGGAGCCGGAGCCCTCGTCACGCGCCCCACGCCGAACTGGTCGCCCACGCGCACCGGAACACCCTTGGCGAGCTGCACCTCGAGCACGAAGCGGGACTCGACGATTCGCGCCGCGACCTTGCGCGTCTTTGCATCGAACACCTCGCCCGTCGACGAATACACGAAGCGCCCGTCGAGGTTGAAGTTCACCCAGAGCGGACCACTCGTCCTCGTCGGCGTGACGGGGATGCTCACGAGCTGGCGCGGCGGTAGCGCGGTGACGTCGAACACGTGCACGTAGTTGTAGACCCAGTCTGCCACCCACACCTGCGTTTCGTCGGGCGACAGCGCGACGCCGTGGCTGTTACCCATGTTCGGATCGTGGATCGGAAAACCGGAGACTTCGACGCGCATCAACTTGCGACCGCTGACGATGCTGCCGACCTCGAATCCGTTCAGCCCATCCACGTTGACGTAGGCGAGCGTATTGCGTCCGTTCACGACGAACGGGCGAATGTTGTGCGTGAACGGGCCGACCTCCTTCACGATCTTGTGGGTTGCGACGTCGACGACGGCGAGATACGGCGAGCGACGCGACGACAAGTACACGTGCTTGCCGTCGAGACTCGCGATCGTATTGTGCGAGCGCGTCGCGAATTGGATGCGACCGATCTCCTTGCCCGCCGCCGCGTCGATCACGAACCAGTGCGTCGCGTTAACGTCCTCGCCGGCCGGCATGTACAGAAACCGACCGTCCGGAGTCACGGCCATGCGATCGACGCTCGGCACCAGCTGCAGCTTCCACGCGAGCTTGCCCGAAACCAGATCGAGCGCGAGCAGCTCGCCGGTGCCTTGCGTGCCTTCACCTTGACCGCCGTAGTGCGCGACGTACAGTCGCTTCGTCCCGGCGTGCGCGGCGATCCCACGCACCCGCCGCGTATCGGGTACCGGGATCGTCCTGACGTGGCGATGCTTCGCGTCGATGTCGTAGACCTCGACAGCGCCATCCACGGCCGCATAGAGCAGCCGTTGCGTGTTGTGCATCTTCCCCAAAGCGGGCGGTGCGAAGCACACCAGCGTGCCGAACAGGATCAACAGGGACTGGGTCACACGAGCTCCACGAGGCGTTGCAGCGTCGAGACTACTCGCTTCGCCGCGGACGTGTTGCGATAGAGCCGGCTGAGCAGCAGGAACGGAACCTTCCGGATCAGCACATCTCGCAGAGCGAACCTGAATCCCTCGGTCCACGCGCCGGCGTCGATCGCTCGGCCGGTCGCGGCTTCGAGCTCGGTCCGATGGAGACCGACAAGGCTCGCGACCTGCTCTCGCGTGACGTCCGGCGAGAGCGTCCAGCACAAGAACTGCGCGAGATCGTGCTGCGGAAGATCGATCGTGGCGACCTCCCAGTCGTAGATGCAGAGCGTCGACTCGCCGTCGACCTCACGTAGTCCCAGGTTGCGCGGTGTCGCGTTGTTGTGGATCAGCGTACACGGCACGCCCCGCGGGCGTGACGACGTGAAGTCACGCAGCGTCGAGCGCTGTAGTGCCGCGAGCGCCGGCGTGCAGAGATCCGGGGAGACTTCCCAGACGTGCTCGGCGAGGGCTTCCCACAGCGCGAGCGAGCGCCACCGGTACGTCTCGCCTGGAACTGGCTCGAGCCAGTCCATGGAAAGCAGCTCCGACTCCTGATCGAAGTACACGGAATGGATCTGCGCGAGACCGCGAATCACACGGGCGGCGTGTTCGAGCGTCCAACCCGTGACGTCCTCGAAGGTGTCCATCAGCGGCATCTGGCCCACGTGTTCGAACAGGAGCACGTACGCTTCGCGCGCATCGACTCGGAACGACTTCACCACGCGTGGCACGTGGCGCAGGAATCGAGGATCCGTGACCCGCTCGGCGATCAAGTTCTCGCGCTCGTGCGAGCCCGTGAGCTCGTGCAGGTGATGATGGCGCTGCCACGTGCGAAGCAGAGCGCCCGAGCCGAGCATCGAGCTGCGCAGCGATAGCTTGGACTCCTCGTCGATCGGCTTCGACTTGAGCCAGAGATCGATTGATCGCTCCCGCCCGTCTCCTGCGCGGTAGGCGATCCGGACCGCGAACGTGCCGATGAACTTTCGCAGGCGCAGCTGCGTTCGCGAGATCGTCCCGGCGCCTACCGTCGGCAGCACTTCGACGGACTGCACCGAGAGCCCGGCGTCGTTCAGGTAACGCCGCAGGTCCTGCTCGAAGAAGTCTGGTGTCAGGTCACTCTCCGCAAACCAGGGCACCCGTACGTTCGAATTCATCATGGCTGTTCCTCAGAAACCGTGGTGCGCGCGCACCAACACTAAGTGGGTCGACGTCGGAGCGAAGTCGTGAATGTAGGCGACGGTCCACCAGAACGCGTCGAGGTTATCCGGCACGAGATGGTGGTTCACGCCGACGTAGACGCGCTTGCGTGTATCGCCGGTCTCCTTTGTGCTCGGGTTCAGGATCTCGTAGCGAACGACGGGGCGCACGCCGAAGGGCAGCTTGCCGAGTGCCATCCCGTACGCGCCGCGCCGCTTGCGGTCGTCGGGCTCACTGAACCGCGCCTCCGCTACCTCCGCGACGACCATGAAGTACGGCTGATCGACGACGACGTCGGCCCCGTAGCGGATCGATGTTTCGCGCGTCGCGATCGACGGGTCCATTGCGTCGACACGCTCGAACTGCACGCTCGACCCGGAGACTCCGATCCGGACGATCTTCCGGTATGCGATGCCGAGCCGCCCCATCACATCCTTCCGAGGCGTGTCCTCCGGCGTGTTGTCACCGGCGCCGTTGAACACGGAGATCGAGTCCTCGATCGTCACGTCTTTCGAGATCGGGATCTCTCCGAACACACCAACGCCGATATCGCGCAAGCGTCCCGGGGCCGTCGCGGAGATCGGGCGCGACAACAACGAGCGTTCGACCGTCGGCTGGTAGCGCGCTGCCAACGCATTCTCCCACCCGAACGCCGGCTTGAACTGACCGAGCCGGATCTCCTGCGTCCCGACGCGGATCGTGCCGTAGGCGTCGCGGAGCTCCATCGTCGGAAGCGACGCGAGCTCCATCATCGCAGTGACGCTGAACCGGTCCGGTACGATCTCGGCGCTGCCCCTGATCCGCGCCCGCGTGATCGAGAACGCACCGGCGGGCTCGCGTCCTCGAGCGTAGCTGTACAACCCTTGGACGAACCCCGTGACCCGTAGCTTCTTCTTCGCGTCAGCTTTGTCCTGCGCCTTGAGCTCTGTCTTGACTGGAGGTTTCTCCACCTCCTTGGGCTTCTCGACCAGGACTTTGTTGTCCTCCTTGATCTCTGGATCGAGGGCCTGACTCGGGGGCGAGGGCTCTTGGTCCGGCGAGGGCTCTTGGTCCGGCGGGGGTGGCGGTGGTGCATCGGGCGGCACGTCGGGCGTTCCACCGGGCTGAGCGAGCGCGACCGATGACGCGAACGTCATCGCCGTCACGATGTTGAGCCACACACTCATCCCACCAGGATCGCATTTCTGGGATTCGTCACAACGGTCACCTTGACGCCGCTAACCGTCGCGTATCCGATCGAACTCTGCGTTCGCGCAGCGGCTAGGTGTACAAATCTCGTGGCGGTGGATTTCTTGCGACCGCGAGCTCGAGCGCCGCTCTAGTCGGCCTCGAGCATCTCGTTCATCTTCGCTTCGTCGATGATCGTGATGCCGAGCGCCGTCGCCTTCGAGAGCTTCGAGGCGCCGACGCCCGAGCCCGTGACCAAGAAGTGCGTGTTCGCAGACACGCTGCCGGTGACCTTCGCGCCGGCCTCCTCGAGGATCGCGGCGATCTCCGCGCGCTCCATCGAGAGCGTGCCCGTGATGACGACCGTCTTGCCGGCGAAGCCCGCCGAGACCTTCGGCTTGCGCTCCTTGACCTTCTTCTTCGCCTCCGCGGTGACCGGCTTCTTCGGCGCCTTCGGTGCGTCCGTGCTGCCGATCAGCGAGAACAGCACCGCCGAGCTGAGGACCGGAATGCCGAGTCGCTCGGCATCCGCCCGCTTCGATCCGGCATCGTCCATCGCGAACACGTAGTCGGTCTTCTTCGAGACCGAGCTCGTGCACTTCGCGCCGAGACCTTCCAATTTTGTTTCCGCATCCTTTCGCTGCATGCCGGGCACGGTGCCGGTGATGACACAGGTCTTGCCCATCACGCTGAGCTTCGTCGATGCGCGCTGTTTCACTTCCGCTTTGGCCACTGTCTAGCCTCCCCTCGCTTCATCGTAACCGGATCGCGCGGTCGCATTCCACAGGACGACGGTGCACGGGAGATGCGGGCCGAATTCGGCGGCGAGCTGTGCGCGGACGTCGTCGTGCGTCTGGTAGCTCGCGGAGAGAAACCCCCAGACCTCGTCGAGGGTGCCCGCGAGGTCGATTTCCCAGCGTTCGAAGTCCACGCGCCAGCCGGCGAACAGCGCCCGCCAGCCCGCCTCGGACTTCGTCCGCGGATCGCCGAGGCTCTGCCCGCGCGGCTTCGCGAGCGCGAGGAACCGGTGGAACGCGTCGTCGCCGTGTGCGGTGGGTCCGCCGCCGAGGATGGCGTGAAACGCGCCGCCCGGGACGAGCACGCGGGCGAGCTCGGCGACGACCTGCGTCGGCTCGTCCATCAGCATGAAGGCGAGGTGCGAGACGACGGCGTCGAACGCGCGATCGGCGAACGGCAGCTGCTGCGCGCGGGCGTGCACGCAGGGCCGGTTGGCGAGGGCGAGCTCCTCGCGCGAGATGTCGAGGCCGACGGCGCGCGGGCCGAGCATCGCGAGCAGATGTCCGTCGCCGCACCCGAGGTCGAGCACGCGTGCATCGCGCGCGACCTGCGCCGCGAGTCGCTCGTAGCTGCCGCCGCGCGCGAGCGCGCGCGACGTGATCCCCGCATGCGCGGCGTGGAACTGCCGGAGGAAGGCTTCGCTCCGCACGACTGCCCGCTTATAACGTCTTGTCGTGTTTGCAGGCTTCCTCATGGTCACGCTCGCCGCGGCGTCGTGGGGCACGTGGAGCCTGTTCTTGCGGCCGACCGGTCTGCCGCCGACGGTGACGAGCCCGATCATCTTCGCGGTCATGGGCCTCGTGACGCTGCCGTTCGCGCTGCGGCTGCCCAAAGTAACGTGGGATCGCAAGCTCGTCGGCTTGCTGATGCTGAACGTCGCGTTCGACGCGCTCAACCTCGTCACGTTCTTCGCCGCCATCGACATCACGACGGTCGCGATCGCCGTGCTCTCGCACTACGTCGCGCCGATCATGATCGCGCTCGTGGCGCCGCGCATCGATGGCGTCACGGTGCCCGGTGCACGGCCGGCCGCCGCGGTCGCGCTCGTCGGGCTCGTGATCGTGCTCGAACCGTGGAGCGAGCCCGCACACGGTGCGGCGCTCGGCGCGACCATCGGCGTGATCTCGGCCGTTTGCTACACGGGCAACATGTTCGTGGTGCGCCGGCTAGCCGTGCGGATCGGCGCGGCCCGCGCGATGTCCTATCACTCGCTGATCGCGGCCGTGCTGCTCCTACCGCTGCTGTTCCTCGGCGAGGGGACCGCGGCGATCGCGCGCGAGGACGTGCTCCTGCTCGCGGCCGGCGCGCTCACGATCGGCGCCGGCTCGGGCGTCATGTTCGCGATCGGCCTCACGCGGATCGGCAGCGCGCGGGCGGCCGTGTTCGTGTTCGCCGAGCCCCTGGTCGCGGTGGCGGTCGGCGCGCTCGTGTGGGAGGAGGCCCTCCACCCCCTCGCTGCGATCGGCGGCCTCATGGTGCTGGGTGCGGGCATCCACGTTGCACACAAGGCGCGCTAACATCCATGTCCATGACGCGCGTCAGTATCGCGATGCCCGCGTACAACGAAGAGAAGTTCATCGAAGCCTGCATCACGAGCGTGCAGGCGCAGGACTATCCCGCGGAGCTGATTGAAATCCTCGTCGCCGACGGCCGTTCCACCGACCGCACGCGTGACATCCTCGCTCGCCTCACGGAGGCCGATCCTCGCATCCGCGTGATCGACAACCCCGCGAGGCTCCAGGCCGCGGGCCTCGGCCTCCTCGTCAAGGAAGCGACCGGCGACATCATCGTCCGCATGGACGTCCACGCCGAGTACGCGCCCGACTACGTCCGCAAGTGCGTCGAGACGCTCGAGCGCACGGGCGCGGACAACGTGGGCGGTGCGCAGCGCGCGAAGGCGAAGACCCCATTCCAGCGTGCCCTGTGCGCCGCGCTCCAGAGCCCGCTCGGCGTGGGCGGCGCGCGCTATCGCTCGGCCGAGGCCGAGGGCTTCGTCGACACGGTCTTCCTCGGCGCATTCCGTCGCAAGGTGTTCGAGACGATCGGCCTCTGGGATCCGGGCGCGATCACGAACGAGGATGCCGAGCTCAACCAGCGCATCCTCGACAGCGGCGGCCAGATCTATCTCTCACGCGACATCGTCGTGCACTACTTCCCGCGCGCCTCGCTGAAGACGCTCGCGAAGCAGTACTACAAGTACGGTCGCGGCCGCGCACGCACGCTGCTCAAGCTCGGCACCGTCCCGACGATCCGCCCGTTCGGTCCGTTCCTGATGGTCGCGGGAGCCGCGCTGATGCTCTCGTTTCCGCCCGCATGGCCGCTGCTCTCCGCCGCGTTCGCGACCTACGCGCTCGCGACCGGCGCCGAGGCCGTCCGCCTCGCACACAAGCTCGGCCCGGTCGGCATCGCGACCGCCTGGGCGATCTTTCCAACGCTGCACGTCTCCCACGGCATCGGCGTCGCGGCGGGCTTCCTCAAGTATCTGCGCAAGCCCGACTGGCCTGCCGAGCCCGAGCGTGTTGCCGCGCGCCGCTCGCATCTACGCGCGGTCTGAAACGATCAGCAGCGGATGATCGAAGTCGCCGACGAGACACGCCGGCGCTCGAACATCACCAGGTCGTCGAGAACGAAGCCGATGCGCCGTTGCCCGTCTCGGACGGCTGCACGCTGAACGATCGCTTCGGCATGTTGCGGTGCCAGATCAGGAGCGTCGCACCGCCGGACAGGATCGCCCCGGCCGTGAACCCGAACGCGCGCTTGCCCCAGCGGTCGCGCGCCGCCGTGTGCCTCGCATACGCCTCGGGATCGATCGATGCCTGCCACGCGTAGTCCTCGACGCGATCGACCGCCTTCGAGAACTTGTAGAACGAAACGATCGCGGTGACCGCGAGCACGCTCGTCACGCCCAGCCCCACAAACGTCGGCACGCGCGATCCCTGCTTCTCCTCGACGAGGATCAGGTTCGGGTTCGCGAGCTCGGCGACCGCCGCCGCCGCGGTCTCGCGCGTGATCCATGGCAGCGCCTCCGCCACGCTCGTATCCGGCTGCGAGCAGTCGCGGTACGCGCGGTTCCTGAGGTCGAGGTTGAGCGGTCCCGAGCCCGCGCACGGCACGCGACCGAGCGACGTCTCGAATGCGGTCCCCGCCGATTCGGCGGTCGTCGGCGTCGCCCACGTGCCGCCGATCTTCGCGCCGCCCTGGGTTCCGGTCACGAGCGAGTTCGTCTGCCGCGCCTCCATGTCGTCGCGATCGACGGGCCGCCTCATCGCCGTGCCGTTGCCCTGAATCAGCCAGCCCCACGATGGCCACTCGAACGTCCACAACATGTACGTCTTCATCGGGCGGCCCGCGTCGTCGAGCGCCGGCGTGAACTTCAGCTTGAACGCCTCGTCGATGCAGATCTTGTCGAGGTCGAAGCCCGGCCGCTTCAGCAGCTTCAAGCGCGTCACCGTGCCGCGCTCGTCGACATCGAGCAGCAGCCACGCGCGCGCCCACGCATCGCGCTCGACTGCCTCTTCGCTGTACGGCAGCGACTTCGCCACGTCCTGCTTCGGCTTCGGCCTGACCTTCGGCTCCGGCCGGCGCTTGTCCTCGATCTTGATCACCTCGCCACCCTCGACGTCGAGCTCGATGTCGACGTCCATCGTGTTCGAGATCCCGTCGACGACGAGTACGGTGCGAAACGTGTGCGCCTTGTCGATCGCGATCACGACGCCGTGCGTGCCGTTCGACTTCAGCTTCACCGAGTACCGCCCATCCTTGCCGGTCTTCGTCTGGATCGGCTGCCCGCGGCGCGGCATGACGTAGACGCGCGCGTTGGGAACGGGGCGGCCGAGCACGTCGGTCACCTTGCCGGTCACGACGGTGGGGCCCGTCGGCGCGGCCGGAGCCGGCGAGGTCTTCGCGTTCGTGGTCGGCGGCTTGGTGGTCGGCGCGTTCGGATCGTTCGTCGCCGGTGCATTCGGATCGTTGGCCGGCGCATTCGTCGTCGGCGCATTCGGGTCGGTCGGCGTCGGCGTGTTCGGCGTCGGCGTGTTCGGCGTCGGCGCGTTCGGCGTCGGCGCGTTCGGCGTCGGCGTGTTCGGCGTCGGCGCGTTCGGCGTCGGCGCGTTCGGATCGTTGGTCTTCGGTTTGTCGCCGTCTGCGGGTGTCGTCGGCGCTGGCGTTGTCGGCGGCGGCGGCGCTTGCTTCGGCGGATCATCCGCGACGGCAACGCGAGCCCAACAGACGAGCAGCAACAGGATCGATGCGATGTGGCGGCCGATCACGAGAGGAGCATCCCTCCGCGCTCGGGCGGCGACAAGCAACTTCTCGTCGCCGCAACACGGTTCGCAATCACGATCGCACCGACGACGAATCACCGTGGCGCCCGAGATACACCTGGCGCGACGACGACACACAGACGAGCCTCGAGGTCGCGGTTGCCACGTCTCTGCTGCGACGGCTCGGCCGATCGCTCGAGCTCGTCATCACGTGCGGATCTCGCTTCAGTGCACCCCGGGCGCCCGATGATAGGTGACCTGCAGATCCGGACACTCGGTGAGGGTATCGCCGGGCATCCCTTCGCAGTTGCCACCCGGTGTCGAGAGCTGGCGCCCGAGTCGAGCCTGCGTCGCAGGATCCGTGGCGGAGAACGCCGCCTCGCCATGGTGCTTGAGGACCGCGTGAATCTCGGCGGCGCGAGCGTCGGCGAGGCCATTCCCGAAGAACACGAAGCCGGGCTTGCCGCCTTCGGCGAGGCACGCGCTGACGTGACTCTTGCCATCAACGCCCACGAGTGCGCCGGTCACCCAGAGCACGGAGCAGGTCCCGGCCGCCCGACACGCTGGAATGTCGAGCCGGCTGCATCGGGCACCCGCGGGGTCGGGGTTGTTGCACGATGATGGATCATCGAAGACGCGGAACCACACCGTGTACGCGCCAGGCTCGAGGCGTCGAGTGTCGATCGACACGCACACGCCGTCATCACGTCGCGTCATCCACGACCATGCGTACTTGACCAGGTGCTTCGCAAAGAAGTACGGGTTCGGCCCGCTCGGATCGAGGGTGAACACCTTGGCGACGCTGACGTGGCGGTGAAGATCGGATGCGCGCTCCTCGGGGTCGTCGGGCGGCTGGGGCTCGACCACCGCTTCCGGTTCGACGCGATCTTCCGACTCGGCGGTGCATGCTCCGACGAGGCTCGTTGTGAACAGGCACGTGACAAGACGGTTTCGGTTGCTGCTCATTTTAGGCTCCTTGGTTGTTTCTCCAACCTGACGCCGATGAGCGGCAGCACCATCAACGAGATCGCAACGCAGCATGCGAGCGCCACGAACGATGGTCGTTCAGCAGCGTTTTCTCGACGAGCCAGGCCGGCAGCGTCGTGTGCGACAGCACGCCGGCCCGTGAGGCGTGCATCCGCATCGCGACGTCGACGTGTACGAACAGCGTCTCCCCACCGCCGCGTCTTCAGATGGTCGGCAGGAACTGCGCAGTGGTCCGACCTCTGTTATCGCGCCGCGATTCGCCGCACTAGCAGGCAAATGAGACTTCTCATGACGCAATGGATCTTCTCGCTCGCTCTCGTGGCCTGCGGCGGCGGCGATGACAACAACACCCCGACGCCCGACGGCCCACCAACACCCACCGGGCTCGCCTGCGAAGCGATCACGTACTGCTCGACGTGGTCGGCGAACAGCTCGACAGTCACCGCCCCGACGGACCGCGGCGGTACGATCGCGGACGGCATCTATCGCCTCGAGCGCGGCACGTTCGCCGTACAGTTGCTGCAGTTCCAGGGCTCACGGGTGAACGCGATCGGCGATTCGTTCGAGAATCGCAGTGGTACGTACACGACCGCGAACGGCAACATCAGCTTTTCGTACGACAAGCGCTGCGAAAAGAGCGGAACCACCACCGACACCGGCTCGTGGACCAATCGCCCGTACTACGTCGCCAACACCGACACGCTCCTGATCGCGATGGCCGATTCGGGCACCGGCGTCGTCTGGTACGAATACAAACGCGTCGCCGTCGACCAGATCTGCACGGAGAATGCGAACGTGAAGTGCGGCGTCACGAACTGCTCGTGCGCGGTGGCCACCAACAGGTTCGGGACCGTGATGTCGGGCGTCAAGTCCTGCTCATCGCAGTGACGAGCCGTCGCATCGGCGGCACACGCGTTGCGCCACGCGCAAGCGGTCGCGCAGGTCGGTGTCACTTCGACGAGCGCTCACGTGTCATCCGGGTCGTAGTCACTGGGGTGGCCACTGACGAGGAGCGCCATGCTCGTCGACGATGCGGCTCTGCGTTCCAGGCGGAAGCACCTGCAGGCTCTTCAAGAACTCGATCACCGCGTTCTTCTTGTGCTCGGGCAACGAGGCGAACGCGTTCCCTTGCGCTTCCGCTTCACCATGGTGCGCCAGGATCGCTTCGCGCATCGTCGTGAACTTGCCGTGATGGAAGTAAGGCGGTTCGTTGGCAACGCCCCACAGCTTCTTCGTGAGGAAGCGTCCATTACCCGCGAAGAACTCGGGCGAACCGCCGGGTGCACCGAAGTCGATCGGCGCGCGGTTCGGATCCGTTGGACCGCTCGTGATGTCGTGGAGCTTGAGATCCGTATACGCCGGGACGTGAACCACGCCGTATGCGGACTGCAGACGTGGACCGGGCAACGTGGCGCTGTTGAGGTTGATCGACAGCGACGGTGCTTGGCCCACTTGCAAGTTACCGGTCGGGTTGAACGGGTTCGGCTCGCTAAAGATCCAACCGTCGTCGGCGAGCGGCAGGCTCGCGACGTGGCAGCTCTCGCAGCCGATCTGACGAAACGTTTTCTCGCCGAGCCAGATCGCGGCCTCGCGCGCCGGGTGCTTCGGAATCACGCGGCCGGGCACCGGCAGCGTCGCCTGGAACAGCGTCGCGGCCGTCACATCGGCGCGCGTGAGCTCGTCGACGAAGCCATCACCGTCCGGATCCTCGCCAACCCCGAACCGCTCCGTGCTCTGGATGCCATGGTGGTGATTGAAGGCGTTGTTCGTGAACTGGCGAAGCGAGATCACGTTGGCCGACTGATGGAACGGCTGGATGATCAACGTCGGGACGGCGCCAGCCGCCGTCTTCGTGCTCGACGCCGGGAGGCCCTGCACGCCCGCTGCGTTCCAGCTGCCGTTGGCGTTGCGCGCCAGCGTGCCGAACTTGACGCCCTTCGCGACGAGCGCGATCGACTGTCCCGGCTGCAAGCTATCGCGTTGCGATTGCAGCGCCTCGGTCATCTGGCGCGCGAGCATTTCGATATAACCCGCGCCGAACATGCCGACCGTCGCGCGCGAGTCGGCGACATTGTCGAGCGTCACGAACTTGCCACTCTCGTCGACGGCGCCGCGTGTCGGCACCAGATCGTTGTGGTCGAACGTCAGGAAGTCGAACCGGTGAGCGGGCAGGAACGCGTTCGCCACGATGTGGCCACCGCCGCCCTCGCGCGGCGCGTTGTGGCAGCTCGTGCACGCGTTCGAGTCCGGTGCCGAGATGCGATTGAAGTTTCGCGGAAACACGAGTGGCGAGCTCGGATCCGTCAATGGATCTCCATTGCCCTTCGTGAACGGACGACCGCCACCTTCTTGCGGCGTCCACACGGCAGCGAACAGCAACTGTCCGTGGGCGATCAACCGTCGCTTCGAGAGCTGAAACTCTTGCCCGTCGACGAGGTGCCGAGGAACCGAAACCTCGCTACCGATCGCAGCCGTGTGTGCTTGTAGCTCGTGCTCCTCGACGGAGCTCGCCGGCTCCGCCTCTTCACTCGCCGTGGATTCGCAGCCGCTCGCGAACAGCGTGGCCACCAAGTACGTCGCAGACGTTACATTCAATCGCATTCGTGTCTCCTTGGAGTGCAGTGCACGCGCACCCTCACGCGGTCGGAGTGAACGGGTCCATATCAATGTTTCGAACGCGTCTGCGCGATCTTGAAACACGCGGGTTCAGTGAACGAACGACAGCGTCGCGATGCCCCGCCGCGCACGAGAACGAGCCCTCGGGTTGACTCGTGAGCTGATCGATCTGCGACACCACCCGTTGCACGGCACGCACGGCCTCACCTCGCGCTCACGATGCAGAGCACACGCGCGCAAGCAGCGATAGTCTCGGCGCATGACCATCACGCTCCAAAAGGAGAAGCCCGCGCGCGGCATCAACTACGCCGAGTGGTCGGTATGGACGGTCGGCAACGTCCTCAAGTGGTTCGACTACAAAGGGCGCGCGGGGATGTATCAGCACGCTGGCGACAGCAAGAACAGCGAGCGCAAGTACGCGTCTGAAGCCGAAGCGACCGCCGCGATGGAGCGCGCTATCAAGAAGAAGCTCGCCGACGGTTGGGAATACGAAGAAGAGCCGCCGCCGCGGCCAGAGCCGAAGGCATCCGCCGCGTGGAAGAAAAAGCCGGCGAAACCGCATGCGAAGCTCGATCTCGCGAAGCTGCGCAAGTCGATCAAGACCGCGAAGCTCGAGCATCGCAGCGCGGACATCGAATCGCTCGTGCGGCCCGCGATCCGGTTGAAGCTGAAAGCAACAAAGACGTCGGGCATGACCACGCGGTTCGGCGGCGACGCGATGGTGCCGGCCGGTTTCAAGTGGCCCAAGGGGCTCGCGTTCGTCGGACAGATCCGCCTCGACGAAGTCGCGAAATTCGACCTCGAAGGGCTGCTACCGAAGCGCGGCGTGATCGCGCTGTTCGCGCAGATGCGTCCCGTTGCGGGCTACGGCGAGAAGGCAAAGACGTTCTACTTCCCCGACGCTGCGAAGCTGTCGCCGATGTCCGGACCCGACGACGACGATGGTCGGCCGGAGAAGATCGCGATCGCGACGCCGAGCCTCGTGCTCACGCTGCCGACGCCCGATACCGATGCCGCCGGCTCGCTCGGCCTGAACGACGACGAGCACAGCCGGTATCACGATCAGGTGTGGCTCGCACACATCGTCAACGGTCATCAGCTGCTCGGGTGGCCGAGCCAGATGAACCACTACGCGTACAAAGGCTGGGAGCTGCTCGCACAGGTCGACTCGGACGACGTCATGGGGCTCGAGATCGGGGATGTCGAGACGATGCGGTTTCACATCGCGCCGAAGCAGCTCGCGGCGAAGCAGTTCGGCAAGGTGCAGTCCGAGATCGGCGGCGACTAGTGCGTTCGAGCCCTCGCGCGTTCCGCTTGTTGTGTTCGCTCGCGTTCGCTCGTGTTCGCTCGTGTTCGCTCGTGTTCGCTCGTGTTCGCTCGTGTTCGCTCGTGTTCGCTCGTGTTCGCTCGTGTTCGCTCGTGTTCGCTCGTGTTCGCTCGTGTTCCGGAGTTAACACAAAACGCACAGAGGCCACGGAGGCCACAAAAAGGAGATCAATTTCGGGGCGTTCGTGCTCGAGCGAACCCAGCGGTCGAGATCCTGTCGCCGTGCGTCTCGACTGAATTAGTCGCCCGCACGAAGCGTGCTTTCAACGGGCGAACGTCATCGAGGCGTGGCGCCACAAGATCTCGATCGTGGGTCGGCTGCGTCGCAGGTGCGCGTCGAAAACGATCTCCTCTTTGTGGCCTCCGTGGCCTCTGTGCGTTTGGTGTTAACTCGGGAACACGAGCGGGACACGACCGGAACACGACGGAACACGACGGAACACGACTGGGACACGACCGGAACACGACCGGAACACGACCGGAACACGAGCGGATCGCGGTGTTCGGACTTAGTCCGGCAGACGCGCGCGGCCGTTATCGAGGGTGATCAGCGTCCGCTGCAGCGCGAGCTCGACACCGAGGTGGATGCGGTCGGTGACACGCTCCGTGATCCGCGCGAAGCCCAACAAGCGCGCCGCATCGCGGACGAGCTCGGTCGGCTGGATGTTCGGCGCGCGCTCGACGACGATCCGGGCCGCGGCGGCCAGCTCCGAGAGCGGGACCTCCTCGATCTGACGGAGCGCGGCTGGGCCCTGCCCCGCGACGCGGACTGGCGGCACCCCGGCGGGGTCCTGGTCCATGCGCCACACGACATTCTCCTCGTCGCCCCAGCGACCGCGACCTGCGAGCGCGACCCGGACCTGATCGGTCACGCGCTGCGAGAGCCGGCCGATGCCGAAGTAACCACCGACCCGGCGCGCGAGGAGGTCGACGTGCATCGGCGCTTCTGCGGCGAGCACCTGCTCGACGACCTTGCCGAGCTCCGGGAGGTAGCGCGGCGCGAACATGTCGTCGGGCGCGCGGCGACCGGCCGGGATGGCCGCGACCGTGTACGGACCGATCGGAATCGCACCACGCGCGAGCCGCACCGGCGAGCTGCCGGAGGCAAGCCGCGTCGCCTTCGAGTGCGGCTTGGTGTCGGCGTGCGCATCGAGCGTGGGCGTACCGCCCGAGGCGTCGGTTGCCTGGACGACCACCGGCCCATGACCGACCATCGGTGTCGCCGCCGTGTCGTCGCTGCCAGGTGACGCATCCGCGAGCGGCGGGATGCGCATGACCGGCGCGGAGCCCGATGCTGCGGTCGCCGCGAGTGGTGTGGCCGGCGCGATGTTCGGGCGACTCGCACGCGCGATCCGGCGCATTGGCAACGGCAGGTTCGTCGTCGGTGCGGGTGCGGTCCCGCCGGGCTGTGCGCGACGTGTGCGCGAGGCCGCGACCGCGGTGACGATCGCACCGTGTGCACGCTGGATCTCGTGCTCGGCCTCCCACCACCAGTCGAGCGACCAGATGCGGTGGAGGCGCCACCCGAGCTGCGTCAGCACCTGCGTGCGCAGGCGATCGCGATCGCGTGCGCAGTGCGCGCTCGCGTACGAGATGCCGTCGTGCTCGATCGCGAGGACGTAGCGATCCGGATCGTTCGGGTCGACGACAGCGAGGTCGAGCTTGAACGGACCGCAGCCGACTTGGTGGCGCACGGTCCAGCCTCGGTCGGTGAGTGCGCGAGCGATCGCGTCCGTGACCGGGCTCGCTGGCTTCGCTTCCTCGGCCGGTACGCGAGCCCGTACGGCGCCGCCGCCGGCGCGCGCGAACACGAGGAGCTCTGCGAGCTCGCGAGCGACCGCGTTCGTGACGTCGAGATCCTCGGGCGTGAAGCTCGAGACGACGACGAGCTGCTCGCGCGCGGCCGTGGTGGCGACGCACAGCTGGCGGACCGTCATCGGGGCGAGGGCCTCGAGCGACGGCGCGGACAGGCCGAACGAGAGGAAGATGACGTCGCGCTCCTCGCCCTGCATACCGTCGACGTGGCGCACGACGAGCGGCTCCGCGAACTGGATGTCGATCGACGGATCCGCGGCACGCGCTTCGTCGAGCAGATCCTCGATCAGATCCTGCTGCGCACGCGTGAACGTGATGATGCCGATCGAGCGCGTGCGCTGCTGTGGATCGCGCAGGCGCGTGATCACGTCCGCGACGATCGATTCGGCCTCGGTGCGATTCACCCCGCCGTCGAACGTGCCGTCGAGCTTGCGCCACGAGACGCCGAAGTCGGGTAGCGCGAATGCGGTGGGGAATACCTGAAGGCGCTCGTCATAGAAGTGCTCGTTCGCGAACGCGATCAGATCCTCGTGCCTGCTGCGGTAGTGCCACGTCAAGCGGATCTCGGGCAGGCGCGCGCCCACCGAGACATCGAGCAACGACGGCAGCTCGCTGGCCGGGCGTAGCTGCTGCGAGTCTCCGACGATCACCGCGGACTTCGCGCGAACGAGCGCACCGAGCGCATGCGCGATCGGGAGCTGCGATGATTCGTCGAACACGACGATGTCGAACGGCGGCAGCGAGGCATCGAGGTGCTCCGCGATCGCGAGCGGCGTCATCAGCATGCACGGCGCGAGGCGCGGCAACAGCGACGGAATCTGCGCGAACAGCGCGCGCAGCGATGGCAGCGTGCCGGGCTTCTTGGCCACCTGGAGCAGCGTGCCGAGCTCGCCGGGCTCGTCGATCGCACCGCGGCGCGGCGCCTTGGGCACACGCTCGGCGAGCCGCGCGAGTGCACGGGACCGCATGAGCGCGAGCATGCCGCGATCGAGATCCGAGAAGGCCGCGACGTGCGCGTGATGCGCGGAGCCATGGAAGTGCGAAAGCGCTGGCCCGACGGGCGGCGCCGCGAGCTCGGCATCGGCCCACGCGAGGAGCGTGGCGCGCTCCCATGCGCCGGCGAGCTCGCTCGCGGACAGATCACCGCGCTCGATCGCGGCGACGGCGGGACCGACGCCCGACTCGAGCGCCGCCTGGCGAGCCGCGTGGAACGCGACCCACGCCGGCAACGCGTCGACGGAGTGGCGCAGCGTCTCGATCTGCTCGCGCAAGGCCGCGAGGTGGTCCTCGCCGACGCCGATCGCCGAATCAGCCACGCCGGTCACCTCTGCGAGCATGTCGATCGAGGGTGCCCAGCGCGCGACGCTTCCGGCGAGCTGCGCGAACGTATGCGGCGTGATCGCGTCCGCCGTGTCGGGCGTGGCCGCGACCTGCGCGACGAGTGCGCGCCACGCGGTGGTGCGACCCGGCTCGCCGCCGATCACGTCGACGGTGTCGAACGCCTTGCGCAGCTCCGCGGACCACTTCACCGCTGCGTCGATGCGCGGGAGATCGAGCGCGTCGAGATCGTCGGGGTGCAGCTCGCCGAACCAGCGCTTCGCCGGCTCGGCGGCGGCGAGCAGCGCCTTGCGCGCCGCGCGCTCCGCCATCACGGCCTCGAGCGCAACGATCATCGCCTCGTCGCTCTCGACCGCGAGTGGGACGGCGAGCTCGCGCACCTGCGCACGCGCACCTCGCAGCGCGACGTAGCGCACGGGCGCCATGCTCTGCGTCCACTTGCGAAGCTGCGACCACATGCCGTGGGCATCGAGCTCGCCGATGCGATCCGTGAACGCATCGTCGACCTCGGTCGCGAGCGCACGGTGGCGATGCGCGAGTGCGAGATACGTCAGTGGATCGCGCGGCGTCTCGACGGCGCCGGTGCCGCGCGCGCGGATCAGCGCGATCTGCTCGCCGATCTCGTCCTCGCGTGCCGTGCGCAGATGCGTGAGCAGCTCCGCGCCGGGCCGTGGCGACGTGGCCGCGAGCGAGCACAACGTACCGAGCGCGGCGAGCTGACCCCGCGTGCGCGCGACGAAGCCGGGCACGAGCGTGGCGACATCGCGTACGGCCGCGGCGAGTGCGGCACCCGCGGCGGCCGCTTCGTCGAGCGCGGACAGGATGCGCATGCGCCCATCGACGGCCCACCCCGCGGCGAGCCCAAGGGACGCGAGCGTGGACTTCTGCCAGGGATGTCCCGCGACCGGTTCGACGGCCTTGGCCGTCTGCGCGAGCAGCTCGATCGCGAACAGGCGACGCAACAGCGTGCCTTGATCGAGCCCCGTGGCATCGCGCTCCGCGAGCGCGGCGTTCGGCGTGGTCTTGAGCTCGACGAGCCGGCCGATCACGTCGTGCAGCGAGCGGCCGAGCGGCCCGACGCGATGCAGTGCCTGCACGTGACCGTCGAGCGCGCCGCGCAGCTCTGCGAGGCGCGCGTCGTCGCCGCTCGGACCCGAGCCGGGACGGAACGCACGCTCGAGCACGCGCGCGAGCTGTTGTGCGACCGACGCGCACGATGCCTGTGATCGCTGCGACGACAGGTCGAGGCAGAACTCGCCGAGGCCGAGCGCCGCGAGCCGCTGCTGCACCGACTGCAGTGCGGTGACCTTGTTGCTCGCGAACAGGACGGTCTTGCCCTGCGTGACCGCGTTGACGATCAGGTTCGCGATCGTCTGCGACTTGCCGGTACCCGGCGCGCCTTGCACGACAAAGCTCGCGCCCTCGCCCGCCGCCGCAACGGCGACGAGCTGATGCAGATCCGCATCGAGCGGCGCGATCACCTCCGGCAACTGCGGGCGCGAGCGCGTGACGAGCGATTGCGCCGTGGCCGACGGCTGCGCGAACGCACCCGGCCCACCTTGTGCGAGGTGCGCGAGCACGGGGCTGGCGAGGAGCTCGTCCTCGCTGCGCGCCTCGAGATCACGCCAGATCGCCAGCGGCGCGAACGAGAACACGCCGAACCGCACGCCGCGCTCGACGCGCCAGCCCGGGCGCGTGACCGCGATGCCTTCCGCCGCGGCGAGCGCGAGAGACAGCTCGGTGCCCCCGTCGAACAAGATGTCGAAGTCGCGCCGCAGCTTCTCGCCGAGCGCGTGGTTGAACGTGGGCGCGCCGTCGGACGCGACGAGACGCAGCTGCGCATCGAGCTCGACGGGCACGAGCCACAGCGGCGCCGCGCGCGTGACGTGATCCGCTCCAACCTGGTTGGAGCTCACGCCTGGCTCGCACCAGTGCAAGACGCCGAGCGCGAGCCAGAGGACGTGCACGCCCTCCGTCGCTGCATCGCGCGCTTCGCGACGCATGCGCAGCAAGCGGCGCTCGAGCTCGGTGGCACCGAGCGGCGTGCGAAGCCGTCCGGTGTCGAAGCACGAGTCCATGCCCGTCTCGAAACCGAAGCTCGAGCCCGACGCGAACGCGGCTGCGAGCCGGATCGGATCGACGCCGGGCAACAACCCCACACATGACTGATCGTCCTTTGCATCGAGCATCGGATGGCTCGACGAAAGATCGATCAGTGAAAGCTTCCACCCTTCGAGGCGCGCGCGCGCTGCGGCATTCACGCGGCCAGACTACGTCATCGGTGTGATCACTCGTCGACGGTAGACGATCCCGGGATCGTCTCGACGAGCGCGAGCAAGTGACGCGGATGATGCGCGTCGGCCCATGCAGCGGGCCCGGGCTGCGTCGCGGCGAGCACGCGATCGCGCCAAGCGGCGGGAATCGCGCTCGCACCGTCACGCGCGCCGAGCAGCGCACCGACGATCGCGGCGTTCGTGTCTGCATCGCCGCCGCGCGAGGCGACATCGACGACCGCGTCGCGCCACGACGGCGTGTGTACCGCGTGCCAGAACGCGAGGCGGAACGCGACGCGCACGAAGCCCGCGGTCTCGTGGACGTGCAGCCCGACGCGATACACGCCCGGCTCGACGGCGAGCGCGGCGTCGAGGTCGCCCTCGAGCTCGACGACCGCACGCTCGAGGTGCTCGCGATCGAGCGGGTCACTCCACCCGGCGCGGAGCCGCTGCGCGCCGAGCGCGAGGCCCGCGCGCGCGACCTTCACCATCGCCGCACCGTCGAGCGGCGTCACGATCGCCGCCGCCGCTGCGGCATCGAACGCCGCGCAAGCGAGCGCGCACCGCGGATCGGCGTGGGTGATCATCGACTCGACCATCGCCGCCTCGACGACGGCCGCCATCGGCTTGTCAGCGAAGGCGACCGCGATCGGCGCGGTGCGCATCAGCGAGCCATTGCCGGCCGGCTTGCGCTCGCGCTCGCGCCACACCGTCAGGCCCGCCGACGAATACGGCGTGCCGTCGCGCAGCTGATCGATCGCGCCGAGCGTCTGCCCGCCGACATCGAACGCGTGCTCGAGCCACACGATGTAGCGCTTCGCGATATCCGCGGGATCGAATCCGCCGCGCTCGACGAGGCTGCGCGCGATGCAGATCGCGAGCTGCGTGTCGTCGGTGACCGCGCCCGCTGCGAGATCGAACGGACCTGCGCCGACGACGTCTGTCGCGGGCCCGGTCGCGAGCGTCGGATAGTCAGGCTGCTCGATCCGCTTGAACTCGTACGTCGTCCCGAGCGCATCGCCGACCGCCATCCCCAGCACTGCACCGATCGCACGTTCCTTCATAGTGTCTTTGTAACACTATGTTCCGCGGGCCACAACCGCTATCTTCGGCGCGTGGAGATCGACCGCTGGATGCTCGACCCCGCGGTCGTGCACCTCAATCACGGCTCGTTCGGCGCGTGCTTGCGGACGGTCTTCGACGAGGCCGACCGCTGGCGCAAGAAGCTCGAGAGCGCGCCGATGCGCTGGCTCGTTCTCGAGTGGCAGGACGAGATCGATCGCGCGCGCGCCGCCCTCGCGTCGTTCGTTCGCGCGCCTGTGGATCGTCTGGTCTTCGTGCCGAACGCCACGACCGGCGTCGCGATCGCGCTCGAATCCGCGAACCTCGCGCGTGGCGATCGCGTGCTCGTCACGAGTCACGGCTACCGCGCGGTGAAGAACCAGCTCCTGAGACGCGGGCTCGACCTGCACGTGATCGACATTCCCTTGCCCTTCAACGCCGACGCGTTCGTCGATTCCGTCGCGCGCGCACCCGCGTGCAAGCTCGCGCTCTTCGATCACATCACGAGCCCGACCGCGCTGCGCTTGCCGCTCGAGCGCGTGATCCCGCTGTTGCGCTGCCCTCTCCTCGTCGACGGCGCGCATGCGCCGGGGCAGATCGATCTCGACATCGGCGCGCTCGGCGCGACCTATTACACGGGGAACAACCATAAGTGGCTGTGCGCGCCGAAAGGCAGCGGCTTTCTGGTCGCGAACGGACCGGTCACGCCGGTCGTCACGTCGCACGGGATGAGCCCGGAGTACGGCCCCGCGAATCGTCTCCACGCCGAGCTCGACTGGAGCGGCACCCACGATCCATCCGCGCACCTCGCCGTCCCGCTCGCGATCCGTTCGATCGACTGGCCAAACGCGCGAACGCGCAACCACGAGGTCGTGCTCGAGATGCGCCGTCGCCTGTGCGCCACGCTCGGCGCACACGTGCTCGCTCCCGACGACGCGATCGGCACGATGGCGACCGTGCCCGTGACGCTCCCGGCGCCGGCGCTCGTCGTCGAGAAGCAGCTCCTCGAGAACGGGTGGGAAGTGCCGGTCATCGACTTCGCGACCGGCCCGATGGTCCGCGTCTCCGCCCACCTCTATAACGATGCCGATCAAGCCGACGCTCTGGCGGCCAAGCTCCTCGCACTTGGCGTTCGCGGTCGCTAGGCTCCGCGTATGGCGGAATCCAAGTATCAAGGCGGCTGTCACTGCGGCGCGGTCCGGTATCACGTCGACATCGACGTCGATAAGGGCGGCATGACTTGCAACTGCTCGATCTGCTCGCGCGGCGGAACGATCCTCTCGTTCGTGCCGGCGGCGGCGTTCGAGCTCGAGAAGGGCGAAGATCAGCTCGTGAACTACCAGTTCAACAAGAAGCACATCGATCACCTGTTCTGTAAGACGTGCGGCATCAAGTCATTCGCGCGCGGCAAGGGCCGTGACGGCGCCGAGATGATCGCCATCAACATCCGCTGCCTCGATAACGTCGATCTCGAGAAGGTTCCGACGAAAGCCGTCGACGGCAAGTCGTTCTAGATCTTCTTGTTGCGGCGCTGCTGAAACGAATACGGGCGATGCGACGGGCCCTTGTCGTCGCCGCCTTCGATGGGCGTGCCCGTCATCGGCTCTTCCGCGCCGGCGCGGAACTTGATCGAGGACAGCGGCGAATCACCGACGAGCACGCGATCGCCGGAGCCGAGCACGGCCTCCATGCCTTCGAGCTTGTCGATGTCGTCGAGGATGTCGTCGATCGTTGCATACCGTTCGTTGCGCCCATCGCGCGTCATCTGATCGAAGATGTCGTCGATGCCCTTCGGCAGCGTCGGGTTCAGCTGCGACGGCATCGGCGAGCGGCGGCCCGGCAACTTCCGGGTGAGCAGCTCGTAGAAGATGATGCCGAGCGCGTAGATGTCCGTCTGCGGGCCCGACATCATCGGATCCTGGTAGAGCTCCGGCGCCATGTACGCGACGTTGCCCATACCGACGTAGATCTGGCGAATCACCGCGTGGTCGCGCTCGACGATGCGCGTGAAGCCGAAGTCCGAGACCTTCACGTTGCCGTACGCGTCGATCAGCAGCTGCTCGGGCTTGAGCCCGCGGTGATACACGCGCTGTGCGTGACCCGCGCGCAGCGCGTGCAGCGTCTGGAGCAGATACTTGAACACGAGCTCGACGGGAATCTCCTCGGCGTCGTTGATCAGCCGGCGACACGAGCCGTTCGGCGCGAGCTCGGTGATCGCGTTCGGAAACTCGGTGTAGAGGTTCACGTCGTGAATCGGCAGGATGTTCGGGTGCGCGAGGTTTCCCCACGCACGCACGACATCGGTGAAGCGCCGCACGATCTCGTTGCGCTGGTCCTCGCTGAAGAAGCCGAACAGGTCGCGGATCTCCTTGAGCGCGACCTCGCGGTTCAGCGCGATCTGCCGCGCGCGATACACGGTGCCCATCCCGCCCGAGCCGATCGTGGCGAGCTTCTCGTAGCGGTTTTCCATGTCGTTACCGAGCTGGATCTCGCCACCCGCCATCGCTTGCGGGCGTCCGCCGGAGGTCGTCATTGGTTTTTCCTTCCGTGGCAGAGGCCCCGAGCCCGATGCTTCGCTGCGAACGATCGGCTGCGACGCCGACGACAACACGCCTTCGCGACCCGACTGCGTGCCCATCGGGATCGCCGAACCGGGCACTGCCATCGCGCGACTCTGGCGCAGCTTCTTGAAGTGCGAGACCGCGCGCTCGGTGAACTCCGAGAGGTTGCCCCCGTTGACGACACTCTCGCCGTCGGGCGTGACCTCGAGACTTTCGTTCCCGCGATCGTGGCGGAGGTATCCCGACTTCTCGAGGAAGCCGATGTACTCCTGAAATGGGATCGAGACGGCGCCTTCACAGACGCGACGAATGTCGTCGTATCGGTTTTGACGGCCGTACCGCGCCTCGGCCATCACGTTGGCGAGGATGAAGCGCGCCTCTTCGCAGAGGACCTCTTTCGTTACTTTGGCGCGGCCTTCCATATCCACGCGAATTGTAGGCACCGCCTCGACTTGGAATCAATTCGGCGGGCCCTCTGCCACCAGACGATCGACCAAAGGCCGATCGGCCGGCAGGATGTCCCAACCCGGCAAATCGGGCGCCTCGACCCAGCGCAAGTCGGCTACTTCGACGGCACGGGGGGTTCCGCTGGCGATCCGGCACGTATAGACGAGCATCACGAGGTCGAACGCCGGATAGGGGTGAAACAGCACCTCCCATACCCGGCCGACGTCGACGGTCACCCCGATCTCCTCCTGAAGCTCGCGAACGAGCGCCGCGACCGGTGCCTCGCCGGGCTCGACTTTCCCGCCTGGAAACTCCCATTGCAGCGGCAGCGCCTGGTCCGCGCGCCGCTGGGTGATGAGGATCCTGCGGTCCGCCCCGATGATCAGGCCCGCGACCACGAGCTTGCGCGGTCGGTCACTCATACGGCCACCTCCCAAAATGGCGTCACGCACGGCGGTCCATCGGCGTGCCGATACGAGAGGACGCGATCCGGCGCGAGCGCGAGGATCGTCGCGCTGCGCGTCCCGTAGTGCTCGGTGTGGATGCACGTCGCGGTCAGCTCGCGTGCGAGCGCCGGCGGTAGATGTGGAGGCGGGGGGATGTCGAAGCGCATGTGATCGCCGAGCAGCGGCGGCAGCGCGTCCACGACCTCGGTCCAGTCGCGGCCCGCGAGCGGTGCCATCGCGTTCGCGAGTCGCTCGCCGCGTGGAAATCCATCCGAGCCAATCCGGTCATTACACAACACGTGAATGCCGCGGCCGAGTGACACGACCTCGCGCGTTCCGTCCTCGCGCCGCAGATACGCGACCTTCACGCCACGCGCATCGCCCCAGACGAGGTTCATGCTCGCGTACCTCGTCGGGTCGAGCGCCATCACGTACGCATCGCTGTCCTTCGCCGCGACCGTCTCGATCACGACGAGCCCGCGCGACACCAGGCCGGGCGGCGCACTGACGAGCGCTCGTTGATTCGTCACGGCAGCGAAGCGTGCGTCCTCCCCCACCGCCAACCACGTGCCTCCGGACAACACGTCGCGACCGCCGACGATGCGTGGATCTTCCGCGCGCAAAATCTCGGGGCCGCGCGCTTCACGCGCATGCAGCTCGTCGCGGTTCGCAGCCACGACGAGTGGTGCGCCGCGAACAACATCGATCATCAAAGCGATGGTGCACATCGAGGAGAAAATCACCGCGAGCGATACGAAAGTAGATGCCCCGAACCTTGCATGTGCCCCTGTCGCCTCCTAAAGTGCCGCGAGAATGAGACTGTATCCAGGCAAGGTCGATACCATCGCCGCGGAGATCATCACTTCGCTCACGACGGGCGGTGATATCGAAGTCAGCGACAACAACGAGGCCCAGCTGGATGTTGCTGCCGTGCTCAAGGAATACATCCGCGTCGATAAGGAACTGACGGAGCGGGCGAAGGACATCCTCGAAATTCGTGGATTGCCCTACTCGCACCTCGGCCGTACGAAGCGCCAGCTCGCTGATCAGAAGGAATTCGGTCTCGGCGAAGAGGGCCTATCCTGGATCTCCAATCAGATGCTCGAAGCGTTCATGTCGTCGCGTCACGTCGACGAGGTGTTTGCCGAGGACGCCATCCTCCGCCGCAAGATCAAAGACATCTGCAAGAAGCACATGCAGGTCGACGAAGCGATCGACCAAGAAGTCCGCGACCGCATCAAGAACCTCGAAGAGGGCACGCAGGCGTGGGACGTCGAGTACGCGAAGGTCTTGGATCAGATCAAAGTGAAGCACGGCATCAAGGAGTAGGCGGACTTAGCCCGCGCCCCGTCGGGTGTGCGCGCGGCCACTTGGCGCTCGACGAAGGTCGGGCACAGTTACCGGATGGGCGCCTCGCAGTGCGAAGCCTGTCTCGACACGCCGGTCATGAAGTGCGGCCGCTGCACGACGACACGGTGCGAGCAGCACGTGCTCGGGCAACACGAGCGCTGCGATCGATGCGAGCTCGACTGGGGTGACGAAGCGCCGACCCGGTACGCGGCGAAGCTCATCTTCGCACCGCCAGTCGCGATCTTCAGCGGTGGGTTGTTGTTCGGCGTCTTGATGCCGGTGTCGCTGATCGGCGTTGCCGTGATCGCGATGGTCGCGCTGGCGGCCGCGGTTGGTGCGGGTGCCGGCGCGTGTCGGGTGGTCGATCGAAGTGCACGCGCGTTGTTTCTGCGCGAGCGCGCGGGTGGGCTGCCACCGGCGCGGCTGTTGCCGTCGCGATCAGGTCGGTAGGCCGAGCGCTTCGCGGACTTCGCCGATCACCATGTCGGCGAGTCGGTTGATCAGCTGATCACCCTCCTCCACCGACGCGGCCGCCGGGTTGCCCGCGTACGCGAGCTCCATGCCCATCGCACTGAACGTCGTGACCCCGGCCAAAAGCTTTTCAGAGAGCGAGACCGGAACGGGTGCGAGCGTCGTGCGCATCGCTTCATCGACGAGCTCGGGGGCGGCCGCCATCACGATCGAGGTCTCGTACTGTCCCGCGTGACACTGACCGGACTTGAACTCGGCCGAGAGCGTGCGTGCCCACTTCTTCGTCAGCGGACACGCGACGCTGACCTTGCCTTCGCGGCCGGCGAGCACGGCACGGACCGCGGCGTCGTGCGCTGGCTCGAGGTGATTGTTGACCAGGCAGACGTGACGGAGACCCTGCGCGAGCAGGCCGTCGCAGATCGCGGCGATGTATGCGGTGAGCACGCCGGCGGGGATCGAGACCGCGCCCGGAAAGCCGACCGCGCAGTCGGTCACGCCGTAGGAGACCGCAGGCGCGATCACGCCGACGACCGGGCCCCTCTTCTCGAGCACCTCGCACGCGCGCACGCACGCGGCGGCGCTGATCACGACGTCGGTGCCGAGCCCGAGGTGCGGACCGTGCGGCTCCGTCGAACCGATCGGCACCAGCGCGACGACGGGACGTTTGCCTTCCTTGAGGAGCGTGTAGAGCGACGCGGTCGTGTGACGCGCGAGGAACTTCTCGGTCATTCGGATAGCTCGCCTTTGCGATCGCGGTCGATGAGCAGCTTCTTGTCGACCTTGCCACGATCATTCTTCGGAAGCTCGTCGACGAACACGACCCACCGCGGATACTTGTGCTTCGTCAGCTTCGACTGCACGTGCGCCTTGAGCTCGTCGCGCAGCTGACGCAGATCGCGCTCGCGCGCATCGGGACGCACCACCACGACAGCTTTTGGCTTCGTGAGCCCGCCGTCGTCACCCGGGATCACCGCGGCTTGCGAGACCGCGTCATGGCCGAGCAAGCAGTCCTCGACCTCGCGCGGCGCGACGAAGATGCCGCCCACCTTGAACAGATCGTCGGCGCGCCCGCTGAACCACAGGTAACCGCGCTCGTCGATGTGGAACAGATCGCCCGTGCGGCACCAGTGACCGTGGAACGTCTTCCAGCTCTTGTCGCGATCGCGGAAGTAGCCATACGCGACGCTGTCGCCCTTCACCCAGAGGACGCCGATCTCGTTCGGCGGCAGCGCGGCGACGCCCGGATCTTCGGCGTTCTCGGGGAGGATCTTCAGCTCGTAGCCCTCGACCGCGCGGCCGAGCGAACCCGGCACGACATCTTCCGGGCGGTTCGAGCAGTAGATGTGGAACATCTCCGCCGAGCCGATGCCGTCGTAGATCTCGCCGCCGAACCGCTCCTTGAAGCGGCGCAGCAGCGGCTCGGGCAACGCCTCGCCGGCGGACAGGTGAAAGCGCACCGAGGACATGTCGAGCCCTGGTTCGTCTTTCGCCTTCAGCTCGTCATCGAGATCGAGCAGCTTGCCAAGCATGGTCGGCACGTTCGTGACGATCGTGGGCTCGTACATGCGGATCGCGTTCGCGATCGACTCCGCGGTCGGCCGCTCGCTGAACAGGCCGACGGTCGCGCCGACCGCGAACGGGAACCAGAGGTTCGTTCCCGTCGCGTACCCGAAGAACAGGCGCGGCACGCTGATCGCGACATCTGACTCTCGATAGCCGATCGTCTTCTTCGCGTAGAGCTCCGTGTTGTACGCGAAGTCGCGGTGCGTGTGCATCGCGGCCTTCGACTTGCCCGTCGCGCCCGAGGTGAACAGCCAGCACGCCGGATCGTCGCGATGTGTGCGCGGCAGCTCCGTGTTCGAGCGGTCTCCCAGCTCGACCGCCTGATCGAGCGACAGCAAGCGGCGCTTCGTGCCGTACTCGCGCAGGTCGTCTGGAATCTCGCAGCGCGCTTCCGGGTCCTCGCCGGTCGCCACGTCGGGGACGAGCAAGATCGTGTGCAGTTGCGGAACCTCGTCGAGGTATTCGCCGAGCGCGAGCGCGACGACCGGCGTGGTGATCAACATCGACGCGCGCACGTATTCGATCACGTAGCGCAGGTCCTCGATCGGCGCGATCGGGTTACCCATCGTGAGCACGCCGCCCGCAGCGAACGTCGCGAAGATCGACCACGCGAAGGCGGGTGTGTCGGGCAGCACGATGTACACGCGCTGCTCGGGATTGAGCCCCGCATCGATGAGGTAACGCGCGAGCGCGCGCGTGCGCTCGCACACGCCGTCGTAGGTCCACTGGCGTTCGCCGAAGCGGAGCGCGACCTTCTTGCCGAGCCCTTCGTCCTCGCGATCGAACAGGAAGTAGCGCGCCAGATTGAGGTCGTCTGGAAACTGCATCACTTGGCTCCCTGCGCGAGCGCGCGCCCGATGATCGTGCGTTGGATCTCGCTGGTTCCTTCATAGATCCGCAGCGGACGGATCGCGCGATAGAGATGCTCGACCACCGCGCCCGCCATCACACCGCGGCCGCCGAACAGCTGGACCGCGCGATCGATCACGCGCGATGCGGCTTCCGTCGCGCCGAGCTTCGCGATCGAGACCTCGGTCGTGACTCGGCCGCCCGTCGTGTCCTTGAGGTGCGCGGCGCGCAGGACGAGCAGACGTGCGGCGTCGAGGTCGACGACCATGTCGGCGAGGTGCGCCTGGATCAGCGGCTGTTCGGCGAGCGGCTTGCCGAACTGCACGCGCTGCTTCACGAACGCGAGCGCCTCGTCGAAGGCGCGGCGTGCCATGCCGACCGCGGCCGCGCCGACCGACACGCGAAAGGCATCGAGCGTCTGCAGCGCGAGCTTCATCCCCTGCCCGACCGCGCCGATCCGCGCCGATGCGGGCACGGTGACGCCTTGTAGATGCAACGAGCCGATCGGGTGCGGCGCCGTCGCGACGAGCGGCTTCACCGTGACGCCCGGCGTGTCGAGCGGGACCCAGAATGCGGTCAGGCCCGCGCTGCCGAGCTCGGGGTCCGTGGTCGCGATCACCGTCGCGTGATCGGCGATGCCGAGGTTCGAGATGAACAGCTTCTCGCCATCGAGGCGATAGCCGTCGCGGGTCGGTGCGGCGTGCGTCTTGATCGCGGCGACGTCGCTGCCTGCATCGGGCTCGGTGAGCGCGAACGCCGCGATGCTCGCACCGCGCGCGAACGCCTCGAGCGTGGCACGCTGCGCCTCGCTGCCGGCGAGCACGATCGGCTGCGTACCGAGGCCTTGCACGGCGAAGATCGAGTCCGCGCGCGGCGAGACGTAGCCGAGCATCTCGCGTGCGAGACACAGCGAGCGCGTATCGATCGTGCCGACCACGAGCTCGAACAGGCCGGCTTCTGCCAGGGCCTCGGCGGCACCGCGGTCGTGGTCGACATCGAGCTTCGGTGCGGCCGCCTTCAACCGCGCGCCGAGCTGCACGTGCGCGTCGGTGAAGAACACGCCGAGATCGTCGACCGACAGCTTCACTCGGGCGCTCCTCGGAACTTCGCCGGCCGCTTCTCCTTGAACGACGCGTGCGCCTCCGCGAAGTCGGGGTGCTGCATGCACAGCGCCTGCGCCTGGGCTTCGGCTTCGATCGCGTCGGCGAGCGTCATCTGATATTCGCTCTCGATCATCTGCTTCGTCATCGCGTGTGCGAACGCCGGGCCCTTCGCGAGCCGCGCCGCCCACTCCTGCGCGAGCGCCTGTGCCGCCGCGCCGTCGGCGACCACGCGGTTCACGAGCCCGATCTCGAGCGCACGCGCCGCATCGATGATGTCGCCCAAGAACAGGAGCTCCGAGGCGTGCGTGAGGCCGACGATCCGGGGCAGCAGATACGTGATGCCCATGTCGGCGCCGGACAGGCCGACGCGGGGAAAGATTAGCCCGAACTTCGCGTCGGCGGAGGCGATACGGAAGTCACTCGCACACGCGATCACGGCGCCCGCACCGACGGCAATGCCGTTGACCGCCGCGATGATCGGGCGGCGGCACGCGCGCATCGCCTTGATCAGCCGGCCGGTCAGGCGCGTGAACGCGAGCAGCGCGGGCGTGTCCTTGCCGAGGAGGTGCTTGATGATGTCGTCCTGGTCGCCGCCCGAGCAGAAGCCGCGGCCGCGCCCGGTGATGACGATCGCGCGGACGTCCTCGTGGCGATCGAGCGACTCGAAGACGCTAGCGAGCTCCTCGTAGACCTCGAACGTCAGCGCGTTGAGGCGCTTCTCGCGATCGAGCGTGAGCGTGACAACGCCGGACTTCAGCTCTGAATGAAAAGACGTCGACGTGATCATACGTATGCCACCGCTTGAATCTCGACCACCGCGGCCGGCTCGACGAGCGCGGTCACGCCGACGAGCGCCATCGCCGGATAGTGCCGGCCGAGCCGCTCGCGCCAGATCGGGGCGAGGATCGCCTGGCTCTTGCGGTAGTCGTCGATGTCGGTGACGAACACGGTCATTTCAGCAATGTCGTCGGCGGCGCCGCCGGCGGCCTTCACCACGGCGAGGACATTATCGAGCGCCTTGCCGAACTGCGGACCGAGGCCACCTTCGGCGAACACGCCGCGTTCGTCCCAGCCGATCATTCCGGCGACGTGCAACACGCCGCCCTGCCCGATGCGCCCGTTCGAGTAGCCGCGCGGCCTCGGCCACTCGGTGACCGTGACTTCCTTCGTGCTCATTTGAGAATGGCTCCGCCGTCGATGACGATCGTCTGTCCGTGAATGCCGCGCGCCTCGTGCGGGATCAGCGCGAGCGCCGCGTGTGCGACCTCCTCGGGGGTGATCATGCGGCGCTGCGGGCTCATCGAGGCGAGCGACGTGCGCGCCTCTTCCGCGCTGCGGCCTGTCTTCGCCGCGATCCGCGTGACCGCTTCCTCGGCCATCGCGGTCTCGACCCAGCCCGGGCAGAGCGCGTTGATCGTGACGTTCGTGCGCGCGAGATCGATCGCGAGCGCGCGGGTCATGCCGACGAGCGCGTGCTTCGCGGCGCAGTACGCCGTGGAGTAGCCGTAGCCGCTGACGCCGGCGTTCGACGCGATGTTGATCACGCGGCCCCAGCCCGTCTTGATCATCGCGGGGACGATCGCGCGCGTGATGCGGAACGGCGCGGTGACGTCGAGCTCGAGGATCCGGTCCCAGATGTCGTCGGTCGTGCGATCGAGCGAGGCGCTCTCCGCGATGCCCGCGTTGTTGACGAGGACCGCGACCTCACCCACCGAGCCGAGCATGCGATCGGTATCGGCGCGGCTTCCGAGGTCGCACACGATCGCGACGCCGTCGATCTCCTTCGCGATCGCGTCGAGGTCGGACTTGCTGCGGCCACAGACGATCACGCGTGCGCCGATGCCGGCCAGTGCGCGCGCGATCGCCGCACCGATACCGCGGCCGCCACCCGTCACGAGTGCGAGCTTGCCGGCGAGGATCCCTTGCATGGTGGGCGCACCTTAGATCAAAAGGCCGGTACAGTGGCCCGCATGCTGGTCTCCGAGCTCGACGCCATGGCGTGTGCGGAGCTCGTCTCCTCCGGTCAGGCGTCCCCAACGGAGCTCGTGGACCTGGCGATCGAGCGCATCGAGCGGCACAACGGCGAGCTCGGCGCGGTGATCGTGTCGCTGTACGACGAGGCTCGCGAAGCTGCTGCGAATCCGCCGCACGGCCCGTTTCGCGGCGTGCCGATCCTCATCAAAGACATCATCGCGACGGTCGGGGGCGCGCTGCACACCGAAGGGCTGATCCCGCTGAAGCGCGCGGGCTATTCGGTCCCGCACGACAGCCACCTCGTCGCGGCGCTGCGGCGCGCGGGCTTCGTCATCCTCGGCAAGACGAACACGTCGGAATTCGGCATCCTGCCGTCGGCCGAGCCGCCCGCGTGGCCGCCATCGCGCAATCCGTACGACACCACGCGCTCGACGGGCGGGTCGAGCGGTGGCTCGGCGTGCGCCGTCGCGACCGGCATGGTCCCCGTCGCACACGCGAATGACGGCGGCGGATCGATCCGCATCCCCGCGAGCTGCTGCGGGCTGTTCGGGCTCAAGCCGAGCCGCGGCCGCGTCTCGTTCGCGCCGAACTACGGCGACATCAACGGCGGGCTCGTCAACGAGCTCGTGGTCTCGCGCAGCGTGCGCGACTCCGCCGCGATCCTCGATCTGCTCGCGGGTCCGCTGAACGGTGATCCGTACACGGCGCCGCCGCAGCTGACGCCGTACCTCGCGGAGATCGCCGTCCCGCCGAAGAAGCTGCGCATCGGGTTCGCGACCCGGCACATCAATCCCGAGGGCGCGCTCGTCGAGTCGCATCCCGACTGCGTCGCGGCCGTGCATCACGTCGCGAAGTTGCTCGAGTCACTCGGGCATCACGTCGAGCCACGCGAGATCCCCGCGATGCACGATCCCGAGTGGGTCCCGCGCTTCCTCTCGATCTGGGTGTGCGGCGTGTCGATGGATCTGAACGAAGCGTCGCGGCACATCGGCCGCGACATCGAAGAGCACGAGGTCGAGCGCCTGACGTGGGCACTCGCGCAGCTCGGCAACATGATCTCGGGCCCCGCGTACGCGGAGGCGTGGCGCTGGCTCCAGCGCGCATCGCGCCGCATCGCCGAGTTCTGGGACAGCCATGACCTGTGGCTCACACCGACGGTGACCACGCCGCCGCCGAAGCTCGGCACCTTCGCGTCTCCCGCCGACGATCCGCTCGCCGGCATCTTCAAGGCCGCCGAATTCGCACCGTTCACCGCGCCGTTCAACGCGACCGGCCAGCCCGCGTGCTCGATCCCGCTGTATCACAACGCCGCCGGTCTGCCGATCGGCGTGCAACTCGCCGGCGCCTACGGACGCGAAGACTTGCTGTTGCGCGTCGCCGCGCAGCTCGAAGCCACACAGCCGTTCGCGCACAAGGCGACGCGGCGCGCTTAGTCCCAGCGCGAGCCGAGGGTCAGCTCGACCCGATCGAGCGTGCCCGTTCGCGTCGAGGCCTTGTCGACCACGTGCACGCTCCACGTCCCGTTGACCGATTCGTCGCCGGAGAACCCGATCACGGGCATCGCGAGATCGATGTTCACGCCGGGCGTGCTGTCGAACACGGTCACGCTCGCACCGGCCGGGTTCGTGAGCGTGATGCGAAGGTCGGACGTGCGCGGATGCGTGAGCTGCAGGTGCAACCAGACGTCGGTATCGACCGTCGCGAGCCCGTACGCGTAGATCTGCCCGGTCACGCCAGCGGGCTTGTTGTCGGGGATCGCGAGCGCGGGCGCAGTCGCGAAGCTCCGCCGTTGCCATGCCGGATTGCAGATGCCTGCACCGCGCGACTCGCCCGCGCAGACGAGGCCAAGCGCGCAGTCCGTCGTCGCGGCGCAGGTACCGCCGGTGGTGTCGAGCTGCGTCGCGATGCAGGTGCCGCGATCCTCGGCGATGCCGATGCATTGCGTCCCAATCGCGCAGTCAAAGTCCGCCCGGCAGTCGCGGATCTCCTTGCCGTACTTCGCGTGGCAGACGAGCAAGTCTCCGTCGGTGATGTCGGCTGCGATCGCCGTCGAGCCCACGGGGTAGATGCGGCCGTACGAGTTGTCGCCCGCGCCGTATTCGTACGACGTGAACGCGCGCCGCGCCGACGCATCCCACCACTGGCGCTGGAAGATCTCGTTGCTATCGGCGGCGGCGAACGCCTGCGCGACCGTCATCACCTCGGTGTGTGATGACACGTGCAGTGCCTTGATGACTTGTTGCTTCTCGTTCGCGGTCAACGTCGACGTCGCGACCAGGCGCGTGTCCTTCACGAGCGTCATCGACGGCTGGGCGGCGATGTCGCGATAGGTCACGCCGAACACGCACCAGTCGTCGAGGATCGCGTGCTTCGTGTCGCGGATGCAGGCCGGCGCGTAGATGCCGTAGAACGCCTCGAACGAGCCCGTGCACCAGCTCTCGCCGCCGGCGCACGCATCGAACAGCGGCGCGAGCACGTCGGCATCGGCGCACTGCTCGGCGGCGTTCATGCGCGGCGTGAGCTCGACGTATGGATGCTCGAGCTGATCCGTCACGCACGCGCGCATCGCCGAGAGGATCGGCGCCGGGCATCCGCCGAGCGGAACCTCGACGACGGGCGTGCACTCGCCGGAGAGACACGTCGGCACGAGCCGATACTTGCCGCGGCCCTTCCCGGTGCGCGTCCCGACGACGACCGCATACGTGCCGGCGTCCGCGAGCGTCGTCGTGAGCTTCGACAGCTTGCCGTAACCCGCATCGTTATCGAACGCGACCTGATTCGCCGGATACGCGCCGCCCACGTCGCGTGGTCCGTACACGAACAACGTCGTGTCGAGGCCCATCGAGGATCCACCGTGCGTGATCTCGAGCTTGATCTCGGCGCCGGCGCGAACGTCGAGCGTGTAGCCGTCGAACTGGCCGTTCTTCGTGAACCGGCCATCGATCGGCGTGCCGAGCGTGACCGCACCGAGAAACGTGACATCGGAGACGCCGTCAGCCGCACCGCCACCGAGTGTGGGACCGAGAACGTCTTCATCGGTGGCGCAGGCGACGAGCAAGAACAAGGCAAGGAAACGCATGGAAGTCGGCGCTGATAACGTGATTGTCGTGAGCCCACAAGCACGATCGTTTCGTCGGAAATCGCGGTGAGCCGGCTCACAGGTGTACGTTCGCCGCGATGACCGCGTTCGAAGATCGTTCGCTCGCCGCGCTGTTCCCGACCGCGTCCGAGATCCCCGAATCGGTGCGCGTGCGCCCCGTGGATCATCCACCGACGCTGCTCGTCGACGGCAAGATCCGCACGGCGGAGACCGACGACCTGCGGCTGCCCGTCTACTCGCGTGTCGCCGTGCGCGACGGGGACACCCTCGCGCCCGTCCTCCTCGGCTACGAGCCGAAGGTCGGCACGCAGGAAGCGGACGAGGCGATCGAAGCATCGGATCGCGCATTTGCACGGGGCACCGGCGAGTGGCCGACCGCATCGCTCGAAGCGCGGTGTGCCGCCGTCGACAAGTTTGCCCAGCGCCTCGGCGCCGAGACCGAAACGATCGCGCGCCTGTTGATGTGGGAGATCGGCAAGCCGATCGCATCCGCGCGCGCCGAGGTCACGCGCTCGATCGAGTACATCAAGGACACGCTCGCCGAGATGAAGACGCTCGGTCAGGGCGCGATCTACGGCGGCGTCGCCGGCAAGACCACACATCACGCGAAGGACTGGCAACGCCCGCTCGGCCAGGTGCTGTGCGTCGCGCCGTTCAACTATCCGATCAACGAATTCCTGACGACGATCATCCCCGCGCTCGTCGCCGGCAACGTCGTGATCGCGAAGACGCCGCGGTTCGGCACGCTCGCGAATCAGCACCTAATGTCCGCGTTCGCCGAGTGCTTCCCGGCCGGTGTCGTCTCGCTGCTGCCGGGTGACGGGCGCATCGTCCTGCCCGCCGTCATCTCGCACAAGCAGAACGACGTATTCGGCACCCCGAAGGGCACGATCGACGTGCTCGCGTTCATCGGCAGCGAGGGTGCCGCGAACGCGATCCTCGGGCGTCATCCGACGCCGAGCTTCGTGCACAAGATCCTCGGCCTCGGCGCGAAGAACGCGGCGGTCGTCCTTCCCGGCGCGAACGTCGACGAGGTCAGCGCGAAGCTCGCGAAGGGTTCGCTCGGCTTCAACGGCCAGCGCTGCACCGCCGAGAAGATCATCTTCGCGCCCACCGGCACCGAAGGTGATGCGTTCGTCGTCGCCCTCGCCGCGCGCGTCTCGAAGCTCAAGCTCGGCATGCCCTGGGATCCAGACGCCGCGATCACGCCGCTGCCCGAGCCGACGAAGCTCGAGTGGATGTGGGCGATGATCAAGGACGCGGTCGATCGCGGCGCCACGATCGCGAACGACAAGGGCGGCACCGGCTACTTCTCGATCATGCGCCCCGCCGTCGTCGACAAGGTCGCGACCGGCATGCGCCTCTATCACGAGGAGCAGTTCGGACCGATCGTGCCGATCGTTCGCTACAGCTCGCTCACCGAGGTCATCGACTGGCACATCCGCTCGCCGTACGGCCAGCAAGCCGGCGTGCACGGACCCGACAGCCCGGAGCGTGCTGACCTCCTCCGCGCGCTCGCGTCGTTCGTCGCGCGCATCAACATCGACGACGTCTGCCAGCGCGGCCCCGACACGTTCGGGTTCACCGCCGCCGACAAGAGCGGGTTCGGCACGCTCTCGATCCGCGAGGCACTGCGCTCGTTCTCGCGCAGCGTGATCGTGCAGTCACCCGACCGCGGCGCGGTCGAGCGCGCCTAGAGGCTCGTGCCGATCAGCCAGTCCTTGTCGAACGTCTCGACCATCGGCGCGATCGACGATTCCTCGACGAGGATCACGCCGACCTCGCGGTTCTTGTCGAGTGACGTCTGGCTGAAGTTCTCCGAGCCGACATAGGCAACCTTGCCGTCCGCGACGAGCATCTTCGTGTGCATGTGCGGCATCCACTTCACCGGCACGCCGAGCTCCTTGAGGAAGGTGACCGCGTACGCGTTCGCGTCGATCCAGCTTGGATCCGCGAGCATCACGCGAACGTCGACACCGGCCAAGGCGCGCGCCTTGACCGCGTTGCGCACGCCCCAGTCGGCGAACTGCATCGACTCGATGTCGAGCGTCTCTTGCGCGCCGTTGATGACGGCGAGGATGCGCTCGCGCGCGTTGACCGGCGAGATCACCATGCGCGTGCACGTGATCGCCGGCGTCGTACCGGCCCAGTCGGCCTCGAACAACGTCACGAGATCGGCGATGTCGGCGGGGTCGGAGTCGGTCGCGACGAAGTTGCGTTCCCTGTCGATCGAGAATGACTTGGAGTAATTGCCCGTCGACATCACGGCGGTCTTGCCGTCGACGATGAAGAACTTCGCATGGAAGTAGCTGAACTTCGGATCGCTCCACTTCACCTGCGCGCCCGCAGCGACGAGGATGTCGAAGTACTTCTGGTTCGTGTCCCGCTTGCTGCCGTCGAGCATCACGCGGACGCGCACGCCGGCACGCGCCTTGTCTTTGAGGTGATCGAGGATGCCGCCGTAGCCCATGAGATAGACCTGCAGGTCGATCGAGGTCTGCGCGCGCGCGAGCACACTCGTGTACGGCGTCTCGCCGGCTTCGGGCGTCGCGACGACGGTGACCGGCACGGTGCGCGGGTCGGTCGCGTTGCAGAAGTCGGGCTGCTCGACAGGAGCGTCGACGATGGGCTGTTCGTCGATCGGCGGCGGGGAGTCATCGGAGGTCGCGCAGGCGGCAAAGGCGAGGATGAGAGCGAGGCGTTTCATGCCGGCCAAGTCGCTCGGCGCGCCGATTTGATCCCGACTATTTCTCAAGTGCGCGTGGGCGCGTCATTTTATCGATGCGAGCACTCGATCGCGGACGACACGCACCACCTGTAACGCCGGATGTCACGGTCGAACCCGCCACGACACCACAGTTCCAGGGGTTGCCGCGGGCACGAAGGTTGCTGCCCACGCACCCGTGCTTCATCGTGACGCCGCGCTCCTCGCTCTCCTCGTCTCAGCATGTACGAACACCATCGGAGAGGACCTCGACCCTGCCGGCAGCATGGGCGACGAAGAAGTCGGCGACGACGGTCCGCCCGATGACGACGTGACCAACCCGGCTCCCGATCCGGTCGAGCCGCCCGAAACCGTCGACGGCGTCCCGTTCTTCCAGCTCCCGTTCCCGTGCGGCCAGGTCTGGGCCGGTCAGACGCGCACGAACCACAGCCCGACGCAGTCGGTCGACTTCAACCGCGCCGACGATCTCGATGATCCTGTCGTCGCCGCCGCGAGCGGCGTCGTCACGCGCGTCGAGAACACCGGCAGCACCAGCTACGGTCGATGGATCGAGATCAACCACGGCAGCGGCTATCGCACGCGCTACGCACACCTCGCGTCGCAGGTCGTCGCCGTGAACCAGCAAGTCAAGCGCGGCCAGCAGATCGGCACGCTCGGCAACACCGGCGGCTCGACCGGCCCGCACCTCCACTACGAACAGCGCCGCGACGGCGTCGCCGTCAACGCGCGCTTCAACGGCGTCACCGCTCTCTACTACGGGACGAAGAACTACACGAGCCAGACCTCGTGCGGCACCACGGGTGTCGTCGGTCGCATCAACACGGGTGGCGCCGCACTCACGATCCGCGCCGACGCGTCGATGGCGAGCGCGGCGGTCGGCACCGTCGCCGACGCCGCGACCGTCACGATCACTTGCCAGAAGAACGGCGAGTCGGTCACCGGTACCTACGGCACCACGACGCTGTGGAACAAGATCGGCACCGGCTTCGTGCCCGATGCGTACGTCTCGACGGGCTCCGATGGCCAGGTCGCTCCGACCTGTCAGTAGTCACGGTTCGCAGGCGCCTTTGATGTCGAGGTAGTCGATCAAGTACGCGCGCGCGGGCGTCGTCCACAGGCGACGCAACGGAATCTCCGCGCTCGGCATGTCATGCGCGGACGCGTTCCCCGAGGGACCACACAACGAGTCCGCGATCGCGGCGCGCACGTTCGTGAACTGCGCCGCGCTGGTGAAGTCGAACGAACCGCCGAGCGACGCGTGACAGCTGCGGCATGCGACGGCGACGACCTGCTTGTAGACCTCGCGCTCCACGGTTCCGGACCAGCCGGCCGGCACGAACTTCTCGGCGGACGTCGCCGCGAAGCCGTCGATCAGCTCGCGGATCGCGGGCGTCGGCTCCGTCGTCGCGACGAGGTCGTTGAGCACGCGGATGTTCGCGGCCTGGTCGGCGGGACGGAATCCGGGGACATCGGCGAACTCGAAGCCCGTCGTGTCGAACGGCAAGAAGCGCGCGCCGATCACGGCATTCGCCGCAGCGTCGTAGCGCGCACCACCGTGGCAGTTGAGGCAGTTGTTCGGGATCGAGACGTTGTCGCCGTACTGATCGAGCTGTGCTTGCGTCACGAGCTCGCCGTTCGCGCCGTAGACCATGAACCGCACGCTGTTCGGCGACGATGCGGGTGGCTGGTAGACCATCGCGACCGTCGCGAATGCGCCCACGCGCCCGACGGCGGCGGACAGCGCCTCGTGCCGGTCGCCGCCAAACGTCCCGTAGTTCGAGACGTAGCAGGCGACCACGCCGCCGGCCTGCGCACCGCAGTGCATCTCGCGCCCGATGCCGAGATCGCCGGCGTTGTAGAACGTCGTCGCGGTCGTCGTCGGAAAACGCGCCTGAAAATCCGCGAGCGTCGGCGGCGCATCGATCGCCGCGTAGTACTCGAGCGTCTCGGCCGCATCCACGGCGCTCCGCCGATCGAGGAAGCGCGCGCGCACGGGCGACTCCGCGGGCGTCGGCGACGGGCTCACGAGGATCAAGCCGTTCGTGACCGGCGCGATCTCGTCGCTATCGTGGAACATCACGGAGAGCAGCTCGCCGCTCGCGCCGACCGCACGCAGGCGCACGACACCTCCCGCGGGCCAGCGCCGCGCAGCCTCACGCCCGGGCGAGACCAGGAGTTTCCACGCGTACTGCCCGGTCTGCGACGAGGAGGCGGTCAGTGTCGTGCCGATCGTGATCCAGCTGGTCGGGTCGTTCGGGTGATCGAGCACCTGCACGTCGATGCGGTAGTCCGCGATCGAGTGCGTGCCCGCGACGTCAAAGGTCAGTGCACGTGTGTCGCCGCCAGCCACGTCACCATGACGCGGCGCCGTGACGATGCCTTCCGTCGAAGTCTCTGCCGGGGGAGTTGCAGACTCGACAGACGTCTCGCCGACGACACACGCCGGCAGCAAACACACGAGCACTAACCTCATAGCGAGATAGAGAGCAAGCCTCGGTCCAGCACCAGTCCGCGCACTTGCACGCGAACCTGCGCAGCCGCGTTCACGACTTTGTACCGAACGGTACAAGCTGCGACTCTGCGAGCGCGGCCTCGTCTGGGGACGAGAGCTCGGCGAGCGCGGCGCGCAGCTTGTCGCGGGCACGCGAGAGCCGGCTGCGCACCGTGTTCTCGTCGATCTCGAGGACGCTCGCGATCTCGCGCGACGACATCGCCTCGAAGTACGAGAGCTCGAGCGCGATCTGATCGTCGAGCGGGATGCGCGCGAGCCCGTCGCGCAAGAGCTCGTTGCGTTCGCGGCGTGCGAGTGCGGTCACCGGGCCGGTGCGGAGATCGACGAGCGACGACACCGAGAAGTCGATCGCGGGCCCGCGGACGCGCTTGCGAACGTGATCCGCGAGGCGCCGCCGCGCGACGCCGAACAGGTACGCCTTGATGTTGTCGCCCGCGATCGCGTCCTTGTTCTCGACACAGGCGAGGAAGGTCTGCGAGATCAGGTCCGCGCCATCGTCGCCGACCTTGGCGCGGAAGAACCGCGAGATGCTTGCCCAGTGGCGGGACACGAGCTCGTCGCCGGCGGCGTTATCGCCGCCGCGCCAGGCATCGAGGAGCTCGAGGTCGGTGCGCAGGACCGTATAGTAGCCCCGTGCCGCGCGACCTCGCCGACGAGCTGCTGCAAGCGAAGGTGAAAGCGCGCCTGTTCGGTGGAGATCGGACGGTGCGGCTCGGGCGCCTCGTGATCCTCGACCGGCTCGGCGCGGGCGCGATGGGCACCGTCTACGCCGCGTACGACCCGCGGCTCGACCGCCGCGTCGCGGTCAAGGTCCTGCATGCGGCCGATGCCGATGCGAATGCACGGTCGCTCGCGGAGGCGCGCGTGCTCGCCAAGCTCGCGCACCCGAACGTGATCGCGATCCACGACGCGAGCGAGGACGACGGCTGTGTCCACATCGTGATGGAGCTCGCGACCGGCACGCCGCTCCGGGTGTGGATCACGAACGAGCGCACGTGGCGAGAGGTCGTGCGCGTGATGCGCGATGCCGCCGCGGGTCTGGCGGCTGCGCACCACGCGGGCGTCGTGCATCGCGACATCAAGCCCGACAACATCATCGTCGGCGAGGATGCGGCGCGCGTGATCGACTTCGGCCTCGCTCAGCTCGAGGCCACGACCGAGCGTGCCGGCACGCCACGCTACATGGCGCCCGAGGTGCTCGCCGGCGAGGCCGCGACGGCGGTTTCGGATCAATTCAGCTTCGGCGTGACCTTCCGCGAGGTGCTCGGCGACGCGAAGGCGACGCCGGGCTGGGTGCACGCGATCGGGAAGCGCATGACTGCCGAGCCGGCGAAGCGGTTCGCGTCGATGGACGAGGTCGTGACCGCGCTCTCGCGCGATCGCCGCCGCGTGCGGCTCGTGATCGGCGTCGCCGCAGCCGCGCTGGTGCTCGGCGTGATCGGCGGCGCGATCGCGTTTCGTGGCGAGTCCGCGCACAGCTGCGATACCGATCGCGTCGCGCGCGCGTGGAACGCCGACCGGGTCCGCGCGTCGCTCGGTAACGTGCCGTGGACGGCCTCGGCGGTCGCCGCGCTCGACGCGCACGCGACGCAGTGGGATGCGACGTATCGCGTGGTCTGCGAGGCGACGCGCGTACGCGGCGAGCAGTCGGATCGCTTGCTCGAGCTGCGGATGCGCTGTCTCGATCGCGCGCTCGATCGGTTCGCCGTGCTCGCGAGCGCGCTCGAAGGCCCGCTCGACGGGACCACGCGAACCGAGGCTCCCGGCGCGATCGCGCAGCTGCCCTCACCTGCCGCGTGCGCGAGATTGACCGATCCTGCCGAGCTCGCCTTGCCCACCGATCCGGCGGAGCGCACGCGCGCACTCGCCGCCGAGCGCACGCTCGATCGCGCGTGGGCCGACTACGCCCTCGGGCGCTATCGCCATGCACACGAGACGGTCGCCGAGCTCGAGGCGCTGACCGCGGATCTCGACGCCGATGGCCTGCGCGCGACCCTCGCGACGCTCTCCGCTGCGATCGCGTCGCGGATCGGCGAGCCGGCAGTCGCGAGGCGCAAGCTCGAACATGCGCTCGCCGCGACGGCGAAGGCGCGTGCGACCGAGCTCGAGCACGTCGTGTGGACACGTTTGCTGCGGCACGAGCTGTTCGCCGGTGATCCCGCGCGCGCCGTGGAGTGGGAGCAGTTCGCGCGCGCCGCCGCGCTGCGCGCAGGCCTCGAAGGCGCGGAGATCGACGGCATCATCGGCGAGGCGCTGCGCGACGCCGGCGACTTCGTGCGTGCCCGCGAATATCTGAGGCGCGCGCTCGAGTCCAAGGATCCGCTGCGCAAGGATCAGCGCGCGATCATCGAGATGAACATCGGCTCGGTCGAGCTCGCGATGGGCCAGCCGTACCTCGCCGAGGCCGCGTTCCAGCGCGCCCTCGAGCTCGCGCGCGCACAGCTCGGCGACGGCCACCCGTCCCTCGCGCTCTATTACGACAAGCTCGCCGACGCCGATCGCGCACGCGGACGGATCGCGAGTGCGCTCGCGCATCACGACAGGAGCGTCGCGCTGCGCACGACGGCGTACGGCGAGGCCGATCGCTCGGTCGCGACCGCGCGCTTTCACCGCGCCGAGACGCTGCTCGAGGGCGGACAGCTCGCGCGCGCCGTCGCCGACCTCGAGGCCGCACGCACGATCCGAACGACGCTGCTCGGTGCAACGAGCCCCCGACTCGGCGAGATCGACGCCGCACTCGGCGATGTCGAGCTCGCACGCGGCCGCACGAAGGAAGCCCTCGCGCTCTACGATCGCGCCGCATCGCTCGATTCTCGCCTCGGCACTCGCCTCGACGCTCGCCGCGCCCTCACCACGGAGTCGCGCGCGAAGCCGCCGGCGATCCGGCCATTCTCCGTCGAGCGCGCGCCGCTCCTTGCGCGTCACGCCGGCGCGCTCGACCCGGCCCCGGCGATCACGTATGCGCAGGAGATCCGGCAGGCCTGGCAGAGCGCACGCACCGAAGATCCGACGCTCACGCTCGCGGCCGCCGATGCGCTGTTTTCGGCGGGCCTTCGCGAGCAATCCGCCGAGCTCTATCGCGTCGCCGTGCGCGCGCTCGCCGACGAGCCGTCACGCATGCGGCTCCACGCGCTGCGCGGCCAGCGCGATGACAAAGGCGCGCAAGCGAAGGCCGACGCACTCGCGAAGCAGATGCCCGAGCTCTCGCCGCCGGACTAAGCGAGCTCTTTCTTGATGCTCGCGATCACTTCGGCGTAGCTCGTGCTCTCGACGACCATGGCCATCTCGGCCGTGTAGCGCGAGACCAGGTCCTCGCGACCGCGCGAGAGCGCATCGCGCCGCGCGTTGTGCAGCGTCACGAACGCGCGCTCCGCATTGACGAAGTAGCAGACGACCGCGAGCACGGCGCGCGTGATCGAGATCGTGACCGAGCGCGACGTGTCGCTGAACGTGAAGCGGCGGCCCTCGCTGTTCGCGACCTCGATCGTCACGCGGCCCATGGCATCGACGCCCGCTTGTGCCTTCTTCGTTCCGAGATCCGCGCCGACGTTGAAGCCGATGAGCTGAATGGTCTTGAGCGACTGATACTCGCGCGCGTAGCGATCGAGGAGGCCGTTGTAGATCGCGTCGACGACGCCGACGCCTTTGCCTTCGACGTCGATGTTCTGCTCGCCCTCGAGCACGGTGACCTTCGCCGCCGTCGTGTGATCACCTTCCTCGACGGCGTGGCGCACGAGCTTGAGCTCGAAGTAGTTCGCACCGAGCACGCGGCGGATCAGCTCTTCATGGGGCGCTTGGGTCACGAGGACAAACATAGCGCGCGCGACGGCGATCGGAGATGTGATCTCGGCCCGGCCGATTTGTCGCGGTGCTCGACTAGCGGGTCGGAACCACACTCCCGCTAGTGCCAGTGTCACATGGGTGCGGCATAGTGCGGCCGTGTCTGCCCTGATCCAGCTGAAGCGCCACGTCACGCGACTGCGTGGCTGCAACGCGTGCCCCGAAATGATCGGACCCGTTGTCACGGGTTTGCCGGTCATGTCGCCGGTGATGCTGATCGGTCAAGCGCCCGGCACGCGCGAAGGTCCGGCGGGAAAGCCATTTGCGTGGACAGCCGGCAAGACCATGTTCGGCTGGTTCGATCAGCTCGGGTTAACCGAAGAAGATTTTCGTCAGCGCGTTTACATGGCCGCGGTGTGCCGCTGTTTCCCCGGCAAGGCCGAGGGCGGTGGCGATCGCGTGCCGGATGAGGACGAGGTCGCGCGCTGCAGCAAGCACCTCGCGGCCGAAGCGCGGATCCTGCAGCCAAAGCTCGTGATCCCCGTCGGCAAGCTCGCCATCGAGCAGCTGTTCCCCGATCTCGAGAAGCTCGTCGACATCATCGGCACGGTGCAACGCGCGAAGCTCGGCAACGTGGAATTCGATGCGATCCCACTGCCGCATCCGTCGGGCGCGTCCACGTGGCACCGCACCGAGCCGGGTAAGACGCTGCTGGTGCGGGCACTCGCGCGCATCGCGCAGCACGAGGCGTGGCAGCAGCTCCTCGCAGAGAAGGCCGCACGATCACATGGCATCGCGCTGCCGGCGCAGGCCTCGGCTGCCGCGCGCTGAACGCGGTCGGGACACCGTCGCATCCGTCGCGACATGCGATAACCGGCGCGTGAAGACCGCTGCCGAACACCTCACCGAGCTCGTCCGCTTCAAGACCCAGCAAGCGGGTGCGGATGGCATCGCCGGTGACGAGCTGCCGATCTGCGAGCACCTCGCGCCACTTCTGCACGCGCGCGGTGCGGACGAGGTCGTGATCGGCCGCGGCACGTGCACGGACGGTCGCGAAGGCGCGTACGTGTTCGCGCGCTGGGGCACCGCGAAGCGGATCATCAACGCGCACATCGATACGGTGCCGGCGAACGCCGGCTGGTCGCGCGATCCGTGGACGCCGCATGTCTCCGGCGGCCGGCTCTACGGCCTCGGCTCCTGCGATACGAAGGGCGCGATCGCCGCGACCTTGGTCGCACTCGATCGCGTGAAGCCCGTCAACGCCGGCGTCCTGTTCTCCGGCGATGAAGAAGCCGGCAGCGGCGTGATGCACGCGTTCCTCGAGTCACCTCATCTGAAGCAGATCGAGCAGGTGATCGTCTGCGAGCCGACGGCACGCGCTGCCGGCGTCGCGCATCGCGGCGTGCTCGCGCAGAAGGCCACGATGACCGGGCCCGGCGGTCACTCGTCGAAAGCAGATCACCTACCGAAACCGATCGCGACCATGGCACGCCTCGCCGCCGCGCTCGACGACGCGGCGATCCGCCGGCTGCACGAGGGCCCCGCAGGCATGACGGGCACGTGCCTCAACATCGCGAGCATCGCCGGCGGCGTCGCGTTCAACGTGATCCCGGCGCGCGGCGAGCTCGAGTGGTCGCTGCGTCCCTACCCCGCGTTCGATCGCGCGGGCTGGGAGCAAGAGATCGCGGCGCTCGCACGCGCGCTCGATCCCGCGATCGCGATCGAGACCACGATCGATCACGCGCCATTCGCGTGCGACGCGCTCGCCGATGTCGTGCGTCCATTCGCGCAGCGCATCGGTCCGCTCGACTTCTGGACCGAGGCCGCGCTATGGGACGCCGCCGGCAAGCAAGCCGTCGTGATCGGGCCCGGCGACATCGGCCGCGCACACGCCGCCGACGAATACGTCGAGCTCGACGACCTCGAATGGGCCGTCGAGCTCTACGGGAGCCTGCTCGGCTACTCCTTGTAGTTCTTGTCGAAGTCCGCGTTGAGTTGTTCGCGGGTCAAGTACGTGCCAGGCGGCGGTGCTTCGGCCCCTTCGTACTCGATGTTCTCGCGCGTGTACTTCTTGAGCACGCGCGGGCTGATCTTGACCTCGTCGTCTTGCTCCCAGTCGGGCAGTCGGTCGTTGTGCCACGTCGTGGCAAGAACCTGCTTGTAGAAGCATGCCTCGAGCGCGGCGTCTTTGATCGACGAGCGCTCGACCTTCGCGTCGTACACCGTGACGGTGCCGTTCACGATCTTTTGCTTGAACTTGATGACGACGCTCTGGTTGCGATGGAACTGCGCGCGCTTGGTCTTGTCGAGCTCCTCCCAGCACTTCACGGCCGAGCGCATGACGTTCGGAATGACGACCTCATCGTGCTTGTGGAAAAACTCGTCGCTCTGAGGATCGTACTTGCCGCCGTCGTCCTTCTTCGCTTCGGGCGCGGCGGTCGGCGCAACGGCTGGCGCTTCGACGACGTCAGGCGCCACCGCTGCTGCGGCACTCGGCGGCGGCAGCGGCGCTTGCGCGACCTGCACCGGTTTCGCCTCGGGAACAGGCGTCGTGTCGGTGTCGATCTGCCTCCACATCACGATCAAGATCGCGATGAGGCAGAGCGCGCCGATGCCGAGCCACTTCTTCCCCATGACTACGGCTGCTGCGCCTGGAGGTACAACGTGTACTCGGCGGTGCCTTCGAGCGTCGTGCTGCCCGTCTCTTGCGTTGGATGCAGGTTCCAGTTCTGCTTGCGATCGGCGCTGTAGACATCGACGGCGCCTTCGCACTCACGAGCACCGTCCTGGCTGACGCTGAGCTTGAAGAGGCAGTCACCGGCCTGCATGCAATTCGCTGCGATACCCTGACCCGTCGCGAACATGAAGGTCGTGTCGTACTCGCCGGGGACCGTCGTCGTGGTCGTCGCGGTGAAGGAGTAGCTGGGCTTGAACGTCGCGGGCGACGTGCCGGCGACCGCGCCGCAGCGGTCCGGCATCTTGTCGCCATTGATGTCGAGGATCGCGTCGTTCGAAGGATCGCGCGTTAGCGAGAACGTCCACGTGCCGGCTGGCCAGCACCCGGCGACGTCCACGGGACGTGCGGTGCTCGGCGTGAACGTGCCGGAGATCTTGAATGCGTCCGTGCACTGGATCGCGAGCGGGTTCGGCTCGAACACCTGCGCATCCGCGGAAGGCGGGTTGTCACTGTCCGATCCGACGCCGCACGCTGCGACGAACATCATCGAGAGAGCCACGCGAACCCCAGCTTGTTGCGCCATATGAGTGAGTTTACGCAACAGCGGTGCCAACATCGAAGTGTCTGATTTCGCGCATACAGGTTGCGGATCGCTTGGGGTCGCGGGTCTCAAATGGAGAGTGGAGTCCCTCGGGCTTACCGGGATGAATCGATGACCGGGCGCGGTTGCAGCCGCAACCATCGACAGAAAGAATGACCCAATGCGCGCGAGCCGTCTGTTTGCCGTTTCGATGTTGTCCCTGTTCGCGTGTCGCGACGACGCGGGCCCACCCCAACTACGATCCGCGGCGGTCGTCCCATCGCTAGACCCCGTCACGACAACGCCCACACCCGTCGCCAACACCGCGACGACGAAGAAGATCGACGAGAAGAAGGGCGACAAGAGTGACTCGGAGTGGATCCCTGCCGAGTTCAAGAGCGGCGCGGCGCGATGGAAAGACACCGGCGTGTACCTCGACGGAAAACCGATCGGCTTTCTCACGTGGGGCGAGCTCCCCATCGGGCTCAAGCCGGTCTGGATCAAAGACAAGATGTCGGCGAACAAGCGAGCGGGCACGAAGGACCTCGGCTGGCGCTGGGGCCAACAACGCCGCTATCGCTTCACCGAGTACCTGACGGCGCTGGGCCTCGATATCGCGAAGGTGAAGGAGCTGCACGTCTACGGTCCTCGGTTCTCGAACTCTGTCGTCGCCACGACGAAGGATTTGCTGTCGCCGAAGGCGCGTGACTTCGCGTTCCGGTTCGGAAGCAACACGTCGGGCAAGCCGATCCCGCACACGCCCGCAGACTTCGCCTCCGGCAAGCCACCCGACAAGATCGCCGCCGTGATGATCTACATCGAGAAGCAGCCGCCCAGGCTCACCGACGAAGGCTTCGACATCGACGGAGTGCCCCAGGAAGCCGTGCCGTATTTCGGCGAGCCGCTCCGTGGCGGCGTCCGCGTCTACCTCGACAATCGTCTCGCCGCGGTCATCAAGCGCCAGGAGCTCGATCCGAAGAAGGCGACGACAACGGCCAGCGGCGAGCTCGAGTGGAAGCTCGGCGAGTTCTTGACCGCACAGGGCGTCGATACGTCGAAGGTGGCCGAGCTGTGGGTCGTGCGAGGCGAGAACCGCGCAGAAAAGATCGCCGGCGCCGAGGTCGGGAACCTCGTGTTCCAGGCAAGCGCGCAGGCGAAGGGCGGCGTCCTTCTCCACGGGCCCGCGGACCCGGGCAAGCTCGTTCGCGCGAATGTGATCGCGCTCCACACGAAGCCGCTCACCCCCGATCAGATGCCGTTCACGACGCCTGATGATGACTGAGCTGACTTAGAGTCAACAGTCTGGAGAGACCCAGCCGCCTGGGGTGCCGACTCCCACGCAGAGGGATTCATTCCCATGTGCTGCGTAGTCGCGATCTGTTCGTCTGCTCCGCCGACTCATCGAGACCTCGGGATCGACAAGGTTTTGGCGGACCGGGACCCCAGGATGGGAGCCTGAGGTCCCATGTTTCATGGGTGTGACTTCCACTGTTTCCGCCGGTTTACACCGCGAAATTCGTGGCACATGCGCTGCACATTGGTTGGTCATCACAAACCAACCACTTGGGGCGAAGAAACAATGAAGAACCTGAAGCTCATGATGTTCGCGGCCGCTGGCCTCCTGGTGCCGGCCGCTGCTCAGGCCGACATCGCTCGGATCACGCAAGTCAAGATGGTCCCGTCCCCCACGACCGACCTCGCAGAGGTCAGTGGGACGCCGGCGCGTCTTCGCCGCCAGAACGAACGCCAGCCCGGCGCCGAGAACGCAACGTTCTCGATCAACCCGGACGGCAAAGGCGGCGTCTTCTACGTGATGAGCACGGAGCTCAAGGGTGCACGTCCAACCGGTGGTGGTAACGCGGGCCGTATGCAGCTCGCAGCAGTTCCCTTCATCCTCAAGCAGGATGCGGCAGGCGCAGTCGTGGCGGAGCCGAACATGGCCACCGCGAAGTTCGTCACGAACAACAACGGCGACGAGTACCGCAACGCGAACCTCCCGAGCGCCATGACGGTCGGTGACAACAGCTGCGTCGAGTACAACTACCAGATCAACGGCGGCAACGACACGAAGCGCTACATCAAGTGCTTCAACCCGACGACGCTCGCCGTGACGCTCGAGCAGACGCTCCTGTTCGAGAAGAACAACGACGACTGCTCGATGAACCAGGACGGCCAGTCGACGTCGCTGATCAGCGCGGCCGGCGGCAAGTATCGCTTCGCCGCATGGCGTGGATGCAACGGCAACGGCCGTGACGATGCGTGGTTCCAGTTGTTCACCATCGACACCACCGCGGGCGTCAAGGTCACGCGCAACTTCGACGTCTCGGTGCTCGCTCGCGAAGAGCGCTCGCGCGGCGCCTGCTACGCAGCAGACCCGTCGGACCTCAAGTTCGTCGTCTGCGGCGGCACGGAAGGCAACAACCAGCCGCAGCGTGACGGAACGTGGATGATCGGCATCGACGCCGACGAGTCGAAGTTCCAGGGTGCGAATCAGCAGAACTCGATCATCTGGAAGACCCAGATCGGCGGCCGCAAGCAGATCGGCGGCATCCGCACCTACGCGATGCGCGCGTCGATTCACCCCATCCTCGCCCCCGACGCGACCGGCAAGATGATGGCGAACGGCACCATCCTGTGGCGCCAGACCGCACTCCGCGGCAACAACAACACCAACGGCAAGGGTGGCGAGAACGTCGGCAACGAGCTCGCCGTCATGAAGGTCTCGCGCGCTGGCATGACCTACGTCACGCCGATGACCGACCTCGCGAAGACGGTGCTGTTCGGCATCGACGGTACGCACCTCAAGTTCGAGTACGCGATGTTCGGCCAGACCGACGCGCTCAAGCCCGGCTTCATCTTCCACGCCGGCTCGCACACGGGCGGTGGCTACAACTCGACCGCGAAGGTCGTCATGTGGGACTCCGTCGCGAACAAGTTCGTCGACGGCGGCAACTACGCCATCGCCTCGCACGATCGCCACCTCTACCCGAACTACACCGGTAACAACCCGGGTAACCAGGGCCGTGACCACGCCGACGCGCAGCTCATCGCGAACCCCTTCGTCAGCGACACCAACCGCGACGCGTACCTGATGGTCATCGCGACCACCGGTAAGGATCCCTCGGAGATGACGGATCCGCGCAAGAAGCTCTCCGCGTACCTCACGATCATGCCGGTCGCGCAGAACCCGGCGCCCGCGCCGCAGCCGCAGCCGCAGCCGCAGCCGTCGGGTCAGACGGATGACCCGTCGACGCCCGAGGACGAGACCGACCCGGCCAACAACCCCAGCTCCGGCGAAGCCCTCGGTGGTTGCTCGACGAGCGGTGGCTCGGCTGGCTTCCTCTCGCTCCTCCTCATCGGTCTGGCTGCCTTCATCCGCCGCCGCCGCTAGTCAACAGACGCAACCAACCTCCTCTCACAATCCCCCCCACGGAGCATCCCAAATGCGTACCTTCCTTGCTCTGATAGCGTCTGTGAGTCTGGTCGGCTGCGTCGGTGACGTCGACAGCATGGGCCCCGGTGAAGAACCGGTCAACGACCCCCAGACGTCGAACAACCCGGCCGGTGGCGACCTCGCAGCAGCCAAGAAGAAGTTCGACGACAACGTGTATCCGGTTCTCACCATGAAGTGCTCGGGTGGCTCGTGCCACTCGCAAGCTGGAACGGGTGGCTCGGTCACGAAGTTCGTCGCGACCCTCGCGGCAGACGGTCACAAGACCGCCACCGAATACACGGCGCTCGTCGGTAACTTCACCTCGAGTGCAGCACCCATCCTGACCATCATTAAGGGTGGCACCCACAAGGGCGTCACGTACGTCACGGCTGAAGAATCGAAGATCGTCGAGTGGCTCGATGCCGAAGTGACCGCTCGTAACGTGAACCCGAACAACCCGCCGCCGAGCGGTAGCGAGACCTTGTCGCAAGCGACCGAGCGCGTGCTCTCGGCGTTCGCCGGCTGCATGCAGCTGACGGACTTCCAGGCCGCGAACATGGCCAACGCCTGGGGTAACCTCACGGCGCAGAACAACCAGCAGTGCAAGCGCTGCCACGTGAACGGTGGCGAAGGCTTCATCGCCACGACCGACGCAGCGTTCATGTACGACGTTCTATCGACGAAGAAGTATCACTTCCTGCAGTACTTCACGGTCGACCTGACGCAAGGCGCGGCGGCTGCGAAGGTCCTCATCAACCAGGCGTCCTTTCTCGGTGTCGCGCAGGGCCAGGACCCGCACCGCGAGCACCCGCGCTTCAATGCCACGCAGAACCAAGGCATGACGGCGCTGACCCAGTTCTACAACGCGACGATGGCGCGCGTCGGCCAGACCGGCCTCTGCGCTCCGAAGCCCCTGCAGAACCAGTAACCCGAATCGGTTTGTGTGATGCGAAGGCGCCCTACTCGGGCGCCTTCGTTCTTTTCGGTAGGTGGGAACAAGCCGACGATGTTCGGCAGTAAGCTCGGTGATCGCAAATGAGCAACCTCCTCGGCGGCGACGGCCGCACGCATATCAAGTCGAAGCTGATGCGCGAATCGCTGCAAGACCGCGGCGTCATCGCGCAGACCGACAGCGACCACGACGTCGTGATCTTTCCCGATGTCACGATGGTCTCGATCGGCGGGCAGAGCATCTTCGATCGCGGCAAGGAGGCCATCCTTCCGCTCGTCGAGCAGCTCGTCGAGATCAAGAAGGACAAGTCCGTGAAGATGGTCGTCGGGGTTGGTGGCGGCACACGCGTGCGCCATACGATCTCGATCGCCGTCGACCTCGGCTTGCCCGTCGGCGGCATGGCGCAGCTCGTGGGCGCGATGGAAGAGCTCAACGCGATCCTGCTCAACACGCTGCTCGCGCCGCACGGCTCGATGCCGATGCAGCGCGAGCACTTCTGGGACCTCCCGCTGTACTTCGACGCCGGCATCACGCCGATCGCGATCAGCGTGCCGCCGTATCACTTCTGGGAGCCGCCTCCCGAAGCAGGTCACCTGCCCGCCCACGGCTCGGACTTCGGTCTATTCCAGCTCGCCGAGGTACTCGGCATGAAGCAGGCGATCTACGTGAAGGACGAGGACGGCCTCTACGACAAGGATCCGAAGAAGCACGCCGACGCGAAGCTGTTCGGCAAGATCACGCTCGAGGAGCTGATGACGAAGCTGCCGCAGGAGAACATCCTCGACCTCGAGCTCTACGAGGCGTTCAAGACGGCGAAGAGCTGCAAGCGCGTCGTGATCGTCAATGGCCTCAAGAAGGGCCAGCTCGCGGCGGCGCTGCGTGGCGAGGACGTCGGCACGGTGATCGTGAAGGAGTCAAAATGAGCGAGCGCCGCACGATCGACTCCTTGCTCTCCGGCTCGAGCCTCACCGGCACGAGCGACAAGTTCGAGTACCGCCCGACCGCCGTCATGCCCGACGTCAAGGTCGTCAAGATCGGCGGGCAATCCGTCCTCGACCGCGGCCGCGCCGCGTTGTTCCCGATCCTCGAGGAGGTCGTTGCCGCGCGAAAGCTCGGCATCCAGGTCGTGCTGCTGGCCGGCGGCGGCACGCGCGCGCGCCACATCTACTCGATCGCGTCCGAGCTCGAGATACCCACCGGCGTCGTTGCCACGCTCGGCAAGTACATCCCGATGCAGAACGCGCGCATGCTGCAGATGCTGCTCGCGAAGCACGGCGGCATCTACATGCTCCCCGACGACTTCGAGAAGCTGCCGCTCTACTTGCAAATGGGTTGCATTCCGATCATGAGCGGCATGCCGCCGTTCGGATACTGGGAGAAGCGCGAGGAAGGGTCGCGCATCCCGCCGCACCGCACGGACGCCGGCGTGTTCCTGTCCGCCGAGTTCCTCGGATCGAAGCGCGCGATCTTCATCAAGGATGAAGACGGGCTCTACACCGACGACCCGAAGAAGGATCCGACGGCGACGCACATCCCTCGCATCACGTCGAAGGAGCTCATCGCACGTGGCCTGCCCGACGTCATCCTCGAGCGCGTCGTCATCGAGTATCTGCCGCGCGCGCAGTGGTGCAAGGAGCTCCAGATCGTCAACGGACTCAAGCCCGGGCAAGTACTCGCGGCGCTCAAGGGAGAAGATGTCGGGACGATCATCTCTGCGTAGGCTGGCTCTCTTGCTCGCGCTCTGCGCGTGCTCGAGCAAGGACCCCGGAGCCGATCCGGCGAAGCTCAAGCCCGTGTGGAAGTCCATGCTGCGAACGTTCCCCAGTCCGGGAATGAAGGAATGCGAAGGCAGCTCCATCGTCGGCGGCGCGACGCTCACGGCCACGACCTTCTTCACGCTTGCGGGCCAGACCTACGACAAGTCCAAGCCGGAGTACCAGGAGTACGTCAACCCGGCCGAGCTCGACTCCCCCGCGGCGCGCACGCTCGTCGATCCCAAGGCGGGCACGTCTGACAAACGACGCGCCGCCGCGGAGCTTCTCGCGGCGCCATTCTTTCTTGTCTATTACATCGACCTCGTCAGCGTGCCCATGGCACTCGAGGTCAAGGAGCTCAAGCGCGGCACCGTGAGCGGGCGCGCGATCAAGTTCGATAAGCAAGGGCAGCTCCAGTGCGTGCGCGTCTTCCACTTCAGGAACGACAAGGCCGTCAGCGAGGCGGCGATCGCGAAGAGCGACAAGGCGCGCATCGATCCGGCGGTCGCCGCCGAGCTGCGGGCTGACCTCCGCGTGGAGATGCTCCGGCGCATCCCGGCCCTCACGTTGCCGCAACCGCCGCTCGATCAGATGGACGCGAAGCCGCCCGACAACATGGGCAACTGAAACTTACGGGCAGGTCGCGCGGAAGCTGTCGAGCGCGGCTCGCTTCTGGATCCCGTCGATCTGCGCGTCGCGCCACCGCTGGCAGATCAGCGCGAGCGTGTTGGGTGTGGTGCCATCCTCCGCCAGATCGTAGTCGATGCCGAACACGGCGCGGCGCGCCTCGATGAACGGCCGCGCAAGGCCGCAGTCTCCGAGCTCGCCGCACCGATCGGCGACGAGCCAGTCGTAGTCGTCATCGATCTCGCCGACGTTGACCTCGCCGTGCCCACCGCGGCCCCCGACCGAGATCATCAACCGGTGGCCTTCGGCGGCGACGGCGACGATCCAGTCGAGCTGCTCCTGCGGCGACACCGTGAAGCCCGGCATCGTCGTCGTCGCGGCAAACGAGGCCGCGTCGTTGCGGTAGGCGAGGATCCCATCACAACCGATGTCCTTCGCGAGCTGGATGCGCTTCTTCAAAACTTTCGCCGCTGTCGCGTTGCGGAAGTCGACGAAGCGCTCGTTCGCGCCCGCCGGCGTGCTCCACCCGATCGCGCTGTTCGGGACCATCGCCGTTGGCCGGTCGGGAGGGCTGGCCTCGTACCCCGGAAACTTCATCGCATCTGGATCGGTCGCGAGATCGACGGCGCCGGTGCCGACGTGACAGATCACGATCGTGCCCGCGGCGTCGAGCTGCGCGATCGCCCCCGGCTGCGAACCGGGCGGCACGGTGATCATGGACCCATCTTCGTAGCTGATGGTGCGCGGGGATGGGACGACGTCCCAGAGCTCGACCATCATCATCGCGCGCGTCTCCGCGAACGAGTACGGTGCGTTGATCTGGAGATCCCAGTTCTTCACCTCGCCGGGAGCAGGGCTAAACCACGGCGGCTTGTAGGCGTCGATCTCGTCGAGCGGTCCCGCGTCGGGGCGAAACGGTTCGCCCTTGCACGCAGTGACGAGGCCGAGGGCAATGAACAGCGCGGATCGCATCCCGCGATTCTACGCCGTCACATCACCGCGCTGGCGTGACGCGCGACATGCTTCCGATCGATTGACGATCTGTCGCGCGATTGTCGCGATGTCGAGCGCGCTACTTCGCGCTGCCGGCGCCGCTGCCGGGCCCGGTGCCCTTGCTGCCGCCGCCGCCGGTACCTGCACCGCCACCGGTGCCGCGCTCCTTGCCCTTGCCGTCGCCGCTACCGCTGTGGTTACCGCCGTGGTCGCCCTTGCCACCACCGACGCCACCGCTGTTGCCGCCGTCGCCGGCCTTCACGTTCGCCTTCACCCAATCCGCTGCCTTGGTGATGCGCTCGTCGATCATCTTCTTCAGATCGTCGGCCTTCTCCTTCGGCGTGATCGTGATGACGACGCCCTTCGCGTCCTTCTTCGAGGTCGCCTTGCCGCCCTCGGTCCAGTAGACCGGGCAGATGCCACGCTCGCCGCCATGGGAGCCCTTCTGATCGTGCGCGCCGCCGCCGGAGCCGGCGCCGTCGGCCTTCTCCTTCAGCAGCTCTTCCGCGCGACGCTGGATCGTCGCGATCGCGTCCTTGTCGTCCGACGTGATCGTCAGCACGACGTCTTTGCCCTTCACTTCAGCCTTCGTCGTCGAGCCGAGCACGGTGCTGGGGCAGTTACCTGCCCGCTTCGTCATCGTGTCGTCCGCCGAGCCGGCGCCGGAGCCCGCCATCGTGTCGGAGCCGCTGCCCGCCGCCATCGTGTCGGAGCCGCTGCCCGCCATCGACGCAGCGTCTGCCATCGTGTCGGAACCCGCCATCGTCGCGGTGCCTGACGCCGTGCCGGTGTCCGCGGTCTTCTTCTTCTTGCAGGCGGTCACGCTCATCGTGAGCGACAGTGCCAATAGGGTCATCGCGATACGCATCAGGTCCTCCAGAACTGATGCTACAACGACTTCCCGTGCGGCTCCTGCTCGTGGCCCTGCTGTTCACGTTCGCCGCGCCCGCGTACGCAGACGATGACGTTCGTCTCCCACCGGGTACACGCAAGGACGCGAGCGGGCAGCTCGTCTCCGCGCGCGGCCTGCGCGACACGACCGACGTCATCGCCAAGGACCTCGCGAAGCGCGGAATCGCGGTCAAGCAGATCGGCCCCTACCGAATTCGCAGCGCCGAGCTGACGCGCTTCATCTCGCAATCGCCGTCGACAGCGTGGCTCGCCATCCACGTCCTGCGCACGGGTGGCAAGACCCTGATCTTCTTTGTGCCGCGCTCCAGCTCTTGACGAAACGGGCACCACCCGTTAGGAATCAGGCCCTCATTCGGGGATCGTCTAACGGCAGGACGCAAGACTCTGACTCTTGCTATCTAGGTTCGAATCCTAGTCCCCGAACCAACAAGGCTTGACCGTTCATATCCTCCCGGGTAGAACGTCGGCTCTCCACCGGCCCCATAGTCTAGCGGTTAGGACGTCGCCCTCTCACGGCGAAAACAAGGGTTCAAGTCCCTTTGGGGTCACCAGCTCGAACGGAATGACTTCGCCACCTCCGGCGTCGATGTCGCTCCACCGTGGCACCGCGTACCGCGTGCAGACGTGTGACGGAGCCTGTGAGAACAGGTGATCCAAGATCGAGACTTCGGCAAGATACTGGCAATGCGTTCTTCCTGGCTGCTCCTGATCCTGCTCGCGTGTGGTGATAACGGTGATCGGGGCGACGCGTCGATCGCGATCACCAACGAAGACGGCACGGCGACCAGCGTCGTGACGCTCGAGTCGCACATCGGTCAGAGCGCGACCACCACGGTACGCGTGAAAAACGCGGGCAACAGCACGACCGGTCCGATCGCGATCTCGTTTCAGGGGGAAGCGGCTCGCGACTACTCTTTCGACGAACAGCTCACGAGCTGCGCCGCACACGCGCTCGCGCCGCAAGAAACCTGCGACGTCGCGATCGTGTTCCGCCCTACGGCCGGCGGCGATCGCGATGCGATTCTCGTCATCGCCAGCGAGCCGGGTGGCACGGCGACGGTCGACCTCACAGGTACGGGTACGACGGCGGACCTGACGTGGAATCCCATGGGACTCGACTTCGGCCAGATGGAGATCGGCACCGGGCTTTCGACGACGGTCTGGCTCTACAACGACGGCGCCGTCGCAGCCCCGATCGACACGATCACGACGACGACGCCCGGCTTCGGGCTCGGCGGAAACACGTGCGGCACGGTACTGCCACCGGGAACGAGCTGCGTCGTGGTCCTGCTGGTCAGTCCCGCGGTGCTCGGTGCCAACAACGGAATGCTGGACGTGGTGTCGAGCGGTCAGACGTACTCCACGCCGCTGCTCGTGCACGGCGCGCGTCGCGTGACGGTCATCACGACCAACATGGGCATCGCAACCGGGACGGTGTCGTCATCGCCGGCGGGGCTCAATTGTGCTTCGAATTCGAGTTGCACGGCGCTGTTCGAGACCGACGTTCTGCTCACCGCGATGTCGGGTGCGAGCTCGGGCGTCGGGAGCTGGTCCGTTGCGGGTTGCGGTACGGCGACGACGTGCAACATCGTCGCGGCGCCGACACCGATCACGGTCACGCTGAACTTCGTGGTCGCCGGCGCCGGGTTGCTCGACATCGCCTTCGCCGGCACGAGCATCGGCAGTGTCCGTGTGCTCGATGGTTCGACGGTGAATGAGTGTACGAGCAACTGCACGGTGCCGATCACGCCCGGCAACACGATTCGGATCCTTCCGGCGACACCCTCGAAGTTTGGCGGCATGACCGGCGCCTGCCCGGTCATGCCCGACAACGATTTCATCTCGTGTTCGTTCACCGCGCCCGCTGGAACGAGCAACGTGACCGTCACGTTCGACAAGTATCCGAACGAGCAATGGACGAGCCTCATCCCCGTCTCTAACGACCTGCTGTTTGCCAAGCTCGACGGCTCGGGGAACGTCATCGTCGCGAGCACGAGCGCTGTGACGAAGTTGTCCCCGATTGGCGCGACGATCTGGACGCAGCCCAGGAATGTCCACGCACTCGCGGTCGGTCCGGGTGATGGCTTCAATATCTATGTTGTCGTCGGGGGAAACACGATCGAGAAGCTCAACCCCGACGGGTCCACACAGTGGTCGCAGCCCCTGAACATGGCGTTCGATCAGGCGGCGTGCCTGGAGGTTGACTGCATCGCGATCGCGCCCGACGGAGCAGTCGCCGTACGAGGCGAGACGAGTGTCGGGCGCTGGAGCGCGGTCGGGAATCCCAGCTGGACGAGGTCCGTCTCGGGCTCACCGGTGGCTTCGATCATCTTCGACCGCTTCGAAACGCTCTACGTGGTGGCCAATACCGCTGGTCGCCGGTTCACGCCCGACGGCATCGAGCTCGCGCAGCTCGCGCAGATCGTACCGGGCACGAAAGCGCGTCTAGCGATGACATCGACAACGCTACGCTCGATGTTCGTCGGCGGCAGCGATCCAACCTTCGTGCGCATCGAGGGCTCGCTCGACATCGCGACCGGGATGTACACGCAGACCTCGAACCTCGGTGGTGCGGAGCCTTCAACGTTTGGCGTCGGAGGCTTTGGCTTCGCGATCAGCAACAACGGTCTGAGCGGCGACGCCGACTTCTATCAGCTCGAGAACGGCACCACTCAGCAGTTTCCGGCGACGTTCCGGATCAACGCCGGAGCATTGGACCGCAAGGTGTATTCCGGGCTCTTCACGGACGGCGTGACGCTCGAAGCTGCCGGTGCGATTCCACGCGCGATCGCGTATCACCGCGACGGCCCGTCCGCGAAGTTCGTCCTCGCAGGGCGATGGCACACATTCGGCTGGGTGCAGGCGTTCAGCGAATAGTCGAGTGCTACAGCTGAAGCTCGTGCAAGGTTCAAGTCCCTCTTGGGGTCACGCCGGCTGAGCTTCGATCCGCAAGACGACGCTGCCAACCTCGACGCGACGATCTGCGACGACAACCTTCCCGGCGTGCTGTTTTGCGAGAGCTTCGAAGGCCCTCGGCAGTTGCTCGGCGGTACCACGGTGGCTCCATCATTCGTCGTCGAAGAAGGTGGCCCGCCGGTGTACCGCGGCGATCGCGCGCTGCACGCTCACACGACGCGGCCGCAGGAATCGGCATGGATCCTCGGCAGCGTGTTGCCGACGCTGATGAGCGGCGAGCTCTGGGCGCGCTGGTGCGTCTACATTCCTGCGACGCCGGTGCAGTTCAACCTCGCGTCGGTCCACATCGTCGATCAGCAGTCTCCGAATCACGCGACCGTGGTCGGCCTTCAGTGACACGTACATGGTCGTCGCGACGTCGGAGACGGGTCTGTCCGATCAGCTGACGATGACGATCGCGCGAGATGTCTGGCACTGCGTGCAACTGCACGTCGTCATCGCGAATGCAGACGGCAGCGTCGAGACCGTCCTCGACGGAACGCCCGGCCGGCGGCTACAGGAACGTGCACGCCGGCATGTTCGCGACCGGGCTCAGCTCAGCTCCGATGGACCTCTGGACCGACGAGCTCGTGGTCGGGACGTCTCCGATTCCTTGCGACTGAGTCACTGGCAGCAGCACTGGACGCAGATCGTGTCGCCGTACCGATCACGGCCTTTTGACTGACACCATCACTCCTGCTTCGGCGCAGGCATATCGACGACGCCGCGGTGGCCGAGCCGCGTGACGAGCATCCCGCAGATCAACGCCCACGTGAGGCCGGCGGTCCAACCCGCGAGCACGTCGGTCGGGTAGTGCACGCCGAGATAGAGCCGCGTCAGTCCGACGATCATCATGAGCAGCGCACCGATGACGACGACGAAGATCCGCAGCCGCCTCTTGTCGAGCGTGCGCGCGATCAAGACGGCGAGCGTCATGTAGAGCGCAGCGGAGATCATCGAGTGGCCACTCGGGAACGAAGCACCGCCGGGTGGATCGATGTGCGTGACGATCGTCGGGCGCTCGCGCTCGTAGAACGTCTTCAACAAGAACATGCCGAGGAGCGTGCCGAGCGAGCACGCGACCATCAGCAGCGCGTAGCGCACGTGACCCGCGAGTGCGAAGAACAGCGTCGCGATGAGGACGATCAAGCTGGTCACTGCGCCGGAGCCGAGCGCGGAGATGTGCATCACCGCGCTCTGGAATGCATCGGAGCCGATCGGATCGTCAGGCGCGTTGCGCAACGCGAGCAGGATCCGGTTGTCGAGCTCGTGCGTCTCGGCGCCGGTCACGGCGCGCCCGATCTTGATGAAGGCGAGCACGAGCAGGCCGATCGCCACCAGCTGCGCGACGAGCCGCAAGTCGCGTGCGCGCATCGACTCGATCCGTTCGCGGAGCCTGGACATGTCGCGAATACTCGCACGAAGAAATCTCCATCCCCTTCACGGACGGGGTTATCGTCGAGCATGCGCAACATCCTGTCCGGACTCCTGCTCGCGCTCGGCGCCTGCGGCAGTGATGGCCCGAGCAGGTCGCCATTCGGGCTCGACTCGCGCCCGTCGAACGCGACGTGCGTCGCGCGAACGCGTCCGGTGCTCGACACGGGCGTCACGCTGGAGCGCCAGTGGGAAGGCCTCACGTTCAACGCGCCGATGTACGCCACGCAGGCCCCCGGCGACAATTCGCAGTGGTTCGTCGTCGAGCGTGGCGGCACGATCCGCGCGTTCCCGACGACCGCGACGACGAACGGAGAGGTGCGCACGTTCGCGACCGTCACCGTCAACGCGAGTGGCGAAGGCGGCCTGCTCGGCTTCGCGTTTCATCCGCAGTGGCCGGCCAAGCGCGAAGCCTATCTCTCGTACACGCGGAACGTGACGGGTGGCGATCCGGCGCCGCCGGCCTGCCCTCAGTCGGGCAATCCGTTCACATCGGTGGTCTCGCGCTTCACGAGCACGAACAACGGCATGTCGCTCGGCGCCGCCGACGAGATCTTGAAAGTCGCGCAGCCCTACTCGAATCACAACGGCGGCACGATCCAGTTCGGCCTCGACGGGAAGCTGTACTTTGGCCTCGGCGACGGCGGCTCCGGTGACGATCCTTGTAACGCGGGCCTGGACATGAACCAGCACCTCGGCAAGCTGCTGCGGATCGATGTCGACGCAGCGGCGGGCATGTACAAGGTGCCGCCCGATAACCCGTACGTCGGTGTCGCCGGCACGCGACCGGAGATCTGGGCGAGCGGTCTGCGCAATCCGTTTCGCTTCAGCTTCGATCGCGAGACCGGCGAGCTCTGGGTCGGCGACGTCGGCCAGGGCGCGTGGGAAGAGATCGACAAGATCGCGAAGGGCGGCAACTACGGGTGGAAGACCTGCGAAGGGTTTCACCGCCGCGGCAGCACGTCGGCGCTGTGCAATACACCCGGCCTCGCGGATCCGATCGTCGAGCATCCGCGTCAGGAGGCGCGCTCGATCACGGGCGGCGTCGTCTATCGCGGCGCCGCGATGCCGAGCCTCGTCGGCACGTACATCTATGGAGACTTCGAGACCGGCAACATCTGGGCGCTCCTGTTCGACGCGGCCAACAAGCCCACGCCCAAGATCATCGCGAACGTCGGCGCGCAGACACTCGTCGCTTTCGCGCAGGGCAACGACGGTGAGGTCTACATCGTTCAGATCTCCGGCCCGATCTCGAAGCTCGTCCCCGCCGCGCCGCCACCGCCCGACAACTTTCCGCAGAAGCTCTCGCAGACGGGCTGCGTCGATCCCGGCGATCCGAAGTCGGCGGCGAGCGGCGTCATCCCTTACGACGTCGTCTCTCCGCTGTGGTCCGACGGCGCCGACAAGACGCGCTTCCTCGCGATCCCCGACAACACGACGATCACTGTCGAGATGGACGGCGACTGGACGCTTCCGATCGGCTCCGTGCTCGTGAAGACGTTCGCCGACGGTAACCGCCGCATCGAGACGCGCCTGTTCATGCGGCACGACGACGGTTTGTGGGGCGGCTACACGTACGAGTGGGACGACGACGGCAAAGACGCGACGCTCCTCCCCGCCGGCAAGCTCCGACCGATCGCGGGCGCGAGCCTGACGAGCTGGACGTATCCAAGCCGCACGCAGTGCATCCAGTGTCATTCCGTCGCCGCGGGCGGCACGCTCGGTCTCGAGACCGGCCAGCTCAATCGCGACTTCGTCTATTCATCGACAAACCGGATCTCGAACCAGCTCGCGACGCTCGAGCACATCGGCATGCTCGCGACGCCGATCGGACCGCCCGAGGCCGCGGCGCGCCTCGCCGATCCGGCTGCTACCGTCGAGCCGATCGACAGCCGTGCACGCAGCTACCTCCACGCGAACTGCTCGCACTGCCACCGCCCGATGGGTGGTGGTCAGGGCATGATGGACCTGCGGATCTCGCAATCGCTCGCCGACACCAAGACGTGTGCCGTCACGAACACGCAAGGCCCGGTGCAAGGCGCGACGCAGCTCGTGACACCGGGCATGCCGGCCGCGAGCATCCTGTCGCTGCGCATTCACGCGACCGACAACAAGCGCATGCCACCCGTCGGTGTGACGGTCGCCGACGACGCAGGCGCCGCGGTCATCGACGAGTGGATCCGATCGCTCCCGGCGTGTCCGTGATGATCAGCGCGCGCGCAGCTTCGCGAGCTCGGCGTCGACGCGCGTCTTGAACGCGGGCTTGTCGCCGGCCGGGATGCGCGCGTCGCCGGCGAGCGCGCCGAGAGCGCGCTCGTAGGCGGTGATCGCGGCGGCCTTGTTGCCGTTCTTCGCGTACGCCTCGCCGAGGCTGTCATGTGCGTTTGCGGAGTCGGCGAACGCCGTCGTGTTGAGCCTGAAGACGTCGACCGCCTTCGCGGGTGCGCGCCCGAGCAGCGCATAGCCGAGCTGGTTGTTGCGGGCTTCTTCGGCCTTCGGATCCTTGGTGGCTTTGAGCGCGGCGACCGCCTCGTCGAAGCGCGAAGCCTCGAGCAGGAACAGTGGGTGCTCGGTCACGTTGCGAACGAGCAGCTGCGGCGGCCGATTTCGCGGGTGCGCTTCGAGGCCGTTCGCGGTGAGCTTGATCTGCGTGCCGTCGTCGACCTTGACGAGGTTGTCGGGCGCGGTCGGGACAAGCTCGGCCGACTCGCCGAACGGCATGCGTGCGTGGAGCTCGTTGCCGCGCTCGACGATCTCGACGGGCGTGCCATCGGCGACGAAGCGCCCGACAAACTGCAGCCGCACCGTGCCTTCAAGGCGGAAGCGAACGATCGGTGCATCCGCGCCGGGCCATTCGTAGGCGGCGAAGATCGTGCGCTCGATCTCCGGGAAGATGCGATGACCGTTCTCGGAGTTCGTCATGACGACGATGCCGCGCCCGCCTTCGAGGCTCGCGATCGCGATCGCCTGGAAGCCAGCGTCGGCGCCGTTGTGGCCGAAGTGCTCGATGGCGTTTCGCTCGGAGAGGAACACTCCGAGCCCGACCCCGCCGACCGGTTCGGCGTCCGCGACCTTCGTCGTCATCCGTTTCGCCACCTTCTCGGAGACCACCTTCGACTTGCCCGTGCGTGCCTTCGCGATCTCGATGAAGAAGCGCGCGAGGTCGGTGGGCGTCGTCCACAGGCCGGCCGCGGCCATCTCGGGATACACGAAGCGCTTGCCGTCGATCGCCTTGCCGTCGGGGCCATAACCCGCGGCTGCCTGGACGAGGCGCGCGGCGCCGAGCTCCTGTTCGAAGCTGCTGTTCGTCATGCCGATCGGCGCGAGCACGCGCGCGGCGAGCACCTCGGCATACGGCTTCTTGGACTTCTCCTCGAGGGCGAGCTGGGTGATCGTCGTGCCGCCGCCCGAATAGCGAAACTTCGAGCCCGGCGCGAGGTCGACGCGAATCGGCGCGCTGTTGGCGGGCTGCTTCCCCTCGAGGATCTGCTCGATCGTCGGTACCTTCTCGCGCGACGCGTAGCCGCGAAAGCCGTGCACGGTCGTCCCGCCGGTGTGACTGAGCAGCATCTGCAGCGTCACCGGCTTCACGCGTGTCAGGTCGTTCTCGGGCAGCTTCCAGCTCTTGAGCGCCTCGTTGATCGGCGCGTCGAGATCGATCAGCCCCTCCTCGACCGCGAGGAGCTGCGCGAGCGCGTTGACGCTCTTGCTGATCGAGCCGGCGAGGAACGTGGTCTCTTCGGTCGCAGGCGTCTTGCCCTCGACATCGGCGAAGCCGTAGGCCTTGGCCCAGACGACCTCGTAGTTCTCGAACACCGCGACGCTGATTGCCGGAATCTTGTACTCGCGCATCCGCGCCTCGAGCGCGAACCGCGTGTCGTCGCCTTTGACCTGGACGGCGGGAAGTAGACCCGCCTCGATCTGTAGCGCGGGTGCGGGCTTGGGGCCCGGTGGTGGAAGCGCGGGCCCGCTGCCGGTACCACCGGCCTTACAAGCAACGAGCGCGACGAGAAGGAGCTGTTTCAGCACGCCCCTATCTTACGTCGACGAGGTACTCGATTCGCGCTGCGGCGCGAAGCTCTTCGAGCACGCGCTGCTGCGCCGCCTGGAGCTTGCGGGTCTCGAGGGCCTTGCGTACGCGAATGCGGAGCGCGGGCGCGTCGAGCCGCGTGCCCTCCTCGGTCCCGACGGCGCGGATCACGGCGTAGCCAACGCGGGTGAGGAGCGGAGTGCTCCACTCGCCGTGCGACAGCGAGGCCACGGCGGTCTCGAGCGCGGGCTCGATCCCGGACTCGCCGACGACGAACGGCGCGAGCCGCGTCATCTTGTGGGTCGCAGCCGCCGCGGGCGTCGGGCTCTTCGCGAAGGCTTCCGCCCGCGTCTTCGATTCGGCCGCATCCGCCTTCGGTGCGATGCGCGCGATGTAGCCCTCGACGCGGATGCCTTGCCCGCGATCGATGCCGGGCGCCCCACTCGCGAGCTCGGCATCGACATCCTGCTCGGTGACCTCGACGTCGGCCTTGCGGTGAAGGGCGAGCTTCTTCAGCTCGAGCCGCTCGCGCAGCTGCGCGCGCAGCAGATCGACATCTGCGCCGATGCGTGGCCCCATCGCCGTGAGCGCGGCGGTGAGGTCCGCTTCGCTGACGGTGGCACGCTCGCGATCGAGCGCGCGGCGCACGAGCGTCGCATCGATCATGCGATCGAGTGCGCTGCGCGCCTGCTGGAACACAGTGCCCTGCGGTGTGACGGCACCGACCGGCTGCAGCCGTGCGCACAGCTCGGCGACGCTGATCGCGACCTCGTCGACTCGCGCGGCGTCGCCTGCAGGCTTCGTGCAATCGAACGCGGTGTAGCGCGGGCCCGCACGATCGGCAGCGGCCGGCAGTGCCGGCTGCGCCGCCGAAGTCGATCCCGACGCCGGCATCTCGTGGATCGACGACGTCGTCGTGGAGCTCGGAGATCGGGAGAACACGAACAAGCCACCGACGACGGCTCCCGCGATCGCGAGCACCAGCAGCAGTGACCAGCGACCAGCGGTCATCGTGGCTCGCAGGCTCACCGCCTGCCACACGTCGAGCGCGCTGCCGCGACGAGGTCGTCGATGAGCGCTGAGAACGGCACGCCGTTGCGCACGATCGAGCGCGTCGAGAACGCGACGCACACGAGGTACGAGCCGTGATTTCTCCACGGCGTCGACGCGCCGCGCGGCATGCTGCACGGACACAGCTGTGCCAGGGTGCAGCCGTTCTTGTCGATCAGGCCGAGGAGCGGCGTCGACGGACAGACATCGAACGCATCGGCGACACCATCCGCGTCGTCATCGTCGTCGCACGCGTCACCGAGTCCATTGCCGTTGGTGTCGGTCTGGGTCTTGTTCGCGACGAGCGCGCAGTTATCGCTCGCGTCCGCGATGCCGTCGTTGTCGTCATCGGCGTCACACGCATCGCCCAGACCATCGCCATCGTTGTTCGCCTGGTTCGCGTTGGCGAGGTGGATGCAGTTGTCGGTGGCGTTGTCGACACCGTCGCCGTCCATGTCGGCGTCGCACGCGTCGCCGACGACGTCGCCATCGGCGTCTTCCTGGCCCGGGTTCGCGACGAGGGCGCAGTTGTCGAGTCCGTCGACGACAGCGTCACCATCGGAGTCGTCCTCGCAGGCATCGCCGGTCCCGTCGCCGTCGAGGTCGGCCTGGTCGGTGTTGGCAATGGCCGGGCAGTTGTCGACCTCGTTCGCGACCAGGTCGCCGTCGAGGTCGGGATCGCAGGCGTCGCCGAACAGATCGCCGTCGGTGTTGGTCTGGTCGGCATTGACGACGAACGCGCAGTTGTCGAGCTCGTCCCCGAAGCTGTCGTTGTCGTCGTCGGCGTCGCAGACATCGCCGTAGCCGTCGCCGTCGTTGTTGAACTGATCGAGGTTCGAGACGAGCGCGCAGTTGTCGAACGCGTCGATGACGCTGTCGTTGTCGTCGTCGCCGTCGCAGGCGTCACCGCTGAAGTCGAGATCGTTGTCGGCCTGGTCGGCGTTCGGGACGAGCGCGCAGTTGTCGCCGCCGTCGTCGACGGTGTCGTTGTCATCGTCGGCATCGCAGACATCGCCGAGGTTGTCGGCGTCGTTGTCGAGCTGGTCGTTCGGGAGCGTCGCGCAGTTGTCGACGACGTCGGCGACACCGTCGCCGTCGTCGTCCGCATCGCACGCGTCGCCGAGCGTGTCGGTGTCGATGTTCACCTGGTCCGCGTTCACATCCTGCGGGCAGTTGTCGAGTCCGTCGATGATGCCGTCACCGTCGAGATCGCCGTCGCACACGTCACCGTCGCCGTCGGCGTCGGTGTCGAGCTGGTCTGCGTTCGCCATGAACGGACAGTTGTCGCCGGTGTCGACGAAGCCGTCGTTGTCATCGTCGGCGTCGCACGCATCACCCTCGTCGTCTCCGTCGTTGTTCTCTTGACCGGGGTCCGCGACGAACGGGCACGCGTCGCTCGCATCGATGATGCCGTCGTTGTCGTCGTCGGCATCGCAGGCATCGCCTGCGCCGTCGCCGTCGTTGTTCGCCTGGTCAGGGTCTGCGACGAACGTGCAGACGTCGCTCGTATCGAGGACGCTGTCGTTATCGTCGTCGATGTCGCAGGCGTCGCCGTTCGCGTCGCCGTCGTTGTTCGCCTGGTCGGTGTTGCCGGCGATCGGACAGTTGTCGACTGCATCGAGGACGCCGTCGTTGTCGTCGTCGAAATCGCAGGCGTCGCCTGCCCCGTCGCCGTCGTTGTTCCCCTGATTCGGGTCCGCGACGAGCGGGCAAACGTCGCTCGTATCGGCGACACCGTCGTTGTCATCGTCGTCGTCGCAGACGTCGCCCTGCGCGTCGCCGTCGTTGTTCGCCTGGTCGGCGTTGCCGGCGCTCGGACAGTTGTCGGTGCCGTCGAGCACGCCATCACCGTCGCCGTCCTGGTTGTACGTGATGACGATGTCGCCGCCCTGAGGGTTATTGAGCGTGGTGCTGCCGACGGTGGTCAGCGCGCCCGTCGTCGTATCGATCCGGTAGAGTGGCGCGTTCACGCCTAGCGGCATGCCGTACAGCTCGCCGTTCTCGGCGAACGCGATCGACCGGATGTTTTGAAGCGTCAGCGGCGCTCTTGGCGTCGCGACACCCGTCGTGAGGTCGATCGTGTAAAGCGCCGAGCTCACGCCCCACAACACGTTGTTACGATCGAACGCGAGGTCGGTGATCCAACCCGCGCCGCTCTGACCGACGACGGTCTTCGCGCACGTCGCCTTGTTGATCTGATAGATGACGCCGTTCCGGTCGGCGCCGTACATGATGCCCGTCCGCGAGATATCGATCGCGATCAGGGGCACCGCGCTCGTGCCGCCCAGCCCCGGACAGCGCTGCGACGTTGCGCCGGTCGTGGTGTTGGCGATGCCGAGCCGCGAGCCGTTATCCATCGTAACGAAGAACGTGCCGTCGTTATCGAACGCCGCACCGCTCAGCGACGACCCGCCGAACCCTCGGATCGCGCCGATGCCGAGCGCCGTGTCGACGCGCGAGATCGCGCTGCCGGAGCTCGTCGTGAAGAACGAGTCGGCGCCCGCGACCGCGGGAACGACAAGGAACGTCAACAGCGCCAACCGTGAGAGCACGGTCTTTGACGACGATTCATCCATGAGGCCCACCCTATGGAACGCGCGACTCCGAATCTACGTAAGAATTTTACGAGCTTGTACGGCGCCGTTCCACGTGTCGAAACTACGTGTGCCGCAATACGTCGTCAATCGCATGTGATGACCATCTGAGGCCTAACACATTCGTCATCTGTACGGAGACGACAGCTCGGTGTCCTCCGCCCGGCGCGCGCGGATCAACACGACCTTGAGCACGTTCGGCCGATCGCCGCGCACGTTGATCGACGCCGAACGCGGCTTGTAGCCCGGCATCGCAAACTCGACGATCGCGTTCGCGAGCGGCAACTGACCGGCCCACGGCGTCTTGCCGAGCTGCACGCCATCGATCGAGATCGCAGCGCCGGACGGATAGCTCTGGATCGAGACCATGCTCTTCGCGTCACCGATCGATTCGGCGATCTTTGGCTTCACGTCGAGTGCGCTCTCGAGGCGATCGCGCTGATCCGGCGTGAGCGCGCCGATGCAGCGCGCGAGGTCGACGACGGTCGTCACCGTGACGAAGCAGTGGATCACGGCGACGTCCCATCGATCCTCCGCGCAGCGCTGGAAGAACGCGGCCTGCACCGCAGCGTGCTGCGCGTCGGCAACACCGACCGGATCGATGGTCACGAGCTGCGCACACGTTGCAAAGAGCGCATCGACGGGAACCGCGGGCTTCGCCACCGTTGGCTCACTCGCCGCTCTGTCGGCGCGCGAGCGCTTCGCCGCATATACGATCAAGATCACGCCGAGGAGCGCGAACAGCGCCGCACCGACGAGCGCGAGCGTTCGCAGTCGGGAGGGGCGCGGTGCCTTCGCGCTCGGTGTCGCCGCCAGCGTCGGGATCGAGGCCGAGCTCGGCGGTTCGCGAACCGCCGAGGACGCGACGCCATCGGTCGCGGCACGCAGCGCATCGCGCATCGCGAGCGCACTGCGCGGTCGCTTCGCGGGATCCTTCTGCAGCGCGGCGAGGATGAGGTCTTGCACCGCGATCGGGATCGCGGGCTCGAGCGCGCGCGGCGGCGGCGGGCGGCGCTCGAGGTGACCGACCATGACCGATTCGTCGTCGGTGTTGTCGAACGGGCGCCGGCCGCAGAGCAGCTCGAACAGCACGACGCCCGCTGCATAGATGTCGACCGACGGCGTGGCCGGCTCTCCGCGGATCTGCTCGGGCGCCATGTAATGAGGCGTGCCGACCGCGGAGCCCGTCATCGTCAGCCGCACGGGCGCATCGTTCGCCATCAGCTTCGCGACGCCGAAGTCGAGCACGACCGTGCGGCCCTCACGCGTGCGGAACAAGTTGGCCGGCTTGAGGTCGCGATGAATCACGCCCGCGGCGTGCGCGGCCGCGAGCGCGTCGAGGACGTCGACCATCGAGCGGCACGCCTCCGAGATCGTGAGCTTCCCTTCCTTGCGAAGCTCGTGGAGCGACGCGCCCTCGAGCAGCTCCATCACGAGGAACGGGCGCCCACCGTCGGTGCGTCCCGCATCGATCACCTTGACGATACCGGGATGCTCGATGCGATTGACCGCCTTCGCCTCGAGGAGGAAACGCTGTTGCAGCGAGTTGTCCCGCGCGGCCATCGCATGCAGGAGCTTGATCGCGACCTTCGAGCCGATCTGACCGTGCACGCCCTTGTAGACCTCACCCATGCCGCCCGCTCCGAGCCGCGCGACGAGCCGGTAGTTTCCGGCCATCGTGTCGATCAGCGGATCGTGCCTGCCCACCATCCCGACGCTATCAGATGGTCTGAGGACGCACTTAGTAGAGGACTTCGAAGCTCGCGGTGAGCCCGATCGTGCGATCGGTCGCACTCGAGACACCGCGCTGGGGCTTCGAGAACTTGAAGCCGACCTGGTGAAGCTCCGCCGCGATGCGCATGCCGTAGCGCGACGTGAACGCAATGTCCGCGCCGGCTGCGATCTCGAACGCGATCGTCTTCGCAAAGCCGTAGTCCTCGGTGATGTCGCCAGCCTTTAGCAGCAGCTCGAGCTGCGCGCCGCCGAAGATGCCGATCGTCGGCGTCGCAGGGAACCGCGCGACCACGTTCGGTGCGATGGCGCCGTAGTTCGTGTCGGGCATGTCGAGCACCTGATTCATACCGAGGCCCGAGCGATCTGCCTCGTACTTGCGCGCCGCGTAGCCGACGCCCAACGCGACCGTCGACTGGCCGAACGCGAGCCGATACCGCACGCCGATCGAGTAGCGCTGCTGCGTGATCGGCGCACTGCCGCCGCCCGGCACGTCGATGCTGAGCGCGAACGCGCGATCGAAATCGGCATACACGCCGAAGCCGGCCGCGATGCCCTTCAAGGACTCCATCGCGGCGGGATACGCCTCGATCTCGATGTTCGCCGACGGCGCGGCGGTCCCGACGGACGGCGGCTGCATCGCGCCGGCTGCACCATAGGTGAGCCCGCGACGCGCGAAGCCTGCACCGACGTTGCCGCGGATCGCGGCCTGCGTCACCAGGTGGCGCGGCTTTGCCTCGTCGTCACCGCCGCCATCGTCGTCGTCGCGGCGCTTCTTCTTCTTTTTCTTCTTCTTCGGTTCGTCTTCTTCGTCGTCGGGCGGCGCCGTCGGCTCCGCCACCTCTTCCTGATCCTCGTCGTCCTTGTCGGGCGAGAGCCGCTTGCCGAGCTGATCCTTCAGGTCATCGCGAAACTTCGCGCCCTTGCCGCGGTCGACCTTGAACCGGCTCGTCTTGACGCCCTTGCCGGAGATCCGCAGCTCGACCTCTTTGCCGTCGACCTTGCCCTCGACGATCACGTCGACCTCGAGCCGCTTGCGCAGCTTCTTCTTGTCGGCCTTGTCGAGCTTGCCCGAGAGGTTGAGCTTGCTCATCGCCTTGCCGGTCGCCTTGTGGCCGATCACGGACGACGCCTCGGACTCGAGCGCCTTCTCGACGGTGTTCGCGACCTTGTCGTCGTCGTCGCCTTCGAACGGCGCGACCGCGACCGATGGTTTTGCCGCTGCGATCGCGGGGACGATCGAGAGGATCAAGACCACCAGCCACCGCATGATTGAATGATACACGGCTTGTGAACTACAGCGGGAACACGAGGACGCGCGCGGCGCGATGCGCAGCGACAAAGATCCGCGTGCCGTCGGTGGCGATGCCGCGCGGCTCCCACGGTCCGCGCGCGAGCACGGCCGAGCGTCTGCCGTCGAGCCACAAGCGACGAACGGCGCCGAGCCTCGTCTCTTCATCGTAGGTGGTGAGCAGCACCGAGTCGTCGCCGCACGCGCAGAGCGAGTCGGGGCGATCGACGTCGGCGGCGAGCTGCAAGCGGAACACCGCGCGGCCTGCGACGAGGTCGATGCGAAACACCGCGCGCTGCCGAGCATCGGCGACGACGATCGTGGACCCGATCTTCGCGATGCCGAGCGGCTTCAAGAATCCGTCGAGCACGGTCGATGGCGCGCCGCTCACGAGATCGATCGAGACGATCGAGCCATCGAACGCGCCGCGCTTGCCCGACATGAACTGCGTCGTGTAGAGCGCGTGCTCGGCGACATCGTATGCGAGGCCGTAGCGCCAGAACCGCGCGGGCACGTTGTCGAGCTCGTCGACCATGCCGTCGGGCTGTACGCGAAAGATCGCGCCGGTGTGGCCGTGACCGATGCGCGCGACGTAGAGCGTGCCGTGCGGCGTGACCGCGATGCCGCCGATGAGATTCGATGCGACGACGCCGGCCGTGTCGAGCGCGGCGATCCGCTGCTGGCAGTTGCCGTCGACGCGGATCACGGCGCCGCTGTAGCCATCGGCGACGAACAGCGCGCCGTTTGCGCACGCGACCCCGGTCGGATCCTCGCGCACGGGGATGGGCGTGTCGTCGACGGGAAGTGCGAGCGCCATCCGAACGGACATCCGAGCAGAGGCCATTGCCACTCCCGTGCCGACGTCCAAGTTCTGTCGGCGCGATGACAAGGCTGTGAACGTGTGAGGCCTGCGGGCCCCGAGCGCGCCAACCCTAGTCCCAGGATCCTTGGAGGACGAGCGACACGACGCGCCCCGTCGACGGGTAACCGGCGCGAACGTCGGGCCGCTTGTCGAGGAGATCGTCGACGCGCAGCACGCCGAGATAGGTCTTGCCGAGCTGCGCGGTCACGTTCATCTCGACGAGCGTGTAGTTGCCGACCTCCCGGCCACCGTCGAGCGCGGTCGAGATGTACTTCGCGCGCACGAGCGCGGAGCCGGCCCTGTACGTGCCGCGCAGCCACGCATCGAGCTTGTGATGCGGAAGAAAGTCGAGCGGCTCGTCGGCGCGATCGCTCCGCGCGCGGATGTACGAGTAGCTGCCGCCGAGCTCGAACGGGCGGATCGCGAAGCGCGCGATCGCGTCGACGCCGTAGATGTTCAGCGGGCCCGTGTTCGCGAACCGGCCGCCCATCTGCTTGATGAGGCCGGTCGAGCGCCGGTAGAACGGCGCGAGCTCTAAGCGCATCACGTCGGCGTGGTCCTCGACGGCGCGCAGCTCCGCGTGGACCGCGTGCTCGGGATCGAGATCCGGATCACCCATCATCGCGTCGAAGCGCTCGCGCAGGCTCGGCAGCCGGCCCTTGTAGCCCGTCGTCGCGGTCAGCTCGAGGTGCTGCGTTGGCTTCGTGCGCGCGACGAGCTTTGCTTCGGGCCACGGATCCGCGTCGACGCCGATCGGAATCGCGACGCCCGCCGCGCTCTCGAGGCGGAACCGCTTGCGCTCGTACTGGAGCCCACCGGCCGCCTCGATGATCGTCAGGTGTCCGCGCGAGGTGAGATCCTCGGTGACGGTCGCGTCCTCGCGCGACACCGTCGTCGATGTGACCCAACGAAAGTCCTTCTTGAACGGCGCGGTCACGAGCGCCATCGCGCCGACGCGCGTCGCCTCGATATCCTCGACGCGATAGTTATCGGTCATCGCGACGTCGCTGTAGAACCGCGTGCGTCGCGAGAGCGAGTGCGCCCACGCCTGCCCTTGCAGCTGCAGCTTGCCGAGCTTGTCGTCGAGCTTCGCGGACGCGCGCATCGACGTCTCGCGATCGATCAGCATGATCGCGAGGATCGAGCCCTCGGTCTCGTTCGGCGGGAGGATGTAGTTGCGGTCGTCGAGGAACGCGTCGACGGCGAGCCGGCGATGTCCCGCGCGATACTCGAGCCGCGCCGCGCCCGAGGACGCACGCCGCCCGTCGTCGATCGTCTGGTTCATCGGCAGCGCGAGCTCGCGCGCGCCGACGAGGTTCGATGACGACACGCGCAGCGCCCAGTGCTTCGCGAGCGCGACGCGCGCCGTGCCCGTCATGCCGAAGCTCGGCAGCGTGTCGCCGGTGACCCGCGCGACAACGAGCTGCGGTCCGATCGCATCGCGCGTCAGCACCTCGATCACGCCGCCCGGCCCACCGGGCCCGTCGATCGGCGACTGCGGCGTCGTCGAGACGCGGATCTGCACGATGTCCGTGATCGGAATGCTCGTGACGTCGAAGTTGCCGTAGTACGGGTCGCTAACGGCGACGCCGTCGATCAGGATCGTGACCTCGCCCTTGCGACCGCCGCGGATATCGATCTGCTTGCCACCGCGACCCGCCTCGCGAATCGTGACGTCGGGCAACAGCGAGAGGGCGCTCGCGAGATCGACCGCGCCGCGCTTCGCAAGCTCTTCGCCGGTGATGCGAACTTCCGTATCGCGATCGAACGGCTTGTCTGGCCGCTCGTCGAAGATCTCGATCGCCTCGCCTTCGGCCAGCTTTGCGAGGTCCTCGTCGGAGAGACCTTCGGGCACCGCTTGCGCGTACGCGGTGCCCCAGAGGGCGAGAACGAGCGCAGCGACCCTCACTGCCGGAGATTCTACTGCCAAGCCCTGGACAGGTCCCGAGACCCTGACGACGATACGCCGCGAAGGGTGGATCAAATGCTGGAAACGAGCACGAACGGGGAACGACACGACGACCTGGTCGCGAACCATGACGAGATTCGCGCGAACCAGGAACGCATCCTCGCCAACCAGGACAAGATCCTGGCGAACCAGATGAAGATCGCGGGCAACCAGCAGCAGCTCGCAAAGATCATCTCGAACCAGAAGACGATCCTCGCGAACCAGAAGCAGATCGCCGGCAATCAGAAGGTGCTGCAGCAGATCCTCGCGAACCAGGCGAAGATCGCCGCGAACCAGAAGAAGCTCGATCAGGTCCTCGCGAATCAGAGGCAGATCCAGGGTAACCAGCGGAAGCTCGACAAGGTCCTCGCAAACCAGGCGCGGATCAGGAGCAACCAGGGGAAGCTCGATCAGGTGCTCGCAAACCAGAAGGCGATCGCGGGTAACCAGAAGAAGCTCGATCAGGTCCTCAAGAACCAGGCGCGGATCGCGGGCAACCAAGGGAAGCTCGATCAGGTCCTCGCGAACCAGAAGACGATCGTCTCGAATCAGAAGAAGATCATCAGCAAGCGCTGATGGATCTGCTCGAGCGAGCCCGCGCGCTCGCGGCCTGCCCGCTGTTCGCGGATCTCGCACCCGCCGTCGTGATCCGGCTCGCGGAGCGCGCCCGCCCGAGCGACCTCGAGGCCGGCGAACGGCGCACGACCGACGACAACGTGTGGGTCGTCGCGTCCGGATCGCTCGCAATCGTCGCGCGCGGTGCGGCCGCGATCGATGCGTCGGTCTCGTCGATGAAGCGCAAGGGCTCGATCGCGACGCCGGGCCACGCGGTCGGATTGATCCGGGTGATCGCGCCGACAACGCCGGTCGTCGATGCGATCGCGGATCGCGCGACGGTCGTGCTCTCGCTCGGGCTCGACGACGTGCGCGACGTGCTCGAGGAAGATCCGATCGCACTCGCCGCGCTCGCCGACGCGCTCGCGCGCTTGCTCCTCGACCGGAGCCCGGATGAGTGACGCATGAATCGCCGCGCGTACTTCTTGGGCGCCGCGATGGTGCTGTTCGGAAACCTCGTCGCGGTCGCGCTGCGGTCGTACGCGGAGGCCGCGTTCCTCGCGACGTATGGCGCGAAGCAGCTGCCGTGGCTGCTGATCGCGAATGCAGGTGGGTTCGCGTTCGCGACGCTCGGCTACGACCTCGTCACGCGGCGCGCGCACACGAAGGTCGTCGACATCGCACTGCTCGTCCTCCTCCTCGTGACCGCGGGCATCGCGCCGGTGCTGCTCGAGGCCGGCGCGCCGCCGGTCCTGCTCGTCGTCGCGCTCGCGGCGGTCTCGCAGGTCGCGGGCCTCGCGCTGTGGAACCGCGTCGCGGCCGCGGTCGCAGGTCGCGATGCACGGCGCATGCTGCCGCGTGCGGGTGCGGCCGTCACCGCCGGTGGCGTGATCGCCGGTCTCGGCGCGGCACCGCTCGTGATCCAGTTCGGCGCGAGTGCGCTGCCATATATCGGCGCCGCGGCGACGGCCGTCGTGCTCGTCCTCGCGATCGCGCAGGCGAAGGCGCTCGCGACCGGCGGCGCACCCGGCGCGACCGCGCCACCGGGCACACCCGAAGCGCTCAACGACTCGAACCGCCGCTTACTGCGTGGCCTGATCGCGGTCGCGATCCTCGAGGGCATCGTCGCGACGATCATCGACCTGCAGTTCATCTCCGCGCTCAAGTTTCGGTACAGCGGTGACTCGCTCGCGGTCGCGGTCTCGCTGTTCTACGGCGGCACGAACTTGTTCCTGCTCGTGCTGCAGGCGACCGCGGTGCCGCGCATCCTCGTCACGCGTTCGCTACCGACGACGGGCTCGATCCATCCGCTGCTCGTCATCCTCAGCTATGCCGCGTTCGCGATCGCGCCGGGCTTCATCGGCCTCGCGATCACGCGCACGTCGGATCAGGTGTT
>JALZOJ010000026.1 GCA_030857175.1 Myxococcota bacterium | reverse complement strand
TTCCAGCAAGATTGTGCGACGACGATCCTCATTTCGCCGTCACTTTCGCGAACGCGTCCTTCTTGCCGTTCGCGTAGTTCAGGAACTTGATCACGTGTGGATACGCGCGCTGCTGCAGGACCTCGCGGCACGCCATGTCCTCGCGCCACTCGTTTGGCGCAAACAGGCACATCCGGCCTTTTCCGATCATGTGGAATGCGTGGCTGTACTCGTCGCCCGGTACGCCCGGGATGTCGCGAAACTCCGGCAGGTAATAGACGTCGACGGGATAGCGCGGATACGCGCCGGGGTACTGCACGACGAGCGGTACGAGCATGAAGGTGCCGATGCCATCGCGCGCACCGACGACGTGACGGCGCGGCGGCTTCGCGACGACGGCCTGCTTGACCGATGCGAGCCCGTCGATGCCGATCGGAGGCAACACGCCGAACCAGCCGGCGCGCGTCGCCTTCATGTCCTTGGGCGGCTTCGCGCACACCACGCAGCGCACGCCGTGATCGAACACGTAGAGGCCGTCGCACTTGCACGGGACGGGCTGACCTTCGCGCACGAGCACGAGGAGCCAGCGCGGGAAGTGCGCGGCCATGTCGGTCGCCTCGTGCGTCATCCGTAGGGCGGTGATGCCCGCGGAGCGTGCGGCCGCGGGGATGTCGAGCGACCAGCGCTTGTGCACGACCTCGTTTCCTCGCTTCGTCGGGAATTGTTGCTGGACAGTCATGCGAACGTCGCCCGCTCCAGGCTGATGCGCGTCTTGTCGTTCGTGCGCGCCGGCCGATCGCTCAGCAGATCGATCTCGCCGGCCGCCTCCGTCGGCGGCAGCGCGAACGTCTGACCATCCGGCTGATAGAGGCCGTCCCCGCGATCGAGGTAGGTCCGTCCCGTCGACAAGCACAACATGCGCGTCGGCCCGAGCTGCACGTGATGGATCAGCTCCTGCGGTTCTGCACAGCACGTGCAGTTCGTGTGAATGACTCCGGCGACAACATTTCGTGACTTCATGATGTTCTTCTTCCTCGGGACACGCCCGATGCACAGATGTCTGCGAGCCCTGAATCCAGGAGCTCGTCGATCGCGGCGGCGTCGAACACCGGCGCACTCGGTACGAGCACGAACTGGTCGCCAGACCGGCGATGCAGCTCGTTCGATTTCGCGCAGCGGATATCCTCGGCTCCGGTCTTCGCGAGGGGCTTCCGCGGCCGGCAGCACTGACACAGCCCGAACGGCAGGTCCTCGATGAGCAGGAACGCGCTGCCGTTCTTGATGTGCTCCTTGCCCGCATGCGCGCAGCGCAGCGCCTCGCTGCCGACGTCCTGCACGAGCAGCTTCTTCGGCAAGCAGCACTTGCACATGCCGAAGCGCAGCTTCGTGACGTCGAGGTAGTCGCCGCGCGCGTTCGCGATGAACTCCGCGCGGCAGCTCTTGCAGCGCAGCGTGTAGTCGCGCCACTCGGTCTGTCCGCGACAGCGGCCGCACAGGATCTGGATCGCCGCCTCGGTCGTGCCTTCGCCGAACACGTCGAGCTCGGGCGCGAGAGAGAGGCACGGGTACACGAGGTGGGACTGCGGATGCGCGCGATTTGCGGCGCGCTCCTCGCCTTGGGGTGCCGGCGTGCACGCGACCTCGCACGGTGGGCTGTCGGTCAGCGCGAATCGCGCCCGAGCGGCGATCGTGTATGCGGTGCCGTTCGCGAGCGCGCGGCATCGCGATGCATCGATCGTGAAGCTGCGCACCTCGGGCTCGAGCTCGTACGTCGCGAGCACGGCCGTGCCGCGCCGCAGCTCGACGAGGACCTTGTCGATGAAGCCGGGCCCGAGCTGCCAGTACAGCGTCAGCCGGCGGTCCTGGGGCATCACGACGATCCGGTCGAGCGTCGCGAGGTGCTGCGCGATGCCTTCGCCATCCGCGGCGACTTCGAAGCCCGCACGCGGCGTGGCCGACAGCCACTGCGAGCAGACTTGCTGGCCCTCGCGCGCCGCGAGCACCGCGAAGCGATAGCGCTGGTGCCGGCCGAGGTTCGCGAACCGGTACTTTCGCGTCGCGCCATCGAGCTTCAGCGTCGTGAAGCCCGGCTTCGCGCCGCTGCGGATCGCGAGCAGCCAGTAGCTCGCGTACGTGCCGCGCCACTCGAGCGCGACCTGTCCGTCGTCGACGACGCGTGCCGCGAGGTCGATCACGCGGCCCTCTGACGAACCGTCCGCGAGATGTGACAGAACAGCTGCGGCGACTTCTCGACGATGCGCTTGAAGTCCTTGCCGCGGATCGCGAGCACGTCGCACTCGTCGAGCGTCACGACCGACGCGTTGCGCGGCTGCTGCATGAACGGCGCGGTCTCGCCGATCAGCGTGCCCGGCTCGACGATGACCGGCGCGCCATTCACGAGCATCGGGCTCTGGCCCTTGTAGACCTGGACGCGGCCGCGCACGAGGACGAACACCGTGTCGCTCGTCGACGCTTCGCGAATGATCGTCGAGCCGGGCTCGATGTTGCGCGCCACCGCGTGGTGCGCGAGCGCATTCTTGATGCTGCTCGACGCGTCGCGCAGCATCGGGATGTCCTCGATCATCTGCCGCTTCGCCCACACCGCGGGCAGCGAGGCCGAGAGCTGCAGCTCGCGCGCGAACCGCACGAAGGCATCCGAGGGCACGCGCACGAGGCGTGTCGGCGTGGTCGCGATGACGGTCGCCTGCCGCGACGTCGCGCCGACACCCGCGCGCTCGCCGAACACCTCACCCGCGTCGATGCGGCCGATCACCGTCTCGCCGCGCTGCACCGCGAGCTCGCCCGAGATCGCGACGAACAGGTCGCGATCGACCTCGCCTTCGCGCAGGACGATGTGCCCGGTGTTCACCGACGTCGACGTCGCCGCGTCGAGGAGCACGGTGAGGGCGTCGGCATCCGCGTCGGGAAACGCGGCCACGAGCGCGCGGTGCGCGAGGCCGCGCTCGAGCGTGCTCGGCTGCACGTGATCCGCGATCATCGTGTAGCGATAGCCAGCCTTCGCGAGCGTGAAGCTGCCCGCGAGCTTGCCGGTGTGGAAGTGCACGACCTCGGCGGTGCTCTCTGCGAAGTCGGCCGTCTGTCCGTGGATCGCGCCGCCACCCGCGTCGGCGAGCACGAGGTCGCCGTCCCAGGCGTAGAGGGCCATCAGCTGCGCGAAGCGCTCTGCGCTGATCGCACCCTTTGCGGACGCGGCTTCGATGTGCTCGCGCGAGTCGTTGTCGCCGGTGACGAGCACGCGCTTCGTGCCGCCGGGGCCTTGCACCGAGAGCTCGAGGCCGGTGCACGGCACCGCGTGCATCGTGTAGTGGAAGCGCATCCCGAGGCCGAGGTGCGCGTAGTCCTTGCCCACCTCGATGATCACGACGTCGAATGCGTCGTCGAGCAGCGTCTGCGGCGACGCGACGAGCGGATTCAGGATCGCGAGCTTCTTGCGGATGATCGCCGCGTTCTCACGCGAGATGAACAGGCGCAGGCGCTGGCGCGTCTCGAGCAGCGCCGACAGACCGACGGCGTGGTCCTCGTGCGCGTGCGTGATCACGAGCGCGCCGAGCTGGTTGATGCCGACGCCCGCGTGGCGCAGCGTCGTGCGGATGTACGGGCCCGCGTCGATCAGCATGAACCGACCGTTCGCCTGCACGACCATGTTGCTGCACGCGTTGTCGACGTCGAAGCCGTTGCTCGCGCCGAGCATGATCAGCTCGAACGGCTGCGGCAGCACCGGGGTCGTCGCGGGTGGAATGTTGGCGGCGTAGGTCGGCAGCTGCGCCTCGGGGATCTCGAGGTGAAACTCCTCGACGCGATCGTCCGCGCTGTAGAACGACCACGTGTTGTTGCCGTGCGTGCGCACCGCGAGCTCGCCGAGCCGCGCGACGCCTTCCGCGTCGAAGAACACCGGCTCGAGGAAGTCCTCGATCTGCGCGACGGCGCCATCGCGCTTCAGCGCGAGGTAGTCCGACTCGTTCGCGAGCATCTCCGCGACCTGCGCGTCGACACCGGCCGCGAGCATCTCCTCGCGCGTGAGGCCGAGCAGCGTCAGGCGCAGGTACTCGACGACGTCGCGCCACGCGTCCTGGCGCACGACGACGCGAATCTTCTCGCCGCGGCCGAACGTGCCGCGGACGAACAGCGCGTGATACAGCGGGAACTCGAACGCCCACTGCACGATGCCGTGCGCGGTGCGAACGTCGGGCACGAGCCACGCGTTCACCTGCGCGTTGGCCTTGAGCCACGCCTTCACGACCTCCTCGGGGAAGCCAACAGCGAGCTGCAGCTGACCCGTCCGGATCACGTGTGCGCCAGCGGTCACCGTCTGGATTTCGATCTTGCTCATGCCGGGGTATTGAGCGAGCGACGTGCCAGCACCAAACCCGTGGAACGCAATGGCAGTTTTTGGGGCCTGCTCCAATCCGAAGCACCGGTTCGAAGCACCGCACCAGATCGATGCACTATGCTGAGCCATGGCGCGCCTGGCCTTGGCTGCCTGTGTGCTCGCCGGGTGCGGGGACAACCTGCCGCCGCCTGCGATGTGCGACGGGATCGAACCCGTGTTCGCGCACGTGGTGCCGCTGCACGCGCTCGCGCGGACGCTGCCGAATGGCGACGTGCTGCTCGCCGGCACGTTTCGCGAGAGCGTGGTGATCGGCGATCAGACGCTGACCAGCGCGGGCGGCTCCGACATCTTCATCGCGCGGATCGGAGCCAGCATCAGCGTCACGACGTATGGCGACGCCGAGGATCAAGAGCTCCTCGAGCTCGCGACGAACGGTGCAGGCGGCTTCGCGATCGCCGGCAAGTTTCGCGGCACGCTCGATCTCGGCACCGGGATCCTGGTCGCCGTAGGAACCACGTCCTCGATGTTCGTCGCGCAGCTCGGCGCGTACAGCCGCACGTATCCCGTCGAGGCGATCCTGCGCGCGCTCGCTCTCTCGCCGGCGGGCGAGCTCGCGATCTCCGGGACGAACTTCGACCCGATCGATTTCGGCGGCGGCGTGTTGCCGACGGGCGCCCAGTTCCTCGGCGTGCTCGACGCGAAGGGCGATCACGTGACGAGCCGCTCGCTCGCGTCCGAGGACCTCAGCGTCAACCTCGACGTCGGGCTCGCGTTCGACGGCAGCGAGCTCGTCGTCGCCGGCTCGTACACCAGCTCGATCGATCTCGGCGGTGGGCCCTTGCCGAGCGCGGGCGCGATCGACTTCTACCTCGCGCGCTTCGCTCGCGGCGGCGCGCACCGCGCGAGTCACTCGTTCGGCGGCCCTCGCAACGACGGCTTTCGCGGCTTCGACGGCGACCGCGTCACGATCGCTCCGTCGGCGGGAGACCTCGTGCTCGCGAGCAGCGCGCAGCCCGCGCTCGACGACAGCGACGACATCTTCGTCACGCGCCTCGACGCGGCATTCGAGCCGATCTGGAATCAGACCTTCGAGCGCGCGGCGGGACAGGCCGTCGGCGGACTCGCGGTCTCGACCGACGGCACGATCGCGATCACCGGCATCTCCGCCGGTGCGACGATCGCCGGCATGCCCGCCGCGTGTGGTCTTGCCGATGCATCACACGCGTTCGCGATGACGCTCGACGCCGACGGCCACGTTCGCTGGAGCCGCTGCTTCCCCGCCGACTTCGCCGCGGGCCTCTCGGTCTCGTGGCGCGGTAGCGACGAGCTCGTCCTCGCCGGCACGTTCAGCGGTGTGCTCGAGATCGGCGACGCGCGCCTCGAGAGCGAGAACCTCTCCGGCTTCGTCGTGGCCGTGCGTCCCGCGTGCACTAAGTAGGAACGCCGAGCTCGACGAGCCGGCGCGCCTCGAGGAGCTCGCACTCGAAGCTGGTCAGCGGCGCGGCCACGCATCGAGCGTACCAGGCCTAGTCGCGCATCATCACCGACGCGACTGTCGCGATCGTGGCGCCGAGCGCGACCTGACCCATGGCTGCGATGACCTGTGCGATCCGTCTCATGGGGACCGTACGAGCCAGCGCGCGATCCGGATCAGATCAGAGGAAGCACTCGCAGTTGCCGCCGCTCTTCACGCAACCGCGTGGGCCGATGGCTGGAAAGTAGTAGCCGGTCGCCATGCACATCTCGTCGGTGCGTGCGCTCTGACCCGCGGTAATCGTGCGACCCGCGTTGTCACCCGTGTTCATGTACGTGCACTCCCAGGTCAGCTTGCCCGAGGAGAACTCGTAGAACGTGGGTGCGTCGAACGCGGCATTGCCAGGGTGCTCCCAGTCGTTCGAGAGAAAGACCGTGCTCGCGCCCTCGGCGACGCGCGTCGAGATCGCTTGCTTGTGCGAGTGCGTCGACAGCGTGAAGAACTTGCCGCCGACCACATCGCACGTCGCCGACACGACGTGATTTGTCGCGCCGGGCGGGATGCGGATGTCGTCGTTGTACGTCGCGAAGATGTCCGTGCGCGTGAACTCGAGGTTCTCGACGACGTCCTTCGGCAGCGAGTACGCCTTGAGCGACACCTGCGTCGTCAGCGGCTGATCCGACGAGTTGAAGTAGTGCATCTGGAAGAAGCCCTTCGATTGCGACTCCATCATCTGCGCGAGCGGCTTGCCGTTGCCGTCGTCCGACGGGAACGCGACCACCTCGTGTGGGATCTGCGTGCCGAAGACCGGGACGCTGACTCCGTCACCGCCGCACGCCTCGTCGATCGTGCCGTCGGGCGGCTGCGATCCCGTGAACGTGCGGAACATGATCATGTGGTGGCTGCCGGGGCTCATGTCGGAGACCCACTTGCTGACCGCCACGGTCTCGAGGTTCGACGTCGTGAAGTAGAAGCACTTCGTCGACTCCTCACCGGGCGCGAGCGTGAATGGCGTCGACTGGATCTCGAACGCGGGCGTGTCGTCGACCGGTTCTCCAGAGTCGCTGCAGCCAATAACCATCAACATCGCAGCACAAAGCGAAGTACGCATGGACCCCTCCAAGTGGGCGCGAGCGTAACAGCGTTGTGACGCGAGTAAACAACCAATTGCTCGCGAGTTGCTCGCATGAGGAATCGCCGAATGGACAGCATGGGGGCCGTCTATTCGGGATTTCGTTCGGCGGGCGCTCGCGTGACGCGCCGCGGCCGAGGCGTGGGAGAAGTGGAGTCAGCGTCAACGCGCGGGTTCGGATCGTGGCCGGCGGTTCACGGCGCGTGGCCTGCAGCGAGGGCGCGCATGAAACACCTCGGCGTCTGTCTCCTCGTCGCTGCGTGCAGCGGCGGCTCCAGCGATCTCGACGCGGACGTCGTCACGAGCCTTCCGCCCGGCGATGCGACCGGGACCGCGATGACCGGGGAGTATCGGATGGAGACGATCACGACCGACTGCGACGGGACGTGCAATACGACCGTCGACGGCTTCGTCTACAGCGCGTGCGACATCGGCACCCGGCTCGAGAACACGGTGATGATCACGCAGACCGATGGTGCGCTGCGGATCGATGTCGAGGACAGCGACTACGTGAGCCGGCTCGAGGGCGGGCTCGACGCGAGCGGGGCGTACGACGTCGGTGGTGTCGTCACGCAGCTCGGCGGGCAGGTCGTGGTCACGGCGCGCACACAAGGCACGCTCGGCGGGGCCTCGATGACGGGCGTCGGGCGCCTACGCGTGCGCGGTCGCGGTCTCGATTGCCACATCGAGGTGGACGCGAGCGGTACGCGGCGGTGATGGCGCGAACGCTGCACTCGCTGGCGGCATGACGCCTCGCGACTCCAGGATTGCCGCCATCTCGCCGGACGAGCCGAAGCCGGGTCCGCCCGAACCAGTGAAGGTTCCCGAGGGAGACCCGCCGAATCCCGCGCCGGGTCCGCAGGAACCTCCGCAAGAGATACCGCAGCGCAAAGATCCCCCACCGAGCGAACCCGCACGGCGTGACCCGCCGACCGAGCCGCCCGACGTTCACGATCCACAGCCGCACCGGATCGACGATCCGCCGGCGCCCGGGGCACCGCCCGAGATCATCGCGTAGTATTCGCGCGTGCTTCGCACGCTCTTGATCGTGTTGCTCGCTGCATGCGGCGGCCGAGCGAGGTCGCAGGCCCCCGCGCCGGTCGTGACCCTCGATGCCACGCCCGAATCTGCGGAGGGTGCGTACGAGGCGAAGAACTGGTCGGAGTGCGCGGCGCAGTGGATGTCCGTGAGCGAGCACGTGACCGGCGAGCAGAAGACCGGCGCGCTCTACGATGCGGCGTGCTGCTACGCGCTCGACGGCCGCATCGACGCCGCGGTCACGACGCTCGAGGCCGCGCTCGATGCCGGGTACTGGGACGCCGAGCACATGACCTCGGACGAGGATCTCACCGTCGTACGTGCGCACGCGAAGTGGCCGGCGATGGTGGCGCGGGGAACAGCGAACTTCGCGGCGTTCGAGAGCTCGCTGAAGGATGCGGCGCTCCGCAAGGAGCTGCTCGCGATCGCGGCGAAGGATCAGGCGGCGCGCGCGGCGATCAAGAGCCCGGATGACAAGCCGGCGATCGAGGCGGTGATGGCGCTCGATCGCGAAGCGACCGCGCGGATGAAGCAGGTGATCGCGCAGCACGGGTGGCCGGGCAAGAGCGTCGTCGGCGTGGATGGCGCGAATGCGGCGTGGCTGCTCGTGCAGCATGCGGATGCAGACCTCGCGTTTCAGAAGTCGTGCATCGCGCTGATGGAGCCGCTCGTCGCGAAGGGCGAGGTCACCGGGAAAGACTTCGCGTACCTCTGGGACCGGGTCGCGATCTCGGAAGGGCGCAAGCAGCGGTACGGAACGCAGTACGATGGTGACGACCTCGCGCCGCTCGAGGATCCGGCGAACGTGGACGCGCGCCGCAAGGAGATGGGGCTCGGGACGCTCTCCGAGTACAAAGAGTTCGTGAAGAAAACAGAAGCCACGCAGCGCTAGGCTTCCCGTCCCACGTGGGACGGCGCAGCGCCGCGCAATGCCGGGATCGGGCTGCGGGAAGTGCCGGCGATCTAGCGGCATCCGGGAGATGTTCGCCGGTGATCTCGACAATGCGCATGACCGGCGACGAGCTCTTCGATCTGGCGGAGGTTCTTCCCGAGCGATCGATCCCGCCACGCAGCTTCCGTCCCGGGTGTCGCCACCCTCGAGAGCTCGCGCACTGCCGAGAAGCACAGGTCGCCTGCATCGAGCGCGGCTTCGAGCAGCGGCAGGGATTCCAGCGAGCGCGCGACGCGCAAGCGTTCGAGCGCGGCATGCGGCGCGTAACCGAGGACTCGCTCCATGTAGTCGAGCGCCGAGACCATCCCGAGCTCTCGCCAGATCTGCAAGCGTTCGGCTTCGCGCAGCCAACGCGCTTCCTCCGCATCGAGCGCTGCTCGGCGCGATGCGATGTCGCGCAGGTTTCGATCCACCATCTTCCACTCATCGTTCGTGTCGAGTGCCGGCATCGTGAGAGCGTTTTACACCCGTGATTTCCGACGCTCGGAGCTGCGCGCTGCGCGCGGTTTCACATTGCGAACGAAGTGAATCGCGATGGCCGCGCCAAACGATCGCAGGGCGCAAGCGATCGATTCCTCGACGAGGAATTGGAATAGTTCGAGATCGCGCGCGATGTGCGCGTCGCGAGAGCGTCAAGCAAAAAGCGATCGTCGCGCCCTTTTTCTAGGGTGTCTTGTGCGGGATGACTCGCTCCACTTCTCCCGAACGCTTGTCGAGATCACCGGTGAAGCTGGGCTACGCGATGGAAGCCGCGCCGACGATCTAGCGATCATACGGACTCCCATAGAGCAAGGCACCCCGCACCTGACGCACCCGAGGTGCAGCATCCGCGCAGCGTCGCAGGTATGCGCAAACAGTTGCCGCCGTCTGCCTGTAATAGGTGGCTCCGGCAATCGTTCGGTACGTGCGACGTTTCAATCGTGCGTGCGTCCGGACTTTCGATGCGCAGCATCACTTGTCTCCTCCTGCTCGCTCCCAGCCTCGCGGCTGCGGAGAACCGGCTCGACCTCGAGCCCATCCCCGATCTAGGGACGCTCGAACCGGTCCATCACCTGGACCGCGGTACAGCTCGAAAGGCGGCAGGCATCGCGGGCCACATCGGCATCGGCTACGGCAACCACGGCGACGACAAAGGGCTCGTCGGCGAAGGCTCGCTGCGGATCGGGATGCGCATGCGCCAGCTCACGGTCGCGGGCACGAGCGATCTCGTCGGTGCTGGGAGCGAGCTCGTGCGTGGCCGGCACACCGGCTATCTCGAGCTGCGCACCGACAATCGCAAAGCCGACAAGGACGACATCAGCGGTAGCGTCGCGATCGGCGCGAGCGTCGAGCACGGCGAAGCGCGCGGCCTCGCGCCCGTGTACATCGGACCCGGCAAGCGCAATCACGGCGCCGCGAACGCCGACTTGCTGATCGGCCTCGAGCCCGACAAGGACGCCATGATCTGGGCCGCACTCGTGACGACTGATGGCAGCGTCACGCGCTGGCTCGATGCGCCGCTGCTCGATCACGCGTATCGCGGTGCGTTCGGTCTCGGCGTGTCGTTCGCGCCAAACGATGGCGAGATTCCGCGTGGCCGCATCGACCTCCTGCGCGCGCGCGTCGAGCACGCGAACATCAAGGGCAAGTCGCTGAGTGCAGCAGGCGGTGTCGCGCCGTTCGGCGACACGCAGGTGCGGACGATCGAGGTGATGAGCGGCGTGCACGGGCTCACCAGCCACATCGATCGCGAGATGCTGTTCGTGGTGACCGCGGAGCTCGGCGCGGCGTGGATCGAGTCCGACGCGCTGCTCGGCCGCATGGACGAGACATTGTTCAAGATGGACATCAGCGGTCACTTCAAGTGGCGCCGCTCGCGCATCGGTCGCCGCGAGTTCGGCTTCGCGTTCGCGCGTCAGCCCGGCACCACCCCCGACGGCCAGCACCTCGTCAGGGACTGGCGCCTCGAGATGATCGGCGGCGCCGAGGACAAGCACTTCGTGCTGAGCGCGCGCGGCGGCATCTCGTGGATCAAGCACCTCCAGGGTGGCGACACGATCGGCGACGACACGCGCAAGCGCTACGGCAGCCACATCGAAGGCTTCGTGAAGCTCGGTTTCGACCTCGAGCTCGGCGGGTATCACTCGATGACGTACGAAGCGCGGGTCGCCGGGGATCCGTGGTCCTCGCCGCGCGAGTGGTCGAGCGAGGTCGGTGTGCTCGCACGCTGGCGCCCCAGCACGTACTGATCTGTGACAGCCTGACGGCGGTTGCGTCGGTTTCGTCTCTACAGGATCGCTTCGGTCGCGCTCGTGATCTTGGCGGTCGCGTGGCGCTACTGGTGGCTGCAGCGACGCAAGCGCGCGACGCAAGCGCAGTGGGACCGCGCGCACGGGCGTGTCACATACGCTCGTGCCAAACGAACGCATGATCGGGGGTGTCCTCGGTGCACGGTTCCTGGGTCTGGGTTAGATTTGGGCCGTGACGAACAAGCTCGTAGCTTTGGTATTCGTGGTGCTGGCGGCATGTAATGGCAAGAAAGCCGATACGACGCCGAAGAACGCGGGAAGCACCGCGAAGTTCGACGCATCCCTCTGCGAAGGCAGCGGTAAGCGCGAGTCCGCCTTCGATCTCAACAAGGACGGGAAGCCCGACATCTGGCACCTGTTCAAGGGCGACGCCGTCTCGTGCAAGATGTACGACTTCGATCGCGACGGTCGCAAGGACTGGGTCGTCGCGTTCAACGGGCAGAACGTCGCGTACCAGCGCGCGGACTTCGACTTCGACGGCAAGTTCGACATGCTCGCCGTGTTCGAGAACAACCAGGTGACCGAGACCGAGCGCGACACGGACTTCGACGGCAACTTCGACGTGAAGGAAATCTTCGCGAACGGCCAGATCTCGAGCGTCCGCCGCGACACCAACGCCGATACCAAGCCCGATGTCTGGGAGGAGTATCGCGACAACGTGCTCGCCACGATCTCGTACGACGAGGACTTCGATGGCAAGGTCGATCGCAAGGACGAGTCGCCGGAATCGACCGCTCCGGTGCCCACGCCGCCGCCGACCGAGCCCACGCCGCCCGCGGCCACGCCCGCACCAGCAACGACACCAGCAACGACGCCAGCGCCCGCGCCTGCGGCGACCACGCCCGCGAAGAAGTAGCTCTCAGCGATACGTGCCGAGGTCGACCTTCGCGTGCGGGGTCATGATCAGGTAAGGGCGATCGTCGAACGAGAAGCCGCGCACCGGGTCGAAGGTCTGGATCTGCAACAGGCCCATGCCGTAGCCCATCGGACCCTGCGCGTAGTAGTGCAGCGAGAGCTGATACGGCCCGGCCTTCGGCGTGCCTTCGATCGCGAAGCACTCGGGACCGTAGCCGTTCGTGACGTCGGCGTAGAGCTCGCCGCCCGACGCGAGCATCGGGACCTGATACGACGCGTGACGGCCCTTGGCGTCGGTGACGTGGAGGTCGACGTCGTTCGCGTCGGTCTCCCAGTACACGACGAAGCGCGTCGACGGCTTCGTCGCGAGCGCGAGCTGATGCTTCGCGAGCGCGGCGACGATCTCCGCGCGCTTCGCCGGGACCGCGCTCGCGTAGGTCGCGCCGATCATCGCGGCGTCCTCTGCGAGCACGCGCCGGCCTCCCTTGAAGCTGGTCTCGCGATAGTGCTCGCCGAGGGCGGCGAGGATCGCGGCGAACGCATCGGCGTGCTTGTTCGCGCGCACGAGCGCGTAGGCGAGCAGGCGGTGACCGGTCAGGTGATCCGGGCGATCAGCGACGGCGCGGCGGAACGTGTCGATCGCGAGCGGGTTCGCGAGGCGCATGAGGCGCTCGCCCGCGAACCGCCGCATGTCCGCGCGGCCGGGGAACAGATCGATGATCGAGCCGTAGACGCGGGCGGCGGTGCCCCCGGCGCGTGTTGCTTCGAGCGCTTCGCCGAGGCCGACGAGCGCGAGCACGTTGCCGGGCTCGCGTGACTGCCAGGCACGCGCCTTCGCGAGTGCATCGCCCGGCTGCTTCGCGGCGATCGCCTTCTGGATCTCGGCGAGCTCGCCGGTGACGGCCGGTGGCGCGTCGAGGTTCGGGCTCTTGCTGTTGCCGTTGTCGCGCCGAAGGATCAAGAAACCGACGCGGCGATTCCTCGCCCACGCCTGCGCGTTATGGCGGCGGTCGATCGGCTGCGTCTCGCCGTAGCCCTGCGCCACGAGGCGCTGCGGCGCGACGCCCTTCGCGACGAGGTAGTCGCGCACGGCGGCGGCACGGCGGTCCGAGAGCGTGAGGTTGTCCGCGTCGCTGCCGCGCTCGTCGGTGTGGCCCTGGACCTCGACGAGCTGGATGTCGGGGCTGCCGAGGAACGTCTGGGCGACCGCGTCGAGGATCGGGAACGAGGACGGATGGATCACGTCGCGGCCTAGCCGGAAGTGGACGGGCTCGAGGATCATGATCATCGTAGAGGTCAGGACGACTCGTCCGCGATCCGGACAGCCGTCGTCGTCGTCGAGCGCGTTGTAGCTCTCGGGTTCGTTCGGGCAGCGGTCGTCGACATCGATGATCGCGTCGCGATCGGTATCGCCGATCTGGCGGACGGCCGTGGTCTTCGGTTTCGGTGCGACGGGTGCGCGTGGCTCGACGGTGTCGGTCTCGGCAGGCGTGTCACCGGCGACGCGCGTCGGGATCCGCGTGATGTCCGAGCGACGCACGCGCTCGACGCCACGGGCGCCGACGACGAGCACGTCCGCGAGTGCCTTGCGATCGATGCCGTAGCGCGGGTAGTCGCGCTCGCTCTCGAGGACGAGCATCGAGGTCTCGCGCGAGAGCACGCGGGCGGCGACGGACTTCTGCGCGATCTTCGTGCGCACCTGCTTCGCGAGATCGCCCTTCGTGGTCGCGAGCGAAGCTTCGAGCTCGTCGATCTCGGCGCTCGCGACCGCGCGCTCGACGAGCGGCTGCGTTCCGGCGAGCACGTGCAGCGGACGCTTCACGCCACCCGCGACGATCTCGATCACCGGCGTGACCGACGGCATGCGAGCAAACACCATCACCTTCGTGCCGGCACGCGCGCTCGGCACGCTGCGCGGATACACCCAGGACGCACCCGGCACCTCGAGCGCGATGTTCGTGACGACGGCAACGCCGATGGCGGTCGCGACGGCATCGGTCTCGAGATCGAGCACCGCGCCGGCGCGAGGCAGGCCACTTCGAACGATCGTCTCGGCGGCGCGGTCGTCGCGTAAGCCGCCGACGAGCACGACATCGATGCGCTCCACCGTCGCGAGTTGCTCGGCGATGGTCTGTAGTGCGCGGCCTTCGGGGCCGGCGGTGATCACGCCGTCACCGACGATCATGACCCGTGACTTCACACCGTGCCGCGCGATCCATTCGATCGCTTGCCCGACGTTCGAGGCACCCGCGGCGCCGCGCTCGGCGAGCTTCCTCATGTGCGACTCGCCGAGCTCGTCGATGCGCCCGTCGAACACGAGCTGCGTGTCTTGATCGAACGCGACGACTTGCAGCGGCAGCGCGTCGCCCCACGTCGTGCGTAGGTCAACAGCGAGCTTCTTCACCGATCGCAAGTACCGCTCGAAGCCGAGCGCGCGCGACGCGCTGGTGTCGACGAGGAGCGTGATGCCGCGCGGGACATCGCGGCCACTCGTGCCACCGAGCTCGACCTGCGCGACGACGAGCCCGCCGGCACCGACGGCGGCCGCGCTCGAGGCTGCCGACGACACGAAGTCGCGGTCTGCGACCCAGTCGCGCTGCGCGAGCTTCTCGACGCTGCGCTTGCCGTCGCTGCCGACGTGCGCGAATTCGACATCGACGCGCGACGCACGCGGCAATCCGCGCAGCGGCAGCGTGTAGCGCTTCCCCGGCAGCTCCTGGCTGTAGCTGATCACGAGGTGCTTCTCTGCATGCGCGAAGATCGGAAACACGCGCGCGGTGAACTGGTTGCCTGCGGCCTTCTCCAGCAGCGCCGGATCCTGCCGGCGGTGCAGGAAGTCTTCATACGCGCGCCGCGCGACGAGCTTCGGCACGACCTCGGCCTCCATCCACTGGCCGGGCTCGCTCTCCATCGCGAACCGCGAGACCGCCGCATGCTGCGGCAACGTGATCTGAAACGTGCCCTCGCGGCTCCGGGCCTCGGTGTTGAGAAACCACAGATGGAGCTCGGTGAACGCGAGCGGTCCTTCCATCACCGCCTTCGCGTGGATGCGCGTGAGCACGAGCCCGCTACCGTCGGTCGCCGTCAGCGCGAACGGCGCGGTGATGACCTCGCGCACGATCGGTGCCGTCGTCGCAACCTCGCTCACGGTGGCAGCCGTGATCGGCACGCCGACAACCGTCGCCGAAGGCGCCGCGGCGGCACATGCGCTCGTGACCACGACCAGCGCGATGGGAGTCCTCATGCCCACACAGTGCACGGGCGGTTCAAAACGGTTTCATCCGTCGCGTGATACCGCCGTTCGAAATGTGATGCTGCGACGCGTGCGACGCGTGCGACGCGCGCAGAAAACATTTTTCTTCGACCACGCGAGAGCGATACGGTCGTCGCGATGTCGACATTCAATCGCCGAGACCTGCTGCGCGGTGGCATTGCCGCGGGTGTCCTCGGACTCGCCTCCAGTTGTTCCAAGACCAGCAGCAGTCCGGCGAAGCCGGCGCCTGTCGTCGTGAAGAAGAAGCGCATCTTGATCCTCGGCGGCACCGGGTTCCTCGGACCCAAGACCATCGATGCAGCGATCGCGCGCGGGCATACCGTCACGATCTTCAATCGCGGCAAGCGCGAAAAGTTTTTGCCGCTCACGCAGAAGGTCGAGCACCTGTACGGCAACCGCGATCCCGAGTTGCCCGCCGACGACGAGAAGGGACCCGACGGCAAGCTGCTGCATCCCACCGGCACGCCGAAGGGGCTCGAGCAGCTCGCCGGCAAGCAGTGGGACGTGGTGATCGATAACAGCGGTTACTTCCCGCGCATGGTGAAGGCGTCGGCGGAGCTGCTGTCGAAGAACGCGTCGCGCTACATCTTCATCTCGAGCATCTCGGCGTACGACGAGAAGTCGACGCCCGCGACCGGCGGCGACGAAACGGTGAAGCTCGCGACGATGGCAGATCCGACTGTCGAGACCATGGGCGACCAGTTCCAGAACTACGGCCCGCTCAAGGTGCTGTGCGAGCAAGCGGCCGAGGCCGCGTTCCCGGGACGCACCGCGATCGTGCGGCCGGGCTACATCGTCGGACCCGGCGATCCGACGGATCGCTTCACGTACTGGCCGGTGCGCATCGCCGCGGGTGGCGAGCTGCTCGCGCCGGGCTCGCCCGACGATCCGCTGCAGTGGATCGACGTGCGCGATCTCGCCGAGTGGCTGATCACGATGGTCGAGAACGAGACGACCGGCGTCTTCAACGCGATCGGTCCGTCGAAGCCGGCGCGCTGGGGCGATGTTCTCGCGAGCTGTGTGAGGGCGGCAGGACCGAAGGCGGCGAAGCTCGAGTGGGTGCCGACGGAGTGGCTCGAGGCGAACGAGATGGCCGGCGAGGACTCGTTCCCGATCTGGATCCCGCCGAAGGACAAGTACGCCGGCTTTCACCGGTGGGGCAACGACAGCGCCGAGGCAACCGGTCTCAGATTCCGCACGATGGACGACACCGCGAAGGCGATCCTCGACTGGTATCCGACGGAGATCGAGCGCCGCCATCTTCATTCCGCGCATGTCGCCGAGGAGAACAAGGCGAAGGGCAAGGAGCCGCCGAAGGGCGATCCGGGCGCGCTGCGTGCAGGCCCGAAGCGCGACCGCGAGGTCGCTCTGCTGGAAAAGTGGAAAGCCCGCACACCGAAGTAATCGCGTTGTAACTGCGACAGCGGCTGCTGCGCTGCCGCCGTCGCGATGCGTCAGGTCGAGTCATCGCGAACGTTCGCCGTGAATCCGGCTCCACGTTCCAAATGCGTTGATGCGCCCGGTCTTGCTCGTCTGTTTGCTGACTGGCTGCGATCCACTCGCCGACAGCGGCTATGTCGGCGAGCCGATGTTCACGCTGACCGGGACGTTCGTCGCGCCCGGCAAGACGCCCGACGTCGGCGGCCTTGCACTCATGTGGCAAGACAGCGGCGGCGCAGGCGGGCCCGGCATCGTGATGACGACCGTGCCCGTCGAGGTCGAGTTCCCGTCGACGTTTCGCGTCTCGGTGCCGCTGCCGCCGCCGGCGATCGTTCGCTTTGCGTTCGATGACGGCGTCGAGCTCGCCGAGGCCTACGTGTTCGTCGTCGACGATCCGGACGCGGCGCGCCCGACACCGCACGGCCTCGATCGCGCGCACGCGCTCGTCTACGCGAGCGAAGATGTCGCCGCCGGGACGCAAGCGGCTGACTATCTCGGCGGGCCGGTCAGCGCCGGCTATCACCTGCGCCGCTACACGACCGCCGAGCCGGGCGCCGCGCAACGCACGATGATCGATCGCTGCGTCGCGAGCGGCGCGGTCAAGACGGCGTGTGGTGCGCGGCGCGCGTATCAGCTCGCCGAGGCCGCCGACAACGAGCCGCTGCGGATCGTGGTGACGCCGTGACCAGGAACGTCGAGGAGCTGTACCGCGAGCACGCGCACGCGGTGTTTCGGCGCGCGCGGCGGCTGCTCCGCAACGACGACGACGCGCGCGATGTCGTGCAGGACGTCTTCCTCGACATCTTTCGCAGCCCCGAGCGCTTCGAGGCGCGCAGCTCGGCCTCGACGTATCTTTATGCCGCCGCGACGCACGCGTGCCTCAATCGCATTCGCGACGGCAAGAACCGCACGCGTCTCGTCGCGATCGAGAGCGCGAGCTGGAGCGCGGTCGCACCAGCACGCGGCGAGACCTGTGCGCTCGCGTGCGAGATCCTCGCCGGGCTCTCCGAGGACGATGCCGCGCTCGCCGTGTACCTCTACTGCGACGAGCTCACCCACGAAGAGATCGCCGAGCTATGCGGCTACTCGCGGCGCCATGTTGGCGACCTCGCGAAGCGGCTGCGTCTACGCATCACGGAGCGAGTGGCATGATCTGGACCCACGTTTCAGAGCTCGCGGCCGACCGCCTCGTCGCAGGTGAGATTCCACCGGCAGATGCCGCCGCGATGCGCGATCACGCGGCGACATGCGTGCGCTGTCGGCCGTTGCTCGACGACGCGCTCGCGGTGCGGCGCACGTTCGTTCCGCCGCCCCTCAACCTGCCGACACCGATGCGGTGGCGACGGCGGATCGCGGTCGCGTCGACGGTGCTCGCCGCGGCGGTCGCGCTGCTCGTGCTATGGCCCAAGCCGCAACCCGAGCTCGTCCGCACGAAGGGCGCGGCGATCGCAGGTTACTTCGTCGCGCACGGCAGCGTCGTTCGCCGCGGCAAGCCGCTCGAGACCGTCGTGCCCGGCGATCGCATCCAGCTGTTCACGACGACGTTCGCGCGCGCGTGGTTCGCGGCCTACGGCGACGACGCTGCGGGCAAGCGCACGATCTACATCGCGCCGCGCGAGGTCGAGGCGGGGCGCGAGCGCGTGCTGCCACTCGCGATCGAGCTCGATGCGACGCTCGGCGACGAGATCGTGACGGCGATCTTCTGCGATGCGCCGTTCGATCCGGCCGCGCCGCCCGCGGGCTGCACGATCGATCGGTTCACGCTCCTCAAGGTCCCGCGATGATCCGCGTGCTGCTGCTCCTGTGCGCGCTCGCATCACCCGCGGGTGCCGTGACGCGCTACGCGCTCGTGCTCGGCAACGACGCCGGCGACAAGGACGAGCAGCGCCTGCGCTACGCCGAGCACGACGCGGATCGGTTCGCCGCGACGCTGATCGGGCTCGGCGGCTTTCTGCCCGGTGATGTCGTCGTGATTCGCGGCGGAGATGCCGAGACCGCGCGCGCTGCGCTGATCGCTCTGAATGCCCGCATTCGCCAAACGGGCGGCACCGACGCGATGCTTGTTGTCTATTACTCCGGGCACGCCGACGCCGAGCGCCTGCACCTCGGCACCACGAACCTCGCGCTCTCGCAGATCGAGCAGCTCGTGCGTGGCTCGCCGGCCGCGTTCCGCTTGCTCGTGGTCGATGCGTGCCGCTCGGGCGCGCTCACGCGCGTGAAGGGCGGCACGACGGTGCCCGCGTTTCCGATCCAGCTCGGCGACACGCTCGCCGCGGACGGTGTCGTGTTCTGGACCGCGAGCGCGGCGAGCGAGCAAGCGCAGGAGTCCGACGCGATCAAGGGCTCGTTCTTCACACACTTCCTCGTCTCGGGCCTGGCGGGCCCCGCCGACGAAGACGGCGATGGTGACGTCACGACGACCGAAGCGTACGACTACGCGCGCGCGGCAACACTCCGCGCATCGAGCCGCACGCTCGCGGGCACGCAGCACCCGACGTTTCGCGACGAGCTCGCCGGCCGCGATGCCGTCGTCCTCACACGTCCCGGCACGCTCGGCCCCGCACGCGCGCAGCTGCGCACGCCCGATGGACGCGACGTGCTCGTCCTCGCGGGCAACGCAGACGGTCCGGTGATCGCCGAGGTCGGCGTGCACGATCGGATGCGCCGCGTGAACGTGCGGGCAGGGCGCTACTTCATTCGCCAGCGCCTCCAGACGCACCTGCTCGAGGGCGCGGTCACCGTCGCAGCGGGTGAGGACCTGCGCATCGAGGACAAGGGGCTCGCGCGCGTCGAGTACGTGCGCGTCGCGTCGAAGGGGCTCGAGCGCGTGCGGCGTGATTCGATCGAGGCCGGACTCCTCGCGCGCACACCGATCGTCGACGGTGGTGACTTCTGTCTTGGCGTCGTCGCCGGCTACGCGATCGACCTTGGCTGGGTCACCGTCACGCCGCGCCTCGCTGCGTGCCGCGAGCGTTCGGAGAACGCGTTCCTCGCGACCGCCACGGACGAGCTCACGGCCGACGCGCGCGTCTCACACGTGTGGGTGCTCGGCCGGATCTCGCTGACCGCGCAGGTCCAGCTCGGGGCCGCGATGCTCCACCAGCGATTCGCGACCGAGGGCAACGCGCCATCGCGCACGATCAGCGGCGCGCTGTTCGGTGCCGGCGGCAGCGTCGGCGTCGCGCTCGGTGCCGGCACATCGCTCCACCTCGCGACCGAGCTGAATAGCTTCGTGCTCCGGCGCGGCGACGCGATGGCGGCGCACTGGGACTCGACGCTCAGCCTCGGGGCGGTCCTGTCCGTCGGAGTCCAGCGATGAAGCGCTTGATCGTCTTGCTCGCGGCCTGCAGCGCGCCCACCAAGGACAAGCTGCCGAGCGCCGCGATCGCGCCCGACCTCCAGACACGCACGACGACGAACGCGTGCGCGACCGACATCAGCTACGACGGCAAGCGCGTCGACATCTCGTATCGGTATAGCTACGACGAGCTCGGCCGCCTCGCGTCGGCGCGCGGGCGCTACGCCATTGGCATCGAGGACCACATGACGTACGAGTGGGACAACCTCGACCAGATGCAACGTTATCTGTATATGCGCGCCGCCGACGGCGCACGCTCGGAGACGACGGCGCAGTACTCGACGCTCGGCGACCTGCTCGAGTACACGCGCACGCGGATCGACGGCGGTTACCGCGACGAGCGGCGGCACGTGTATTCGGCGTTCACCGACAACGGTCAGCCCACGCGCGAACAGCTCACGGTCGATGGCGCGTCGGAGATGTATCAGCTCGATTACGACGCGATGGGACGCATCGCGCGCACCGCGCCCGAGGCCGGCGGGGTCGCGACGATCTACACGTACGACGACGACGCGCGCACGATCACGATCGACACCGGCCGCGGCGCGTGGCGCGGCGTGATCGTGTTCGACGAGGCGAACCGTCGGCTCTCGGAGACGTGGGACGGCACCGGCGCGTCGGTGATCGCGAGCCAGGAGCTGTATGAGTGGTCGGGCGATCGCCTGCGCACGATCACGTATCGCCAGGGCAGCGAATTCGCGCCGCACGAGCTGACGACGGTGGAGATCCACACGTACAGCTACAACTGCCCGCTCTGAGACGCGCACGCAGCGCCGCGTTATCGCGCGTTCGTGACGTCGCTCGCCAAGGATCGCGAGTCGCGGTCCCAACCGGCATGCAAACAAAACTCTTCGGCTGTGCGCTGCTGCTCGCGGCGTGCACGACGTCCCCCACCGAAACCCCAAACGACAAGGCGCTGCCGAGCGCGACCAACACGCCCCATCTGAAGTCGCTCGCGACCAACGTCGTGTGTGGTGAGGACATTGCGTTCTACGGCGCGACCACGCCGGATCTGCGGTACGCGTTCAACTACGACACCCAGGATCGCCTCAAGCACGCGAACGGTGTCTGGGTCGAGTCGGGCACCGTCGACACGACCGACTACACGTGGGCCGGGTGGAACGTCACGAACATCCTCTCCGTGAGCGGCTGGGACGGCAGCGAGGCAGAGATCACCGCGAGCTACGGCGCGGACGACAGCCTCCTCAGCTACACGTACTCGTACTCGTCGGAGGACTACTCGGACGCGTGGACCTACGCGTTCTCGAACTTCATCGGCGCGGGCCAGCCGACACGCGAGATCATCACGAACGGTACCGACTCGTTCGTCTACGACCTGGTCTACGACGCGTACGACCGCCTGATCGCCGCGATCCCCGAGAGCGGCGCGACGACGACGTGGACGTACGACGAGGTGGCGCGCCAGATCACGCAGGACACGGGCAATGGCGCGTACGTCGGCGTCCTGTCGTTCGACGCCCAGTACCGCGCGACCTCGGAGGTGTTCACGGGCAGCGATCCCTCCGTCATCGACTACGAGGAGACCTACGCCTGGAACGGCGATGACCTCGACACGATCACGTACCGCATGGGCAGCGAAGCCGCACCGCAGACGCTCGAGCTGATCCAGGTCTCGACGATGCGCTACGACTGCGCCGCGGCCCGCACCCAAGGCCGTAAGCCGACCCGGTTCGCGCGCATCACCCAGCACTGACGGGCTCGGGCTCGCGTACAAAGCGAGCCCGGCCTGGCGAGCAGACGTGCCGCGATGACACGATCGTGCGGAAAACGTTGCGCGTTAGGCACGGCGCCGCGCGGGGCCGACGAGGGCAAGCAGCGAGAAAACCGCTAACAACACCCCGTACGTCAACGCGGTGTAGCGGAGGAGGTCGAGCATGACCTTCGATACTGCGACGGACGTGCCGAAGTCACAGTGCACCCCGACGGGTGGTCGGTGTAGGGTGCGGCGGTGTGTGCGGGGACCTGGGTCGCGAGCGAGCCGTGAGTGACCCGCGCGCCGACGCACTTCGCCGTGGCTACGAGACCGTCGCGCGTGCGTACCGCGAGCATCTGCTCGACGAGCTCGCGGGAAAGCCGCTCGACCGCGCGTTCCTCGACGCGTTCGCCGAAGGCTGCCGCGGCACGATTCTCGACGTCGGGTGCGGTCCCGGTCAGATCGCGCGCTACCTCGCCTCGCGCGGGGCGACGGTCGAAGGCGTCGACCTCTCGCCGGCGATGATCGAGGAGGCAAAGGCGAGTCACCCGGGAATTCCCTTTCGCGTCGGCGACATGTTCGCGCTGCCGTACGAGCCCGGCTCGATCGGCGGCATCGCCGCGTTCTACGCGATCGTGCACCTACGCAGCGACGAGCTCGTCGCGCCACTTCGCGACTTCGCACGCGTGCTCGTCCCGGGCGGGCTCGTCGCGCTGTCGTTTCACGTCGGCGTCGACATCGTCCACGTCGACGAGCTGTTCGGCGCGCCGACGTCGCTCGACTTCGTGCTGCATCGGCCCGAGGACGTCACGGCCGCGCTCGCCGACGCAGGCTTCGCGCTCGAAGCGCGGCTCGATCGCGCGCCGTATCCCGGCGTCGAGTATCCGAGCCAGCGCACGTATCTACTCGCGCGTGCGCCGCGCTAGCGTCTCGAGCTCTCGCGTGATCTCGACCATCGCACGCGCGGAGCCTTCGCCGCGGATCGCGATCTTCGTGATCCGCTGTTCGCTCGCCGGCATGCCGCGCCCGACGTAGATGCCGGGCTCGATCTCGAGTGTGGCCGTGACGCCGTCGAGCTCGCGGGTCATCGACGAGAGGCGTCCACCGATCACGGCGCCGCGTCGCCAGCCTAGGTGCTCGAGCCCGAAGACCGAGCCCTGCGTCGTGCGCTCGATCGACTTCAAGTGCTTCGTCATCGCCCGCTGCGACGAGAACGCGCGAATCGGCCGATCGAGCTGCTTGAACGGCGCGCCCGCGATCTGCGCGCGCCACTTCTTCAATTGCTTCTCCGACAGATCGATCGGGTGCACGACGATCACGTTCGCGTCCTTCGGGAGCGTGTACTCGTCGCCCTCGATGTCGAGCAGCTCGCCGTCCTCGCCGATCGTGAACGTCACGACCTTCGACTTCGTCTGCGCGCCGAACACGATACCGCGCGCACGCTGGCGCACCGCATCGCGCTGCAGGATGTTCTCGATCAGCTCGACGGCCGACATCTTCGACGCCGTCACCATGCGCTGCTCGAGACGACGAACGAAGTCCTTGCCGACCGGCTTGTCGTCCGTGATCAGCTTGTCGGCGAGGTCGTGCTCCGAGATGCCGGTTCGCTTCGCCGCCGCGTCGAACGCCGCACGTGCGCGGTCCTTCACCGAGCGCGTCTTGACCTTCGTCGAGAGTATGTGCAGTGCCTCGATCGCGGCGCGCGTGCCCATCGCGGCGATCACGTCGACGAGGATCTGCGCCTTCGAGAACTGTCCGACGCGCGGACCGAGCTCGGCGGCCATCATGCAGAGGTCACGCGCGGTCGCGTCGTCGGGAAAGTGACCGGCCGCCCACGCACCCCAAACATGCTTCGGCTCCGCGCCGTGCGAGAGCCAGCCGAGCGCGAGTGCGCGACCGAGCTGCGCGAGCGAGTCCGCGGTGTACGGCGCGTCGGGCGGATCACCGAGCTTGGTCGTCGCGAGCGTGCGCACGAACGCTTCGACGTCCGCTGCGCTCGCGCGCTTGCCCTGAGCGTGCGCGATCGCGAGTGGCGGCAAGCGCTCCGGCCGCGCGAACGCGGGCAGGGGCTTCGACTTCTTTCCAGGTGCGGCGGCCGGTGCAGGAGCCGCGGCTGCTCGCTTCGCACCGTCGAGGAGTGCCCTCACGAGGAGCGCGGCTGGCTCCCGTAGTGTCTTGTCGAGCGCCCGCGCGAGTCCTTTGACGAGCGCGGCGGGCGGCTGTGCGATCAACCGCTGTTGTGCGGCGCCGACATCGGCGACCGTCGCGATCGCCGCGATGACCTCCGGATCGTCGAGGTCGTGTTTCTTCTCGATGCTCTTCAGCTCGATTTCGAACACGTAGACATCGCCGAAATTTTCGACGATGCAGTCGTCGAGCTTCGCCGCGAGTGACTCTCCCAGTTTCGACACGGGCTATGATGCGAAGATGGACCGGTTGGTGGCGGCTCGCAAGCTCCTCGCCGAGCTCGTGAAGGACGAGCAGATCGAGGTGCGGCGCACCGAGATCGTGGGCCGCGATCTCGACAAGTACTGCGAGACGCTCGGCCGCCCGCCGACCGGCCACGAGCTCGAAGCGTGGCTCGAGGAGCACGCGCAGGTCACCGACGTGTTCGCGTCACCGACGCTACTCGAGGAGCTGATCTTCCGGTACCTCACGCCGCCGCCGGTAGAGCACCTGAGCACGGCCGACGCGCGCCATCCCGAGCTCGAGCAGCAGATCCGCGCGAGCGACGCGCGCGAGCACTACACGGTGTACGCGGACTGGCTGCAAGAGCAGGGCGATCCGATGGGGGAGCTGATCGCGCTCGGGATCAAGGCGACCGACGGCGGCGAGGAAGAGACGACGCGCTTCGAGCGCTACTTGAAGCTGCACGAGGCGCGGTTCGTGCCCGACGTTCCGCGCACGAAGGTGACGCTCCTCTGGCGCAACGGCCTCGTCGATACGATCGAGGAGGCACCGCTCGATTGGATGACGCTCGCGCAGTGGGAGCACGTGCTGAGGTTGCGCGTCTGCGAGGCGCTGCGTGGCATCACGCTGCGCCGTCCGCCGACTGCAGATATGGAGGCGTTGATCGTGGAGCACGCGGCCGACTCGTTCCGTACGCTCACGCTGGAGTCGGTTGGCGAGCGCTTGCCGCCGCGCCTCGTGCAGCGCTCGCTGCGCACGCTCTCGGTCACCGCCGGCAAGCTCGTGCTCACCGCCGATTCCGTGCCCGGCTCGCTCGAGCGCCTCGAGCTGCGCGTCACGGAGCTCGAGTGCGTGTTGCCGCTGCGCCTGCCAATTCGCGAGCTGCACGTCGCCGTCAACGGCTTCTCGGCGACGCGCCTCGTGAGCCTGCTCGAGACGCTCGACCTGCCCGCGCTCACGCACCTCGGCATCAGCGACGGGCTCCTCGATCCGAAGACGTTCGGCAGGCTGGGCCGGCTGCCGCTCGCGGCGCAGCTCACACACCTCGCGCTCACGAACCTCGAGCTCACCGACGACATGGTCCAGGCGATGGCGCGCGCGAAGACCTCGTTCGGCGCGCTCGCCGAGCTCGACGTCAGCTTCAACGAGCTGTCGCGCGAGGGCCTCGAGACCGCGAAGACGATCGCGAAGACGGTGGCGAGCAAGCGCCAGAACCGGCGCGGCAACGGAGCGGAGAAGCGCGTGCGCCGATTCGCGGGGACGCGGCTCTCCGTCGCCGAGGGCATCGCCGATCCCAAGATGTGGAAGAAGGCGGGCGTCGACGGTGACGTGCGCTGGGGACGCTATCGCGGCGAGGACGAATACGAGCTGTTCGTCACCGCAGACCTCTCGCGCTACGGCTGCAGCTGCCCGAGCAGCATCCAGCCGTGCAAGCACGTCGTCGCGCTCGCGCTCGTCGCGGAACGCTCGACGCTGCCCGAAGGCTCGTCGCAGGGGATCGAGGACCGCGTGGCGCGCCGGCGCGCCGAGATCGAAGCCGCGGGCTTCGAAGACGTCATGGAGTGATCACGCGGCGAGCGCGTGCACGGCGTAGGTGTCGAGCGCGACGACCGCGCCTTCGGGGATCTCGATCCACGCCTCGGCGGTGAGCGGCTCGCTCGCGATCAGCGTCGCGTCCTCGCGGGCGAGCGTGAACAGCGAGCGACCCGCGCGATGCGCGTAGAGCTCCGTCGGCGTCGCGAACAGAAAGCTCGCCGACCCGATCTCGCCGAGCGTGCGCAGCGTGCGAACGGCGGCGCACACGCCACGCTCGACATCACCTGCGTTGGCGATGTGCGTGCGCACGAATGCGAACAAGCGCTCGCTATCGGTGTCGCCCTCGAACGTTTGGAGCTCCGGCGAGGTGCGCGCGAGGAGCGCGGGCACGTTCGTGATCGTGCCGTTGTGCGCGAGGACGAAGTTGTCGCGCTGGAAGGGATGCGTGTTCGACAGCGCCGTGCGGCCGACGGTCGCCTTGCGAACGTGCGCGATCGCGAGGGCGGCCGGTTCGCGTGCGAGCGCCGTGTAGCGCTCCGAGACCGCCGCGCAGTCGGTGCCGCGCTCGAGCTGCCAGGCGCCGTCGTGCGTCGCGATGCCCCAGCCATCGCAGTGCTCGTGGGAGAGGGCGCGCAGGCTGCGCGGCCCTTCGATCAACCATTCGTGTGAAGAGATGGGCGAACGAGCGGCCATCCCGAACATGCGGCACATGACTTCTTCACTCTATTCAACGTGAGACAGAACGCGAACATTCAGCCTTCGGTCGTCACATAACCGGGTAGGGACCGGTAAAGCGCGACGAACGTCGCATCGACGTGAGGCCACTCGATGTACCAGGTAGCGTGCCGTGTGAGGTACGTCGCCATGTCTAGGGGATTGTCTGCGCCGCCGATCGCGTCGCGGTCGTCGTGGTCCTCGTCGTTGACGCCAAGGTCGATGTCCTCCTCGGGGTCAGCCGGCGCCGCCGGCTGCGGATCGATGTCCCACGCCGGGATCGGTGCGTGGGTCTGCCAGCGCGAGCGGATCATCAGCTCGTAGCGGCTCGCGCGTGCGGCGCTGACGGCGACCGAGGCGCCGGTGCACTGGTCTACCGCCGGCTCGCCGTCCTTCCAGCGCTCCTTCAGCATCATGTCGTGCAGGGTCGACGCGTTGCCGGCTCTTGCGGCGGCCTTGCGCTTCTTCGACCACTTGCACGCGCGCGCGACCCAACCGGTCTCGGTCTTCTCGAGCTGGTTCGAGTCGCCGTCGAACATCTCGCCGTCCTCGTTCACGTAGAGCCGGTCCTTACCGAGGTAGAGCCCGTCGAGGCGATTGTCCTCGGCGGGGATGCCCTGGTGGATCTCGTGGCGCACGCCGGCCGCGTTCGGCTCGATCTCGAGCGTGATGCCCTCCCACGCCGCGCCTTTGGTCTTCGCGACGAGCGCGCCCACTTCGTCGAAGTGCTTCCAGCCGCCAACCGTGTGGCCCTGAACGAACGGGCCGACCGCGAGCTTGCTGCTCGCCTGATTGTCGTAGAAGAACTTCCAGGTCCCGTGGCGCTGGCCGTCGCGCATCGTGCCGACCGCAGCGAGCCGGCCGCTCGGGTGGAAGATCTTCCACTCGCCTTCCGCGTGACTGTTCGCGAACGGGCCGATCGCGAGGCGCGAGCCGTCGAGGCGAAAGCTCTCCCAGGTCGCGGCGCCGCGCCGAAACGTGCCCTTGCCGAGGATCCTACCCTCACGCTTGCGCGTCCAGACGCCGACCATCTGCTTGCGGGCAAACCGGCCCTGCATGACCGTGCCGTCGATCTCCTGGCGGTAGGGGCCGTTCTCGGGCAGCGCTTCGCCGAGCGGATCCTGCCAGCCGTCCGTGTCGCCCGGCGCATTCGGATTGGCGCGACGCGTGAGCCAGCCCATGAGGTGCATGACCTCGGGGCCGGGATAGCCGGGCTGGATCGATGCGAGCTCGTCGACGGTGAACCCCGACGACGCGATCCACGCGGCGACCTCCGGCATGGCGACCGCGATGTCCTCGAGGTAGTCGAGCCGGTGCGCCTGCGCGATCGCCTCGGGCACGGCGCGGCCGATCGAGCGCTCGATCAGGTACCCGACCGCGCAGATGTTGCCGCTCGCGTCGATGAACACCGGGTTGCGAAACGGGACGAACGTGTTCTGCGGCGTGATGCCCTTCGCGATGTACTCACCGAGGTAGCCGAGGAGCTCGGCGCGCCGCGCCTCGAGTGCGCGCGAGGTCGCGGGCCGTGCGGCGAGCTCGTCGCGGACGTACTCGAGGTGCACCCGCATGCGCAGCGCCTCGCCATCGGCGTTGGTCGGAGCGCGGCCGAACCGAGCGACAAAACTGTCGTCGCCGAGGTGATGGTTAGCGCCGTCGCGCAGCACGTGTGGTGCCGCGGTGGCCGAGGTAGTGGCGAGCAGAAGCGCGAGGATCGCGATCGCGGGGCGCATGGAGACGAGAACGCGCCAAGCCCCCGTCCTTATTCAAAATCGAAACCTCCCGGGGTCCGTCCACCTGAGTTACAACCGCGGCGTGTATCGCCTCGCGCTGATTGTCGTCGTCGCCGCGGGGTGTACGGGTGACAAGGGACCGCGCGCGAGTGGCGCCCTCGTGTTCACGGAACGTAGCGCCGCCGATGTGTTTCTCGCGACGGAGGCCGAGGTCATGCGAAGCGAGCCCATCTTGCGGCGGATTCGCGAAGATGCGCGCGAAGAGCTCTCTGCCAAAGCGATCAGCGTGAAGCGGAGATCCGGCACGATGATCCTCGACGTCACCGTCCGCGACAAGAGTCCGCAGCGCGCGGCGATGCTGTGCAACCGGTTGATGGAGACATACTTCGAGTTCCGGATGTCGCTTGCCATCATGGAGATCAACGTCCAGATGCAGGCACTGGCGGAGCAGCTCGAGCGTGCACCCCAAAATGCCGAGCTCGAGCGGCAGCTCGCAGTGCTCGAGACCAAGCGAATGACGCGCGTGAACGACGTGCGCGTCCTCGCGCCGTGCACGCCCGCGAGCTCACGGTAACGGTTAGATGCGTGCGTGGCTGTTCGTGCTCGTCGCGTGTGGCTCGCCCGGTCAGCCGGCGCGACCCGCCGCATCACCGCTTCGCGCCGAGCTCGGCGACACGTTCCAGCTCGAGTCGAAGGTCCTCGGTGAACGCCGCGTGATCAACGTCTACGTACCGCCGGAGTACGCGAAGAGCACCGAGCGCTATCCGGTCCTCTACATGCCCGACGGCGGCATGGCGGAAGATTTTCCGCACGTCGTCGGTGCGGTCGACGTCTCGATCAAGAACGCGGTGATCCGGCCAGTGATCGTCGTCGGGATCGAGAACACCGAGCGCCGGCGCGATCTCGTCGGGCCGACGACGGTGCCCGACGAGCAGCAGGCGGCGCCGCACGCCGGCGGTGCCGACAAGTTTCGCGCGTTCCTGCGCGACGAGCTGAAGCCGGAGATCGCGCGCCGCTATCGCACGAGCGCCGAGTCCGCGATCATCGGTGAATCGCTCGCCGGGCTCTTCGTGGTCGAGACGTTTGTCGTCGAGCCGGGGCTGTTCGACGCGTACATCGCGGCCGATCCGAGCCTGTGGTGGAATGGGCAGACACTCGTGCGCGATGCGGGCGCGCGCCTCGCGTGGTGGACCGCGGGGCCGAAACGGCTCTACATCGCGACCGCCGATCATCCGCCGATGCTCGAAGCGGTCGCGACGCTGGTCACGCAGCTGCGCATCTACGCACCGCCGGTGACGTGGATCCACGACGCGATGCCCGACGAGCAGCACCACACGATCTATCCGCGCGCTGCGCTGCGCGGAATTCGCGCGACGTTCGCCGTCAACTGACGCGCGCGAGGTCCGTGGTCGCGCGCAGCTCGCAGCCGCTCCACATCGCGTGCAAGACTTTCAGACCCGCCGCAGTTTATCACGCGACGATCAGGCGGACGAACCGATTCTTCCCTTTGCGCAGGACATACGTGCCGGGGTTGAGCGTGGCGGCCGCGTCGGTCGCGAGCGCGCCATCGACGGAGATCGCCTTGCTCTTCACGTTCTCCCGCGCGTCGTTGCGACTCGTCGATAGACCGGTCGCGACGAGGGCATGCGCGAGCGTGGTCGGTGCGATCTGGAGCGGGGCCTCATCGTGTTGCGGCCGCTCGGATCGCCGATCGCGCCCGTGAAGTCGCCGATCAAGAACTGCACGCGATGGCCGCGGTCCTGAAACCGTCGCATCGCATCGAGCACCACCGAGTGACCGAGGTGCAGATCGGGCGCTGTCGGATCTGCGCCGAGCTTCACGACCAGCGGCGTGCCGCGCTCGAGCTTGGCGCGCAATTCACTCGCTTCGATCACCTCCGCGGCGCCGCGCGTGAGGTCTGCGAGTTGTTCGTCGAGAGAAGACATGACACCGCTCCGCCGGATCCGGAACGACCGATCAGCGGCCCATCGATCGACGGACGAGGTCACAGCTTGCGTGGCACATGGCCGGTTGTCAATCGGCGGCATACGAGGTGCAGCGGGTCGCATCATGCGCGAACGGGTTGTTGTCCTCACGGGTGCTTCGAGTGGGCTTGGTCGCGCCGCCGCGATCGAGCTCGCAGGGCGGGGTGCATGGCTTGTTCTGGCGGCCCGGCGCCGCGAGGCACTCGAGGATGTTGCCCGCGAGTGTCTCGCACTCGGTGGCCGTGCGATCGTCGTCCCGACCGACGTCACGAAGGAAGCCGAGGTCGACCGGCTCGCGCAGGCGGCCCTCGTCGAATGGGGTCGCATCGACGTCTGGGTCAACAACGCGGGCGTCACCCTCTACGCGTTGCTCGAGGAGGGACCGGTCGAACCGCATCAGCGGGTGATCGAGACAAACCTCTACGGGTCGATCTACGGCGCACGCGCGGCCGTCCCGATCTTTCGCCGCCAGGGACGAGGTACGCTGATCAACGTGGGTTCTGTGCTCTCCGGCGTGGGTCAGGCATTCGTGCCGTCGTACGTGATCAGCAAGTTCGGCGTGCACGGGCTCTCCGAGGCGCTGCGCGTCGAGCTCGCGGACGAGCCCGACATCCATGTCTGCACGCTATTTCCTTACGCGATCGACACGCAGCACTTTCAGGTCGCCGCGAACGAGCTCCAGCGTGCGCCCTACGCGCTGCCGCCCGTCCAGTCTCCCGAGCATGTCGCGCGAGCGCTCGCTGATCTCGCAGAGCATCCGCGACGCACGCGGTACGTGCCGCGTTCGGCCGCCCTCGGTCTCGCACTGCACGCGATCGCACCGTCGCTGACAGAGCGCCTGCTCCTCGACGCGCTCAGGCGCTGGCACATCAGCGACGAACCGCAGCACACGGGCACGGGCAACCTGTATGCGCCTGCGACCGAGTTGGCGAAGGTGCACGGCGATCGCCGGCCCCTGCTTCGCATGCCGACATTTGTCGCGTGGCTCCTCTGGCGGTTCGCACGCATCGAGCTCGCTGCCCTACGCCGCTTCTTGTGGCCGAGGCACGCTTGACCTCGTATGACGTCGTCGTTATCGGAGCGGGGCCGAACGGGCTGTCGACGGCCGTGGCGCTTGCGTGTGCGGGTTTGTCGACGGTCGTTGTCGAGGCGGACGACACGATCGGCGGCGGCACCCGCACGAAGGAGCTGACTGCGCCGGGCTTCTTGCACGACGTCTGCTCGACGGTGCATCCGCTCGGGCTCGCATCGCCCTTCTTTCGCGCGCTCGATCTCGACGTCGAGTGGATCCAACCACCGACGCCGCTCGTCCACGTGCTGCCGGATCGCGTCGTCACGCTCGCTCGATCGATCGACGACACGGTCGCGCAGCTCGGACGCGACGGTGAAACGTATCGCCGGTTGATCGAGCCGTACGTCGAGCGGTTCGACGATCTGCTCGACATGATCCTCGCGCCGCTGAAGTTTCCCAAACACCCGATGCTGCTCGCACGGTTCGGCCTCGATGCATTCCGTTCGCTCGCGGGCGTCGCGCGGGCACGGTTTCAAGACATCGCGGTTCCGGCGCTGCTCGCGGGTGTCGGCGCGCACGCGATGATCCCGCTCGAGAAACTCGCGACGATGTCCTTCGGGATCGTGCTCGCAGCCTCGGGTCATGCCGTGGGCTGGCCGATTGCGCGCGGCGGCTCACGTGCGATTACGGATGCGTTGCTCGCGAAGCTCCGTTCGCTCGGCGGCGACGTCATCCTCGGGCAACGCGTGACGGCGCTGGACGAGTTGCCGCGCGCACGTGCCTACGTGTTCGATGTGACGCCGCGCCAGCTGCTCTCGATCGCAGGTGAGCGCTTCCCGGCGTCGTATCGCCGCAGCCTCGAGCGGTTCCGCTACGGGCCGGGCGTGTTCAAGATCGACTGGGCGTTGCGCGGCCCCGTGCCGTGGCGCGATCCGCGTTGCGCACGAGCCGGGACGATCCATCTCTCGGGCACGCTCGACGATGTCGCGCGCAGCGAACGCGCGGTGCACGCCGGGGCGATCGACGAGCGCCCGTTCGTGATCTTCGCGCAGCCGAGCTTGTTCGATCCGTCGCGCGCGCCGGCCGGCAAACACGTCGCGTGGGCGTATTGCCACGTGCCGAACGGCTCGACCTTCGACGCCACCAGGGCGATCGAGTCGCACGTCGAAGCGTATGCACCCGGCTTTCGCGATCTCGTGATCGCGCGCTCGACGATGAACACGCGCGAGCTCAACGCGTACAACGCGAACTACATCGGCGGCGACATCAACGGCGGCATCTCGGATCTGCGCCAGCTGTTCTTTCGACCGGCGCCGCGCATCGATCCGTACGCGACGCCCGCGCGCGACATCTTCATCTGCTCGTCATCGACGCCACCGGGCGGCGGCGTGCATGGCATGTGCGGCTATCACGCCGCGCAGAGCGTTCTCGCGACGCTCGGCGCCTGAATCGATCGGAACAAGCTCGGTCCGCCGGGCGTTCCGCGTTCGTGTGGAAGCTCGTCTGCATCGCAATCTTGTCGTGCAACTCACCCGCGCCGGCGTCCCCGCCGAGCTACGAGCAGGTCCGCGAGAACCTCGAGGCGCGGCGGGTCAAGCTCGCACGTGACCTCGAGACCCAGCCGGCCCGCGCGATCGCGGCGGCGCGCGTGACGCTTATCGAAGCACTTCGTGACGAGCTGCTCCCCGCGTGGAACGGCACGGCGTGGGCGATGAACGGGACGAGCCAAAAGCCGAACGATGGCGCGATCGCCTGCGGCTACTTCGTCTCGACGACACTCTTGCACGCGGGCTTTCGCGTCGAGCGCGCGCGGCTCGGCCAGCAAGCTTCGACCTTTATCACGCGGAGCCTCGTGACCTCGGAGCCCATCTGGCAGACCTCGGATCAGCCCATCGATGCGTTCGTCGATCGCGTTCGCAAGAGCGGTGACGGCATCTATCTCGTCGGGCTCGATAGCCACGTCGGTTTCATCATCGTCGACGGCAAGCACACCTGGTTTCACCACAGCGGACCGGGCGAGGAGGGCGTGCGCCGCGAGCCCGCGCGGACCGCGTCGTTCCTCTCGCCGTCGCGCTATCGCCAGGTGGCGAAGTTGTTCGACGATGCCCTCGTCGAGAAGTGGCTACGTGGCGACGCCATCGCGACCGTGCTGCCGCGGCGGTAGACTCGCCGCGATGACGTACACGAAGTTCGATCGCGCCGGCTGGTCGCGCCTGCGCGCGAACACGCCGCTGACGCTCGACGAGACGGACCTGGACGCGCTGCGAACGATCGGCGATCACCTCTCGCTCGACGAGGTCGAGCACTGCTACCTGCCGCTCTCGCGCTTGCTCAACCTGCACGTCGCGGCGAAGCAAGCGCTGCACGCGGTGACGTCGACGTTCCTCGAGCGCCACGATGCGGGCGTGCCCTACGTGATCGGCATCGCGGGCTCGGTCGCCGTCGGCAAGAGCACCACCGCGCGCGTGCTCGTCGCGTTGCTGCGACGATGGGGCAATCATCCGGCCGTCGAGCTCGTGACCACCGACGGCTTCCTGTTGCCGAACCGCGAGCTCGCTGCGCGCGGTATCGCGCATCGCAAGGGCTTTCCCGAGAGCTACCATACCAAGGCGTTGCTCGGCTTCGTCGATGCGGTCAAGTCGGGGCAGCGCGCGGCCGCGCCCGTCTACTCGCACCTCGCGTACGACGTGACGGATCAGAAGATCGTGATCGATCGGCCCGACATCCTCGTGCTCGAGGGTGTCAATGTCCTCGCCGCGGGCGCGCCGGGCCGGCGGTTTGTCTCCGACTACTTCGACTTCTCGATCTACGTCGATGCGCCGGAGCCGCTGATCCGCTCGTGGTTCCTCGCGCGCTTTCACCACTTACGGCAGACCGCGTTCCGCGATCCCGCGAGCTACTTCCATCGCTATGCGGCGATGACGGACGCCGAGGCCGACGCGTTCGCGACGCAGATCTGGGAGACGATCAACGCCGTCAACCTGCGCGAGAACATCGCGCCGACGCGCGAACGCGCGACGCTCGTGCTCGAGAAGGGCGCCGATCATCGAATCGCCGGCGTCGCGTTGCGGCGCTTGTGAGCTGCCGCATACTGCGACCGTGTGGTTTGTCTATGTCGGCGTTGGCCTCGCGCTCCTGATCGCGTGCGGGATCTACGTGCGACGGCGGATCGGTGACGCGCTCGCGCACTTCGGTGTCTCCTCGCGGGCGATCCGCATCATGCGCTGGGTGGTCGCGTGGCTGCTGTTCGGATTTCCGATCCTGGTCGTCGTCTCGATCGTCGCGAGCCTGCTGCTCGGCCGCGCGACGTTGCCGCGGTTCGACAGCATGGCCGCCTCGCTCCTGCTCGCGGTGCCGTTCATGTGGGCGGTCCTCGTGGTGTTGCAGTCGGGGCCGTGGCTCATCGCGATCGATCTCGCGAACCGCTTCGTCCGTCGAGATCGCCTCCGCGCGATCGCCGTGCTGGCCGTCGTCGGAGCCTTCGCGGCCTACATTCCGATCCGGATCCTCGTCGAGCGCGGTGACGTGCGCGTTCGACAGCACGTCCTCGGGACGGGAGGCGCGCCGTTCCGGATCGCATTCGTCGCGGACATCCAGCAGGACGTGCACACGACCGCCGCGCGCGCACGCGAGGTCTACGCGATCATCAATGCGAGCAAGCCCGATGTGGTGCTCTCGGGCGGCGACTGGATCAACGCGGGCCCGGATCACATCGAGGCGGCGGCGGTAGCTGCGGCGACGTTGACGAGCCGGCTCGGCACGTTCTCCGTGCGCGGCGATCACGAGCACTTCGCGTATGTCGATCGCGAGCGCAGCGTCGGCGAGGTCGAGCGCGCGATGCAAGCGCGCGGCATCGCGATGCTGAACAACGAGGTGCGGTGGTTCGAACACGCCGGCAAACGCATCGCCGTGCTGTTCCTCAACTACAACTACATCGTTCGCACGGACGAGGCGGAAATCGAGAAGCTCGTCGCGAGCATCGCGAACGCGGACTACTCGATCGTGGTCACGCATCAGCTCGACCGCGCGCTCGCACCGCTGCTCGAGAGCAAGGTCGACCTCGTGCTCGCCGCGCACACGCACGGTGGCCAGATCAACCCGGTCGTCGGCTTCATGCACGTCAAGCTCGCGCGACTGGAGACACGCTTCGTCGACGGGCGCTACGCACTCGGCTCGACGACGGTCATCGTCACCGCGGGCGTCGGCTATTCGATGGTTCCGTTTCGGTATGCGTCGCCGGGTTCGATCGAGCTCGTCGAGCTAAGGCTATAGTTCGGCATGCTCCCGCGCATCGGTTCGAGCAAGGTCGTCTCGACCTGGATCTTCGTCACGCTGTGCGCCTCGATCGTCGCGATGCTCGACGGCGGATGGCTCGAGCGCTGGACCGCACTCGAGCCCGATCAGATCTGGCGTGGCCAGATCTGGCGCGTGGGCACGTGGGCCCTCATCGAGCTCGGCCCGATGGCCCTCGTCCTCACGTGCGTCAGCATCTACAAGTTCGGCGGCGAGCTCGCGCCGCGCTGGGGTGAGCGCCGGCTGCGCCGGTTCGCGCTGCAGATCATCATCGGTGCCGGTGTGGTGACAGCGCTCGTCGCGTTGCTATCGGACCACGCGTGGCAGATGCGTCGCTGTGGCGGCTGGGCGGTCAGCGACGCACTCGTGATCGCGTGGGCGCGGCAGTACCCGAGCGCGACGTTGCGGCTCTACGGCCTGATCGAGCTCAGCGGCCGCCAACTGATCGGATTCACGGTGGGCGTCACGGTGCTGATCGCGATCTCGACGAGCCCGTTCGTGATGGCGCCCGAGCTGGTCGCGTGCTTTGTGGCCGCGATGTATCCGCGCGATTGGCTCTCGCGTCGGTGATGCTTCCGACCCTTGTCTATGCATGCCCGCGCGGTTCGCGGATCCTCGACGTCGCTGCAGCCGAAGGCGAGGTCTACTTCGCGATCCACCGGGACGAGACCACGACACTGTGGCGCGCGCCGTATGGCTATCCAGCGCGGCCGATCGCGAAGGTCAATCGGACGCGGCTCGTCGCGATCGAACAGGATGGTCTGCTCTGGCTGGAAGCCGACGACACGCTCGTCTTGCTCGACCGGAACGGCAGTACGCGCACCGTCCTTCGCACGCTGAAACCCTCACCGATCGAGATCGTCGCGACACCCGAACATGTCATCTGGTGCAGTGATGCCGAGGTCTGGCGGTGGTGGCGCCACGACGACACGGTCGAGCGGCTCGGCACGCACGACGCGACAGCGCCGTTGCTCGCGCATCGTCCCGTGCCGCTGCCGTATCCACCACACCGCTTCGCGCCCGATGTCGCGATCGCGGCGGGTCGCCGCATTGGCCTCATCGATCCCGAAGGACTCGAGTGGGTCGCGGAAGCCGCGGTCGACGTCTCGCAGTTCGCGTGCACGACGGGTGCGATCCTGTGGACCACAGATGGCCACCTCGTGCGATGCGATCTGGATACGGAACGCGTCGAGATCGTGGCGGACGGTCCGATCGCGGCGCTCGGTGCGATCGACGACCGGGTCTACGTCGCGACGAACTGCGTGCACACCCAGGTGCCCTACGAGGACACGATCTATACGCCGGCGAGCGTGACGGTCTTCGAGGGAGGCGTGCGGGCCGGTGCCGGGATCCTCGACGACGCGACGTGGATTCGCGAACGGATGCGACTCGTGCCCGGTCCGCGCGGCCTCTACGTCGTCGAGCGTGGCGACGATCGCGAGACGTTGACGTTCCTGCCATACGCCTGGCAGCCAACGGAAGGCGACGCGCTCTTACTCGCGCGCTGGCTTCCTGACGGCCGCGGCGGTCAGCTCGTGTTGGCGCACGGCTCGTGGTGGTCGCACGGCACGAGCGGCGAGCTTCCGCCGGAGGTCACGGCGGGCGTGAATGCCTGGCTCCAGGACAACCATCTCAACGCCGACCGCGTCGGGCGCACCGCGATGCCGGGTTGGCAAGCGTGGGTCGCGACCAATGTTTGGCACGCTCACCACGGCGATCGAGTGACCGTCAATGCCGTCGCACTCCAGGAGCTGGTAGCTCTGCTCGCGCCCCACATCGCGCCGCTTCGCCAGTGGATGAAGCTCGCGTGACCCGGCCGCCTCGCGCGATAGCGCACAGCTGATCACTCGAGTCGCCAGCAGTGATCACCAGCGCCGCCACCCCGGCACGATCATGTGATCGAAATGATTCGAGCGATCTCCCTCGCGCAGGTGGCACGAAGCTTGAGTAGCTCTCCTGCCATGCGAACCATCCAAGTTTCGGTCGGCGAGCTCATCGAGGCGATGTACGAGGAGCTGGTGGAGACGTACGGCGACAAGGAGCTCGCGCTCGTCGCGGCGCAAGCGCTCGGTGACGAGCTGCTGGCCCGATTCGGCGCGAAGGCCGGCCCCGTCTCCGACGCCTCGTAACCCGCTCGGACGCAGGAGAAAATCCGCGCAACCGCGCCGGGCCGTTGGTGTCTACGGGATGTGGCTGGCGATGCGATCGAGCTGGTCGTGCACTTCGCAGGCACGCTCGTCGAAGTCCGCCGAGTCAGCCGCCACGAGCGGTATCTGATCGGCACCGCACCGACAGTTCATCTGCCGCTCGCGATCGGCACGACGTTCCCGCTGGTCGACACCGGCCTCGTCATTCGCATCCCGGCCGGCATCGAGCCGGTTCGCGAGGGGCCGCGCACGACGCTGCAGATCGGGCTCGTCACGATCGCGCTCACGCGCGTGACCGATCCGCCGGTCTACGTGCCCAGGCCGCCCGCATCGCGGCGACTCGTGCCGTTCGTGCTCGCGACGCTCGTGCTCCACGTGGCGGTCGTCACCGTCGCGATGTTGACCGCCGAGGTCGATCCGATCACGATTCCCGTCGTGCGTGCGGAACCGCCGCGTCACGTGGCGCCGAAAACGTTGCCGGCGCCGCGACCCAGACCGAAGACGCAAAAGCCCGCCGCACGTGCGAAGCAGGCGAGCTCGCAAGCAGCGGTCGCCGAACAACCGGCGCCCGCACCGACGACCGTCGCCGAAGCGCGCGAGGCGGCGCGCGGTGCGGGCTTCCTCGGTAGCGCGAGCCTCGACGATCTGTCGGCGCTCCGCGGCACCAAGGACCTCGCGGCCGAGCTCGCCGATGTCGGCCCGATCTACGACGAGGAAGCGGCGAACGCGAAGAACTTCGGCGGCGCGGGCGGCTCGTTCGACGTGAGTGGCCCCGCGTTCGACTCGGTCAAGACCGGCCGCTACGCGACCGTTGCCAGCGGGCGTGGCGCCGGCGCCAACTACCGGCTCCCCGCGCGCGGCAAGTTCCGCGAGATCGGCCCGCCGCCGATCATGGGCCTCACGTGCGATGACGGTCAGTGCCAGACGATCGGCACGCTCGATCGCCACACGGTTCGCGACTACGTCGAGAAGCGTTACGTCGATATGGTGAAGTGCTACGAGCGGCATGCGCGCAACACGCCGCGCGTCGAGCTGACGCTTCACTTCGAGATCGGCAGCGACGGCAAGCCAAACGAGGTGTACGCCGACGGTGCGGGCGCGTTCGGCAGCTGCCTCGTGCGGCTCGTCGAGCGCGTGAAGTTCCCGAGCGACAAGCCGACGCAGGTCCGCTCCTATCCCGTCGCGTTCTGGCGAACGTAGTACGCTTCCAAGCGTTGGCTGACTCGCTCGCATTCCGCGCTCCTCGCCCCGACGAACGCGCGTGGTTCTTCGCCACGCGTCGCGAAGCCTTTCGCACGTACGCCGAGCAAGCGTTCGGACCGTGGGACGACGATCGCCAGCGCGCCTCGGCGAGCAAGGACTTCGACGAGCAACCGATCAAGATCGTCGAGCGCGACGGCGAGCCGATCGGCTACCAGATCATCCTGGAGCACGCCGATCACTGGTTCCTCGACGAGATCGTCGTCGTCGCTGTTGCACGCAACCGCGGCCTCGGTACACGCCTGGTCTCGGAGGTGATGGAATCGGCACGCTCCGCAGGCCTGCCGGTGCGCCTCAGCTGCCTCGACGTCAATCCGGCGCTGCGTCTCTACGGACGCCTCGGCTTCCGGATCACACGGCGCGAACCGCCGCGAACCAAGATGGAGTGGCCATGACCGCGCAGCACGTGCTCGACCGCGCGCGATCGATCCCGACGATCGACGCCCTCTCTCCGGACGACTACGCGACCGAGGTCGCGCGCGAGCTGCCGCCGGTCACATCAGTCGCCGACCTCGCGGCCCGCGACGCTGTGCTCACCGGCGCACTGCACGCGATCGACGAGCTCGCCGCGCGCGTCATGCGCCTCCGCCTCGATCACGCGCTTCCCGACGACACCGTGCTCGCCGCACCGACGCGCCGCGTATTCGCGTCGACGATCGTCAGCTACGCCGGCCGCCTCTCGGTGCTCGGCGATCGCGTGCGCGATGTCGCGTCGCGGATGCGCACGGACGCCGACGCGCTCGTCGATGCGGTGATGACCGAGGCGCGCGTGACGCTCGATCAGCGCGAGTCGCTGCGTGCCGGCGTGCTCGCGCTCGTGCGCTCGCTCGCGACCGCCACGATCCCCGACGCCGATCGCCGCGCGCGCGATCCGGACCTCGACGCCGCACAGCGCAAGCAATGGAGCGCCGCGCGCCGCGACCTCGAGACGCTCGCCGACGAGCCCGCCCGCATCACGGCCGCGCCGATGGCAGCGCGCCTCGCGGCATGGCCGGAGCAGCTCGACGAGCCCGCGGCGAAGCCCGAGCCCACGCTCGCGGAGCTGATCGAGCTCGACTGAGCGTGATGCTACGATCGAGAGATGCGGGGACGGCGCTGGCTTGCGCCCGAACGCGGTGACCGCGGCTGTCACGCAGGTCACGGTCGTCGGCGGACAACGCGTGAAGGCGACGCTCGTCGTGCCGCCGGAGCGGATCGAGGTGCGCGTCACCGGCTCGTGTAGCAAGGCCGTGGCGCTGTGGACGGAAGACGGTCTCGACGAGCTCGACGAGCAGTCGTGCGGCTCGACGTTCACCGTGCCGCCGGGCGCGTATCGGGCGTGTGTGGACGGCGACAAGAAGTGCACGCCGATCAAGGTGCTGCCGGCGCCTGCGAAGCAGACGTTCGCGCGCTGAGCTACTTGGCGCCGGAGACCTCGAGCGTCAGGCCGATCGTCTTTTTGGGGAGGTCGACCTTGGTCAGCGGCAAGACCTCGGCCGTCGCCTTGCCGGTCGCGACGAGCGCGTCGACGAAGCGCTTGCGTCCGTCGGCGATCGCGGTGCGGTTGAAGAGATCACCTTGCTTCACGCCGAACAGCTTCATGTACTTTGCATGTTCGGCCGCGGGCAGGTCGCCGGTGATCCGGATCGAGCCCATGCGGAACTTCGGTCCTTCTTCGATCTTGAAGACGACCGCGAGCCGTCCAGCGGCCGCTTGCGGCGGGCGAATCTTCACGTTCGCGTAGCCGCGATCCCAGTAATACGCCTCGAGGACCAAGGTCGCGCCTCGCAGCTTCTCGTCGAGCGCGGGCTGCCCGACGACGACGAGCTTCGAGATCTGCGCTGCGAGGTCCTTACTCGCGATCGTGTTGCCGGCAAACGCGATGCTCGCGATCGACGACACCTCGCCGGGCTTCACCTCGATCACGACCTCGACGCCATCCGCCGTGGGTACGCGGCGCCACGTCGCGTCGGCGTCGAAGTAGCCGTTGCTGACATAGCGGTCGCGTAGCGACGCCACGAGCGCCTGCACCTTCTTCGGATCGAGCACGGTGCCCGTCGGCAGCGCCGACATGCCGAGCCCGATCGTCTTGCCGCCGGTCTCGGTCGCCGTCAGCTTCCGCATCACCGGATGCATCGTCACCTCGACGACGAGCTCGATCCCGTCGGCGAGCTGCACGCCTTTGACCGTCACGTCGGCCACGCCGGCCGTGCTCATGACAGTCGCCAACGCGCCGCGCAGCTGATCGGTGTCGAGCGGCTTGCCGGTCGCATCGCGCATCGCGGTCTCGATCGCTGCGCGCACGGAATCGGCCGCGCCCTCGACGCGGACCTTCTTGATCGCGCCTGTCAGCTCCTTCGACGCGTCCGCGGTCGGCGCGGGTGGCGCCGGTGCGGCGACCGGCTTCTCCGGTGCGGTCGGCGCCGGCTTCGCGCCACCGCCGCACGCGACCAGCGCGAGCGCGATCAGGATCGCGCGCATCACGGGCGCCTCTCGATCCACGCGCGCTTGCGGAGCTCGGCGACCCACACCACGGTCGCGGCGTCGGTGGCCTTTCGTCGTAGGTCCCGCTGGATGTCGCTCTTGTCGGGCTCCGTCACGGGCACCGGCTTCTTGCGCACCTTCGCTTCCGCTTCGATGTCGGCGTCGGTCACGAACACCCGCGGGCTGACGAACTGATACTGCGCGCGCAGCCTCAGGAGCTGTCGCTCGAGCTCGACGAGGTATCGCGCGCGTGTGTAGCCCGCCTCGCGAAGTGCGGCATCGAGCCCGGCGTCGTCGAGCTTGTTCTGCTGCTTGATCTCGTCGAGCGCCGCCATCAAATCGGACTTCTCGACGGTGAGCATGCCGCGCCGCGCTTCGGCGACGATCAGCTCATCGTCGATCATGCTCTCGAGCAGGGCGGGGCGATCCTTCGCGTCGACACCGCGCATGCGCGCTGCGACCTCGCTCTCCCAGATCACGGCGCCGTCGACGCGCGCGACCGAGCGTTCGATGACGGTGGTCGTGCCAACCGGCGCCGCGTGCGCGGTTCCGTAGATGCAGCAGGCTGCGATGAGCCAGTCCCTCATCCCGCGATGATGACACGATCGTGTACCGTCGCGCCGTGCCCGCATCAACGCAGCGCAACCTGCTCGGCCAGCTCCTGGAGCCGTGCTCGCTCGAGCCACGCACCGGCTGGTTTCGCACCGGCTGTTGCGAGACCGACGACAACGACGTCGGTCGCCACGTGGTCTGCATCCAGATGACCGCCGCGTTCCTCGAGTTCTCGAAGTCGCGTGGCAACGATCTGTCGACGCCGCGCCCGGGCTTCGCGGGGCTCGGGCCGGGAGATCGCTGGTGCGTGTGCGCCGCGCGCTGGCAAGAAGCGTTCGACGCCGGCGTCGCGCCACCCGTCTTTCTCGCGGGCACCCACGAGTCGGCGACCGAAATCTGCGATCGCGAGGCGCTGCTCGCCCACGCGGTCGATTCGCACAATCTGAATTAACTGCTACACGTAGTCGTGCGACGAAGGTTCGTGATCGCGCTCGCGATCCTGGCGGCGTTGCACGTCTACATCTGGTGGCGCCTCGTGCTGCCGCTGCCCTCGCCGTTCTGGCAGGTGTGTACCGCGGCGATGGCCATCTTCAGCCCGATGTTTCCGCTCACCCTGCGGATCGGCCGGCGCATGTCGCGCGACGCGGCGAAGCCGTGGCTGCTCGTGGGCTACGTCTGGTTCGGGCTCGCGACGTATCTCTTGCTCGGTGCGGTCGCGAGTCACGTTGCGGTCGCCGCGTTCCATGTCGACGCGCGCGATGCGGCGATCGCCGGCGGCGCTGCGGCGATCGGGGTCGTGGTCCTCGGCATGCTGCACGTCGCGCGCGGACCACTCGTTCGCCGCGTGCGCGTTCCACTCGCGAACCTCCCGGTCGCGTCGTACACGATCGCGCACCTCACGGACGTGCACATCGGGCCGACGATCGGGCGCGACTTCGCGGAGCAGATGGTCCGCCGGGTCAACGCGCTCAAGCCCGACCTGATCGTCATCACCGGTGACCTCGTCGACGGCCGGCTCTCGGAGCTGCGCCCGCACATCGAGCCGCTGCGCCACCTGCGCGCGCGCGACGGCGTCTACTGCGTCACCGGCAATCACGAGTACTACTGGAACGCCGACGCGTGGCTCGAGCATATCCGCTCGCTGGGCATCCGCGTGCTGCGCAACGAGCACGTCACGCTCGACAACCTCGTGCTCGCAGGCGTCGACGACTCCACCGCAGGCGAAGACGTGCCGGCCGCCGTCGACGGTCGCGATCCGCACCTACCGCTCGTCCTCCTCGCGCATCATCCGCGGACGATCGCGCGCGCGCGCAAGGCCGGCGTCGATCTCCAGCTCTCGGGTCACACGCATGGCGGCCAGCTGCTGCCGCTCGGCTACCTCGCGCGGCTCTTCGATCCGAAAGTGTCGGGCCTCGCACGCTTCGGCGCGACCTGGCTCTACGTCAGCCAGGGCACCGGCTTCTGGGGACCACCGCTGCGCGTCGGCACGAGCTGCGAGATCGCAGCGATCACGCTCGTGCCCGCTCAGGCGTCGAGCTGATAGTAGAGGGGCGGGCCCCAGTCGCCGAGCCCGAGGTTCATGCCCCAGTTCTCGCGGACCTCGCCGAGCCACTTCGGCGCCTTCGAGAACAGCTGCGCGGGCGGGCCCGCGACGATCTTGTCGACGTGCGCGGCGACTGAAGGAATCTGCTTCGCGACGACGGCGCTGCACTGCACGTCGGGCGCGGTGTTGCTGCCCGCGAAGATCTCGAACGGCTCGAGCAGCAAGAACCGCCCGGTCCCCGCTTCGCTCGCGAGGAAGTCTTCCGCCTTGCGCACGTCCACGGCAAGCTCGTCGGTTAGCGCCTTGGACGCCAGCAGCGCCGTCAGAAACGAACGGAAGCGCGCGACGCCGGGCTCGTAGTCCGCGACGATCGCGACGTTCTGTCCCGGCTTGATCGAGGACATGTAGCGCCGCGGCTTGCCCGACATCATCAGCAGGTGCGACGGCGGAATCTTCGAGTTCCACTCGTGGAGGCCGCGCGGCTTGAGCGGCAGGCCATTCTCGAACTTATCGAAAGCGTACAGGTGGGAGCGGTTGGCCATGTGCAGGGGCACTGTCCCTGCAATGCACCTAAATGTCCACTGCCTGCACCGCTCGGGGCTCCTGGGGCCATGAGCCCGGCCCGTCTGCTGTTCATCCTGTCGGCAATTCTCGTGTTGTCCCTTTCGGCAGCGGCCCACAAGTCCGCGAAGGAGACGACGTTCATCTTCATGCGCGACGCCGACACCACGATCATGTCGGGCAGTCTCACGGACCTCCAGCGCGTGAAGAAGGACCTCCAGAAGGGCGATCGCGTCCTCTGGTTCCGCGGCGCATGCCGACAGCGAGCGATCATGGCGCGCGCGATTATTCGCGGCACCGCGAAGCCGTTCTAGTCTAGGCGACGGCGGCGAGGTCGCCGGTCGCGACCTTGCCCCAGCGCGTCGGTCCCGCGCGCCGCTCGACTTCCTCGCGCAGCTCCTTCGACAGGCCGAGTGCGAACGCGGCCTCGGCGACGAGGAACAGCGGACCGTCGAGCAGGCCGCGTACGTCGTCCATGAAGGCGGGCTTCTTGCCCTCGAAGTAATGCCCGAGGAACTGCAGCGCCCAGCCGCCGACGAACAAGCTCGTGGCGGCGCCTGCCCACAGCGGCAGCGGTAGCGCGGCGATCGCGGTACCGAGCCCGCACGATGCGCCGAGCACCACGCCCATCGCGTTGCCGTACGTCGGATCGATCGCGCGGTAGTAGCGCGTGGCGACGCCGGTAGCGGCGACCGAAAGGTTGAGCGGGCCGATGCCGATGCGTGCGAGCGTTGCTTGCGTGCCGACGAGGATCATCGGGATCCCGACGAAGTGCGTCGCGATGTTGCGCTTGTCGCGATGGTACTGGGCGTACGAGGCGAGGCGGTCGACGAGTGACTTCATGGTTCGAGGGTACATCATCTGACCGCGAGCCGACGCTTCGGCTTAAGCTCGGCAAGGTCATGAAGTACCAGCTCGCGCAGGCCAACGGATCGTCTGCGGCCGCGATCGCGTATGCGAGCCCGGGCTTCGTTTGGCGTTATCTCACCGACTCGCGCGATCCGGCGCAGCGCGAGTTCCCGGACCCGCTCGTGCTGTTCAACATGTCGGTGTGGGAGTCCGGGCGCCGGCGATGGTTCGTCGACACCAAGGCGGGCGTCGGCGGGCATGCGATCGCGATGTGGTGGATCTCGGCCGGCGAGCGCCCGAGCGTCGCCGAGGCGAAGCAGCGGCTCGACGACATCACCGCGAACGGCGTATCCGAGCGTGCGTTCACCTTCAAGCAGCGCTTCGCCCCGCCATGTTGATCGCCGTCGAGCGCTTGCTTCTCAAGATCGGCCAGCCACGCTCGCGGGCGGACGAGCTGATCGCGCTGCGGCGGCGCCTGCGCGACGAGCGCGCGCGGAAGATCGACGACGACGAACGCGCACTTGCTCGCGAGGTCCTCGCCCGCAAGCTCGCCGTCTCGGCGGAGCTGGATGCGGTCTCGTCGTGCCGCAGCTGCGCGACCGGTGCGCCGTGGCCGCGCGGCGCGTACGACGGTGGTGACTGCTGCGCCGGCGTCACCGCGGATCTGTTCGACGAGAACGAGCTCGCCGCGCTCGTGCACGCCGGCACGCGTGTGCGTGATCTGGCGCCGCCACCAGGCGCCGACGAGCACGCGGGCTGCGCGTTCCGCGGTCCACGCGGCTGCACGCTCGAGGTCGCGCATCGTCCCGGGCGCTGCGTCCACTACCTCTGCGACACGCTTCGCCGCGAGCTCCACGCGCGCGGCCAGCTCGACCTCGTCGAGGCGAAGCTGGCGGACCTGAACCGCACGATGCAGCAGTTCACACAAGTGCACCAGGCGGGCCTCGATCGCGACGTCCTCGCGCCGATCATCGACGCGATCCTCACGCGCTGACCGGTCTCATGCCTGCGGCAACTTGGCACGGATAGGCGCCGCCGCCACCGCATCCAATAGACGTGATGAACAATCGACTGCAGCGTGCGCTGAAGGCCCTGATGGCGGGAGTGGCGGGGATGGTCGGGTTCGTTGCGTTGCTGCAGATCATCCCGTACGGCCGCACCCACTCGAATCCACCAACCGTCTCCGAGCCGGCCTGGGACTCACCGCGTACGCGCGAGCTCGCGGTTCGCGCGTGCTTCGACTGTCACAGCAACGAGACGCGCTGGCCGTGGTACGCGAACGTCGCGCCATTTTCGTGGGCCATGCAGTTCGACGTCGAGGCCGCGCGCGAGGTCGTCAACTTCTCGGAGTGGGACCGCCACTACGACCTCGCGAGCTACGCCGGGCGGCGGACGTCGACCGGGATGATGCCACCGTCGAAGTACTTGCTCGCGCACCCCGAGGCGAAGCTGACGCCACAAGAAAGGATGGAGCTCGCACGCGGGCTGGACGCGACGCTGAAGCAGACGCAGTCGCGACGCGACTGACTAGCGAAAGGCGCTCGGCGACACGCCGGCCGCCGCGCTCGCTGAGTCACTTCCGCCGGTCGTGCGCGAGCGTCGATGCGAGGTGGACGGCGTCGTACCCGAACTTGTCGCGCACCTTGTCGACGGCGCGCACGCGCTCGCCGCGATCGAACAGCGCGAGCTGCACGTCGTCGAGCCGCAGCTTCGCGAGCGCGATGCCGAGCAGGCGGATCGGCAGCGGACGCGTTCGCGCCTCGCGGTACAGCTCGAGGACGATGCGATAGAGCGCGAGCTCGTCGTTCGTCGGCGTGATCGAGCGCGCGCGGCTGAGCGTCTGAAAGTCGGTATACCGAAGCTTGAGCGTGACCTGGCCCGCGAGCGCGCCACGGCGCCGCGCGCGCGAGCACACGCGTTCGCACAGGCCCGAGAGCACCGCGATCGCCGTGTCCTTCGAGGTCTCGCCGAACGTGCGCTCGTTCGAGATCGTGCCGCGGATGGCGCCTTGCGGATCGTATTCGCGAAATGCCGGGCGCTCGCGGCCGAGCTCCTCGACACCCTCGAGGCGCGCCTCGCCACGCGCCGCGCGCCGGATGCCCTCGCTGTACGCGCCGAAGATCGGCCGTAACATCGCCTCGGGTGCCGCGACGAGCTGCGCGAGCGTCACGATCCCGGCGGCGAGCAGCTTCGCTTCCGCCACGGGTCCGATGCCCGGCAGCTTGCGCACCGGCAGCGGCCCGAGCGTCGCCTCTTCTTCACCGGCACGCACGAGCAACACGCCCGCCGGCTTGGCGAGCCCGCTCGCCACCTTTGCCATCGGCTTGCACGTGGCGATGCCCGCACTCGACGGCAAGCCGAGCTCGCGGTCGATCGTGCCCGTGATGTCGCGAACGACACGCAGGACCGTGTCGTCATCGTCGCGATCTTGGGGCCGCCGATACAGACGCTCGCACCCGCGAAAGTCGATGTAGTGCTCGTCGATGCTCGCCGCGATCACGATCGGGCTGAAGCGCTCGACGATCTCTCTCGCGCGTCGCGAGTAGTCACCGTACGCCTCGCCGTGGCCGGGCACGAACGCCGTCTCGCGTGGCGCGAGCTCCGATGCCTCGCGGATCGACATCCCCGATCGCACGCCGAACGCACGCACCTCGTAGCTCGCCGACGTGACCACGCCACGCCCACCGCGATAGCCACCGACGACGACCGGCTTGCCGCGCAGGCTCGGATCGAGGAGACGCTCGACGGACACGAAGAACGTGTCGAGATCGAGGCAGCAGAGCCGAGGGGCGATCATCGACGCACCGAAACTAGCCGCTCGGTCTGACGCTGAATGTTTGTTCAGTGATAACGTCGGCCTCCGCGATGACCCACGACAAGACGCTCGTCCTCGCCGGCGCGAAACCCAAGCGCGTGCGGCTACGCGTCGTGAAGACCACGCTCGAGCAGACGACGTGGAACGCGAAGGGCACGGCGAAGGTGACGAAGAAGTCGTTCGCGAAGGCGGAGGAAGCCGCGCGCGAATTCGACAAGGCGGTCCGCAAGAAGCTGCGCGACGACTACGCGGTGCTCGGCGAGGCGGCCGAGCCGGGCGACATCATCCTCGAGGCGTTCGCGCCCGGCGGTGGCGGCGGCGCGGTGCTCGACATGTCGATGGACGGCTCGATGATCGTCACCGCCTCGATCACGAGCGAGTCGAGCTTCGGCGCAAAGCTCGAGATGGTCGAGGTCGCGTCCGGTGCGCGGCACGTCGTCGTTGACGAGCCAGGCGGCTCGAGACAGAACTTTCTGCACACGGCGCTGTTCGCGCGAGACGGCAAGTCGATCTACTTCGTGCTCCGCGATGACACGTACCGCGTCGAGCTCGCGACCGGCAAGCGCACGCGGATCGCGACGGGCGATCCTGCCGCGCTGAATCCCTTCGTCACGATGCCCACGTTCGATCTCGAGCGGCGACGGCTCGTCGTGCTCGCGAAGGGACCGTGCGTCCGCGTGATCGACGAGAACCACGCAACCGTCCTCGAGGTCTCGACGAAGTCGAAGACCACCGAGTGCCGCGGGGCGCAGATCTCGGCGTCGGGCCGCTTGCTCGCGCTCTACATCTCGAGTCGCGGCATCATCTATGGCCACGACGATGCGAAGAGCGACACGACGAACGAGATCCAGGTCTGGGACATCGAGGCCGGCGTGAAGTGGGAGACGGTCACGCTCGCCGAGAAGGTGGATGACGTCGGGTTCGCTCCGGCGGATGACCTGCTGCTCGTCACGTACGAGTACGCGCGGGGCCCGGTCGCCCTCGAGATCCCGAGCGGCCGCGAGCGCTGGCGAATCGTCGATCCGCACGACGAGTCGTCGCTCGCGCGCGCGTCCGCGTGGACCTACTCACCCGACGGCAAGTCCCTCGCGGTCGCCGGTGACTCGCTGAGGCTGCTCGACGCCAAGACCCGCGCGCCGATCGTCGAGCTGCCACGCGTGTTCGGACGCGTGGCATGCCCGGTGTTCTCGCGCGACGGCAAGAGGCTCGCGGTGTCGATCGGCGGCACCGCGATCGTGCACGCGCTCTAGCGACTACTTCGCGTTCGCCGCCGCATTCGCCGCCGCGCGCGCCTTGAACAGGTCGCACGAGCGGTTGTCGATGACCCAGTCGGCATCGTCGAAGCAGAGGTCGACACTGTCGACCTGGCACTCCGCGCCCGTCTCGTCGATCAACAGCGCGTCGTAGGTGCCGCAATCGAGCACGACGTACACGGACTCGTCGGGCAGGAGCACGTCGCTGCCGAGCAGGTTGGGTCCCCACGTCGAGCTGCCGACGTCGGTGACGTACATCTCGTGGATCTCGAAGTCCGAGTGGTTCGAGACGAGGAGTGACGAGTCGTCGGTGACGACGCACGCCGAAGCAGTGAGAGACGCGACCAAAGCAAACGAGGTGAGGAGCTTCATGACCGGGATAACAGCAACCTCCGTACCGCGCCAAGTCCACGTTCTCTCAAGGCCAGCGTTTGCCACGCAGCAGCTTCTGCAGGACCGACCTGCAGCAATCACAGGACTAACGGCATCAGGGCGTGTCGATCACCGTGCCGTGATCGCGGGCAAGATGTCTCCGAGCCCGACGAGCGGCAGGATCGGCAGCAGCATGCGCAGGCCGCACTCGCGGTGATACGTAAAGCCCGCGGGGACCGTGCGCCGCCATCCGCCGAAGACGAACCGCAGCGCGGAGCCGACGATGACGAGCTCGAACGCTCACCAGCAGGTGTGAAACGACTGTTCCTGCGGTGCGGTCGTTTGCGGATTCGCCGCGCCGCCACACTGCGCGTGCACTTCTTTCGCGGCGGTGCCGAGCGCGGTCGTCGTCGCGAACAGCGTGTCCTCGTCGATGATCCCGTCGAAGCGTGTCCGATAACGCGGGTACGCCTTCCACTGATTCACGTTGAGCGCGACGTATTGCCGCCAGCGTGGCAAGCCACGCGCGACCGCGATCGCTTCGATCGCAGCCTGCTGGCACTCGGCCATCTTGCCGTCCGACATCAGCTGCCGCGCCTCCGCGAGCCGGTAATGCACGACGTTGATCGCGTGTGCCGCGGCATTCCCGTTCGCCTCGCACGCAACGCCGCCACGCGCACCGCACGCGTCGAGCGCACGCCGCATCGACATCACGTGGTGCGAGACCGTCACGCAGCGCAGGCGCTCCTTCGTCATCGGATGCGTGACCGGCTTCCAGTTGCTCGTGACGCGGATCGCATCGCGGCGCTCCGGCCGCAGCGCGTCGCCGACGGCGCTCTCGACCTCCGCCTGCCACGTGCCTTTCTTCGCTGCCTTGGGTACGCGGCCGCGTCCCGTGCGCACCACGATCGCCGCGCCGCCGATCTCGTCCGCGAACACGAGCGGCCCGACCTCGGCATCGGCTCTGGTACAGACGAGGTGCACGATCTCCGCGCGGCCGAGCTTCTTGCCGGCGCGAGGATCCGCGGGCTCGGGTCGATAACACGATGGCTCGCACCGCGGCTTGGTCCCCTGCGCCGTCGCGGGCTCGCAGATCGCCGCGAGCGCGACGGCTTGTTCGTCCTCGAGCACGCGATGCGCCGCTGCGAGCTCCTCCTTCCGCACCGCGGCCTGCTGCTGTGCGCGCTGTGTGTCGTCCCTTGTGGGCGGAGACGTCGCGACGCGCGGAGGCGGCGTCGATCCGGAGGAGCTGCATCCGAGAACAGCGACGCAGCTGAGGAGGCGAAGCACGCGCCAAGCGTATTCGAATCGGAGCGCGGAATGCTCGGCGCCGTGGCAAGGTTGGATTCACGTGCGCGCTCTCCCGATCCTCCTTGTCGCGATCCTCGGTTGTCGGGGCTCGAAGGCGACTCCCGCGCCCACCGAAAAAGTGGACGAGCGATCCGCGGTCGCTGCCCTGATCGGAACGACGCCACCCGAGTGGCAGGTCGAACGCTGGATCGGCTCGCCGCCGCGCACGCTCGCGAGCTTGCGCGGCTCCGTCGTGATGGTGCGCTGGTGGACGGCAGGCTGCCCGTTCTGCTCGACGAGCGCGCCCGCGTTGCGTCACTTCGATCGCACGTACGGTCCGCGCGGCCTGCAAGTGATCGGCGTCTATCATCACAAGGAAGCGACGCCGTTCGATCCCGCGGTCTACGAGGAGACGGCGCGCAAGTACGGCTTCACGTTTCCTGTCGCGTTCGATCCCGAGTGGCAAACCTTCGAGAGCTGGTCTCACGATCGCGAGGGCAAGCCGATCAGCACCGGTTGGACGAGCGTCACGTTCCTCCTCGATCGACGCGGCGTGATTCGCCACGTGCATCCCGGCGGGCAATACGTCGAGGGCGATCCCGCATACGGTGAGATGCAGGCCGCGATCGAGCGCCTCCTCGCCGAATCGTGAATCATTGGCCCCGAGCGGGGGCTTGGTTTCGTGCGGCTCGACGCGAACACCGCGACGTGTCCGCACGGCGCATGCGCGACCGGCGCACTCGAAGCGGCCCCATGGCGTTCAGACCGCCGCGAGTTCTTCGCAAGCGCGTGGAACGGAACTTGAAGAACTCCTGGTCATGCTTGCAACACTAGTTAACCTATTCCTCGGTCGTCGCCGCTCGGGTATCGCAGGTCTGTTCGATCGTCGCCGGCACGGCGGCGTCGCGAACACGATGAACACGCACCGTGGTGCGTCAGCGCTCGGTACGATCGCGACGATCGCCGCACCGTTCGTGATCCGTAAGTTGATGGAACGTCGCGCACATCGCGCAGCTGCGTAACCGAGACGAGTTACCTTCGTCCTCGTGATCGCCGAGGCGCTACCACCCGGACCCTCGACGCAGCCGCTGTGGAGCATGGTCCGGTGGTTGCGCTCGCCGTTGCCGATGCTCGACAAGCTCGCGGCAACCTACGGCACGACGTTCTCTCTACGCGTGCCGAGGCAGCCGCAGCCGATGGTCTTCTTCTCGGACCCCGCGGCGATCCGCGAGATCTGGTCCGGCGATCCGGAAACGCTTCGCGCCGGCGAGGCCAACATCATCCTGCGCGCCGCGCTCGGGCGCAGCTCGCTGCTTCTGCTCGACGGCGCGGAACATCTCCGCGAACGGCGCTTGATGCTGCCGCCCTTTCACGGCGATCGCATGCGCGCGTATGGCGGCGCGATGCGCGATGCGACGCTGCGCGAGATCGCGCACTGGCCGATCGCCAAGCCGTTCGCGATCCACACGTCGATGCAGGCGATCACGCTCGACGTCATCATGCGGACGATCTTTGGCGTCGGTGACGGACCCAAGCTCGCACCGCTGCGCGACGCACTCGTGCAGTGGACCACGCTCGGAACCTCCGCGCTCGGGACCGCGCTCCTACTGCTCGTTCCGCCCGACTACGCGGAGCGCGTGCAGGGCGCCGCATCGCGCGGCCTCGGTCGCTTTCTCCCGTGGGCGCCGATCGTGCGCGCGCAGCGCGACACCGATCGCCTCGTCCGCGAGTTGATCGCGCAGCGCCGCGGCGAGGGAACCGCCGGGCGCGAGGACGTCCTGTCGATGCTCCTCGACGCGCGCGACGAACATGGCCAACCGATGACCGACGACGACCTGCGCGACGAGATGCTCACGCTCCTGCTCGCCGGTCACGAGACCACCGCGACGACGCTCGCGTGGACGCTGCACCACCTATTATCCAGTCCGACCTGGCTCGCACGCGTGCGCGCTGAAGTCGACGAGGTCGTCGGTGTGCGCGGCAACGTCACGTTCGAGCACCTCGAGCGGCTCGTGCTCGTCGACGCGGTGATCAAGGAGACGCTTCGCCTCACGCCGATCATCCCGCTCGTCGCACGCCGCATCACGAGTCCCACCAGGATCGGCAGCTACACGCTACCCACGGGCGCCATCGCGTGCGCCTCGATCTATCTCGTGCATCACCGTGCTGATCTGTGGCCCGATCCCACGCGGTTCGATCCGTCGCGCTTCGTCGGCAAGAAGCCCGATCCCACGCACTACTTCCCGTTCGGCGGCGGCACGCGCCGCTGCCTCGGAATGGCCTTTGCGAGCTACGAGATGAAGGTCGTGCTCGCCTCGATCCTCGCGCACGTCGACCTCGCGCCCGCACCCGGGCATCGCGTGCGGCTCGTTCGCCGCGGCATCACGCTCGCACCGTCGGGCGGCATGCCGGTCGTCGTGACGCGTCGCCGCTGACTACTTCAGATTCATGTAGCGCGTGAACGCCGCATCATCGGAGAGCGCGCTGCGGAACGCCTTGAACTTGCCGTTCGTCACCTGCGTCGGCGAAGCGCAGCGAGTCTGGCCGTGCGGACACGCCTGCGCTTCGAGCGTTCCCGCCACGTAGGTCGGCGTCACTTCCTCGATCTTGATGGTGCCGCCCGTGCCCGTCGCCATCTCGGGCGCGTTGCCGAAGGACACGCCTGTCGGCGCCGCTCCGAGCGTGGTGCCTTTCATCGCGTCCATGTTCGGCGTTCCCTCGGGGATCAGCGCGATGAGCGTGAACATGCCCATCCCGTTCGGCCCACCCTGCGCGAACAGACGAATCGCCGGCTTGTTCTCGAAGTTCAGCACCTCGAGCCACGAATACTGCAGCTTCATCGCCGTCTTGCCGAACGAGTACGTCGTCTCGTGTCCCGGCGGAACCTTGACGTCGCCGGCGGCCGATAGCGTTGGTGCCTCCATCGGCTTCGTTTCCTCGGATTTATCCGACTTCCCACAACCAACGACCGCGATAGCGAACACCCATGCGAGCTTCATCTGCACCTCTCCGTTACGATTGTAACGCCACGCAGGCAATGTCGCCCACGCTGCGCGTGTTGCTTCTCCATGCGCCGTCTCGTCCTCGTCATCCTCGCGCTTGCGTTCGCGGATCCTGCCGCAGCGAACGTCGGGCGCAAGCACTTTCCAGGCACGCCTACGACCGAGCCGAACGGACTCCGCGAGATCGCGATCGAGCGTGAAGAGCTGAGCTTCGATCTGCGGCCGCTCGACGCGCACGGCCCGGCGAAGGTCTCTGCGAGCTATCACCTGAACAACACGAGCGCCGCGATCGTGACCGCACCGCTGGTGTTCGTGAGCGGCGCATCGGTCCCGGGCGGCATCGACGTGGCGTTCGACGGCGTCCGTGTACACGGCGAGTCCTTGAGCGACGAACAGCTGGCCGCGCTACCTCCGTCGTGGCGCGCACCGAGCTCGACGCCTGCGATCGACGGCGACCGCGCGCACGGATACGCGACCGGGCGCAACAGCGCGCTGGCGTTCACGCTCGCGATTCCGCCGGGTCGTCATCAACTGATCGTGCGCTACCCCGCGACCGCGCAGGTGAGCAAGTCCTCCGACGGTGGGACGCTGCGCTACCAGCTCGGTTACGTCCTCGCGCCGGCGCGCGACTGGGGATCGTTCGGCACGCTCGACGTCACCGTCGACGTTCCTGCGGGCTGGCGCGTCGCCACGTCGCCGTCGCTCGCGCGGACCGGGGACACGTTGCGCGGTCGATTCCCGTCGCTGCCCGCCGACACGCTCGGCATCACGGTGCAAGCACCGACCGGCACGCTGCATGCGGTGCTCCAGTACGCGCTGCCGCTACTCGCGCTGCTCGTGCTGATCGGCGGCGGCTTCGTGTTGTTCGCGATCGGACGCGCGCGCGGACGACGCACCGAAGACTTGCGCTCGCTGTGGCCGGTCTCGCTTCCGGTCTCCTTGGTATGGGCGGTCGCGATCGCCATCACCGGCGGCCTCGCCGCGATTCGCTCCGAGCTCGCGATTCCCGAAGGGCAGTCCGCGGCGCACGGATACGGCGGCGCGTTCGGCATCCTGTTCGCGATTCTCGTCGCGCTGATCGCCATTCCGGTCGGCGTTTTGATCGCCAAGGCGGGATCGAGTCGCGGCTCGCACGCTACACGCCTGTGAGCGCCGGCCGGCGGGCCGGTGACGACGTGACGTTGAAGCGCCTTTGCATCAGACCGCGGAGGCGCTAGAAAGCACGGCTCGGGATCGGGGCGTCGACAGGCCCGGTCCGTTCCGCCATGTCTGCCTCCGACGAACCAACTCGCTTGCGAGCGGCGATCCGCCTCGTGGTGCAGCGCTACATGCGCCAGGTCCGTGCGCGGCCGTGGCTGTCGGCCGTCTCGCTCATTCTCCCCGGTGTCGCGAATATCTTCGTGCACTACGTCCCGCCGCTCGCGATCGCGCATTTGCTCGCCACGCTCGCGCGCGACGCGAACGCGTCCACCGGCGAGCTCGCAAAGCCGGTCGTCTTGCTCGCGGTGTCGTGGCTCGGCGGTGAAGCGCTGTGGAGGTTCGCGGGCTGGCTGCTATCGCGGCTCGAGTACCACGCGATCAACGCGCTCCACATCGAGGCGATGGACGAGCTGTCCAAGAAGGACGTCGCCTTCTTTCACAACAACTTTGCCGGCTCGCTCACCAAGCGAGCGCTCGGCTACGCCCGCCGCTTCGAGGACGTGTTCGACGTGTTCGCGTTCTCGATCGCCGGGAACCTGTTCCCGCTCGCGTTCGCGGTCATCGTGCTCGCGCAGTTCTCGGGCTGGTTGATCCTCCTCTTGCTCTCGATGTTGACGATCGCGTTCTTCGGGCTGCGCCCGCTGATTCGCCGTCGCCATCAGCTCGTGCAGATCCGCGAGCAGGCGAGCAACACGCTCGCGGGGCACGTCGCCGACTCGATCACGAATGCCGAGACCGTCCGCGCGTTCGCACGCGAGCCAGAGGAAGCGGCGATCCATGCCCGCAACGTGGACGACTTCACGAAGAAGATGCGGCACTCGTGGGACTACCAGACCACACGTGTCGACGTGCTCACCTCGCCGATGTACGTGCTGACGAACATCTCCGGGCTGATCGTCGCGCTCGCGATCGGGCACGGCAGCGGCTTCGCGATCGAGGCGGTGTTTCTGACGTTCAGCTACTTCGCGCAGTCCACACGCGTGATGTGGGAGTTCAACCGGATCTATCGCAACCTCGAGACGTCGTTCACCGACGCCGCGCAGTTCACCGAGCTGCTGCTCGAGCCGCCCGCGATCGTCGACGCCGTTCCCGTCGAGCCGTTCGCGCCGCGCGACGCGAGCGTGCGGTTTCGCGCCGTGCGGTTCGCGTATCCATCGCGGCCGCCGCTGTTCGACGAGTTCGATCTGACGATCGCCGCGGGCGAGAAGATCGGGCTCGTCGGCCGGTCCGGCGGCGGCAAGACCACGATCACGCGCCTGCTGCTTCGCTTCGCCGATCTCGACGCAGGCGCGATCGAGATCGGCGGACAGAACATCGCGCGCATCGCGCAGGCTTCGCTTCGCGAGTCGATCGCGACCGTTCCGCAAGAGCCGGCGATGTTCCACCGCACGATCGCGGAGAACATCCGCTTCGGTCGACCCGCGGCAAGCGACAGCGAGGTCCGCCGCGCCGCGGAGCTCGCTCACGCGGCCGAGTTCATCGCGGAGTTGCCGGCCGGCTACGAGACGCTCGTCGGCGAGCGCGGCGTCAAGCTCTCCGGCGGTCAGCGCCAGCGCATCGCGATCGCGCGCGCGATCCTCAAGGACGCGCCGCTGCTCGTCCTCGACGAGGCGACGAGCGCCCTCGACTCGGAGAGCGAGAAGCACATCCAGGAAGCGCTCTGGACACTGATGCGCGACCGCACGGCGATCGTGATCGCCCACCGGCTCTCGACCGTGCGCCGCATGGACCGGCTCGTGGTCCTCGAGGCCGGCAAGATCGTCGAGCAGGGGCGTCACGACCAGTTGCTCGTCGCAGGCGGGCACTACGCGTCGCTCTGGGAGCACCAGTCGGGCGGCTTTCTTCAAGAGGTTTCCCTATCCCGCAACGGCACGGCGGCTGCTACCTGATAGCTCGTGAAGTCACCGAAGCCGGGCGTGATCCGGGTCCGCGGCGCTCGTGAGAACAACCTCAAGAACGTCGACGTCGAGATTCCGCGCGATGCGCTCGTCGTGTTCACCGGCGTGTCGGGCTCCGGCAAGTCCTCGCTCGCTTTCGGAACGCTCTACGCCGAGGCGCAGCGCCGCTATCTCGAGTCGGTCTCGCCGTACGCGCGGCGGCTGTTCGATCAGATGCCCGTGCCCGAGGTCGACGAGATCGATGGCTTGCCGCCGGCCGTCGCGCTCCAGCAGCAACGCGGCACGCCGACGACGCGCTCGTCGGTCGGCAGCGTGACGACGCTGTCGAATCTCTTGCGCATGCTGTACTCGCGCGCGGGAACGTACCCGCGAGGGCAGGCGATCCTCTACGCCGAGTCGTTCTCGCCGAACACACCGGAGGGTGCGTGCCCGACGTGTCATGGCCTCGGTCGCGTCTACGAAGTCACCGAGCGTTCGATGGTGCCCGACGACTCGCTCACGATCCGCGAGCGCGCGATCGCAGCGTGGCCGCTCGCGTGGGGCGGTCAGAATCAGCGCGACATCCTCGTCAGCCTCGGCATCGACGTCGATATCCCGTGGCGCGATCTTCCGAAGAAGGTGCGCGACTGGATCCTGTTTACCGAGGAGCAGCCGGTCGTCCCCGTGCACGCCGGCCTCACGCCCGCCGAGACGCGCCGCGCGCTCAAGCGCAAGGAAGAGCCGAGCTACATGGGCACGTTCACGAGCGCGAAGCGGCACGTGCTGCACACGTTCGCGAACACGCAGAGCGCGTCGATGAAGAAGCGCGTGCAGCAGTTCATGCTCGGCAGCGAGTGCCGCACCTGTCACGGCAAGCGGCTCCGTCGCGAGTCGCTGTCCGTGAAGTTCGCGGGACTCGACATCACCGAGATGTCACGGCTGCCGCTCGCGCGGCTCGCGAAGCTGTTCGGGCCGTACGCGCGCGGCACCTCGCGCGACGAGGCCGAGCAAGCCGACGCGCATCCCGAGCGCGTCGTCGTGATGCAGCGGATCGCGGAGGATCTCGTCGCGCGGCTCGACGTCCTCCTCGAGCTCGGGCTCGGCTACCTCTCGCTCGAGCGCAGCACACCGACGCTGTCACCCGGCGAGCTCCAGCGCCTGCGTCTAGCGACTCAGATCCGCTCGAACCTGTTCGGCGTCGTGTACGTGCTCGACGAGCCGTCGGCCGGCCTTCACCCAGCCGACACCGAGGCACTCGTCACCGCGCTCGATCGGCTCAAGGCGTCGGGCAACACCCTGTTCGTCGTCGAGCACGAGCTCGACGTGATCCGTCACGCCGACTGGATCGTCGACGTCGGTCCCGCCGGTGGCGAGCTCGGCGGGCGCATCCTCTACAGTGGTCCGCCTGCGGGGCTCGCGCACGTCGCCGCCTCGCAGACGCGTCGTCACCTGTTCGATCACCCGCCGATTCCGGACCGCAGGCCGCGTGCACCATCGGGCTGGCTCCGGCTCGCCGGCGTCACGCGCAACAACCTCCACGATCTCGACGTCGCGTTCCCGCTCGGCCTGTGCACGAGCGTCACCGGCGTCTCGGGCTCCGGCAAATCGAGCCTCGTCAGCCAGGCGCTCGTCGAGCTCGTCTCCGCGCAGCTCGGGCACGCGTTACCCGCCGACGACGACGACGCGGACGACCTCGAACGCACGGCAACCGTTCCCGTCGGTGGTCACATCACGGAAGGCATCGAGGCGATCAAGCGGCTCGTCGTCGTCGATCAGAAGCCGATCGGGCGCACGCCGCGCTCGAACCTCGCGACGTACACCGGCCTCTTCGATCACGTGCGCAAGCTGTTCGCGTCGACGAAAGAAGCGCGCGCGCGCCGCTACGATGCCGGTCGCTTCTCTTTCAACGTCGCAAAGGGCCGCTGCGGGCACTGCGAGGGCGAGGGCTTCGTGTTCGTCGAGATGCTGTTCCTGCCGAGCGTCTACGCGCCGTGTCCCGTCTGTCATGGTGCGCGCTACGACGCGAAGACGCTCGAGATCGCCTATCGCGGCAAGACCATCGCCGATGTCCTCGGCCTCACCGTCGACGCAGCGTGGGAGTTCTTCGCCGACGAGCCGAACGTGCATCGCGCGCTCGAGCTGCTGCGCGAAGTCGGGCTCGGCTATCTCCGTCTCGGTCAGCCCGCGACGGAGCTCTCGGGCGGGGAAGCGCAACGCATCAAGCTCGCGACCGAGCTCCAGCGCGTGCAACGCGGCAACACGCTCTACGTGCTCGACGAGCCAACCACGGGCCTGCATCCCTCGGATGTCGAGCGGCTCGTCGCGCAGCTCGATCGCCTCGTCGATGCGGGCAACACCGTCATCATCGTCGAGCACGACATGCGCGTCGTCGCCGGCAGCGACTGGGTGATCGACATCGGACCGGGCGCGGGCGAGGAGGGCGGTCGCGTGCTCGCCGCCGGCACGCCGGAGAAGATCGCGCACGTCGCGCGCAGCCGAACGGCGCCGTACCTGGCCCGCTTCCTCGACGATGCGCGCGTGACGCAGCGCAAGGCTTCTTGAGCCCTAACGCTGCCGCTTCTTCTCGCGCAGCATGAACAGATAGAGGCTCTCGACCTTCTCGCGTGCCCACGGCGTCTTGCGCAGGAACTTGAGACTCGAGGCCACGCTCGGATTCTCCGTGAAGCACCGGATGCGGACTTGCTCGCCGAGCTCCGGCCAGCCGAAGTGCTCGACGAGCTCGGTCACGATGCGCTCGAGCGTGATGCCGTGCAGCGGATTCCGAGGCTGTTCGTCCGCCGTCATCTCACGGCAATGGGTTGTTCAGGGTCACGAGCGCTGCATCGGACGAGGCCGCGGGTGCGGCGACCGCCTTCTTGGGCTTGGACTTCGACTTCTTCTTCTTCTTCGTTCCGACGACCCCGCGCACCTTGTCGCCGATCCACGCGATGCCCTTCGCCATGCCGCCGAGGATCTTCGACGACGCCTTCGCCTTCGACTTCGCCGCCTTGGGCTTCGCGGCGCTCTTCGCCTTCGCCGCTGGCTTCGCCGCTTTCTTGGCGGGTTTCTTCCGCACCGTCGCCGCGCCCTTCTTCTTCTTCGCCTTTGCTTTCGCCATGCGAGCAGGGTGTCACGATCGTCGCGTGGCGAGACCCGTCCGAGGCTCGGACGATTCGCCGATCCCATTTGGCGCAGACCGTGACCACACGTTGACAACGCCGCCACCGCTTCGCATGCGACCGGTATGGCGATGTCGGACAGCAGCTAAGTCGACGCGCCGCGCGGCAATCCGAGCTGACAACACGCGCGGAAACCTTTGCAACAACGGCTGAATGCGACACTGAGCCGACATCAGCCGGCAATGTCTGGTGCGGTACTACAGCTGCACGAGCAGCGGCGCGATGAGACACCTCGCCATCCTTTCCGTCATCGCCGCGTGCGGCGGTCCCCATACCTCATCCACCGAAAACCCGACGTTCGAGGAGTTCGAGGCGCGGACCTATAAGGAGCCGTGGCCCGGCGGCGTGTACATCATCAACGGCGATACGCCGGTCAACGGCAAGAAGGCGCTGCGCGAGATCTGGGAGCGCAACTTCAGCCAGGGCGCACTGATCGTTCATCACCCCGGTGGCGTCGATGCGAAGTGGGACAAGACGACGAAGAAAGCGCTCACCTACTGCGTGAGCGATGCGTTCGGCACGAACAAGCCTGCGATCCTCGCGGCCCTCGCGGCGTCGACCGAGCAAGGCTGGGAGAGCTTCGCGAACGTCGACTTCATTCACGTCACCGCGCAGGACGCGACATGCAACGAGACGAACCCGAACGTCGTCTTCGACATTCGTCCGGTGTCCGGACAGCCGTATCTCGCACGCGCGTTCTTTCCCGGTGGCGAGCGGGCGTCGAACAACGTGCTCGTCGACGAGAGCTCGTTCACGCAGACCACGTGGCCGCTCGGCAACATCATGGCGCACGAGCTCGGTCACGTGCTCGGCTTCCGCCACGAGCACACGCGTCCAGAGTCGGGGACGTGCTTCGAAGACTCCGACTGGCGCCCGCTGACGCCGTACGACTCGGCGTCGGTGATGCACTACCCGCACTGCAACGGCACGAACCCCGCGCTGTCGTTCACACCGACCGACGGGACCGGTGCCGCCGCGCTCTACGGCGCGCCCGGCATGGAGCCACCCGACCCGGTGCCGCCGGACACCGAATATCACCAGAGCGGCGCGGTCACGAAGGACCAGCAGCTCGTGATCCCGCCATTCTCGGTGAAGCCCGGCAGCATCTTCAGTGCACAGCTCACGGGCACCGGCGACGCCGACCTCTACGTGCGCTTCGGCGACGCGCCGACGTTCGACCTCTATGACTGCCGGCCGTACCTCGATCAGACGACGAACGAGAGCTGCGTGCTCGACGTGCCCGCAAACGTGAGCACGGCGCACGTCATGATCCACGGCTACGCAGACGCACCGATGTTCGAGCTGACGGTGAAGTACACGAACGGCGGCGGCATGGGCGCGTCCGTGCTCGTCATCGAGGAGATCCTCGCCGACCCGAGCGCGTTCGACGGGAACGGCGACGGCATCATCGATACGACCGCCGACGAGATGCTGGAGATCGTCAACATCGGCAGCGCCGCCGCGGACCTCTCGGGCGCATCGATCGCGGACGCGACCGGCATTCGCGTCACGCTGCCGATGGGCACGGTGATCGGGCCGGGTGAAGTGCTCGTCGTGTTCGGTGGTGGAACGCCTGCGCCGCTCGGTGCTGGAGTCCACATCAGGACCGGCCGGCTCTACCTCAACAACACCGGCGACGCGATCACGCTGCGCGACAACGGCGGCGCGGTGCTCGCGACCGCGACCTACGGCTCGGCCGCGAACAACGACGTCAGCGTGACGCGTGCGACCGCGCTCGATCCGGCGGCCGCCTTCGTGCGGCACACCACGGTGTCGACGCTGAAGGCATCGCCGGGCCGCAAGACCGACGGCACCGCGTACTAGCGGGGCTTGCAGCAGCTCGCGACCACACGCTGCAAGTCCACGAGCTCTTGCTTCCACTGCGCGTTGTTCGGGTCGCGCGCGGCGAGCTCCTCGGCGATCGCGAGCGCGGCGCGGTATTCGTCGCGCGCTTCAGACGGCTTGCCGAGCGCCTCGAACGCCTTGGCGATGTTGCTGTGGCTGACCGACAGATCGTGGCGCCAGCCCGCGTCGGTCGGCTCTTGCGCGGCGAGCTTCTCGGTCATCGCGAGGTCGATGCGGTACTCGGCGAGCGCCTCGCCCGCCTTACCCTGCGCACGCAACGCGTCGCCGATCATCGCGTGACTGACCGAGAGGTCGCGCTGCAAGGTGGTGTTCGTCGGATCCTTCGCTGCGAGCATCTCCTTGATCGGGACGACGGCGCGGAACTCGGCGAGCGCGCCGGCCGCGTCCTGCATCGCGAGCCGTACATCGCCGACGTGCTCGCGAACGATCACGACGTCGCGCTGCCAGTCGAGGTTCGTCGGATCCTTGGCGGCGAGCTGCGTCGCGATCGCGAGCGCCGCGCGATATTCGGCGAGCGCGCCTTTCAGATCGAGCTGCGCGCGAAGCTCCATGCCGACCTTGTCATGCGCGACCACGAGGTCGCGCTGCCACGTCGCGTTCGTCGGATCCTGCGATGCGACCTTGCCGACCACGACCAGCGAGAGCCGGTACGCGGCAAGCGCGCCGGGGTTGTCGCCCTTCGCCTTGAGCACGTCGCCGATGTTGTCGTGGCTGACCGAGAGATCCCGCTGGACCGCGGCGTTCGTCGGATCCTTGGCGAGGATCCGTTCTCGGATCGCGAGCGCGGTGCGGTACTCGACGAGCGCGGGCGCGAGGTCTTCGGTCGCGAACAGCACGTCGCCGACGTTGCTGTGGCCGACGGCGAGGTTTCGCTGCATCAAGAGGTTGTCGGGTGACTTCGTGGCTTGGTCCTGCCGGATCTGCAAGGCGCGACGATGAGCCGCGAGCGACCCCGGCGCGTCACCCTGCGCGAGCAATACGCGACCGATCTTGTCGTGGGAGGTCGAGACTTCGCGCTGCCAGAAGGCATTCGTCGGATCCTGCGCGACCAGCTGCTCGCCGATCGCCATCGCGCTGCGATACTCGGCGAGCGCCCCCGCCGCGTCGCCCTGGGTGCGCAACACGTCACCGATGGCGCGCTGCACCCACGCGAGCTTCGACTTCGCCTCCCCATCGCTTGGCACGCGCGCGACGAGGTCGGCGCGGATCGCGAGCGCGGCGCGGTAGTGCGCGAGCGCGCCGGGCAGGTCGCCCTGGCTCTTCACGACGTCTCCGAGGTTGTGACGGACCGTGGCGCGCTGGCGTCGCTCGTCGTCGGTGACGCTCGCGGGTTGCCGGTCGTAGTAAGCGGTCGCCTTCTTCGCCACGGCGTCGAGGAGCTCGAGCTTGCCGATCGGCTCGAGCTTCTCCTTGAGATCGAACAGCATGAAGCGCGTCAGATCCTCCGCCTGCGCGCGATGCTCGACGGCGAGCAGGCGCTGCGCCTCGGCATGGCGCTGCTCGCGCACGATCTGCCGAATGCTGATGACGGCGATCGCCGCGAGCGCGACGAGCGCGGCCGCGCCGACGACCACCGCGGTGCGGTGCTTGCCAATCCAGCGGCGCACGAGCTGGCCGACGGTGTAGCGGTGCGCACCGACGAGTTGCCCGCTGTGGAAGCGCCGCAGGTCCTCGCGCAATTCGCGTGCGGTCGCGTAGCGCATCTCCGGTTCGCGCCCCATCGCGCGCTCGATGATCGCGATCAGGTCGTGCGGGATCCCGCCGCGCCGATCGAGCGGGGCAGGGGGACCGCAACGCACGGCCTCGACGACCGCGCGACCCGTCTTGCCACTGTACGGAGCATGCCCGGCGAGCAGGTGATAGAGGATCGCGCCGATCGCGTACACGTCGGCGCGCGCATCGACGACTTCGCCGGCGGCTTGCTCCGGCGGCATGTACGCCGGCGTTCCGATCACTTCGCCGGCGCGCGTGTCCATGTCACTCGCCGGCTCCGCTCCGGGCAGCGAATCCTCGTCGGAGCTCGCCTTCAGATCCTTCGCGAGACCCCAGTCGATGACGACCGTCTCGCCGAACTCGCCGACCATCACGTTGTGCGGCTTGAGATCGCGGTGGATGATGCCTTCCTGGTGCGCGTACGCGAGCGCGTCGGCGACGGCGATCACGTGCGGCAAGAGCGCGATGCGCTCCGCGAACGTCTTCGCCTCGGCGAGCACTTGATTGAGCGGCCGGCCCGAGACCAGGCGCATCGTGTAGAACGGCTCGCCCGACGGCCACGTGCCGGCCTCGTGCAAGCTCACGATGTTCGGATGCTCGAGCCGTGCGGTCAGCAGCGCTTCACGGCGGAACCGCGCCTCGAGATCGGGGCGAGCCTCGTGCAGCTCCTTCAGCGCGACCGTGCGGTTCAGCTGGCGATCGAACGCCGACAGGATGCGCCCCATCCCGCCGCTGCCGAGCACGGACGCGATCGCGTAGCGCGCTGTCTTCGCGTCGAGCGTCGCCCACGGATTCACACTCCGCGGCGTCACGGTCGGCTGCGAGCCGAGCGCGAGCAAGGCGACGACCTTGCGGCACGGCTCGCACGAATCGACGTGAACTTCGAGCTGACTCAAGGCCGCCGGGTCGAGCGCGTGGTCGACCATGGCAGTGAGGACGTTGGCGTCGGGGCAACCCATCGCGGGGCGCCAGATACCACGCGCCCGCGCGATCCGATGTGAACTTCCGCGGTACGCCGATCAATGACCGCTGCGGGCGTAGAAAACGTTAGCTGCCTGACCGCCGCATCACCGCGGCGTCGCCGGAAGCACGCACATCCGCTTGTTACGCGTCTTTGCCCAACTAGAATGCCGCGCATGCGTGGCTGGATCACGATCCTCCTTGTCGGTTGTGCGATGCAGCCGCAGCCGCAGCCGCAACCGCAACCGCAGTCGACCCACAAGAAGCCGCGGGAGCTCGATCAAGAGCTGCGCACCAGCGCGGCGAAGGTCGTTCCTGCCGAACAGGCTGAGCGCTCGGGTCTCGTCGAGAGCACGCTCCGTACTCCGTTTGAAGGCGGCGCTGACGGCACGCGCCTCGTCGAGGAACTGCTGGCGCGCGCCGATGCCTCACGCGTCGAGCTGATCGCGGATCTCGCGATCTATCTCCAGACCCGCGATCCGCGCGACGGGCGTGCGGTGGAGTGCCGCTCGAGCATCGTGCCCGAAACCCTTACCGTGGGACGGACCATCCCGGAGCACTACGAGCAGGTCTCCGTCTCACGGCCCGTCTCGCGCACGGTCACCGAGAACGAGTACCGCTGCAAGCCGGTCACGAAGTACGAGAATCGTGCGCACACCGAGTCTCAGCAGAAGTGCGGCAGCGTCACTCGTCCGGTGACACGCACGCGGACGGCGTATCGATCGCAGTACGACTCGTACAGCAAGAGCTACCGTCAGGTGCCGTACACGGAGACGTACACCGCGTACGAGTCGCGCTACGAATGCAGGTCGGAGCCGGTCACGCGCTACAAGATGGAGGCCGTGTCGCGCACGGAGTGCTCGTCGCACTTGGTCACGAAGTCGGTCACGCGCTACGAGTTCCAGTTCGAGACCCGCTTCGTGCCCGCGCGGCTGGAAACGATCACGCGGCAGCGCCTGCGCGAGCTCGATCCCGAGTGCTACGCGGTGCCGGTCGGCGGTCCGCCGTCCGCGGCGCTCATGAATCGCATCGAAGGTCGCGCCTTTACGAAGCGCGCACGTTAGATGTCGAAAAAGGGTGCGAGGCCGTGCGACTCCTCGATTTCGCAACCGTCCGGACAGGTGTGATGCGTCTCGCGATGATCTTCGCCCTGGCCGCCTGTGGCAGCCGACCTGGTGGTGGTGGACCCACGCCCGATGGTGATCCAGCGGATGCGACGGGGTCGCACGATGGCGCGACCGATGGAGCGACCGATGGACCCGCGACAGTGGACGCGCCGACCGGTCCCGACGCGTTCGTGTTTCCCTCGAAGCTGGATCTGAAGATCAACTGCCGCAACGACTGCGTGCTGATCGCAAATCCCGCCTCGATCGCGGTTCCCGCGGGGACCAAGTTCACGGTCAACTGGGTCAACGTCGGCGACACCGAGTGCGATGTCGCGAAGATCGATCAGTTCAACCAGGTCCCGATCATCATCGGGCTCGATCCCGGCACGAGCTATCACGACAGCATCCGCGAGTGGTGCGGCATGTTCACGGGGACGTTCAACTTCCGCGTCTCGATCTGCACGATCCACTCGTACATCCCTGTCAACTGCGGCGCCTGACACCTCGCCGGCGCACGAGCCAGCCGAGCACGAGCAGCGTCCACGCCACCGTCAACGGCGGCAGGCTGGTCGCACCACAGCAACCGCCGTCGCTGTAGCCCGTCGTCTGCATGTCCTCGGGCGGGTTCGCGTCGCCGCAGTTGACGCCGAGGCGAGGCGTCTCGACGCGCATGTACTTCGCACCGGGCTCGCACGATGGTGGTGGTGGCGCGCAGACGTCGAGCGAGGCGAGGGCGCCGGTGAAGTTCTCTGCACCCGGCGTGGAAGTCTCGAGCTCGATCGCGGCGCAGCTCGGTGCCGCCGTTGCCGTCGCACGTGCGGCCGTGTTCGGCGCGCACGCGCAGACCGCGATCCCGTTGCGGTCGATGCACGTGCCGTCGCCGCAGCTCGCGGTGGCGCACGCGTCGGGCAACACCGCACCGCCGGCGCGTAGATCGACCGGCGTGGTCGCAGGAACACACGTGACCGACGGCTTGCCGTCGAGATCGACGAACTGCTGCGCGACGGTGCCTTCGCCGCACGCGCACGCGGCGCCGCTCGCCGTGGTCACGCACTGCCCCTGCGGGCCGCAGTACATCGCGGCGCAACCCTGGCGCGCCTGGACGGCTGCGTACGCAGCGGCGTCGACGACGTCGTCGGCGCACGCGGCAAGGCTCGACTGCTTGCCGACGAGCGACAGCGTTCCGGTCGCGCCGCCCCTGAAGTCGGGTGCGTACGTGGGATCGAACAGCATCTCCTCCGGCGAGATGCGTGTCGTGATGCGCGTGAGCGACGGATACTTCATCCCGAGCGACTTCAAGAGCGCGACGCCGTCGGCGAGGTCGGTGAGCCCCGTGCAGTCCTTGGCGTCGATCTCGTTGCCCGGGCACTGGCACTGGTTGTCGTTCGCGATGTTGCAGACGTCGGTCGACCCGCAGCAGTTGCCCGTGCCGACGAGCGATGGCGACGAAGGTCCGCTGTATTCGATCACGAACGCGTCGCCTCCGTGCTCGTCGATCGTGCGTGCGAGCAGCATCGGATAGTTGTTGCGGCCGTCCGGATCGACGGCGAGGCGCGTGCTGTCGAGCGTGACGGCCGGGTGGCTCATCGGCGTGAACGGCTTCGCGCCGTAGATGAACGCCGTCACGGTCAGGTGTGGTTGCGCTGCGACGGCCGTGAGGATGAGCGGCACCGACGGAAACGCGGTGCGATAGCGCAGCTTCAGCGGCTTGATCGCACGTGTGCCCGCGCCCGGCACGAGCTTCGCCGCGACGAACACCATGTTCTCCGCGACGTACGACTCCATGTAGATCGACGTCGTCGCGTTGACGATGAAGCCGTTGTCGCGCAGCCACTGGACCGCCGCGCCCGCTTCGCTCGCCCGAAACGTCACGGTCTGGTAATCGCCGACCGTTTGTTCGGCGATCACCTCGACGGGCGGTGGCTCGGATGGCCCGCCGTCACTCGTGCCGCCGTCGGCAAAGTGGCCGGGCTCGTCGGCGCCCGCGGCGGCAGGTCCCGGCGTGCAGCCGGTCTGGCGCTGGCCCTCGAAGAAGCAAGCCCACTCCGACCGCGGGCACAGATCGGTTGTCTGGATCCGCGTGATCGGCGCGGTCGCGCGATCGAGCAGACCGAACGCCGACGACGGTGACACGCCGAGCTCGGGCACCTCCGGAACCGGCACGAGCCACGCGAACTGCGATGGATCGCCCGCGTAGCGGATGAGCACGTGCGCCGTCACCCAGCCGGGCTCGACCTCGAACACGATCTGTTCGGCGCTCTGGTTGATCGCATAGTCGCCTTCGGTCACGGCCGGCGGCGAGAGACAGCCGCACGCTTCAGCGACGGACGACTGATCGAGAAAGAGCGTGACCGCGGCCACGAGTGACACGACTCGCATGGGCCGTGCCTTCTCATGCAACGAGCCAAGCGCGCGGGTTGGTTTCTACCGACTTGGCGCTCGCGACTCGCACGCGCACGCGCGAACCGCGGCAGCAATGTCAGCTATCGTGCGCCATGGCCGCGACCTACGTGAAGTGCACGCACACGAAGGGCAACCGGGTCCAGGAGTGCATCATCGTGCTCGTCGCGGATCGCATGGCGTTGATTCCGATCGGACCTTCGGAGAATGCCGTCGGCAAGATCGCAGGCGGTCTCGCGCTGACTGCCGTGGGCGTGATCACGATTCGCCTCGGGAGCAAGACGATCGATGCGAGCCAGCTCGCGACGGCCGAAGACCTGGATGCTGCGATCGCTGCGTCGGGTGGGTTCGATCTCGGAGCGGACTGGCTGTATCGCACGCGCGTGCCGATCATCGGCACGATGCTGATGAACGGCAAAGAGGTGATCACGACGCGCGAGCGCGTGCCCGCCGAGATGTTTGCGAGGCTCACGCCGAATCGCACGCCGCCGTCGGCAAAGGTCGCCAAGATCGTATGCGCGATCGGGGCAGCGATCATCGCGGTGGCGGTCATGGTCTTCTTCGCGACGGACAGCATCGAGGCGCTGTTCGGGATCGGGTTCTGGGGACTCCTGCTGATCGGCACCAGCCTGTTCGCGTGGCTGCGCCTACGTCGCGTGTCGTCGCCCTGAGCCAGCGACTCGATCCCAGGTCTGCATCCCGCGGTCGACAACCACGCCTCGCGTCATGCGCTAGTCCCGCGAAACCAGGGCTCGGCGGCCGTGGCGATGGAGTTGCAGCGTGGCTCGTCCATGGGCCACCACCTCGCGCTCCTCGCCTGCCTGACCCTGACCGCATCGGTCGTGGACGCGGCGCCCGGCCGCCACGCCAGCCACGCCAAGAAGAAGAAGGCGAAGCATCAGGTTGCTCCCCAGCCCGACGCGACTGACGCTGACGACGACGAGGCACCGAAGCGGAGCAAGCGCAGACCTGTCGACGACGTCGCACTCGGCGAAGAGGTCGAGGAAGAGGAAGACGAGATCGACGCGCCCGTGAAGGTGCGCGAGATCGCGAAACCGAAACAGAAGGCGAAGGACTGGCACATCGCGATCGGTCCGTACCTGTGGGCCTCGTCGGTCGACGCCGACGTCTCGCTTGGCTCGGCGAGCATCAGCACGGGCATCGACTTCTTCGACATCAAGCGCCACGCGAAGTACGGCGTCGAAGTGCTCGCCGAGGCTCGCTACGGCCGCTTCGCGTTCTACGGCGATCTGTTGTACGGCGTCGTCGGGGTTGGTGGCGGCACCGATGTCGGGCCACTCATGGTGAAGCTCGACGGCACCGCGAGCAGCCTGCTCGTCGACGGCATCGCCGGCTATCGCCTGCTCGGGCGCGAGCAATCGCTGGTGTCGTTCGAGGCGCGCGCTGGCGTCCGCTATCAACGCACCGAGATCTCCGGGGCGGTCAACGTCGCCGGCACCGATGTCGCGCCCTCGACGTATATCGACTCCGCCGCGGACGCACTCGCCGGTGCGCAGGCGGTCCTGCGACCGCACTGGCGGTTCTACGTCTCCGGCGCGTTCGACCATGGCGTGTTCGGCGCGTCGACGAGCACGTGGTCGGCGACCGCAGACGCGGGCGTGCGCATCACGTCGCGCGTGCGGCTCTCGGTCGGCTGGCGGACGCTCACGACGACGCGCACGAACGTTTCGATCGTGATGTACGGTCCGCGTGCCGCACTCCAGCTGATGTTCTGAACCTCGTCGCTCGACGACGAAGGGCCGCGCCAGCAGTGGTCGCGGCCCTTTCTTCGTTCCCCAACGCTGTCTCCCGCAGGCTGCGATCGAACGCGGGCCGATGCACCAGCTGCCCGGAATGTCTGCGCGATCTCTCTGCGTCCACGTGGCCTCGCCCTTGCTCCTTCGACTCGGCATGCGCCCCGCCCAGGCTCTTTCGCGAACGTCCATCCTCGTCCTCCTCACCACCATCATCGCGTGCGTCGCCCCGACACCGCCCGCACCAGCGCTGAGGGTCACGTCCCCGAAGCGAGGCATGGTGCAGGGCCAGTCGGGTCGCATCGTGGTGACAGGCACCGCGTTGCCCGGCACCGACGGTGCGCTCGTCACGCGCGTCGTGGTCAACCGCCAGCCGGCGACGCTCGCGGCCGACGGCTCGTTCACGGCGGCGGTCGATGTTCCTCCCGGCGCGATGTTGCTCGAGACCATCGCGTTCACGGAGGAGGGCGGTACGGCGATCGACGCGCGCGCCGTTCAGGTCGGCGAGCTCCGGCCGGTCGGTACGAACATCGAGCGCGCCATCACCGCCGCGCTCTCGGCGGAGGCGTTCGCGCGGCTGTCGTCCGCCGCGGGACCGCTCGTCAAGAACATGGACCTGATGGCGAAGATCTCGGGGCTGCAGCCGATGGCGAACCTCGGTGACAGCCTCGCGAACGTGAAGCTGTCGATCACGAAGCTCACGCTCGGCGACGCGAAGTTCAAGCTGATCCCCGTCGAGGGCGGCCTCCAGTTCTCCGCCGAGCTCACCGGGCTCAGCGTCTCCGCTATCGCTGCGTACGGCGGCACGTTCGTGCCCGATGGCTCGACATCGGTCAGCATCACCGCCGACACGATCAAGATCGCCGGCACGCTCGTCGTGACGCCGGCGGGCACGGACGGCTTCACAACGAAGATCACCTCACCCGCCGTCACCAGCGTCAAGCTCAAGCTCACGGCGTCGGGCCTCGTCGGCGACATCCTCGACCTCCTCAACAGCAACCTCAGCTCGACCGTCCAGAGCATCACGACGCGCAGCACCGAGCTCGCGCTCCAGCCGCTGATCAACGAAGCGCTCGGCGCGCTCGCCGGGCCGCAGAAGCTCGAGGTGCTCGGCAAGAAGCTCGACTTCCAGGTCTCGCCGAGCGCGATCTCGTTCAACCGCGCAGGCGCGCTGGTGACGCTGAACGTGAAGGCCACGATCGAAGGCAGCGAGTCGAGCCCCGGCTATGTCTTCACACCGAACGGCACGCCGACGATGAAGGCGAACAGCGGCATCCAGCTCGGCCTCGCCGACGATCTCATCAACGCGCTGCTCGCCGAGGTCCATGCGATCGGCCTCCTCGACCTCCACATCGAGAAGGACTTCGGCGTCATCAACACGGCGGACATCAAGCTCTCGATCCCGCCGATGATCAGTGCGAGCTCCGGCGACGGCGAGCTCCGCCTCGTGCTCGGCGACGCGATCGCCACGTTCAGCAAGCAGGGGAAGACGCTCATCAGCGCGGCGATCAACGCGCAGGTCGATCTCGAGGTGCTGCGCGGCAACAACCCCGAGGAGATCGCGCTCCAGTTCGGCAAGGTCAAGCTGTTCGTCAACGTGCTCGACCCGACCGCCGAAGATCCGCTCAGCGCGGACGACCTCGCCGGCGCGGCGAGCGCAGGCATCAATCTGCAGCTCGACTCGCTGAGCAAGTTCTTGATCACCGTGCCCGTGCCGTCCGTCGCGGGCGTCTCGCTCGACAACCTGTCGTTACGCGCCGACAGCGGCTACGTCATGGTCTCGGGCGACGTCCACTGATCCACGATCAGGCGTGTACTGCCGTGACCATCTGCGCGGCTTCCTCGGGATCGTCGGTCAGCTGGATCAGATCGAGATCGGGCGCGGCGATCTTGCCACCCGCGAGCAGCTGCTCGCGCATCCAGTCGTAGAGGCCTCGCCAGTACTCCGTCCCGAACAGCACGACCGGAAAGTGGGAGATCTTTCCGGTCTGGATCAGCGTGAGCGCCTCGAAGAGCTCGTCGAGCGTGCCGAACCCGCCGGGAAAGATGACGAACGCCGACGAGTACTTGATGAACATCGTCTTGCGGACGAAGAAGTAGCGAAAGTTGATCAGCGTGTCGACGTACGGGTTCGCTCCTTGCTCGAACGGCAGCTCGATGTTGCAGCCTACCGAGCGTCCCTGAACATCGCGCGCGCCGCGGTTCGCGGCTTCCATGATGCCGGGCCCACCGCCCGTGATCACGGCGAAGCCCGCCCCCGCGAGCAGTGCCGCTGTTCGCCGCGCGGCCTCGTAGTACGGATCGTCGCTGCCCGTCCGTGCGGATCCGAAGATCGACACGGCTTTGCCGAGCGAGCCCAGGGTGTCGATTCCCTCGACGATCTCGCTCTGGATCCGCATCACTCGCCACGCTTCATCACGCCGAAAATCTGTCGGTGGTGACCTGTCGAGCAGACGTTGGTCCTCGGTCAGGGGATCGCGAATCGCATCGTCGATCGCGACAGCGCCCGCGCGATGCAACGCCGTGTCGGTCGAGTGCCCACTCGTGTTTCGCTCACGGCCCGCATCGATCGCGGCCGTCTCGACTTGTCGTAGCTCTCGGCGATCGCGTGGTCTGGTTCCCATTCGCCGCAGTATCCACCTACATGGCAAGTCGAGTTGCCGCTCTTCACCACATCCGTCACGCGGCGGCAAGAAGCCGGCCAGCTGCAAAGGTTCACCGCGTAACGGAAAACACGCTGCAGACAGCGCGCTGAGAAAGCGTGCAAACGCGAGGCGTCATTCGATGTTCCCGAACGTATGAGGTGACCGACACAAAATCCGCTCGAAGCTGCGAGCGAAGGAGTTCTTGATGAGCAAAGCGACAAAGTGGGTGGTGGCAATCCTCGCGCTCGGCGCGTGCGCGAGCGACGCGCCCGACGGCACGTGGGCCACGGGCTCGCAGGCGTTTCACATCGAACGGACGGAGCGCGCCGACGATGGCGTTCCGTACTTTGTCCAGGGCACGCTCGGCGTCGCCGCAGCACAGATCGACGACCTCGCGGATGTCGACGCGGCGATGTCGGTCGCGCTTCCGGAGATCGGTCGCGCGATCCGCGTGCCGTCGGATCAGCTCTTCGCCACGCGGCTCGATCATGACGAGCTGGGCATGAAGCACATCAGGTACGCGCAGCGCGCGAACGGTCTCCTGGTCGTCGGCGGTGATGTGATCGTGCATCTCGCCGCGAACGGCGCGATCAAGTCGGTCAGCAACGGCGCCCGCGACGCGAGCGGCATGCCGACGACTCCAGAGATCTCGTCGAGCTCGGCTGCTGATCTCGCACGCGCGCGGACGCTGAACGCGACCGTCGCGACCGCGCCCGACCTGGTCTACGTGATCACGAACGGCGAGGGCGACCTCCGGCTCGCGTGGCGCACCGACGTCAGAGGCCCGATGGTCCATGACACGGTGTTCGTCGATGCGATCAGCGGCGAGGTCGCCGCGCGTCATCCGCACATCCAGCCGGCGCGCAACCGCACGACCTACTCCGGTGGCGACGTCACAAACCAAAACGTTCCGTCCACGCTGGTCGGCTCGGAAGGCTCGCCGCCGACCGAAGCGATCGCAAAGCTCAATTACGACAGCACCGGCACGGTGTACGACTGCTACAAGACGCTGTTCGCGCGCGACTCGTACGACAACCTGGGCGCCGAGCTCATCGCGTACGTGAACGTCACGCAGAACGGCGGCGCGTTCAATAACGCGTTCTGGGACGGCGTCGAGATGGTCTACGGCACGGGTGACGGCGTCGAGTTCGCCAACTTCGTGCGCGCGCTCGATGTGACCGCGCACGAGATGACCCACGCGGTCATCGAGAAGTCCGCCGGCCTCGTCTATCAAGTCGAGTCCGGTGCGCTCAACGAGGCGACCGCCGACATCCTCGGCGTGACCTGCGAGCACTTCAAGACTCAGACGATCACCGCGAACACGTGGAAGATCGGCGAGGACATCTACACGCCGGCCACGCCGGGCGATGCGCTCCGCTACATGAACAACCCGACGCTCGACGGGCCGATCTACAACAACCAGATCAGCTCGACCGACTACTACCCCGAGCGTCTCAAGCTCGCGGCCGGTGAGCAGCCCGGTGGCAACAACGATCAGGGCTACGTCCACTTCAACTCGGGTATCGCGAACCTCGCGTTCTACCTGATGGTGCAGGGCGGCAAGCACCCGCGTAACAAGACGCCGCACCAGGTCGTCGGCATCGGCATCGATAAGGCGTCGAAGATCTGGTACCGCGCGCTGAACAACTACATGACCGCGAACACGACGTTCGCGCAGGCGCGGGCCGCGACCGAGACGGCCTCGAATGATCTCTACCCGGGACAGACAAAGACGACCATCAGCATGGCATGGGCCACGGTGGGCGTCGGCGCGGTTCCAACGACCGACATCTCACCGCCCGCCATCACGATCACGGCGCCGACGAAGGGCGCGACGGTTGCACCAGGCTTCATCGTCACGGCGAACGCCTACGACGATCAGGGCGTCCTGAAGGTCGAGTTCGCGATCGACGGCCAGGTCGTCGGTACCTCCACGACCCCGCCGTATACGTACACGAGCGAGCCGCTCGCACCGGGTCCACACCTCGTGGAAGCCACCGCGTTCGACGGGATCAACAAGACGAGCGACTCCGCGATGGTCAACATCGTCGACCCCGTGTGCGGCAACACCTGCACCGAGGATCAGACCTGTGACATGACGACCGGCACGTGCGTCGACAAGCCTGAGGAAGATGGCGGCGGATGCTGCTCGACGAGCGGCGACAATGCCGTCAGCTCGCTCGTCCTGTTCGCGGGTCTCGGCCTCGTGTTGCGCCGCCGTCGCCGGCGCTAGGTCAGGGCACCTTGCGGTAGCGGTCGCGCAGGCGCGTCTGATGCGTCTCGAGCGACTGCACCGCGCCGCCGATGATCACGGTCTCGACGCGCGTCGTTGTCTCGAGCGGGTCTCCGCTCCAGACCACGACGTCGGCGATCGCGCCCCGCTCGACGATGCCGCGATCTCGCGCGCCGAAGATCTGTGCGGGCACCGACGTGATTGCCGCGAGCGCGCGGTCCCACGCCATGCCGTTCGCCACGGCGGTGCCCGCGATGTGGCGTAGCGTGCGGACTGCGGATGGATCACCGAGCGTCGAGATCGCGACCTGCACGCCGGCGGCCGCGAGCAGCGCGGCGTTGTCGTCGCGCGCGTCGAGACTGGCCAGATTGCCCGGGAGATTTTGCGTCGGGTCGACGAACACCGGAACGTTCGCAGCAGCGAGCTCCTTCGCGGCGCGCCACGCTTCGGTGCCACCGGCGATCGCGATCTTGATCTTGCGCGTCGCCGCGACGCCGAGGAGCGCGCGGATGTCGACGACGGAATCCGCGCGCACGACCAGGATGACGCGGCCTTCGAGGACCGGGATCAGGGCCTCGAGATCGAGCCGGCCCGCGGCAAGCTTGCGGGACTGATTCCGCTCGAACGCGTTGCGGTTCTTGCGGTAGCTATCGGCGTCGTCGAGCAGCTCGCGCAAGCGCTCGAGAGCGTAGCCGCGCGACTGCAACGCCACGGCGTCCGAGCCGAGTGCGGCGTGCATCGCGGCAGGGAACCGGATCGGTTCGGTGTTGCCGTCGAGCGAGACCCATGCCGCCTGGCCCGCCACGAGTCCACCGACGGGTCCGGTGATCGCCGAGGTCACACCACCAGCGCGCGCGATCGGGACCGCGACCGAGCGTGGATTGTAGGCGTCGATGGTGCGAAACGCCGCATGGACTTCGGAGTGCTCGGTGCCGAACCGGCCGTCGTTGCCGGCGGGCTCGAGATCGATCGTGATGAGGCCGAGCATCGTCGACGATTCGATCAAGCCGGCGGTCACCACCTTCCCGGTGCCGTCGATGATCTTCGCGCCGGCGGGCGCCGCCGTCCCGAGCTCGGCGATCTTGCCGTCGCGGATCACGACCGTCGTCTTCTCGAGCTTCTTGTCGGGCCGCGCGTAGACGGTCGCGTTCGTGATCGCGATCGTCTCTGCGTGGAGTGGCGTCGCGAGGAGCGCGATCGCCAGGAGTGTACGTAGCGCCATCATCGCGTCACCTCGCCGATCGATGTTGTCCCGAGCTCGAAGTCCGACGGATTGAGCCCCTTCTCGCGTTCGTAGCTGACGAGCCCGCCTGCGATCACGAGCTCGGTGCGGCTGTACGCCGACATCGGCGAGCCGCTCCATACCGCCACGTCGGCTCGCTTGCCGACCTCGAGCGTGCCGGTGACGTCGTCGATGCCGAGCACCCACGCAGCGTTTGCCGTCACCCAGCGCAGCGCCGCGTCGTCGCTGATCTCGATGCCGGCCGCCCGACCGGCGGCCATCGCCTTCGCGGCATCCTGGTTGAGGCGCTGGATGCCGAGCGCGGAGTCGGAGTGAATCGTCGGGCGGCCGCCCTGCTCGAAGAACAGCGCCGCGTTCTCGGGAATTCCGTCGAACGCTTCGAGCTTGAAGCCCCACCAATCGGACCACGTGTTGATCGCGATGTCCTTCGCGACCAGCAGATCGCGCACCTTGTACGCCTCGAGTGCGTGATGAAACGAGCGAATCTTGAACCCGAACTCGTCGGCGATCGCGACCATCTCGGCGATGTCGCTCGCCTTGTAGCAGTGGATCTGGACGAGCGTCTCCTTGCGAAGCACCGACGCGAGCGCCTCGAGCTTGAGGTCGACGGCCACCGGCTCGGGCGCCGGCTCGGGCTTGTCGCCCGGCTTCGCGTTCTTCTTCTTCTTCTGCCACTGCTCGTGCGCGTGCTTGTTCGCGAGCTGCTTCGCGACGTACGCACGCGCCTCGTGGAACGCGGTACGAAACGCGGAGTACTCGCCCATCCGCGTGTTCGGCCCCGCCTTCTCCTTGTAGACGCGCTTGGGGTTCTCGCCGCACGCCATCTTGATCGTCGCCGGCGCACCGGGAAACGCGACCTCATCCGACGTGCGGCCCTGCCGCATCGTCACCGTGAAGCCCTCGCCGCCGATCAGGTTCGCAGAGCCGGGGAGGATCAGCGCCGTCGTGACGCCGCCCTGCGCCGCGCGTGAGATCTGCGGATCCTGGGGCGAGTACGCATACTGCGCGCGCGCCTGCGCCGTCACCGGTGCACTCGCCTCATTGCCGTCGTCGTTCGCACGCGCGCTCGGCGCGGCATACACACCGATGTGCGAGTGCGTGTCGATGATGCCGGGCGTCACGAACTTGCCTTTGCCGTCGACGACGCGTGCTCCATCGGGGATGCGTGTCGATGCCGCGGGCCCGAGTGCGGTGATCGCACCACCCGACAACACGATCGTCCCATCCGTGATCGTCGACCCCGTCGCGGTCATGATCGTCGCGTTGCGGATCGCGATGACAGGCGCACGCGACTCGACGCGCGCCGCGCTGCGATCGCGCGCGGGCCGTCGCGTGAGCGTCGGTAGCGTCGCGGCAGGATCTTTCCAGCTCTCGGCGTCGTCGACGCGGGGTTTGGCGTCCCGTCCGCAGGCCAAACACGCCGCTACCACTACGAATCGTCTCATCCCGCGCTTGTATCGTGAATCGGCCCGCCGACGCTCGCGATGAGCGCCGCGAGCTGCGCGTGCTCGACCGGCTTCACGAAGTGCGCGTCGAACCCTGCGTCGCGTGCCTTGCGTCGATCTTCTGCGGCGCCCCAGCCTGTCAGCGCGACGAGGTGCGGCCGCGGCGTTGATGCGTCGGCGCGGATCCGACGCGCGACCTCGTACCCGTCGAGGCCGGGCAGGCCGATATCGAGCAGGATCAGGTCCGGCCGCTGTTCCGCGGCAACAACCAGGGCATCGGGGCCGGTGTACGCGAGCCGTACGTCGTGGCCCTCGATCTCGAGCAACACCGCGAGCGCTTCGGCCGCGTCCACGTTGTCATCGACGACGAGGATGCGCAGCTGCGCACCGCGCGGCGTGGGCTCGACCGCGGATGGCAGTACGTGCACGTGGGGCAGGAGGGGGAGCCTGATCAGAAACGTCGCGCCGCGGCCGGCGCCGTCGCTGTGAGCCTCGAGCGTGCCGCCGTGCAGCTCGACGAGCCGGCGCGCGAGCGTGAGCCCGATACCGAGCCCACCACTCGCGCGGTCGATGGATTGCCCGAGCTGCGTGAACATCTCGAACACCACGGGGAGCTTGTCGGTCGGGATGCCAATGCCGGTGTCGCTGACGGCGATCTCGGCCTGGTCCCCGCGCCTCGCAGCGGACACCGTGACGCGTCCGCCTCGGGGCGTGTACTTGGCCGCATTGCTGAGGAGGTTCGAGACGACCTGCGCGAGCCGCGTCGGATCACCATGCACGACAAGTGCACCGGCCGGGACGTCGAGCACGAGGTCCACCCCGTTTGCTTGGAGGAGCGGTCGTACCGTCTCCACGGCGCTGATGAACACCTGGTGAAGATCGACGTGATCCTCGACGAGCCGCACCTTGCCGAGCGTCACGCGCGAGATATCGAGCAGATCGTCGACCATGCGAACGAGGTGGACGACCTGGCGCTCCATCATCTGATGCGCGCGCCGCACCACCGCGGCGTCCTCGCTCATCTGGATCAGCTCGAGGCCGGTGCGGATCGGCGCCAGCGGGTTGCGGAGCTCGTGCGCGAGGGTCGCGAGGAACTCGTCCTTACGCCGATCCTGGTCGCGAAGCTGCGCCTCGGCACGCTTCTGGGCGGTGACGTCGACGGTGACGCCGTCGAACCGCAGGGGTGTCCCGTCGGCTGCATACGCAGTTCCGCCGAGTGCACGCACGTATTTCTCCTCGCCTGTCTCCGGATGCACGGTCCGGTAAATCACGTCGTACGAGGTGTGGTTCACGATCGACGAATCGACCGCTTCGCGCGTCGCCTCCCGATCTTCGGGATGAATGCGCTCGTAAAACAGCTCGAGCGTGACCCGCGCGTCGATCGGCAGAAAGAAGTGCTGCTTGGTGCGCGCGTCCCAGATGAGCTCGGCAAACGGTAGATCGCAGTACCAGAAGCCGATGCCCGAGAGCTGCACGGCATACTCGAGGCGAGCCCGGTTCTCGTCGAGCCTGCGCTCGACACCCGCGCGTTCCAGCGCTTCCCAACAGCGCCCGACGACGATCGTCACCAGCTCGATCTCGTCCGGCGTCCACCGGCGCGGCTGCGTCTGATGCACCGCCATCGCCGCGGTGAAGCGGCCCTGCTTGTGGAGCGGCACGCAGATCACCGCGCGAATCGTGGTCGCGCGATACGCCACCAGGAGCTCGGGCGGGATCCGCGGATCCGCGTCGGTGTCATCGACGACGTATGCCCGGTTCGCGAGCATGTCGGCGACGCAGCTCGGTCCGAAGGCCGCGACGTCCCAGCGACCAACGATGCTCGGGACGCCACGCGCGTAGTCGCCCGTGATGTCGAACACGGCCTCGTCCTCGACGTTGGCGTACGCGCACCGATCGACGTGGAGATGCTCGGCGAGCAGCCTCGCCGTGGTCTGCATCAGCTCCGGCGGATCGACGAGCGGGCGGGTCGTGGCGTCGAGCTCTGCGAGGAAGCGCTCGCGATCCGAGAGCTGCGCACTCCGCGCGAACACCGACCGCAACGCCGCGACGAGCTCCTCCGTGGAGCAACCTTCCTCGATTCGACGCAGCACTTGCGCCTGCGCGAGGTGCAGATCACCAACATCCGATCCCGACACTGAACGAGCTTACCCGACGACGCGGCCCGTGGCTCTGCTCCGGGGAACTCGCACCTCAGGCAGCGCGGCCGCGTGCCCTCTCGATCACGGTACCCACGACGCCCTGTGCGCGATTGACCGCGTCGGCGCCGACCGCATCCACGCGCGAGATGGCGTCGCGCGCGCGGGCGATCGTCGACGTCACGAGCTGTTCGACGCGCTCGAGGCCGCGCAGCGACGACGAGCGGATGCCATTACGGACATCATGGATGCGGGTCGCCGCGCGCGCGTGCGCACGGTCAGCGGCGTCGAGCGTCCGCACGACGAGCTTCGTGCGAGCCGGAGCTTTTTGCGATTCGATGTTCATGATCACACCATGAACGCAGCGCGGCATTCACGACAGATGTGCGATCGCGAGACCAACGTGAGAGCGAGTGCTCGACATAACGCTGTGCACATACGCACGACAGTTCTGCAACGTGCGTCGCGAGCACGCACGCAGCCAGCAAGGATCAAAGATCTCTTGTGTCGGCAAGTTGTTCTGGCGCCGCGTTGCCGATCGTGTATTTCGTTTGCCCGTGACGCTGCTGGCTCGACTGCTCGACGAATGGCGCGCGACCTTCGACGACGCGCTCGTCGGGCCAATCCTCGCGCTCGGGGAACATCTCGCGAAGACGCGCCCCCCGCTACGCGCGAGGACACAGGCCGCGCTCGAGGTGGCATGGCACGCGCGGTTGACGCAGGGCGATCCATCCGACATCGACGTGTTACTCGACACGCCGTGGCCGAAGAACGATCGAGCCGTCCGCCAACGCCTCGCAGCGCTCGCGATCGCCCCGCCGGACCCGCGGTATCCGCCAAAGCTCCTCGCGGTGTATGGCAGTCAGCGCGCGCACGAGATCGCGATCTCGAACGTGATCAAGCGAGCGCCGACCCAGCAGCTCGACGTACTACTCGAGGGCTATCGTAAGACTGCGTTCGGTGGCGCGCGTGCCGCACTCGAAAGGGTGAAGCGGCGCCCGTGCGACTTGCATCTGCTCGCTGAAGCGAAACGCGCGATCGCATCGCCGCCGGAACAGCGAATGGAAACCGCGCTACTCGCGAACCCGTCGGACACTGCGACGCGCGCTGTGATCGCCGACGAGCTGCAGGCGGCCGGCGATCCGCGCGGCGAGTTCATCGCGCTACAGCTGGCAGTCGCCGAAGGCACTGCGTCCGATGCGGCGAAGCGCCGCGCTGCGAAGCTGCTCGCAGCGAACATCGAAGCCTGGCTTCGGCCCTTCCCGAACGCAGTCAGTGCTGCATGTCGCTTCGAGCGGGGCTTCCCGATCGCCGTCGTGTCTACCGCCGCAGGGCGCTCGCTCGATCGGGCGATCGATTCCCCGGCATGGTCGACGGTCGAAGCGCTGACGATCGACGGTCGCGATGCCGACGTCGTTCGTCTCCTCTCGAAGATGCCGCTCTTACGCGCGTTGGCGACGTGCGACGACGTGCTCGAGCAGCTCGCCAGGCGCGGACCGTTTCCGAGCTTGCGGTCGCTCGGTACGCCCTCGAAGTGGTTTCCGGCGGACTTGAACGCGTTTCCGCACCTCGCGGTGCTCGTCGGTCGATGGTCCAAGATGCGCGATGCTGACTTCGAACGCTATCAGCGCGACGCGGTTCGGCTTGGCTTGCATTCGATCGGCTACGTACGCGTGGGCGACTTCGCGACCGCCCTCAAGCATCGCGCGATTGGTCCGCAACAGATGCGCATGACGCTGTCGCACGAACGCGATCGCGGCTGGCTGGTCTTCGTCGAGCGTGACACGCCGCGCGCGTCCATCGCGTGGGGCGGCGGTTCGCAGTACGTGGCCAACTTCATCGAGAATATCTTGCTCGAGCTCGCCGGCGCGCGCGTGAAGGAGATCGCGATCTGTGCCGACGGTCGCGGTCGCACCGCTGCGGATCACACGCTGCGCAATTCGAAGAAGCGCTTCCTCGGCTGCGAGGTTCATTTCGATGGCGCGATGCTCGATCTTGCCACTGTGCCCCACAGCATCCTGAAAATTCAGTAATACAAGGAGGTGTCCGACCACGCTGCGGCGAAAGCCATGTACCAGGACTACCTCGCTCGCGCGGCGGTCCTCGAACGCCATCGTCGTTATGCCGCCGACGTCGAGAAGGCAACGTCGGGTTCCGGTGAAACGCCCGTCCAACCGCTCGCCACGATGGGCAAGAACGGTGGGCCGCTCCTGTGCGACGTCTGTAGCAAACCGATGATTCTCGAGGGCGGTGCGTTCCAAGGCGTGTACGCCGACGAGGCGTGGCGTCGAAACCCGAAGAAGGGCTGGGCGTCGTGGATCTCCGGCGGCATGGTCGTGCGCTTCGAGACCAACCGCACGGTCCGCATCTATCACGGCTATCCCGGCCGATCGGGATGCGTCCAGAAGGCTGACAAAGCCGAGGAGCGGGACCGCGCAGAGTTCCGCGAACGGTCCAAGGCCGCGGATGTATCGGCGAAGCTCGAATTGCTGCGGGCCTACTTCAAGGCCGAGCTGCCAGAGAAGAACAACGACGCCGTGCTCAGCGACATCTACGCCGTGCTCTTCGTGTACGACCCAGGGCTCGGGATCAACTCGCTGGAGTAGCGGTCACAGCTGCCACTCGGGGCACTCGAATCGTGAACGTCGTGCCCTCGTCCGACGACTCGACGTCGACCGTACCGCCGTGGGCGCCGATGATCGTTTGCACGATGTAGAGGCCCAAGCCCACGTTCGCGTTTGCAGGTCCCGGAGCCAGCTGTCGGAACGGCTCAAAAATGTCACGCAAGTTCTGCTTTGGAATCGGAGGCCCTTCGTTGCGCACGCTCAGCACGACTTCATCCGCCTCGCCCTGCAGCGTGACCGCGATCGGACCATGCTTGCTGCCATGCTGGACGGCATTGCCGAGCAGGTTGGACAGGGCCTGCGAGATGCGTGCGCCGTCCCAAAGACCACGTAGCTCGCCCGTTGCCTGGAAGCTCACGGTGCAGGACGGGTGAAACGCGGCGATCTCGTCCACGGTCCTTCGGCATTCAGTCTCCAGGTCCACGTCCGTATGCGTGATCGGAATTCCAGCACCCAGTCGCGCGCGCGTGAAGTCCAGCAGATCACTGATCAGCGCTTCCATCCGCGTTCCGCTGCTAAGAATTCGAGCCGCCGTCGAGGAGTTCTGCCATCCGGGCCCCTCTTTGGTGATGAGCACTGTCGCCGACATCATGATCGCGCCAAGTGGATTACGCAGGTCGTGCCCGAGAACGCCTAGAAACACATCCTTGAATCGGTCGACGTCCTCAGCGTACTGAGTCATCGACTCTGCGAGGAGCTGGTCGATGGCCTCGTTGAAGCGCGTGAGCTCCTCGAAGTTCTCGCGATTGAAGTCGCTCTGCGCCTCCGACCAGAGGCGCAAGATGCTGGCACGCAAGGCTCGGAACTCGGACACCATCTGAACGGCCGTGTAACCACTCGCGGCGCGCTCGGTCCCGTGTGACGTGGATGCCGTGCCGCTGCCCACGGCTGCATCATCGTTTCCAACCGACTTCTCGCTCTGCTCGCGTTTGCTTTGCGGCGTCTCGAGATCCTTCGAGATCACCTTCAGCATGCCTGCAACGTGATCTCGTCGCTGCTCCAGATCCATCGTGTTCGCGGCAGGTAGGCAGCTGCGCGCGAAGACCTCCCACTCGGCGATGATTCGATCTGTCGATTGCGTAATGAATTGCGACAACCTCATCTGAACCTCATCGATCACCTCATTCACCAAGTCCTGCGCGATGCCAACGAGCTTACCCCGATGTTCGACGCTCTGCGTGTTCGGTTTCTCGGTGCGTACTTCTCAGCCATTCACGGTCGCTTGCCTGCGACGGTTGCGACGCGCGGATCGATGTCCTTGCGAGCATGCGCGAGAAGCTTGCGCGCGCGCTTGCCACCGATCTCGCAGAGAGCTTCCGCTGCGCCTAGGCGGGCAAACCAGTCTTCATCGGCGAGTTGTCGCTCGAGCACGTCGAGCGCCGCGTCGCTCTTGATCTTGCCGAGTGCATGCGCGGCCAGTCGTTTTGCCCAGCCCGAATTCTGCGCGGGGGCGTGGTCGATCGCGCGTGTGAGGAGCTCGACGGCGTTGGGCGGAGCGAGCAGACCGAGCGGCACGAGAGCGGACATGACGCCACGATCCACCCAGTCGATCGCGACGGGGATGGCGGCGGGATCGCCGAGCTTCGCGAGGATGGCCAGCGCGGCCTGGCCTCTCTCGGTCGGCGAGCCGGCGATGAGCGGGCGCAGTCGGGCAATCGCACGCCGGCCGCATACCTCGAGCCCACGCGAGACGGCGGCACGCGTTCGCCATACTTCGTCGCCCACGTCGCCGGCGTCGTCTTCGAGATCGACGTCGTCGATGACAACGAGCAGGCGCACCAGTGCGTCGACGGCCTCGTCGCTATCGAGTCGGGCGATGGCTTCGGCGGCCTTCGTCGCACCGCCGAGATCCTCGAAACCAGCGCACCAGCGCAGTTCGTCGAGCAGCTTTTCGAGGGAAGGCATGTAGTCACACCGCGGTCGAGCGGCAGTGTATCGCTGCGGCACTGAATAAGTAGTACAAGCAGCCGTGCTGGAATTCGAAGTCATCGCTCACGTCGAGTCGCCCATCGGGGTGCTCATCCTGCGGCGGCGAACCGCGCCCGTGCCCGACGTCATCGAGCTGACACTCGAGCATCAGTTCCTGATGAGCAGCGTGGTCACCGTCTCGGAGTGCGAGCTGGCAACACGCGCGATCGCGATGCATGGCGGCAGCGATCTGGATGTCGTGATCGGCGGCCTCGGCCTCGGTTTCACGGCAAAAGCAGCGCTCGACTCGGACCGCGTTGCGCGTGTCGAGGTCGTCGAGCTGGTTCAAGGCATCATCGGGTGGGTCGAAAGCGGCGTCATCCCGCTCGGCAAGGAGCTGATGGCCGATGCGCGGTATCACGCGATCCAGGGCGACGTGTTCGAGCGCCTGCGCGGCCCAGCCACCAGGACCCACGACCTGCTTCTGATCGACGTCGACCATTCTCCGGACGAGCGCCTCGGAGAATCGAGCGACAGCTTCTACGCGCACAACAATCTCGTCCTCGCCGCACAGCATCTGAAGCCCGGCGGCGTGTTCGCCGTGTGGTCGTACTCGGAGAATCCGGCGTTCGAAGCAGAGCTCCGCAAGACGTTCGAAGAAGTCCGCGTCGAGCCGATCGACTTCTTCAACGAAACGGTCGGCAGCGAGGAAACGAACTGGCTCTTCCTCGCGAAATCTCCGGCGTCCCGCTGATCGCGTTCACGAGCTCGCGAGGGGTTCGCTGACCTGCGCCGCGATCGTGGAACAGGCAAACGCCGCGACGTCCGCCGTGCGATTATCGTCGCGCGCGCATGGCGAGGAAGGAGAGCAAGCCGCAGGCGCACGTGGTCGAACGATCGGGGACGAGCTCGACGTGTGCGACGTGCCGCATGGAGATCGCGGCGGGCGAGGTGCGGTTCTCAGAGGCGTACGGCAGCAGCGACGGGAACTGGGCGCGCTCGGTGCGCAACGCGCGTACGCCAAAGCGCCGGGACAACGAGGATTACGACGACCGCTCGCCCAGCGTCGAGAAGGTCACGGCGGACGTCGATGCGCGGCATCACCACCTCGTGTGTGCGGCGCGCGAGCTTCCGTTTCGCTTGATGTCGCCGCTGGCCGCGTTCAAGGAGCCACTGTCCGAACGAGACGAGCTGAACGCGATCATGACGCGCAAGATCGAACGAGAGGACAACATCGTCGATCCGGCGGCGGCCGCTCCCGCGACGCGCGACGAGTACGCCGGTTTCCTGGCGCGCGCGGCCGAGGATGACGAGGTACTGCTCGTCTTCGGAGATTGGCTGCAGAGCGTGGGCGACGCGCGCGGTCAGCTGATCGCGGTGCAGCATGCGCTCGAGACAGCGAAGGGCCCGAAGCAGCTGGGGCTGCAGGAGGCCGAGAAGCGCGTGCTCTCGGGCAGCCTGCTGATGCCGGATGCACAGCCCGCCGCGTTTCTCTGGCGGCGCGGTTTCGTGCACCGCGTGATGTTCGATGCGATCGAGCACGACAAGTGGAAGCCGGTCCTCCGGCATCCGTCGCTCCAGCTCGTGCGCGAGGTCGCCGTATCGGCGGCGCTGCCGGCGCTTCCGGCGACAGTGCGCGTGCTCGAGCTCGGCAGGCTGGCCCGGCGTGACGACGTCGCGGCAATCCTCGCCGGCTTACCCGGGCTCGAGCGGTTGAAGCTGCACTTCGTGGATGATCTGCGCGCGGTCCGGCACGGGAAGGTGGTGGAGCTCGAGCTGTTCGATCTCGGCGCACCGCGCGCCGGAATGACATTGCGCACTGCCGATCGTGACCAGCTTCCTTCGTTGCGGCGGCTCGTGTTGCGCATCGAGCGCGGGCTCGACGCGGCGGTGGCGCTGGTCTGCGGAACGCCGCTCGTGCGCGATCTCGAGGAGCTCGTGCTCCACGGCCCGATCACGCCGGCCGGTCTTGCGCCACTTCGCGAGGCGAAGGGACGGCCACGCGTGCTCGACCTCCGCGGGACGCCGATCACGACGATCGACGACAGCATCCGTGACCTCGCCGCCACGATCGCGATCAACGAGCCAAAGCAGGTGGGGCCGTGGCTCGTACGGCACACGCGTCGACCGGAGTGGGGTATCGGGCGCGTGATCGCAGAGGGCGACGATGGGATCGACGTCGAGTTCGAGACCGCCGGCCGCAAGCTCGTCCGCAACGTCGAACTGCTCGAGGAGGTCGAGGGGAGTGGATGATCTCTGCCGGGCTCGACCTCACAGGTCGAGCTCGCTAAATAACGACATCTCGTCGCCGGTGACGAGAGACCTCGACGTCCTGAAACTCCGAAGGTGCGCCTGCGTCCCATCGAGGATCCATTCCTTCTTGAAGCCGGGAATGTCGGTCTCGATCGTGACGCGCGTGATGCCGGTCTCTGCGACGAAGCTCGCGGAGGCGGAGAGCGTGTACGAGCTGAAGGGCCCGTCGTATGCCGAGTTTGCATCGACGCGGATCCACTCGTGCTCGGGCAGCGACGTCCACGCGACCGTGACGGCGTCTGCGTCGAAACTCCAGTCGAGCGGCCCGAGCGAGGCGGGAAGCACGAACGCGGTGTTGTCTCCAAGCTGAAACAACCGCCGCACCTGGCGCTGACGCTGTCCCTCCTTCGCGACGACGGTCACGGTCTGCAGCAATTGCGCTTCGGGCGGGGTGATCTTCAACGCATCGAGCGGTTTCGAGTGCTGCGCGGAGATGTCGGCCGGCCTCGCGCTCAGTCGCAGCACCGCCGAGAGGCTCTCGCTCGCGGTTGCATTCGTCGCGGTGACCGGGCTCGCGACGAGCGGGATACCTTCGACGGCGAGATCGAGCGTCGGAAGCACGACGTCGCGATCGATGACCACCGGACGCACCGCGACGTGATCGCTGCCGAGTGCGATTACATCGTGAGCGCCGGTTGGCGCAGACAACAGGACTTCCCAGTCGCCGCGACTGGACAGGTTGAGCGAATTCCCGAGCGTGACAAAACCCGGTTGGACCATCTGGAACGAAACGGCGTGTTGGAGCGGTTCGGGATATCCACATGAGAGCGCGAGCGTCTGCCCGTCCGCGAGCGTCTGCGCGACCTGCCACATGATGACGCCCTCGAGCTCCTGGCACACCACAGCGACCAGATATGCGCCCGTCACATCGGCCGCGAACGTTGTCCGGCTCGTCGAGCGCGCCCTGCGCCAATCACCGGTCCAATCGCGAACTGCGACGAGCGCGGCAGGCTCGGTCGTCTGGATCGCGATCGTCGTGGGAAGCGGCGGCGAGTCCGAGGTGCATGCGACGACGAGGATACTTGTGAAGAGAATCGATGGCGTTTGCATCCGCCTTCGCACTGCAACTGCGAGGCCTCCGATGTTCGTCGCGAAGTGCTGAAAAGGTCGCGCCCACTCGGCGTTATGGCTCCAAGAACGCGACGACGGCGGCGCGGTCGCGAGCCCCGTGTTGTCGACGTGATGTCGCGGCGTTCGACTCGTTTGTACACTCCAGCGGTGGTCACTGACTTTCCCCGGCAGTGGGAAGAGATCGAGCGGCGCTTTCCCGGGAGCTCGGCGGCATTCGATCGCGATCTCGGCGAGCGTTGGCTCGCGGGGCGGGACGGTCCGCGTTTCGAGATCCGCGGCTCCTTGTTGAAGGTGTTCGCCGGCGCGAGTGACGAGCATGGTCATACCGGACCGTGGGGGTCGGCCTATTTCGATGCGCCCAGCGAACGGTGGATCATCGCCCACGACGAACGCCAAGCGACAGCCGCGCAGTAGCATCACGGGATGCGATGGACAGCACTCGATGGCGGGCTCATGGGATTCGACCGCGACCGCGGGCTCAACGTGCTCTTGGCCGACGAGCACACCACGATGCTGCGACGGCGCGCGCCACGTAGTCTGCAGATCGGGCTCCTCACACCGTGCAATCTCTCGTGCAGCTTCTGCTACCGCGATCGCAAGGCGCCGAGTCGCCTCGATCGCGGATTTCTCGTCGAGCTGCTCGAGAAGTGCGATCGGTGGGGCGTCCTCGAGGTCGCATTCGGCGGTGGTGAGCCGCTCATGTTCGACGGTTTCGCAGAGCTCGTCGAGGAGCTGCATGCGACGACATCGCTCGGCATCAACGTGACGACGAACGGCATGCTCCTCACGCGCGAGCTCGCCGCACGCTTACGGGGCAAGGTCGGCGAGTGGCGACTCAGTGTCTATCCCGACAACGATTGGGCCAGGACGCTCGAACGCCTCGCCGGCGAACCGATCGGCGTTAACTGGATCGTCACGCCGGGAAGCGTGCACGAGGTCGCAGCGCGCGTGCGCGACTTCCGCGCCCGCGGCGCCTCCAACGTCTTGCTGCTCGGCTACAAGGGCTCCGATCGGCGCATGCTCCTCGGTGACGCCGACCTCGCCACGTTGCGTACGCAACTCGCCGAGGTGGAGCAGGAGCGTATTCTGGTCGACATCTGCTGGCATCCGCAGCTCGCCGACCTTCCGCACCTGTTCGCACGCGCCGACTGCGGCGCCGGTGACGACATGCTCGTCATCACCGCTGATCGCGCCGTGCAAGCGTGCTCGTTCGCCGATCATCGCATCCCGTTCGCCACGTTCGAGCAGCTACAAGCGATCTATCAAATGATGCGGCTCGCCCGCCCGATCGCGAACACCGGCGGCTGCACGCGCGAGCTGTTCACGATCGCGCCGGGCAAGCGCGAGGTCTCCGGACGTGTTCTCGAGGGGAACGGAGCGTGGAGCTGGCACGCGCGCGCGAGCAGCAACAGCGGCACGTACACCATCATCGCGCGCTTTCGCAGCGAGGACGGCGCACGTGAAGCCGAAGCCGCGCTCGACGACGCGTACCAGGCGCATCTCGACTACGTGGTCGAGAACCAAGAGCGCGACATCTACAGCCCCACGCCGCCGCTCCAGGCACTCGCGGCCAAGTACGGCTTCGAGTGGCCCGGCGACGACGGCTTCGCCTGGGAAGGTGACGCGTTTGGGGATCGCGAAGAAGCGGACCAGCTCCAGATCGAGCGCCTCGGCCAGCACCTCGTCGTTCACGTCGCGTACGGCCAGCAAATCGGCGCGGGCGGGATCCAGAAGCTCGCCACCGCGCTCGGAGCCGACGCGTTCGTCGACGAGAACGCCTCCTACCGCGTCGTCGCAACGGCAACGACGCCGACGGCAGCCGAAGCGGCACGCAATGCGATCGACGCACTCGACATCGAGAGCAACGACGATAGCGAGGACCTACAGACCGCGCAGGGCTACGAGGCGAGCACCTACCGCGTCGAGCTCGTCGACGAGAGTGGCCCCCGCCGCATGGGCTTCCCGGCCACGATCGGCGGTGCTGGCGATTCGGCGAAGGTGATCCTCGCGCTCGCGCGCATCAAAGGCCTGACGTTCGAGCTTCACGTCACGGGGTGAGAGACTCGTCCGCTCGAGGATCCTCGCGTAGCATCATCTACCAATGCGCCTTCTCGTCATCCTCGGTCTGGTCGCGTGCGGCGGCAGCAGCAAGCCATCAGCAGATTCGCCGCCGCCAGCCACGTCAAGTCTGCTCGACTGCGCGAAGGTCGCCGAACATGTCGCAGCGACCGTCGCCGGTCAGGCACCACGCTCGGGCGTGACTCCAGCGGCGGTCAAGAACATGGTGCTGACCCGCTGCCAGACCGACGCGTGGACACACGAGACCAAGCAGTGCCTGTACGCGATCAAGCTGATGAGTGAGGGTCGTGCGTGCGCGACCGGAATGACGGACGTCCAGCGCGACGCGATGAAGGCTCACGCACGGCAGCTTCGCGCCGATGCGGGCGGCCCCACAGACACCGACGACCAGAGCAGTGATTGGATCAAGCACGTCGTCGCAGAGTGATCATCACTCGGTGCGCAGCGCCTCGACCGGCTGGATCTTGGCGGCGTAGTAGGCCGGAATCATCCCGGCGAGCGCGCCGAACACGACGATCACACCGGCCGCTGTCAGCGCGATGCCGAGGTCTGGGTCGGGTGGCGCAAACGGCGTGTTGGGGACCTTCTCGAGTACCTTGCCGACCAGCTCGAGCGCTGCGATCCCCGCGACGACGCCGAGGTAACCGAAGACCACCGTCAGCGCCGTCGCCTCCGAGACGATCATGCGCACGATGCTCGCCGGCGTCGCGCCGAGCGCCTTGCGAACGCCGATCTCTTTGGTGCGTTCGCGGACGGTGACCAACATGATGTTGGACACCCCGATCACCCCGGCAAACAGGCACATCGTGCCAGCCGTCCACATCACCACGTTAATCAGGAAGAACAGCGTGTTCATCTTCCCGAACTCCTTGGACGTGTTCCACGCGCCGATCGCGTTGTTGTCGTCAGGCGCGACCTTGTGCCGCGCCTTGAGCGCGGTCTTGATCTGTTTCTCGAGCTCGTCACCGTTGATGTTCGGGTGTCCAACGATCGCGAAGAAGCTGACCCGGTCGTTGAAGTTGAACGCTTGCTGGAAGGTCGTGAACGGGATGTGGACCGTGTTGAGGACGCGATCGGCCTGCTGGCCGGTCTGCATCGTTCCGAACACGCCGACGACCTGGAAGTAAGATCCGTTGGCCTCCAGGTACGTGCCGATCGGCTCCGTGCCGCCGTACAGCTGCTCGACCACGCCCTCGCCGATCACGGCGACCTTGCGCCGCTCGTCGATATCGCGCTGGTTCAAGAACCGGCCGGCGCGCATCACAGGCGTCTGGACGTACCGGAATGCAGGAAAGTCCCCGGAGACCTGAAACGCGCCGGTCTTGGCGCCATAGCGAACGTTGGATCCCTGTCCGAAACCACCGCGCTGCGCGCGCGGCGCGAGATGAAGTACCCCCGGCAGCCGGGCGAGCGCCTCGATATCGCGGCCGTCGTAATTGATCTGCCGCCCCACGGGCATCCCCACAAACGGCTTGGTCGTGCGCTGTCCCCACACGAACACCGCGTTCGTCGCGAACCCGGCCATCCTCCGCTTGACGCCTTTTTCGAGCGAGCGACCAAAGCCAATCATCAGCAACAGGATCACGATCCCGAGAAACACGCCGAGCCCGGTGAGGATCGTGCGCAGCTTGTTCTTGCGCAGTGCTGCGGTGATCTCGCGCCAGTTGTCGATGTCGAGCACGCCGATCATCCGTCCCTCATCGCCTTGATCGGGTTGAGACGGGCGGCCGCGCGCGCGGGGAACAGGCCGGCGAGTGCGCCGGCGAACACGAGCAGCACAGTCGCGCCGAGCGCGACGTTCAGATTCACTTCCGGGTGCGCGAACATGTCGTTGGGCGGGATCAGGTTATCGATCAAGGCGAGCGCTCCGATCCCGGCGACCAGGCCAAGGTAGCCGGCGACGGTGGTGATGAAGACCGACTCCTGCACGATCGACATCACGATGTGGGAAGGCTTCGCGCCGAGCGCTTTGCGAACGCCGATCTCGCGGGTCCGTTCGCGCACCACGATCATCATGATGTTGGAGACGCCGATCACGCCGGCGACGAGCGAGCAGATGCCCATCACCAGCACGAACCAGCGGATGCCGACGAAGATCTGCATGAAGTTCTCGAACTGCTCGACGTTGTTTCGGACGCGCACCGCCTGCGTGTCCGCGGGCGAGAAGTGGTGCGCTGCCGCAAGTCGGCCCTTCGCAGCCTCGGCCACTCGCTTCGACTCGGCGACGGTGACGTCGGAGCCCATCGTGAACATCGTCATGTGGACGCGATCGGCGCCGTTGAACGCCGTCTGCGACGTCGTGATCGGGATGTAGATCTTCTCCCGCTCGCCCTCACCGCCCTCGTCGGTGAAGAGCCCCACGACCTGGAACGGAATGCGGTTGATCTCGACGTAGCGGCCGATGACGTCGGTCGTCTCGAACAGGAACTTTGCGACCGGCTCGCCGATCACACAGATCTTGCGCTTCTCGCGGATGTCGACCTCGTTGAGGAACCGACCCGCGATCATGATCGTGTTCTCGAGGTAGAGGTGGTCGGGGTGCACGGAGCGCACGTCGTAGGACGCGACGTTGTTGGCCACCCGCGTCTGGTTCGGCCGGCCGTCACCGATGTGGAAGCGGCCGGTGATCTTGTCGACGCCTGACAACCCGTCGAGCGCCTCGACATCGGCGTTCGTGAACACGATGCGACGGCCGATCGGCATGCCGTCGTACGGGATCGATGTCCGGCCGGCGAACAGCCACACCGCGTTGGTGGCGTCGTCTGCGAACTCTTTCTGCACGCCGTTCTGAAGCCCGGTGCCCATGCCGAGCAGGAACACGAGCATGAAGATTCCCCATGCCACGGAGAACGCCGTGAGCCCCGAGCGCAGCTTGCTGCGCCACAGCGTGTCGAGGATCTCGCGCCAGCGGTCGAGGTTGAACATGTCAGGCAACTAGATGAGCCGCGGCCGCCAAGCTTAGTCTACATGTGGCTGTCGATCGAGCCACCAGTGGCTTAGGGTCCCACCGATGAATGCGCTGGTGTCGTCGTTGCTCGTGCTCACCTTCGCGTGCACACGCGAATGCCCCAAGCTCCAGCCTGCGGATCCTTGCAAGGACCCAGTCGTCGCGACGGTGGCTGATGCGGCCGCGGCGACGACCTCGAGCCTCTACCGAGAGACGCTCGACTTCGTACGCCTCGGCTACGGCGACTCGCACGATCTCTACGTGCGCTCCCTCGAGTTCCAGACCGAGTGCCTCTCGACCAGTCTCATGCAGCAGGCGCTGCGCCTCGTCCCCGACTACAACGCATTCGAGGGCGCGAAGGTCGCCGACGGCATCGAGAAGCTGCGCGGCGAGATCATGTGTTGGCAATTCGGTCGCGAAGGCTCGCCCGTCATCTACATGCAGATTCCGTATTGGCAGAGCCAAGCGGAGAAGGCGTGTCCCGCACTCCACGACAAGGAGAACGCGCCGCCTTGCCCCAAGTCCGACGACGATCGGCGTCTCACCGAGGCCGAGGTCGCCGACCTCACCAACCGAGCGAAGACGCTCTTCCGAAACCTCCACGCCGACGAGATCGGGTTCCATCAGATCGCGACGAACACGATGCGCGTCTGGTGGGACTGACACGGTTACCTCCCCGCGTACGTACTTGTCCGCGTGGCGAACGTGCTCATCGAGGCGCGGCACCCGTCGTGCACAACCTTCATCAGGAGGCGACGATGAGGTTGGCGAAATTCATTACCGATAGCTCGAAGCGGATCATTTCGGAGTGGGAGGAATTCGCACGCGTCCACCTCCCCGCAGCGAGCAAGATGGACCTCGACCAGCGTCGCGATCACGTCGAGGGAATGCTGAAGACGATCGCGCACGATCTCGACATGCCGCAAACCAAGCGCGCGCAAGCGAGTAAGTCCACAGGAAAGGACGACGCGCAGGTGGGGAGCGACACCTCGGCGAACGCGCATGGAACCGACCGCGCCGCGACCGGGTTCTCACCGGTCGACGTCTTGTCGGAGTTCCGGGCGCTACGCGCGAGTGTTCTGCGCCTGTGGTCCGAAGCGCAGAACCAATTCAGTCGAGAGAACCTCGAAGAGGTGACCCGCTTCAACGAATCCATCGATCAACTCCTCGCCGAATCGATGACGAGATATGCCCACGACGTCGACCGCTCGAAGGATTTGTTTCTCGGCGTCCTCGGTCACGACCTGCGCAACCCGCTCGGAGCCATCATCATGTCGGCGACGGTGATGATGACGAAAGAGGGACCCGACTGGCCGCAACTCAAAACAGCGACGCGCATCATCAACGCAGGCACGCGCATGGATGGGCTGATCGCCGACCTCGTGGACTTCACGCGCACGCGGCTCGGTTCCGGCATACCCATCGTGCGCGCCAGGATGGACCTGGAGACGATCTGCCGACAGACCGTCGACGAGCTCACCGCGTTTCATCCGCGCTGTGTCGTGAAATTCAAGGCAAGCGGTGAGCTGCTCGGAAAGTGGGACAGTGGCCGGATCGGGCAGGCGCTGTCGAATCTGTGCGGCAACGCGTTCCAGCACGGATGCGACGACACCCCGATCGACGTCGTGCTGCGTGGCGAAGCCGATCAAGTGGTCCTGACCGTTCACAATGAAGGGCGCCGGATCCCGAAGAGTCAGCTCCACGACATCTTCAATCCGTTCAGCCAGCTCGAGCCCGGCAGCACGAAGCCGAAGGATGCGCGCAGCATCGGGCTCGGGCTCTTCATCGTGCAAGCGATCGTGACCGCCCACAAAGGAATGATCGAAGTCGAGTCGACCGAGCGTGGGACCACGTTTACCGTGAGCTTGCCACGCAGCGTTCCGACCGAGCCAAGGCGTTCCAAATCGGGGACGGGAATCAACTAGCGCGGCAGACCCGTGACGATCAGGTCGCGCGCCGCTGCCGCCTCCAATGGCCTGGCGAAGTAGTAGCCCTGCGCGTGCTCGCATTCGAGCTGCCGAACTCGCTCGAGGTGTGCAACCGTCTCGACGCCTTCGGCGGTCACCTGGATCCCGAGATTGTGCGCGAGCGAGACGATCGCTCGCAGGATCTCCGGCCGCTCCTCCGAGCTGCCAATGCGTTGTACGAACGAGCGGTCGACCTTCAATTCGGCGACCGGGAACTCGTGGAGGTAGCTAAGAGACGAGTAGCCGGTGCCGAAGTCATCGAGACTGATCGCGATGCCGAGATCGCGGATCCGCGACAACGTTTGTTTCGCGGTGGTGAGGCAGGCCATCATTGCGCTCTCGGTAATCTCGAGCTTCAGCTGGCCCGGATCGATCCCTGCCTCGCGTGTAGCTCGCTCGAGCTCGCTGCACAGGTCCGTTTGCGCGAGCTGCTGCGCAGATAGATTCACGCTCATCTCGAGGTCAGGTTGCCCCCATGCGCCGAGCTGCTTGCACGCGGACGCAAAGACCCATTGGCCGAGCTGCCGGATCATGCCGGTCTCCTCCGCGATTGGAACGAGCGTCGTTGGAAGCACGAGTCCGTGTATTGGATGCTCCCAGCGCACGAGCGCCTCGAAGCCAACAATCGCTCCGCGCCCGAGCTCGATGATCGGCTGGTAATGCAGCACGAGCTCATCGCGCTCGATCGCGCGGGACAGATCGGCCTCGAGCGCGAGCTGCGCGACGACGGTGGCATGCATATCGAGGTCGAACACCTGGTAGCGCGCACGCCCGGCTTCCTTGGCGCGATACAAGGCGGTGTCAGCGTCGCGTAGCAGCTCGTCGCCGCGGCGGTAGGAGTCGTTCATCACGACGATGCCGATGCTCGCGCTGGCAAACAACTCCTTGCCGTCGACGCTGAACGAGCGCACGAGCGCGTGTTGGATCCGCTCCGCGAGCCGCGTCGCGTCCCTGAGATCGGTGATGCCATCAAGCAGGACCGCAAACTCGTCGCCTCCGAGTCGCGCCGCCGTGTCGACCTCCCGCAAGCAGCTCTCGAGGCGCCGAGCGAAGCTCGTTAGGAGCTGATCGCCGGCCAGGTGCCCGAGGCTGTCGTTGACAGACTTGAAGCGATCGAGGTCGATCATCATGACCGCGAACCCGCGCGCCGCCCGGCGTCGCCACTGCGCGACCGCGCGATCGAGGTGCGCCATCAAGAGTGCGCGATTCGGAAGGCCGGTGAGGCCATCGTGATGCGCTTGCTCGAACAGGCGCTGTTCGGCGGTCTTGCGTTCGATGATCTCTCGTTCGAGCGCCTTGTTGGAGGCCACGAGCTCCGCCGTGCGTTCCTCGACCCGGCGCTCGAGGTCGACGTGCGCTGCCTTGAGTGCGAGCTCGTTCTGGCGCAGATGTACGAACACCGACACCTTGGATCGCAGCGCATCCGAATTGAATGGCTTCAACAGGTAGTCGACCGCGCCCGCCGAGTAGCTGCGCAACACGTGGTCGTCATCGGAGTATCCGCTCAGGAAGATGATCGGAATGTGACGCGAGCGCTCGCGTTCCCGGAGCAGCTCGATCGTCTCGAACCCGTCGAGTCCGGGCATCTTGACATCGATGAGGATCACCGCGAAGTCCTCGTCGAGGACGGCGCGCAACGCATCGTCGCCAGAGGACACGCAGACAAGGCGCTGCCCGAGTGGTTCGAGGCTCGCTTCGAGCGCGCACAGGTTCTCCGGGCGATCATCCACGAGCAGGATGCTGACCACGGGCAGCTCGCGAGACGCTTCCACGTGGTGAAACGTTTCAAGACGCGGGCCGCTGCAGATTTGGTGCGCCGCGGTGCACGTCTGCCGGATGTGCATACGTGATGGGAAGTTGCGCGAACCCCGCGCCTACATCGTGGTCCATTACCGCCGAGCGGCGGTGCGCTTGCGAGCGCAACAGCACTGCCGAAACCGTCGACATGTATATGTGCGATCGCTGACTGACAGCTTGGCTTCACGCGCAGCCGCACGCGTGCAATACACCTGGCCACGATGGTCGCGGACGACGACGAGCTCGAGTTTTATCCATGCCTCGTCGACGGTGCACCTGCCTCGATCTACGTGAACCTGCGCTTCGACAACGCACCTCCCGCGAATCACGAAACGCGTTACACCGTCGCGATTCTGATGCGCGAACATGGCGAGCACGGCATCGGGACCGCCGACGAAGCCGCCGCACTCAACCTCCTCGAGGAAGCGCTGATGGCCCGCGCCTTTGGGCTCGGGCTCACGTACGTCGGTCGCCTACGCACGCGCGGCATCTGGGAGGTCACATTCTACGGCCCTCGCGGACATCTCGCCGCGATGCGCGCGCGCGCGATCGAACGCGCCGAAGAACGCCGCGTCGCCACGATCATGAATCCCGAGCCGGCCTGGACCTACTATCGCGAGATCCTGCTGCCGGACGCCGAACGCCGGCAGTGGATGGATGATCGGCGCATGGTCCAGATCCTCGGCGAGCAGGGCGATCGGCTCTCGCCTCCTCGCCGTGTCGACCATCGTCTCTCATTCCCCGACGTCGCCGCGCGTGACGCTTTCATCGCGGCAGTCACCCTCGCTGGTTTCACCCTCGATGGCGGCGACGGAGACCTCGGCGTGCGGGTGCATCGCATGGATCCGATCGAGCTCGATCACATCCACGATGTCGTCATGATTCTCGTCGACGCGGCAACGCCGCTCGGTGGTCGCTACGAACGCTGGGAAGCCGCCATCATGCGCTAGCCGCTTCACGTTCCGGACGGCTAGAGCGGTTTGACGAAGGCGACGGCGAGGAGTCGCGTCGCACCATCCTCGAATCGAATCTCGAGCTTCATCGCGTCGCCGAGCCCTTGCCGGCCGACGATGTCACCTTTGCCAAACTTCGCGTGGCTGACGCGGCTGCCGATCAAAAACCGGGTGGTGTCGTCGCGCTGCACCCAGCGATGTTACGCCACTCAGCGATCCATGCCAGCTTGGCGTATGGCACCTGGTCTCGCTGCGCTGACTCATCCCGACGCGACTGACGAGCTTGCCGCGTGCTTCGCGCGGAATGAGCCGTTGGTGGTGCACGGGCTACGCGAGTCCATCGCGGAGCTGACCGCGCTGCCGCTCGTCGCGTCGCTCGACGCGTTGCTTCAGATCTGGCCGGACGTGGTGCAAGCGCACCTGCCCGACGTACGGGACGAATCGCACGCGGTCTCGGTGTCGCCGCAGGACGCGCGCAGGCTGTTCGCGAACGGCATGGGCCTTCTGTTCGACGACGTAGCTCGCTACGCACCAACGCTGGTGCCGTGGCTCGACGGCATCCGAGCGGACCTCGGGCTCTCCGCGCTGACCCAGCAGCGGTGCCTCGTCTACGCGACGCCCGCGGCGAAAGGCACGGCGTGGCACTTCGATCAGAACGTGAACTTCGTGCTGCAAGTTCATGGCACGAAGACATGGTGGCTCGCGCCGAACGCGCACGTCGAACGGCCGATGACGCGTCACACGGTTGGACAACCTGTGGACGCGGAGCTGCAGTCGTACGCGCGCATGCCGATGCTCGACGGCGTGCCCGCGGATGTTCGCGAGATCTTGCTGCAGCCCGGCTCGCTGTTGTTCGTGCCGCGCGGCGTGTGGCACGCGACGCGCGCGACCACGGATGCGCTCTCGCTCAACTTCACGTTCACCCCACCGACCTGGATCGACCTGCTCACCGCGGCGTTGCGCGGCCGCCTCGCGCTCTCACGCGAGTGGCGCGAGACGGCGGCACCCGCGTCGGCGGCGACGTTCGAGGCGCTGCTACGCGAGCTCGCCGAGGATGCTGCGCACTGGAATGCGACCGATATCCTCGCGGTTACCGAGGGCTAGTGTCGCAGCGTCGCGCGAGATGGCACGTATCGGACTGAACGGACGCGCGTACGCACACCGCCGGCATCCAGGCGGTGATGTGATCCGAGGGCTGACTCGTCTGCGGCAATTGAGCCCGTCACTCGGATCCCGCGACCGGTTACTCTGGTGGATATGACGTTTAGGCGACTGGTCTTGATCGCGTTGCTGGCGCTCTCGAGCTCGCGTGTTGCGAGCGCTGCTGATCGCACATTTCCGCCGGGCAGCCTGATCATCCCGATGGACCTCTCGTATCAATCGCGGGGGCTGTTCCAGTCGTACGGCCTCATCTATCAGCTGCTACGGCAAGGCGTGCACGTTCACTGGGTCATCGATCCGGGCAAGACATGGCACGCAGCACCTTGCAACATGCCGGGTGACCTCTGTGCATGGGACTGCGGTGTCGAGGGTTCGGGCGTGAAGTGCGCGTATCCAACGGCGAGCCCCGACTTTGCGGCGACGACAAAGATCATTTGGGACGACGCCGGAATCGCGGCGCGCGACACCGTACTTGGAACGCATCGGTATCGTGGCGGGCCGTTCGTGATCGATGCGGCGGATCGCGACAAGGCGCTCGCGATCATCGACGCGTGGAACGACATGTCGAAGTGGCCCGCGAATCCGTGGGCGATGCGCACCGTGTTTCGCGTCGTGACCGTTCACGAGGCAACGGATGCATTCACCGGAAATTCGGCGCGCGAGATGCTGGCTCCTCCGACCATCGCGGTCTTCGCGGACGGGAACGAGAACATCGCGACCGGGTACCTCCGCGCAGCGGGCATTCCGCAGTCGAACGGCAGCGAGTTTCCGCAGCAGTGCGGAGGCGCGGACTGCGGCCCGAACACTCCGAACCCCGACATGCTGACGCCGGTGCAGATCGCCGGCGATCTGGGTACGTGCAATGCGCCCAACATCGATCACAAGAATGGTGCGTTATTCAAACCCGACGGCACGCCCGCGTTCTGCCAGATCATGTCGATGCACTGGGGCGTCAGCGAACGCGAGCGCGTCAGTTGCGAAGGTGGATGCCCGGCAACACAGGCCCAGTGCGCTGGCGAGAAGTTCACGTTCAACGGACACGAGGTTGTCGCAGAGGTGCGTGCGTTCCTCGGATACGCGACGCACTTCTTCGCAGAGTGCCAAGCAGTGAACGCGTACGAGAACACGGTGCCGAACCCAGCGTGGCCGTATCTCGACGACCCAGGCCGCGATGGCCACTTCCTGACGACGATCGGCACGCCGCCGTTGTGCCCGAACGGCTCGTGCACGAACGGGAACTACGAATGCGTGCAGAACGCCTGCGCGGGACAAGCATGTTGTCTTCCCAAGCCCGCGACGTGGCAGAACCTTCCGGGCTTCGAGGTCGCCCCTTCGCCGAGCACGGTCAAGGTTCTGCGCCCCGACGTTCCGTACAACCAGCTCGACGGCGCGTTCGGTCCGGTTGGCGGCAGCGAGCCCGCGTACAACCTGAGCCAGTACATGAATACGACGTACAAGAACAACAGACAGGTCACGCTGCTGACCGGACCGAGCGGCCCTGGTGCGCAGGATCTGTGGATGACGGGCTACCTGGACGGATGCAGCGACGTCATCCTCAGCAACAACGGACAGCGCGCCGCAGGGTGCGAAGGCAAGATCAGTTATCTCGGAGGTCACTCGTTCTCGACGAACGTTCCGGTGACGTCTGGTTCGGGCAGCCAGGGAACGCGCCTGTTTCTGAACGCCTTGTTCGAAGCACAGTGCACGACAGGCGCCGGCCCAGGTAGCGGCGGCGATAGCGATGGCGACGGTGTCGGCGACGGAAACGATCCGTTTCCGGACGATCCCAATCGCTGCGGTGATTCCGACGCCGACAGCTGCGACGACTGTTCGACCGGCACGTTCGATCTCGCGAACGACTGCGAAGGCACGGGTGGCGCGAGCCCGGGCGGGTGCTGCGAAACTGGAAGCAACACCGATCATCGGCACATGCTGCTCGCACTGCTCGTCGGTCTCTTGCTGTTGCGGAAGCGCGCGCGACGCAAGTGAAGTAGCGGAGCTCAGGCCTCGGGTCGCAACGGGTGGTGCGGGCCAACGCGTCTCGCAAGGTGTGAGGTGTGGGCGCGCTCGCAGCGTCGATGTGTGCCTCGACATCGCATCATCGTGCCGAGCTCCACGACCCCATGCGTACCCGTAGCGACCGGCCGATCGCGGTACATCTGGTTCGGTATGACTTTCAAGCTGGCCATCGTGTTGTTGTCGACTGCAGTCGCGATCGCGGACGCTGGTCCTGCAAAAAAATCCGCGAACGTCCTCGCATTGACGCCCGCGTCGTTGAGCGGAAGCGGTCCCAGCTTGCTCAAGAAGGTCAAGGCCGCGGACTCTCGCCCCGTGCTGATCTACGAACAAGACGGCGAGTGGACCGTGCACTACGCCATCGCACTCACGAGTCCCTTACCGGTCCCCGAGCTCGACCTGAAGATCTCTGACGTGAGCCGGACGAAGCAGCCGGTCGGTACGCGACACAAGATCGTTTACTCGGACGCCGCGGTGGTACGCGGATCGTTCAAGCTCACGCGCGACGAGGTGCTGTCCGTGAACGCGAAGCTTCTGCTCGAGATCGCGAGCGACGGCGAGCTCCTCGCGAAACGGACGTTCTTCATCCAGAGCAAGAGCGGCGCCGTGACGGGCGCGAAGCAGATCGACTTCACTGCCGACGAGGCGTCCGCATCTGATACCGGCGATTCACCGGTTGCGACGAAGCGCCGCTGAGCGGTCGCACGCACAGGCTCTATCGAGCGGGAGACCGCGGCAGGGTCGGGCGGGACGAGCTTCCGACTCACGGCATCCAGCTCGCGGCGGCGATCAGTACCAGTTGACGCCGAGGTTCAGCGAGCCCATCTGGATGTCGCCTCCGTCGTAGTGCGCGACGGCCCCGCGGAGCTGGAGGTCGAGCGCGAACGTGCGGCTCGAGACGAGCTCGTAGCCGATGCCGAACATCGCGGCGCTGCCGGTCTCGCTCGCGACGACTTCTTCGCCGTCCGCGTCGTTGACGCTGAGCCGACCGATGCCGACGCCACCCTTGATCCAGAACTGGGGCGTCACCCAGTACTGCGCCGCGAACGTGTCGACGACGTGGATCAGCGTGCCGCCGCCATTTTCGAACGAGTGGGCGACGCCCATGCCGTCGAACATCAGAGCGAGCCGCGGCGTGATCATGCCGCCGAGGTGGATGTCGAGGGCGATGCCGTCGAGCGAGTCGGTGCACTCGTCGCAGGTGATCGAGCCAGCGCCGAGCGAGAAGCCGATGAGGAAGCCTCGGCGCACCGGCTCCGGTGCGGCCACCGGCTGGGCGTAGTAGCCGGGCGGCGGCGGTGGAGGAGGCGGCGCGTACGCGCCGGGCTGGGCCGCGGCGACCGCGGGAACGAGGAGGGCAAGGGATGCGATGATCGAGTGCTTCACGAGTCGGCACTAGAGCAACGAACGTGCCCTACTGTCGAGGCGCGTATTTCACGAGAATGCGTGGGGCGTGTGATTGGCGATATCCACACGCGTGGTGCGAACGCGACATCGCTGCCGCGATCTGCCAGGTCGTGCCGCTGTCCGAGAGACGGACAACAACTCGTGCCTGACCCCGCTTTACGAACGAGCTCGACTGACGAACGCGTCGATCAGATCGCGCGCGATGCTGAGCTTCGGCGGCAAGACCGGAAGCGCGTCGGGTGCGAACCAGTCCGCCTCGAGGATCTCCGTCGGATCGGCGACGATCTCGCCGCTCGCCCACTTTGCCGTGAAGCCGATCATCAGCGAGCTCGTGAACGGCCACGGCTGGCTACCGAAGTAACGAATGTCGGCGAGCTCGATGCCCGCCTCCTCGCGTACCTCACGCGCGACGCACTGCTCGAGCGTCTCGCCGACCTCGACGAAGCCCGCAAGCGTCGAGAAGAACGGCATCTTCGTCCGCGCGTTGCGTGCCAGGAGGCAGCGACCGTCGCGTTCGACGAGCACGATCACGGCAGGCGTCAGGCGCGGATACGCGCCGTGGCTACACTGGGAGCACGTGCGCATCCGCTCCTCTGTCGAACGCTCGGTCGCGGTGCCGCAGCGGCCGCAGTGACGGTGATCGCGGTCCCACTGCGTGACAACGAGCGCGCGGCCCGCAATGCCGAACTGATCGTCGGTAAGCGAGCCGAACAGCTGGCGTAGTGGCGCCACCTCGCAACCGGCGGGAATCGGGTCGTCACCGAGCCAGCGCGCGAAGCACGGCGTGGCGTCGAGCAGGCCGAGATAGATCGCGTCGTCGGCCGGACCCTTCGGTATCAGCAACGCATCGCCGGCGCGGATGACACACAGCGAGGCGTTGCGCCCGATCACGAACAGGAGGCCCTCGGTTGCTTCCGTCGTTACGCCCGGCTTGAACACCCGGGCAGCTTACAGTCACTCGAGCACGTACGTCTCTTGCTCAGCACGCCGCCGGGCCGGGCCGAACAGACAAAACCGAGTCAGACTGTGCAAAGGCGTCCGGCGTCGGAGGAGGTCAACCGATGAGCAACGCGAACACGGCCGAAACACCGAGCAGCGATCGAGAGGAAGAATCCCTGGACCGGGAGCGCGCCGAGCTGCTCGGCCGCCTGGAGGAGGGGCTCGAGATCCCGATGCTGGTGCTCGCGTTCGGATGGCTGGCGCTGTTGGTCGTCGAGCTGGTCTGGGGCGAGAGCCGCCTGTTCGAGATCACGGGCACGATCATCTGGGTGATCTTCATCGCCGAGCTCGTGTTGAAGCTCGTGCTTGCTCCGCACAAGGGCGCTTATCTCAAGCGCAACTGGCTGACCGCGATCTCGTTGCTGGTCCCGGCACTTCGCCTCTTCCGCGTCGCCCGGGTGTTCCGGATCCTCCGGCTGGCTCGCGCGGCGCGCGGCCTGCGCTTGCTCCGCATCATCAGCTCGTTGAACCGCAGCATGCGCGCGCTGGGCGCGAACCTGAGCCGTCGCGGGTTCGGCTACGTGGCCGGCCTCACCGTCGTCGTCACGTTTGCGGGTGCGGCCGGGATGTACGCGTTCGAGAGAGGCGGTCGTGACGGCATCGATAGCTACGGCGAGGCGCTGTGGTGGACTGCCATGATCATGACCACGATGGGCTCGCAGGTCTGGCCGGTGACCCTCGAAGGGCGTGTGTTGTGCGTCTTCCTCGCGCTCTACGCGTTCGGCGTCTTCGGCTATGTGACCGCGACGCTCGCCACCTTCTTCGTCGGCCGCGACGCGGCTCATGATGAAGCGGAGCTGGCGGGAGCCGGTCAGCTCGCCGACCTCCGAGCCGAGGTGCACGCGCTGCGCGATGACATCCGCGCGCTGTCGTCGCGGCGCACGCCTGATCCGCCAGCCTAGCGTCGCGCCCGGGGCATCCCGTCGGAGACCTTCCGACTCGTCCGCGTCTTGCAGCGGAAGCAGACACGTACATGGGCGTTGTCCGAGACTTTCTACTCGCCCCGAGACTGCGCCTGGTGCAGGCGAGGGATCGCGTGCGCAGTAGTCTTTGGGTGGCCCCCGCCGTGGCGGTGCTCGTCGCCATCGGCGGGGCGATCGCGTTGATTCAGCTCGACCGAGGCTTGGCGCAGCGACGAGTCGACTGGTTCCTGTTCGACGGAGGACCGGAGAGTGCGCGCGAGCTGTTGTCGACGATCACGTCGGCGATGCTGACGTTTACGGCCCTCGTGTTTTCGATCACCATCCTGGTGCTGCAGCTCGCAAGCAATCAGTTCTCACCGCGCGTGATCCGGACCTTCTTGAGAGAGCCGGTCACCAAGTGGGCGATGAGCATGTTCGTCGGCACGTTTGTCTATTCGATGGTCGTCCTCTCACAGGTCAGGACCATCGAGCCGAATTTCGTACCGGCGGTAGCGACATGGGCCGCGCTCCTGCTGGTCGTCGCGAGTGTCGCGATCTTCATCTGGTACATCCACCGAATGGCCCAGTCGGTCCGAGCGATCGCCGTCATCTCCACGATCGCCGCGGAGACGCGAACGGCGATCGAGCGCGTCTTCCCCGAGCAACTCGGGCAAGCAGCGCCGGTGGAGGCACCGATCCCAATTCATCCGCTGGAACATGTGATCGCGCACACCGCGCCGCCCGGTGTTGTCGCGTTCATCGATGCCGACCAGCTCATGGTGGTCGCCCAGCGCTTCGATGCCGTGGTCGAGATCATTCCGTCGATCGGTGCCTTCGTGCCGACCGGCGCGCCACTGTTCCGGGTGTGGGGCCAGATCGACGATGAGTGCTGCCGTGCCGCGATCGGGATCGAGATCGAGCGGACGATCCAGCAGGATCCAGCGTTCGGCTTTCGCCAGCTCGTCGACGTTGCGGTCCGTGCCCTGTCGCCTGGCGTGAACGATCCCACGACAGCGGTGCAGGTGCTCGATCATCTGCATGACCTGGTGAGACGGTTGGTCGTACGCGAATTCCCTGCACGTACGCGAGCCGATGGGGCCGGCGAACTTCGAATCATCGCGGCTCGACCTGAGTTCATCGACTTCGTGCGGCTCGCATTCGAGGAGATCGGAATCTACGGTGCCGACTCGATTCAAGTTCGACGCCGACTAGGAGTGATTCTGGCTGACTGTGGAGCGCTCGCATCTCCCGGTCGCCGCCGCGACTTGCAGAGTGTCCTTGGCGACGTTCGATCTCAGCCGCCGACCGACGAGCTCTACACGCCCGTCGACGCTGGCTCCTCCTTTGCACCAAACACCGAACGTGGACAGTGAACCGCTGGAGTTCTTCGGCATCCGGTTGGTCGGCATCAACTGGGAGAGCGGGCGCAAGCTTCTGCTCTCGATCGCTCTGATTGCGGTTGTCCTGATCATTCGGCGCATCGTGCGGGGCGCGACGGATTCGTTGCTGCGGCAGCACTTCCTTCGAGGGCGCTTCTGGGCGCGCCAGGCCATGGGGCTGATCTCTGCGCTCGTGATCGTCGTCGGCCTCGCCTCGCTCTGGTTCGATGATCCCTCGCGATTGACAACGGCACTCGGGCTCATCACCGCAGGACTCGCGTTTGCGCTCCAGAAGGTCGTCACGGCCGTCGCCGGCTACGTCGTGATCATGCGTGGTCAGACGTTTGGTGTTGGTGATCGGATCGTGATGGGCGGTGTGCGTGGTGACGTGATCGATCTCCACTTCACGCAAACAACGATCATGGAGATGGGCCAGCCGCCACCCGTGCAGGGAGCGGAGCCCGCGATGTGGGTCCAGAGCCGGCAGTACACCGGCCGGATCGTGACGGTGTCCAACGCGCGCGTGTTTGACGAGCCCGTCTTCAACTACACGAGGGAGTTTGCCTATATCTGGGAAGAGATCGCGATTCCGATCGCGTACACGGCCGATCGAGAGCGTGTCGAGCGGCTCCTCGTCGAGGTCGCGCAGCGTCACACGGCCGAGATCCAGAACATGGGAGCGGAGGCGCTTGCCGAGCTGGCGAGGCGATTCCTCGTACAGTCGACGGACGTGTCACCGACCGTCTATTACCGCCTCACCGATAATTGGTTGGAGTTGACCGTGCGGTTCGTCGCGCACGAGCACGGGGTCCGCGCGATCAAGGACGCGATGAGCCGCGACATTCTGAAGGGGCTCGACGACGCTGGAATCGAGATCGCCTCGGCCACGATCCAGATCGTCGGACTCCCCAAGGTTCGCCTCGATCTTGATGGATCACGGCCCGAGGTTGTCCCGCCGACGTCCGGTGATGTACGGCGCTCCACGCCACGCCACTGAACGGGACGGATTTGGGGAACGGAGCCTAAGAGCCATCGCGCGAGTCACCTGCCGGACGTGTAGCTCGCACGCAACTGCGTGTGCTCGGGGCCGCCAGCGAATGGAAGACACCCATGGTGGCGCGGAACGCGTCCTGCACTGCGGCTCGCTGGAATGCCAGCGAGCCGGAGGGATTCACGTTTGCGAGAGCCACGCGGGCGGCCTCGGTCGCCGGCGTGCTTGCCCTGGTTTTGACGCGCTCGAGCACGTCGAGGATCACGGTGAGACCCGTCTCGATCGATCGGGTTTGCAGCACACCCGCGCCGCGTGTCCAGCGCATGCGTCTCGCCTCGAACCGAACCGTCGCTGCGTCTGATGACGGACCACATGGCTCGATCAACTCGACGGCATCGGCAAGCGACCTGAGGGCGCGTGCAGCTGCGATGTGCGCTTGGGGCCAGCTCGTTCTTGCGAGCTCGGCGACGTCTCGGCGTGCCTCGCCGACTTCGGCTTCATAACTCTGCAAGCCTTCCGCTCGCTCGGCGCCAGTCTCCGCCGCTTGATGAAAAGGCGCCCCATGTCCGCCGAGCAAGTACACAGCATCTGTTGATGACCGGAACGCGACAATCTCGTCGGCGTGATCCATCAATCCTTTGCCATCGCCGAGCGCTTCGACGGCACTGGCGAGGGCCGAGAGTGCGCGCCGGTACTCGACCGTGGTGCTCGACGGCGACGAGCTTGCAGCGAGCGTCGCCAACACGCTGGTGAACGCCTCGTGAACCAGCTTACCGTCGTCGCCGTATGTAGCCGGCGATCGTCCGAGCTTGCTGGCGAGCTCTCGCACGGTGTCGCCGGCGAAGGTCTCGTTGACGACAGCGGATTCGAGCGCATGGGCAAGGGCGACCAACGCTTGGCGCTTGGCCTCACGATCCGCCGTTGCCCCCGAGCTGAGCTTCTCTACCGCGGCGGTGAGCTCTTCATGAACACGGGGTGCGGGGCTCTTCTCGGCTGTAGGCGGGCTCACAGTCCGTCGCGGAGTTGCCGCACGGTCTGCGCTCCGTCCGCCGGCGCATGCTGCGCTCCACATTGCGAGTAGGGCAATTGTTCGCGAAACGTTCGTCATGGGTCTCCGGCGTCATCGCAGCGTGTGCGGTGATCGATTCACATCGGTCACGCATCAATCATGCCGCTGACAGGAGCGGGCTTTTCTGAGTATTCGGTTGGCCGCCACGCGCGGCATGGTCCTCGGCTCACGCGTAGCGTCTGACGAGACGACCGAGGGTCGTTCCCTGGATCAGGATCGAGAAGACGACGATGCCATGAGACCGATTGCCGACGGCAGCCGCAGAACGCGCGCGTTGAGGTACGCGAGCCCCGCCGTGAGGCTGATCAAGATCGCCGCAACCTGGAAGTCAGTCACGCGAGCGGAGGATAGAGGAAGTGCCACACCTCGGGTGCGGCGTGCGCGGTTACTTCTTTTTGAGTTTGCGAAGCTGACGGAACAGATTCCGAGCGCCGAAGATGCGCACATATATCGTCGCACCGGTGATTGCCGCCGCGAGCACGATCAGAAACGGCGCGTGCGTGATGAGGCTCAGCCACGACGAAGCCGAGACGAAATCATGGAAGCGCAACTGTCCGGGCACCGTGTCGGACCCGAAGACGGCGCACATGATGCCGACCGGTGTCAGCACCAGCGTCAAGAACGCGAGCACGTGATTGAGAAGCTCGGCACGGCGCGCAGCGAGCTGGGTGTCGATCTCGACAACCTCTTCGCTAACCTCGGCGAGCAGGTCATCGATCGAGAGCGCGTCGCGCACGCGCTTGTAAAATCGATCGTGACGTTCTTCGTTGCTCACGTGACGAAAATTGTACGTGGAGATGAACGTGAGGAGGCGCATGCGCATTTCGGCGAAGTTCGAGCCATCGATGCCTTTGCTCATGTCCGCGCATTCGGTAGCGAGCGCCAGCAAACACAGCCGCTGATGCTCGACGAGCAGCCATTTGTACACGTAGCGGTCGCGAACCATGTGCGGCGCATCGTTCAAGAAGTGAGAGGACTGCGCGGCATCGTCGGTCGTCACGACCCAGCTGACGCCGAATGTCGAGAACAAGCAGAGCTCGCGATTTGAAACTCTCCACTCACCTGTTTCGTCGCCGTTCGATACACCCGCGGCCTCGACGAATTGATCACTTCGATGCACCAGTCGCAAGCGATGACGATCGTCGCTGCCGAGCGGCTCCTTCGCGAGGATCACGCTGAAGAGCGCCGGCGCGGTCGTGCGCGGAGCACCACGCGGCGCCTCGGCCCGCAAACCGGGGACGAGCGCCGCGAGCCAGCGGCGAAGGATCGGCGGCTCCTTCGCCCCCAGCTCGTGAGTTTCGATCCACTTCGTCATCTGCGGCGAGGTGCCGGCGACGCGCGCGATTCCTGCGCGAACGAGCGCATAGGAGACGTCTTGCATCGTCGCCAACGTCAGCTCCTCGCCCTTCTTCACGAACGGCGCGACGCCGATCACGATGAACGCATAGTGCGTGTCGAGCACGTAGATGCGCGGTGGATCCGTGATCGTGATCTCGACGGAGCCATCGGCGCCATCGACGAGCTTCCACGGATCGCGCGCACCAAACGCCGCGCGCAAATCACCCGTCACGTCGTAGGCACGCAAGAGCTCGCCCTTCCGGACGTACTCGTCGAGGTGTGGCAGGAGCGCGACGCCTTTGATTTCGCGCCTCTTCCAGGCCTCGGATCGTGTCATCAGGCTCTCGCCGTCCTGGTCGAACTCGTACGCGTATGCGAGGAAGAGTGTCGACTTTCGACTGATGTCCACGCCGCATCCTATATCCTCACTCCGATGCAACGGCGCGACGCAAGAAGCTTTCTGGAAGAAGTGCTGTCGCAGATTCCCGAGATCGATCCGAAGATGCGAGACGAGCTCCTCGCGATAGTTGCCGAAAAGCCGGGAACGAAGCGCGCGGCGAAGCTCGCCGCAGTATTGGCCGACGAGGGCGAGTCGTCGTGAGGGAGCGACTCACCAAGATCAGCCTGCAGGCGTTTCGCGGTGTGCTCGACGCGTACGACATCAAGCTCGACCAGGGTCAGTCGCTGCTGATGTACGGAGATAACGGGACGGGCAAGAGCTCGTTCGCCGACGCGATCGAGTGGTACTTCACGGGCGACATCGAGCTGCTCGCAAAGGAGGGACGCGATCACGCCGTACGGCATCTCGGCGCTTCGAAGGATCAGAAGACGCTCGTGGCGATCAGCACGAACGGCGAGCTCGGTGGAAGCTGCGCGCCGAAGTCTCCAAACGAGACGGCGATCGAAGCGGCCTCGCGCGAGACGTTTCTGCTGCGCGGACGAACGATCGCGGACTTCGTCGACAAGTCGAAGGGCGAAAAGTGGAGCGCGCTGCAACGCTTGCTCGGGCTCGGCGCGATCGACGAGCTGCGAACGGATTTGCAGAAGGCGCGCAGCGAGCTGAAACGCACACGAGACGACGCGACGGCGAAGGTGAAGCAAGTGGCGGCCGCGGTCGTCGCGCAAAAAGTCGAGCCGGAGAAAGCCAAAGTGGACGCGGCGCTCGCGAAGCTCGCCAAGGCGTGCGGGTTCGAAGCGCAAGACACGATCGAGGACTATGCCAAGTTGGATCTGCTCGCGCTGATCGATCCGGCGAAGGCGCCGATGTCGTCGGCGCGTGCGGTGAAGGCGGCGCTCGTGGCGGAGATCGATGCGACGGAGATCGATATCGACACGGATGCGTTCGGTGCGTGGAACGAGACGGTCGACGGTGACATGGGTGATCCGACGCAGGTTGACGTGCTCGCCGCGGCGTCACGCTTCGTGGAGGCGCATCCCGATGCGAAGCAGTGCCCCGTGTGCGACAAGAAGGTCACCGCCAAGGCGTTGGAGACGAAGATCGCGGCGACGCTTGCGGAGCTCCAAGAGCAGAGCGAGCAATTTTCTACGTCGGAGACCTTGGCGGACAACGCAGCGGACGCACTGTCGCAGGCGCAGAAAGAACGCGCGCGCTGGCGCACCAAGGCGAAGGAAGTCGGCGTGGAGCTTCCGGCGATCAGCGACTGCGCGAAAGCGGTGAAGAGCGCGATCGCGGAGCGCCGCGCGATCGACGTGAAGACAGTCAGCGCGTTCGTCGACTCGCTGCCGGCGTGGGACAACAACGCGCGCACGCTACTCGCGAGTCAATCCGCGGAGCCAGAGCCTCCTTCGACGCGCAACCATGCGATCGAGTTCGGTCAGCTGCTCGTCGCCGCGAAGCAATGGAGCGATGCGTCTGCCGTCGAGCTACGCGCGAAGAAGGCCTACGAGCGCGCGGATGCGGTGTTCGAGCTCTGCCAATCGGAGCAGCGCAAGTACGTACAGAACGTGCTCGAGCAGATCTCCGCGGAGGTCGCGCGGCTGTTCGAGCGTCTGCATCCGGACACCGGCAAGATCGGAAGCGTCGCCGTCGAGACATGGGGCGACAAAGGCATCGAGCTCGCCGTCGATTTCTACGGCCAACGCCAGCGCCCGCTGCACGGGGTCTTGAGCGAGTCGTACATGAACTCGGTCGCGATCGTGCTCTTCCTCGCGATGGCGCGCACGTTCAACGAGCGCCTGAACTTTCTCGTGCTCGACGACGTGGTGAACAGCTTCGACGTGACGCACCGCGGGCGTCTCGGCGACCTGTTGATCGAAGAGTTCCAAGATTGGCAGCTCGTGGTGCTCACGCACGACCGATATTTCTTCGAGCAGGTCCGCCGCAAGGTGAAGGGGTGGTCGAGCTATCAGGTGCTCGGTTGGTCGTACGAACGCGGGCCGAGCTTGCGCGAGCAACGAGGCGCGACGGACGTGGACGCGGCGCTCGAGCTCTTGGAGGCCGGTGCGATCGGAGATGCGGCGCGGCGCGGGCGGCGCGGGCTCGAGCAGGTACTGAAAGAATTGTGTGAAGGCCTCGAGGTTCCGCTCGCGTATCGTCGCGGCAACGACAACGAGTTTCGCGAAATCGGTCAGCTGCTCAACGGACTGCGGCGTTCGCTCAAGGACGACTCGCGGGGGAAGACGTTCCTCGCGTCGATCGACGGTACGCTGCGCTCGCTCGAAGCAGACGCACAAGCGGTGCTGAACGCGGAAGCTCACGCGAGCGACGCGGGCCCGTCGGCCGGCGAGGTTCGCAGCACGCTAGAACGTGTTCGCGCCTTCGACGCGCTGTGGACGTGCACGAAGTGCAACACGCGCATCTGGAAAGAGAGCGGCGTGCGTTGCAAGTGCGGAGCGTCACCGTTTCCGCCGAACGTCGCCGCGAAGTAATTCACCTCGCGACGGTTCGCGCACCACGCCGATTGAGTTGACCGGTGCATCCCCGCGCCAAACAATGTTGCGCATGGGTTGGACGACAGACACGCGTGTACTGAGTCAAGCATGCCCGGTGATCGCCGAGTTCCTCGACTACTTGATCAGAGCGCTGCCCACGCGTGTACGATAGCGGCACCGGGCTCATCCGGTGAAGGAGGAGACGACGATGCCGCTGATGCGCCGTGTCTTTGCAGAGTTCTTCGGCACGTTCTGGTTGGTGTTCGGTGGATGTGGCAGTGCGGTGTTGGCCGCGGGTTTCCCGGATGTCGGCATCGGTCTCTTGGGAGTGTCCCTCGCGTTCGGTCTGACCGTGTTGACGATGGCGTACGCCATCGGCCACCTCTCGGGTTGCCACCTCAATCCTGCGGTGACGCTAGGACTCGTGGTCGGAGGTCGGTTCCCCGCGCGCGAGCTGCCTGGCTATGTCGCAGCGCAAGTGATCGGCGGCATCGCGGCCGCCGGCGTGCTGTATCTCATCGCGAGCGGAGCCAGCGGCTTCGAGCTGAGCGCCGGGTTTGCCTCGAACGGGTACGGAGACCATTCGCCGGGCGGATACTCGCTCCGGTCTGCCTTCACCGCCGAGGTCGTGCTCACGTTCTTCTTTCTGTTCGTGATCCTCGGCGCGACGGACAACCGTGCGCCCGCGGGCTTTGCTCCAATCCCGATCGGTCTCGCGCTCACGTTGATCCACCTGATCGGCATCCCCGTGACCAACCTGTCGGTCAATCCGGCGCGCAGCACCGGCCCCGCAATCTTCGTCGGAGACTGGGCGCTCACGCAGCTCTGGCTCTTCTGGGTGGCTCCGCTGATCGGCGCAGCGATCGCAGGCATCGTCTATCCGCGACTGTTCGGGAGCGATCGTGCGCCCGTGGTGGATGGCGTCACCGCGCGTGAGACCGGCACCGTCACGCGCGACGCGTGACGCGCGATCCGCGAGAGATCCGATTCGACCGCCGATGCTTCTCCAGCGCGGGATCCGCGTACGCCATCCACCTCACGACAAAGAACCCGACAGTGCGCCCTGCAGTAGCTCTGGCCGCGAGAGCACGGACGGCGAACGGGGCGGGCCTGCACCATGCGCGGCTCTCTCAAGTCGACGCGAACTGTCCGAAAGCGACAATTTGCCCTGAACGCCGGTTGCGAGGCATCCGATGCCCTCAATCGTTCCGGCGCGCCGAATCCTTCACGTGAGCGCGCGTGTTGTACGGCGCTCTGACAGTCGAGTGTCATGCCCCTGCGCGATGCTCTGGTGATGGAAGACATCGACGAGACCTCCGATCCACGAATGTGGAAGAAGGACGGCTGGATCGCGCGCGTGATCAAGAACGAGAACGATGAGGGCTGGGCTGTATCGATGACACGCGTCGAGGATGACGAGCCATCGCTTGTGAGCCCGTGGACGATGGGCCGCGACAAGGTAAGTCCCAAGCCGCTCGACAGCACGGGCTTCGCGACGCTCTTGAAGGGCGCGCGCGACGTGCGGCGCCGGCACGAAGCGACGTTACAAGCGCACCTGCATCGCACGATCACGTGCACGGCGGAGCGCGACGAGCGGGTGCGTGCGGACTTCGACATCCAGCAGGACGAGGACGACCCCCATGCGATCCTGTCGGTGACGAACGAGCAAACCGGCGAGCTCGTGCGGCGCGGACGCGTGAATGCAGCAGGAAAGCTGAACGAGGCCAGCGTGCGGCGGTTTCTCGCGACCGGCGAGATCTGACGCAAGCGTTGGTACGTGCAGGCGAACGACGCCGGTCATGCTGCTGCGGCGTCACGCGCGACGAAACGATAGCCGGTCACCCTGCAGTACGCCGGCGACGATCACCGCGGGCGTCTGAAACCGCAACACACCCGCGCTGCGCCGCACGACCTCGATGTCGAGTTTGGTTCGCGCGACGAGCTCTGCCAGCTGGAGCGGCGCAACGCCCTTCGGTTCGTGGACCACCGCGATCTCCGGTCGCAACTCCACGATCCCGCGCACCAGCGTCTGGTAGATCCGCGCGCGGTCACGCAACGCACGCACGAGCCATGTGGCCGCTCGGAGCTGGTCGCCACGTCCAAGCTGCGCAAGCGACCCATCAGCAAACGACGACGGCGGATTGGGCGCGTCGGTGAGTACCTTCAAGCGAGGGATGGCACGGCCGTTCGCCCGCACCTCCACTGGATCTCCGTAGACCCAGATATCCGCGTGCGGCGGCGGGAGAGGCTCTTCGTCGATGAACATGAACGCGGGCCTGCCCTCGCGACCTGCGGCTGCGAGCTCCTCCTCGTCGAGCGGATCGACCTCGCAGGAACCGAGCGGCGACACGCAGCCAGGATTGTCCGCGCACCACGTATCGATCACGCGCAGGAGCTCGGAGGTAGTTGTCCCCAGGAGCTCGCCGATCAGTTGCTCCGGGCGCTCGTGGTCGATGATCATGGGCGGAGGATAGTCGATGCCGCGACTTCAGGCGCCGCGGATTGATCTGGGTCCCACTGATCGCGAGCTCACTCGATGACCAACGGGATGGTCGCGCGGGTGAGCACGGGGTGAGCTATCTGGCATCCGCCCGGCACGCCGCACGCAGCCACGCTGTACTCGGCGTCGGCCTCGACGGTGAGCGTCGCGGGACCGGGCGCCGTCGCCGGAATCGCAAGCTGCAAGGTCGCACCGGTCGCGAGTGCCGAGACCTTGGTCGTGACACCGCCCGACGTGAAGGATGCGCCGACGTGCGAGAGCACGACGCCCACGGGTGCAGGCGTGAGCCGCACGGTCACGGCATCGCCCGCGCGCACGACGTCGGGTGTGGGGTCGAGCACGAGCCGACGATCGGCAAGACCGGTCAGGTCGACGGTGAGGTGCCAGGACGCCGAGTGGTCCGTGACGGAGAACGTGCTGGCGCCGGTGGGCCAGAGCGATGCGGCCCACGCGAACGTCGGCGACGTGCACGAGCTCTCGCTGTGCCCGCCGGAGGTCGTGGTTGTCGAGAGCCCGCCGTAGATCGCAGTGCTCGGTGGCCGATTCTCGACTTCGACCGCGACCTGCGTGCGCAACCGCTCGCAGTCGCCGAACGACAGGACGATGTCATCGCTCCTCCGCGAAGGAAGGGAGAGGAACAGGGGCCCGCCAAACTCCGCGAGCGTCATCGCCTCGGACTCGGGGATCTCGGACGTCCTCGACGACGTGCACGACGTCGCGAGTAGCAGCGCAAGCAAGAGACGCTTCATGCTTGCCCCTCGAGCAACGGCCATGCCCGCGCCAACCATCGGGAAGCTCGCGAGGAGTTGTCGAAGGTTCGACGTTGCGACGTCGCTGTGGTTGAACGGTGGTGAATCTCGCCGGGGACTGCAACCTGCAGGTTGAACAGCGCCGATCGAAATCGGCTTCGTGAGCATGCAACTCGTGGCAACCACGACGACGTGTGGTGGCCTCGTGCTTGCGTGCGTGCACCCACGATGAGAAAGCTGACCAGCGCTGGCTGCGCGCTGATGATGATTCCGGTACTGGTCGCGCGGCTCGCGGCGAGCCCGGCCGTCGGCGATGGACCAGAGACCACGAGCCGGACCGCGCGTGCGGTAGCGGAGAAACCGGGTCGGTTCGCGGCGAGTGCCCAGGGGCCGGCGGTCTCGCGGATGCTCCAAGGCCGGCCGGCTGGCGGCTCGCTCGCGGGCAAGACCGTGTACCTATCGGCGGGCCACGGCTGGCACTACGCCGCCGGTGCATGGCGGACCCAGCGCGGCAACACCCACGACCTCGTCGAGGACTTCATCACGATCGAGGGCGTGAACGAGTACCTGATCGGATACCTGCACGCGATGGGCGCCTACGTGGTGCCGATCCGCGAGGCCGATCTCAACCCGAACATGGTGATCGTCGACGACAACGCGCGGACGATCGAGGGCGACGTCGTCGAGGTCACCACCGGGGATCGCGGCTGGGGCGCGTTCGCGACGCCGTTCGAGAGCATCGACCTGCAGCCGTTCGCAGCGGGTGGTGCTCGGTTGATGACTGCCACCGCTGCGGAAACCGGACGCGCAGTGTTCGCGGCGACGATTCCCGAGGCCGGCCACTACAACGTTTACGTCTCGTACGTCCAGGGTCCCGATCGCGTCGCCGACGCGCACTTCATCGTGAGGCATGCGGGCGGTGAGTCACACGTGCGGGTCGATCAGCGACGGCACGGCTCGACCTGGGTCCTGCTCGGACGCTGGTACTTCGACAAGGATGCGTTGCCCGAGCACGCCGCCGTCGCGGTCGCCAATGACAGCGCCAAGCCCGGCGGCAAGATCTCGTTCGATGCGGTGCGGTTCGGCGGCGGGATGGCCCAGCACCTGCGCGGCGGCGCGACCACGGGTCGTCCGGCGTTCGAGTCGGCGGCCACGTCGTCGACGCAGCTGCTCGGTGCGCCGCGCGACGTCTACGATTACTTCACGACGAGCGACGCCAGCGATGACGTCGTCGCGCGCCCGCGGTTTGCCGCGTGGGAGCACGAAGCCGGCGAGGACGCCGTGTACCTCGCGTGGCACACCAACGCACCGAGCCCTGCTCGCGGCACGATGTCGATCGCGTTCGGTAACACCTATCCGTGCTGCCGCGGTTACGACGACTTCGCCGGGACTGCCGGGTCGCTCGAGCTCCTCGACGCCGTCCATGACGAGCTCGTGGCTGATCTGCGCAGCGCCTACGAGCCGACCTGGCGCAATGCCGGCAAGGTCACGGCGGCGCTCGGCGAGCTGAACCCCGCGCATAACAGCGAGATGCCGGCGATCCTCGTCGAGCTCGCGTTCCACGACACCGCCGCCGACGCCGAGGCGCTGCGCGATCCCAGGTTCCGCAAGATCTCCGCGCGGGCGATGGCGCAGGGCATCGCGAAGTACTTCGCCGCGAAGGATGGCCGCTCCCTCGTGCTGCCGCCAGAGCCCCCGACCGCGTTGCGTGTCGAGAATGCGGGCCCTGGCAAGCTGAAGATCTCGTGGCGGGCTCCCGCGGCCGAAGCCGCCGGCGGTGCGGCACCGACGAGCTATCGCGTTTACGTCGGCGACAACGGCTACGGCTTCGATGACGGCGTCGTCGTCGAGGGCGAGACGGTCACGCTCGACAATCTGCCCCGCGCGGCGCTGCGCTTCATACGCGTTGCCGCGGTCAACGAAGGTGGCGAGTCGTTGCCGACCGAGGTCGTCGGCGCGCGGCTCGCGGCAAGTGGCGCGGCCCCCGTGCTCGTCGTCGGTGGCTTCGATCGCCTCGACAAGTACCTGATGCTTCGCGAGACCGTGCCGCTCGTCGGCGCGATCGATCGCTCGCGCCTCGATCGCATGAACGACGGCAGCTACGCCGCACGCCACGGCCGCGCGCTCGCCGAGGCGGGCTTCGCATTCGACGGCGCCACCGACGAAGCAGTCGCCGAGCGCGACGTCGACCTCGCCGCTTACCAGGCGATCGACTGGTTCGCCGGCGAGCAGGCGAATGCCACCGCGCTGCCCGTCACCACGCGGACCGAGCTCGAGCGGTTTCGCGCCGCCGGCGGCAAGCTCTTGCTCAGCGGGTCCGAGCTGGTGTGGGCGCTCGATACCCAGGGCACACCCGCAGATCAGACGTACGTCCGCGAGGTGCTGCATGTCTCGCTCGGCACCGACGACGCCGGAACCTACGATGTCGTCTCGCTCGCCGGTCCGTTCGCCGCGCTCGCGCCGATCTCGTTCCGAGACACCGCACCCGGCGGCTACGATGCGGAGCTCGCCGACGTGCTGGTGCCCGGTCCCGGGGCGACCGCGCTCCTCGCCTACGGCACCGCCGACGGTGGCGCCGCCGCGGTCGCGTTCGACGGCGGCATCGTGATCGGCTTCCCGCTGGAGCTCGTGCAGGGCGCAGAGGCGCGGCGCGCGCTCGTCGAGGCCGCGCTCGTCCACTTCGGCGTCGAGAAGGATCCCGACGTGCTCGATCCGGATCCCGATGCCGAGGACCCGGCAGGCTGTGGCTGCGGCACCGGCGAATCCGGTGGCAGTGCCGCGCTGTGGCTCGTGGTGGCGCTCGTGCTCGTGCGCAGGCGCCGCGCGAACAGGTAAAACAGCACCATCAAGCGATCCAGCGGCGATCGTACGCGCTGTCGGGTGCGGTACCAGGACGGCCGGCGATTGTGGGGTGGACGAGGAGCTCGTACTCGTCGATCAGATCCAGCCGGTCCAGCTCGGTCGCGAGCTTGCCGCTACCGAGGAGCACGGCCGGGTTCGCGTCCTTGAGATTCTAGACGCCGGACGTACGAAGCCGGCAAAGAAGACGATGAGTGGAAAACGGTGCACGCGCGTCGACGGGCGCGTACGTGAACGGTAAGCGCGACGGCGCGTGGACCTACTGGCGCGCAGATGGTGCGGTATGGCGCACCGAGACCTTCGTCGCGGGCAAGCGATCTCACCGCCCGCAAAGTAGAACGGCTACTCTAGGGGCGTGCGATGCATCGCGATGCTGCTCGTTGCAGCGTGCGGCCGGCTCGGCTTCGAGGCCGCCGGCGGTGGCATCACCGACGACACGACGATGCTGCCGCCGAGCGACGCGAGGTCGGCGAGCGGCCTTGTCTACGCGAACACTCCACGAGAGCTGTATCGGATCGATCCGATGACGCTCGCAGTGACGTCGGTGGGCGCGTTCAACGGGCCTTGCGCGGCAGAGCAGATGACCGACATCGCGATCGATCAAAGCGGCGTAGTGATCGGCGTGACATTCGACAACGTGTACCGCATCGATGCGGAAACCGCTGCGTGCGAGCTGCTGGCGCCGCTGCCACGCGACTTCAACGGGCTCTCGTTCGTCCCGTCGGGAGACGAAGATATCCT
>JALZOJ010000123.1 GCA_030857175.1 Myxococcota bacterium | reverse complement strand
TCGTGAACATGCCGCAGGACGCTTGCACGTCGAAACCCACGCGCGGGATCACGCGCACGCGCGCCTTCGCCAGGCGCGTGCGAAAGATCGCCGCGTTTCGTTCGAGCACGTCGTCGGGCGGCTCCGCGCCGTGCGCGGGGCTCGGAGGGTTGTAGCGCACGATGTTGACGTGCACGTAGAGGTCGCGCGACTCGAGCGCATCGCAGACGGCGTGCACATCGCGCTCGCTGTCGTTCTCACCGGCGATGAATGCGTAGTGGATCTTGACGATCTTGTAGGTCGCGCGCTGCCAGGCCGCGAGCCGATCGAGCGCGACCTCCGCCGGCTGCGCTTTCGGCAACCAGCGCCGGCGAAACGCCGGGGACATCGAATAGAGCGAATAGTAGATCTCCGGGTGGTAGCGCCGGAACACGTCGTCGAGTGGGCGGTCGCCGTGTTCCGCCGGAAGGATCGTCGACACGAGGAACCGCGCGCGTAACGCGAGCGCGTCGGCACGCTGCCACAAGCCGTCGAAGAGCGCGCTCGAGTCGTGGAGCACGGTGTGGTTGAGCAGCGGCTCGCCGCGCGCCATGAAGTTGAAGTGCACCGTGCGTGCGGGCGGCTGCGTCCGATAGTGGTCGAGCACGCGATCGGCTTGTTCGAGGAGCTCGTCGCGGGTCGTGTCGCGGAGCCGCGTCTGCCCCGTGGCCGTCAAGTGACACATCCGGCAGGCTTGCCGGCAGCCGGTCTGCGAGGACAGGTACACGACGACGTAGTCTTCGGTGCGGCGCACGTAACGCGCCTCGATGCGGCCGACGTCGGCCTCCCGCACGAAGTTGACCGATGCGTCGAGGCGGCTCGGCGCGGGCACGTACGTCGTCGGGGCGACCAACATCTCGAGGCTTCGACTCATCGCGAGGTCCGCACGTACGGTACTCTCGCCACGCAATGGTCCGCCAGGCCTTCGCAGAAAAGCCGACGCGGCATCGGCTCCTCGGCGGGTTCGTCCGGCGGATCGCAGAGGGCAACGACGCCGACGCCTTTGTCTTGCGCGGCGGCATGCTCGTTCGACACTGGTTCCCCGAGAGCCGCCGTCCCGCCCGCGACGTGGACCTCGTGTGTCGCTTGCGCTACGACCTTCGTGCCATGCGCGCGTTGTTCGCGCGCACACTCAAGCGCGACGCCGCGGACGGAGTCGTCTTCGAGGCGGATCGTTTCCGCGTCGATCCGATCCAGACCGCCACGCCGCACCCCGGTATGCGCCTGTTCGCCGTGGGGCGCGCCGGCGGCGACTTCGGGGAAATCTCGATCGACACGACCTTCAACATGCCCATCTGGCCCGACGCGGTTCGGGACGGCCTCTGCCTCGGCGCGTCCGGCGAGGTGCCCTTCTGGCTCTGCCCTCCGGAGATGCTCGTCGGTCGCAAGCTCCAAGTCCTCGCCCAGCTCGGACCCCACCGCTGGCGACCCAAGGATCTGAGCGACGTGTGGATGATCCTCCGCGGCGCGCGGACGGACGGCTTCCTCGGCGAGGCCATCGAGCGCGCCTTCGCCGGCTACGACCACGCTCCATTCGACGATCTGCTGAACGGCGCCTTCTGGACCGAACGCGGTGCCGACGTGCGATGGAGCCGCTTCGTCGGCCAGCTGCCGCGAGGCGTCGTGCCCGCGCGTGCCGCCACCCTTGTCGCAGACCTCGGGAGCGTGCTGCGGCCGTTTACGAAGTGAGCGGGAGCGAGCATTGCCACGAGCGACCGTGATAGACGAGGGAGATACTCATGGGTGACGTCTTCGCGATCGTCAGCAAGGCGATCTTCGAGAAAGAGGCCCGCGTCGACGGGGAAACCGTTGGCCTCGGCGATGTGTGGCCGGTCGCGAGCTACAAGGGGACCGGCAAGGTCTTCGAGAGCGCGCTCGCCGGCGGCGGTCGCATCTTCATGGTCACCGTGAGGCCGCCCGACGAGAAGCTCTGGCTCCTCGCGATCCTCGAGTCGCCGAAGCTCGACGCCAAGAGCAAGGCGTGGGTCGCGTCGCCGAACGTGGTGCCCGCGGTCGACATCACCTCCCTTCGCAAGACGATCAAGTTCGAGTCCGGCAAGGGAATGTCCCAGGACAAGGGCACCCTGGGCATGAGCCTGCAAACGCCCCGTGCGCTCGGGGCCGGCGACGCCGAGAAGATCCTCGCGATGATCGGCGGCGGTGGTTCGACAGAGAGCAAACGCGCAGCGAGCACGACGGGTGCCTCGAAGGTCAGTGCAGCGGGCGCGAAGATCACCGCGCGCTCTCAAAACCGCGTCGCCGCGCTCCTGTCCGCCATCCGAGACGAGCCCGACGATGCGGTGAATCGGCAGGTCCTCGCCGATCAGTACGAGCAAGCCGGTGACCCCGACCGCGCGAATTTCATCCGCAGTCAGGTCGCGCGCGCCGAGCTACCACGCTGGGATCCACGTGCGGTCGCGATGGAGCTCGACGAGCGCGCCATCCTGCGTGACCACGAGGCGGCGTGGCGCGCCGAGCTCCCCAGCCTCGACGGCGTCCGCTACGAAGGCTTCGAGCGCGGCCTGTTCGCGTGGCTCGCCTTCGACGACGCCGCGCTGATCGCCAAACACATCGAAACGGCGATGACCGCATGCCCGATCACCGGTGTGCGGATGCGCTGGCCCCGCCGCGGCGCGCGCCCGAAGCTCGGTGCGATCGAGGGCCTACGCTCGCTCGTGGTGAGCGGCACGCTGTTGCAGAAGGCTGACCTCGGCTGGCTCGCGAAGAGTCCGGTGTTATCGACGGTCGAAGAGCTCACGCTCGAGAACAGCCGCCTCGACGACGAAGCACTCAGCGTCCTCCTCGAGTCGCCCCACCTCGGCCGACTGCGTCGCCTGCGGCTGCCTTTCCACCAGCTCAGCAACGACGGCCTCGAGCTCTTGACGCAAACCTCGCTCCCGCGGCTCGTCGAGCTCGGTCTCGCGGTCGAGACCATGGACAGCATCGGCAGCGGCGGTCGCGACGGCGACGGCATCAACGGCGACGGCATCATCGCGCTCTGCGCGTGGGACCAGATGGCGAAGATCGAGCGCCTCGACCTCACGGGTAACCAGATCGGCGAGACCGGGCTCACCGCGCTCCTCGCGTCCCCGAACACGAAGCGCCTCACGTCGCTGCGCATCCGCAGCGTCTCCGATTACGACTTCGAGAACGACCAGCGCCCCGACGTGCTCCAAGCCTTCGCGCACGCCAAAGGCGATCGGCACTTCGAGGAGCTCGACATCGGCGAGAACGAGCTCAGCTCCGACGCCGTGAGCGCGCTGAAGGGCTCGCCCGTTCTCGAAAACCTCCGCATCTTCTCGTTCGATTTCAGCCAGGACGACACCCAGCTCGCGAAGCTCCTCGATGCGAAGTGGCTCGACGCCGTCCACATCCTGTCGCTCGACGAGACCACCCTTCCCGTCGTCAAGAAGGTGCTGAACCGGGCGCCGAAGTCGCTCCACTCGCTGAGCCTCACGAGCAGCTTCCCGCGGTCCGATCTCAAGGGCGTCGTCACCGCGCTCGCTGGAGCGCCCGAGCAGAAGGCACTGCAGTCGATCGATCTCCTTGGCTGCAACATCGACGACGCCGCGCTCAAGAAGCTCGGCGCCGTGACCACGCTACCCGCGCTGATCGCGCTCCGGCTCGGCTCGAACTCCGAGTCCGGGTACAGCGACGACGGAAACTCCTACAGCGACGACGCGGCGCGGGCGTTTGCGGAATCGCCCCTCGGCAAACAACTCCGCAGCGTCGTCGTCGGCATCGAAGCGCTCGACCGTCTGCCGCCCGTTCCTCGCAAAGGCAAAGGCGACGACGATGACGACGACGATGACGACGACGAATGACGCGACCTGACGGCATCGTCGCGTTCTGCGTCGGCACCGGGCGCTGCGGCACGACATTCATCACCGAGCTTCTGGGGCTCGAGCCCGACGTCGCCGCGTCGCACGAGCGCCTTCGCCTCGCCGCCTGCTACCACATGTTCTGCAAGTGGCACGGGATCCCCTCCGACGCCGAGGGCTTCCTCGCGGATCGTGATCTCGTCGTGGCGAACGACCTCACGGCTCGACGGATCTCTTTCGAAGCGAGCGCGCTCCTCTCTCACTCTGTCGCCGAGCTCTACGAGCGCTTCGACGCCCGCTTCTTGCTCCTCGTGCGCCGACCCGACGAGTGTGTGGCCTCCTTCGCCGTTCGCGGCTGGTTTCTCGAGCCGATCGCGTGGCGCGATCGCTCGAAGCCTCCCACGATCCCGGACGCCGCGAACCCGCGCCATTTCTTCGGCCGCAACCTCCCGCGAGGAGACGAGGCGTTCGAGCGCTGGTCGAGGCTCACGCAGCTCGGCAAGCTCGGCTGGTTCTGGGCGGCCCGCAACCGCGCCATCCTCGAGCAACTCGCCGCGCTACCACCTGCGCGTCGAAGATGGCTGCGCCTCGAGGACTTCGACTACACGCGATACCTCGCGCTCGGTGAGTTCCTCGGTTACCGACCCACCGTCGACGCCGAGCGCTACGCCCAGCTCGCCGAGAGCCGCCCGAACACCGGACCCAACATCCCACTCGCTCTCGACGCCTGGCCCGAGCAAGGCATCCGCGAGTTCGAGGCCGAGGTCGCGCCACTGGCCGAGGCGTTCGGATACGAATATCGCATCGCCTCTTTGAAGGCCGGCGCGAATCCCCTCGCCGGTCCTGCGCGGGACATCGACGATGTCCTCGCGGCGCTCGGCTACGCGTAGCGATATGGCACGCGCACCGATCGTGCTCTTGTTTCTCGATCAGCTGCGCGCCGACGCGATCGGCGCAGCGTACGTCCGCACGCCCCACATCGACGCGCTCGCCGCCGAGTCGGTCCGATTCGAGACCTGCATCACCAACGCCCCGCTGTGTCGGCCGGCGCGGATTTGTTTGTTGACCGGTCAGCCGGTCAGCGTGCATCGCTTCGACGACAACCAACGTGTGCCGCGCCCCAACTCGCTCCCGAGCCATGTCGCCGAGCTCCGCGACGCCGGCTACCACACCGCCGTCGTCGGCAAGACGCACCTCCACGCCGGCATCGGCCACCTCGATCAGCACCGGTCATCATTGGAGGCGTGGGGCTATCGCCAGATCGTCGAGCTACCCGACGCGCAGCTGCACCAGTTGCGAAGCGCCCACTCGGATTGGCTCACGGCCACCACGCGGCCCGGCGACATCGACAAGCACGTCCGGTGGAAAGACTTCGTCGCGAACCACCGGCCTTCCGCGGATCCTCCCGACGCCGCGCCGTGGCACCTCGGCACCGAAGACCACCTCGATAGCTTCTGCGCCCGGCGCGCCGTGGAGATCGTACGCGCACCCCGTTGCGATCGTCCGCTCTACCTCCAGGTCTGCTTTCCCGGACCACACCCGCCGTTCGACCCCACGAGCGAGTACTTGCTCGATCCACAACACGACGTACCCGCACCCATCAGCGGCCCGCGCCGAGGTCCCGTCGCTCCCATGGAGCTGCGCTACCGCCGCGCCCAGCGGCGATGGGCCGCCGACGACATCGCCCGCTCACGCCGCGCCTACTTCGGCAAGGTCGCCCTCGTCGACGCAGGCATCGGCCGCGTCCTCGCCGCCCTCGCGGAGACGCGCCTCGACGAGCAAGCCTGGATCATCCTTGCGGCCGATCACGGCGAGCTCCTCGGCGATCACGGGTTCCACGGCAAGGTGTTGCCCTTCGAGTCTTCGATCCGCATTCCACTCCTCATCCGGCCACCCGGCGGCACGACGGCTCGCGTCGATCGCGGCGTCACGGAGCTCCTCGACGTCGTCGCCACCGTGCGCGGCGTCGCCGGCATCGAGGCCGGCGGCTGGGGCACGAGCCTCGTGGATCGCGTGCGCGCGTCTTCTCCGCCTTCTCCCCGCTCGGTCGTCTTTCAGAACCTCGGCTACGTCGGGCTCCGGACCCCCGAGCTCACGATGACCTGGGACGCTCGCACCGGCGACCCGCTCGAGCTCTTCGATCGCACCGTCGACCCACACCAATTCGAAAACCGCGTCGATGATCCTGGTTACAAGGACTCGATGCGGGCCGGCTGGGACGCAGTGGTTCGCGAGCGTGAACGATCGATGACGTGATGCTGGCTGTCCGGAGTCTACGAGCGACAGGAGGTCTATTCGTACGAACACATCGGCGCTGAGGAATGCGAAGCACTCGGACGCGCTCGACGCAGGCGTCCCATCGGGATTGACGAATCGAACGTCGGCAACATCCACGAACAGCGGCGCTGAGTCACGACGCGAAACGTACTCGTGAAATCCCGCGTACTCGCGTACGGAGAGGCGACTGAGCCACGCCACCACTTCGCCCCAGAATTCAGCGCGGGCTTCGACGCTCGACGGATTGATAGGCCCGTACCCGAGGTCATCGGGGTACGTCCCCAGCCGAGTGGCCGAACGCGACATGCAAGAACGGACCGTCGTGCACGCGAAGATTGTATCCCGGGGGCGACCACTAGCGCGGGAAGCGCTGCCGCGCTTCGCACGATTCCAAGTCCCCTTGCGCGACCGAGCGGGCACGCCGCTCCTGTCCGGCATTCGGACATTCACGTCACCGACCAAGTCGTCAGAGCGCTCGTGTATCGAACGACGCATGACGCAGAAAATTGTCCATCACCTGATCGCGCGCTTCGTCGCGAGTCAGTGGTTCGTTGAAACCGATCACGAACGCGACATCTATCTCCGGTTACTCGGCGACGCTCTTCGAACTTCAGACTGGACGTGCATCGCGTACGCAGTCATGAGCAACCACATCCATTTGGGAATGGTCGCCGGCTCGACGCCGCGGGCTTCATGGATGCGCAACGCTCATTCGCCATTCGGAGAATGGATCAACCGCCGGAACGAGCGGATCGGATCCGTGTTCGTGAAGAAGCCGACCGAGCGAGTAGTGAACCCCGATGAGGTGGCGAAGGTCGTCGCATACATTCACAACAACCCTGTGCGCGCAGGAGTTGTCTCGAGAGCGAACGAAAGCTCGTGGACGAGCCATGGCGCGTACCTCGGCTCGCGCAGACGACCCGACTGGCTAGACGTCGAACAGGGATACGACCTCATGCAGATCAAGGGGCCGGCGGACTTCAATGACTTCGTAAATGCCGAAGCCCCGCGTCCCCGAGAGCTTCGTAAACGAACACGTCGCGCCGCTAAGCGCCCATGACGCTGCAATGCGCTCGATCAACGCGCGCACTGGCGTCGGTACTGGTGTCCGGTAAGCACTTGAGGCGCGACCTGTCATCGCTCAGAAAATGGTGCGACCTGTCATCGCTCCAATACAGGTCGCACCGGTCGCGCCAATCACCGCTCCTGCTCAGAAAATGGTGCGACCTGTCATCGCTCGATTACAGGTCGCACCAATCATCGCTCTTAGAGTTGGTTGCGCTGTCAAGACTCGGTGTGCGCAGCGGTATGTCGATGGCGCTGCACCAACGTCTGCGCGCGCAACCGTTGTTTGCGTGCGTGCGCGATGTGGCGGACGATAGC
>JALZOJ010000164.1 GCA_030857175.1 Myxococcota bacterium | reverse complement strand
AGCTGGACGCGCAGCACCGGACGGCCGGTCGTCGCGTCCCAGACCTCGAGCTTCTTCTGGATCGAGAGGAGGAGCTGGTTCTTCTCGAGCCCGACGACGAAGTCGAGCGGACCATCGAGCTCGATCGTCTGCGCGGCGAGCGCGGTGGGAGAGACGCGCACGATGACGAGCTTCTTCGAGTCAGGTGCGTGGAGCACGACGCGCGGGCCGGTGACCGCGATGATGCGCATCGGCATGTCGAGGTCGTGGCGCGCGACGACCTCGAGCTTCGGCGGCTGATAGAGCATCACGCGCGGCGCGACGTTGCGCACGACGACGACGAGCATCGACGGCGGACCGACAAACGCGACGTCGACGTCGTCGGTACCGACCTCGACATGGCCGACGGCGGGCGCGACGCCGCCCGCGAGGAGCGAGATCGAATCGCCGCGCCGGATCGCGACCCACTGGGCATCGGGCGAGGATGCGAGTGATCGCGACGGTGCGGCCGGTTGGGTCACTTCGGCTTTCCGAAACCGCGGATGATCGCGACGAGCTCGTCGAGCACGTCGTCGCGACCCTTGAGGTTGGGATTCGGAGGCATCATGCCGCTCTTGCCGACGGCCGGGCCGCCCCCGACGATGATCGCCTTGATCTCGGCGTCGGTCACCGTCTTCTGCCACTCGGGGTCGGTGTAGTTGCGCGGTTTGGGATTGAGCGTCTCGGCCGCGGGGCCGTCGCCCTTGCCCTCGAGGCCGTGGCACTGCGCGCAGACGTTCGCGAACAGGAGCTTCGCTTCGGTCGGCTGGTTGGGATCTGCCGGCGGCCGCTTCTGCGCATTGGGGCCGACCTCCTGCGTGCTTGGAGGATCGAGCGGCTTGGGGGGCTTCTCGTTCTTGCCGCAGCCGAACAGCCAGATCGACAGCCAGATCGAGATGACGAGTGCGACGGACCAACCACGCATGCCTCAGTGTTACGGGCCAAGGCGCCGATTTCAATCACTCGTACTGGTTCTTGCGTGTCCACTTTCGTCGCAGGCCGTTCGCGTCGATCTTGATCTCGACTTCATAGAGCGAGGTGACGTCGTCGCAGTCGAGGTCACCGACGGCACGGATGACCGCGGTGCGGCCGCTCGGGTCGGGAATGTACGAGTACGTGTAGCGATGATCGTCGTCGATCGAGAACTGCAGCGCCTGCCAGCCGGGTGAGGCCCAGCGCGAGGGATCGGCCGCGCACACGCCGCCTTGCTCGCAGCAATCGGGCAGGGGCGTGGGGCCGGCGGCCGCAGCGGGCACGTGACCGCTGGCGGTGACCGAAGCGGCGACGCGATCAGCGAGGTACGCGAGCAAGTCCTCGGCTTCTTGCGAGCGGTTTCGCGCCTGGCACGAACGCTTCGCCGTCGGACACGTCGCGATCGCGCACAACGCGGCGAGCAGGAGGACGTAGCGGAGGCGGCGCCACCACATGGCCGCAGGAACCTACTCGTCCGAGCCCACGATGTCGACGGAGTTTTGCGTGCTAGCGTGGGGTCGCGTGTACCGCGAGCAAGAGTACGTGGAGCGCTGTCACTGCAACGCCGAGGCGACGGCGGCATGCGGGGCGTGCGGTCGCGCGCGCTGCCCGTTGCATCTCGAGAACGCGCTGTGCAACCGCTGCACGCAGTGGGTCGGGCGCGAGCTCGACAAGCGCGCGAGCAGTCGCTTCATCACGGCGAGTGCGAGCGGCGTTGTGGTCGCGCTCGGCACGCTCATCGCGCACGTCGCGACCGCGTCGATCGTGGGCTTGCCGATCGCATTCGCGACGTTCTTTGGCCTGCGCGCATGGCAGCGCCGCCGGCTCGTGAAGCAGATGGGGCCGGCGCTCGCGGCGTCGAAGGGTGAGCTGCCGCCGCCGCCCGAGGAGCCGCAGTTCCCAGATGCGCCGCCGCCGCTGTACGGGCCCTAGTTAACCGCTCCTAAAAATTCGACTTCGCGGTTCCGCTTCCCTATTCACTATGTTGTCAGGGCGGCGGGGAGCCTGCGCGGAACCCGTCGAGGCATAGATTCGACCGTCGAGCGGTACGGGATCGCGCTGACGCAGCGTGTTTGTCGTGGACGATTCGGTCGCCGGAGGTGCTCGCATGACAAGGGCATCGTGCGTCGGCACAGCGGTGTGGACGACTCGGGCGAGAGACCGCCGCGATCGAATAGGGAATAGTGATCGCCGTTTCAACCGGTCAACGCAACGCCTCGTTCAGGATAGCGGCGGGCGTTCGGAAGCCCAAGGTCTTTCGCGGGCGCTCGTTGAGCTCTCGTGCAACTCGGTTCAGCTGCGCCTGAGAGTGCACC
>JALZOJ010000025.1 GCA_030857175.1 Myxococcota bacterium | reverse complement strand
GAGCCGGAGCCTGCCGAGCCGGCGCCGGCATCGGGCGCGACGGCGACCCGCGCGGCCGCGGCCGAGCCCGGAGTGGGCGGCACTTGCCGCTTCGGTGGCCGGTGATCGCACGCCACAGCGAGAATCACGACTAGGACGAGATATCTGCGGCCCACGTCACAAATTTCGTGGAGTTTTGTTGCGAGCGCAACCAGGCGAACCGCCAAACCGAGAGAGCTTACCGCATACTGGTGGTCATGCGCTTCGAGGTGTTGTGGATGGTCGCCGTGCTGAGTGGCTGTGGCGGAAGCTCTAGTGAACCGCTCGACGCTTCGACGCCAATTCTTGCGGTCACGGACTCCGGAGGAATGACGGTCGAGACCTTGACGCTCTCCCAGACGTCCGTCGGGCAGAGCTCGACCGCAAACCTACGCGTCACGAACACCGGCTCCGGTGCGACGGGACTGCTCGCGATCTCGATCAATGGAGCGGCTGCCAACGACTTCGTTCTCGACAACGCGCTCTCTACGTGCGCTGGCAAGGTGCTCGCTGCGAACGAGAGCTGCGATGTCGTCGTCTCGTTCCGGCCGACCGCAGCAGGCGAGCGTTCGGCGTCGCTCGCCATCGCGAGCACGCCCGGTGGCTCGCACACGGTCCAGATGATTGGCTTGGCCGTGATGCCTGATCTGCACTTCAACCCGACGTCGCTTGCGTTCGGACGCCTCGAGATCGGTCAGTCGGCTCAGACGACGATCGAGCTACGCAACGACGGTAGCGGACCCGCGCCGATCGACGCGATCGCCATCGCGGGAGCTGGGTTCTCTAAGGGTTTCTCGACCTGTGGTTCGACGCTCGCGGCAGGGACCAGCTGTGACATCACGATCCACGCCGCACCCCAATCACTCGGCGCACTCGCCGGAACTGTGAGCGTTACGAGCGCGGGCACGGGTTATAGCGGTGGGCTCGCCGTGAACGGCGCGCGGAAGGTCACCGTCGTCACGAGTGGGACAGGCTCTGCCACCTTGTCGTCTAGCCCTGTCGGCATCGACTGCGGCACGACGTGCAGCGCGCTCTTCGAAGGCCCGGTCACGTTGACCGCCGCACCAGGCGCAAGCAGTCAGATCACGAGTTGGTCGGTTGCGGGCTGCGCACAGGCCAGCAGCTGCGTCGTGCCCGCGGACGTCACGCCGATCACGGTCACCTTGAGCGTGGCGCTGACCGGTTCGAGCAGCGTGAACATCGTATTCGCCGGCGACGGAACGGGTGAGGTCCAGGTTCGCAAACAAGGAACCGGCGTGATCGCGACGTGCTTCGCGTCGTGTCCGGTGCCCGTGGATGCCGGCGACGAGATCACGATCCGCGCGTCGACATTCTCGACGTTCGGGGGGCTCGCCGGATGCACGTCGATCCAGACGGCCGAGTGCTCGCTCACGGTGCCGGTCGGAACGAGCACCGTCACATCGACGTTCACGAAACATGCGAAGGAGGGCTGGACTCGTCTCATCCCCGGCACGACACCACGTGCCGCATCGTTCGACGGATCCGGGAATCTGATCGTCGGATCATCGACAAAGCTGACGAAGCTCGCGCCGGGCGGGTCGACGCTCTGGGCGCTCGATCTCGCCGTCACGGCGCTCGAGACGGGCCCGAGCGACACGATCTATCTTGTGACGTCCGCCGGTGTGCTCAAGAAGCTTGCCGCCGATGGGACCGAGCTCTGGTCGAGGGCCACCAGCGCCGTGTGTCCACAAGGTCATGCAGTCGCGGTCGGCGCGGACGGCGCCGTGGCCGTGCGCTTGGCAAATGCGGTCTCCCGCTGGGACACGGCAGGTACGGCGTCGTGGACCAAAACGCTCGCGGTCACCTCCAACTACTGGTGCTCTGCAGGCATCGATGGCAGCGGAAACGTACTCGTCGACATCGCGGACCTCGATAGCGGCGAGTCGACGTCGCTCCGTCGCTTCGCGCCCGACGGCACGGAGCTTACCGTGGTCCCCGATGTCTCTCCCGAATATGCCGGGATGCTGTCGACGAGCCCTCTCGGAAGCTACGTGGTCTGCACATCCGGTCACGGCAACTCGCACATCGTCGGGCCGGGGGTCGCGAGCAACGTCATGATCTCTGGAAGTGGTTACGCATCGAATTGGTGCGCGATCGCGGGCACCGAAGTCGGCTGGGTGTACATGCAGGACGAGGCCGGGCCGGGCTTACCGTTCGCCTGGGAAGCACGTCGCTACATGACTGGTTCCGTACAGACGATGGCGGTCGCACGCCCAATCCTGCGCACGAGCGTCGATCGCTACGGAACCCTGGTGCAAAAGCTCGCGGGCGGATCCAGCGGTCGGATGGCTGTCGTCGGGCACTACTACGGCATCACGAGCGAGAGCGCCTGGGTGCAGGTGTTCGAGCAGTAGCTCGAGCTAGCCGCCGACGAGCGGTCGCGCCTGCACGATCCAAAACGTTTCGCCCTCGAGCACCCATTCGACGTCGAGGGGCTTGCCGTGCGTGTAGACAGGGATGATCGCCTTGACCTGCTTCGCGAGCGCCTTGGCGCGCTCCTCGGTAAGGATCACGCCGGCGCCTGCGGGGACCGCAATCTCGACGATGCCGCCCTTGTCGTCGAACTTGAGCATCACCGGGTCATCGGCGCGCGAGAGGATCTTGGTGCCGTCGTTCGTGGGGTCGAAGATGATCTGCTCGGCGACCTTTTGCCCCTCGACGACGCGCATGCCGAGGCCCCACTTCGCGTTGATGGTGAAGCTATTCTTGTCGGTCGGGTCCCACAGGTTCTTCGTGACGAGCACGCCGGCGGCGGTCGCGTTGACGCCGATCTGCAGGAGCACCGCGCCGAACACCTGCTTGTGATCGATGCCGAACGCCTCGCGCTCGTCGACGGCGCGTAGGTTCCAGACCGAGGCCCACACGACCTTCATCGCCTCGCCGATGGGCTTCTTGCCGACGACGTTCGCGACCGTGTCGTAGAGGCCCGCGCCGTTGAAGCCCGCGAGGTCCTCCGCGTTCGTCGAGCTGCGCACGAACACGCCCTTGCCGCCGAGCTTGAGCTTGACGCGCTTGTAGATCGCATCGAGCGACGCCTGGTCGATGGGCGCGGCCTTGATCGCCTCGCGCAGCGTCTCGAGCGCGGACTTGCGCCACGCGGCATCTGTCTTGAACTTCGGATCCGCGAGCAGCGCTTCGACCTTCTTGTCGAGGCCGTTCGCGCGCATGTGCTGTACGTAATAGAAGAACGGCACGCCGAAGCCCGCGGGCACGTTCACGCCCTCGAGGTTCGCGGTCACGATCTCGCCGAGGTTCGCGGACTTGGTGCCGTAGATCACCGCGTCCTTCGCGCGCATGCGCGTGAGCATCGCGAACTTGGGATTGTCGATCTGCGCCGGCGGCAGCCGCACCGTCTTGCGGTCGAGGAGCTGGCCCTCGAGCTCCTTGATCTCCGCGGGCGTCGCTTCGCGCAGCACGATCTTCGTCTCGGTCACCTCGTAATAGACGATCTTGCCCTCGAGCTTGCCGAACTTCTCGCGTGCCTTCTTGTCGCCCGCGTTCGGGATGCCCCATGCGTTCGCGCGCAGGTTCACGTGCGAGAGCGGCGTCGAGAATGTGGTCGCGAGGATGCCCGCGACCGGCGTGATGTCCGGATACGATTCTTGAAGCAGCACGATCTCGTGACGCTCGAACGTGAGCGCGTCGTACGGCGTACCGACGGGCACGATGCGCAGCTTGCCGACGGCGCGGCCCTTGTTGAACGCCTGGTAGTCGGCGGCCTTGTAGATCTGGTCGTTCGTGATGACCGGAACGCCCTGCTTCTTGACGTCGACGGCGACTTTGAGCTGCATCGGTGAATCGGGACGGAACGGCAGCGCCTTGCGAAAGAACGTGTCCTCGAGCCGCTTGCGCGCACGGATGATGTCGGCGGGCCCGATCTTGTCGCCCTCCCAGAACGCGAACGACCACTTGTCGATCTTCACGTGATGCGTGATGTAGCCGAGGATGAACTTCGGCTTCTCGCGCTCGTAGTTCTTGTTGTACTCGCGCACGTTCTCGGCGGTCCACGCCTTCTTGAGCAGCACGCCGAGCACGAAGTCTGCGTGGATGTTGAACGTGTTGACGTCGATGAAGTAGATGTCGTTCGTCTTGAGGTCGATGATGAACTTGCCGAGCTCGTCGCTCGACACGCTCTTCGAATAGATCTTCCAGGCCGCAGCGTCGGGGATGCTCTTGACCCACGCACGCTGCTCGCGTGCCTCCGCGGGCAGCGCGAACAGCAGCAACAACGCAATCGCGATCGCCTTCATCGGTACCCGTTATAACGCGTATATTGCGCCCGTGGTCTCGGACCGCTCGCAAGCCCGCGCAGCGACACTGGCTGTCGTCGTTGCTGCGCTCGGATACTTCGTCGATATCTACGACCTGATCCTGTTTGGCATGGTCCGCGGCGCGAGCCTCAAGGACCTCGGTGTCACCGACATCACGGGCGAGGGCATCTTCCTCCTCAACATGCAGATGGGCGGGATGCTGCTCGGCGGCATCCTGTGGGGCATCCTCGGCGACAAGCGCGGCCGGCTCTCCGTGCTGTTCGGCTCGATCACGCTCTACTCGATCGCGAACATCGTGAACGGCACCGTCGATACCGTCGAGGGCTACGCATGGTGCCGCTTGATCGCGGGCATCGGCCTCGCCGGCGAGCTCGGTGCCGGCATCACGCTCGTCTCCGAGCTGCTCGGCCGGCAGACGCGCGGCATCGGGACGACGATCGTCGCCGCGTTCGGCATCTCCGGCGGCGTGATGGCCGGCCTCCTCGGCGGCGCGTTCCCCGGCATCGGCGTGCACTGGCGAACCGCGTATTACATCGGCGGCGGGATGGGCCTCGCGTTGCTCGTCCTGCGTATCGGCGTGGTCGAATCCGGCATGTTCGCGAAAGCGCTCGAGCAGAAGGTCTCGCGCGGAAACTTCTTCTCGCTGTTCACCGATCGCAAGCGCCTGCTCAAGTACCTCGCGATCATCGCGGTCGGCGTCCCGGTCTGGTACGTCGTCGGCATCCTGTTCACGCTCTCGCCCGAGCTCGGCCTCGCGCTCGGCCTGCCGGAAGCACCGCGCGCCGCGACCGCACTGTTCCTCGTCTACGCCGGCCTCGCCGTCGGGGATCTCGGCTCCGGTCTGCTCAGCCACTTCCTGCGCTCGCGCCGCCGCGCGCTCGGCATCTGCCTTGTCGCGACGACGCTCGTCGTGATCGCGTACTTCGTCCTCGGCGGCCGCTCGCTGACGACGTTCTACGTGATCGCCGCGCTCGGCGGTGTCGCGACCGGCTACTGGGCCGTGTTCGTGTCGACCGCGGCCGAGCTCTTCGGCACGAACCTCCGCGCGACCGTCGCGACGACCGTCCCGAACTTCGTGCGCGGCTCGCTCGTCCTCGTCGCGATGGGCTTCACCGCGTTGAAGGACTACGGGCCCGTCACCGCCGCGGCCGTGATGGGCGTCCTCTCGCTCGCCGTCGCGTTCGCCGGCCTGTACGCGTTACCCGAGACCTACGGCGCCGACCTCGACTATCACGAGGACGAGACGTGATCAGCGCGGCAGCGTGATGTTCGGGATCCGGCCGCCGGCGATCGCGCCATCGCCGTTCGGGATGTACGCCATCTCCGAGGTCGACATGCCGGTGAACCGCCACACGAGCTGATCGCCGGACTGGAAGTCGATCGCCTGCGCGGGTACATCGCGCTGGAACGCCTGCGCATCGAACACGCCGCCGGGCAGCGGCTCGAAGTGCTCGCTCCAGGTGCCGAGCACCGTGTCGGTCGCGCCGCGCCGCCAGATCAGATCGAACGTCACGTCGACTGCACGGATGATGATGCCGTCGTAGACGACGCGATAGTTCCCCGCCGGAACCGACGCCTTCAGCGCGTATTCAGCTTCTAGGGATCGCCCGGATCCCCCGACGCCAGGTGCTCAAAAAGGTTCTGGCTCGTCCTCGGCCAGCTTGACCTCGGTCTCGCGTCCATCGAGCACGAACCAGAGCACGGGTGCGTTGCCACTAGTGTCATCGCATGCGCCGAGGGCGCCGAACGCGATCACTGCGAGCGCGAGAGCGGGTCTCATTTGGATCCTCCAACCACGAAGCTGGCGATGAAGTGCGTCGGCACGGGTGTCGACACGTCCTCGACGACGAGCCCGGCCTTCTGCGCGGCGGCCATCGCCTTCGTGCGATGGTGCACGCGGTTCGAGACCACGATGCGGCCGGTCGGCTTGAGCGCCTTTGCGGCGGTCTTCAGCCACGTGACCGGGTCCTGGAAGTAGTGATCGACCTCGGCGAGCAGGATCGCGTCGTACTGGCCGTCCTCTTTCTCGAGGCCGGGCCGATCTGCATCGACGACGCGCCGCTCGACGACGTCGGTGAGCCCGGCCGCCTGCATGCGCACGGCGAGCAGGTTCTCGAGCACCGCACCATCGACGTCGGTTGCGACGACCTTGCCGTTTGGCGCGACGGCGCGAGCGAGATGCACCGTCAGAAGGCCAGAGCCCGCACCAACGTCGGCGACGCGCGAGCCCGGTCCGATCTTGAGCGCCTCGACGACCTTCTCGGGCTTGCGCTCCGCGTCGAAGCGCGCCTGCTCCTTCGTGATGTCGACCGTGCTCGTGCCCGAGCCGGGCTTGGGATCATCACCGGATTTTCCGGAACATCCGAGAAGCGCTACGAGGAGCGCCAACGAGGCCACACGCACACCCGTACCCTAGCACTCGATCCCCGAAAAGCAGAAAGGCCGCCGGCAGATTGCCAGCGGCCTGTGACTTACGATCCGAAGATCAGGCGTCGAGCAGGTTTCCGAACTTGCCACCGATCGTGGTGCCGTTCGCGAACGGTGCGATCAAGCGCTCGTCACGCTTCGCGATCGCAAAGGCGATCGAGGCAGTCGCGTAGCGCGCCATCGTCGCGCCGTTGTATGCCGTCGGGTCGCCGTCGGCCGTGACGCCCTGCACGGTACCGTTGCGGAGCGTGCCGCCGAACCAGCCGCTCTTGAGGTGGCCCGAGCTGTAGACGTAGACCACGTTCGAGTTCTGTGGCGTGCCATCTCCCCAACCGGGGCGGGACATCGGGGTCTTCGTGGTGTCACCCGCGATCGTGATCACGATGTCATCCGCGAGTGCCTTCAACGTGTTGTCGTCCGTGTTCGACGTGAGGTCGGCCATGAACGCGTCGAAGATCGCCTTGTGCATCGGTGGGCGCGTCAGCGCCGAACCATTGTCGAAGGCGCCGTGCGGGTCGTCGTTGTACGCACGCATGACGATCGAGTTGGTGAGGCCCATCTTGAACGCCTTGACCGCGACGATGAACGTACGGCCGATCGCTGCGACGTTTCCTGGCGTGCCTCCGTTGATGCCGTAGCGGATCAGATCCTCGGGGGTGATCGCGAGCTTCGCCGCGAGGTTGGTTCCGAGGAACTGCGCTGCGCTCGAGGCCGTCTGGTACGACGACTTCGTCGTGGAGCGGTTCGCCGCGCGGTTGAGCTGGCTGAACGCGTCGTAGTGCGCCTTGTAGAGCGACGCATCGCCGGCACGCGAGAGCAAGCCACCGGCGCGCGATGCCGCCGAGTTGAACAGACCGACGATGCCATCGGCGTTGCCGACGCCGGCCGGCTGGAAGCCGCCCGGTGCCGTACCAATCGCGACGCCGCCGACCGCGACGATCGGGATCACCGAGGGTGACACCGACTGCAGCGCCGAGGCGACCGCATGGATGTTCGAGCCGTTGAGGTTCGTCGTCGAGACGGCATCACCCGTATGGGTCTCGTTGTTGCCGGCCTGGAAGATCGTGACCTGTTTGCCCGGTGGCAGGTTCGCCCACGGGGTATCCGGTCCGATGAACAGCGGCTTGAACGTGCCGGCCATGCGGGCGCCTTGACCCGGACGGTGGTACGCGAAAGCGGGGTTGTTCGCCTCGGCGATGTCGACGTGGGGCCACTTGAGCTGCATCCACGCGAGGCCGCCGTTGCCGGCCATCAGGTGAACGGAGCGAGCCGTCTTGGCTTCGGCCGCCGCGAAGGCGGTGCCTTTACCGGCGGTGCCTTCGAGGATCTCGAAGACTTTCGATCGCGAGACACCGAGGGCTGCACCTGCCGCGACGGTCCACTTGATCAGCGCGCGGCGAGTAATTTCTCGCTGCTCGTCACGTTTAGTGAATGGGGATTTCGCCATGGTTAGCTCCTCACTCGCAGGTGTATGCCGCGGCCAGGATGGCTGCTACGGCGATGTTCTTGCCAACATTCACGTCCGACGCACTCGTGACCGTGAGGTTGCAGAAGTCGAGGTGAGCGGGCTGCGCGGGCTGCCCGATCAAGCAAGTGATACCGTCCGCGCGGCATTGGTTGTTTGCGTCGAACATCGCCGCCGGCGTGCCACCAGTTTGGCAGCGCGCGAGCGTCGGCATCGCCGTGATGATCTCGGGCGCGGCCGCCGCGAAGATATCGAACATGCGTGATGCGCCAGAGGTCGTCACCGCGATGTTCTCGCGGATGCGGTTCGGGAAGTTCGGGCCGCCCATCGCGTTGAAGCCGCTCGTGTAGAGCTGCCCCGCCGAGAGGTTGGCCGCGTTGGCGGTGTTAACGCCGACCGCGCGGAGCACGTTACCGAGGGTCGCGTAGCGAACCTTCGGGCAGCTGTGCACCCTCGAGGTGTAGAGCGGCGGGCCTTCCTTCGCGAGGCGATCGATCAGATCCCAGGGGGAGTAACCGTCGTTCTCGTGGTCGAAGGTGGTGTCCTCGCCACCCGACGTTCCGTTCGTCGGTGGTTGGTTCGTGTCAGGGTCGTCGTCGACGTCCGTGCTGCAGGCGACGGCGCCGAACGACGCGACCAGGATTGTCATTTTGAATCCGAAGTTCGTCATTGGTTGTCTCCTTAGAACTTCACGAAGTCGTCGGCGGTGTAGACGGCGAAGATGAGGTCTTTCACCTTGTAGCCGCTGGCGATGAAGGAATCGAGCTGAGCTCGGATGGTCTCGACGGGAACCTCGTTGAGCGTGTCGACGATGTCCTGCTTGCCCATGGCCCAGTTCCACATGCGAGCGACACCGCACTTGGCGACGTCTTCGTCTGCGGCCATTGCGGCACCGAGGCCCGGAAGGTCGGCTGCCGGTACGTTGTGGCGCCACGCGGTGGCTTCACCCGCGGGGAGATAGTCGGTCAGGCGAGCCATCGGGGCGCCGTCGAGCGGCGTGGCCACGGCGATGGCCGGCTGGTACACGCCCATCTCGTCGTAGTACGCGAACAGCGGGGCGATGTGGTTCATCGTCTGGTGGCAGTTGGCGCAGATGACGGCCGAGACATCGAGGAAGTTCACGCGGCCGCCGTTGGCAGTGCCGGCGATGCTCGTGAACGGCCAGTTACCCACGTACTGAGATGCGGCACCGACGTCTTGCGGCGTGCCGCCCATCTCGACCGGGAACTTGAGGCAGTCGAAGGTCTCCTGGATCCATTTCACACGGCGGAACGCGAAGTTTCCGTCGTACTGGCGCATCGCGCCCTTGTCCGTGATGACACCAGCGACCGGTCCGTTCGCGGCGCAGTTTCCGGCGGTGAACGTTCCCGCCGCGATGTCGACCGTCGGGCACGTGCCCGTCGTCGCCGTCATCAGGCTGCGGTAGTCCATGTTCTGCACGGACACCTGCGCGGCGAACGCCGGCGCGAAGTCCATCTCTGCCGTCTCACCCATCTTGAAGGTGTCGCGCCAGAAGAAGAACATCTGACGCGCGAACGTCGGACGGTTCATCATGTCGGTCACGAGCGCTTCGTACGCGACCTTCTTGGCCGGTAGGTCAGGCGCGCTCGCCACCTGGTTGATCTCGGTCATCGACGGCAGGTCGCCGGTGAGGCGAAGCGACGCGATGCGGAGAGCAGCGTTGTAGTCGTACTCGCGTTTCGCGAGCTCTCTGTCCCATTCATCCGTGGGTCCGGGCGTGTCATCGCCAGGCATATCGTCGCCGGTCGACGAATCCGAGCTACACGCTGGGACCGCGAATGCGGCCGCCATCAACAGAATTGAGATCCTCTTCATGGGGCTCCTTAAGGGGCAGTTTTTTCGGCGGTGATCCACGTGTTCACGCTCGCCTTGAACGTATCGAGTTGCGCTTGAGTGAAACGGAAGGGATGCGTCGAGGCTGGGCTCGGCGCCAAGAAGATGCCGGAAGAATCGGGGGTCGTGAGGTTGGTGCGGATGAGCACCTGGTTGCAGACGTTCTGCACGACTGCGTCGTCCGCAGAGCCGATGTTCGTGATGGTCATCGCGCCCGTCGCGCCGCCGTTCGTACCCGCGTGGCAGCCGGTGCACGCTTGCGCGGCGCCACCGACGGCTGCGGAGAAGCTCGTGCGGATTGCCTTGAACTCCGTGAGGCTTTTGCAGCCCGACTGCGTCGGCGGCATCATGCCGTCCATCTGAAACTTGTCGACCTTCTTGAAGTAGATCGCGAGCGGGTCAGTCGCCTGGAAGCCAACGAACGCCGCGGTGCCGCCAGCGATCTGCTGCTGCGCATCGGTCGCGCCCTGCTGGAGGTTCATCTTCACGTTGAAGAAGCGATCGATCGTGTCGGGCTTCGCGTCGCCGGCGACCGGCTTCGACACGAACAGCGGGTGCTCGATGTAGGCGCCGTCGGCGCCGGGGATGAGCTTGAGGTTCGAGACATAGAGACCCGAGCCGAGCGCCTGGACCGTGAAGCGGATGATCGCACCCGGCGAGCCGATCGCATCGAGCGCGACGTTGTTGAAGGGGCAGTCCACGGTGCCGGGGGCGCCCGCGGTGCAGATAAGGGGGATGAAGGCTTCAGTCTCCAGGCTGAGGTCTCCGCCCCCAGTCGAGCCTTCCGCGTCCTTCTGCTTCTGGATCCACTGGAGGACCGTCGACGTCTGCGCGGCCGTGAAGGCCGGACCCTCGTGGAGGCCCTTCGTGATGAGGCGCGACGACTGCGGCGCCGTCAGGTTCACGACCAAAGGCGTGTAAGCGAGCAGAGTTGCCCGCTGCGCCATCGGGTCGGCGCCCTCGAGAAAGCCAATGCCCGTCCGGGAACCGTTGTGGCAAGCGGCGCAGTTCTGGGCGAGTACCGGCTGCGCTTCGGACACCCACGCCTCGCGGGCTGCCGACTGCTCGGGGGTTAGGTTCCCCATCCCATCGTCTTGGATGAGACCCGTGCAACCCATTGCGAACACGGTGATAGCCACAGGGAGCTGACGGACGAGTGTTTCGAGCATCGATCTCCTCGAGCGGACGGACATGTCCGCTTTCAGTTCGGTGACTCCAGCACGCATCGAGCCATTCGTAGAGCAACGGCGATGCCATCCGTGAAGCGTTTTGCACAGTTTGTAACTGCGCGAGATAGTTCAAATCAACGCTTGCGCACCTACATTGTGCATGGGGTTTCACACCCCTGCTGGGGTCAACTGTGCCCACCGATTAAAGCATTGAAAACACGAGGCCGTGAAGTGCAACATCGCGTGGTTGCAGTGGAGCTACATCGCCTTACTTCGATCGGTTTGATGCTCGCGGTCGCCTGCGGCGGCCACGAGACCAAGACCTCTCCGCCGGTCGGTCCCGCCCTCGATACGACGCGGATCGCGATCGTCGGCGCGAGCGTCTCCGCCGGCTTTGGCGGGGCGCCATTCAGCGACGCGTTCCGGGCTGCGGCGAAGCGGAGCGCGGTCGAGTCCGCCGCGAACGTCTTCATGTTCCGCGACCCGATCAATGAGAGCCGGGCCCAGATCGACAAGGTGCTCGCGTTCAAGGCGACCACGGTGATCGCGATCGACTTCCTGTTCTGGGACCTCTATGGATCGCCAGATCCGGCGTGGCGCGAAGACGCGTTAGCGAAGGGGCTCGCGGAGCTCGAGCGAGCACGTGCGAGTGGTGCGTGGATCGTGGTCGGCGACATTCCGCACGTGGTGACTGCAGCGGAGTGGATGCTGCCGCGCTCGCAGGTTCCGGATGCGGCGACGCTCGCCACGGCGAACGCGCAGATCGAAGCGTGGGCGAAGCGCGAGCGCGTCGTGTTCGTGCCGTTCGCAGCGTGGGCTGCGCCGCTCGCGGCGAACGAGCAGGTCGAGATCGCTCCCGGCGAGAAGGTCGCCGCGCTCTCGCTCGTCGCTCCCGATGGGCTACACGCGAACGCGCTCGGCGTGTGGTTCCTGCTCGACAAGCTCGATCACTTCCTGGAGTCGAAGCTGCCGGGCACGCCCAAGGACGCGCTCGTGTTTGCGCGCCCTACACTATAGAAGGTGGCGTTGCAGCTGCCCGGCGGTCTGGGTCGAGCCGTCGTGTGACCAACCCGGTGGCGCGAACAGGTAGCCGAGCTTCGCGCCGAGCGTCGGTGCGCGCGCAACGTCGCGGCCGATCGCGGCGAACTCGTGAAAGCCGATCCGCAGCAGGTTGTACGTCTCGATATCCTTCGTCAGGCCGTAGACGACCTTCTCGCGCTCGCGCGCGAACGTGCCGAACAAGCGATCCCAAATGATGAGGATGCCGCCGTGGTTCTTGTCGAGGTAGCGGACGTTCTTGCCGTGGTGCACTCGATGGTGCGACGGCGTGTTCATGAATTCCTCGAGCACGCCGAGCTTGTCGATCGCCTCGGTGTGGAGCCAGAACTGGTAGAGCAGGCTGATCGCCTGCGCGGTCAGGATCATGTACGGCGGAAACCCGAGCAGCGGCAGCGGCGCCCAGAACATCGGTCCGGTGAACGGCGTCAGCAGTGGCTGCCGCAGCGCGGTCGAGAGGTTGTAGTGCTGACTCGAGTGATGATTGACGTGACACGCCCAGAACAGGCGCACCTCGTGATGGATGCGGTGGAACCAGTAGTACGAGTGATCCTCGACGACGAACAACACGAGCCACGACCACGCGCCCAGGATCGCGACGAGATCGACGATGCGGTGCTCGTAGAGCACGACGAAGAATGCGAGCGAGAGCAGCTTCGTTCCCGCGTTGACGCCGACGTTCAAGAGGCCCAGCGACAGCGACGCGAGCGTGTCCTTGGTCTCGTAGCCTTTGACCTCGGGATGCCGCCGCGACCACGCGAGCTCGATCAGGACCAGCGCGACGAACGCAGGGATTGAATAGAGAACGAGATTCGACACCCACGGTCAGTATAGGCTGCGCGGCATATGACGCAGCAGCCTCATGGCGGTGACCTGATCGCGGAAGTTCTCGCACGGCACGGCGCCACCCATCTGTTCACGCTCTGCGGTGGACACATCTCCCCGATCCTCACGGGTTGCCAGGCGAAGGGGCTGCGCGTCATCGACGTGCGCGACGAGGTCAACGCAGTGTTCGCGGCCGACGCGGTCGCGCGCATGACGGGCACGATCGGCGTCGCGGCGGTCACGGCAGGGCCGGGCGTCACGAACACGATCACCGCGGTGAAGAACGCGCAGATGGCGCAGACGCCGCTCGTGATCTTCGGCGGCTCGACGGCGACCTTGCTCAAGGGCCGTGGCGCGCTGCAGGACATCGATCAGCTGTCGATGATGAAGCCGTGCACGAAGTGGGCGACGATGGTGAAGACGGTGCCGGCGCTCGCGCCGACCGTCGAGCGCGCATGTCAGATCGCGATGGAGGGCGTGCCCGGTCCCGTGTTCATCGAGGTCCCGGTCGACCTGCTCTATCCCGAGTCGGTCGTGCGCATGTGGTACGCGAAGGAAGCGGGCCTCGGAAAAGGGAAGGGCATCGGCGCGAAGGCGCTCGAGCTCTACATCAGGGGCCACCTCTACCGGCAGTTCCGCGCGCCGGCGATGCCCGACGTGTTCTCGCGCATCGAGCTGCCGCACCTGCGCAACGAGACGACCGGCATCGAGAAAGCGGCCGAGGCGCTCAAGCGCGCCGAGAAGCCGGTGATCGTCGTCGGTAGCCAGACGCTCGTCGGTGTGAAGGACCCGGGCCGGCTCGCGCGCGCGATCGGCATGCTCGGCGCGCCGGTCTTCCTCGCGGGTACCGCGCGTGGCTTGCTCGGTCGCACACACGAGCTGCAGCTGCGCCACAACCGCGGCGCCGCGCTCAAGGAAGCGGATGTCGTGGTCGTGTGCGGCTTCCCGTTCGACTTCCGCCTCGGCTACGGCCGCGGCATCAACAAGAAGGCGACGCTGATCGCGGCGAACTTGTCGTCGCAGGAGCTCAAGAAGAACCGCCGTCCCGAGATCGCGGTCGAGATGCACGCCGGCGACTTCCTGGTCGCGCTCGCGGATCGCGTCTCGAGCGCGGGCGATCGCTGGAAGGGCTGGAGCGATCAGCTGCGCGAGAAAGAAACCGCGCGCGACGCCGAGATCCAGAAGAAGGCGCAGCCCAAGGGCGAGCTGATCGACCCGCTCCACTTCTTCCTTCGCATGGAAGAAGCGATGGCCGACGACGCGGTGCTCGTCGTCGACGGCGGTGACTTCGTCGCCACCGCGAGCTACATCGTTCGCCCGCGCGCGCCGCTGTCGTGGCTCGACCCCGGCGTGTTCGGCACGCTCGGCGTCGGCGGCGGCATGGCACTCGGCGCGTCGCTCGTACGGCCGGGCCGCGAGGTCTGGCTCGTGTGGGGCGACGGCTCGAGCGCGTACACCCTCGCCGAGTTCGACTCGTACGTCCGTCACGGCGTCGCGCCGATCGCGGTGATCGGGAACGACGCGTCGTGGGCGCAGATCGCACGCGAGCAGGTCGAGATCCTCGGCACCACGCTCGGCTGCGATCTTCGCCGCACGGACTATCACAAGGTCGCCGAGGGCTACGGCGGCGTCGGTTTGATCCTCACCGACCCCGCGCGCGTCGACGCGACGCTCGCCGAGGCGAAGTCGATCGCGAAGACGGGCCGCCCGGTCTGCATCAACGTGCACCTACGCAAGACCGACTTCCGCAAGGGCTCGATCTCGATCTGACCGTTGCGTGCACCGTCGGTGCACCTCGTGCACCGACGCGCAGGTCCGCGGAATGACGAGCTCGCGATCGGGCATGCGGCTTGGACAGAGGTGCCGCCATGCTCGAATCTGGCCGCGACTATCTGTTCTTCGAAAAGGTCGACTGCACGAAGGTGTCACTCACCGCGACGATGACGCGCGGTGCAGCGGTGCTGACCCGCAACGTGATCGCGATGATCCCGGGCGAGTCGATCGGCAGCCTCGTGATCGCCACCACGCACACGCGCTTCGGTAAGGAGCCACTCGCCGCGACGAAGGCGATGCTCGCGGACCCCGCGCTCGATCTCGCGCAGCTCGAGGGCAGACTCCAGGAATTGTTCGGCGGCGCGACGACGCGCTGGATCTTTCCGATCGCCGAGCTCGAGACGTTCAAGGTCACGACCGGCTTCTTTGGCACGATCTCGCTCAAGGCAAAGGGCGAGTCGGTGCGGCGGATGGTGATCCGCGACAAGGGCGGCAAGGCGACGGCGAAGCAGTTCTACGCTACTTCTCCGTGACGACGGTGACGGCTTCCCAGTCGGGACCGGGCGGCAGCGCGGCGAAGGCGGTCGCTCGGTCGTGGAGCGTCGTGGCGGACCGGTCGCCGGGCAGGAGCTCGAGCACCTTCGCCCACGCGGCGGCGGCCTCGTCGAAGCGGCGCGCGACGTATGCGTCGAGCGCGGTCGCCGAGTGCGTCGCGATCGCCTCGGCGCGTTCGTTCTTGTCGGCGACGAGGGCCAGGATCTCGTAGACGCGGACGCCGCGCGTCTTGCCCTTGACGGCGACGACGTCGAGCGCGCGCGCGACGATCACGGACTTCGCCTGCTCGTACGTGGTCTCGTCGATCATGCAGAACGTGCCGTACTGCTTGTTGAGCGACTCGAGCCGCGCGGAGAGGTTCGCGGTGTCACCCATCACGGTGTAATTGAGGCGCTCCGTCGAGCCGATGTTCCCGACGAGGACGTCGCCGGTCGCGATGCCGATGCGCGCGCTGAGCTTGACGCCGTCGGGCGTCAGCTCCTTGAGGCGCTGTTGACTGCGGAGTGCGGCGACGCACGCGCGCGCGGCGTGCTCGGGCACCGGCATCGGTGCGCCCCAGAACGCCATGATGCCGTCGCCGAGGTACTTGTCGAGCGTGCCTTTCTCCTCGGCGATGATCTTCGACATGTCGTCGAAGTACTGGCCGAGAAACTTCACGAGCTCGTCGGGCTTGCGCGTCTCGGCGAGCGTGGTGAAGCCGGCGAGATCGGAGAAGTAGACGGTGAGCTCGCGGACCTCGCCGGAGAGGCGCGCGTCCTGTCCGCTCGCGAGCACGGCGCGCACGAGGTCGCGCGGCACGTAGCTCGCGAACGAGCGCAGGCCGCCCTTCATCTTCGCGAGCGCGGTGTTCATCATCTCGATCTCGCGGAACATCGAGTGGTCTTCGTCGGCTGCGTCGATGCGGAACTCGCCGACCTTGTCCATCTCCGCGGCGAGGTGCGTTAGTGGCTGGGAGATTCGGCGCGCGAGCACCCACGCGACGACGACGGCGATCACGATCGCGACGAGCGAGATCAGCAGCGAGGACAGCGCGCGGCGACCGATGCCTTCGGTGAAGTCCGACTCGGGGGCGAACGCGAGCACGCGCCACTGCGCGCCGCCGGGCAGGGCGATCGGCAGCGAGCGCGCGAGGTACGGGGTGCCGTCGACGTCGACCTGCGTGGCGTCGCCGGCGGCGAGCACCGCTTGCATCGGGCGATCGGCGACGTCGTTGGCGGGGACGAGCTCCACCTTGTCGTCGATCTTGGCGATGATGCTGATCGTCGGGTGAGCGAGGACGATCTGCTCGTCGCTGACGACGACGACGCGCCCGTGCGAGGAGAACTGCAGCGTGCGCGCGAGATCGGAGAGCCGGCCGAGATCGAAGTCGATCGTGAACACGCCCTCGAGGCCGCCGTCGGCGTAGAACGGCAGCGCGTACGTGATGCCGGGCACGTTCTCGGCAAACACGTACGGCGGTGTCCATATGCCTTGGCTGGCGGCCATTGGGCCTTGCTTCGCTGCGGCGGCGAGCTTCCAGAATGGGCGCGTGCGCGGGTCGTATTTGGTGTCGGGCTCGCGGCGCACCTCGACGAGCACGCCGTCGGCATTCAGCTCGTGCTCGACGAGGACCGTCTTGCCATCCTGGATCGCGCTGCGGTTGACGCGGATCTTGTCGCCGGGAGCGCGGGACGCGCCGGTGAACGTGCCGAATTTGTCGGAGTAGCTGACCCACGCGAAGCCTTCGTTGGCGCGCAAGACCGCAATGCAACGGCGCGCCATCATGTCCGATGAGGTCTGCGGGCGGTCGAGCGCGACGATGCTGCTCAGCGCCTCGGCCGCCGGTGGTGCCCGTTTCACGAAGGCCTCCGTCGAGGACGCGGTCTGGCGGGCGACCTGCTCGAACAGGCCGGACGCGAGATCCCGGATGTTCTCGAGGCCGGCGCGGTAGTTCCACCACGCGATCCACCCGCCGGTCGCCGCGATCAGACCCGCGACGACAACCGCCAGGCTGAGCGGATAGCTGAACAGCCGCCGGGCACCCACGTGAGGAAATTAACACCCTTGGGGTCCCGACTTGGAGTACGGTCCAGCGCGATGATGAGGATGACTCTGGTGGGAGCGGTCTTCTTTATCGCTGCTTGCAGTAGCGGCGGCGGCAACGGGGACGACGTTCCCGGCGACGACGCCCCGGCCACACCCGACGCGCCCGAACCTCCCAAGCGGGTCCGCTTCATCGCACTCGGCGACGCGGGCAAGGGCAACGCGGATCAGCGCAAGGTCGCGATCGCGATGCGCGACGTCTGCGCGGCCAAGGGCTGCGACTTCGTGCTCATGCTCGGTGACAACATCTATGACGCGGGCGTCGACAGCACGACCGATCCGCAGTGGCAGACCAAGTTCGAGCAGCCGTACATGGACGTGAACCTCCCGTTCTACGTCGCACTCGGCAATCACGACTACGGTGGCAAGCTGATCGTCGACGCGCCCGGCGTCGGCAACGAGTGGGAGAAGGGTGTGGTCGAGGTCCACTACTCGCAGGTCTCCACGAAGTGGAACATGCCGGCCACGCACTACACGTTCACGCACAACCACGTCGGGTTCATCGTCCTCGATACGAACTCGATCATCTGGAACAACAAGACCCACGGCGATCAGGCGGCCTGGTTGCCGACGGCGGTGATGGAGGCGGGCGGCAAGGACTGGCTGTTCATTGCCGGCCACCACCCGTACCGGTCGAACGGAACGCACGGCAACGCGGGCAACTACGACGCGCCCGAGCTCGCCGGCATCCCGATCTCGAATCCAATCCCGATCACCGACGGCAACAACGTGAAGAGCTTCTTCGAGAACAAGATCTGCGGGCTCGGCGCGCAGGTCTACTTCTCGGGTCACGATCACAGCCGGCAGTGGCTCGACGAGCCCACCAGGCTGTGTGGCACGCAGATGATCGTCAGCGGCGCCGGCGCGTCGACGACCGAGATTCGCGACCGCGGCAACAAGGTCCACTACGAGGACGCGACAGAGGCCGGGTTCATGTACGTCGACATCGACGGCAAGACGTTCACGGGCACGTTCTATGACAAGGACGGCAACGCGGACTTCACGAAGACGTTCACGAAGCAGTAGTGATCGCCTCCGCTCTCGCCGAGCTCGGCGTCAAACGCCTGCTCCTCGCGATCCACGACGTCAGCTTTCCCGCCGACGCTGACGAGGACATCGGACGCGGCGCACCGACGACGAACGCCGCGGCGCGGCTGTTCGCGTACGCCCGCTCGCTCGGCTTCACGGGAGTCCAGCTCGGTCCGCAGGGCCAGACGTCACGAGATAACCCGAGCCCGTACGACTCGACGATCTTCTCGCGGCACCTCGCGACGATCGCGCTGTCGTCGTTTCGCGCCGGCGGCCAGTACGCCGGCTTCGTCGACGAGGCGACGCTCGATGGCTTGTTGTGGACCGGCCCGACGAACCATCGCCACGCGCACGATGCGAGCCACGCGCTCGTCGAGGCGGCGTTCGAGCGGTTCGAGGATCACCCCGCAGTCGTCGAGCGGTTCGCGACGTTCATGGTGGAGCACCAGAACGACTGGCTCGGGCAAGACGCGCTCTATGCCGCGTACAGCACGACCTACGGCGGCGCGGCGCACCGGCACTGGCCGGCGATCGACCGCACCGACCGCGGCTTCATGCAGCAGAACGCGCGCCAGCTCGTGCGCTACGCTTTCGGCCAGTTCCTCGCACACGAAGAGCACGCGCGCGTGCGTACGATGGCGGGCCTCGCCCTCTACGCCGACCTCCAGGTCGGTTATTCCGATGGCGACGCGTGGGCGTATCGCGGCGCATTCCTCGCCGACTACGCGATGGGCGCGCCGCCGAGCCGCACGAACCCCGAGGGCCAGCCGTGGAACTATCCGGTGCTCGATCCGGATCAGCTCGACGCGGGCAATGCGCGCGCGCTCCTCCTGACGCGGATCGACAAGGCGTTCGCGGAATACGACTCGATCCGGATCGATCATCCGCACGGCCTCATCTGTCCGTGGGTGTATCGCGCGAACAGCGACGATCCGGCCGTCGCCGTACGTGTCGGCGCGCGGCTCTACGAATCGCCGGCGTTGCCCGATCACCCGGCACTCGCGCGGTTCGCGATCGCGCGCGAGGACCAGATCGATCACGCACGGCCGCGCTATCACGACCACTGGGTGCGCACGCTCGACGACGCGCAGGTCGCGCGGTACTCGCGTCTGCTCGATCTGTTCGCCTCTTGCGCCGCGCGCCATGGCCGCGCGATGGCCGACGTCTCGTGCGAGGTCCTCTCGACGATGCCACTGCCGCTCGCGCGTGTCCTCGAGCGCCACGGACTCGGCCGCTGGCGCGTCACGCAGAAGGCAAACCTCGACGACGCGACCGACGTCTATCGCTCGGAGCAAGCGCGCGTGAATGACTGGGTGATGCTCGGCAACCACGACACCGCGCCGATCTTCGCGCTGATCCGTGGCTGGTCCGCCGACACGCGCGCGAGCTGGGCGCGGCACCTGACGGCGCGTCTCGCGCTACGCGATGCGCGTTTTGACGACGATGGCTTCGTCGCGAGCGCGATGCTCGCCGAGCTCTTCGTCTGCGATGCCGAAAACGTCTCGATCTTCTTCGCGGACCTGTTCGGCTACACGGAGCGCTTCAACACGCCCGGCACGGTCAGCGATGCGAACTGGTCTCTGCGCTTGCCGCCAGACTTCGTGCGCATGCACGGCGACCGGCTCGCGCAGCACGCGGCGATCGACATCAAGCTCGCGCTCGCCCTCGCCCTCGACGCGAAGGGCTCGACATCGGGCCTCGCCGCAAGGCTTCATTCGCGTGGTTCGACCGAGTGATCGGGACGGCGTGCGAGATCCTCGTGAGAGTCCCGGGAGACGGGCACACTCGATACCTTCTGCAAGCTAGCTTGCAGAAATGAAGTCGATAGTTGGACTCCTCGCGCTCGCGGTCGGATGCGGCGCGGCCGTCAAGACCGTGCAGCTCGTCGTCAGCGGCGACGACCGCACGATCCGGAAGCGACCACCGAACATCCGGCCGAGCTCACCGGGCTCGACGCAGATCATGTTCGTCGCGTTCGACGGCGTCTCGCGCGATCAGCTCTACGACCTGTTACGCGCTGGCAAGCTACCGAACCTGCGCGAGCTCCTCGGTGGCGACAACCTCGCGCACGCGTATCTCGACGACACGTTTCTCTCCAACCTGCCGTCGACGACGATGCCCGCGTGGGTGAGCGCGCAGTCGGGTCACGGCGCCGCCGAGCACGGCGTCCCCGGCAACGAATACTTCATTCGCGAGCGGCTCGAATTCGCGTGCCCGGCGCCGGTCTCGTTCAACGACGCCCAGCCGACGCTCGAGATCTACACCGACGACTATCTCAACAAGCTCGTCGCCGTCCCGAGCGTCTACGAGCAGATCCACGAGCACGATCCCGAGGCGCTGATCTGGGTCGGCATGAATCACTTCTTCCGCGGCACGGACAAGCTCGTGCTCGCGAGTCGCATCGTCATCGTCAAGGCGATCGAAGGCTTCGTCGAGAAGCAGCTCGAGAAGCTCGCCGGTGACACCTCGCGTCGCGTCTACGAGGATCTCGACAAGGCCGCGATCGATGCGATCGCGAGCCGGCTCGACGACAAAGTCGCGATCCCGGATGTCATCACGCTCTATGTCTCGGGCGCGGACCTCTACGCGCATATCGCCAAGGAAGGCCCCGACGAGGCGCGCCGGATCTATCTCACCGAAGTCATCGATCCGGCGCTCGCGCCGCTCTTGAAGCAGCTGCGCGCCCGGCGCGCGCTCGACAACCGCTGGATCATCATCAGCGCCGACCACGGTCACACGCAGATCGTGAAGGACGAGGAGCACGCGATCAGCACCAAGGATGACAGCGCGCCCGGCGTGCTCGCGAAGACGGGCTTTCGACTGCGGCCGTTTCAGCGCCACGTCGACAAGCAGACCCCGTTCAGCGCGGTCCTCGCCTACGGCGGCGCGATGGCGTACGTCTATCTCGCGGATCGCTCGAAGTGCCCCAAGCCCGGTGATCTCTGCACGTGGAGCGACCCACCGCGCTATCGCGAGGATGTGCTCGCGGCGGCCGAGGCGTTCTACACGAACAACACCGACGGCGCGCTCGCACCGACGATGAAGGGCAAGCTCGACATGATCTTCGTGCGCGAGCCGCGCCCCGTGCTCGAGCGCGACCTCCCGTTCGAGGTTTACGTCGGCAAGGGCAAGACGATGCCGATCGACGACTACCTGCGCGCGCATCCACATCCCACGTATGTCGCGCTCTCCGCGCGCATGAAGGAGCTCGCCGCCGGGACACACGGCGAGCGTGCCGGCGACATCCTGTTGCTCGCGAACAACGGCAATCGCGACAAACCCGAGGAGCGCTACTACTTCGCAGAGCCGTACTCCTCGTGGCACGGCAGCCCCTCGAAGAGTGACTCGGAGATTCCGCTGATCGTCGCGCACCGTGGCTATCGCTCGCAGGCGATCGCCGCGTTCGTGAAGCCGATCCTCGGCGACACGCCGTTTCAGCGAAAGATCGCGGACATCATGATGAAGCTCCGCAAGTCGCCACCGCGACGCTGATTTATTCCAGCTTGAGGAAGACCGCGCCGAGCGGCGGAATCGTCAAGTTGATCGAGCTCTCGCGACGGTGGGCACGCACGGGCGTGGTCTCGACGGCGCCGTAGTTGCCCTGCCCGGACCCGCCGAAGTCGGCGGCGTCGGTGTTCAAGAGCTCGCGGTACGTGCCCGCGTGCGCCACGCCGACGCGATAGTTCGAGCGCGGCTCCGGTGTGAAGTTGAGGGCGCAGATGATGCGGTCGTCGGCGTGCTTCGCGACGCGCTCGTAGACGAGCACCGAGCGCTCGGTGTCATCGGCCTCGAGCCAGTGAAATCCGGCGGGCTCGGTGTCCTGCTCGTGCAGTGCCGGCTGGCTCTTGTAGAGATGGTTGAGCGAACCGACGAGGAGCTGCACCTGCCGGTGCGGCGCGTCCTCGAGCAGGTGCCAGTCGATCGACGCGTCGTGGTTCCACTCGCGCCACTGCGCAATGTCGTTACCCATGAACAGGAGCTTCTTGCCGGGCTGACTGAACATGTACGCGAACAGGAGGCGCAGGTTCGCGAACTTCTGCCAGCGATCGCCGGGCATCTTCGCGATCAAGGCGCCTTTGCCGTGCACGACCTCGTCGTGCGAGAGCGGCAGGATGAACTTCTCGCTCCACGCGTAGAGCCCGCGCATCGTCAGCTCGTTGTGGTGGTGACGGCGATGCACGGGGTCGCGGTTCATGTACTTCAGCGTGTCGTGCATCCAGCCCATGTCCCACTTGTACGAGAAGCCGAGCCCGCCGTCGGCGAGCGAATGCGACACGCGCGGCCACGCGGTCGACTCCTCGGCCATCGTGACGGTGTCGGGCTGCTCGCGCGCGACCGCTTCGTTGAGCCGCTGCAAGAGCTCGACGGCTTCCCAGTACTCGTGGCCGCCTTGGTCGTTCGGGATCCAGTCGCCATCCTTGCGCGCGTAGTCGCGATAGAGCATCGACGCGACGCCGTCCACGCGCAGCCCATCGATGTGATAGCGCTCGAGCCAGAACAGCGCGCTCGACAGCAGGAAGCTCCGCACTTCCTCACGGCCGAAATCGAAGATCGACGTGTTCCACTCGGGATGAAATCCGAGCCGCTTGTCGGGATGCTCGAACAGCGGCGTGCCGTCGAAGTAGACGAGGCCGTGCTCGTCGGTGGGGAAGTGCGCGGGCACCCAATCGAGGTAGACGCCGATGTCCGCGCGATGCAGCGCATCGATCAGCGCCATCAGCTCTTCGGGATAGCCGTAGCGCGAGGTCGCACCGAAGTAGCCGGTGGTCTCGTAGCCCCACGATGCGAAGAACGGGTGTTCGGTGAGCGGCATCAGCTCGACGTGCGTGTAACCGACACGCTTGATGTACTCGACGAGCTTCGGCGTGATCTCGGTGTACGAGAGCGAGCGGTTCTTGTCCTCGGGCACGCGCATCCACGAGCCGAGGTGCACCTCGTAGATCGAGATCGGTGCGCCCGGGGCCGAGCGCTTTGCGCGCTGCTTCATCCACGCCGCGTCGTTCCACTGGTACTCGTGCGACCACACGATCGAGGCGGTGCCCGGCGCGACCTCGTGACGGAGCGCGAACGGATCGGCCTTCGCGACCGTGTATCCGCGGACCTTCGACACCACGTGATACTTGTAGAGCGCGCCCTTGCCGACCTTCGGCACCACGCCGCTCCAGACACCGCCGGTGTCGGGCTTCGTGATCGGCGCGAGCGGGTTCGCGCCCGGCTTCCACTCGTTGAAGTCGCCGATCACGCTGACGGCCTCGGCATGTGGCGCCCACACGGCGAACTGCGTGCCGCCTTTCACCGGATGCGCACCGAGCACCTCGTGAAGGCGTGGATGTTTACCCTCGCGTAACAGGTGCGCGTCGAGGTCGCCGAACGTCACGACACCACGGGTAACAAGGCGAGGAGTCCGCGCAGCGGGATCTCGAGCCAGTCAGGCCGGTTGTTGAGCTCGTAGCCGATCTCGTAGATGCACTTCTCGAGAAGGAAGAAGTCGAGAAGCAGGCGCACGTCGCTCTCGTTTGGCGGCACGAGCTTGGTCCCACGCGCGCGATCGAGAAATCCGCCGAGGAACGACGCCGACACCCAGTCCGACCACGCACGCGCCCAGACTTGAAGACGCGGCACGTCTTCGGCGCGGTGACGGCCGTCGCGTAGCGCGGCGGCGCTCGCGTACTGCAGCGAGCGCAGCATGCCGGCGACGTCACGCAGCGCGCACCGTTTGAACCTCCGCTGCGTGAGTGGTCGGCCGGGCTCGCCTTCAAAGTCGATGATGACGAAGTTGTCGCCGGTCCACAGCACCTGGCCGAGGTGGTAGTCGCCGTGGACGCGAATGCGCTGCACGTCGATTCGCCGTTTCGTGATCCGAGCCAACTGCGCGTCGATCTCGGTCTCGCGAGCGATCGCCGCCTCGGCGAGCTGGCGCAGCTCGGGCGACAGGATGTGCCGCTTCGAGCGCACGAGATCGAAGGTCCGTGACATCAGCGCGGTCACCGAGCCGTAGATCGACTGCTGGTGCATGATGTCGTACGGCTCGGGCGTGAACAGTGGATCGTTTGGCTCGCTGGCCAGCACGACGTGCAGTTCGGCCGTGCGCAGCCCGAGCAAGCGGACGTTGTCCATGTACGAGCCGACCCAGTCGATCACGCGCTCGGTCGGCGGCGTTCGAACCCAGTCGAGGAACGACCCGCTCTGCACCGGTGGTGCATCGGGGAGCGCCTTATCGGCGAGCAGATGCTCGAAGTAGCGATCGAGCGCGCCCATCGTCAGCGCCCACGCGTCGCCCTGGTTCGGAACGAACTCGAACAAGGTCCCGACGGTGGCGGCTTCGTGTTCCGGCTGGCGGTACTCCAGCACGCCGGCGAGGCGCGGCGTCCCGCGGTAATCGCGCGTCGACAAGAACCGCGCGATCTCGAACTCGGCGTTCGGGCCCTCCTCGATGGCGCGGAACAGCTTCAGCATCAGCTTGTCGCCGAACACGACGCCCGAGTTGCTCTGGTCCGCGGCGGTCGCGCGGGGTATCAGGGTCGAGAGATCGCCCACCTCGCGGAGCGCCGCGAACGCACTGCCCGCGAGTTGCCCGCGCGCGCCCGTTGCACCGCCGGTGCCGGCCATCGCGCGCATCAGCGCGGCGTTGAAGCCGTCCGCGGCCAGCGCGTCGTAGAGCACGCCGGTCACGGGATGTTCACCACGCCCAGGTGCCGCGGCGATCGAGACGTTCGCGATCACGAGCTGCGGCGTGCGCATCGATTCACTCGGCTCGGCATCCTCGGCGAACGCGATCGGCACGACGTAGGTCTCGCTGGGCCCTTGGTCGTAGTCGACCGTCAGGAACACGGTCGCGAACCGGTCGACCTCGAACCGCAAGATGTCGGTGATCGCGGCGTGCTTGCGGTTGCGCGCCTTGCCGCGGAACCACCGACGTTGCGCGACGAACGTCATCAAAACGCGCGCGAGCTGATTGCGCCGATTCGGCTCGAGCAGGGAGAGCCACGAGCCTTCGGCCTGCAGTGTGGGCCGCTCGGTCGTGACCTCCGGTGCGTGGGGTTTCTCGAGCGCGAGCCAGTAGAAGTCATACGCGCCGAGCGAGACAAAGTACGGCGCGTCCGTGACCTCGGGGAACCGCATCCGCCCGAACAGCTCGGTGGGCACGGTGTGCTTGAAGCGCTCGAGGTTCACGCGCGCGCACTGCACGTACTTCGAGAGGTTCGCGAGGACGAGCACCGCCTCGCCCTCGTACTCGCGCACGAACGCGAGCACGCGCGGATTGTCGCCGCTGAGGAACTCGATCGAGCCGCGCCCGAACAGCTTGTGCTCCTTGCGCTTGGCGATGATCTTCTTCATCCACCACAAGAGTGACGACGGGTTCGACTGTTGCGCTTCGACGTTGATCGCTTCGTAGTGATACTCGGGGTCGATGATCGTCGGCAGGTAGAGCTTCTGCGGATTCGCGCGCGAGAAGCCGCCGTTGCGATCGGAGCTCCACTGCATTGGCGTGCGCACACCGTCGCGGTCGCCGAGGTAGATATTGTCGCCCATGCCGATCTCGTCGCCGTAATAGAGGACGGGCGTGCCGGGCAGAGACAGCAGCAGCGCGTTCATCAGCTCGATCTTGCGGCGCACGCCGAGCAGCGGCGCGAGCCGGCGGCGAATGCCGAGGTTGATGCGGGCGGTGCGCTCGGACGCGTACGCGCGGTACATCGTGTCGCGGTCCTCGTCGGTGACCATCTCGAGCGTGAGCTCGTCGTGGTTCCGGAGGAACGTCGCCCACTGGCAGTTGTCGGGGATCCGTGGCGTGCGCTTGAGGATGTTGATGATCGGGAACGAGTCCTCGAGCTCGATCGACATGAACATCCGCGGCATCAGAGGAAAGTGGAAGTTCATGTGGCACTCGTCGCCGTTGCCGAAGTAGGCGGCCGAGTCCGCGGGCCACTGGTTCGCCTCGGCGAGCAGCATGCGGTTCTTGAACTTGCCGTCGATGTGCTCGCGCAGCTTCTTCAAGAAGCCGTGCGTCTCGTCGAGGTTCTCACAGCTCGTACCTTCACGCTCGTAGAGGTACGGCACGGCATCGAGGCGGAGGCCGTCGACGCCCATCTCCAACCAGAACTCGATGACGCCGAACAGCGCTTCGTGCACGGCGGGGTTGTCGAAGTTGAGATCGGGCTGGTGCGAGTAGAAGCGGTGCCAGTAGTACGCCTTCGCGACCGGATCCCACGCCCAGTTCGAGGTCTCGTAGTCCTTGAAGATGATGCGTGTGTCCTCGTACTTCGCCGGCGTGTCGGACCACACGTAGAAGTCGCGCGGCGGGCTGCCCGGCGGGGCACGGCGCGCGCGCTGGAACCACGGGTGCTCCGACGACGTGTGGTTCAGGACGAGCTCGGTGATGACGCGAATGCCGCGACGGTGCGCCTCGCGCAAGAGGCGCGCGACGTCGTTGCGCGTGCCGTAGCTCGGGTGCACGTCGGTGTAGTCGGCGATGTCGTAGCCGCCGTCCTTGAGCGGCGACGGATAGAACGGCAGGACCCAGATCGCCGTGACGCCGAGATCCAGCAGGTAATCGAGCTTTTCGATCAGCCCGTTGATGTCGCCGCCGCCATCTCCGTTCGAGTCGTTGTAAGCGCGGATGTGGATCTCGTAGATGACCGCGTCCTTGTACCAAAGGGGATCATCCGGCAGCTCGATCAGGTCGTCGTTCATAGGTAGGGTTTCTCGCTGCTCACGTGGGTCTCAGGCGCGTAGCTGATCGAGGAAGGATCTCGCCCACGCACTTGCGGTGTCTTTCCAAACGACGCTCTTCAGCGCGCCGTGCCTCGCGATGCGTTCGCCGATCGGCATGCGCAGCGCGGCGTCGAGATCCGCTGCGACGCCGTCCTTGTGATACGGGTTCGTCAGCTTCGCGAGCGTCATGTGCTCCGCCGCGCCGCAGAAGCGCGAGAGCACGAGCACGCCGGGATTCTCGGCATCTTGTGCCGCGACATATTCTTTCGCGACGAGGTTCATGCCGTCGCGCAGCGGCGTGACGAGCCCGACAGCCGCGTGGCGATAGAGACGTGCGAGCGTTGCCTGGTCGTAGCTGCGGTACAGGTAGCGGACCGGCGTCCAGTCCGCTTCGCCATACGTGCCGTTGATGCGGCCGACGAGCGATTCGACCTTGCCGCGCAGCTCGGCATACTCGGGCACCTCGGACCGCGTGGGCACCGAGACCTGGACGAACGAGATCTTGCTGCGCCACTCGGGATACCGCTCGAGCAAGCGCGCGAAGGCTTCGAGCCTTTCGGGGATGCCCTTCGAGTAGTCGAGGCGATCCACGCCGAGCACGAGCTGGCGCCCGCCGAGCATCTTTTCGACGGAGCCGAGCTCCGCGGTCGGCGCGCTGAGGGCGGCCTCGGCGAACCGGTCGGGGTCGATGCCGACCGGGATCACGCGCAGCTTCGTCTTCGCGCGCGCCTCGGCTTCGCTACCGAGCAGACCTCGCGCCGTCTGGAGGAAGTTGTTCTCCCACCGAACCGCCTGCAGTCCGATGAGATCGAACTCGAGGAGCGCGGCCATCACCTCGCGCGACCACGGCATGGTCTCGAACACGTCGAGCGGCGGGAACGGCACGTGGAGATAGAAGCCGGTGCGGCCGCGATGCCCGAGCTTTTTCAGCTCGCGCGCGACGAGCATCAGGTGAAAGTCCTGGACCCAGACGTCGCTCGCGAGGCCGCTTGCCTGCGCGATCAAGCTCGCGTACGCGACGTTCGCATCGACATAACAGGCCCACTCGTCGTCGACGTAGCGGACCTTGCCCGGCATGCCGTGGAGGAGCGGCCAGAGGCTCTGATTGCAGAAGCCCGCATAGAAGCGCTCGCGCCACGTCGGCGGATAGTCGAACTGCGCGCGCGTGAACGCCTCGCCGTCCTCGACGCGGAGGCGCAGACCGGGATCGCGCTCGGCGCCGCTCCAGCCGAGCCAGAGCCCGCTCGTCTCGGTGAGCGCGGGGACCAGTGCGCTGACGAGGCCACCGACCTCGCGGCCGCGTGTCGAGGTGGGCGCCGCGGGCAAGCGATTCGATGCGACGACGAGCCGCGCTTCGGTCGGCAGCGTGGGCGGCCGCGCGAACTGGAGATTGACCGTCGCCGCGGCATCGGCGGGGGCGAGCACCGGCTGCTGCCGGCGCGCGTCGATCAGCCAGCGCAGGAACTTGTGGACGCTCGTGATCGACGGCAGCCGCAGGCCTGCCTGCGTGCGGCGTGGATGCTCGGCGACGAGGATGCCGACGTCGCCTTCGCGCAGGGTGACGAACATGTCCTCGTCGGTGATGTCGTCGCCGATCGCGAGCATCGGCGCACCTGGCGGCCCCTTCGTGCGCAGCCAGCTGATCGCGGTGCCCTTGTGCGCGCCGCGATGCCGGACCTCGAGGGCCTCGACGACGGGCAAGCGCTCGAGCTTGGTGTGCGTCTCGAGCCATTCGTCGACGATCACCTCGGCCGCGGCCGAGACCATGTCGTGCGACTCGGGCGAGACGCTGCGCCAGTGCAGGCACACCGAGCACGATTTGCGCTCGACGATCGCGCCGGGATGCCGCGCGGCGAGTGAACGTAGCGAGCCCTCGATCTCGTCGAGCTCGCGGAGCGCCGGAAGCGCGGCTTCCCACGCGCCATCCGCGTAGCGCCAGACGCCGTGTTCGGCCGCGAACACGACCTTCGGGAACCGGGGCGGCAGATCGTCGACGAGGTCGCGCGGCCGGCCGGTGACCACGCCGACGGTGACGCCGGGCAGCGCGGACAGATCGGCGATCAGGGCCGCGGCGTCGCCATCGACATGGGCGTCGTGCGGTGTCGGCGCGAACGGAATCAGCGTTCCGTCGAGGTCCAGCGCCACCACCACTTGTGGAGCGGAAACGAGGTGTTGCCATTCACGCTGCAAGGACCAGGACCATAGTCCTAGATCGTTGCACCGCGCCCGCGTCTCACGCTCCTCACGCTCGATCCGACCGAAAAAACAATCGGCACTTCACAGGTGCGCTTCTCTCGTGAGCTCGCCATCGAGGGCTTCGCTTCGCGTCCGACTAAGTCGTTCGCGATGGATGCACACCCAGTCGATGTTCTGGGGATGCTTCTTCCTGTTCGTGCCTGAGGACAGGTGCTGCGATCTGCGTGCCATCCGGTGCGGGCTGAGCGATCGGCTCGCTAACGTCCGAAAGAGCGGTGAGCGCGACAGCCGCCTCCTCCATGAACCACACGAGCTGTGCCTCGACGCGCGCCACGAGTGTGCGCCGGGCGCGAAGCCAGTCGTCACACCAGCGAATCACACCGAACAGCTCTTCATTGCGTGCGACTTCACGCGCGAGCTTCACGACGTCGATGCCGTGACGGAGATCGAGGAGACACGAGCGATACGCGCGCTCGGGATCGACGACGCGATCCGTGACGAGCCCGCGCAACGACGAGAGCGTCGGGCCGATCCCGCTGCGGCAGGTTTGAAGATCGTAGCCGGCAACGATCGCGTCGAAGCGCACGCGCATCGCGGTGGCGTGGCTCGCCACCTCGCGGAGAGCGAGCACCGGCGCGACGGCGCCGAGCCGCTGCTCCTCGCGCGTGACGTGCTCCGCGACCTGCACCTCGCCACGATAGATCTCGCGAATCAATCGATCCAGCAGCCTCCGACGCTCCGGCATCATCACAAGGTGCATGGGCGCCCCAGTCGTGCAGCTGACGTGCCGTCACGACGCGGCGAAACACTGCAATTTCTGACCGGTGCACCGTGCGGAAGAGCCCGCTCGTGCGCCGCCGCCACGCGCGGCCGGCGGGGCAGTGGCACGACGCCTGCCTCCAAGAATCTCAGATGAAGCTCTACTACGCCCCCGGTGCTTGCTCGCTCGCGCCCCACATCGCACTACGCGAAGCCGGGCGCCACTTCGACCTCGAGCGCGTCGATCTCAAGACGAGGCGAACGTCGAGCGGGGCGAACTTCCTCGGCATCAATCCGCGCGGCGACGTGCCTGCGCTGCAGCTCGACGGTCCCGGGAGCGACGTGCTCGTCGAGAACGCGGCGGTGCTGCAATACATCGGCGATCTCGCGCCGGAGAAGCTGCTCGTACCGCCGAACGGCACGTTCGCGCGCTACCAGCTCCAGTCCTGGCTGAGCTTCATCAGCGGCGAGACGATCGGCCAACACCTCCTGTACCTCGAGGAAGTGCTCGTCGGACGCGCGTACCTGATGGGCGAGCGGTTCACGGTCGCCGACGCGTACCTGTTCGTGGTGCTGCAGTGGGGCGACAAGCTCGATATGGATCTGAAGACGTATCCGAACCTCGACGACTACGAATTCCGGATCTCGCAGCGGCCGGCGGTGCAGCAGGCGATGGCGGCCGAAGGACTCCGCGGCCGGCACCACTGGAAAAAGAGCGCATAGCGCTAGTACCGTCGCCGCGTGCGCCGGTTCTTGATCGTGCTCGTCGCGTGTAGCGCGCCGCCGCCGGAGCGGCCCCGAGGGACGTCGGCGGAGCTCGTGAAGAGCAACGTGCTGCGCGCCGACTACGCCGGCTCCGAGGCGTGCGCTGATTGCCACCACGAGATCTACGCGAAGTGGGCCACATCGCCGATGCGCAACATGACGCGCGAGATCGCCGGCGCGATCGTACGCGCGCCGTTCGATGGCGCGACGCTGACGACCGGCACGGACACCGCGACGATGGAGATGTCTGCCGGCGCGCGCGTGATGCGCGTGGGCGGCGAGTCGTTTCGTGTGACGAAGGTCGTCGGCGGGCGCTATCGCGAGGACTTCGTCGGCGTCGGCGACGACGGCGTCGAGCGCGTGTTGCCTGCGACGTACGTGTTCGCATCTGCGTCGTGGCGCTACAAGGGCTACTCGGTGATGGTGAAGGAGCGGCCCTCGATGTCGACGCGCGCCGTGTGGTCGCAAGAATGCATCGCGTGTCACAACACGTTGCCGCTCGCGACGCTGCTCTACGACGAGCTCTACGGCCCGAGCCTCCCGGGCTATCAGGGCAAGCTGTCGGATCGCGTGCTGCCGAAGAGCCGGCTGTGGACCGCGCGGGCGACGAACGATGCGGGTCTCTCACGCGCGCTCGAGACCGAGATCCGCTTCCTCGGTGGCGAACCACCGGCCAATGCGTCGACGAAGGATCTCTTGCGCGCCGCCGCCGAGACGACCGAGGACAAGCTGCGCGCCGACAAGCTCGTCGAGGTCGGTATCGGTTGCGAGGCGTGCCACAACGGTGCGCGTACACACGCCGAGGATCCGAAGCTCCTGCCGTCGTACGCGGCGCAGAGCAGCGTGCTCGAGATGCGGCCGCCGCCCGGTCAGTACGGCTCGCGCGCGCAGTGGATCAATCGCACGTGCACGAAGTGCCACACCGTCTTGTTCACGCGATACCCGTGGACGTGGGAAGGCGGCGAGCGAACGAAGAATCCCGGCGGCAGCACGACGAACTCCGGCGAGGGCCGCGACTTCATGCTCGGCGGCTGCGCGAGTGCGATGACGTGCACGACGTGCCACGACCCGCACGCGGCTGACACGCCCGCGGCGATGGCGAAGCTCGCGACCACGGCGGGCAATCACGTGTGCACGACGTGTCACGCGGACGTCGGCGCGGATCTCTCCGCGCACACGCATCACCAGACGACAAGTGCGGGCAGCTCGTGCGTCGGCTGCCACATGCCGAAGAAGAACATGGGGCTCGACTACGCACTCGTGCGCTACCACCGCATCGGCTCGCCGAACGACAAGGCGCGCGTCGAGCGCGACCGGCCGCTCGAGTGCGCGCTCTGTCACCAGGACAAGTCCGTCGAGGAGCTCGCACAGGCGATGGACAAGTGGTGGGGCAAGCGCGCCGACCGCGCGGCGCTCGCGGCGCTCTACGGCGACGACCTGCGCGTCAACGCGATCCGCGCCACGCTCGCGCGCGGCAAGCCACACGAACAAGCAGTCGCGATCGCCGTGCTCGGCGAGGCGCGCGACGCCACCGCCATCGGCGTGATCGCGCCGCACCTCGCGCACGACTACCCGCTCGTTCGCTACTACGCGCGCCGCGCGCTCGAGCTGATCACGCAGCGCCCGATCGCGATCGATGTCGGCGCGCCGGCCGACGTGATCCGCCCGCAAGCCGCCGCGTTCACGGCGCGCTGACGACGAGCAAGCTGCCGCCGCGCGCTTCCTCGGTCGTAAACGTCACGTTCGACTTCTCTTTCGTGCACGTCACGTTGCCGGTGCCCGTACACGTCCAACCTGCTGCCACGGCGGCGACCACCATCGCGTGCTCGATATCGCGCGGGTCGGACTGATACGCGATCGTCAGCCTCGCGCCGTCGGGCGCGTGCGATGCGGTGCCGCCGGCGAGGAACGGAAACTTCGTGGGATAGCTCGCCGGTGCGTTGAGCGTTGTCGGCCCGGCCTCGGGGAACGAGCGAATCGCGACGCTGCTGCCCTTTGCGGCCGGCGCGATCGCCACCGCGTACATCCGCCCGTTGTGGGTCGCGGTCAGCTTCTGCGTGCCGGCCACCGTCTCGTTACTCGCGAGCGACCACCCGTTCGAGCGCATTCCGTCGGTGATGCTCTTCGTCGCGTCCGCCGCCGAGACGTCTGGCAGCGCGTACTCCCAGACGAGCATCGTTAGCTTCTTCTGCGCGCGCACCAGCTTCTTCGTGGACGAAGCGGGCAGGGGGAACTCGGCCGGCAACACGTCCTCGGTGACGACCTCCGGCAACTTCGGCGACGGCGGTGGCTTGGTCGCCTGTTGTTCGTTGTCGTCTTTACACGCGAACGCGAGCAGCACGAGAAACAGCATCGATCGCATCAAGACGGGTAACCCTACCAGGTAATCGAGGCAAAGCCGCGCTGCGGCCTGGCGAACAGGTAGCCCTGCATGAGCTCGACGCCGGCGTCGACGCACGCGCTCCGCTCCGCCTCGGTCTCGACACCCTCAGCGATGAGCTGCGAGCCGAGCTCCCGAGACAGCGCGGCGATCGCCGCGACCACACGTCGCTTCGTCGGGTGCTGGTCGAGATCACGGATCAACGACATGTCGAGCTTCACGATCTCCGGCTCGAGCGTCGCGAGCATGGCGAGCCCAGCGTGCCCGGCACCAAGGTCGTCGATCGCGATCCGGTAGCCGAGCCTGCGCAGCATCGCGATGCGCGTCGGGCCGACCGTCGGATCGATCGCGGTGTGCTCGGTGAGCTCGAGAACCACGCGCGACGCGAGCTTCGCGAGCGCGGAATCACCAGCGAAGAGCTCCTCGTCGAAGAGCTCGGCGCCGTGCACGTTGACGAACAGCAGTGCGCCGGGAGGGGCGTCGCTTGCCGCACGTGCGACCGACGCGCGCACCCTGCGGCCGAGCTCCTGGATCCGATCGAGGCGTTCGGCCGTCGCGATGAAGAGGTCGGTCCGCCGCAGCGATTCCTCGTCGGTGCGGAGCAGCGCCTCGTACGCGAAGACTTCGCGCTTGGTGATGTCGAGGATCGGCTGAAACGCCATCCACGAACGGTCGACAGCGCACGAGAACCGCTGCTCGAGCTCGCCGCCGTCGATCGCGAAGGTGTGCGCGCTTTCCTCGCGCCGTACGCGCACACCACGACGGCGTGTCGCGCGGGCGACCGCGCTCTCGAGACGCGCGGTATCGAACGGCTTCGTGAGGTACGAGACCGCGCCGTGGTCGATCGCGCGAACCGCGCCGTCGAGGGATGGATCCCCGGTCATCAGCAGCACCGGGACGTCTTCGTTGCGCGCGCGAAGTGCTTGCATCAACCCGAATCCGTCGAGCTCGGGCATCTTGACGTCGCACACGACGCAGTCGAACGGGACTCGCGACGTTTCGAGCTCGGCGATCGCCGCGCGACCGTGGTCGGCGACCGTGACGATCCAGCCCGCACCGGTGAGCACGCGCGCGCAGAGCTTTCGGATCTCGTTGTCGTCGTCGACGACCAGTACCCGTCCGAGGTGGCAGCTCTCCAGCAGCGGCGGGCACGAGACCATCACGCGACCTTCACACCATCGTCGCTACATCCCTCGTTGCTCCAGCTCAGCGCGCGCCGAATTTGTGGATAGTCCTCGAGCGCGAGCGGGGACTCGGTGCCAGGCGCATAGACCGACGCTGCCGCACGCAGCTGGCGGGTGAGCATGGTCGCGCGTTCGACGGCTGCCTTGATCGCCTCGGCATCCGAACGACCACGATCGTCCTCGGCTTGGCCGTGGAGCAGGAAGCTCGCGTAGCTGAGGATCACCGTGAAGATGTTGTTGAGGTCGTGCGCGGTTCCGCTGACGAGCTGACCGAGCTCCTGGAGCTTCTGCGCGAGCTCGAGCGGCGCTTGATGCGGGGCCGGCACGATTGGGGGCTGCTCCGCCTCCATCGTCGCCGGTTCGTCTCCGTCCCGGAGCTTGCTGATGCACAAGCGTACCGAAGCCAGCTCGTTCTCGAAGCTGGGGGTGCGCTCGAGGAGTGCCGCCGCACCGACGCGCCTCGCCAGCTCGTGATTCGCGCGAAAGCTACACAGCCCACTCATCAGCACGACGGGGATCGCGGCGAGCGCCGCATCGTTCTTCACTCTCCGGCACAGCTCGAACCCGTCCATCTCTGGCATGACCACGTCGCTCACGATGAGGTCGGGACGCGATTCGCGAGCGACCGCGAGCGCATCACGTGCATCGGCCACGGCGTCGACGACGAACCCGGCGCGTTCGAGCCGCGTCTTCACGAGCTTGCGCTGCATGCCATCGTCATCGACAAGAAGGATTCGGTCTGAGTGTGCAGTCATGAGATCCTTTCGTGCTCGTGACGGTGCTGCGAGAGCCGTGCCGTCAGAAGCGCGAGCGATCATCGCTGCTTGAAACTACGTAGTATGGCGCGGTCGCCTGATCGGTGGTCTGCGCGCCATAGTGACCTTGCAAATGCGAAGGCTGCTCGTCATCGATGACGACCCGGCGAGCTGCAGGCTCGTGGCCGCGATCTTCAAGCCCGAAGGCGTCGAGGTCACGAGCGAGAACGACGGAACGGCCGGTCTTGCTCGACTCGCCACGCTGAAGCCCGATGTCGTGTTGCTCGATCTCCAGATGCCGGGCATGGACGGGATCGAGGTCCTCCGCCGGATCCGAACGGCGGATCCGGAGATCCCCGTCGTGATGCTCACCGCCGAGCGCGACGTGAAGACCGCGGTGCGCGCGATGCAACTCGGCGCGTTCGACTACCACAACAAGCCGGTCAACCACGACGAGATCCTGGTCACCGTCAACCGGGCGTTCGAGACGCGCGCGCTCAAACACGAGGTCACCGAGCTGCGCAAGCAGATCGGACAGGGGGGTTGGCTCGCGGCGCAGATGGGGCGGAGCGTCGCGATCCGGCGCATCGTGGAGCAGGTGACGACCGTCGCCGCGACGACGTTCACCGTGCTCCTCCTCGGCGAGACTGGAACCGGCAAGGAGCTTGTCGCCCAGGCGATCCACCGTCAGAGCGAGCGGCGCTCGCAGCCATTCGTCGCGCTCGATTGCGGCGCGATTCCCGCACCGCTGATGGAGTCCGAGCTGTTCGGTCACGAGAAGGGGGCGTTCACCGGCGCGGATCGCAAGAAGCGCGGTCAGTTCGCCCTCGCCGGCGGTGGCACGGTGTTTCTCGACGAGATCGGCAACCTGCCGATGGCGCTGCAGGCCAAGTTGCTGCGCGTCCTCGAAGCGCGCCAGATCCAGCCGTTGGGCGGTGCCTTGGCCACGCTGATCGACGTCCGCTTCATCGCCGCGACCAACGACGATCTGCAGCAGCTCGTCAGCGAGGGCCGGTTTCGCGCGGATCTGTACTTTCGGCTTGCCCAGTACACGGTCGCCTTGCCGGCGCTGCGCGACCGCCGCGACGACATCGACTTCCTCGCACGTCGGTTTCTCGAGGAGGTATGCATCGAGCTGCGCCGACCCATTCAAGCGATCGCGCCTGATGCGATGGCGGCCCTCGAAGGCTACGACTGGCCCGGTAACGCGCGCGAGCTGCGCAACGTGATTCGCCAGGCCGTCCTCGAGTCAAAGACCGCCGTGTTACCGAAAAGCGCGGTAAGGCGATTTTTGGGAAAGTCGAGCAAGACGTCGAACACCGTCGGGACGCGCTCGCTGAAGGAGACCGCCGCCGCGGCAGCGCGCGAGGCGGAGCACCAGCTGATCTGCGATACGCTGCGCGAGACCGGCGGCAACAAGAGTCAGGCTGCTCGCGTGCTGCAGACTGACTACAAGACACTTCACGTCAAGATGAAGGCGTTCGGTATCCGCGCACGCGACTTCATGCCGAGCTGAGGTGCTTCGCGACGGTCGTGGTCAGGACGTCGATGTCGATCGGCTTGGTGATGTAGCCATCACAGCCGGCGGCGCGCGCCCTGACGTCGTCGCCTTTCATCGCGTTGGCGGTGAGTGCGACGACGAGGACGCGTCGATGGCGCGGATCACTCTTCAGCTTGCGCGTCAGCGTCAGTCCATCCATGCCTGGCAGCTGCAAGTCCATCAGGATCAGCCGAGGTGAGAACCCTTCCAGGAGCTCGAGGGCCGCCTCGGCATCGACCGCCGTGCGGACCTCGTACCCTGCTGCAACGAGGACCAGCCGGGCGAGCTTCAAGTTGGTCGGATTGTCGTCGACGATCAGGATCGGGTCATGCGGCACCGCCGGACTCGACCTCCTGCCACGTGCGCGGCAGGATCGCCGAGAACGTGCTGCCCTTGCCGAGCGTGCTCTTGACCTCGACGCGACCGTGATGGCCTTCGACCAGCCTCTTGGTGAGGACGAGCCCGAGCCCGGTGCCCTGATAGCGCTTCGTGGCGCCGGCGTCGAGTTGCTGGAACTGGACGAACAGGCTCGATAGATGCTCTTCGGCGATCCCGATGCCGGTGTCCTCGACGTCGATCCGGAACTCGCTCGGATCGTCCGCCCGTCCGATCCGGATCGTGACGGTCCCGCCCTCGGGGGTGAACTTGATCGCGTTCGAGACGTAGTTGTAGAGGACCTGTTTCACGCGCGCGGCATCGACGACGACCCTCGAGATCGCGCTGTCGACCTGGGTCTCGAGGTGTAGACGTTTGTCCGATGCGACCTTGCGCAGCACGTCGCGGACCTCGCCGAGGAGCTGCGCCAGATCGACCGGCTCATGATGAAACTCCATCTTGCCCGACTCGACCTTCGCGAGATCGAGCACGTCGTTGATCAGCTGGAGCAAGTGATGCGCGCTCGTGAGGATGTCGCCGAGGTACTCCTTGTGGTCCGCGGACACGGGCCCGACCTTCTCCCTGTGCATCAGGTCGGCGAACCCGATGATCGCGTTGAGCGGCGTGCGCAGCTCGTGGGACATGTTCGCGAGGAACTCGCTCTTGAGTCGGCTCGCTTCGCGAATCCTCTCTTCGAGCTGTTTGCTCTCGGTGATGTCGCGAATCGCGCCCGCGACGAGCACGCCTTCTTCGGTCTGGAGCGGCGCGAGGCTGATCTCGATCGGGAACTCCTTGCCGTTCTTCTTGATCCCGCAGAACTGGCCCATCTCACGTGCGCGCGGCTCCGCGAAAAACGACTCGCGATGCTGCGTGTACGAGTGGCGAAAGCGTTCCGGGATCAGGACCTCGACCTCCTGGCCGACGAGCTCGTCGCGCGCGTAGCCGAACAGCCGCTCGGTCTGTGCGTTGATCAACCGGATCACGCCGGCTCTATTGGCGATCACCATCGCGTCGGGTGCGGACTCCAGAAGGCCACGGAACTTCTCTTCGGCTCTGGCGCGCTCGGTGATGTCGCGGATCGCGGTCGAGATGAGGAGCTCGCGTCCGGTCTGGAGCGGCGCGAGGCTGATCTCGACGAGGAACTCGGTGCCGTCCTTGCGCAGGCCATGCAGATCCAAGCCGGATCCCAGCGTACGAATGCGCGGGTTCGTGACGTAGCGGGTCCGCTGCTCGGCATGCGCCGCGCGAAACCGCGCCGGCATCAGGATCTCGACCGGCTGACCGATCAGCTCGCGCCGCGAATAACCAAACAGCTTCTCGGTCTGCGCGTTGACGAGATGAATGGTGCCGTCGCGGTTGACGATCACGATCGCGTCGGGTGCGGCCTCGAGCAGGCTGCGGAACAGATTCTCGGTCGCTGGCTGCTCTGGAAACGTCCTCTCCACATCCATCGGTCACCCCACGATCGAGGCCATCTTACTAAACGGCTGGAGCACAGTCGCTCACTACCTGAGACATCACGCGCTCCGTACACCTCCGTCGGATTTCTACGTAGTCGGTGAAACTCGGCGCCAGAACGCACTATGGCGTTGGCTCCTTATACCGGGAGACCGCACCACAACGAGGCGCCGCAAGTCGGCGGGATGTCTGTTTCTCTCGCGGGCACGGATGCTGCTGCTCCTGCGGGCATGGGGCATGAGGATAGTGGGACGCGAGCGGTAGCTCCGGAGATGAGTGTCGTGGAGCGCGCCTCGTTCCTCGACTCCATTCTCGAAAGCACGACCGAGTATTCGATCGTGGCCGAGGATCTCGCGGGCGTGATCCTCGTCTGGAACGACGGCGCACGGCGGACGTATGGCTACGAGCCGACGGAGGTGGTCGGCATCAAGTCGGCGTTCATCCTCCATCACGGCGACGACGTGACGAGCGGCCGGGCGCAGGGCATCCGCGACGACGTCCGCCAGAATGGTCGGTGGTGCGGCGAGCTGCGTCGCGTTCGCAAGGACGGCAGCGGTTTTCGCGCGTTCGTCACGATGACGCTCCGGCGCGATGCTGCCGGCGACCCCGTCGGGTTCACGATGCTCTCGCACGACCTGACCGCGCTCCGCGAGCTGCGCGCATCGCAGGAGTACAACCGCGGCCTGGTCGAATCGAACATCGATGCGCTCCTGACCACGGACACGCTCGGCTTGATCACCGACGTCAACCGCCAGATGTGCGAGATGACGGGCGCGTCGCGCGAGGCGCTGATCGGCTCGCCGTTCAAGCGCTACTTCACCGATCCCCAGCTCGCCGACGAGGGGATTCGCAAGGTGCTCGCCGAGGACAGGATCACCAACCGCGAGCTCGTCATGCGGTCCGCGACCGGGAAGACCACGGTGGTCTCGTACAACGCGACCACCCGCCGCACCCTCGACGGCAAGCTCGAGGGTGTGTTCGCCTCGATGCGAGACATCACCGAGCAGAAGCGTCTCGAGGACGACCTGCGCCAGGTCCAGAACTACACTCGCGGGCTGATCGAGGCGTCAGGCGATGCACTCCTCACCGTCGATCCGGAGCTGTGGATCACCGACGTCAACGAGCAGACCGTGCGGATGACCGGCTACTCGCGCGAGGAACTGATCGGCAGCCCGTTCCCGGACTACTTCACGGATCCAGAGCGCGCGAGCGCCGGCGTCGCGAAGACCCTCGCCGAGGCGTTCGTGACCAACTACGAGCTGCGGCTGCTCGCCAAGACCGGTACGGAGACGCTGGTCTCGTTCAACGCCTCGGTCTTCAAAGATACGAGTGGTGCGACGCGCGGCATCTTCGTGTCCGCGCGCGACATCACCGAGCAGAAGCGTCTCGAAGAGCAGCTTCGTCAAGCGCAGAACTACACGCGTGGGCTCATCGAGGCGTCGATCGATCCGATGATCACCGTCGATGCGGAGCTGACGATCACGGACGTCAACGAGCAGATGGTCCAGCTGACCGAAGTCGACAAGAACGTGCTGATCGGCAGCCGATTCGACAAGTACTTCACCGAGCCGGATCGCGCTGCGGCTGGCGTCCGCGAGACGCTGCGCGAGGGCTCCGTCACGAACTACGAGCTGACGTTGCGGACCTCGAGTGCGCGGCAGGTGCTGGTCTCGTTCAACGCTTCGATCTTCAAGGACACCGAAGGGAAGGTGAAGGGCATCTTCGCGGTGGCCCGTGACATCACCGAGCAGCGCCGGCTCGAGCACCAGCTCCTCGAACAGCAGAACTACCGGCGCGACTTGATCGAGGCGTCGGTCGACGCGCTGGTCACGATCGATCCGCAGGGGCGGATCACTGACGTCAACCAGCAGATGGTCCGGCACACCGGGCGTAACAAGCAGGAGCTCCTCGGCACGCAGTTCGCGGACCATTTCACCGATCCGGATCGCGCGCGCAGCGGTGTCCAGAAGACGTTCGACGAGAGCGTGGTGAAGAACTACGACCTCGTCGTGAGGCCGAAGTCGGGAAGCGATCTTTCGGTCTCGTTCAACGCGTCTGCGTTCAGGGACGCGAGCGGGCGCGTCGCCGGCATCTTCGCGGCGGCCCGCGACGTCTCGGACCAGAAGCAGCTGCAGCAGAAGCTCGTCGAGCAGCAGGTCTATACGCGCGGCATGATCGAGTCGAACATCGATGCCCTGATGACGACCGACGTGCTCGGCGTGATCACCGATGTCAACAAGCAGATGTGTGCGGTCACCGGCCGCGACCGCGAGAGCTTGGTCGGCACGCCGTTCAAGGACTACTTCACCGATCCCAAGCGCGCGGAGGATGGGATCAGAACGGTGCTCGCGGACGGACGGGTCACGAACTACGAGCTCACGATCCGCGCAGGCGACGGCAAGGAGACGTTGGTCTCCTACAACGCAGCAACCTTCACGGATGAGGACGGCAAGCTCCGCGGCGTGTTCGCGGCGGCTCGCGACATCACCGATCAGAAACGACTCGAAGAGCAGCTTCGCCAGGTCCAGAACTACAGTCGCGGTCTGATCGAGTCGTCGATCGACGCGATGTTCACCGTCGATCCCGACAACACGATCACCGAGGCCAACGGGCAGATGGTCAAGCTCTCGGGCTACAGCCGCGAGCACCTGGTCGGGAGCTCGTTCCTGGACTACTTCGTCGAGCCCGAGCGCGCCGCCGGCGGCGTCCAGAAGACGCTCAGCGATGGCTTCGTCACCAACTACGAGCTGGTCCTGCGCTCGCGCCACCGCCGCCAGATCCTGGTGTCGTTCAACGCGTCGGTGTTCAAGGACACCGCGGGACAGGTTCGCGGCATCTTCGCGGTCGCGCGTGACATCACCGAACAGCGCCGCCTCGAGGAGAAGCTGCGCGAGTCCGAAAACTACAACCGTGGGCTGATCGAGTCGTCGGTCGACGCGCTGGTCACGGTCAACCCGGATCTCGGCATCACCGATGTCAACGAGGAGATGGTCCGCCTGACCGGCTACTCGCGCGAGGAGCTCGTGGGGAGCTCGTTCAAGGACTACTTCACCGAGCCGGCACGCGCTACCGCAGGCGTTCGGCAGGCGCTCGACGAGGGGGCGGTGACCAACTACGAGCTCGTCCTCAAGTCGCGCACCGGCCGGCGGACCGTCGTGTCGTTCTATGCAGGCACGTTCAAGGACACGGCCGGCCGGATCGCCGGCATCGTCGGTGCGGCGCGCGACATCACGGCGCAAAAGCGGCTCGAGGACCAGCTCCGCGAGGAGCAGAGCTACAACCGAAGCCTGTTCGAGGCGTCGGTCGACGCGCTCATGACGGTCGATCCGTTGGGCATCATCACCGATGTCAACGAGCAGACGACTCGGCTCACGGGCTACAACCGCAAGCAGCTCGAGGGCAGCCTGTTCGTCGACTACTTCACCGACGCCGAGCGCGCTACCGCGGGCGTGAAGAAGACGTTCGACGACGGCCGCGTCACCGAGTACGAGCTGATCCTGAAGTCGAAGTCCGGCAAGAAATCGCCGGTGTCATTCAACGCCGCCGTGTTTCGGGACACGACCGGGCGAGTCGCGGGGATCCTTGCATCCGCACGTGACATCACGCAGCAGAAGACCGTCGATCAGGCACTCCGCGATCACCAGACGTACACGCGCGGCCTCATCGAGTCGAACATCGACGCGCTGATGACGACCGACACGCTCGGGATCATCACCGACGTCAACAAGCAGATGTGCGCGGTGACTGGCTGCACGCACCAGGAGCTCATCGGGACGGCGTTCAAGGACTACTTCACCGATCCCAAGCGGGCGGAGGACGGGATCCGGAAGGTGCTCGCCGACGATCGGGTCACCAACTACGAGCTCACGATCCGCAACCGCGACGGCGGAGAGATGATCGTCTCTTACAACGCGACGACGTTCCGCGGCGCCGACGGCAAGCTTCGCGGCGTGTTCGCTGCGGCTCGTGACATCACGGACCAGAAGCGTCTCGAGGAGCAGCTGCGGCGCAAGAACGACGAGCTCGAGGAGCAGAACCACCGGGTGCAGAAGGCCAACCGCCTCAAGAGCGAGTTTCTCGCGAACATGTCGCACGAGCTACGCACGCCGCTCAACGGGATCATCGGTCTCGCCGAGCTCATGCACGACGGCAAGGTCGGGGCCGTGTCGAGCGATCACAAGGAATACCTCGGCGACATCCTCATGAGCTCGGGACACTTGCTCCAGCTCATCAACGATGTCCTCGACCTGGCGAAGGTCGAGTCGGGCAAGACCGAGCTCCGGCCCGAGCCCGTGGAGCTCGAGAAGCTCATCAACGATGTCCGCGACATCGTGCGGACGCTCATCGCCGAGAAGCGCATCCGTCTCGTCTGCGAAGTCGACGCCAACGTCGAGAACATCATCGCTGACCCCGCAAAGCTGAAGCAGGTCCTCTACAACTTCTTGTCCAATGCGCTGAAGTTCACCCCGGAAGACGGGTCGGTGACGGTGCGGGTGTTGCCGGAAGGTCCGGATCACTTTCGCTTGGAGGTCGCGGACAGCGGCATCGGCATTCGCGCGGAAGACTTCGATCGGCTGTTCGTGGAGTTCCAGCAGCTCGATGCGAGCGCAGCGAAGAAATTTCAGGGCACCGGTCTTGGTCTGGCGCTCACGCGGCGCATCGTCGAAGCCCAGGGCGGGCACGTCGGTGTCACGAGCACGCTCGGCAAGGGCAGCACGTTCTCCGCGGTTCTCCCGCGGGTCGCGAAGACGATCGACGCGAAAACCGAGTCGCTTCCGCGCCCGGCCGGCGCCGCGATCCTCGTCGTCGAGGACGATGCGAAGGACCGCGCGTGGCTGGTACGGACCCTCTCGGCGGCGGGATATTCCGTCGAGGCGGTGGCCAGCGGACAGGCCGCGACCCGGGCTGCGCGCACGCGCGCGTTCGACTGCGTCACGCTGGACTTGTTGTTGCCCGACATGGGTGGCTGGGATGTGCTCCGTGGGATCCGCGAGACGAGCCTCAACGCACACGTTCCGGCGGTCGTCGTGACCGTGATGGCCAGCGAGGGCTCTGGCGTCGGGTCCGGGATCCAGGAATTCCTCGTGAAGCCGGTGAGCCCGAGCGATCTGCTGGACGCGCTCGCGCGGATCGGTCTGCCGCCGGGTTCGGAACGCTCGCTCCTCATCATCGACGATGATGCCAGTGCATCGCGACGGGTCGCGCCGGCGCTGGACGCGGTCGACTACAAATTGACCACGATGCTCGATGGCGAGAGCGGCCTCGCAGCGGCGAGGGCGCATCCGCCATCCGCGATCCTGCTGGATCTGATGATGCCGGGCATGGACGGGTTCGAGTTCCTTCATCGGTTCCGGCTCACTCCAAAAGGTCGCAGCACACCCGTGATCGTGTGGAGCGCGAAGGACCTGACGTCGGAAGAGCGGGCTCAGCTCCAGGCCTCGGCCAACGCGATCATCCACAAAGGTGCGGGCGCTGCTGATCGGCTCCTCGCAGAAGTCGCGCGATGCGTCCCGCGACCGCGGAGTGCAGATGCCGAATGAACCGATCCTGATCGTCGACGATAACGCGATCAACCTCAAGCTGCTCCGGCTCACGCTGAAGGTGTCGGGCTACCACGTCGAGACCGCAGTCGACGCCGAGCACGCGATGGCGGTGCTGGCGTCGTTCATGCCACGCCTGATCCTCATGGACCTCCAGCTGCCCGGGATGGATGGTCTCGAGCTCACCAGGCTCCTGAAATCGTCTCCCGCGACGAAGAACACGATCATCCTCGCGGTCACCGCGTACGCGATGAAGGGCGACAGGCAACGCGCGCTCGATGCCGGTTGTGATGGTTACGTCAGCAAGCCGGTCGACACGCGGACGCTGGCCGCAACCGTCGCTGGCTACCTCGAGGGCGCGCGATGACGGCGCCGCTGATCATGGTCGTCGAGGACAATCCGCTCACCGGCAAGCTCGCGCGCCGCCTCCTCGAGGGTGAGGGGTTCGAGGTGGTGGTGGCACCCGACGGAAAGACGGCGCTCGACCACGCGGCAACCGTATGCCCGACGCTGATCGTGCAGGACATGCGCCTCCCCGACATCGACGGCTACGAGCTGCTCGAACGCCTTCGCGCGCTGCCGGGTCTCGCGGAGATCCCGATCCTCGCGGTGACCGGATTTCTCCCCGAGCGGGACTCCGGCACCGCCGAGTTCACGGACGTGTTGATCAAGCCGGTCGAACCGTCGCGCCTGATCCGCGTGATCAAGGCGCTCCTGCAAGCGGAGCCGGTCCGTCGGAAGCCACGACGACGCGTGCTCCTCGCCGAGGATGACGTCGTCCAGCGCAAGATCATCCGCTTGCATCTGGATCACTGGGGATTCGACGTGACCGAGGCATCGAATGGTGCGGAAGCACTTCGGCTCGCGCTCGCGTCGCCACCCGACCTGATCGTGAGCGATCTCTTGATGCCAGAGCTCGACGGGCTCGGGCTGTGCATGGCCGTTCGCCGAACCGCCGCGCTCGCCGGGGTGCCGGTGGTCCTGGTGACCTCGTATCACCTCGACGAGGTCGATCTCTCCCTCGTGTCGAACGCAGGTGCGATCAGCATCGTCTCGCGCTCCCACGACATGGCCGAGCTCGGCGAGGCGCTCCGCCACACGGCCACGGCGCGAGGCACGGATCGCATCAAGCGCGAAGATCGAGAGCCGTCCATCCGAGAAGACATCGGTCGGCTCGTCGGCAAGCTGGGGCGCGAGGCCGAGGCGAACGCGAGCCTCGTCGAGAGCCAGACAGCACTCTCGGCCATGCTGCTGTTCTTCGAACGCTTCGCGAACCTGACCGCGCTGAGCGGTGTGGAGCGGGAGGACATCCAGCGCACGATCGACGAGCTGCTCGCCGCGTATCTCGACGCTTCGGGCGCCTCGCTCGGTTGTGCGTTTCTCCTCGCACCGGACGCCGGCCTCTCGTTGCGGAGCCACCTCGGGTTTCGAGATCCGGTCGCCGCCGATCTCCCGACGTTTTTCGGCCGCCAGGATCTCCTCGAGCACGTCCTCGCGAGTGGCACCACGCTGGAGCTGCCCTCGTCGAGCCTTCAAGGCGAGGACATCGATGTCCTGCTCCAGCGCACCGACGCCGCGTCGATGCTCCTGGTGCCGCTGCTGATCCGGGACGAACGCCTCGGTGTCCTGATGCTCGGCTCGCATCGCTCTGCGAGCTCGACGGACCGCTTGCGCGTGGCGGAGGCAGTCCGCGGTCCGATCGCGCAGGCGCTCGCGCTGACGAGGACGGTCGCCGAGCTGGTGACCTCGCGCGAGGCCTTTCGCGGCATCGTCGATTCGACCTCCGATGGCATCGTCGTCACCGACGCGTCGGCAACGATCACGTACGCGAATCCCGCGTCGCTCGAGATCTTCGGCTACAGCGCCGGCGAGCTGATCGGTCGCGCGATCGGCAAGATCATGCCGTTCATGGAGCCTGGTGGTGTTCGGAGCTCGGGCGCCGGCGTCCGCAAGGATCGGACGACGTTCCCCAGCGCGGTCACCGTCACGCCCTTCGAGGACGCGCCGGGGCATGTGCTGCATGCACATCTGATTCGCGATCTCGGCAAGCAAGAGACGCTCGATCAGCTCGCGATGCTCGTGAACCGCGACGGGTTGACCGAGCTCTGTAGCCGGCGACGGTTCGAGGAGCATATGGCGTCGCGCCTCGCGGAAGCCCAGCGGTACAAGATCTGCGGCGCGGTCGTGCTGCTCGACGTCGACCGGTTCAAGCAGGTCAACGACGAGCACGGCCATCAGGCGGGCGATGCCGTCCTCAAGAGCGTCGCGGACCTTCTGCGCCGGTACACGCGCACCTCCGACCTCGTCGCGCGTCTCGGCGGCGACGAATTCGCGGTCGAGTTGCCTCACACCGAGATCGCAGGCGCCATCGAGGTCGTGCGCAAGCTTCTGGAGGCGGTCAGAGCGCCGATCACATGGCGGGATCAGTCGATCCAGGTCAGCGTGAGTGCGGGGATCGCGATGTATCCCCAGGACGGCACGACGCTCGAGCAGCTGGTCGAGGCCGCCGATGCAGCGCTGTACCAGTCGAAGCGCACGGGCCGGAACCGCGTCAACACCGCCAAGATGAATCGAGGTGCAGCATGAGCGCGCGCGTTGTTCTGGTCATCGATGACAACCCGACGACACGCAAGGTCGTACGGCTGACGCTCGGGGTGGAAGGGTTTGACGTGGTCGAGGCGAGCGGCGGCATCGAGGCGCTCGCGGCGGTCGCGAGGAAGCAGCCAGACCTCGTCCTTCAGGACCTGCTCCTGCCCGACATGGATGGCTTCGACTTGATCGTTCGGTTGCGCGCACTGCCCGAGATGGCGAGCGTTCCGATCGTCGCATTCTCGGGCTTCCTCTCTCGCCTCGAGTCTGGACGAGCCGCAGCGGTCGGGTTCACGGACTTCCTGGCGAAGCCCGTCGAGCCGTCGCGGCTCCTTCAGGTGATCCGGACGTACCTACCCGAGACTGCGGCGGCGCCGCCGATCGGGTCGTGCAAGCGCGTGCTGCTCGTCGACGACGATCCGATCCAGCTCAAGATCGGCACGCTCCAGCTCCGCACGCTTGGCTTCACGGTGGAGACAGCGATGGACGGTGTCGAGGCCCTCGAGGCTGTCCGTCGCAGCGCGTTCGATGCGGTCCTCTCCGACGTGCTGATGCCGCGGATGGACGGCTTTCGTTTGTGTAGCGAGATCCGGCGAGACGGCGCGCTCGCGGGCCTGCCCGTGATCCTCACGTCCTCGAACTACGTCGAGCAAGCCGACCGCGTGCTCGCGAAGCGCATGGGAGCGAGCGCCTTCGTCGTGCGCCGGCCGGACCTGACCGATGCGGTCGCGGCCGTGAGGAACGCGATCGCGGCTCCGCGCGACGCCACCCCACCACAAGACCATGCAACACCGGCCGAGCACCACCATCGCGTGCTCCGACAGCTCGAGCGGCAGGCCGCGATGAACGCGGTCTTCGCCCTCCGGTTCTCGATGCAGGCGTCGATGCTATCCGTGATGGCGGGAGTCTCGGAGGCGCTGACGCGACACGGAACGATCAAGCGCTCCCTACCGGACATCCTCGCGAGCATCGTCGATGCGAGCGGCATCTCGAGCGGCGCGCTCTACCTGAGCACGACCGGTGAAGACGGCCTGGCGCTCGGCGCGACCCTCGGGTTCAGTGAGGCGGGCAGCACCTGTCTGCGTACGTTCTGCGGTCAGCGCGCGTTCTTCGACCGCGTGATCGCGTCCAAGGTGCCACGCGCCGTCGCGATCTCCGACGGGGATGCGGCCGCGAGCCAGCTGCTCGTCCGGCTCGACGTCGCGTACGCCCTGATGATCCCGTTCGTCAGCGCTGGTGACTGTCTGGGGATGTTGGTGCTCGGCTCGCGCGACCGCGATCTGACCGAGCACGATTGGATGTCGTTCGCGCGCATGATCGCGGTGCAGATCGGACAGGCGCTCGCGCTCAGCCGCGAGGTCACCGAGCGACACCGGATCGCGAGAGAGCTGAAGCACCTGCACGAGGTCATCCTCGCCGCGAACGAGGCCGCCGATGTGCCGGCGCTGTTCGAGGTGGTGCTTCGTAGGCTCGGGGAACAAGGCGACTGGACGTTCGCGGCGGCCTGGCGTCCCCAGCTCGCGACCCACACGCTCGTCTGCGAGCACGTGTGGACGAGCTCGCCCGACGATCGCTCTCGCCTCGCGCCGATCGTCGAGCCGACCTTCGCGCTCGGCGAAGGTCTCCTCGGTCGTGCGTGGGCCTCTCAAAAACCATGCTGGACAGAGGACCTCGCACAGGAACCCGATTGTCCGAGAAGCGCTGCGGCCCACGCGCTCGATCTTCACGCGGGGCTCGTCGTGCCGATCCTCGCGGACGGCGAAGTCACCGCGGTCATCGAGCTGTTCAAGGACAGTCGGGGCCAGGACGTGAACGTCGTGGAGGTCGCAACGACGATGGCGATCCAGCTCGGCTCGGTGATCGCTCGAAAGCGCGATCAGGATGCCCGGCGCGAGAGCGAGGCACGCTTCGCGCGCTTGTGGCAGTGCGGCATCGTCGGCATCGCGATCGCCGATCTGAGCGGCAAGGTCTACGATGCCAACGACGAGTACCTACGAATGCTCGGCTGGTCGCGCGCCGAGCTGCACGCCGGCGAGATCAACTGGCTGAACCAGACGCCGGCCGAGGCGAGCGATGTCACGCAACTGAAGGCCACCGGGGCAGCGCGCCCGTGGGAGGTCGAGCTCACCCGCAAGGACGGGACGCGCGTGCCGGTTCTGATCGGCGTGGCGATGCTGGATCAGAACAACTGCATGGCCTACATCTCGGATCTTTCGGAGCGCAAGCGAGCCGAGGCATTGCTGCACCAGAGCGACGAGCAACTCCGCCAGGCGCAGAAGATGGAGGCGGTCGGCCGGCTCGCCGGCGGCATCGCCCACGACTTCAACAACGCGCTCTCGGTGGTGCTCAGCTACGGCGAGATGATGCTGGAAGACCTCCGGCCCGGCGAGCCGATGCGCGAGGACGCTCAGGAGATCTGTAACGCTGCACATCGTGCGGCCAGGCTGACCAAGCAACTGCTGATCTTCAGCCGCCAGCAGGTCGTGGCGCCGCGGGTGCTCGATCTCGACGAGATGCTCTTCAATACCGAGAAGATGCTACAGCGCATCCTGGGCGCCGACATCGAGCTGGTCGCGCTACGCACGGAGGGACTGGGTCGAATCTCAGCAGATCTCGGATCCCTCGAGCAGGTCGTCATGAACCTCGTCATCAACGCCCGTGACGCGATGCCGACCGGCGGCAAGTTGACGCTCGAGACGGCGAACGTCGTCTTGGACGAGGAATACGTACGTACACATCACGGCGCGACGGTCGGTCCACACGTCATGCTTTCGGTGTCCGACAACGGGACAGGGATGAGTCGGGCCACTCAGGCCCGCATCTTCGAGCCGTTCTTCACCACCAAGGAGCAGGGGAAGGGGACCGGGCTCGGTCTCGCGACCGTGTTCGGCATCGTCCAGCAGACGGGCGGCAGCATCTGGGTCTACAGCGAGCTGGGAATCGGCACGACGTTCAAGATCTACTTGCCGCGCATCGATGCCGACGCGCACCACTCCTGCGTGATCCCGATTGCGCCGACGAGCCTGCGAGGTACCGAGACGATCCTGCTCGTCGAGGACGAAGATCAGGTCCGTGCGGTGGCCCGCGACATCCTGCGCCGCAGCGGCTATCAGGTGATCGAGGCGCGCAACGCGGGCGAGGCGCTCCTGCTCACGGAGTCGTCACCCTCGCTCGACCTGCTGCTCACCGACGTGGTGATGCCGCAGATGAGCGGCCCGGTGCTTGCCAAGCGGCTCGCCGAAGGTCGTCCACAGATGAAGATCCTCTGCATGTCCGGCTACACCGACGACAGCGTCGTTCGCCATGGCGTCCTCGACACGACGATCGCGTATCTCCAGAAGCCGTTCACGCTCGACACGCTCACCCGCAAGGTGCGCGAGGTGCTCGACGCGCATCCACCCGAGGTGTCATGACACTCGAGACGGCAGACACGCAGATCTCGCGGGGCAAGCAACGCATCGCGCAGCTCGAGCGCGAAGCGATCGAACACAGCGGTGATGCGGCGAAGGTGCTCCGCATCCAGCTCGATCGCTACCAGTCGCTGGTGCTGGCGATGGCGCAGCTGATCTGGCGCACCGACGAGAACGGACACATGGTCGACGAACAGCCGAGCTGGTCGGCCTATACGGGGCAGACGATCGATGACTACGCCGGGCGCGGCTGGATCGATGCGGTCCACCCCGATGACCGCGCGAACGACCTGCAGCTCTGGGAGCATGCCGTCATCGCGCGCGGTCCTTGCGACTACGAACATCGCCTGCGCCGGCACGATGGCGAGTATCGCTACTTCTCCGTGCACGCGGTGCCGGTGTTCGACGACACCGGAGCGATCCGCGAGTGGGCCGGCATCCACTCCGATATCACGCAGCGGAAGTTGACCGAGCAGTCACTTCGGGATGGCGCGCGACAGTTCCGCGAGCTTGCGGATGCGATGCCGCAGATCGTCTGGAGTGCTCGTCCCGATGGCGAGCTCGACTACCACAACCGCCGCTGGTACGAGCTGGCGGGACGTGAAGGCGATGCTGGTGATGCGCGCTGGATCGACTTGATTCACCCCGACGATCAGGCCGAATCGCTCGCGCGCTGGCAGCTGGCCATCACCACCGGTCACGCCTACGAGCGGGAGCATCGCCTGCGATCGAAGGACGGCGAGTACCGTTGGTTTCTGCGGCGTGCAGTTCCCGTTCGGAATGGCGAAGGTGTCATCACCCGCTGGCTCGGCACGTGTACCGACATCGACGAGCGCAAGCGGTCCGAAGATCTGCTCCGGTCTTCGGCGCTGTTGCTCGCACAGAGCAACCGCGAGCTCGAGCACTTCGCCACCGTCGCTTCACACGACCTCCAAGAACCGCTGCGAAAGATCCATTCGTTCGCAGGATGCCTGCGCGAGGAACAGGCGGCGACGCTCAACGCCGAGGGTCTCGATTACCTCAAGCGGATCCAGAACGCGACGACGCGGATGACCACACTGGTCTCGGACCTCCTCGAGTTCTCGCGGATCTCGTCGAAGGGCAAGCCGCTCATTCCGGTGAATCTGAACGAGGTGCTCAGCGGCGTGATCTCGGATCTCGAGGCACGCCTTCACCAGACCGGCGGGCGCGTGGACTTCGAGCGCTTGCCCATCGTTGCCAGTGATCAGATCCAGATGCGGCAGCTGCTCCAGAACTTGATCGGGAACGCTCTCAAGTTTCACCGCAAGGACGTACCGCCGATCGTGCGTGTGACCGCCGAGCTCGTCGAGGGCCTCGATGCAATGGGTCGAATGCATCCAGAAGCAGCGTGTCGGATCTCGGTTGCCGACAACGGTATCGGGTTCGACGAGAAGTACCTCGAGAAGGTGTTCACCATCTTCCAGCGTCTTCATGGCCGCGGTGTCTACGAGGGCACGGGCATCGGTCTCGCCGTCTGCCGGCGGATCGTCGAGCGTCATGGCGGAACGATCACGGCACGCAGCCAACCAGGACAAGGCTCGACGTTCATCGTCACCTTGCCGGTTGCTCAACGGAAACGGAGCTAGTCGTGGAAAATAAAGCAAAGGCGATCGTGATCTTGCTGGCGGACGACGATGCCGAGGACCGAGAGATGACGCGCAAGGCGCTCGACAAGAATCGCCTCGCAAACGAGTTCTACTGGGTCGCAGATGGCGAAGAGCTGCTCGACTTCCTTCATCACCGCGGAGCGTGGGCGCCGCCGGCACTCTCGCCGGAGCCCGGGCTGATCCTTCTCGACCTCAACATGCCGAGGATGGATGGCCGCGAAGCGCTCGCTCAGATCAAGGCGGATCCCGCGCTGCGGCGAATCCCGGTCGTGGTCATGACGACTTCGCAAGCAGAGCAAGACATCACGCGCACGTACGATCTCGGAAGTAACTCGTACATCAGCAAGCCGATCACCCTGGCAGGGCTCGTCGAGGTGATGCGGGTGCTGGGGCTGTACTGGTTCCAGATCGTGCGACTCCCCGAGCCGGCGGTTGGGAGTTGACCATGTCGCTCCAGCTCCTGCTCGTCGAGGATGACGAGGAAGACTATCTCCTCACGCGCAAGCTTCTGCGTGACCACGAGGGAGCGTCGTTCGTGGTGACCTGGGTGCGAACCTACGAGGAGGCTGTCGTGGAGCTCGAAAAGCCCTACGACGTCTGCCTCGTCGACTATCGACTCGGGGCGCGCACAGGCCTCGAGCTGATCACCGCGGGCGTCGCGCGCGGCTTCAAGGCGCCGATGATCCTGCTCACCGGTCGTGGTGACCACGAGGTCGACGTCATGGCGATGCGCCTCGGTGCAGCCGATTACCTCGTGAAGGATCAGATCACCTCGCAACTGCTGGAGCGGGTGATCCGGCATTCGATCGAACGCGTCTCCGGGCGCGCCACGCAGAAGCACGGTGAAAACGCGCTGCGCGAGAGCGAGCACCAGTACCGAGACATCGTCGAGGCAACGAGTGACGGAATTCTCAAGCTCGCGCTCGACGGAAAGATCGCGTTCGCCAACCGGCGCTTCGCCGAGATGCTTGGCTACACACCCCGCGAGATGTTGGGGACCGACGTCTTCGCGTACATGACCGAGGCGTCCAAGTTCGAGGCGACCGGTTCGTTCGCGCAGTGCGCGCACGGCGTGAAGGTCGCGATCGACAGTACGTTTCTCCATCGGAATGGCACCGAGATCTGGTGCAACATCGCGGGCACGCAGCTGCTCGATGCGGAAGGTGTCCACGTCGGCAACCTCGGCATGGTGCGCGACGAGACCGAGCGCAGGAAGCTGCACGCGCAGCTGATGGTCAGCGACCGCATGGCCTCGGTGGGCACCCTGGCCGCCGGGGTCGCCCACGAGATCAACAACCCGCTCGCGGCGGTGATCGCGAACCTCGAGTTCGTGGCGGAAGCAGTCGCGAAGCTCGCCGACGGAACACAGGCGGTCGAAAACGCCGACACCTGGTTTCGTAGCGAGCTCATGGAGCCGCTCAACGACGCGCGCGACGCCACGCAGCGCGTTCGCTTCATCGTCAGAGATCTCAAGCTGTTCTCGCGCTCACCGATCGAAGATCCAAAGGCGCCCGTCGACGTGAAGGCGATCATGGAGTCTTCGCTGCGCATGGCCTGGAACGAGATCCGCCACCGTGCACGCCTGGTGAAGAACTATGGCGCCACGGTCGGGGTCTTCGCGAACGAGGCGCGGCTCGGCCAGGTGTTCTTGAACCTGCTCGTGAACGCCGCGCAGGCCATCCCCGAGGGGCGCGTCGAGCACAACGAGATCCATGTGGCGACGCGCATGGAAGGCGAACGAGTCGTGATCGAGGTCAGCGACAGCGGGCCAGGAATTCCGCCGCACGTGCTTCCGCGGATCTTCGATGCCTTCTTCACGACCAAGCCCGTCGGCGTCGGGACCGGACTCGGACTCGCGATCTCGCAGCGCTTGGTGACGGACATGGACGGGGAGCTCACCGTGGCGAGCGAGCTCGGGAAGGGAACGAAATTTCACATCGCGCTGCCCATCACCAAGGCACTGCCTCGGGAGGTCTCGGCCCGGCCGAAGAGACCCACCGTGGTGCCGCGCCGTGGGCGAATCCTCGTGATCGATGACGAGGCGCTGGTGGTCCGGGGAATGGTCAGGGTTCTATCGAAGCAGCACGAGGTGGTCGCGACCGACGCCGCGCGCGACGCCCTGAGGCGCTGTCTTGCGGGTGAGGAGTTCGACCTGATCGTGTGCGACCTCATGATGCCCGATATGACGGGCATGGAGCTGCATCGCGAGCTCACTCGTTTGGCCCCGCGTCAGGCGGACCGCATGATCTTCATGACGGGTGGCGCCTTCACAGCCGAAGCGCGCGAGTTTCTGTCGAGCTCACTCAAGGAGCATCTCGAGAAGCCGTTCGATCCGGTCAACCTTCGCGCGATCGTGCAGCGCTTCCTGCGCTAGTCAGTTCGCGAGCTTCACGAGCCGGATCGTGCTCGTGGTCGCGCGCGCCGGCGCACCGAAGCCGCCGGGCAGGGCGGAGATGTCGATGAACAGATCGCGGGTGACGAACGCGTCGCACAGATCGTCGTGGTTGTCGTGGGCGAGCGTCAGCGTCAGCTGCGAGGGGCTCGACTCCAGGATCGTACCGTCCCAGCACGCCGCGAATTCGTGATCTTCGCAGCCGCCGCCGTAGCTGACAGAGACGCGCAACGTCTTCGCTTCGATCGTCATCGTTTCGCCGAGCGAATACGAATCCATCGGGAGGCCCGCGCAGCTCCTGGAGGTGGTGGTGGGCTCGGCGGGGGTCTCGCCGGTCGCGAGGACCCGCTTGCCACCGCCACCATCGAGGCAGCCGGTCGCGAGCATGAAGACGGCACAGAGAACGCGCATGCCCAGAAGAGAGCAAGTGTCGAACCAACTGCAAGCTCGCGTCATTCAATCGACGCGTCTCAGTTTCCTGAGATGTCAGCGACCGATGCGAACGCGCCAGCCGCCGGGCACGTAGACCGCGCGGCCTGGGCGAACGGTCCACGTCGGCGGCTGCCACACTTGGTGGGGGGTCGGCGGGATCCGCCACGCGCCCGCGATCCAGATATATGCGGCGCCGTTCCACTGCCAGCTGCCGGGCGTCCACACCGCCGTGCGCGATGGCGCGGGCTCGACCGGTGCCTCGACGCGAACCGGCTCGGCGGGCGGCGGCGTCGGCGCCTGGACGGTGAGCTCCTTCTTGATGTCTTCCTCGGGCACGTCCCAGAGGCCGGTGATCCAGTGGAACTTGGTTTCCTCGTAGAGCCAGTAGCCCGGGATCCAGCGCGCGTTCTTGCTCGGGCGGGGCGTCGGTGTCTCCGCGCGCGGCGCGGGCGGCGGCGGCGTCTTCACGGAGTTGTCGACGATCTTCCAGTCTCCGGTCGCGAGCAGATCGTCTTGGTGCTTGCGATAGATCACGTACCAGTCGCCGTACGCCTTCTGGTACGCGTCCCACCGCTCGCGGGTCATGTCGGCAACGGCGCCGTGGCGCTCGATCACGAACACGAGACCCTCGAGGTCGTTCGGCTCCGCAGACCAGATGTCGATCGCGATGCGGCCGTCGAGGGCCGGAGCCTCACCCATCGTCTGCCAGCCGTACTCCGTGATGTACGTGCGCACGCAGTCGGTCGCGATGTTCGTCGTCCTCGAGAGCTTCGTCGGCTCGACCTTCGCGGGCGCGGCCGCCGTCGAGCCCTTGCCGCCGGTACCGCCGCCACCGCCGCTACCGCCGCCACCGCCGCCTGACGTCACGACCGCCGCGACCGGCTTGCCCTTACACGCGGCATTGTCGGCGCCGCTTGATCCGAACGAGCGCTCGAACGTGCTCGGCGTGCCGGACTTGCGCGTCGTGGTCATCCGGTAGTTGCCGCTGATCGCGTGCTTGCCACACGCATAGACCTCGATGCGCTCGCCGAACTTTGTCTTCAGCGAGTCGGTCTCGAATCGATAGGGTCCCTGGCCGCAGCGATCGCTCGTTTGGTACGCGAGCTTGTCGCGCAGCTCGTAGGGCTCCGCAGGCTTCATCGCGTCGATCTCCTCGCGGCGACGCTCGCGCACCTCGCGCGCTTCACGCTCGGCCTTCTCGGCCGGGGTCTCTGCCGGCTGCTCCGGCTTCGTCGAAGACTTCGACGAGGACCCACATCCCACCACGAGTAGCGCGATCGCGAAGAATCTCATCGCATGCCTGTCGTGCGCGGCGTGTGCCAGCGGCGAAGCTCGCGTGATCGCGCTACGCGCCGTTTTATTGCGTTCACCGGTGTTCACAGGTGTTGCTAGGCGAGCTTCGCGCGCGCGAACGCGACGAGAAACTGCCCGGCACCACGCACGAGTGCGAGCTTCGAGAGCGGCACGCCGGCGAAGTCCTGCACGCCGACGCGGAACAGCTGGTTCAGCTTCGGCATCACGCGCTCGATCTTCGGGCGGCGGCGGCCATAGAAGGCGCGATAGCAGCCGTGGCGGATCGCCATCTGAAAGCCGAGGTGATGCTTCTCGATCGTTTGGCGCCAATCGCCAAAGCCGAGCGTGTCCTCGGCGAGCGCGTTCGCGAGATACGGTCCGGCGACGCTGCCGTACTCGATCGCCTGGCCGATGCCTTCGCCGGTCGCGATGTCGATGCCTGCTGCTTCACCGACGAGCACGACACGCGGCTTCGAGATCTCCGCGCCCGGCTCGAAGCCGCGCTCGGCGAACTGCTTGATGCGATAGCGGCCGATCTCGAGACCGCGCTCCGCGAGGTACGTGGTCAGGCGCGTGCGGGGCTCGGCGGGCGCGTGCCGCTGACCGTCGTGCAGCACGTAGACGCCGCGGCACACGAGCGGCTCGCCGGCGACGACAGTGGGGAAGTCCCAGGCGTAGCCGCGGAGGTCTGTCGTCGAGAAGTCGAATACGACGGTATCGCGTGGCAGATCGCGCGAGACGCCTTCGGTGTCGAGCTCGACCGCTTGCGCGCGGAGCTCGCCGCGCGAAAATCCCGACAAGCGGCGCACGATGCCCGCGACGCCGTCGGCGCCGACGAGCACGCGTGCCTGCAGAGACTCGTTGATGACCACGCCGTCATTGGTGACCCTGATCGTTTCGACCGCCGTGCCGTCGCGAACGTCGATCCCGCGCGCGGTCGCCACCTTCGCGAACGCGTGATCGAACTCGATGCGCCGTACGACCGCGCCGCAGCCGGGCTCGTTCACCACGACGGTCTCGCCGGCGATGCGCATCGCGACGGCGTCGAGCGGCACGCACGGACAGTCGACGGCGACACCGATCTTCTCGAGGATGCGAAACGCCCGCGCGCCGATCCCGCCCGCGCAGATCTTCTCGCGCGGATAGCGCTCCTTCTCGAGCACGACGACGCGCAGGTCCGGCGCGGCGGCTTGCAGGTGCAGTGCGGTCGAAATGCCGGCGGGGCCACCGCCGACGATGACGACGTCATGCTGCTGCACGCGCCGACACTACTCGATGTCAGGCGAACCGACGACCGAAGCGTGCCGTGACTGCACCACCTGCGACGGTGAGCGCACCGGCGACGCAGAGCGCCGCGATGTTCGCGAGCACGAACGTGTAGCGGTCGAGCGTCAGGCCGAGGACGCCCAGCACGATGCCCGCGAGGCCGCCCATCACCATCACGCTCGACGCCGTACGCATCGAGTCGCGCGCCACGCGGAACGGCTGCCGTGCGCGCGGTGCTGCAGCCGCGAGCTGCGGCTCTGCCGGCCCGCCGAACAGAAGCGCGGCACCGACTACGATCATCGCCACCGGCGACAGCACCGACGGCGCGACACCGAGCAGCGCGAGCGCCCCGAGCGCGATGCCGGCGAACCCGCCGATCACCTCGGTCCCGATCCCGAGCGCTTCGATTCGCGCCGTGCTCGCGACATGCGGCCCGGTCTGCCAGCGCGCCGCCAGCGTGCCGCCCTGCGCGATCAGCGCGAGGCCGATCGCGATCGTCGCGATCGCGGCCATGTACGCCGGGAAGTAGCCGGCGACGCCGCTCACCGCGATCACCGCGCCGATCACGCCCGTGACCAGCTCGAAGGAGCTGCCGCTCGCGATCTGCGCCTGCGTCGCGCGCTCTTTCGCGGTCGGCGGATCATGGAATCCGGCCGCCCGATAGATGACCTCGCCCTCCCGATCGATGACTTCGCCGCGTTGCGAGTAGCCCATGATGTGCCTCCTCGATCGCGAGGTTGCATCGCGCATGCCCACCGCTTTGCGAAAAAGCCGCGCCTCGCGCGTGGTTAAACATGCCGATTCTAAGCAGTCAGAAACGATGCTATGCAGCATCTAGTAGCCAACGAGCGCGTAGCCCCGATGTTGGGGCGCGGGACTCGGATCGCGGCATACCCCCAGACGAATAAGAAAGCGGGCGGAATGAAGACCACGAAGGTCACCATCCACACCCTCCGGCAGATGAAAGAGCGCGGCGAAAAGATCGCAATGCTCACTGCCTACGACGCCACATTTGCGCGTCTCCTCGACGAATCAGGCGCCGACGTGCTCCTCGTCGGCGACTCGCTCGGCATGGTCATCCAGGGTCACGACACGACCCTGCCGGTCACGCTCGAGGAGATCGCGTATCACTGCCGCGCCGTCGTGCGGGGCGCGCGTCGCTCGCACGTCGTCGGCGACATGCCCTTCATGTCGTATCAAGCCTCGTACGAGCAAGGCGTCACCGCCGCTGGCCGCCTGATGAAGGAGGGCGGCTGTCACGCGGTCAAGATCGAGGGCGGCGCCGTGCACGCCGAGCTCGTGCACCGCCTCGTCAACGCCGGCATCCCGGTGATGGGCCACATCGGCCTCACGCCGCAGTCGTATCACCAGCTCGGCGGCTTCAAGGTCCAGGGCCGTGACGTCGGCGGTCGCGAACGCCTGCTCTCCGATGCGAAGACGCTCGAAGACGCCGGCGCCTACTCGATCGTCCTCGAGGCCATTCCCGCCGACATCGCGCGCGAGATCACGCAGCGCCTCGCCATCCCAACGATCGGCATCGGCGCGGGCACGGGCTGCGACGGGCAGGTCCTCGTCAGCTACGACATGCTCGGCATGGACGAGTCGTTCAAGCCGCGCTTCGTGCGCCGCTACGAGACGATGGGCGCGCGGATCCAGGACGCCGTGAAGAGCTACGTCGCGGACGTGCGCAGCGGTGCGTTCCCGTCGGATGCGGAGTCGTTCTCGGTCGCCGAGAACAAGGCGACGCCGACGAACATGGACGCGCCGTACTCGACGGTCGGCAAGAAGTAGCGGACACGGCGGCGCAGCGGGGAGACGACCGAACCGCCGTCGGCCTGCGCCCATAGTCGTCGCCTGCGATCGTGTGTTACTGATCCGCTCTTGTCGGATCCCGAGGACGCAGACGCGCTGTTCCGGAGGATGTTCCCGATCCAGGCGGCCGGTGGCGCGGTCACACTCGAGTACGGCGGGACCGCATACGTTTCGTACCAGTCGGTTGTTATTTTGAGACTCGTCACCGGCGGCGAGGTTCGCGAGGAGAGCCTCGCGTTCGACGAGTACGCGTTCGGTACGCTCGAGCGGGTCGCGGCGTTCCTGACCGCGTTCTCGCGGGTGCTCGGAAACTGCGCCGACCAGGCGGTCTTCGCGAAGTGCAAGCCGAGCGATCTGTTCCAGCCGTTCGTGGCGGAGTCGGACGCGGAAACCGCGGAGGAATTCGAAAGAGCGCTCCTCGAGCCGCTCGCGTGGTTGGTCGCCGGTGGCGATCCGCCGAGCGCGGCGTTGGTGCGCCTCGACGAGCTGTGTCGCGAGATCTTTCCGATGAAGGCCGAGAACGACCTCGCGTCGCTCGAGTACGTCAACCTCACGCTCGTCGGGCCGTCTCTGCGCATCGTGCTGCGTCTCGTCGTCTGGGACCTCGATGACGCCACATCTAACATGTCGATCCGAGATGTGAAGGAGCAGGAGGTCTACTGGGGGGCTCTCGGCAGCCACGTGCCCGCTCGCACGCGTGCGCTCCTCGAGGGCATGCGGCGCGTGATGGCGCGCGCGCTGATGGGGCCCGTCGAAACGCTGATGCCGCACGACCTGTTCCGCGCCGACGTGCTCAAGCTCAAGACGGTTGTCACCGCCGACGACTTCGCGAAGGCGCTCTCCGCCCGGTCTCGGCTCGGCAAGCTGATCGCTGCGACGGAGGCGGCCGTAACAAACACGCCACCACTCACGACACCCGAAGATCTGGCGACGGTGTGCGCCGAGACGTTTCCGATGCGCACCACCGACGGCGCCGCGACCCTCGACTTCATCGACGCGACGACCGACGGCGTGAGTCTCCGAATCGTTCTGCGCCTCTCGAGCTCGCTCGACGGCTCTGTCAAGGAAGAGACGTGCGGCCTGATGGTTGTCGGCGCCTACGAGCGCGGCCGCGTCCACTCGTTGCTCGCCGGCATGCGCATGACGTTCGCCGATGTGGCGGCGAGCAAGCTTGCACGTGCGCAGCCGTCGGACCTGCTCGTCTCCGAGCTGCTCGCCAAGCCGAACACGAGGACTGAGACCGAGTTCGCGAAGGCGCTCCGCACGAAGGCGCGCCTCGGCCGATTCCTCGCGATGGACGCGGGTTATTCCACTGTCGGCAAGAAATAACTTCGCCCGCAGAATCGCGCTCGCACGAAACGTCGTCGACATCTCGTTCGGCGGTCGGGTATGACCGCGGCATGCGCGCATTGATCTTCTTGGGACTCGTGGCGTGTGGCAGTGCCGCAGACGGCGACGACAGCGGCACGCCGCGCGTCGACGCGGACGACAACAACACGATGCTGACCGGCACCGATGTCACGTGCGTCACGCGGACCCGCAGCGTGATGAACGCGAGCTCGAGGTCCGAGACCCGGACATACTTCGCGCTCGTCGATGGCGTGACGCGCGACATGGACTTCGCCGTGGAGCAGTGCGACTTCCGACAGACGACGAACGGCGTCGACGCCGTCAACGGATGCCCCACGGGATCGACCTGCACGAACACGGGTGCCGCGGCACCGATGGAACCTGCGTGCAGCTGGAGCCGCCGCAGCGGCAGCTTCACCGCGGACGGCAAGCTGAATGTCTATTGCGGCACCGGCGTCACCAGCTACGACGCGGGCGGGACGGTGCTGTCGACCTACGAGTCACGTTACATGCGCGTTCGCATCTACAAGTGACTCACTTCAGATCGGGGCGGATCACGGTGCCGACGCCGGTATCCGTGAACAGCTCGGCGATCACGTTGTGCGGCGCGCGGCCATCGATCAGGTGGACCGCGCTGACGCCGCCCGCGAGCGCGCGCAGGATCGCGGTGGCCTTGAGCGCCATGCCGCCGGTCATCACGCCGGCTTCGGCCTTCGTGCGGAGCTCGGTGGCCGAGAGCTCGGAGATCACGTCGCCGCGCTCGATGACGCCCGCGACGTTCGAGAGGTAGATCAGCTTCTCGGCACCGAGGTCGACGGCGATCTCGGCGGCGACGAAGTCGGCCGAGAGGTCGTAGCCTTCGCCGTCGGCGCCGATGCCGATCGGCGCGATCACCGGGATGTAGCCCTGCGAGAGCAGCGTGCGCAAGAACGCGCTGTTGACCTCGACGAGGTCGCCGACCTGACCGAGGTCGCGGCCGTCTTCGCGCGTGATCTTCTTCGCGCGTAGGAGCGCGGCGTCCTTGCCCGACAGGCCGACGGCGTGTGCGCCGCGGCGGTTGAGCAGCGTGACGAGCTCGGTGTTGATCTGGTTCGTGACCTGCTCGACGACACGCAGGTCATCGCGCGACGTGATCGGGATGTTGTCGACGAGCTCGAGTTGGCCGCCTTGCTTCTCGAGGACGCGCGTCAGCTCGGGGCCACCGCCGTGGATCACGACCGGCGCGAGCCCGACGGAGTGGAGGAGGAGGACGTCGTCGCAGAACGAGCGCATCAGCGAGTCGCGCGTCATCGCGGCGCCGCCGTACTTGATCACGCAGCGCTTGCCGCGGAAGCGAGAGATGTACGAGAGCGCCTCGACGAGGAGCGCGCGCTTGAACGCCGGCGAGTAGTTGCCGAGGCGGTCGTCTTTCGCGAGGCCGCCGTCGGGCGCCTCGACGAGCATCGACGTGTAGTCGGCGTTCAGCTTCACGTAGTCGTACGAGAGGTCGCAGCCGTAGGCGCGTGCTTCGTGATCGCCCGCGCGCAGCTCGACATCGATCACGACCTCGGGCTCGCGGAGCTTCGCGCGCAGCACGGCGCGGTCGAACGGGAGCGGGGCCTGATCGTAGACCTCGATGCCCTGGATGATGACCTCGGCGTTCGCCGGATCGATGTCGTAGTTCTGCGAGCCCGCGCGAGAGCCCACCGTCGACAGGACTCGGCCCCAGTTCGGGTCGCCGCCGAACACGGCGGCCTTGACGAGTGGGGATCCGGTGATGCTCTTCGCGATGTCGCGCGCGACCGCTTCACTCGGCGCGCCCGTGACGAGCGTGACGATTCGCTTCGTCGCGCCTTCGCCGTCGGCGGCGATCGCGCGGGCGAGCTCGTCGTTGAGGTCGATGATCGCCTGCGCGAACTGCTCGTAGTGGGCGTCGTGCGACGTGATGCGCGGATTGCCGGCGAGCCCGTTCGCGAGCACGAAGACCGAGTCGTTCGTGCTCATGTCGCCGTCGATCGTGAGCTGATCGAACGTGGCGCGCGTCGAGGCCTCCAGCGCGTCGTCGAGGACCTCTGCATCGATCGCGCAGTCGGTGACGATCAGCGCGATCGTGGTCGCGAGCTGAGGCGCGATCATGCCGGAGCCCTTGCAGACGGCGGCGATCGTGACCGGCATGCCACCGAGCGCGATCGTCCGCGACGCCAGCTTGCGCGTCGTGTCCGTCGTCATGATCGCCTCGGCCGCACGGTCCGGCTCGGTCGAGAGCTGCTCGACGAGCTTTGGCATCGCCGCGACGATCTTGTGATGCGGCAGCTTCATACCGATCACGCCCGTCGACGCAGTCACGATCTGCGACGTCTCGATGCCGAGCGCCTTCGCCGCCGCTGCGACGACGATGCCGACCGCCTCGAGACCTTCTTGCCCCGTCAGTGCATTCGCGTTGCCGCTGTTCACGAGGATCGCGCGCATGCGCTCCGCCGGCAGGCGGTTCTCCGCGTCGACGACGGGCGCTGCCTTCGCGCGATTGACCGTGAATGCACCGGCGCACGCCGCGTCGACGTCTGACACCACGAGCGCGAGGTCGGGGCGGTGCGGCTTGATCCCGCACGCGACGCCTGCCCATCGAAAGCCACGTGGAAGCTTCATAGCTGCCTCGCGAGATGCTCGAGCCCTGCCATCCGCGGGAAGCCCGCCATCAAGTTCATGTTCTCGATCGCCTGACCGGCGGCGCCCTTCAGCAAGTTGTCGAGGGCCGCGGTCACGACGACGACCTCATCATCCGACGCGACACCGACCAAACACGTGTTGGTTCCGACGACCTTGCGCAGCGAGACGTCCTCGGGTGCGTCGCCGACGATGACCGTCGGATCGCCCGCATACATCGTTCGATACATCTCGATGAGCCCCGTCGCTTTACGAGCCAGCTTCGCCGTGACCGTCATGAAGATGCCGCGCGCGATCGGCAAGAGGTGCGTCGTCATGACCACGCGGTTCGTTGGCTTCATGCCGACCCGCGCGAGCGCTGCTTCGATCTCGGGGACGTGCTGGTGCTTGAGCACGCGGTACGCGCGAACCTCGCCGTACATCTCGCCGAGGCTCATCTCGGCCGTTGCGGTTCGCCCGGCGCCGGTGACGCCCGAGCCCGCCGAGACGGCGACGATCCCGTCGACGAGATCGTTCTCGAACAGCGGCGCGATCGCGGTGATCGCGCACGTCGCGTAGCAACCGGGATTCGCCACGAGCTTCGCGTCACGGGCGCGGTCCGAGAACAGCGACGTCAGCCCGTACACGTCACTCGCGCGGTGCGCGTTCGAGAGATCGACGACCCGCACGCCCTTCGCGAGCAGCGCCGCGGCGATCTCCTTCGCCGGCTCGGGTGGCACCGCGAGCAGCGCGAGGTCGTGTTTGATCGCCAGCGCATCGGCCGTCTTCACGAACTTGAGCGGATGCGGACGGCCGACGAGCTCGGCCACGGGGCGGCCCGCATTCGCGTCGCTCGCGGCGCAGACGACGCGCACCCTCGGGTGCGTGGCGAGCAGCTTGACCAGCTCGAGGCCGGAGTAGCCAGCGGCGCCGAACAGCGCGACATCCATGGGCATAACTTGCACGATGGCGCCGCGAAAGTCGTCGTTTGTGGCGCGCGATGTTGGTGATAGCGTGCTCGCCCCATGCGGCTGCTCCTTCTCGCGATCATCGGCGCGGCTGCCGGCCATGGGGGTTGCGGCGGCAGCGGCACGGCGCCTTCGTCCGATGCGCCGATCGCCGGCAACGAAGCACCAACGCCTGACGCACCACCCGCCGCGCTCTACACGCTGGCCGGCATGTGCGGCGTGCTGAACGATCCCGAGCTCACCGGCGCATCGCCGCTGCTCGTCAAGGACGCGATGTCGTTCTCGCGCCGCTACAACGATCCCGCAGACCGCCCGTTACTCACGCCGGGCGCGCAGACGATCGCATCGCTGCCGAACGCCGGCGGCAGCTCGCTACTCTCCGAGGTCTTCGCGTTCGAGCAGCTCGCGCGCTGCGAGCAAGCAGGCTTCCTCAAGGCCGAGACCCAGATCATCTACGACACGGCTGGCAAGATCACCGACATCCTCGTCACCGTCGACGGGCACAAGATCGGCGTCTCGGTCGTGCGCGCCGTGCAGTTTCCGTTCGGCTCGCCATACACGGTGCAGACCGCGACGACGATCATCCAGCGCAAGCTCGAGGACATCCAGGAGTCCTCGATGAACGTCTCGGCGCAGGACAAGTGGGTCAAGCAGATCCTTGCGGTGATGGCGTACGACGACCAGCACGTCGACATGGTCGAGCAGGTCTGGCTCGGGCTCGCGCCGAGCATCAAGGCCGACACCGTCCTGGTCGTCACGGCGACCCACGGCGACGACACGTTTCTCTATACAAACCAGTAATTGTCGACTTCCGGGCGCGTGACGTTTAATGACGGAATACAAACAACCTGCAAGTCGCCGGGTAGGTAGCTTGACTTCACCTGCGTAAACACTACGGTTCCCACATGCTTACCAAAACCAAGCTGCTCGCCGCCTTCCTCGGCGTTTCGCTGTTGATCGGTCCGGTGGCCTGCTCTTCGGAAGAAGACAAGGGCAACGAGCGCTGGGCCGCAACCGCGAACACCAACGTCAAGATCGACTGGGACAAGGTGAACGAGGCCTACAAGCAGGCCGAGGGACCCGAAGATCTCGAGAAGCGCATCAACGAGATCTACGAAGGCGACGAGATCATCAGTGTCCACGTGCAGGACCACGAGGACAAGTCGCAGGTCGTCACCGGCTTCTTCGACAAGGACTCGAGCGGTACGGTCGAGGAGCCGGAGAAGATCTTCACGATCCGTCGCGAGGTGAAGGACGGCAACGCGCAGTACCAGACCTCGGGTCATGGCCACTACTCGGGCTATCACTCGCCGTTCTTCGGCATCGCCTCGGGCATGCTGATGGGCGCGATGATCTCGAGCATGTTCATGCCGTCGTACGCGCCGATGTATCGGCAGCCGTACACCACGTCGCAGACGCGCGCCGCGGCCATCGGCAACCAGCGCTCGAGCTACCGCGCAGCGAACCCGAGCCGGTTCTCGAAAAGCTCGCAGAGCGGTCGTTCGTACGGCGGTGGCAAGTCGACCGGTGGTACCTCGCGCTCGCGCGGTGGTAGCCGGTTCGGCGTGCGACTCGGCGGGCAGCGCGTTCGCGCCGTTTGAAGATCGTCGACATTCCGTTTCGCGAGCGGCCGGTCGTCGAGCTGCTCGCGCTGGATCGCGACTGCGATCCCGACTACGCCGGCTACGGCTGGGCGAAGGTTGCGCGCGTGTGGCTCGAGTCGCCACACTGGCGGCGCCGTGTGGATGACGTGCTGTTGCTCGCGATCCATGCCGCCGATGATGGCGCGGCCCGCGAGCAAGACGTCGAGCTCGACTTCGAGGTCGGTGACGTTGTCGCGCGCGCGGACGCGAGTGCATTCGCCGCGCAGTGGTTGCCACACCTGCCGCCGGCGAAGCATGTCGTCCTCGTGATGTGCAATCCGCATCGCGCGCAGCTCGCGCAGCCGCCGGGCGCGCACTACGGCGCCGGTGACGTTCGTGCGTGGCTCGATCCAGGCGACCGGATCCGCCTCACGGCTGATGCTTGGCGTATCGTCCCGCGCGTGAATAGCGAGCTCGAAAAGCGTCCCGATCAAGCCGTCAGTGACGAGGACAAGCAGACCTATGCGGGTCTCTACGTCTTGAAGAAGATGGACATGAAGCCCAAGGAGGGCGGGATGACGTTTCCCGTCGTGTTGCCCTCGGAGCTGTCGCCGCTCGACGAGGTGTTGCAGCAGCTCGCCGTCGACGAGCACGTCTTGCTCAACAGCGGCAAGAATCGCTGGGACCTGACGAAGAAGGGCATCGCGTACCTCGGCCGCGTGATCGACGAAGCCACCGACCTGGTCGACGAGTTCGACGACGACGAGATGGAAGATGTCGTCGCCGAGCTCAAGCGGCGCCGCCTCGATCCCATGCGCGCCCGCTTCATCTGGGGCTGGTACGACGGCGAGTTCGACGACCTCGTGCTCTGGCAAGAGCAGCGCGGCGTGAAGCCCGTCGAGCGAATGTGGGCGTTCTATCTGCTGAGCGACGAGTTTTTCAACGAGCTCGCCGACGAGATCGCAGGAGAAGACGGCGAAGACGAAGGAGACGACGACTGATGCGCAAGACGCTGCTTGCAGTTGCGCTGATCGGTAGCTGTTGCCCGATGGAGGGCGCGCAGAAGGCGACGACGCCCGCGCCCGTGCAGCCCGCCCCACCGCAGCCTCCCGTCGTCGTCGCGCCCACGGCACCGACGGGTCCGGTCGCGCCGGTCGCGGCGAAGAAGCCGTACGAGGTGAAGTCGCCGCACGGGACGCGTGTCGATCCGTACTACTGGCTCCGCGACGACACGCGCAAAGACAAAGACATGCTCGCGTACCTCGAGGCCGAGAAGGCGTACACGACCGCCGTGCTCGCGCCGGCAAAGGCTCTCGAGGAGACGCTGTTCGCCGAGATGCGCGGCCGCATCAAGGAGGACGACTCGTCGGTGCCGACGCTCGACGACGGCTACTGGTACTACGCGCGCTTCGAGACCGGGAAGCAGTATCCGATCTACGCGCGTCGCAAGGGCACGATGCAGGCGCCCGAGCAGATCGTGCTGGACGGCAACGAGCTCGCGCAGGGACACAAGTTCTTCTTGATCGGCTCGTATCAGGTGAGCCGCAACGGCAAGCTCGTCGCGTACGCGGAAGACACGGTCGGCCGCAGTCAGTACGTGCTTCGCGTCAAGGACCTCGAGACCGGCAAGCTGTTGCCCGACACGGCCGAGAACATCTCGCCCGGCGTGGCGTGGGCGAACGACAACAAGACGCTGTTCTTCACCGGCAAGGATCCGACGACGCTGCGCCCGGACCGCGTGTTCCGCCACGTGCTCGGCGGCAAGCCGGAGCTGATCTTCGAGGAGAAAGACGGCCAGTACTACGTAGGTCTGGCCACGACGAAGTCGAAGAAGTACATCGAGATCGAGCTCGGCTCGACGACGACTTCCGAATCGCGCTTGATCGATGCCAACCAGCCGATGAAGCCCGCGCGCGTGTTCTTTCCGCGCTCGAAGGATCACGAGTACTCGCTCGATCACCTCGACGGTCGCTTCTTCATCCGCACGAACAGCAACGCGAAGAACTTCCGGGTCGCGTCGGTCGCGGACGGGCAGGAAGGCAAGCTCGAGAACTGGAAGGACGTCATCCCGCATCGCGCGGACGTGCTCGTCGAGACCTTCGTCGTCTATCGCGGATTTTCTGCGGCGACGGTCCGCAGTGGCGGCCTCCGCAAGGTGCAGGTGCTGCCGAAAGGCGCGGCGTCGTTCGTCGTCGACGCGCCGGATCCCGCGTACGCGATGACCGCAGCCGACACGCCGGATCCCGCGCAGAAGAAGCTGCGGTTCGCGTACGACTCGCTCACGCGCCCGAGCTCGGTGTTCGAGCTCGACCTCAAGACCAAGGTGCGCACGCTGCTCAAGCAGCAGCCGGTTCCGACGTACGACCCCGAGCAGTACACGAGCGAATACATGCGCGCGACCGCGACCGACGGCACGCAGGTGCCCATCTCGATCGTCTACAAGAAATCGACGAAGATCGACGGCACCGCACCGCTGCTCGTCCACGGCTACGGCTCGTACGGGTTCTCGACGGAGCCTCGCTTCAACCAGACCGGCGTCAGCCTCCTGGATCGAGGCTGGGTCTACGCGATCGCGCACGTTCGCGGCGGCGAGGAGATGGGCCGGGTCTGGTACGAGGACGGCAAGCTGCTCGAGAAGATGAACACGTTCACCGATTTCATCGCGGTCACCGAGCACCTCGTGAAGTCCAAGTACGGCGCGAAGGAGCGCGTGTTCGCGACGGGTGGCAGCGCCGGTGGCCTGCTCATGGGCGTGATCGCGAACTTGCGACCGGACCTCTATCGCGGCATCACCACGTTCGTGCCGTTCGTCGACGTGGTGACGACCATGATGGACGCGACGATTCCTTTGACCACCAACGAATATGACGAGTGGGGCAATCCGGCCGACAAGGCCGCGTACGACTACATGCTGGCGTACTCGCCGTACGATCAGATCAAGCCGCAGGCGTATCCGTCGATCTACGTGAAGACGGGCCTGTGGGACAGCCAGGTGCAGTACTACGAGCCGGCGAAGTACGTCGCGAAGCTGCGCGCGGCGAAGACCGACCAGAACCTCGTCGTGTTCGACATCGACATGACGTCGGGCCACGGTGGTGCGTCGGGCCGGTTCGACAAGCTCAAGGACCAAGCGCGTGCGTACGCGTTCCTGTCGCTGGTCAACGACCGAGAAGATCTCCGCAAACGCTGAGCGCCCGCCCCGATGGGGCTAGGATGGCGCCATGACGAAAGAGGGGAAGGCTCCAGCACCGTCACCGGCTCCCGCGGACGACAAGCCCAAAGCGGCTGCGGCTGTGGCTGCGCCGGCGCCGAAAGCCGACAAGCCGCCTTCGCTCGACGAGCGGAAGCTCAAGTGGGAAGAGCTCGCGCCGTTTGGCAAGCAGCTCGATGTCGGCGAGTTGACGGCGATGGCCGCCGACGGACGCGCGCACGTGCGTGCGAATGCGGCGCTCGGCATGGCGGCGGCGGGGCATCCCGCGCTCGAGATCGCGATGATGCTGCGCGATAGCGAGGTGCTCGCGGCCAGTGCGGCGGCGGATGCCGTCACGCGGCTCGGCACCGTGATGCGGCCGTTCGTGCCGCAGGTCGTCGCGGCGACAGCGACGACGAAGCCGGAGATCACGGACGTCGTGGTCGATGCGCTCGCTGCGCTGATCGGCCACACGGATGACGAGCTGACGGCGTCCCTCGATGTCCCCGAGGAAGTCGCGATGCGATCGGTCGTGCCGGCGGCGAAGAAGGTCGGCAAGCGCGGCGTCGCGTTCCTCGTGAAGGCGGCGAAGCACGAGCGCAGCCGCATTCGCATCAACGCGATCGGCGGGCTCGCACGGATCGGCAAGATCGATCCGGACCCGGCGATGGCATTCTTGACGGGCGTCGAGGAGAGCGACCCCGTGCCCGACGTGCGCACCGCGGCGAAGCAAGCGATGCTCGCGATCGTCGCGCGCGAGAAGAAGGTCGCCGTCGATTCGCTGCCGAAGAACATCCCGGACTTCGAGGCGCGCAAGCTCTCGGCCTCCGAGCTCTCCGAATACGAGAACGCGATCAACATCGACGAGATGCTCTACGCGCTGCAAGACGGCCGCGCGCACGTCAAGATCAACGCGGCGCGGGCGCTCGCCGTGAAGGGCGAGAAAGCGGCGCCGGCGGCGGTCTCGATGGGCCTCAACTTGCGCGACAGCGTCGCGGCCGTCCGCAAGGAGACGGCAAAGGCGCTCGGCAAGCTCGGTGCGGGCGCGCTCGATGCAGCGCCGTACCTCGTCGGTGCACTCGGTGACGCCGAGGACGATGTGGCGGAGACGGCGTCGGAGACGCTCGCGGGCATGGGCGATCTCGTGCGCGACGCACTGATCAAAGGGCTCGATGCAGGCGCCGAGGCCCACGGCCTGCGCGTCGGTGCGCTGATCGGCAAGCTGCCGCGCGCAGCGGAAGCACTGACCGAGGCATTCAAGAGCCCGGCGGTCAACGTGCAGGTCAATGCGGCGCTCGGGCTCGGCCTCCTCGGAACCAAGGTCGGTGCCGGGCTCCCCGCGCTTCACGGCGCGCGCACCGGCGGCGATGCACGCACGCGCGAAGCAGTGCGGCGCGCGCTCGACATGATCGAGCCGAAGGGCCCGGCGGGTCCACGTGCGGTCGGCGTCGAGGACTTCGAGGATCGGTTCCTGTCCGCGGCCGAGATCGAGAAGGGGAAGGGCGCGCTCGGCGCGGTCACCGTCGAGGATCTGATCGGCCACCTGCAAGACGGGCGCGATGTCGTGCGCGCGAACGCAGCGCTCGCGCTCGGGGCCATCGGTGCGCTCGCGGCGGCGGCAGCCGGCTCGCTCGGCGTGCGGATCCGCGACGACTCCGCGCGAGTACGGCTCGCGGCGGCGCAGGCGCTCGACAAGATCGGCGACGCTGCGGTCAGCGAGACGGCGAACGATCTCGTCGGTGGCTTGCGCGATGCCGAGGAGAAGAACGCCGAAGCGATCGCGGCGATCCTGCGCGCGCGTAAGGGCAGGATGGTCGGCGCGCTCGTGCGCGGGCTCGAGACGGATGACCCGCGCCACGCGAAGCGCATCGTCGAGGTGATCGGCACGCTCCCCGACGCGAGCGAGATCCTGTGCGACGCGTTCGAGAGCCCGGCGGTCAACGTCCAGGTGAACGCCGCGCTCGGCCTCGGGCTCCTCGGCAACGAGCGCGTGGCCAAGGGCCGCAAGTCACTCGAGGGCGCACGCACCGGTGGCGACGCACGCACGCGCGATGCGGTTCGCAAGGCACTCGACACGCTCGACGGGCCGAAGCAGTCGGGTCCACGCGCGATCGAGGTCGAAGGCTTCGAGACGAGGGTCCTCGACACGGCGGCGTTCGGTGACGGCAAGAACCTGCGCGTCGAGGAGATGGGTCCTTACATGCAGGACGGCCGCGCTGTCGTCCGCGCAAATGCGGCGACCGCACTCGGCGTGGTCGGCGCGGCGTCGATGCCTTGGGTATCGGGGCTCGGTGTCCTCTTGCGTGACGACGACATGAAGGTCCGGATCCAGGCCGCGGGCGCGCTCGACAAGATCGGCGACGATGCGGTCCGCGAAGCGGCGCCGTTCCTCGTCGGTGCGCTGCGCGGCGATGCGGAGGTCGGCAAGACCGTCCAGCAGGTGCTCAAGCCGCGCAAGGCCAAGGTCCTGACCGCGCTCGTGAAGGGACTCGAGACCGACGACGAGACCCAGGCGCGCCGCATCCTCGAGGTGATCAACGCGCTGCCCGATGCGTGCGAGATCCTGTGCGACGCGTTCGACAGCCCCGCCGAGAACGTGCAGGTCAACGCCGCGATCGGCATCGGCATGCTCGGCGCGAAGCGGGCCGGCAGCGACGGTCGCAAGAAGCTCGAGGGCGCGCGGACCGGCGGGTTTGCCCGCACGCGCGAGGCCGTGTTCAAGGGTCTCGCGATGTTGAAGGACAACGCCTGAAAGCGTGCGACTGAGGCCCACACGGGCCGTCCGGAAGCACATGAGACTTCCGGTTCTGTTTCTGGTTCTTGCAGCGTGCGGCACGAGCGGCGGCGGTGACGACACTTCGGGCGACGATGGGCCGCCCGTTCCGAAGTGCGACGTCACGCACTTCGAAGCGACCGCGCGCGACTTCGCGCTGCCGGTCGTCGGCGCCGAGGCGACGCGCGTACCGTTCTCGCAGATGGCCGACAACGAGTCGATCATCGGCATGCTCGACGCGAACCGGTACTCGGTGATCGCCTACGCGACGATGGACATCGACGGCGACAACCGGCCGGACCTCGTCATGAGCGAGCGCAACAACATGGCGACCGTCGGTACATCGCGCTGGCTCGTATATCTCGGCACCGCGACCGGGTTCGCGCCGACGCCGATCGACTGGGTGTTGCCGGGCGTCGGCGCCGATTCGATGCGGACCCCGTTCGCGCAGATTGCGGACAACGAGTCCATCATCGGCATGCTCGACGCGAATCGCTATTCGGTGATCGCGTATGCGCTCGTCGACATGGACGGCGATCGCAAGCCGGACCTCGTGATGACCGAGCGCAACGCGATGCCGGGCGTCGGCACGACGAAGTGGCTCGTGTTTCCGAACACGGGCACCGGGTTCACGGCGCCGATCGAGTTCGCGCTGCCCGCGGTCGGCGCGGACGCGACGCGCACGCCATTCGCACAGCTCGCGGACAACGAGTCCATCATCGGCATGCTCGACGCGAATCGCTACTCGGTGATCGCGTACGCGCTGCTCGACTTCGACGGCGATCGCAAGCCCGACCTCGTGATGACCGAGCGCAACGCGATGCCGGGCGTCGGCTCGTCGCGGTGGCTGCTCTTCAAGAACATGGGCACCGGGTTCGCGCCGGCACCCGTCGACATCGCGCTGCCGGGCGTCGGCGCCGAGTCGACGCGCACGCCGTTCGCGCAGCTCGCGGACAACGAATCCATCATCGGCATGCTCGACGCGAATCGCTACTCGGTGATCGCATACGCGACGACCGACATGGACGGCGACAGCAAGCCCGACCTCGTGATGACCGAGCGCAACGCGATGCCCGGTGTCGGCGTCTCCAAGTGGCAGGTGTTCCCGAACACGGGCATGGGCTTCGGCGTGCCGATCGACTTCGTACTACCGGGCGTCGGCGCGGAGTCGACGCGGACGCCGTTCGCGCAGCTCGCGGACAACGAGTCCATCATCGGCATGCTCGACGCGAATCGCTACTCGGTGATCGCGTACGTGACGACGGACCTCGACGGCGATCGCAAGCCCGACCTCGTGATGACGGAGCGCAACGCGATGCCCGGCGTCGGCACGGCGAAGTGGCAGGTGTTCCCGAACACGGGCACCGGCTTCGGCGTCCCGATCGACTTCGCGTTGCCGAGCGTCGGCGCGGACGCGACGCGAACGCCGTTCGCGCAGATCGCCGACAACGAGTCGATCATCGGCATGCTCGACGCGAATCGGTACTCGACGATCGCGTACGCGACGACCGACCTCGACGCCGACGGCAAGCCCGACCTCGTCCTGACCGATCGCAATAGCCAGGCCGGCGTCGGTACGGGCCGCTGGCAGATCTTCGCCGGGGCCTGCGACGAACCCTGAGGAGCGGGGCGTGCGGTTTGCACGAGCTTTGCGCATGCAGGGCAAAGCGAAGCTCCTCGGGCATCCCGTTCACCAGATGCTGATCGTGTTCCCGCTCGGCCTCTTGGCCACAGCGGTCGTGTTCGACATCGTGCGCCTCGCGAGCGGCAACCCGTACTGGGCGGAAATTTCTTACTGGATGATCTCGAGCGGCCTGATCGGTGGCGCGGCCGCAGCGATCTTCGGATACATCGACTTCCGCTCGGTCCCGAAGCACACGCGCGCGCGGCGCATCGGCGCGGTCCACGGCATCGGCAACGTCGTCGTGATGGTGCTGTTCTTCTTGTCGTGGCTGATGCGCAACGACAACATCGCGAGCAACGCACCGATCGGCCTCGCGATCGCAGGTGGCGGGCTCGCGCTCGTGACCGGCTGGCTCGGTGGCGAGCTGGTCGACCGGCTCGCCGTCGGTGTCGAGGAGGGCGCCCACGCTGATGCGCCCAGCTCGCTCAGTGACCGGCCGGCGCACGAACGCGCCCGCTGGAGCTAAGCCGGCTGTGTAGAAGTTGCACAGGCCTCGAAAACGCCGGAACGCCGACACCCAGTTAAACCGTTTCTTTGGGTCGTTCGTTTGGGTTCCCCATGCACACGCGGATTCTCCATGCCTCCGTGGTGGCGATGGGCGTTTTCTCCTCGGTCGCGTACGCGCAGCCGATCGCGAGCGAGCGTCTCGAGGCCTCCATGTTCATTTCCGGTGCCGGTGAGACGGCACGCGCGCACATCCCACTCGTCGAGGAGCGGCTCCACGTCACCATCGACGGGCAGCACGCGACGAGCACGATCACGCAGGTCTTCCAGCACAACAACTCGTCGCAGATCGAAGGCCAGTACAAGCTGCGGCCGGGCCTCGGCAGCAAGGTCGAAGGCTTCGCGTACTGGAACGGCGAGCAGAAGATCGTCGGCGAAGTGTTCGAGCGTCAGGTCGCGAAGCGCGTCTACGAGAACGTTACGTCGCGCCGCCGCGATCCGGGTCTGCTCGAAGAGGACGGCCTCGGCGCATTCACGTTCAAGGTGTTTCCGATCGCGCCGCACGAGAAGAAGCGCGTCGAGCTGCGGTGGACCCGTTGGCTGGATCGCCGCTCGTCCACGGTGAAGTACCGCGCGCCGATCACGAGGAGCGATGCCGAGATCGTGATCTCGATCAACGGCAACGTGAAGAACCTCAAGTCCTCGTCGCATCGCCTGCGCATCGAGAAGGTCAACGGCGGCATGCGCCTGCGCAGTGAAGGCGCGAACGGTGGTGGTCCCGTCGAGCTCGAGTGGCAGGTCGACGAGCCCGAGTGGCAGCCGTCCGCGTTCGTCCACGCGAACGGCAAGAGCGACGGCTGGTTCGCGCTCTCGCTCGCCGCGCCGGAGATGCCGGGCTCGGTCGCCGCGAAGGACGTCACGATCGTGATCGATCGCTCGGGCAGCATGATCGGCGAGCCGATGGCGAATGCACGCGCGGCGGCGATGGACATGATCCGCCGTCTCGACTCGCGCGACCGCATCAACATCATCTCATTTTCCGACGAGGTCGATCCGTTGTTCAAGACGCCGCACGCCCTCGAGGGCGACACGCGGGACACCGCGATCGCGTTTGTCGATCGCCTGCGCGACGGCGGCGGCACGGACATCGCGCTCGCGCTCAAGACCGCGATCGCATCGCAAGACAAGCGGCCCGGCCGCCCGCGCGTCGTCGTGTTCATGACCGACGGCCAGTCGGACGTCGAGCTCGCGATGGACGCGGCGAAGGCCGACACCGGCGACATCCGCCTGTTCACGATCGGCCTCGGCAAGGACGTCAACAAGCCGCTGCTCTCGCGGCTCGCGGCGCAGAAGCGCGGACGCTTCACGTGGATCGAGAGCATGAAGGACATCAAGCCCGAGGTCGCGCGCCTCGCGCAGAGCATCGCAAAGCCGCTGCTCGTCGATGTCTCGATCGACATCGAAGGCGCGCACGGCGTGCGGCTCTACCCGCGCTCGATGCCCGATCTGTTCGCGATGGACGAGCTCGTCGTCACCGGCCGCCTGCGCGGCAACGGCGTCGCGAAGCTCATCATCAAGGGCAACCTCGGCGGCAAGCCCGTCCAGTTCACGAAGACCATCGACATCGCGAAGTCTCCGGCGCGCCCGTGGGTCGGCCGTCTCTGGGCGCAAGCGCGCGTCGAGCACCTGCTCGAAGAGATCGCGCTCGGCGCGACGCAGCCAGAGCTCAAGAACGAAGTGCTCGAGCTCGCGCTCGCCTACAACTTCGTCACGCCGTACACCGCGTTCCTCGCGATTCCCGAGAGCGAGATGGGCGATCAGCGCGGCACGATCGAGGCGGAGCGCGAGCGCAAGCGCAAGATCATGGCGAACCACCAGGACGCGGCCGACCTCGACAAGGAGAAGGCGCCAGACCAGAACGCCGACCGCTCGGGCCTCGGCACGTCGGTCGCGGCGCGGAACATCCCGATGAAGAAGCCGCCGCCGTCGCCGACGCCGGGCAACACGAACATCGACAGCGGCGACGAACTGACGGTCGACGCCGGACCGCCCGACCTCGCGAAGCGGATGGCCGACCGGGGCGGCGCCGACGAAGATGCGGAAGGCGAGTCGCCGCGCGCCGCGCCGATCTCGACGAGCGGTGAGGCGCGCCGCGGTCGTGGCTGCGCGGGCTGCGCGACGGGCAATGATCCGACGCTGCTGCTCGGCCTCGCGCTCGGGATGCTGCTGCTACGCCGCCGCCGGCGCTAGCACGCCGCCTGGCAGACCTTGTACGAGGGCGTGAACATCTTCGGACAGCACTTCGGCGTTGCACCGCTGCAGTCCGTATCGAAGTGACACGCGGGCGCGCCGCAGTTCGTTCCCGCCGCCTTGCACTCGCTGCCGCCCTGGCCGCCGTTGCCGTAGCAGCACGCACCGGCGCCGCAGTCCTCGGGCCCGTCGCAGGCGAAGCTCTGCGTCGGGCAGTCTGCGAGCGCCTTGCACGCGATCATCGCGCCGGTGCAGCAGACCTGGGTCGTCGCGCACGTGCTCGCGCCGCATAACGCGCCCATGCCGAACGACGCGTCGGTGCCGGTACCGGGCGCGTCGATCGGCAGCGTGTCGCCGCCCGGATTCGGCGGAGCATCCTTGGTTCCACCGCCGCTGCCATCACCGCCGCAAGCGACGAGCAGAATGATCAGCCATCGCGACATGTGACCCATGATGGCACATCGGAGAGTCGTCTCGCTGATCGAAGACTTCGCAGCGAGCGTCCAGGGTTGCTTCTGCGTGCGCACGGTCATCCGTGCCGGCAACGAACGTCGCCGCCGAAAGCCCGCGTCGGCGCGCTCGTTTCACCGCCATGCAAAGGCTCCTCTGGGTGTTCTTGCTCGCGGGCTGTCCCTCGAGCTCTCGCTACATCGTCGCGGACGTGACCGCCGTACGCGCGCCGCTTCACAACGCGCTGGTCTCGGCCGACTGCGGCCAGCCGTATTCGCCGGCGCAACGCACCGACGACGCGGGCCGCGCTCGCCTTCGCGTGTTCACGAAGACCAACACGTGCTCGCTGCGGGTCGCGAAGCCGGGCTACCCGACCGTCGAGACCGGGCCGGTCAACGTGTGCTCCGCCGGCGCATGCGCCCCGACGCGTGTCGACCTCGCAGGCCGCCCGCTGGAGGTGGCGCAGTGAGGGCGGCCGTGTTGCTGGTCGCGCTCGCCGCATGTGAGCCGGCGTGGGGCGTCGACGTGCGCGTGCAACATCCCGGGCGCATGCCCGTCGAGAACGCGACGGTCGCGATCGCGTGCGCGGAGGGTAACTACTCGTCGGGTCAGATGGCCGTGCGGACGCGTCTCGATGGCAGCGCGCGCGTCGGTGGGATCGGCCACGTGTTCCCGGTTGGCTGCGACGTCTTCGTGGCGAAGCCGGGGTTTGCAACCCAGCGCATCCGCTATCGGGACCTGTGCCCGAACGGGCCCGAAGGCTGCGAGCGGCTGTTCGCGTTCGACCTCGTCCTGGAGCCGCTGGGGCAGTAGACTTGCAGGATGCGCAGTGCCCTGCTCCTGGTGGCCGCCCTGGCCACGCCCGCAATGGCCGATCAACGCTACATCTCGATCGGTGCCGACGCGCTGCCGGAGGCGAGCACGATCGCCGGTCAGCCGCTCGAGATGAACCTCGTCACGAACGAGGGCGACGTCGCCGTGCTCACGTTCGATGACGACAAGCTCGACGAGCTGTCGGAAGCGATGCACGAGAAGCACAATCGCTGCGGCGGCTTCATGGTGCACGACACGCTCGAGGACGCGTTCGCCGAGGCGCTGCCCGAGAAGCCGATGCAGTACACGCTCGATCGCGCGGACGTCGTGAAGGCGGTGCTCCCCGAGATCGAAGAGAAGCGCATCCAGCAGACGATCCGCGAGCTCTCGTCGATGAAGAACCGCTACTACCAGTCGGCGAGCGGTGCCGCCGCGTCGGTGTGGCTGCACGATCGCTGGGTCAACCACGCAACCGGCCGCAAGGACGTGACCATCGAGTACATGGACCACGGCTACGAGCAGCGCTCGGTCATCATGACCATTCGTGGCACCACGCGCGCGAACGAGGTCGTCGTGATCGGCGGTCACCTCGATTCGATCGCGCCCGGCGGCTTCTCGGCGACCGCGCCCGGTGCGGACGACGACGCCTCCGGCATCTCCACGCTCGACGAGGTCGCACGCGTGCTGCTGAACAAGGACTTCCGGCCCGAGCGCACGATCAAGTTCATGGCGTACGCGGCCGAAGAAGTCGGCCTGCGCGGCTCGCTCTCGATCGTCCGCGAGTTCAAGAAGCAGAAGGTCAACGTCGTCGGCGCGCTCCAGCTCGACATGACGAACTACCAGGGCTCCAACAAGGACATCTGGCTGATCAAGGACTACACGAGCGCCGCGCAGAACAACTTCCTCGTCTCGCTGATCGAGACGTACACGACCTCGACGTGGGGCTGGGACCAGTGCGGCTACGCGTGCTCGGATCACGCGTCGTGGCATCGTGCGGGCGTGCCGGCGTCGATGCCGTTCGAGGCGCGGTTCCGCGAGTCGAACAAATCGATCCACACGGCGAAGGACACGCTCGAGCGCTCGAACGAAAATGCGGAGCACGCCGTGAAGTTCGCGCGCCTCGCGGCCGCGTACGCGATCGAGCTCGGCAAGGGCGAGCTCCACGGGCAGGCCACGATGTCGACGGCGCGGAGCTGCGGCGAGGGTGGCTGCAACTCGTGGAAGTGGCTCGCCGGCCTCTCGAGCCTCGCGATCGCGTTCGCGCTCTGGTTCCGTACGTCGCGCGTCGGGTAGAGCACTTCCCGCGGCCTGCCGGGCTACACATGGCGGATGGAACGTCTGTACGTGCTGTACCAGCACTGGTCGTGGCTGCCTCACTTTCGCGCGATCGCAGAGACGCAGCACCTCGGCGCCGCTGCGAAGCTGCTCCATGTGACGCCGCCCGCGATGTCACGTGCGCTCCAGCGCCTGGAGGAAGCACTCGGTACGCAGTTGTTCGAGCGACGCGGCCGCAACCTCGCGCTGAATGATGTCGGCGCCGAGCTCTTGGTCTCCGTGCGCGCAGCGATGCGTCATCTCGATGATGCGTTCGAGCGCGTCGGCTCTCAACAGGCACCCGCGTCCGTCAAGGTCTCGGCCCCCGGTCCATACAACGCCGCGGTCGTGCTTCCGATGCTCGCGCGAGCGCGCGGGACTTGGCCGGAGCTGCGCTTCGAGCTCGTCGATGCACCGGCGTCGATCCCCACCGCGCTCCTGCGCGGCGACGTGGATGTCTGCCTGCACGAGCACGTCGTCGCTGGTGCACAGATCCAGGTCGAGGCGATCTCGGAGGTTCAGAAGGTCATCGCGTGCGCTCGCTCCCATCCGGCCGCGCGCAAGAAGCAGCTCGGGCTGCGTGATCTGTGCGCCTACGCGTTCGTCGGACCACCGGAAGATGCCAACGGCGTCCGCCACGACGGGTGGCCGCTGGACGTGGAGCGGCGCGTCGAGCTCACGGTCGCGAACATGCAGCTCGGCGTGGACGCCGCCGCGAGTGGTCGTTTCCTCGCCGTGCTTCCGTTGCCGATCGTGATCGGGACAGACCTGATCTCGTTGCGTGCGCGAGCGGTGTCGATCCCGCCGACGACGATCTACGTCAGTCGTCGACGTCCGCTCTCGACCACGTCGGACGTCGTCGCGCGGGTCATCGGACTGCTGGGCAGCGAGCTCCAGCGCCTGAGAAATCGTTAACTAAAACGAAATGGTTTGTTGCGAAACATTGTCTGGAATGAAATAGCCGCCCCGTCTACAGAGAGCTCTCACAAGGAGAGCTCTCGATGTCCAGAAACCTGATTCGTTCCATGGCCGCGATCACATCCGTGTTCGCATTCACCGCTTGCACCGATGCGGAGGACCCGGATGACACCGAGGTCACCGACGCGGAGCTCGCAGCCGAGCTCGCGAGTGGCAAAGCCGACGGTGTCTCGAGCGCTGTGATCACCACGCCCACGCGCGTCCGCCTGTTCGGTGCGGCGGCACGTCAGCTGTACGTCCTGATGGAGGGCGCCGATGCGACGGCGACCACCGGCGGCGGCTTTCGCCTGCTACGTGGCCCGCGAACGGCGTGCGTCTCCAACGGGCTCGCGACCTACTGCGAGCTCGCCGGCACGACCGATGACGATCCCGTCGCCGGTTTCGATGCAGGCTTTCACGGAAACCGCACGACGTCGGCGGCTGCCTACGTGTTGGAGCTCCTCCGCATCAAGGCAGCGACGGGCGCCGACGATGTCAGCGTGCCGTGGTTCCGCTGCGTCCGAACGAACCGCGTGTGGTGCGGCGTCGAGACCGCGCGCGAGCTCGTGCTCGACTTCACGGCGCTCCCCGCACTCGGTGCGAGCTTCGTGTACGAGGGCTGGGCGATCAAGAACGGTGCGACGACCACCGATCGGTTCGTGGCCACGACACACCTTCGGCAGCTCGTCCCGTCGTCGCTCGCAGACGCGACGGCGTACGTGCTGACGATCGAGCCACGGTACGGCGACGTGCCGGCCGCCAGCGACACCCACATCCTGGCGGGCGCGCTCGTGCAAGGCGCCGGCGCGCTGACCACGGCACATCCCGCCGCGTTCGGCACCGACTTCAGCGCCGCCGCTGCCCGCTACGTGCTGGCGACTCCGAGCAGTGCCGCCACCAACGACAACAACCTCGGGATCTGGTTTGTCGATCCTGCCGGTACCGAAGCGCTGATGATCCCGACCTTGCCGACGGGCTGGATCTACGAGGGCTGGGTCGTCAACGGCAGCTCGGTCATCTCGACCGGCAGGTTCCGCTCTGGCGTGGGCGCTGATTCCGACGGTGCGGGCCCGACCGCGGGGCCGCTGCCGGGACCGATGCGTCCCGGACAGGACTTCATCAACCCGCCGATGTCCCTCATCGGTCTGCGTGTCGCGATCACGGTCGAGCCGGAGCCCGACGACGCGGCGGCACCGTTCGCGATCCGTCCACTCACCGACGCCACCGTCGAAGCGGTCGCGGCACCGGCCACGCAGACGCTCGCCAACACCAGCAGTGTCCGCCCGTCGGGCGCGATCACGCTCCACTGAGCAAAGGAACGATCGCTAGCGCTTGTTCACTTCGATCGTGGTCAGCACCGTGTTCGCCGGAACCGGCGCGCACACGACCTGCATCGGCGAATCGCAACCACCACCCATGCTCCGCATCGCGCACGCGGACGCGCGACCCGTCGGTGCGCTCGTGAACGTCGCGAGCAGGTCGCCGGGCTTGGCGTGACCGACGAGCTCGGGCGGCAGCACGGTCGGGACCGGGTTCGTGGCGGCGGTCGCCATCTGGTGCTGGCCGACCCGGTGGACGAGCTCGACGAGCGTCTTCGCCTCGACGGCGCCGTCGACGACGAAGATCGGCGTCATCGCGATCATGTCGTTGCCGCGGACGAGCACGCGGAGCTCGCGGCCGACCGGAACCTCGAGCACGACGTCCTCGAGTCCGCGCGGCGGGACGTGCAACCGCTTCATCGCTCCGTGCCCGGTCATGCTGCGTGCGCCGTCGGCGAGGCCGATGATGACGTCACCCGGAATGACGCCGTCGATCGAGAACCGGCCATCAGGGCCGACCATCGCCATCACGTTCGCGGTGCCGAGGAACGATCGCTTCGCGTGCGTGATCGAGACCGAGAACATGCCGACGCGACCGGCGATGTCGACGCGCCCTCGCACGTGCGTCGTCGGTTGCACCACGAGGCGAGCCCCATCGCGCGCCTCGAGGACGACCGAGCGCTCGCCTCGATGCTCGGCGACGATCGCGCCGTAACACGCCGGTCCGTGCTCGAGGACGAAGCGGCCCTGGTCGTCGGTGGTCGTGACATCGACCATGCGGAACGCACCGCCCGCACCATGGAGCGGCGTGACGACGCTCGCAGCATCGCCGGCGACGGCGAACCCACTCGCGACGGTCGCACCGGCGAGCGGCTTGCCGCTGCGGTCGACGACGACACCGGTCAGCCTCGTCGCACCGGGCATGTAGGGCGGCTTCTTCGCGTGCAGCTCGCGCAAGCGCTTGCCGCCACCCGCCACGTCGCCGAGTGTCCACTGCGCTGTCGCGTCGAGCCACGACAGCTGCTCGAGCACGACCTCCCGTTGCAGGCGCTCCGCGATCGGTCGCCACTTCGCTGCTTGCTCGCGCACGAGCTCGACGTCGAGACGACGGCCACGTTCGAGCAGCGTGTCGAGCTTCGAGACGACGAGCTCGAGGCGGCGCTGCTCGTTCGGCACGTGTGCGATCGCGGCGTCGAACGCGGCGAGCGCGTCGTCGAAGCGGCGGTGCTGTCGGGCGGCGGCGGCGGTCGCCGCTTCGATGCGCCAGTCGAGGTCTCGGCGCGACGCGTGCTCGAGAATGCGCTCGACCTCGCGCGTGCGCTTCGCGAGATCCGCCTCCGGAAGCGCGGCTGCCTCGCTCTCGAAGCGGCGCAGCGCGAGGTCCGCCGCGGCAAGGTCATCGCCGCATGTCGCGAGCTCGCGGGTGGCGTCGTCGTAGCGGCCATCGGAGATCGCGAGGTACGCGGCGACGCAGTGATCCGTCGGTGCGGCCGCACGCACGCGATCGACGAAGTCCGGCGGAACGTGTGCATCCACGGACAGCGCGAGCGCGGCCACGGCCTCGTCGGAGTAGCGCGCGGGCAGGGCGAGCGGCTCGGCGAGCCCGCAGCGGTCCGGATCGATGGACAGTGCCCCGGTGTCGAGTGTCGGGACCATCACCTGCGCGCGTGCGACGGCGTCGAGCCGCGCGGCGACGCGATCGAGGCATGCGAGCTGGCTCTCGCGCACCGCCTTTGGCGCCTCACATGCGGTCGAGCGCGCTTGGTGGTACTCGAGCGTGTTGCGATTCGTCGGGATGGCAATCGCGGGTGGACGGCATGTGATCTTGGACTGCGTCGTCGAGCGCGAGAGCACGACCACCGTGCCGATGGCGACGAGCGCCGCGCCCGCGGTTGCCGCGATCGCGATCCGTCGCGTGCGACGTTGCAAGCGCGAGAGCAGCGCGTCCATCGACGGCCACCGCGCGCGGGGATCGGCGGCGAGCCCGCGGCGGAGTAGCCGACGAAACCTGTGCGGCAACTTCGATGCATCGAGCGCATCGGGCCCGGCCGTCACTTGCTCGCGCAGCGCCTCGAGCGTGATGCCGCGATACGGTCGCTCACCCGAGAGCGCTTCCCAGAGCGCGACGCAGAACGCGAACTGATCCGTCGCCGGCGTGAGGCGGCCGCCGCTCCACTGCTCGGGTGCCATGTACGCGGGCGTGCCGACGAGCGAGCCCGGCACGGTGAGGTCCGACAGCGCGCTGTCCGTCGGTGGCGGCCCACTCGTCGGTGGCACGGGCAACGTCGCCGTGAGTGGATCCGCAGCGTCGCGCGCGAGGCCGAAGTCCGTGACGACGACGCGGCCGCCCTTGCTGCGCAGCACGTTGTGCGGCTTGAAGTCGCGATGCACCATGCCGGCTCCGTGCGCGGCGGCGAGCCCGCGGCCAGCGGAGATGAACGCGTCGAGGATTTCGTGCTCGCGGCGTCGCTCGGCGCGCAGCCACTCGGCGAGGGACTCGCCGTCGACGAGCTCCATCGCGACGAAGTCGCGCGCGTTCGCGGAGCCGACCTCGTAGACGGTGACGACGTTTGGATGAGTGAGGCGTGCCATCGCGCGCGCTTCGCGAAGCAGGCGCTGCTGTGCTTGATCCGTGAGGCCATCGCGCAAGACCTTGAGCGCGACGCGCCGCTGTAGCTCGGTATCGAACGCCGCGTACACGACGCCCATGCCGCCGCTGCCGAGCTCGCGCTCGATGACGTAGTGATCGAGGAGCGTGCCGGTGTCGAGGGCGGGCGACGTCGTCGCGCCCGCGGGCGCGGTCGCCGTGTGCTCGAGGCTGCTCACGGCTTCGAGTCTATCGTGTGCGAACCGCGCGAACCCCACGTGGCGGCGACGTGCGCGCCGCTCGAACGTCGCATCATCGCGAGAATGTTGCATGAAAGTAGGCAGTTGAAAGTTCAACTGTCCTGGCTACTCGAGTGGCCACCTCGTCGCGGCGGCCAACAACGTCAATTGCTTCGATGTCGACGCGGCATACCCACTGCAACGGCCGTGGGCATGACAGCCGTGGTCACGTACTGATCATGTTTCCACGTTGCCAGTTCCTCGTGCTGCTGGTGCTCGCTTGCAGAACGGGCGTGATCGGCGGGCCCAGGCCCGTGATCGAGGTCGCGGCGCAGCACGACGAGACCTTCGAGATCACAGAACCCGACGGCCGAACGGTCCGTCCGCTCCACTATCTGGTCGGCTCGAAGCTCGTGTTCGGCGCCGGGCTGTTCGAGCTCTGTCGCACGCGCAGCGAGACCGAAGGACGGGACTGGTTCGGCAAGCAGACCACGAAGACCGAATACGAGGAGCTGTCGTGTAACGAGCAACCGCTCGCACTGGTCACCTCGTGCGCTGGCGTCCCGTGCGAGGTGCTCGACAACAAGACCTCGCGCGTCGTCGTCGTGCCGCGTTCGCCCGGCACGCTCGAGGTCGATGCTCGCGTGCTGGCCGCCGACGGTAAGGTTCGCCAGGCTCGCCGCGTCGCGTATTCGATCGTCGCCGCCGATCGCCTGATCTGGTACGCGTACGCGGGTGGCGATGCCGATGCGACCGGGTGTCCATCGCGGATCACACACCTGGACCAATTCCCTGCCGGCGCTGTGCTGCGGTCCCAGGGCAGGCCCGTCCGATGGGCTGGTGCGGCGTCTCGCACGGCGCGCGCATGCATCGAGAGGACCGATGCGGCGGGCGAAGCGGCAACGTGTTGGGACATCCCGATGACGGAACGCGGAGCGTTCCCGATCCCGGGCTGGGACGTGGTGCGCGTGCGCGGCGGTGGCGTTTACAAGCTCACCGTCACGTTCGAGGCAATGACGCTACATTGCACGACGCTGTATTAGGCGAGTTAGGCCTCGAAGGACTGGAGGTCAGCCCAGTTCGGGCCGACCTCGACGCCGACGCGCAGCGGCGCTTCGAGCGTGAACGCGCTGCGCATCGCATCGGCGGCGATCTTCGCCGCGCGGTCGGTCTCTTCCTCGGGCACCTCGAACAGGACCTCGTCGAGCACCTGCACGAGCGGCATCGCGCGCAAGCCGGCGGCGCGCAGTGCGGTGTCGGCGTCGAGGAGTCCGCGGCGCGAGACGTCGGAGACCGAGCCTTCGTGCGTCGCGCGACGTGCGAGTCGCTCGGCGTACGACTTGTCGTGCGGGTCGAGTGATTCGAGACCGCCGATCGGCCAGCGCCGGCCGCCGATCGTCGTGATGTAGCCGCGCTCGTGCGCGAGCCGCGATTGTTCGTCCTGGAACGCGCGGACCTGGGAGTACTTGCGATCGAAGCGCGCGATCAGCTCCTTCGCTTCGGCCGCGCTGACGCCGAGCTGCAGCGCGAGCGCGCTCGCCCCTTGACCCGCGAACGTCGCGAAGTTGATCACCTTGCCGAGCTGGCGCTCGTCGGGCGTGACTTCCTCCATCGGTTTCTCGAGGCACGCGGCCGCGGTGATCAGATGCACGTCGGCGCGCGCGCGCAGCGGCTCGACGAGCGCCGGGTCCTTCGTCAGGTGTGCGAGCACGTGGAGCCCGAGCTGGTTGTAGTCGACGGACATCAAGCACCAGCCCGGGCGCGCGACGAACGCGCGGCGAATGCGAGCCATCTCCGGCGTGCGGCCGGGGACGCGACCGAGATCGGGGTTCGAGTTGACGATTCGACCCGAAAACGAGCGCGATGGATGAAATGCGGCGTGGACGCGTCCATCGTCGTCGATGTTCGCGCGCAGAGCGGTGATCCAGCTGTCGGTGAGACGGCGCAGCGAGCGCCAGCGGATCACGAGCGGGACGATCGGATGCGCGTTCTCGATGCGCTCCAGCGCCTCGGTCGCGGTGCTCCAGCCGGTCTTCGTGTGCGAGACAACCGGCAGCTTCAGCTCGGCGAACAACACTTCGCCGAGCTGCTTGGTCGAGCCGAGGTTGAACGAGTGCCCTGCGAGCGCCGTGATCTCGCGCTCGAGCTCGGCCTCGATCGGCGCGAACGAGTCCTCGGCTTCTTGCAGCTTTGCCGCGTCGACGCCGATGCCCGCGAGCTCCATGCGCACGAGCACGTCGGAGAGCGCGAGGTATTCGGCGTGCAGCTTCGCGTCGACGTTCGGCGCCATCACCTTCCAGACCTCGGCGGTGACCTCGGCGTACAGGCCGGCGAAGCTCGCGGCGCGCTCGACGTCGAGCTCGCTCCACGCCTTTCGCTTCTGCCCGACGCCGCGCACGGTCTCGTCGCTCGGCAGCGCGCGGCCGATCACGTACTTCGACACGATCGGCAGATCGTGCGGTGCCCAGTTGCTCGGCTGCGCGAGGTGCGATGCGACCGCGGTGTCGCCGACGATCCCGGCGAGCGTGATGCCGCGCCTGCGCAGCGCGACGTCGACGATCTTCGCGTCGTGTCCGAGCTTCGGGATCGTGGCATCCGCGAGCCACGCGACGAGCGCCGGTGCTGGCTCGGCGGTCATCGGCACGTAGATCGCCTTGCGATTCCCCGACGACAGCGCGAGCCCGGTGAGCGCGCCGCGGACCGGGGTCGGATCTTCGGTGAGCACGTGGATCGCGACGGGCGGCGCGAGTGCAGACAGGTCCGTCCCGTCGCCGACGGTGACGTCGACGCTGTCGCTTGCATCCGAGGCGAGGAACTCGACGAACCCGAGCTCCTTGCACATCGCGTTGATGCCCTCGGCGGTCGGCCGCTCGAAGGCGAGGTCTGCGAGAGGGACGGGCAGGGCGCGCGTGCGATCGAAGCGCGCGCGTGCGAGCTCGGCGGGAATCGCGTCCTTCGCCGCGCGCAGCGCATTGCCGGCGCGGCCCTTGATCTCGTCGATGTGCTCGAACGCGCCGGCGACCGAGCCATACGTCTCGAGCAAACCCGTCGCGCCCTTCGCGCCGATACCCGCGATGCCGGGCAAGCCGTCGTCGGGATTGCCGACGAGCGCGAGCCACTCGCCGACCTTCTCGGGTCCGACGCCGAACCGCTTCATCACCATCTCGGGCGTGTAGCGCGCGTCCTTGTTCGCGTCGTACCACCACACGCGATCGGCGACGAGCTGCGCGAACCGCTTGTCCATCCCGACGACAACGACGTCATCGCCCGCATCGAGCGCGGCCTGCGTGTACGACGCGACGAGGTGCAATTCGTCGGGCGCCTCGACGACGTGGATGCCGAACGCGCGGATGAGCGGCGCGAGGGTCGGCAGCTGTTCGGTGAGCGTCGCGGGCCAGCCCGGGAACGGCGCGTTCGTGTCGAGGATCGCGACGGCGCGCGCCGGGACCTTGAAGGCGATCGCCTTGAGCAGACCGCGCGTCACCGCGAATAGTCCGTTGACGACGGCGCCTTTGTCCGAGCGCCGGTCGACGGGCACGAGGTGATAGCCGCGCACCAGCGTGTTCGTCGCGGACACGATCAACGTGCGGTCGGCCATCGGGTCGCTGCGAGCGTAGCAAACCCCTGTATGATGGGTCTGGTGCGGGTGAAGGCAGGTGTCCTGCTGCTCGTGCTCGGGTGTGGAAACCCCGAGCCGACGCCGCGCGTGGCCGTGCAGCCACCGACGAAGATCGAGTCGTCGTCACCACCACCCGCGGCGAAATCCGAGGCGTGTGCGCCGTGGAAGTTCGCGCTCGTCGGCGGATCCTTCGAGCCCACGCTGAATATCGAGCTCGATAAGCTCATCGATAAGTGGCGCAGCGGTCAGATCGCCGCCGACGAGCGCACCGCCGCCGCACTCGCGCCGCTCCTCGGTGCCCACGCAAAGAGCACCGCCGCGTGGTCGATCGTCCCCGCGCACGAGCTCACGCCCGACCGCAGCGTGATCACGATCGACGGCAAACATCCACTCACGAGCGACGTGCTCGTCGGCGAGGTCTGCGGCCCGAACGCCGCGCCGAACATCGATCCGCAGAAGCTCACGACGCTCGTGATGAGCGGCACGACCGCGCTCACCGGCCGCACCGCCAAGCGGATCGACTCGCACGGCGTCGACGACATCGTTCGCCACATCCAGCCGTTCTTCCGTTCCGCGGATCTCGTGCACATCAGCAACGAGGTCTCGTTCGTGAAGCGGTGCAAGCCGCGCAGCGGGCAAGACGAGCTGATCTTCTGCTCGCGCGATCGCTACATCGAATTGCTCGAGGCGCTGAACACGAAGATCGTCGAGCTCACCGGCAGCCACCTCACCGACCACGGCGATCGCGCGCTGAAGCGAACGATCGCGATGTACGAGGAGCGCGGCTGGCTGTACTTCGGCGGCGGCAAGACGCAGATCGAGGCGACCGCGCCACGGTTCGTCGAGCATCACGGCAATCGCCTCGCGTTCGTCGGCTGCAACGCGGTCAACGAGTGGGTGCGCCACCTGTCCCGCGGGCCCGGCACCGCCAGCTGCGACCGCGCGCGCATGAAGTGGCAGGTCGCCGACCTGCGCCGCCGCGGCTTCTTCCCGATCGCGACGGTCCAGCACCGCGAGCTCCGCACGCACGCCCCGCCGCCCGACCTCGTCCGCGACCTGCGCGACCTCGCCGAGTCCGGCGCGCAGTTCGTCCTCGGTAGCCAGGCGCACGTCGCGCATCCGTGGGACGTGCACCACGGCGCGTACATCCACTATGGCCCGGGCAATCTCCTGTTCGCGCAACACCGCGAGCTGCAGCGCGAGGCCTCGGCCGACAAGCTCTACATCTACGACAACCGGCTGCTCTCGGTCTCGCACATCTTCGTGCGCACCGAGCACGGCCAGCCGCGCCCGCTCCGCGACGACGAGCGCGCCGACTTCCTCGCCGCGATGGCGACCGCCGCCGCCGCGATCGAGCCGCCGACACCCGCCGCGCCGGTCGAGCTTCCCGCCCTCACGCGAGAACGCCCCGACTCGCTCCTCGTTCGCGGGCGCAACCAGTACCTCCGCATCCTGACGCCGGCCGCGTTCGAGCCGACCAAGCGCTATCCGCTCGTCATCGATCTCGATGGCAAGCTGGCGGAGCCCGCGAACGCGTTCTACGTGATGCCGCTCGGCGCGCCGTACCGCACGAAGCGAGCGAGCGGCGAAGACATCGCGGACTTCATGGCGGCGAAGTACCCGGTCGATGCGGCGCAGGTGTCGATCACCACAGCCGTGAAGAAGAAGTCGAAGCGCCACCGCCGAAAGCGGCGTTAGCTGGCAACTAGCGGGACGATTGGCGGGTCAGGAAGATCCGCTGCGTCGTCATCGCGCGGCGGCGGCTCGGCTCTCGAATCGCGACCTGGGCCACCAGAAAGGCGCGCCACACCGAGCCGTTCGTGCGCTGGGTGACGATGTTCCGCAGCCGCTCGAGGCCCGGAACCCCTTCACCCTCTCCCGGCGAGTCACTCATCACACCACTATGGAACAGCTGAGTGATCGCTGTGGGGTACGTCCTGGATAGCGGTATGCTCGACGGATGCGTTGGCTCGTGATGGTCGCGGTGATCGCCACCGGGTGTGGCTCGGGAGAGCCGCCCGACATTCTCGGACTCGACGACCAAGTGGCCGTTGTCGGCCAGCCATTTGTCCTCGAGCTCGAGGGCGTGGATCCCGACGGAGACTCGCTGACCTACAAGGTGGAGTCGGAGCTGACCCTCGAGGGAAACGCGACGCTGTCGAAGACGCCGGCCGGGCGCGGCCTGTTTCGCTGGACCCCGGTGGCATCGGACGTCGGGATGCACTCGTTTGACTTCACCGCCTCGGACGGGTCGAACGACACGACGGTGACGATCACGATCGACGTCCGAGCATCGTCGGGCGGCGTGCCCGTGTTTCGCCAGCCGCTCGGGGCGGGCCGGGTCGTGAACCTCGCGACCGACGCGTGTATGGACGTCACGATTCTGATCGAAGATCAGGACACGGCGCAGGTGACGATCTCGGAGGAGGAACCGAAGATCGCCGGTGCGACGTTGACCCAGGCCGACGGGACCACGGCGCAGTGGCGCTGGTGCCCCACGCCCGCGCAGGTCGCAGAGACGGATCGTTACACGCTGATCCTGTCCGCCGACGACAGCGACAACCCGAAGACGATCAAGAACTACGTCATCGTGCTCGGTGGCGGCGGTGGCTCGGGCATCGTGATCAACGAGGTGGATTACGACAACGTCGGGACGGATTCGACCGAATACCTCGAGCTGTTCAATCCGTCGGGCGGCTCGACGTCGCTCGCGGGACTTCAAGTCGTGCTCGTGAACGGCGCGACGAACGGCGTGTACCAGAAGATCGATCTGCAGCCGCTCGGGTCGCTGCCGGCGGGCAAGTTCCTCGTGATCGCGCCTGACACGGTCACCGTGCCGACCGCGGCGCTCAAGCTCGATCCGCTGTGGTCGCAGGATCAACTGCAGAACGGCATGCCCGACGGCATCGCGCTCATCGACAGCGTGACCAAGACCGTGATCGACGCGATCTCGTACGAGGGTGGCATCACCGCGGCCGTGATCATGGACTTCCCCGCGCCGGTCTCGCTCGTTGAAGGCACCGCGCTCGCTGCCGCGGTCGCAGACTCGAACACCGCGACGAAGACGCTGTGCCGCAAGGTCAACGGCGTCGATACGAATAACTCCAACGTGGACTGGGTGCTGTGTAACTCGCGAACGATCGGTACCGCGAACCAGCCTTGAAGCTCGACGCCGGGCTTTTGCAAAAGCGCCCGCTCCCGCTGGAAGAGAGGCCCTGACCCGCGTGTTACGTTCCGCGCGGGGTGACGATGCGCAACTACATTCTTGTCCTCTTGACGTTGATTGGCTGTGGCGGCGGCGGCGGTGGCAGCAAGGCGAAAAGCGACCTGACCGCGGTGGGAACGCCGATCGGAAAGATCGAAGGCAACCAGGTCCGCGTGATCGTCGGGTTCTCGAAGCCGATGGTTGCGAAGGATGGCGTCGACAAGCCACTCGCGGCCGTGCCGATCACGATCACGCCGGACTTCGGCGGCGAGGCGAAGTGGACCGACGAGAGCACGCTCGTCGTCGTGCCGACGAAGAGCCTGCCGGTCTCGACGAAGTTCTCGGCGTCGGTGCCCGGCACCACGAAGGCGCTCGATGGCACCACGCTCGGCAGCGCGCACAAGTTCGAGTTCTTCACCGAGCGCCTGAACGGCGTGGTCGAGATGGTCGGCCCGAGCAAGACGCACGCGACCAAAGATCAGGTGGTGAAGATCGCGTTCAACCACGAGGTCGCATGGGAATCCGTCGAGAAGAACTGCGGCTTCGACGGTGGCGGCAAACACGTCGGCATCAAGCTCGCGCCGGACTCGAACACCGGCCCGGCGAAGTCGTACACGGTCGTGCCCGCCGGCGAGCTCGCGCTCGCCAGCGACTGGGCGGCGTCGTGCAAGCTCGACCTCAAGGGCAGCGTCGGTAACCTCGGCCTCGAGGCGAAGGTCGAGGAGAAGTTTCGCACCTACGGGCCGCTGAAGTTCGTCTCGATCGATCCGAGCGGCACCGACATCGTTCCCGACGAGAACCTCACCCTCTCGATCGAGCTCACGAACCCGTTGAAGCCGCCGTACGCGCTGTCGATCACGCCCGCGGTGCCCGGCTTTCCGAAGACGTGCCACTCGCTGTCGAGCGAGAAGCCCGGCCTCGCGTGCTCGGTGCAGCTCGAGGCGCGCACCGAATACACGCTGACGATCGCGGACACGCAAAAGGATCTGTTCGATCAGAAGATCGACAAGAAGCAGACGCTCACGTTCAAGACCGCCGACGCACAGCCGACGATCTCGATGGACTCGGGCTACTTCGTCGCCGAGCTCAAGCGCCCGGTGCTGCCGATCTGGACGCGCAACGTGACGAAGCTCGATCTCCGCATCGTCGACATCACGCCGGCGAACTTTCACCTGCTGCGCAGCAAGCTGGATTGGTGGGACAGCAAGCCCGTGGACTTCGCGAAGTCGGGTCTGAAACCGAAGGACAAGGTCCTCGCGATCAAGGGCGAGAAGAACAAGTGGGGCCAGCGGCCGGTCGATCCGGCAACGCTCGTCGGTCGCACGACCGGGCCGGGCATGTACTACATCGAGATCGGCTCGAACGAAGTGAAGGGCGAGCCGTACGAGGAGGGCGGTCGCAAGAAGGTGCTCGTGAACTTCACGGACATCGGCGTCGTCAGCAAGCTGTCGCCAACGCGCGGTCTCGTGTGGGCGACGCAGCTCTCGACGGGCAAGCCGCTGCCGAACGCGACCGTCTACGTCCGTGACGCGAAGGGCAAGCAGACGTGGACGGGCACGACCGACGCCGAAGGCATCGCGGTGTTGCCCGGCAAGGACAAGCTCGAAGGAACGAAGCCCCGCGCTCCCGTCGACGAAGAAGGCGAAGAGGGCGATGGCGAGGGCTCGAATGACAGCGGCGGCATGCGCATCTTCGTGCAGAACGGCACCGACTTCACGATGATCAATCCCGAGTCGTCGGGCGGCCTGTCACCGTGGTCGTTCAACGTGTCGGTCGACTACGGCGGCGCGGCGCAGCGCCTGCGCGGCTTCATGCACACCGACCGCGGTCTCTATCGCGCGGGCGAGAAGGTTCACGTCAAAGGCCTCGCGCGCGTGACGAAGCTCGGCGAGCCGCTCGCGGCGCCCCCCGCAGGTAAGAAGGTCAAGATCGAGGTCAGTGGCCCGCAGGGTAAGACGTTCACGTCGACGGAGGCGAAGCTCTCCGAGTACGGCGGCTTCTGGTTCGATCTCGACCTGCCCGGCGACGCACGCCTCGGCGACTACCACATCCGCGCGACGCTCGAGTCGGGCACGTTCTCGCGCAGCTTCACCGTCGAGGCGTATCGCCCCGCGACGTTCGAGGTCAGCGGCAAGGCGAAGGAGAGCCGCATCGTGCGCCGCGGCAACGTGTCGGCGACGGTGTCCGCGAACTATCTCTACGGCGCGCCACTGCGCGCGGGCGAGGTCGACATCGCGGTGCACAGCCGGCCGCGTCGCGTCGAGTTCAAGGACCTCGTCGACTTCGAGTTCCAGGACGAGCGCAAGTACGACCGCTATTACTACGGCGACTCGGAAGACTCGCAGACGCTCGTCACCGAGGATCACGTCGCGCTCGATCAGAAGGGCAACGCGTCGTTCTCCGTCGCGGTCAGCCCGGCCGAGGTCACGCGCGATGCCGACTTGCTCGTGCGCGCCTCGGTGACGTCACCGTCGAACGAGGTGATCAACAAGACGTTCACCATCCCGTACTTTCACTCGCGCAAGTACTTCGGCCTCAAGTCGCCCGGCTACTTCCTCGACGTGAAGAAGCCGCAGAAGTTCCAGGTCGTCGCGGTGACGCCCGACGGCAAGGTCGTCGACGGTGGCGCGAAGGTCACGGTCACGCGCCGCGACTGGAACTGCGTCTGGGAAGACTGGGGCTATCGCGGCAACTACCAGTGCAAGGAAGAGACGAAGACGATCGTCTCGAAGACCGTGCAGATCACCGGCGGCAAGCCCGCGGACTTCGAATTCACAGCCGAGACCGGCGGCGACTACTGGATCGTCGTCGAGGGCGCGACCGCGAAGGACGAAGCGTCTGCCGCCGCGATGCATATGTACGCGTGGGGTGATGGTGGCGGCTCGTGGCGCAGCGACGATACGCTCGCGTTCGACATCGTCGCCGACAAGAAGGAGTACAAGGCCGGCGACAAGGCGACCCTGCTGCTCAAGACGGATCTCAAGCAGGCGACCGGCCTCGTCACGATCGAGCGCGATGGTGTGATCGAGAAGCGGCTCATCGAGATCACGCCGACGTCGAAGCACATCGAGGTGCCGATCACCGACGCGATGGCGCCGAACATGTACGTCTCCGTCGCGCTCGTGCAGGGACGCATGGGCGACGGAGTGCGCGGCAAGCCGCGCATGCGCATGGGCCTCGTCAACTTGCCGGTGCGACCGGAGGACAACAAGCTGACGGTGTCCGTCGAGACCGATGCGAAGGACTACCGGCCGGGCTCGCCGGTGACGGCGACGGTGAAGGTCGTCGACAAGGCGGGTAATCCGGTCGCCGCCGAGGTTTCGATCACCGCGGCCGACGAAGGCGTGCTGTCGCTGATCGGCTTCGAGACGCCGAACCCGGTGCCGACGTTCTACTCACCGTGGGGCCTCGGCGTCGCGACGGCGACGCAGTACGAGTACATCCGCGATATCCCCGGCCCGAACACGGAGCGGCCGGCGACCGGCGGTGACGCGCCCGGCACGCTGCGTTCGCGCTTCGTGTCGACGGCGGTGTGGGCACCGAACGCGATCACCGACGCAACGGGCACGGCGACGGTGAAGTTCAACGCGCCCGACAACCTGACCGCATTCCGCGTGATGGCCGTCGCTGCCGACAAGGCGACGCGGTTCGGCTCCGGCGACAAGCGGTTCACGGTGAGCAAGCCGCTGCAGTTGCACCAGGCGCTGCCGCGCTTCTTGAACCTCGGCGATCAGCTCGTCGGTGGCGTCATCGTGCACAACGAGACCGGTCAGCCGGGCTCGGCGGTCGTGAAGCTCGTCAGCGACAAGAAGCTCACCGTCGCGGGCGGCAACGAGCGGACGGTGCAGGTCGGCAAGGACGCGAACGTGCCCGTGCTGTTCAACATCACGGCGGCGGACCTCGGTACGACATCGCTGAAGTTCTCGGTGTCGATGAACGGCGAGAGCGACGCGGTCGAATTCAAGCTGCCCGTGCAGCATCCGTCGCCGGTGATCAAGCACCACGTCGCACATGGCGACGCCAAGGATCCGAAGACGATCACGCTCGCGCTGCCGCCCGATGCGATCGCGTCGACCGCGGAGCTCCAGATCTCCGTCGATCCCGACGGGCTCGCGGGCATCGAGAACGGGCTCGACGATCTCATCCACTATCCGCACGGCTGCCTCGAGCAGACGACCTCGAAGGTGATCCCGATGCTCGCGGTGCGCGAGCTCGCCGAATCGCTGAACCTCGCGGGCCTACGCGGGCCAGCGCTCGAGCGCTACGTGAAGGAAGGCGTCGCGAAGATCGGCAAGTTCCAGACAACGTACGGCGGCTTCGCGCTGTGGGTCGGCGGCGAGCCCGAGGCGTATTACACGGCGTACGCGCTGTGGGGCCTCTACCTCGCGAAGCAGGCTGGCTATCCCGTCGACAAGGAGCGCATCAACGACGGCCTCGAGTACCTGCGCAACGACGGCCAGCGTCCGAACGTCGACGCGCCTCACTACGAGGAGACGGGCCACCTCGGCTCGCAAGCGTTCGCGCTGTACGTGCGCGCGGTGCTCGGCGACAAGGACCCGGCGGCGGCGACCACGCTGCTCGCGAAGCCAGACCTGCCGATCTTCGGCAAGGCGTACGTCGCGCGCGCGCTCGCGGCCGGTACGAAGACGACAGACCCGGCGGTCGTGAAGCTCGTCGGCGAGCTGTCGGCGATCGCGAAGGCCGCGGCGCAGGCCAACAAGCTGATCGAAGAGCCAAACACGAAGCGGCTCTACGCGTACATGTCGAGCTCGATGCGCACGACCGCGATGGTGCTCGACACGCTCGTCGCGCTCGATCCGAAGAACGAGGCGATCAAGCCGCTCGTGCGCGTGCTGATGAACCAGCGCCGCCAGAGCAAGTACCTCGACACGCAGGAGAACATCTACTCGCTGCTCGCGCTGACGAACTACGCAAAGACGGTCGCATCGGCGCCGCCGTCGGTGACGATCGCGCTCGCGGGCAAGCAGCTGACGAGCGGCAAGCTCGCCGGCAAGAACAAGGTGCGCGTCGTCAAGGTCCCGTTCCAGGCGGGTGACCTCGTGATCACGCCGGCGGGAGAGGTCCAGTACAACATCGAGATCCTGCATCGCAAAGATCCGAAGGCGCTCAAGGCCGAGTCGAACGGCGTGACGCTGTCGCGGCAATACCTCGACGAGGCGGGCAAGCCGAAGTCGACGTTCACCGTCGGTGATGTCGTGCTCGTGCGCGTCGAGACGGCAGTCGGCGAGGACTACGAGCACTTCATCGTCAGCGAGCCGCTGCCGGCGGGCTTCGAGGTGCTGAACACGCGGTTCAAGACGGTCGGCACCGCGGGCATCAAGCAGTCGAAGGACTGGTCGACGTACCGCGAGATGTACGACGACCACGTGTCGTTCGCGACGGAGTGGACGTGGAAGGGCGGCGCGACGTACGAGTTCATGATCCGCGCGACCTCGGTCGGTAAGTTCACGCGGCCGCCGACGACGGCGGAGCGCATGTACGAGCCGCAGAACAACGCGCGCACCGCGCTCGACGTGATCGAGGTCCGGGCGAAGTGAAGCGCTGGCGCATCTGGGTCATCTGGCTTCGGCGCGCAGCGATCGCGAGTGCGGCGCTTGCCGTGCTCGCGATCGTCGCGTGGCACATCGCCGTGCGCGTCGGTGAGTTCCCGGAGCACCTCCTCGACAAGCAAGCGGCGACGTCGCTCGCCGTCGTCGACGCGAACGGGCTCTTGCTTCGCCAGGAAGCGACGAGCGCGGGCACGAAGGAGCGGTGGGTGCCGCTCGATCGCATCTCGCCGCACCTGATCGAGGCGACGCTCGCGTCGGAGGATAACGACTTCTACGACCATGCCGGCGTGGACTGGTCCGCGATGGGGCGCGCGATGTGGCTCAACCTCAAGGGCGGCGAGTTCGGCGGCTCGACGATCACGATGCAGCTCGTGCGGCTGACCGCGAAAACGTCGCGCAGCGTGCCGGGCAAGCTGAAGCAGATGCTCTACGCGGCGCGGCTCGAGCGACAGCTCGGCAAGCGCGAGATCCTCGAGCAGTACTTCAACCGCGTCTACTACGGCAACGGCGCGTGGGGTGCGGAGCAAGCGGCGCGCGTGTACTTCGACAAGGATGCGGCGGAGCTCTCCGTCGGTGAAGCGGCGCTGCTCGCGGTCATTCCGCGCGGACCGACGTTCTACGACCCGTTCGTCCAGCGCGCGCGCGTCGAACGGCGCCGCACGCACATCCTCGCGCTAATGGAGAAGCACGGCTACGTGAATGCGGAGACGCGCGCGCTGGCCGAGCGCGTGCCGCTCGATCTCGACAAGACGCGGCCGTCGTTCCGGGCGCCGCACTTCGTCGAGCTGGTGAAGCAGCGGTTGCCCGAAGGCTTTCAGAAGGGCGCGACGGTTCGCACGACGCTCGACGCAGATCTGCAGCAGAAGACCGAGGTCGCGCTCAAGGAGCACCTCGCGCACGTCGGCTCGCGCGGCATCACGCAGGCCGCGCTGATCGTGATGCGCAACAGCGACGGCGCGATCCTCGCGATGGTCGGCTCGAAGGACTTCCACGACAACGCCGCGAACGGCGCGTTCAACGGCGTGACGGCGCGGCTGCGGCCGGGATCGACGCTGAAGCCGTTCGTGTACGGCGCGGCCTTCGAGCGCGGTGACACGCCGGCATCGATCGCCGAGGACGTCATCCTGCCCGAGGACGCGCACCAGTTCTATTCGAAGGACGTGCGCTCGCACGGGTTCGCGCGCTATCGCGAGTCGCTCGCGGGCTCGTACAACCTCTCGGCGGTGCACACGCTCCAGCGCGTTGGCATTCCGACGGTGCTTCGCAAGCTGCGCGCGGCTGGCCTCGGCACGCTCGACAGGCCCGACGCCGAATACGACTGGGGCCTCGCGATCGGTCACGCCGAGGTGCGGCTCATCGATCTCGCCTCGGCGTTCACGACGTTCGCGCGTGGTGGCCAGCCGATCGCGGCGCGTGCGATCGACAGCGCGACGACGAGCGCGGGCACGAGCTGGCGCGAGCCCGTCGTCGTCCGCGATCGCGTGTTCTCCGAGGAGGTGGCGTGGCTCGTCTACGACGTGCTGCGCGATCCGGATGCGCGCAAGCCGATGTTCGGCGATCGCGTCCCGCTCGTCCTGCCGTTCCCGGTCGCGCTCAAGACGGGCACCACGAAGGCGTACACGGACCTGTGGGCCGTGGGCGTGACGCGCGAGTACACCGTCGGTGTGTGGGCCGGCAACTTCGACGGCGCGCCGACGCATCACGTGATGTCGACGGAAGGCGCGACACCGCTCGTCCGCGCGGCGTACACCGCGATCGCGGCGCGGTTCGGCGATCCGACCGAGGTCCCGCGACCCGAGGCGATCGTCAGCGCCCAGATCTGCCCGCTGTCGGGTAAGCGCCCGGGTCCGCACTGCGAACATCACAAGCGCGAGGTGTTCATCGCGGGCCACGTGCCCGAGGACACTTGCGACTGGCATCAGGTCGTGTGCGGCAAGCCCGCGATCGTGTATCCGAAGTCCGTGCGTGCATGGGCGCGCTACGTCGGCAAGCCACAGACGCCAACGTGCGATGCCCCGGCCGCGGATGCGCAGGTGGCGATCACGTATCCCGTCGAAGGCGCGCGGTTCGTGCTCGAGCCGCATCGCGCGGCGACGTCGCAGCGCCCGCCGCTCAACGCGATGCCACAGGATGCTGATCTGACGTGGACGATCGACGGTGAGCCGGCGGATCGCTGGGTGCCGACGCCCGGTCCACATCGCGTGCGAGTCGCGCGCGGTGGCGCGACCGACGCAGTCACGATCTTCTACGAATGAAGATCGCGGTCGTCGGTCATCTCGAGTGGGTCGACTTCGTCGACGTCACGCGCGTTCCGATGGCGGGCGAGATCGTGCACGGCACCCCGGTCGTCGGCGTCGCGGCCGGCGGTGGTGCGGTCGCGGCGGTCGCACTCGCGCGGTGGGGCGTGGAGAGTTTGTTCTTCACCTCGTTTGGCGGCGATGACCTCGGCACGCGTGCACGCGCGGAGCTGGAGGAGCGCGGCGTGACGCTGCACGCGATGACACGCGATATTCCGCAGCGCCGCGCCGTGACGCTCGTCGACGCGCAGCGCGAGCGGACGATCATCGTGATCGGCGCGCGTCATGTCGCGCACGGGGCGGATCCGCTCCCGTGGCACGAGCTCGCGCAGTGCGACGCGGTCTACGTCACCGGTGGCGACGCTGCGGCCGTGCGCGCCGCGCGTACCGCGCGGGTGGTGGTCGCGACCTCACGCGTCTTGCCGCTGCTTCGCGAATCCGGAATCCAGATCGACGCGCTCGTTGGCAGTGCGAACGATCCCGACGAACGGTTCGCCGATGGTGATCTCGATCCCTCGCCACACCTCGTGGTGCGCACCGACGGCGCAAGAGGCGGCACGTACACGCTCGCGGGCACGACGCACGCGTACGCCGCCGTTCCGGGAGTGGTGCAGGGCGACACCTACGGCGCCGGCGACACGTTTGCGGCCGGGCTCACCTATGCGCTCGGCGACGGCCGCGATCCCGCAGAAGCGATCTCGTTCGCATCCGGACGTGCCGCCGAGATCCTCTCGGCGCGTGGCCCGTATCCCTCAGGCGCACGGTAGCGGTAATCCGACGAGAACATGGCCGCGACGTGATCGAGATGGCGTAGGCTCGCGCCATGGCGGGCAAGAAGACCAAGAAAAAGTCATCGGCAAAACCTGCGAAGAAGAAGGCGGCAAAGGCGCCGGCGAAGAAGTCGCCGGCGAAGAAGGCGCCGGCGAAGAAGGCGGCACCGAAGAAGGCGGCCGCGAAGAAGGCGGCGCCGAAGAAGGCGGCCGCGAAGAAAGCCGCGCCGAAGAAGTCGGCGGCCCCGACCCCGAAGGCGCCGAAAGCCCCGAAGGCGCGGAAGGCCCCGAAGCAGCCGAAGGAATCGATCGAGGTCATCGAGGTGATGGACGCCGGCGACGACGTTGTCGAGACCGCTGCGTCGACCGAGCCGAAGGCGAGCCTGCGGAACGAGATCCTCGCGATGGCGCGCCAGCTCTACGGCGACAAGACCGATGAAGAGCTGCTCGCGCTCGATCCGAACGACATCGATGCGATGGACCCATCGATGTTCTACGAGCTGCTCGGCGAGAAGTATGGCGTCGAGGCGGATCCCGACAACGACGACTTCGGTGGTTTCGGCGGACCGATCAAGAACCTGATCGCGTTCGTCGACGCGCGCTGGGACGGCAAGACGCGCAAGGACACGCCGATGCCGCCCGGCGAGTGGCTCGAAGAGTACGTGCATCCCGCGTCGTGAACCTCGGCGACGCGCTCCGCTAAGCGGTCGATAAGACACGCGTATAAAGAATCGCACACGATTGAATTGCGCACGATTGAAAGGGGCGTATGTTCCGCCCATGAACAATCCAGCGATCCTCGAAAAGCGCCTCTACACCGCGTCTGCCACGTCGACCGGTGGTCGTGATGGCCGCGTGAAGACCGACGATGCCACCCTCGATCTCGCGATCGTCATGCCGAAGCAGCTCGGCGGTAGCGGTGCAGCGGGCACGAACCCCGAGCAGCTGTTCGCGGCCGGCTACGCCGCGTGCTTCGGCAGCGCACTCGCGCACGTCGCGCGCGCGCAGAAGATCACGACCGGCCCGGTGAACGTCACGGCGAACGTGGCGATCGGGCAGGTGGGGGCGCGGTTCGGTCTCGCGGTCGAGATCACCGCGGCCATCCCGGAGCTGCCGCGCGCTCAGGCGGAGGCGCTCGTCGCCGCCGCGCACGAGGTCTGCCCGTACTCGAACGCGACGCGCGGCAACATCGTCGTCGATGTCCGCGTAGCCTAGGCCCCATGGCCGACCTGCTCCACCTCGACGACCAGCTGTGCTTCGCGCTCTACCGCGCGTCGCGCGCGATGACAGCCGCGTACGCGCCGCTGCTCGAGGTGCTCGGGCTCACGTACCCGCAGTACATCGTGATGCTCGTGCTCTGGGAGCACGATGGCGAGCGGGTCTCGCAGATCGGCGAGCGTCTCGCGCTCGACTCCGCCACCCTCACGCCGCTCCTGAAGCGCCTCGAAGCGCACGGCTTGATCTCGCGCAAGCGCAGCACAGCCGACGAGCGCGTCGTCGAGGTGTTCCTGACCGCCGACGGCAAGCGGCTCAAGCGTCGCGCCGCCGAGGTGCCGAAGTGCATGCTCGAAAAAGCGCAGCTCACCGCGGCCGACGCCACGCGCCTACGTACGCAGCTGACCGCGCTGATCGACCAGCTCGCCGATCACTGATCGTGGGCGGCGGGCGACGCCGTTGCGTAGGAAAGTTGGATATCGTTGGCCGGCTTGGAGTCGACGTTCCTTTGGTTCACGCATCAGCCCGCCTCCACGGCCTGGCTGAAGCGCGAGCTCGCGGCGAAGCGACCGGATCTGAAGTTCGCGTTCTCGCGGCCGGGCCTGACCACGTTCAAGGTCGAGACCGCGCGCGTGGATGAACCGAGTGGCAGCTCGTTCGCACGGGCGCATGGCCGCTCGCTCGGGCGCGCGACGAGCGTCGACGAGGTGCTCGTGCACGCGGCGGCGCTCTCGCCCGCCGTGCTGCACGTGTTCGAGCGCGATCCGGATCGCCCGGCCGACGAGCGCGACGCGGCGATCGCGGGCACACGCGCGACCGCGCTCGAGGCGGCGCTCCGTGCGGCCGGGCCGTTCGCGGACCGCGTCGAGGCGCAGACCGGCGACGTCGTGCTCGATGTGATCGTCGCGCCGGCGGAGTCCGACGACGATGGCATCTTCGTCGGCTGGCATCGCCACGACGACACGCATGGGCCGTTCGCCGGCGGCGTCGGCCACGTCGCGATTCCCGCCGAAGCGCCGTCTCGCGCGTGGGCGAAGATCGAGGAAGCGATTCGCTGGTCGGCGCTGACGCCGCGCGCGGGCGAGCACGCGGTCGAGCTCGGCTCGGCACCGGGTGGGGCGAGCTTCGCGCTGCTCGAGCGCGGTCTGCACGTTCACGGCGTCGATCCGGGTGCGATGGACCCGCGCGTGCTCGCGTACGCCGGCGCGACCGGCAATCGCTTCACACATCACGCGATGCCGGCGGCCGAGGTCGCGCGCAAGGATCTACCGCGCCAGTACGAGTGGCTCGCGAGCGACGTCAACCTCGCCCCGATGGTCGCGCTCAAGTACGTCGAGCGGTTCGTCGCGCTCGCACACGGCGGGCTGCGCGGCGCGTTCATCACGCTCAAGCTCAACGACGATGGCGTGTTCGAGGCGCTGCCGCGGCTCGCGACGCGCATCGGTAAGCTCGGTGCGAAGCGCGTGCGCTACACGCAGCTGCCGAGTCACCGCAGCGAGATCGTCGCGATCCTCGAGTGGTGATCACAGTGCGAGGCGGCGGCGCAGATCGCGTGCCGCTTGCCGCGAGATCGGAACGACGGCGCCGCTGCGCGTGATCGCGCGATAGCCGCCGTCGGGCTCGGGCTCGAGGCGTGCGATCTCGTCGAGGTTCAAGAGGTGTCGGCGATCGACGCGCGCGAACTGCGGCGGCAACCGCGCCTCGAGGTCCTTGAGCGTGAGCGTCGTGATCCACGACTCGTGCTCGCTCGCGAGCGTGACGAGCGCGCCGTCGAACTGCGCGTAGATGATCGACGCGGGATCGACGAGGATCACTCCGGAGCGCGTCTCGATCGGAAGGCGCTCGGTCTGCGCCTGTGCGGGCCGCACGCGCCCGATCGCCTTCGCGATGCGTGCGGCGGTCACCGGCTTCATCACGTAGTCGATCGCGCCGAGCTCGAACGCCTTCACCGCGTGTGCTTCGTGCGCGGTCACGTAGATCACCGGCGTGCCGGGGAGCTTCGCGTGAAGCTCGAGTCCGGTGAGCCCGGGCATCGAGATGTCGAGGACGAGGAGGTCGGGCCGTAGCTTCATGTGCGCGAGGACCTCGTGGGCCGAGGCGCACGCGGCGACGACCTCGACGTGCATCTCCTCGAGGAGCCGCGTGACGCGCTTGCGCGCCTGCAGCTCGTCGTCGGCGACGATCACCTTCATGGCAGCTCCAGAGCTGCGCGCGTGCGGTTGCCGTCGGCGGCGATCGAGAGCTGTCCTCCGTCGAGCGCCAGTCGCTTGCGCAGCTGCGCGAGCCCGCGGCCGCTGTTGCCGTGTGGTGCAAACGCACCTGGATTGGTGACCTCGCAGCGCAGGCCGCGATCGCGCGTCACGCGAACCGCGATCTCGCCACGATGCCCGGCCCGCGGTCCGTGCTTGATCGCGTTCTCGACGAGGGAGACCAAGACGAGTGGAGGGATCTCGCCGCTCGCATCGCCGGCATCGATGCGCGTCGTGAAGGCGTCCGCGTCGCGCAGCCGGTGGAGCTCGAGCAGGTCCTCGACGAGCACGAGCTCGCGCGCGAGCGGCCACCGGCGCTGCTCGAGGCCTTCGAGGATCGCGCGCAGCATGTCGGCGAGTCGGATCGTCGCCTCTTCCGCGACCTTCGGATCTTCCGCACACCACTCGGCGATCGCGTTCAGCGTGTTGTAGAGAAAGTGCGGATCGAGGTGCGCGCGGATCGCCTTGAGCCGCACGTCCTCGAGATCCTGCTCCAGCTCGATGTCGCGGCCGAGGCCCCAGCCGCCGACGGAATACAAGACACCGGCGATCGCGAGGCTACCCGCGTCGGTGAGGAACGTCGGCCCGAGATCGATCGCGCGGGGCAAGGCGATGCCGAACGCCGCGACGACGGCGACCGCCCCCGCAACATAGACCGCGATGCCGGCGAGCGTTCCGCGCAGCACCTGCCACGACCACGGCGCGAGGATGACGAAGGCGATCGACATGCCGAGCGGCACGAGCGCGCTGCGCCAGTCGCCGTAGTAGAGCTCGACGGCGACGAGCGATGCGATCACGGCGGCGATCGGAAGCAGCCGGCGCGGCGTCGCGAGTGCACTCAGTGTCGTCGCGAAGCTCGCCACAGCACGAGCCTGCCACAGGCGACATCGAGGATCACCGCGAGTGTCGTGATCGGGACCCAGAGCACGACCGCGAAGTAGGCGAGCACGTACGTGATCCCGACGAGGAGCTCGCCGCCGCTCGCGACGTTCCCCGACAGAAAGCCGGCGTACACGCGTGCGCCCGCGAAGTGGAGCGCCGCGAACACCACGACCGCGAGCGCGTTCAATACGAGCAGGACGCGCGTCATCGCGCACGCTCCCAGAGCGGGCCACTCGCGCGCGCATAGGCGATGACAGCATCGGCGAGCTGATTGCCGGCGGCGTAGCGCCCGTCGATCGGAAAGCCGGCGAATTCGAGGCTCGCGCCGAGCTCGCGGGAGAAGGCCTCGTCGCCGAACGCATATGCACCGACGAGCGCGAGCCCGCTCGACCCGGCGTTCGCGCCGACGATCGGCACCGTGGGTCCCGAGTCGACGTCGTCGCGACCGGGCCAGCTCGCCGGCCACTCGCGTGCCCAGCCGAACCCGAGCGCCCCACCACGCAGCTCCGCGCGTGCGCGCTCGTACTGGTCGCGCGCGAGCTCGTCGTCGACGAGCTGGAGCATCGCGGTGACGAGCCACAGCGTCGAGCCCTCGGGTCCCTCGAGCACATCCCCGCGATAGCTGGTCTTCGCGGGCAAGAGGCCGGTCTTCGGATCGACGAGCCGCTTCGCGTTTGCGACCCAGCGCGCGAACAGCGCCGCGTGACGGTCGGGCGCGCCATCCACCACATCGTCGATACGCACCGCCGCGAGCGCGACCGCGTTGCAGAACAGCCAGACCTCGTCGGGATAGCTCTCGGCGAGCAGGGCGGGGCCCCGCTCGATCTGCGCGACGACACGATCGGCCCACACGTTCGCGCGCCCATCGCGCTCGACGAGCTGGCGCGCTGCGACCATGAGCGCGAGCTCGCCGTCGACGAACACGCTCGGCCCGTCGAGGAACGGTTGCCGCCGACTGTACGGCAACAGGAAGTAGTGGTGCCCCTCGCGCTCGACGTCGGCGATCGTTCGCTCGACGATGTGATCGATCGTCGCGAGGTATCGCGCGCGCTGCTCGGGCTCGCGCAGCGCGAGGTTCGCGAACGTCAGCACCGCGAACGTGCGGGCCATCAAGTCCCACTCGGGATTCGTGCGCCGTAGTGCGGACAGATCCGCGCCGCCCTCCCACAGCGCGAGCTGGTGCGCGGCGAGCGGCCGCGCGCGATCGGTGAACCAGATCCGCAGCTGCGAGACCCACAGCAGCGACGCGACGAGCAGGCATGCGATGAAGCGCATGCGAGGAGTCTGGCGATCTTCGGTCGCCGCGCACGTGCGAGCTCGGTGAACGGTCGGAAGTCGTGCTCGAACGGTCGCCGTTCGCCCGGCCAGCTGGTGTTAACGTGCCCGGCCGTGAAGCTCGCGTGGTTGATCGCCCTCGTCGTCGCCGTCGGTTGCTCGAAGTCGGAAGGTTACAAATCCAACTTCGAGAGCGTTCGCCTCGAGGGCAATCAAATCCTCGCGAAGAACGGCGAGCCGTACTCCGGCACGCTCGTCGCGCGCGATCAGGAGATCATGCCGGTCGCGCGCGCGTTGCTCGGCGAGACGTCCAAGCGCATCGAGGACGCCGAGCTCACGGGACTGCTCGTCGTCGTGCCCGTCGACAAGGGCGTGCCATCGGGCAAGGCGACCGTGCACGTCGATCTGCACGCACCGAAGCTCAACCCCGAGGTCGCGCGCCGCAGCGACGAAGCACTCGCCGTCGCACGCGCGCGCAGCCCGACGATCAAGATCGCGGAAGCGACGTTCAAAGCCGGCAAGCTCGACGGCACCGCGACCGTGTTCGCGCCCGCGGGCGTCTCGGGCAAGTCATCGAAGGTCGCCGAGGTGCAGTTCAAAGATCACGTGCTGCATGGCACCGCGATCGAGTTCTATCCGGGCGCGAACCAACCGAAGCGCGAGCTGCACTTCGAGCAAGGCGTGCAAGCTGGACCCCAGCGCTCGTTTCACGAGAACGGCAAGCTCGCGCGCGAGTCCACGTTCGTCGCGGGCGCAGTACACGGCGACGTGAAGGAGCACTACGCGAACGGCGCGAAGCGCGCGACCTCGACGTACGAGCAAGGCAAGCCCGTCGGCACGCACGAGTCGTGGTACCCGACGGGACAGCCCGAGCGCCAGGTCGTATTCGAGCCCGACGGCACGCGGCGCGAGACGCGATGGTTCTCGAACGGTGCGCTCGCCGATGCGCCGCCGAACGGCGTCGTCGAGGAGTTTCACGACAACGGCAACGTTCGCTCGCGTACGACGTTCGTCGACGGCGTGCAGCATGGCGCGCACGAGATGTTCTACGCGGACGGGAAGAAGTGGAAGGCGGGCACGTTCGAGCACGCCAAGCTGAACGGCCGCTATCAGGAGTGGTGGAAGAACGGCAAGCCGGCGCTCGATGCGACGTACGTCGGCGGCGTGCTCGACGGTGCCTTCAAGCGCTGGTACGCGAACGGCAAGGACTGGGAGACGGCGCGCTACGCGCTGGGCAAGCTCACCGGTCCGTATCGGAAGTGGTGGAAGAACGGCAAGCCCGCGCATGTCTACGCCTACAAGGACGGCAAGCTCGACGGCGACTACAAGCAGCACTACGACACGGGCGCGAAGTGGGTCGCCGCGAAGTACGAGAACGGCAAACCGCAGGGCGCGATCGAGCGCTGGTATCCGGACGGCAAGCTCGGCTCGGTGATGAACCACAAGAACGGCCGACCCGACGGTCCGTACAAGCGGTGGTATCCGGACGGCAAGCCGCGCCTCGAAGCGACGTACGCCGGCGGTCAGCTCGATGGCGAATACAAGAACTGGCTCGCGGACGGAACCGTCTACGAGATCTCGACCTACCAGCGCGGCCAAAAAGTGACATCCACGCGCCCGGATGCGCCACCCAAGCCCTAAAAACCGACTCACGTTCGTGAATCTGCTACTGCAACCGAACGTGCGCACTATTTCCTGAGCCGTCTCGCTGGGTTGGATGGTGGTTTGACGAGGAACTCAGCGCCCCAAATGAACGTAATATCAAGTGATGTCCGGGGCCGCCTACGCGGACGCGTCACAGCACCTGTTCGATTACCTCGAGCGCGCCTCCTGGCTGCTCGGGGGCGAGCGCGTTGCGGTCGAGCGTCTGGTCGAGCGTGACGAGCTGATCGCGAGTCGCGAGGCCGCATCGACCGCGAAGCTGCCGCTCGTCGGGCTGCGCGCGCGCGCGAATCTGGATCTGCCCGCGACGCACGTCCTCGTGATGGCGTCGGTGCTCGGGCTCGATGTCGTGCTCGGCGAGCAGCTCGTCGAACGCATCGCCGGCAACACGCCAACGGTGCAGGAGCTGATCACGATGCTCTCGTTCTCGACCGAGGACGAAGGCGCGCTGCTCGCGGCATTTGCACCGGATGCGCCGCTTCGCTCGTTCGGCCTCGTGCAGCTGGGCAACGATCGCATGCCGCTCCTGCATCGCACCGTGCACGTCGAGGATCGGCTGATCGCGTTCTTGCGCGGCATCGACGGTCTCGATCCCGAGCTGCGCGAGTACGCGTCTCTCGAGACGACCGCGCTGGCGAGCGCGAAGGCCGAGGCAATCGCGCGACTGCTCGTATCGCCGGGCCCGATCATCGTCGAGGGTCCCGCGCGCGTCGGCAAGACGTCGGCGGTGATCGCAGCGGCGGCGAGCACGCAGCGCCGCACGCTCGTCGGTGACATGGAGCGGATCCTTGCCGAGGAGGATCCGCTGCTCCTGCTCGAACAGATGCGTCGCGAGGCGATGCTCCTCGGCGCGGTCTGGGTGCTACGTGTCGCGAGCGTGGATCTGCCGCCACCGATCGCACGCCGGGTCGTCGGTTATCTGCAAGACGGGACGGCGATCGTGACCGTGCGCGATGGCGAGCTGATCGCGCGCGCGCTCAAGGGACCGCGCCGGATCCTCATCGACAACCCGACGACGGCGGAGCAGCAACAGATCTGGCGCACCGTGCTCGGCAGCGACGTCGACACGCTGCGCGTGTGCGAGCGCTATCCGCTGCCGCCCGGAGACATCGTCCTCGCAGCCGCCGCCGCACGCGCGAGCGTGGAGGTCGCAGGCCGGGACGTCGACGAAGCGGACCTGTTCGTCGCGGCGCGTGGCCGGCTCGCGCACCGGCTCGGCGACGTCGCGGAGCTCGTCAGCACGTCGCTGCAGTGGACCGACCTCGTCGTGCGCGAGGAGGTCGAGACGCGGCTCGTCGAGATCGTCGCGGCGGTTCGCTATCGCAACCAGGTCATGGACGACTGGGGCTTCTCCGCCAAGCTGCCGTACGGCCGCTCGCTCTCGGTGTTGTTCTCGGGCGCGCCCGGCACGGGCAAGACGATGGTCGCGACGCTGATCGGCAAGGAGCTCGGCCTCGAGATCTTCCGCGTCGACCTCTCGAAGATCGTCTCGAAGTACATCGGCGAGACGGAGAAGAACCTCGCGCGCGTGTTCGAGGAAGCCTCGCGCTGCCACGCCGTGATCCTGTTCGACGAGGCCGACTCCCTGTTCGCGAAGCGCACCGAGGTCAAGAGCAGCAACGATCGCTACGCGAACCTCGAAGTGAACTTTCTCCTGCAGCGCCTCGAAGCGCACGACGGCATCGTCATCCTGACGACGAACGCGGCGAACTCGATCGACCCCGCGTTCTTGCGCCGCATTCGTTATCGCGTCGAATTCCCCGAGCCCGACGAGCACGAGCGCAAGGGCCTCTGGCGCTCGATGGTGCCCGTGCAGACGCCGCTCGCGAGCGACGTCGACTTCGCCGCGCTCGGCCGCAAGTTCCGCCTGACGGGCGGCCACATCAAGAACGCCGTCGTACGTGCCGCTTTCCTCGCGGCCGCCGAAGGCACACCATCGATCACGCAGGCACTCCTCATGCGCGCCGCGCAGCTTGAATGGACCGAGCTCGGAAACCTCCCAGGAGTCTGAATAATGGGCGACCGAAAAGATCTCGATAAAGACGGCGACCAGGACATCCGGGTCAAGGGCCGTCTCGACCGGCGCGGCAAGCGGACGATCAAAGCGCTGGAGGAGCGCTGCGCGGCGGAGCCCGGGTTCATGGATAAGCTCGAGAAGATGTGCGACCAGCTCGGCATGGAGCCCGAGTGGGTCGTGAACGTGATGATGATGGAGTCGAACATCGACCCCGCGAAGAAGAACCCGAGGTCCTCGGCGTCGGGTCTCATCCAGTTCATGGCGAAGACCGCGCGCGCCCTCGGCACGACGACCGCGAAGCTGCGCTCGATGTCGGCGACGAAGCAGCTCGACTACGTCGAGAAGTACTTCCGCCCGTTCGCCGGCAAGCTGTCGTCGCAAGCGGCGGTCTACGCAGCCGTCGGTGCGGGGCAAGTCGGCACGAGTAACTCGAGCGTGCTGTTCCGGAGGGGCTCCGACGGCTACAACGCGAACAAGGTCTGGGACGTCAACAAGGACGGCAAGGTCACGCAGGGTGAGATGGGTCGCGTCGCCGGTCGCTTCGGCGCTGGCGAGCAGTTCGACATCGACGAAGACTCCGACGAGGGCAGCACGACCGAGACAAGCGTCGAGGCAGGCGCTACCGGTGGCGTCGGTGGAGAGACGGCGACAGGCGACCGGGAGCGGTCGAACCGAATCATCGGCGCATCCGTCGGCGCGCGTGGGCAGAACCTCGAGCGCGACGTCGAAGCGGTGCAGACCACGCTCGCCGCACACGGCGTCTCACCCGGCTCGATCGATCGCCAGATCGGTGCGAACACGATCGGCGCGATCCGCCGCTTCCAGCGCGGTTTCATGCGCAACCCCGACGGGCTCGTCGAGCCCGGCCAGGCGACCGAGCAACACCTGATGTCGGCCAATCCGCCGCGCGCCCCGAGCGGTGCACGTGAAGGCGTTGGCGGCGGCGAGGTCGAGCTCGACGATGACGAGGACACCGAGCGCGAGACCGACGCGCCGTCGCGGAACGCCTCTGCGCAGATGGCACGCCTCGAGTCCGTCGCCGATAACGTCGCGGGCCGGCGGCCCGGCGGCATGTGCTACGCGGCCGTGAAGCGCCACATCTCCAATGCCGGCGGCTACGGCAACATCCGCAACATCTACACGGATCGCCGGTTTCAGCCGCAGGGCGAGGCGCGCAACTTCGCCGAGGTCGTGAACCGAAACCCCGCGCGCTTCGGTCTCGAGCGGCTCTCGATCTCGAACCCGTACGACGCGCCGGTCGGTTCGATCGTCGTCGTGGCGGCGGGCTCGCCCGGAACACGTCACCGGACCGCCGGCGACATCGTCGTGAAGGGTCCCGGCAACGCGTTCTACAACGACGGCGCGATGGGCTACCGTGGCCGCAACGCGTGGCCTCCGCAGCGCGGTGGCGTGCTCGGCGTGTATCGACCGAAGTGATCATCACGCACTACGAGACGGCGTTCACCCGCATCGAGGAGGGCGGCGTCTCGCTCGTGACCGATCCGGTGCTCGATGCGCCGGGCGGCCACCATCACTTCGGTGGAGGCATGACGTCGACGAAGACCTCGACGCCACCGGCGCGCGACTCGATCGCGCGTTGCGATGCCGTGCTCGTGTCGCACGACCAGCACGCCGACAACCTCGACGCGGCAGGGCGGGCCATCCTGCGCGACGCGCCGAAGGTGATCACGACCGCCGCCGCGGCGAAGCGACTCGGCGGCAACGCGGTCGCGCTCGCGCCGTTCTCCACGACCGACGTCGGGGCGCTGCGGATCACCGCAACGCCAGCACGCCACGGTCCGCCGCTCAGCCTACCGGTCGTTGGTCCGGTGATCGGCTTCGTGCTCGGCGACTCGATCTACATCACCGGTGACACGGTGATGTTCAGCGGCGTACGCGAGGTCGCCGCGAGGTTCCCGGCGATCCGCGTGGTCGTCGCGCATCTCGGCGCCGCGTCGTACGGCCCGCTGCGGTTCACGATGAACGCGCGCGAAGGCGTCGAGCTCGCACGCCTGTTCCCGGTCGCGAAGATCGTCCCCGTCCACTACGACGGTTGGACGCACTTCAAGGAAGGTAAGGCCGAGGTCGCCTCCGCATTCGCGGCGGCAGGACTCGCCGAACGCCTGGTGTGGCTCGAGCGCGGCGTCGCGCAGCAGCTCTAGCCGCGCGGGCGCTTGTACGAACCTTCGAAGATGGGCATCCACTCGCTGCCGTCCTTCGAGCGCTCGGTGATGACGGTCAACCGATTGAGCGCGACCGAGTACGTCGTGCGAGTCGACACGTCATCGATCTTCTCGACGAAGATCAGACGATCGCCTTCCGCGACACCGTCGGATTGCTGCGTCAGGCTCGGCTCCGGGCTGCGAAACCACGTGACGGTCAGCGCGCCGGTCTTCGAGTCCTTGCGAAACACGCCGTGCCCCACGGACGTGGGTTTATCGACGGCGTTCTGGATGTAGTCGGCCAGCAGGAAGCGCCCGTCAAACACCGTGTGGAACTCCCACCGTCCGGTTGCCTCGTAGCGGGCACCGTCCATGTCCACTTGCTCAGTTCCAGTCCAGACGCCTTCGAGCTTTTGTAGTTCGCCGCGATACATGCGAGGTCAACATAGCACGCGCAGATCTCGCCGCCTTGCGATGGCACGCGCGCGTGCATGGCGATTGTCGAACGTGGGGAGGCACATGCGTGGTACGACGGTGGTCCGGATCGAGGTCCGTTTCACATGAATGCATCGCCTGCACCGCCTACACCCAAGTTGACCGGTACGGATCTCCTGCTCGACGCGCACAAGCACGCGTCTAAGAACCGCACTGAAGTCGAGGGGAGCGGACGCTGCGCTTGCTTCTTCTGCTTTCGGTCGTTTCCGCCGACGCAGATCAAGTCGTGGATCGACGCGGACCAGACCGCGCTGTGCCCGCTGTGCGGCGTCGACGCCGTGCTCGGGAGCAACTCGTCGCATCGCCTCGACGAGGGCTTCCTGCGCAAGCTGAACCAGCACGCGTTCGGCGCCCGCGCCAAGAAGTAGTTAGCGCTTGGTCGCGGCGCGCGCCGCTTGGACCAGCCTCGCCGCGCTCGCGGCATCGATGCCGAGCTCCTTGACGAGCTCCTCGGACTTCGCGTGGGACACCTCCGCGCGCGAACGCCATCCCCGCTCGTACACGGGTAGTGGCGCTTCATCGGCGCCGATCGCGACGACGATCACGTCCCTGGTGACGCGGCGAACGACGCCGGTGACGAGCTCGTCCTTGCAGCGCGCAGGACCCGCGTGCGCGACCGAGCTCGACATCATCGCTGTGACGAGGATCGCAACCTTCATCACGGTCTCGTATCACGAGACGAGTACCGAGCCTCACGCTCAAATCTTGCGCTTCAGCTGTTCGCGCACAGATCGAAGTTACTTCGCCTCGGTGTCATCGGCGTGTTGGGCGCCTGTAAAGGACATGCTCGATCGCGAACGCATGGTGACCTCATGCGTAAACTCACAGCACTCTGTTTTGTTCTTATCGGTTGCTCGTCCGCTGATGACTCGTTGTCGTCGAGGGAGAGCGAGGTCGCCGGATCCGATCGGCTCGACGCGGGCGAGTCGCTCTATCCCGGCCAGTCGATCTCGTCGGGCGGAACGTGGCTCGCGTATCAAGGCGACGGCAACCTCGTCCTCTATCAGAGCGGCAACGCGATCTGGGCGTCGATGGCAGGCCTCGGCGCACCGACGGATCGCTTCGAGATGCAGAGCGACTGCAATGCGGTCGTGTACAGCGCCGACGGCTACGTCTGGGCATCGGGTACGAGCGGGCAGGGCTCGGGCTGCTCCGCGCGTGTCGTCGAGGGCGACTGGTTCATCTGCAACGGTGATCAGCGCGTGTTCAGCGCGCGTGGTGGCGGTGATTGCGGCGGCGGCGGCGGCATCGGTCCATGGACCGGCGGTGGCGGCCTCGAGGTGATGCCGCGCATCGGTGGTGCCGGCGACCCGGTCACCGCGTATTACGTGCACGCGCTGCAAAATACCGAGATCACCGTCGGCGGCGTGACGCGCACGTTCTGGGACATGATCGATCACGGAAAGTTCAAGGTCGGCCTCGGCACCAACGGCGGTGGGACCGACTCGTTCCGCTTGTTCTTCCACTACACGGGTGAAGGACACTGGATGATCGCGAACGCGCAGCACCACGGATGGGTTCGCTATCGCAACAGCAACGACGGGAGCTACACGCACTGGTTCGGCTTCACGCAGGGCGGCATCTTCGATCCAACCGCGAACCATCCAGACATGGACCACTCGTACAAGAGCCTGTTCGAGGAGAGCGGCAAGGGCCTCTGCATCCAGCCGCAATGGAACGACGGCTCGACGGTGGGCGAGCTCGACATCGACTTCCACCGCCAGGCAGAGGTGATCGATCACAACCGGCCCGACAACTCGGATCCGCTGACGACGTGCTCGGGCGGCTGCAAGAACAACAACGCGTACTTTCACGCGGCGTGGGGCAATCCCGGTGGGCTGCCGGGTTACGCGGGACCGATGACGGTGAGCGAGTACCGCGGCGGACCGGTCTACAACTTCCACTCGCAACGCAACATGAGCGGCTTCATGGAGCTCGCGCGGGTGCTCGGCGGTCGTGGCATCGGCGTCGTGACCGGCCAGGCGGTCCCGCGCTAGAAGGTCTTGGGCTTCGGCTTCTTGATCGGCTTCAGCGGTGCTCGGTACGTGAACCCGTACGGCACGATCGCGAGCCCACCCGGATCGAACTGCACGCGAACGTCGACGAAGCCCTCGACCTCGGCGGGTGGCACCTCGACGAGCATCTCGTTGTCGCTCACGAAGCGGACCGTCGTCGCTTCCTTCGTGCCAAACGTGACCTTCGCGGTGCGCGGTGTGCTCGTGAAGTTCACGCCGCGGATCGTGACGAACGTGCCACCGGTGAGCTCGCCGCTCGACGGATACGACGACGAGACGCGGACCTTCATCATCGCGAGCTTGCGGGTGCAATCGCTCGCCTGCAGCGCGAGGTCGGAGAGCTGGCGCGTGACCTCGTACGAAGGACTGCGCGAGCGTCGCGAGCTCGCCTCCACCTGGCGACGCAGCTCTGCCATCTCGACCTCGAGCTTGCGGCTGCACTCGTCGTCCTTGCAGGCGCACACCTGATTCTTGAGCTCCTTGTACTTCGCGAGCTCCGGTCCGCCGCGCGCTGTCGCTTCGCAGACGCGCCGCTCGGACTGGACCTTCTCGACCCGCGTCAGGAATTCCTTCGGCAGGTCGGCCTCGCGATCGAGGTCGTACTGCGCGAACGCGAGGCGGCCCACCTCATCCTCGAGGTCTTCGACGCAGCCTGCGTCGGTGCACTTGCATGTCTTGTCGCGCCACGCCTGAAGATCCGTGAGCACGACGTCGAAGCCGACGTTGAGCGCCGGCGGAAATGACAGGTACCACTCGCCGTCGATCTCCTGGAGCGTGATCTTGACCCGCTGACTGAACTCGCGGTCGCCCTCTTTGACGTCGACGGAGACCTTCACCTGTTGTCGGCGGAATGGCACCCGCGCGTAACAGCCCCGCATGACCTCCTGGCCCTTGCGGTACGTCGTCAGCTTGAACTCCTTGTCGTGCTCGGGACGATCTTCATCGTCATCTCGACCTCGGTCGCGGTCGCGGTCGCGATCGCGCTCACGATCGCGCTCGCTGCGATCGTCGTCGTCGTCGTCCGCCTTCGACTTCTTCGGCTTCGTGCCCGGCGGAGGCGGCATCTCGGTCAGGATGTCGACGACCTCGAGCTTGGTCCCCTTGGTCCGCCGCAACAGCAACTTCAGATCTTTCTTCCAGCGCGCCTCGATCTTCTCCGGATCGCGATAGTCCGCCTGCTCGCGGCTGATCGTGCGGCGGAGGTCGCGGTCGACGTCGTCGCCCTCGTCGACGCGGAGCTTCTCGCAGCGCGCGATCTTCGTGAACATCTTCGTCGGATCGGCGAGCTCGAACAGCGCGTTCTCGTCGCCCGATGCGAGCGCGGCGAACGTCTGCTTGATCACGGCATCACGCGTGCGCTCGGGTTTGTCCTCGCGTGTGGCCACGAACGCGACGATGCCGCCCACGATCGCGAGCCCAGCCACCGCTGCGATGACGACACCCTTTCGCGACTTCTTCGGCGGGGCCGGCGGCGGCGCGCTCGGCTCGCGGAACGGCGAATACGGCTGCGATGGATGATCCCGCACTGCCAGAGGCACCGGCGAGTACGGCTGCGACGGGTGGTCCTGAACCTGGGCCGGAATCGCCTGCGGCGCCGACTCGATCAGCTTCTGGCAGCGGTCGCAGCCCCACGCATTGTGCGTCGGGAACCATCGCAGCAGATAGCCACACGTCGAGCAATTCGGCGCGTTCACGTCGCCGGTTCTCGCACAACCACCGCCCCCCGTCGAGCGCTCAGGAGGGCGGGAGCTGGGCGGGCGAATTCCTGCGACTGAACGCCCGGCACCGCGTCTTGCGCGATCGCGGCATCGCGGGAGCAGGGCGGCAGACCCGACGGGCTAGCGGTAGCGGTACCCGACGCCGAACGTGAAACCCGCGAAGCTCGTCGACGACTCGATGTCGGCGTCGAGCCGTCCATAGACCGTGATGTGGTGCTTCGCGAAGTTCGCCACGTCGTAGCCGCCGTGCGCACCGACGCCGAGTGCCGTGCTCGATGTCACCATGCCGTTGTCCTTCACATCGATGCTGCTCAGGCCAACGTACGCAGCGCCCCAGAGGCGATCGTCGTTCGCCGACGCTTGAATGAAGGTCGCGAGACGCATGGCGCTCGCGATGACCTCGATCTGAGGAGCTGAAAGGGATGACGATTCGTAGGTTCCGTCGAGCCTCGCGACCGACGCGTGTATGCCGGCTGCAAAACTACGCTTGAACCGGTAACCGAGGTCGGCACCGACGCTATAGCCGCCGACGCCCTGGTCGACCATGGTCGCGGTCGTGTAGCCAAGGAACGTGCCGAGCGTCCAGCGCGATCCCGACGGCTTGCTCGGGTCCTCGATGTTCGAGAGCTCGCTGTCATCGTCCACCTGCTTCGTGACGACCGGATCGTCCTCGTCGAGAATTGCGATGCGCTTCGGCGTGCGACCGAGGGCCGCAAACGCGTCGTCGATCGTTTCGCGCGGACCGCGGAGCACGACGACCGCGCGCGACAGATCGATCTCCGCGAGCACGCTCGGCATCTTGTCGATCGTGAGCTGGTTGACGGCCTCGGCCGTCTGCGCGTCGGAGAGCGGTGCGCGTTCCAGCTCGATGTCGCGCTGTACGCGTTCGGCGAGCTCGTAGGCGCTGCTCGTCGAGCGCAGCAGATGAACGATCACGCGCCTGCGCGCCGTGATGAACGTACGAGCGGCCGCTTCCGGATCGGAGCGCAGAGCGGCGAGCCGCAGTCGCACGAGCTCGAACGCGTCGCGAGTCCGCGGCGCATCGATCCAGCCGGAGACGACGTACGTGGTTGCGAGGCGCGCTTCGTGGAGCGCGGCGCCAAACGCATAGCTCGCACCGAGCTGATGGCGAATGTCCTCGACGATCCCGTCCAGCATGGCCGCGGCGACGAGCTGCTCGGCGCGGCTGCCCTTGCCGGCGGGGATGGCGAGCGACACGCCGATCTGGTTGATCTCGTCGTCGTCGTTCGCGATCGACATGGGCTGCGTCGTCGCGTGCACGTTGGATGACGCGGGAGCCGCGCCCGTCCAGTCGGCGAATAGGTAGTCGATCCACTTGTCCGCGAGCGCGGCGTCGAACCGGCCGGCGATCACGAGCGTCGCGTTACCAGGCGTGTGGTGCTGTTTGCGATACGCCTCGATCGCTTCCAGCGACAGCATCGGGCTCACCGAGTAGACGTGCGCGTACGGATGCGACGCTCCGAACAGCGCCGCGCGCCAGCTGTCTGCGATCGGTTCATCGGAGGCGCCTCGCGCTGCCTTCCGGATCGCGGCGATGTCGGTGACGTCGTAGACCCCGTCGCGCACGAAGCGACGAAGACCCGTGAGGAGGAGATCGAGGTGCATGTCGACCCCGCGCGCGGTGAACACCGTGAGATCTGCACCGACGTCGACGTTCTGCGTTCCACCGCCCGCCGCGAACAGGACAAAATCCTCGGCGTAGCGGTTGCTCCATTTGAGCGCTCCGGCGGCGGCACGTGCGGCGCCGCGTTGGGTGTCGGGCTCGTCGGCAGTCCCGGATCCGAAGACGAGTCGAATCTCGACGGTGGGCACGCTCGTCACTGGCAAGAGCACGACGTCGAGGCCGTTGGCGAGCGAGCGCTTCCGCATGCCTGCGATCGCGCGTTGCGGTGGTAGTGCGGCATCGGCGGGGCGTTGCGCATCGACCGCATCGGGAGGTTCTCGGCGCTGGCCGGTATCGTGGACGGGCGCCGCGAGCTTGACGCTCGTGCCGCGCTTCGCCGTGTCGCTGGGTGTCAGCACCGCGACCGTCGCCTGATCGTATCGGAGGTGCGTCTCGGCGAGCCGTTCGAGCGCCTCGGCAGAAAGCTTGTTGAGGGCGCTCCCTTGCGCGGCGAGCATCTCGTTCGGGTCTCGTCCCGCAAGTACCGTCGCGGCGATCATCTCGTCGCGCTCGCTACCTTCCTCGAGACCAGAAAAGGCGCTGTAGATCGCGTTCTGTTGCATGCGGTCGAGTGCCGCGCGAGCAAGCCACGCAGGCCTCCTGACTCGGAACGACTTCGGGGTCTCCGACACGGCGGCCTCGATCTCCGAGAGAAGTTTGTTCGTCGTGCGCTTCTCTTCGTCGCCGAGCGTGATGAACACACCGAGCATCGGTGCGGCCTTGTCGCCGAAGATGAAGCTCCTCGTCTGAAGGTCGGACGCTGCGATCATCGACTCGACGCGCCTTGCGGCGGTCACCACGGTCAGTTGCGTCACGGGATCGGAAGGTAGCGGCCACGCGACGAGGATCGCGTTGTCGTCGATCGGCGCCTTGGCGTCGACGCGGCGGAACTTCGCAGGTGTCGGTGGCACTGCAGACCGCGCTCGCACGTCGCGCGCGGCAGCCTTCACCACGAACTTTTCCAGCATCTCGTTGACCTCAGCCGCCGTGACGGGACCCGAAACGACGAGTACTGCATTCGACGGTGCGTAGTGCGCTGCTGCGAATGCACACGCCTGCTCGCGGGTGATCGCGGCGACGAGTTCGGGACTATCACCGCGCCGATATGGATGCCCCTCGGGATACAGCGCCCGGTTGAGTGCGAGGATCAGCTCGGTGCTCGCATCGCGCAGTCGTAGCTCGTTGATCACGACCTGGCGCTCGCGCTCGAAGACGGAGTCCGAGATCGACGCGCAGCGAAACCCGAGGCGCACCGCTTCGATCGAGAGCAACTCGCCGAGCCGCGCGGGATTCGCGCGCGCGGTGTATGTCGTCGCGTCGAACGTCGTGGTCCCGTTGAAGTACGTGGTCGCGTCCTGGAGATTTGTCCAGACGGACTGCGCGCCGACGACGGGCTGAAACATCAGATGCTCGACGAGGTGCGCGATGCCTTCCTGTCCCGCAGGGTCGTCGATTGCACCGACCTGATAGCGCGTCGTGACCTGCACCTCCGACGCGTTTGGATCGGACACGAGCACGACGCGGAGACCGTTCGGTAACGTCGCCGGCAGGATGCTGAGACCGAGGTTCGTCTTGCGCGGAGGGCTTGGCGGTGGGGACATCGTCGTCGCCACACACGCACTCGCCACCACAACCACCACCACCAACAACAGCTTCACGGGACCAGTTCACAACCACGCCGGCCGCGATGCAAGTGATCAGGCCGCCAACGTCTTCATCTCGAGCAAGAGCTTGAAGCGCTCCGCGTCGCCGACGCGCGGGATGTTGTTGAACATGACGTAGGCGTCGCGGTCGTCGGGCACCATGGCCGCGAGCCGGTGGAGCTCCTCGCGCGAGTACACGTGCCGATTGCCCGTGATGCCGTGCAGTCGGTAGTACGTCAGGTCGGTCGACGTCGTCGGTCCGACGAACGGGTCGACGACATGCACGAGCGCGAGGTCACCGACGAGCGGCCGCACGATCTCGGGCGTCCACGCCGGTCCGCGTGGCTCGAACATCAGCTGCATGCCGCCTCGATCGATCCGCGTGAAGAACCGGTGCATGGCCTGGAGGTTCTGTGGCGTCGGCCGAAAGCTCGCGGGCGTCTGGAACAGGATCTTGTTCGCGCGCAGGATCCGCGCGGCCTCGAGCGACGCGCGCCAGCCCTCGTCGACGATCGGGGTGTCCTGAAATGCGCCGGCATCCGCGACCTCTCGCGGCGTGAGCGGCCGCCGCAGCCGGCGGTACGTCGGGCTCTTCGCGAGGTGCGTGACGAGCATCCATGCCTTCACCGTGAGCTCGAACGCTGCGGGCATCTGCGCGCGCCAGCGCGTGATCACCGAGGTCGCGGGGGGCTGATAGAACGTCTGCTGGACTTCGACGACGGGGAAGTACTGCGGGTAGCGCAGCGCGCTCATCGTGAAGCCGCATAGGCCGACTTTGATCGTCACGATCAAGGCTAGCGTCTGCGGGCCCGCCTGGCGTTCGGAGCATTTCGGAGAAGCGTTAGTTGCGGAACAGGTCGCCGATCCCACCGACTCCCGTCTTGCCGCGTAGCACGTTCGAGAGCTTGTCGAGGAACCCCGCTTCGCTCGCGTGCTTGGTGTTCGGCGGCGGCCCGGCGCCGAGCGACTCGGCGTCGTTGCGTAGTGAGGAGGCGAGCTCGCCGGTGTCGAGTTTCTGTTTCTTGCGGCGATTGGCCAGCGCGCTCATCACGATCGGAGCAAGCACGAGGAGCAGCATGCCGATCTTTTTGGCGTCCAATCCTGTGGCCTTCGAGATCTTGTCGGTGACGCCCGTGGTCTGGCCGCCGAAGATGTGACCGAGAATGCCGGGTGCATCCACCGCCGAAGGCACGTCGGCGGAGTTCCGGCCGCCATCGACGCGACCACCGAAGATGCTCCCCAGCCCACCGAGGAGCGAGCCGAGGTCGAAGCCTCCGCCACCCGTGCGGCCGGTCGATCCCCCGAGCAACGCTCCGGCGAGCGGGCCCAGCGAATCGAGGAGGCTCGGGCCGTGGTTCTTGTCCAGCGCCGCCGCCAGCTGGCTCGCACCCTCCGGCTGCGATGCGTTGGTGGCAAGCCCGCTGATCAGCGCCGGCAGTGCCGCAGCCACGGCTGTCTGCGTTTCGTCCGTCGAGAGGCCCAGGCTCGAGCCGACCTTGCTCAGCGTGCCGTCGCCGAGCTCGTCCAGGATGTCGTTCACGATGGTTCCCATGCGCGGAGTAGATGCCTTTTCGTGGTGATGCCAACGCGTCCCGCGCGGTCCTAACCACGATCTCCGTTATGGCGTTTACCGGGTGAGGAGCGATTCGGAATCGAGCGAATTGCGACGGCGGAGTCGGTCGACGTAGTCGGGGTCGCCGCCGCCGAACAGCACACCGAGGCCGATGACGACGCCGACACCACGCGAGGACGACGGCGAGGTATCGCGTGCCGCGATCTCCATGTCGGCGCTGCGTGTCTTGAGCACGCGCACGAACAGGCGCGACTCGGCGAGCAGGTTCGACCGATCGTCGTCGCTCGCACCGCGCACGCGAACGGCGACGCCGACACCGTAGCTGTCGCGATGGCTCGACAGGTCGTCCCACCACGCGCGCTCGACGACGCCGTGCAGCTCGATGCCGAGGCCGACGGATTCGCGCGCGTCGAGGAGTGAGGGCACGACGTGATCGAACGCGAGCACGCGAAGACTGCCGGAGACCGCGCCGACCTGCGGGCCTGCAGCGGCGTCGACGGTCCACTGGCGCGACGCTTCGGCGGCGATGCCGATGCGGCCGTACCACAGCACCATCTCGGCGCCGACGCCGGCGACGTCGGTGTCGTCGCTGTGTGTCGCGACGATCGATCCGCCGAACATCGGACCGCGCTCGCCGTCGGCGCGAGCGGTGGGCTGCGCGATCACGATTGCGAGGAGCGCGACGGCGACCTTCGACATGCTCGGAGTATGGACCCGACTCGTGTGTGGTACGACCGTTTCCGATGCGCACAACAATTGTTTCTGTGTTGATGGTGGCCGCGTTCGGATGCGGCAAGAAGGCGGACGAGAAAAAAGCCGAGGGCGCGGGCGAGCCCACCGCGGCCAAGCCGACCGACAAGCCCGCCGACAAGGCCCCGGCAAAGGTCGTGGACCTCAAGCTCCCGACGACCGGCTTTACGATCAAGGTCCCCGAGGGCACCACGACGGAGCCCGGCATGATTCCCGAGTCCGATGCCGTGAAGCTTCCGGGCTTCAGCGCGGTGATGCTCGTACGTCCGCGCAGCGTCGACGAGACGCTGGAGAAGCGGCTCGAGTCTGCGAAGGCGGGCGAGATCCAGGTCTACAAGAGCGACATCTTCAAGGAGGGCGCCGAGACGAAGTACGCGTACGCGTACGCCGCCGATCAGGGCGGGAAAGACGTCGTCGTGTACACGCAGATGTTCCAGCACGACGGTAAGGACTTCGTCTGCTTCGCGAACGCGGAGAGTGCCGACCACGCGAAGGCACTCAAGGCCGCCTGCGATACCGTCACGAAGTAGCCGTTTTCCGGCTTCCCGCCGTGAGCGCGCGCGCGATCTCGTCGCACGCGAGCCCGAACTTCGCTTCGTTCGCCGCGCTGATCACGAGCTTGCGGGCCAGTCGGCTCGACAGTCCCATGTCTTCGAAGAGGTCGGGCAG
>JALZOJ010000086.1 GCA_030857175.1 Myxococcota bacterium | reverse complement strand
GACGCCGAAGGGCGCGCCCGAGGAGATGTCGGTCGGGCTGCGTGACCTCGTGACGGGCTTCTCGCGCCACGAGAGCTACTTTCGCACCGACGGTCGGTTCTCGATTCCGGATCTGCCGGCGGGTAAGTTCCAGCTGACCGCATCCGCGGAAGGTGGCTCGGCGCAGGTCGACCTCGAGCTCCGCGAAGGCGAGCAGAAGACGAACGTCGCCGTCGAGCTCGCGGCGCTCGTGACGATCACGGGCCGTGTCGTCGAGTACGGCACGACGAAGCCGGTCGCCGCGCTGCGCATGATGGCGTATCCCGCACTCGGCGGCGGTGGCTTCTCGTTCTCCGACGGCGAGGACCGCGATTACATCACCGACGAGCTTGGCCGCTTCACGATCAAGAATGCGCCGAGCGGCAAGCTCGCGATCCGCGGCATGCCGCGCGACTGGAACGACAGTGACTACGCATCGCTCTCGACGGTGCGCGAGGTCAGCGGCACCGGCACGATCGATCTCGGCGACATCCCCGTGTTCAAGAAGCGCGTGAAGCAGAACGATCCGGTCGGCAAGCTCGGCGTGCGCTTCGCCCAGGGTGCGCCCGACACGCCGCCCGACAAGCGCGTGCTCGAGGTCAGCTGGATCGATCCGACCGGTCCCGCCGCGAGGACCGAGCTGAAGATCGGCGACGTGATCACGAGCGTCGACGGCGTCGACGTCACGGGCGCGAACAACGCGGTGTTCGGCACGCTGACGCGCGCGCCGCCCGGTACGAAGCTCTTGTTCGGCACCAAGCGTGGGACGACGATCATCGTCGTCCTCGCGCCGCCATGAGCTAGCTCACGCGGCGCGGGCGATCGTCGAGAGCTTGGCCGCGAGGCCGACGCGGTAAAACCGGCGCAGCTCGGCGAGCATCTCGGGAATCTTGCGGCGGGTCACGAACGTCTCCTCGAGCCACGCCGCGTAGCGATTCGCGTTGTCGTTTGCAGCGCGATAGCGATCGGACTCGTCATCGTCGAGGTCCGATTCGTACTCGGCGTCGGCGAACAGGCGCTGGCGGAGCGCGTTCGAGACCGAGGTCTCCGGCGCGGTCGCGAGCAGACACGTGACGTACTTGTCGACCTCGGCCTGCAGCTCGAGCTCGAGCTGACTGACCGGTCGCTCGGCGCGCGCGCACTGGATCGTATAGATGAAGTGACTCACGCCTTCGACCGCGAGGACGAAGTCGCCGAAGTTGCGATCGTCGAGACCGGCGCGGAGGTTGTCGAGCACGCTGCGATCGAGGAACAGCGCGAGCGACATCTCGCCGTCGTCCTCGCAGACGAGGAGCTGCTCGCGCGGACGGCGCGCCGAGACGACGGCATCGCGAACGTCCTCGCCGACCAGGAACTCGTGGATATCGACGCCGGTGTCGATGCGGTACAGCGTTTCGAGCCCACGCTGTACGCGGGCGAGCGTCTTCACTACTGGATCACCTTCGTGCCGGGATCGATCAGCACGCCGGCGGCACGCAGCTTCTTCTCGATCCACTCGTCGCGCGTGCGGAGCCAGATCTCGTAGAGCCGAGAGATGTCCGTCGTCGCGTTCATCTCGGCGAGCGCCACCCGCTTGCGGACGTTCGCCAGCACGTCGACGAACTTGGGAAATTTCTCTGCGAGCTCCTCGTAGACCTCAGTCAGCGAGCGGCTCGGGGAGAACGAACGCGCGAGCTGCGCATACGCGCTCTGGCCGAGGCCCACGTAGTACTCGACGTCGACGAGCGAGCGCGTCAGCGATTCTGCGAAGAACCCCGCGACGTAGAGGCTCGTGTCGCCGACCTGCTTGAGGTTGCGCATGCGGTCCGCCGGATCGTCGCCGGGTGCGGCCAGCTTCATCCCGAGCGGTTCGTCGGTCAGGCGCGCGCGCGTGAAGTCGCCCAAGAGGCCGACCAGGTACCAACTCGCGGGTTCCGAGGCCTCGAGATCGACCGCCGAGAGCGCGTCCGTCACGACCTCGTGAAAGAACTCATCCACAGAGGCAGCCAACGTTACGTCCATGATTCGATCTTCTGCCAGTTGGGGGCCAACGCAAGATCTGTACTGATCACGAAACTTTAGAACGGCTCCGGAACAGGCCTCATGGGACCGCGCGCACCAGCTCCGTGCGCCAGGAGCCCAGGTCGGGGTCTCAGAACACTTTCAGTCACATCGCCCCTTGCGGCCGGTGGCTGGCCGGCTTATTGAGACCGCTGTTAGCAGTCGCCCGAGGTGAGTGCTAACAAACTTCGAATTACCCAACAAGGAAGCCCATGAACGTTCGCCCGCTACAGGATCGCATCCTGGTCACCCGCGTCGCTGAGGTCGAGAAGACCCGCGGCGGCATCATCATTCCCGACTCCGCGAAGGAGCGTCCGCTCGAGGGCAAGGTTATCGCCGTTGGCTCGGGCAAGCGCACCGAGGAAGGCGTCCTGGTCAAGCTCGACGTGAAGGCGGGCGACCGGATCCTGTTTGGGAAGTACGCCGGCACCGAGATCAAGGTCGACGGCGTGGAGCACATCATTCTGCGCGAGGACGAAGTCCTCGGCGTTATCGAATCGTAAGGAGAACGAACATGGCTGCAAAAGACATTATTTTTGACGAGAAGGCGCGTAGCCGCGTCGCTGCGGGCGTCGACACGCTCGCGAACGCTGTGAAGGTCACCCTCGGCCCGCGCGGTCGTAACGTGGTCATCGAGAAGTCGTGGGGCGCTCCCACGGTCACCAAGGACGGCGTCACCGTCGCCAAGGAGATCGAGCTCGAGAACAAGTTCGAGAACATGGGCGCGCAGATGGTGAAGGAGGTCGCTTCGAAGACCTCTGATAACGCCGGCGACGGCACCACCACCGCCACCGTGCTCGCGCAGGCGATCTATCACCAGGGCTCGAAGCTTGTCGCCGCGGGTCACAACCCGATGGAGCTCAAGCGCGGCATCGACCTCGCCGTCGCGGCGATCGTCGAACAGCTGAAGAAGATCAGCACGCCGACCAAGGGCAAGGAAGACATCGCGCAGGTCGGCACGATCAGCGCGAACGGTGATGCAGAGATCGGCGAGATGATCGCCGAGGCGATGAAGAAGGTCGGCAAGGAAGGTGTCATCACGGTCGAAGAGGCCAAGACGATGACCTCCGAGCTCGACGTCGTCGAGGGCATGCAGTTCGATCGCGGCTACCTCTCGCCGTACTTCGTGACGGACACCGAGCGCATGGAGGTCGTGCTGAACGACGCCTACGTGCTCACGCACGAGCGCAAGATCTCCAACATGAAGGAGCTCCTGCCGGTCCTCGAGCAGGTCGCCAAGCAGGGCAAGCCGCTCCTCATCATCGCGGAAGACGTCGATGGCGAAGCGCTCGCGACGCTCGTCGTGAACAAGCTCCGTGGCACGCTGCAGATCGCAGCCGTCAAGGCGCCGGGCTTCGGCGATCGCCGCAAGGAGATGCTGAAGGACATCGCCACCCTCACGGGTGGTCAGGCAGTGACGGAGGACCTCGGCCTCAAGCTCGAGAACCTCACGCTCGCGGACCTCGGCCAGGCGAAGCGCGTCACGATCGATAAGGACAACACGACGATCGTCGACGGCGCCGGCAAGAAGCCCGACATCGAGGCGCGCGTGAAGCAGCTCCGCAACGCGGTCGAGGAGACCACGTCCGACTACGATCGCGAGAAGCTGCAGGAGCGCCTCGCGAAGCTCGTCGGCGGCGTCGCCGTGATCAAGGTCGGCGCTGCGACCGAGATCGAGATGAAGGAGAAGAAGGCTCGCGTCGAAGACGCGCTGCACGCCACGCGCGCAGCCGTCGAGGAAGGCGTCGTCCCCGGTGGCGGTGTTGCCCTCATTCGCACGCAGTCGGTCCTCGACAAGCTGAAGCTCTCCGAGGAGCAGCAGTTCGGCGTGTCGATCGTCCGCCGCGCGATCGAGGAGCCGCTCCGTCAGATCGCGCAGAACGCAGGCACCGACGGCTCGATCGTCGTGTCGAAGGTCCGCGAGGGCAAGGATGCGTTCGGCTTCAACGCCGCGACGCTCGAGTACGGCGACCTCGTGAAGGCCGGCGTCATCGACCCGACCAAGGTCGTTCGCACCGCGCTGCAGAACGCAGCGTCGGTCGCCGCTCTCCTCCTGACGACCGAGGCGATGATCGCCGAGCGTCCGAAGAAGGACTCGCCGGCGCCCGCCGGTGGTGGTGGCCACGGTGGCGGCATGGGCGGCATGGGCGGCATGGACTTCTAGTCCATTCGTTCACTCGCTCGAACGCGGCGGCTTCGGCCGCCGTTTTCATTTTCGGCGACGCACCAGCTCGGCGCGCGGCAGGCCGCGCCTCGTGGCCTTCGAGTAGTCGGTCTCCCAGACCGCAATCACGAAGCCCATGAACGTTTCGATCCCGTACCAGGCGAACACGCCGACGACGATCGCGAGGCCGGCCATGTGCGCGCCGGGCCACTCCGATGGAGCCTGCCCTGTGACCCACCACAGGAACAGCGGCGCGGAGATCGCGGCGAGCAGGATCGAGAGCGGGCGGCGGAAGCGATCGAGCCAGTTGATGCGACGAGCGAGTCGTTCCAGCTGCGCGTCGCTCGGGGACATCAGGCCTAGCGTAGCAGCTTATGGAAGCTCGGGACCGACGGAGTCAGGGCGGCAGCGCCTGGCCGAACTTCGCCGCGTAGTCCTTGCCGAGCTGCTCGAGCGCGGCCTTGTCCTTCGCGCGCACGTACGCCTTCGCGAGCGTGCGCCACGCCTGCCCGAGCTCGGGATCGACCTCGATCGCTTTCTTGAGCTTCTCGATGCCGGCCTTGGTGCCACTCGCATCACGGAGCGAGAGCACGCCCGAGAGGTAGAGCGCCCACGAGGCTTGCGGATCGGTCGCGAGTGCACGAGCGCAGGCGGCGCGCGCGGCATCGATCTGGCCCATGCGAATGCCGAGGTCGCAGCGCGCGCCCGCGAGGCCGGCGGCACCGGGCCATTTCTTTTCGGCGGCGGCGAGCGTCTTCTCGGCTTCGCCGTATTTGCTCGCGTAGACCGCATCGAGCGCGGCACGCACGGCGGCGACGAGCGCGGCCTCTTGCTCGGGGACGACGACCTTCGAGCCGCGCGGCACGCCGTAGCGCGCGCGGACCTGTGCGATCTGGACCGCGACCGGATCCTTCTCGAGCTTCGCGCGCGTGATCGCTTGCTCGGTCCAGGTCAGCGCGCCCATGCCTTGATAGAGCGCGATTAGCCGGCGCCACGCTTCCTCTTTGCCCTGCGGCAGATTGTCGACCTTGCCCTCTGCGAGGAGGAATTCGGTGCGCGCGCCTTTGACGTCGCCGGCGCGCAGGAGCGTCTCGCCGATCGAGAGGTGTGGTGAGGGGTCGCCCGGTGCGAGCTCGCTGACGCGCCTGCACGCGGCCTTCGCTTGTTCGCCGGCCCTCGGGTCTTTGCTGGTGGCCGCGGCGCCGAGCAGGATCTCGCAGCGGAGCATGTGCATCGCGGCGTTGCCGGGATACGCGGTCAATAGATTTTCGAGCTCGGCGAGCGCGTCCGCGGTCTTCTTCTGCAGCGCGAGCGTCTTGATGCGCGAGAACTGATCGTACGCGGCGGGCGGGATGTCGACGGCGGTCTTGCCCGACTTCGCCTGGTCGAGCACGTTGCGGAGGCGCTTGGTGACCTCGTCCTGGCTCGACGCGATCCAGCCGCCCCACGCGGATTTTTCGATCGCTTCGATGAGCTTGTTCGCGATGACTTGATCCGTTTCTTCGGCGAGGCGCGCGTCCATTGCGAGCGTCATCAGCTCGCGGTTGCGATCGGAGACGCCGACCTGCTTGCGCGAGTACGACGGGTGAAGGACCCAGTTCGGATCGGTCTCGGCGATGCCGCCGAGCGTGGTCGCGAGCGCGCGCAGGAGGACGACGGTCTGCTTGTGCCGGCGATGTGCCGCGTAGACTTCCTGACGCTCGGCTTCCTTGAGATCGGGCAGCGAGCCGGAGATCGCATCGGACTCCTTGAGATCGTTCCAGCTGCGGATCACGACATGGCGACCGAGCGGCTCCGCGTAGCCGAGCTCGGCCATCGCCTTCGCCGCGGTGTCGGGCGCGGCGACGTAGCCGATGACCCACGTGACGCCGTCGCCCTTGTCCGCTTCGACGAGCTGGCCGAGTGCCTGGTGTGGCTCGCCGGTGCGCGACCACTCCTTCCAGTCTGCGATCTGGAGGCGCGCGCCGAGGAGCGGCGTGAGGAGCGAGTTCGCGTAATCGATCTGCTCGCTGATGTCGTCCTTCCAGCGCTTCTGCGCGCGGGCGCCGGCATCGGTCCACACGCGGACCTTGACGGTGCGCGGATCGCCCTCGCGCGGCTTCTCGACCTCGAGTGCCGCGGGCAGTGCCTTCGCCATGTCGGCGCCGCCGACCGAACGCTGTTGGATCTGCGGGCCACCACACGCGCTGATGAGCGCGGCAACTGCCGCGAGTCGTCGCATCCCGTGACTTTAGCGTACGATGCTCGCCGTGCTGCTTCTCGACGAGCGGATCCTCGCGGATGGCTCCCACGCAAAGACCTGGGCAAGCGCGGCGGGCGGCGAACGCCTGCACCTTCGCGATGACGACGGCACGGAGGGCGAGCTGTCGATCGCGGCCGTCGATCGCGTGATGGTCCGCTATGGTCGCGCGCTCGATCCCGACATCGCGCTCGACGGCGAGCACCTCGCGTTCGCGAACGACCATCGCTTGCGGCGGCTCCGATACCACGCGCCGGTCGACACCGAGGGGCGCGATTACCTGGTCTGGGAGCGCCCGAACGAGGAGCCGCTGGCCGTCGTCGCGACCATGGCGACGGCCGCCCTGCGGTATCTCGTCCTCCGGCTCGCCGCCGAACGGCCTCAAAAAACTGAGGGATGAGGCCCCGAGCACAACACATTCGGGGATGTAGGCCGTGACGTATTCGGCTCGCGACGAGCACTTGAGCGTGGCACAGCGGCTGCTATGCCTTACCCCCATGTACCGGTGGTTGCTCGTGCTGCTTCTGACGATGGCTTCGGCCATCGCCTGGGCGCAGTCCGTCCCGCCGGCGAACATCACCGGCAAGGCGCAGGAAGTCGCCGGTGTGGCGGAGCGCCGGGTCACGCAGCTGGCGACGAAGCGGCAGGCGGTCGCAGCACGCTACGAAGGTGAGCTGTCGGCGATCGATCGCCTGAAGCAGAAGAAGAAGACGTGGAACTCGGAGCGCGAGCTCAAGGAGAAGCTGTCGGCCGCGAACGAGACCGCTACGCAGCTGCGCGATCTCGATCGCTCGCTGACCGCCGCGCGGTCGCAGCTCGCCGGCTCGAAACGCGTGCTGATCGCCGCGATCGATGCCGAGCTCACCGCGAAGCCGGTGCCTGCTCGCGTCCAGGTGCTGCAACGCCTGCGCGCGTCGCTCGTGCCGCAGATGAAGCTTCCGTCCGCGCATCGCATCGCGATCCCGAACTTCGAGATCGATCCGAACGCCGACCCGGAGGACCTCGACGCGCAGGCGGCCGAGCTGCGGCAGATCGAGGCCGAGCTCATGCGTCAGGTCACGAGCCTCGACAAGCAGAGCAAGGACCTCGAGCGCACCGCCGAGCTGCGCCGCTCGCACGATCGTACGATCGCCCTCGATCGGCGGGACGACAACACGCCCACGCGCAACACGCCGCCGGGTGGCAACAACGGTGTGCGCGGTCTCGGCGAGGCCTCGGACTCGCCTGCGCCGAGTCAGGAAGACGGCACGGGCGGCACCTCCCCTCCTCCGGCGGATATGGGCTTCGAGACCGAGGCGACCGTGGTGCTGCAAGACGTCGTCGACCCCTCGACGATCGACACGCTCACGAGCGCGCAGCGCTCCGGCGATCCGAGCAAGCGCAGCAAGGCGGCTGCGAAGACGCGCGACGCCGTGAAGGTGAAGCTCGACCAGCTGCGCGCAAAGCGCTCGTTGATCGAGCAGCGCGCGAAGCAGCTCCGCAAGTAACTACTTCGTGTAGACGCCGCCGAAGTAGACGAGCTCGCGCCGGTACTCGGTATCGAGCGTCCCGCCGACATCGCGCCACACGGCGACGCGGCCCTCGAGCGAAAACGCCTCGGTCACGCGCCGCGCGAGCCGGATCTGCACGGAGCTGCGGTTCGCGTCGTCGAGGTTCGTGTACTCCTGATGCTGCAGATCCTTCTGCACGACGAGCCCGTCGAGGTAGCGATCGATCTGCAGCGTCGCGAGCACGGTGCCGATCAACTTCTTCGGCAGCTGCGTGGTCGCCGACAGCGTGCCGCGGTGGCGGACGAGCGACTGCCCGTAGCTGTTCGAGTCGATCACCGTCAGCTGATAGCCCAGCGTACCGATGAAGCTGCTCGTGTACGTCACCTCGACGCCGGCGCGCTGGTAGCGATCACGACGCGAGATCGACGTCGGCGCGAAGCACGTCGGGCTCGGCGGCGCGCCGTCGGGACACGCGCTCGCACGCGCGAGGCTGTCGTAGATCCGCGCCTCGAAGCCGAACACGGCCGCGAGCTCGAGGCTGCGCGCACCGCCGCTCGGCTCCCACAAATTCAGATCGAGACGCGCGGCGATCGACGGTCCCCACCAGTCGAAGTCGCGGTCCGGCTTGTATGCGAAGTAGCGCGGCCCGACGGAGAGTGACAGCGAGCGATCGTCGCCCTTGCGCAGGAGGAGCATCGCGTCGGCCGCGACCGTGCGAAACGTGCGCGCACCGACGTCCGTGCTGAACGGCACCGCATCCGCATACGCGAGGCCCGCCCCGACGGCGACCGGGCGCTTGCCGACGCTGCGGAGCCAGCGCAGATCGCCGGCGAACAGCGAGACGTTCTCCGACTTCGCCTCGCTCTCCGTGACGAGCCGGGCGAGCATCGATGCGCCGAGGACGTATCCGCCACCGAGCGCGCGACCGCGCCGATCGAGGCGCCAGCCGACGCGCAGCACCGGCCCACCAACGCGCATCGTCTCGAGGCCCTCTCCGGTCTCGACGCGCTGGACGTTCGAGTCCGCCTCCGCGCCGCCCTCGACGGTCAGCGTCGAGACGGCGGGCTGCGCGGACGCCGTGCGGCTAACCGCCGCGGCGACACACAGGCACAGCCAGCGGCGCATGGTCGCAGCCTATCGCATCCCCGGAGGGGCCGTGGTACGCACCGCTCATGCGGTACCTGCGCGTCGTGATCTTTGCCGCGATCTCTCTCGCCGTCGGTACCGCTTGCAAAGGCGACCAGCAGAAGTGCGAGCAGGCCGCGCGGAACTACGCCGAGCTCGTGTACTGGAAGAAGGCGAACGCCGAGATCGACGCGCTGCCCGAGAGCGAGCGCAAGCTGGCCCGCCAGAAGAAGCTGTCGGCGTTCACGAACGAGCTCGAGAACAGCATCGGCTTCATCACCGAGCAGTGCGTCTCCGCGAACAACGAGGAGCAGGTCGACTGCATGATCAAGGCGAAGACGTTCGAGGCCGTCACCAAGTGTGCCGACCCCGCCGGCACCGACTGATCCGATCGACGATCTGGCTCGTAGCATCCTTCTTGACCGCGCGTCAGTATTATTGACTCCGAGTCAGCGCCAACTCGAGGACGCTGGATCGGCGACCCGGCTCGACGACGAATCGCACGTTCGTCGATCTAAGTTGGCGAGCTCCCGTGGCTAGCGCCACGGCATGGCCGCTGCACTTCGGTTCTCCCGTCGAATCAACGACACGAAAGAGGGAGCACCATGTTCACGACCATCACGAACGAGAGTCTGTCCACTGTCACCGGCGGCGCCGACAACAACCAGCAGCCGACGCCGTCGCCGCAGATCACGCGCAAGGACGTTGCCAGCACCGCGTGGGCCGCCACGAGCCGCACGCTCAATCCGCGCGGCTTTCTGACCGCTGGCCCGCAGGCGTACCGCCAGTATAACGACCCCCGCATCAAGGACGCGGGCACCGGGACGCGCCTGCTCAACGCGGGCCTCGGCATGTTCGGCATCGATCCGCTCAAGTAGCGCAGCGAACGGCCCCGCGCCGCCGGAGCGCTATATATTGCGGCGGTGAGCTTTCTCCGTCGCATGTTCTCGTCCGACTACCGCGCTGCGGTGGCGGCCGAAGCGGCGGGGAACGTCGACCTCGCGGCGGAGCGCTACGGCCTCGCGGGCGAGCTCGCGGATGCCGTCCGGATGCACCTCGCACGCGCGGCGCGTGCACCGAATCGGCATGCCGAGATCGGTGCGCTGCGCGATGCGATGCGGTGGGCGGGCGACGATCCGGCGCTCAAGCGCCAGGCCGCCGCCGCGCTCGGCCGCGCGTTGTGGGAGGCAGCGAAGGCGGAGGGCATCGCGACGGAGCGCGACCGACAACGCGTGCGCGAAGCATCCGAGCTGCTCGTGCAAGGCGACGATCACTCGCTCGCCGGTGAAGCACTCGAAGCGATCGGCGATCACCTCGCCGCCGCGAACGCGTACTCCGCCGGCGGGCTCGTCGAGCGCATGGAGAGCGCGCTCGAGAAAGACGAAGACGCGCAGGGCAAGGCGCGCGAGGAAGCGGACGCGTTCGCCGATTATCAGACGCACATGCGCGTCGGCCGGCGCGACGCCGCGCGCACCGAGCTCGTGCGTGCGGTCGCCGCGACGAACGCGATCGGCGAGTACCGCCGCTTGCTCGACCAGCTCGACACGGCGCTGCTGACCGCGGGCAAGGTCGATCTCCGTCGCCGCAGCAAGCCGCTGATCGTGGCGTGCGCTGCTGCGAAGATGGTGCTCGGCCGGGACCAGCTGTGTGACCTGACGCTGCGTGCCGGCGGCGTCTCGCGCCAGCACGCCGAGATCGAGTGGAGCGGTGAGGCGTTCGTGCTGCGCGATCTCGATTCGCGCAACGGCACCTCGCTCGCGGGGATGCCACTCGCCGGGCGCGTGCCGCTCGTCGCGAACGGCCGGTTTGGCCTCGGCGACGAGTGCAACATCGACTTCGAGTGCAGCGATGGCGTGTTGATCCTGCGCGTCGCGAACGGCATCGACAGAGGATTTGCGCTGGTCGCCGCGCAGGACAGCAAGCGGATCGATCTCACACCACTGGGTCTGCCCCTCGACATCATCTTCCAGCGCGGCCGCCCCCTGCTCGGTCGCGGCAGCTGCAAGGAGATCAAGTTCAACGACGAGCCGCTCGCCGGCGACCTGCGCGTCCAGCTGATCCGCGGCGATCGCCTGATCGCCGACGGTGACGAGATCGACATCGCCTAAGGCGACAAGATGGCGGGCTGGTTCAAGCGCATGTTCGGGAGGAAAGCGACGGCACCGCCGCCGCTGCCCACGATGTCCGCGCCCGAGCCGCAGCACCTCGCGAGCGAGGAGGAAGTGTTCCTCGCGCAGCTCGTCGGGGATCTCGCCGACGGCAAGCGCCGGGACGAGATCGGGAGCCCCGACGTGCTCCGCCGCATCGACGGTGTGTGGAGCTCGGGCCACGAGCGCCTCGCGATCGAGTGGGCGGAGAAGCTGCTCAGCGTGCCCGAGGTACCCGCGAGCGCGTGTGCGCCGCTGCGCGCGAACCTCGTCGAGAAATACGAGCAGCGCGGCGAGCTCGACACCGCGATCGCGCACCTCGAGCGCCTCGTTCACGAGGAGCCGTTCGCGCTGCGTGCGCACTACCTCCTCGCCGAGCACGCACGCAAGCGCGGCGATCACGAGAAAGCGCTGCGCCACTACGAGGCCGTGCTCGGCCACGACGTCGACTATCCGAACGTGCGCGTCCGCGTCGAGCGCCTGCGTCAGACCGCGGGCCGCTCCGCACCGGCCGCCGGCGAGACGATCGCGGCCGGTGACGTCGCCGGCATTCAGGCGGGCGCGCGCTATCGCCTCGTGCGCGAGCTCGGTCGCGGCGCGACCGGTGTCGTCTATCTCGCGCGCGATGCGGAGCTCGATCGCGACGTCGCGGTCAAGCTACTCCACCCGCACCTCGCGGGCACCGAGCAAGCCGACGCGCTGCGCCGGTTCTTTCACGAAGCGCGCGTGATGGCGTCGCTGCGCCATCCGAACATCGTCGCCGTGCTCGACATGGACGAGGCGTCGCGCCGCATCGTGATGGAGCTCGCGGCCGGCGGCACGCTCAGGGACGTGCTGCGCGAGCGCGGCCCTCGCCCACTGCGCCGCGCGCTCGAGCGTCACGGCCAGGTGCTGTCCGCGCTCAACGCCGCACATCGCCGCGGCATCGTGCACTGCGATCTCAAGCCGGCGAACCTCATGTTCCGTCGTGACGTCGATCTGCCCGGCGTCGAGGTCATGCTCGGTGACTTCGGCGTCGCGCACCTGCCCGATGCGACGGGTCAGGTCGGCGCGGCGGCCGCGAAGAAGGAAGCGATCGGCACGCTCGCGTACATGGCTCCCGAGCAGCGCCGCGGCGAGCTCACGCCCGCCGCCGACGTCTATGCGAGCGCGGTCGTACTGTTCGAGAACCTCACCGCGCGGACGCCGTGGTCGCGCGAGCGCCTGATGGCCGGTATTCGCAAGGCGGACGACTTCGTACTGCCGCCATCGGTGTTCGCGAACCTGCCGCAGGCCGTCGCCGACGAGGTGCAGCAGCACCTCATGCGCATCGGCGATCCGGATCCGGCGAAGCGCCCGACGACCGCCCAGGCGCTCGCGGATGCACAACGCCTGCGCGAACGCATGATCGCCGCGACGGCCTGACGCTCGATCTCTGCGGGCGGCTTGGCGTCGCGCGGCCCGAAGGTATTCCATCCGCTCGCCGCACGCGTGGCGCCCTCGAGCCGTTTGAACGTTCGTGCCGCTCGCAGTTACGAACACGCGAAGCAGCGCCTGAGGACACCGCGCGCCGGTCGAGGCGCGGGGTTCAGGTTCTCGACCCTGGGTTCATTCGAGGCGGAGCGGATCCCAAAAGATCTCTTCTCAGTGGCCTCTGTCCCTCTGTCCCTCCGTGTTGAGATCTGGAACACGAGCGGCCCGTGCGGCCAGCGGACGGAACATGCGGCCCGCGTGTCGCCCGCGAACGCCAAGCTACGCTTCGTCTTTGACGGGCGTTGCCTTGAGCGCTGCCTTGCCGTCCTTCGTGTAGACGGTGAAGCGCACCTCGCGGCAATGCGTCTTCGCGATCAAGTCGTCGCGATTGCGCACGAGCTTCTCGGCAAACTTCTCGTACGTCAGGCCGGCCGTCGACTCGCCGCAGGTCTTCTTCGTCGAGATGAACTGATCGTAGACCTGCTTGAAGTACGGATCGACGCTGCTCGGCGCGTCGTCGGCGGGGAGTCCAAGAATGTCGTCGTCGAGCGTCAGGGGTGGCGCCGCAGCAGCGAGGCCACGCGCCGGCGCCGCGACGGGTTCGCCCATCGGCGGCGGCACGGTGATCGGCGGTGGATGCGTGACGAGCATGTTCGGCGGCTGCATGGCCTTGAACGGCGGCGGCGTGTTCATGCGGACCGGCGGCGGCGTCGGCGCACGCATCGGCGGCGGCGTCGGCGCGCGCGGCTTCGGCGTTGCGGCCATGGGACCAGAATCGCCGAAGCGGAAATCCGACGGTGGTGGCGATGCAGCGGCCGTGGCGACGCCACCGGGGCGCGATGGTGGCAGCGCGGTGGCGAGCAGATCGATCGTGCCGAGGCTGCCTTCCGGCGCGGGGCCGAGCAGCTGATCGAGATCCTTCTTCGCCGACTTCGCGTCGCGGCCGAGCTTGTCGATGTGGATGTTCACGCTGCGCGCGATCGATCCGAACTTGCCCGGATGCTTGTCCTCGGCGAGCCGTTCGACCTCGCCTTTCGCGAGTCGCACCGTATCGGCCGCGAGCCGGCGCAGCGGGCGGTCGGCTTCCCAGTACATGAGGCCGATGCCGCCGGCGAGCGCGAGCAGGAACGCGCCACCGACGAAGATCCACGGGAAGTTTCCGAACGAGAGGTCGTCTTGCTTGACGATCTTGATCGTGGCGCCCGCGCCGATGTCGTTGGGCTTCTTGAGGAACACGGAGTAGTAGGCCTTCTTTTGCGCGGCCTCGCCCGGAAGGCGCGCGACGAGCGCGGTGAACGGTTCCTTGCTTGCGGTGAGCGTGATCGGCTCGTTCGCCTGGCAGTCGCGCGCGAGGTCACCGCCCGCGAGCTTCGCGATCACGGTCTCCATCGGTTTGGTGTCGAGCGCGATCGTCTTGCTGCCGGCGACGGTGTCGTTGCCGAGGAAGAACCCGACGTCGACGCCGAGCGAACCGACGAGCTTCTGCGAGAGCTCGTTCGTCACTGCGTGACCGAGCACGACGGCGCCGACGTATTCGACCGGCGGATCGCGCTTGATGACGGGCGATGCGGTCACGAAGTACATCGTGCCGTTCTGGACCCAGATGTCGTCGCGCAGGTAACCCGCGAGCGCGTCGTCGACGAGCGGGCGGCCGGCGAGCAGATCGCCGTAGTCGTTCTCGTCGAGCCGCACGCGCGCGACGACACGGCCGCGCTTGTCGATGAGGATCGCGAAGTCCGGCTTGCGACCTTGGATCGTCTTCATGACGTTCTCGCCGACGCCGCGCACTTGCTTCATGCGTGTGTCGTCGAGCTTGTCCACGCCCGACGCGGCGTCGAGTGGACCCACGATCTCCGCGGTACGCGCGAACGAGCCGGCGAGCTCGACGCGGTTGCGCGCGTCGTCGGTGAGCAAGATGTTGATGACGCCGCACGCGACCTTGAGTCGACGCTGCTCCTCGCCCATCAGCGCGCGTTGCGCTGGACGCGGCATCACGAGCGCGACCGTCAGGGCGACCGCAGCGGCTACGGCGACGATGAAGAAGAAGATCTTCGAAAGAAACACCCCGGCCTCACTTCTTCAGCGGAAAGCCCGCTGGAACCTTCACGCTGACTTCGGTCTTGCCCTTCGACCCGACCTTCACGGTGTCATCGGGCTTGTCGATCCAACCGGATTTATAGAAGACGCGCAGCTTGTACTCACCTTCCGGTACGTCGCCGAAATCGAACTTGCCGGCGGCATCGACGTTCGCGACGTGTTTGGTGTTGACGACGACGAGCACGCCCTTCAGGTGTGGCGTGTCCTTGTCGCCGATCGTGTAGATCTTCGGCTCCGTCGGCCGGAACGACTTCGGTCCTGTCGGGTTGATCGGCCCCGCGGGGATGAGCTTCGGGTCCTCGGTGGCCGTCAGGTTGCGCGCCGTCTTCGACGTGTTCTTGATGACGACCTCGGCGCCGACGGGCGCGCCGATCACCGGCTTCGAGAACGACTCGCCCGCGAGGTCCCAGTTCACGGCGGCGGGCGTCTCGACCTTCCCGCCTTCTTGCTCGAGCACGACGACGATCTGCGAGGTGACGTTGGCGCCCTTCACGGGCGCGAGCGAGTTCTCGACGCGATCGAGAAAGCCCTTCGACGTGACCGCCGGACGATCGGGCGCGGGTGGGAGCTCGAGCTTGCCGGTCACGGTGTTCGCCGTCGCCACCTCGGCAAAGACCCCCACTACGGCGAACGCTAAGACGCTGACGCGGAGCGGTTTCATCAAGAGACGCGATCGTAGAACCCCGATACTCCCGACGGCAAGCAAGTGAGGCCGCAACCGGCGCCTCGTGCGGCAGAAAGGGCGCACATGTCGTTAGCCCATGCCCGTCAGCCGATGGCTCTAGCCGTCGCGCTCGCGACCGGCATCGCCGCCGCTCCCGTCATCGATCTTCCGAGTGGTGCGGGTTGGGTGCTCGCGCTCGTGCTTGTCGTCGCCGGGCGCTGGGCGCGGCCGAGGGCGCGCTGGATTTGCCTGCCCGCGATCTGCGCGGCCGGAATCGCGCTCGGCACGGCGTCGCCGACCAAGATCCCGCCGGGAGCGACGGTCGACGATCGCATCGTCGATCGTATCGAAGGTGTCGTCGACGGGCGGGTCGTGAGGACCCGGCGCGGATTCGGCGCGCTCCTCGCGACGCGTGGCGACGCGGTGTGGATCTGGACCGAGCAACGCGTGTTGCCGGGCGAGCGCATCGCCGTCGTCGGGCGCCTCTCCACACCGCGCGGCGCCGTCGGACCCGGCCAGCCCGATCGCGCCGACATGCTCGCCGCGCGCGGTGCACGTCTCGAGCTCGTGACGACGGGGATCGAACGGATCGCGGACGAGCCCGGCGCCGTCGATCGCATGTGGCGTTGGGCGGCAAGCGTGCAGGAGACGTGGTCCGCGCGCATCGATGCGGTCGGCGGCGATGCGGAAGCGCGAGCCGCGTTGCGCGGCATCGTCGTCGGTGATCGCGCCGACATTCCCGAGTCACTCGATGCGAGGTGGCGCGCCGTGGGCGTCTACCACGTGCTCTCCGTCAGCGGCCTCCACCTCGCGGTCATCGCGGGCCTCGCGTTCGCGGCGTTGCGCCGGCTCGCCTCGCTGCTCGGCGGCGGCGTGCGCACCGCACGCTGGGCCGCGCCACCGGCGCTCGCGCTCGCGATCGCATACACGCTCGTCACCGGCGCGCAGATCGCGACGCTCCGTGCGCTGATCGTGATCGCGCTCGTGCTCGTCGCCGCGATGCTCGATCGACCGCTGAAGCTCCTCGATGCGATCGGCGTCGCCGCGATCTGCGTCCTCGTGTGGCGACCCGCCGACTTGTTGGATCCGTCGTTCCAGCTCTCGTTCGTCGCCGCGATCGTCCTCGCGTGCGTGCCGCGATCCAACGCGTCAGCATCAGCCAACGCGTCAGCATCGATCATCCGCGGCTGGCTCGTGCGTGCCCTCGTCACGAGCGCGTGGGTCTCGCTCGCGACGGCGCCGCTGACCGCGTATCACTTCCAGCAGGTCACGCCCGGCGGCATCGCCGGCAACGTGCTGCTCACGCCGCTGCTCGAGCTCGCGTGTCTGCCGCTCGCGCTGGCCGGCGTGATTCTCGACTGGGAAGTTCCGATCCGTGTCGCGGTCTGGCTCGTCGAGCGCGTCGACGGCGTCGCCGGCTGGCTCGAGCACGCGATGCCGATCGGACGCATCGCGATCGCGAGCGGCCTCACGGTCCTCGCGATCCTGGTTGCCTCGCTGTGGCTCGCCGCGCGCTCGCGCCGCACGCGTGCCGATGCGATCGGGTGGGCCAGCCTCTGCGTCGCGTGGTCGCTCGCAGTCATTCCGGCCGCGAGCGGTGAGCTGCGCGTGTCCTTCGTCGACGTCGGGCAAGGCGACGCTGCGATCATCGAGCTTCCCGACGGTGCCGTGTGGCTCGTCGATGCCGGTGGGCATGCGAACGCGCGCGACCGCGCCGCCGCGACCTCACCGGGCAAGACCATCGCGCGCACGCTCGCGGTGTACGGGAAACGCCGCGTCGACCTCGCGATCGTCTCGCATCCACATCCCGATCACTACCTCGGGTTCGCGAGCCTCGACGTCCCCATCGCCGAGCTCTGGTCCGCGCGCGAGCTCGAGCCGGCCGGCGAGCGCGGCTTCGAAGCTGCGACCCGGTCGATCACGCACCGCACGCACCCGCCGCTCGGTCTCGCACGCTCGCAGGCGGGCGTCGACCTGATCGTGTGGGCGCCGCGCTATCACGCGACCGACGACGCGCCCGCGGTCGAAGCGGCGGATCCGGTTCGCAGCGTCAACGACAACTCGCTCGTCGTCGAGGTGCGCTATCGCGGCCGCTCGATCCTGTTCGCCGGCGACCTCGAAGGCGAAGGCGAAGAGGCGCTCGTCGCGGCGGGCGTGCCCGATGTCGACGTCGTGAAGGTCGCGCACCACGGCAGCCCGACCTCGTCGACGGCCGCCTTCGTCGAGGCCACGCGGCCCGAGCTCGCCGTGATCTCGTGCGGCCGTGCGAACCAGTTCAAGTTTCCGTCACCGGCGGTCGTCGAGCGATGGCGCGCCGTCGGTGCCGACATCGCGCGGACCGACCGCGACGGAACGGTCACCGTGCGCGTCGACGCGTCGGGGCGCCTGACCGTCCAGCGATTCACGACTCCCGTCCCGTGACAGTGGAGGTGGTTTCAGGTTCAATTGATTTGTGGTGACTCCTGCGCGTGATCGCGAAGCCATCGACCAGGCGATCGTGCGCGGCAGCGACCAGCTCAAGCAAGGTCGCCTCGATCTCGCGCAGAGCTCGTTTCGCGAGGCGCTCGCGCTCGAGCCCGAAAACGTGAAGGTCCTCGCGTTGCTCGGGCTCACGTACTTTCGTGGCGGCCAGTTCGCCGAAGCGCGGCCGATCTACGAGCAGCTCGCCGCGCTCGTGCCCGCGGATGCCTCGCACCGGCTCAACCTCGGCCTCGTATATCTAAAGATCGGCGACGGTGACAAAGCGATCGGCGCGCTCGAAGCGAGCCGCTCGCTCGATCCGAGCCAGGGTCGCGCCGTCAGCTACCTCGGCCTCGCGTACGCGCGCGGCGGTCGCTACGCCGAGGCGTATCGCTCGTTCCTGATGGCGGGCCAGAACGAGCTCGCATCGGAGATCGAGGTCAACCTCAGCGCCGGCGAGCGCGATCAGATTCAGGCGCAGCTCGGCAAGTCGCCGTCGACGATGGAGACCCCGCGCATGACGCCCGCGCCGCGGACCATACCGCCGCCACCGCCGGGGCAGAGCGAAGAACCGCGCAAGACCAGCGCACACACGATCTCGCGTACAGCTTCGCAGCAAGACGGCGAGCTCGCCGCGAAGGCCTCGGCCGCGATGCGCGCGCCGCCGAAACCGCTCGGCCATGGGGAAGTCTCGTCGCCGGAGATCATCATCGAGAAAGCGGATCTGCGACAGCCGCTGAAGCCGCTCGACATGAGCGAGTCGCAGCAATTCGTGCTGCCGACGCACAACCAGGCTGCGCCCGTCGCGCCCGTGCCCGGTCACTCGATGGTCTCGATGGCCGTCGCGACCGCACACCCGACACAAACGCCGACGCTGACGAAAGCGGGCGGCACGCCACCCCGCCCCCTCTCGGAGCTCGCGACCGAAGAGCTCGTGAAGCCGGCCGACAGCGACGAGACGTTCGAGATCGCGCCCGGTGGCGCGCTGATCATGCGCGTCACGGACAAGCTGATGGCGCGCCTCGAAGGTGTCCACGTCACCGGCGGCGACCTCTCGTACGAGCCGGCGACGCGGCGCTCGCGCGGTCACCAGACGCAGGAGCGCTTCGACTACGGCGGCACGCCGCTCTACGCGGTCAGCGGCGATGGCTACCTCGTCGCGGTCGCCGGGAAGAAGCAGTTCTCCGCGGTACTGCTCGACGACGACATCCTGTACCTGCGCGAGGACCTCGTGTTCGCGTTCGAAGGCTCGCTGCGCTGGGAGAACGGCAACGTGCCCGGCCTGCGCGGCAAGCTCCCGGTCGTCCAGTTCCGCGGCGACGGCGCGCTCGTGTTGCGCACGCAGCGACCGCTCGTGCGCGTGAAGCTGACCACGAGCGGCGTCGTGCTCGTCGATGCGGATCGCATCGCGGGCTGGATCGGTCGCGTGATCCCCCGCGCGGTCGTGCCCGCGGTCAACGGTCCGCTCGGTGCGATGTGCATCGAGTGCACGGGTGAGGGCATCGTGCTCGTGGAGCCCGCGCCCGACAACGCCGCACCAGCGAAGATCGCCGAACCGCCGGAGCCTCGCGCGGCGGAACCGGTCGCCGCGACGAAGAGCCAACCGCCACCGCCGCCAGGCAGCCCGGTCGAGCTCGAGTCCGATCCCGACGACGAAGATCCGAAGCCGAAGATGGATCCCGAGCTCGCCGGTTTCAGCGGCGATCCCGAAGACGCGATCGATCGCCTCGACGAGATCTGATGATCGGCACGCCGCTCGATGTTGCTGCTCGCCTCGCGGGCCGTCGCGGCCGCGTGCTGCTGCACTCCGCGCGCGACGACGACGGGCTCGGCCGCTGGTCGTTCTGCACCGCGGAGCCGAAGGCGACGCTGATCGCGCGCGGCCACTCGATCGTGATGCTCGACGAGAACGGCCGGTCGTCGAAGCGGTTCACCGCGGATCCGTTCGAGGCCGCCGAGGCGTTTCTCGCCGAGCACGGCTGCGCGCTCGCGCCAGAGAGCGGGCCGCCCGAGCCACGCGTGATCGGCTTCCTCGGGTACGACCTCGCGCGGATCGTCGAGCAGCTGCCCGGCGCGCCCGCGCTCGGGCAAGACACGCCGGACCTGTGGCTCGGTGCATACGGCGCGATCGTGCGGTGGCGTGGTGACCTCGCCGAGATCATCGGCGAGGACAAGGACAAGCTCGCCGCACTGATCGCGCAGCCCGCGAAGCCGACGCTGCCGCCCTCGTTCGGGCCGCTCGTGGCCGACGACGACGGCAATCACCACATGGCGCGCATCGATCGCATCCGCGACTACCTCGCGTCCGGCGACGTCTATCAAGTGAACCTCGCGCGCCGGCACGTCGCGCGGATCGCGATGCCGGGCGATGCGCTCGCGCTGTTCCAGGCGCTGATCGACGTCGCGCCGGCGCCATACAGCGCGCTGATCGAGGCCGACGGCGTGACGGTCGTGTCGGGCTCACCGGAGCGATTCCTGTCGATGGTCGGCGATCGGATCGAGACGCGGCCGATCAAGGGCACGCGCCCGCGCGTCGCCGGCGGCGCGGACGAGCTCGCAGCGTCGGAGAAAGACGGCGCCGAGCACCTGATGATCGTCGACCTCGAGCGCAACGACCTCGGCCGCGTCGCAGAGACCGGCAGCGTTCGCGTCGACGATCTCGGGTACGTCGTCGAGCTGCCCGCGCTCTATCACAAGGTCTCGCGCGTCAGCGCGAAGCCGCGCCCCGGGCTCGGCTACGCGGAGCTGCTCCGCGCGACGTTCCCCGGCGGCTCGATCACCGGCGCGCCGAAAGTCCGCGCGATGGAGATCATCGACGAGCTCGAGCCCGCGCGTCGTGGCCCGTACTGCGGCGCGCTCGGATTCTTCGGACCGCGCGGCGCGCTCGAGCTCGCGATCGCGATCCGCATCGGCGTCATGACCGGCCAGGAGCTGCGCGTCCACGTCGGCGGCGGCATCGTCGCGGACTCGGATCCCGCAGCCGAGCTGGCCGAGACCGAGATCAAGGCGGCGGGTTGGGTCGCCGCGCTCGAGCGCATGACCGCGCTACGTGGCTAGCGCGGCGACGCTGCGATCGCGTCGGGCATCGACAGCTCCGCGAGCATGTCCTGGAACCGTACGCGCGCGAGCATGATCTTCTGCTCCTGGTCGACGATGCCGATCGTCGTCGCCTGCACGCGATTCGAGATCTCCTTCATCTTTGTCTTGAGGTGCGCCATCAGGTCGCCGCCCGTCTTCACCGCCTGCAGCGTCACGATCTGCGCGTGCAGCTCGTCCATGCGTTCTTTGTAATCTGAAAGCCGGCGGCGCAGGCTGCCTTGCTCGGTCGCGAGATCGATCATCGTCTTGTGCACGGCGAGGAGCTTCTTCATCTGGTCCTTCAGCTCCTTGCCGCCCTCGGGCGCTTCGACGAACACCTTCATCATCTCGAGCGTGGCATCGGCCCCGAGATCGAGCGTGCGCACGACGGGCGTCGCCTCCGCGATCTCGACGTTCGTCACCGAGCTCGCCGCGAGCTCGACGTAGAACAGATGCGCGCCGCCCACACGCTCGACACCCTTCGGCGCGTCGAGGAGCGTCGCACCCTTCGCGACGGTATGCCGGATGAAGACCTTGGCCGGCGTGCTCAGTCGATTCGTGATCGCGAGCTTCCGCCGCCGCACGTGCTGGACCTGCGCCGTCAGCACGCCGCGCTGGAGCGTCACGAGCTTGCTGATCCGATCCTCGTCGCCGGCCGCGTGCTCGACGACGATCTGCCGATCGAGCGCGTACGGCACGACCGCCGCAGCGCGCGGCGGGATCGCCTCCGTCAGCCCCTCGCCGATGAACCGCTCGTTGCCGTAGACGGTCACCGGTCCGGTCTCGAGCGTCGACGTCGTCGGGTTCCTGAATCGCACCGCGCGAAACGCGAAGTGCGCGTTGCCGCGCGTGCTCTCGGCGTCGTAGAGGTACACGACCTCACCCTCGGTCTCGTCGCGCACCATCGAGACCATCGCGGACGCGCCGCGCTCGATCGTCATCGGCGTCTTGCTCGCGAAGTGGGTCTCGCCGACAGGCGCGGCGTGGAGGTCGATCGCCTCCGCGGGCGCCCGCTTCTTCTGTTCGGCATCGGGCGCCGTCGCGAGGATGCGCACGCCCGTCGCGTCCGTCGGGACGATCTTGATCCGCGCCGCGGGCACGCCCTTGTCGATCAGCTGATCGCGCACGAGGTTCGCGTGCGCCTGCCCGCCCTCGAGCACGATGATCTTGTTCGACTTCAAGACCTCCGCGACCGCCGCCTTCAGCTTCACGTCCGCGGCCCGGCGGTAGTACCCGAGCTCGTCCCGCCAGTACTCGCCACTGAACCCGCTCGACGAGGTCGCCTTGACCTTGCCGCCGCCACCGCCACCACCGCCACCACCGAGAACTCCCGCAGACGGATCGACCTTGATTGCCTTCATGCGGTCCAGGCGGTTCCGCGCGGCGACGTCCTTCCCGCGGTGTCGTACGGCGATGTCCTTGCTCAGCTTGTTCGTGCGTCGCTGCGGCGACGGTTCCAGCGGCTTGAGCAACTTGTTCGTCGATTCCTTGTGCACCTCGACCTCTTTGCTGTCTAGCTCCGCGACGACGACGTCTTCGTCTGCAGTCTCGGCGGTGTACGGCGACACGCCTGTCGGCGGTGCGACGGCGAAGCTCGCTTGATCTTGCAGCTGCTCGCGCTGCACGGTGCGCACGCTCCACAGGTCGTAGCGGAACGACAGCGCGCTGCTCGAGCCGACGCCGACGAGCACGCCGTTCCAGTCCTCGCCGCTCGTGTTGTCGACGACGGCCCAGCCCTCGAGCATGACTTTGCCTTCACTGGCCGTGCCGCGCTCACCGACAACGACGCGATAGCTCGGCTTCCACGCCGGTGCCTCGGTCACGTACGTGAGCAACACGTCCGCCGTGCCCTTGCCGGGCAGCTGCAGCTTCATCACGAGCGTCGCGCCGTCGTCTTGCCGCCGCGGGATCGAGACCGGCAACGGCTGGCGCGAGATCGCGTCGACCACCGTGAGCGACTTCAGGAAATCGTCGACGCGTTCGCGCGGAACCCGCACCGTGAGCTCGCCATCCGACACCGTCGCGCGCCGCTCGTAATACGCGACGCCGTTCCGGTAGATCACGACGCGTCCGAGCGCGACGCCGTCCGTTTTTGCGTAGCGCGGTCCGCAGGCCGCGACCAACGACACCAGCAGCAGCATTCGCGTTGTCATGCATGCTGCGGAAACCGCGAACGCCGCGGTGTTGCGCCGCGGTTCCCAGTTTTTCTCGAAATTCGTCCGGCCTGTCCGACCTGTCCGACTGAATTAACTGTCCGACTTGTCCGACTGGTCCGACACAATTTCGCCCTCTCAAAATTTTGTCCGGCCCGTCCGACCTGTCCGACTGAATTAACTGTCCGACTGAATTAACTGTCCGACTTGTCCGACTGGTCCGACATAATTTCGCCCTACGAAATTTCGCCCTACGGCAGATCGATCGTCACGTACGTGATCGCTTGATCCTCGACGACGACGGCCTCCATCGCCGGCGTCCCCGACGGCGGCGTCGCGGTCACGACGTTCGCGCCGAGTCCCGCACCTGGAATCCACACCGTGCCGGCCGCGCTTGTCGAGAGCTCGGTCCATGCACTCGATGTGAGCCCATCGTACTTCGCGGCGAACTGCGCGACCGGCGAGATCGCGACGACCGCGCCACTGACCGCGACGTTGTTGCGAACGATGCGCGCGACGATCGAGCCTTCGCCCGCGACGAGCGTCACGCTGTTCGCGTTCTGCAGATCGATATAGTCCTGGTCACCGATGATCGGGATGGTCTTCGATGGACCGAACGCCATCACCGAGGTGATCAGATCGTTTCGGCTCGCGCGCCACACGAGGTTCGAGCCCGACGGGGTCATCATCGTGAACGATCCGTTCGCGAGCGTCGTCGCGGTCTGCGTGCCGAGCGTGACGGTGATGCCGGCCGCACCGGTCGCGGCGCACGCGAGCCCGCGCAGATCGCTGACGAGACACACCCGGCCCGTGAGCTCTGCGGACGCGTCGGGCTCGGCCGCGTCGATCGGCGCCGCATCGAGCATCTTTCCCATCCCACCCGGATTCGGGCCGCCCGGTTCGACGGGGAATTCTCCACCGTCGCTGGGGTTGCAGGCCGCGAGGATCGAGAGGAGGAGCGGGCGCACCATGCGCAGAATCTACGCCCGGACTGCGCGGCGCTCCAGAAACCCGTCGACGAGCAACATAAGTACACCGACCAGGAGTGCGGCATCCGCCACATTGAAGATCGGCCACGTGTGCCCGCCGGCCTGCCAGCGGACGAAGTCGGTGACCGCACCATCCCGGACCCTGTCGATCAGGTTGCCGAGCGCACCGCCCGCGATCATGGCGAGCGCCATTCGCTTGAGGTGCTGCTCGGGCCGCGTGCGGTGGGCCATCACGCCGAGCATGACGAGCGCGCCGAGCGCGATCAGCGAGAGCAACACCTGCGAGCCGCGAAAGCTCGAGAACGCCGCACCGTCGTTGAACGCGAGCTCCCAGTCCCAGAACCCTTCGATCACGGGCCGCGGTTGGTGCACGGTCAGCTCGGACCGCGCCCACTCCTTCGTGCTGTAGTCGAACCCCGTCGTGCTCGCGAGGATCGCGATGAAGATCACGGCGCGCCAAATGCGACGATCGATGCGGCCCATGTGCCAGGGACCAGCGTCGCGCGCGGCGTATTCCTACCTTTTGGTGAGGTCCTTCACGAGGCCGGCCTGCTTTGCCTTCTCCTGCCGCACCTTCTTCAGCGCCTTCTCGCGTTTTCCTTCTTTTTGGATGTCGATGAACATCAGGCCGACACCGACGACGAGCACG
>JALZOJ010000024.1 GCA_030857175.1 Myxococcota bacterium | reverse complement strand
GCCGCCGCCGCCGCCGCCACCGCCGCCGCCGCCGCCACCGCCACCGCCACCTGCGCCCGCGCCGGTGTTCTGATCCTTGGCTTGCTCCGAGCCTTCACCGGCGAGCTCGCCCGCACCCGATCCGGAGACCGAACATGCGGCGCCGCCGCTGACGTTGATCTGCGTCTGGCCGCCCTTGATGTGGATCTGCGAGCCGCCCTTGATGCCGAACGCCGACGTCGCGTGCGTGAGGACTTGTTTCGCGCTGCCCTTGATGCCCTCGGTCGTCCCGATCTTCAGGGCGTTCGAGTGCATGATGATGTTCGTCTCGGCTTTGATCTCGATGTCCCCGGCCGACTCGATCTTGATGACCTTGTTCTTCGAGTCGATGACGATCTTGTTCTTCTTCGTCTTGTCGACGAAGGTGATCTTCTCTTCACCTTCTTTGTCGTCGAAGATGATGCGGTGACCTTCGCGTGACTTGATCAGCTTCGTGTTGTTCTTGCCCGACTCGTTGACCTCGACGGGCTCCTGCTTCTTCGACCACGCGGCGCCGATCATGATCGGCTTGCTGATATCGCCGTGCTCGAACACGATCAGGACCTGATCCTCGACCTCGGGAAGGACGTACGTGCCGCGCTCCTTGCCGCCCATCGGGACGGCGATGCGCGCGTAGAACGTCTTCTCTTCCTCGGCCATCCACGGGTACTTCACGAGGATGCGGTAGCCCGGGTTGTCGGCGCCTTCCTTGTTATCGACGACGATCGCGAGATAGACGCCTCGCATCTTCGCGGAGCGAAGCGCCGCGGGCATCGCACGGTCGATGGAGAAGAAGGTCATGAGTCAGTCGATCAGAATTTGCGGAGCGTCGTAGTTACTGGGCGAGCCCGACGTCAACTTCGCCGTCGACGAACCGTCGAGCTTGATGTCCGTGCCGGCTTTGATCTCGATCGTCGTCTTCGCGTTGATCTTGATGTTCTGCTTCGCGTCGAGCAGGAGCTTGCCGTCCTTGCACGTCAGCTCGAGCTTGCCTTCCATCGTCGAGACAGTGATGCCGGACGTGCCCGACATCGGCGGCTTGAACGGCGCCGACACGTTCGGGCCCGCGCCATCCTTTTCGAACTCACCGATGCCGATGACGTTCTTGCAGGTCTTGTCGGCGATCACGACCTTCGTCTTTTTCGAATCGTCGAGAATCAAGCGGTGACCGGTGCGGCTGCGATAGCCGCGGAAGTTGTTCGCGCCGTCTTCATTCGGCTCGGGAGAGTGGTCGGGTTTGCTCCAGATGCCGCCGAGGATGATCGGCTGCGAGATGTCGCCTTCGATGAAGGCGACCACGACGACGTCCTCGACATCGGGCAGCGTGTACCAGCCGAACTTCTTGCCTTCCATCGGCGTGATGAGCTGCGCCCAGTGGGATTGATCGGTCTCGCCACCGTCGAGCCACGGCAGCCGCACCTTGATGCGATCCAGATTGTCCGGGTCCTTGTTCTGCGTGACGATCCCGTAGTGCAGTCCGTACTGCACATTGTCGAGATTCTCGCGACGTGGTCCGCCGGAGCGCATCGCTACTTCTTCTGCCCATCCCGGGCGAACTTCACGACCGTCGCGAAGCCACCCTCTTTGCCCTTCGGCATCGTGTGTTTGTGCGTGACGCCCATGACGTAGTACTTGCCGTTGAACGGGTCGTCGCCACTCGCGTTCGCTTCGATCTCGATCACCTTGCCGAGATCGATCGCCGGATTACCAGCGCACTCGGCTTCGCCGGTGAGGAACGAGAGATTGGCGTCGCGGATGCGCGCCTTCGCGATCGCGTCCGCTTCTTCCTTGCTCCAGATCGGCATGTCGACCTGGAACGTCTCTTCCTTGCCGTGATCGCCTGACGCGGCGACCGCGTTCTCCGAACCGAGCGGCGAGGTCTGCACTTCCGCGGTGCCGGTGATGAGCTCCTTGGTCTCCGGGTTCCAGCCCTTGACCGTCACCTTCTTGAAGACGTTGGCAGACGAGATGCGCGGCATGAACGAGCGCAAGTTGCCGCTCGTGTCGGCGCTCAGCTTGATGCCACTCGACGAGTTGAAGTCCGGCTCCTGCACGTAGATCGTGTCGCCGACGCACCAGACGTGACAGCCCATGCGCGCAGCGCGCATCCGCACGAACTCGAGCGCGGAGAGATTGTGCTGGTAGACGTGTTTGTACGTGATCGACTTCTCGTGCTTCCACTCGAGCGTGAGGCCTGCGTCCTTCACGACCTGCGAGAGGATCTGCTTGTCTGTCTTGTCGACGAACGTCAGCGACTTTCGCAGCGACTTCAGCTTGTACATCTTGTTCATCGCGCGAATCAGCACGCGCGTCGGCTCGCCGCCCTTCCAGGCACCTTCGACGCCGACGATCTCGCCCTTGAAGATCGAGGTCTGCTGCGAACCGGCGAGGATCTCGATCTTGCCCGTCACCTTGAGGTTCGGGATCGAGATGTCGTTCTGGTTCGAGAGGACGACCTGCGCCATGTCGGGCTGGAACATGTCCCGCTCGACGACGTAGGAGATGAAGTTGCCCTTGGCGGCGGGGTCGCCGTCGATACCGTCGATCTTGAGGGTTACGCTTGGTGCTGCGGCGCCCACGGCTTACTTGCCCTTCTTATCGACGCTCGTCGCTTCCTTCAGCTTGACCGTGCAGGTCGCGCGAAGGGGTTGGCCATCGGAGGAGAACATCGAGTACTTCGTGGAGAGAGACTCGATCACGCACTGGAACTTCGGCAGACCACGATCGCCCCAGCTGATCACGCAGTGGTGCGGGCGGCGCATCTTCTCGTCCTTCGACTTCGGATCGCGCACGGAGGCGAGCTCCTCGAGGATCGCGACCTGACCGGCGACGTTGACCGAGCGACCGTTGCCCGGCTCGTAACCGTCGAACAACATCTCGACCGACATCGAGCGACCTTCTGCACCGGTGAACTCGAGCGCGATGCCGCCGTCGTCACCGCCGCCGGAGTTCTCGCCTTGCGTGCCGGTCTTGTTCGCCGAGTCCGGCTTCTTCCAGGGCACGGCCTGATCGACCTGGAGCTCTTTGGGGTTGTACTGCGCTCGAACCGTGAGGCCCTGGTCGTCGAGGCTGCCGATGGTGAGTTTGGCTTTGGCTGGTTCGAAGCTCATAGGTAGGGCTCCCCGTTACGTGCGCGAGCAACATCCATCATGACGAGGATGTGGCGGTAGATGTCGTTGGCGATCTTCTCGACGTCGATGTCGGCGGCGCCAGCATGCGAGGGCGACGCTTGGTTGTTCGTGCCGGCGGTGGACGGGTTCGCGGCCGGCGCGGTGCGTGTCGACGCGGCGATGTGTGCCGATGGTGCGGCGGTCACGAGCGTGAGCTCGGCCATCGAGATGCCGTCGGAGGGCGCGCTGCGATCCTCGAGCATCTTGCGCGCGGCCTTCTCGAACCACGCCGGAATTTCGGTCTCGCCACCACCGTGCCGACCCGACGGCTGCCCCGTCCGCACGAGCTCTTGTGCGGCGGTCGGCACGCGCAACATGGCGCCGACTTCGCGCTCGCGCGGCGCGCTGCTCGACGAAGAAGACGAAGAGGACGACGAAGAAGACGAAGAGCTGCTCGACGACGAATTGTCGTATGGCGTGACATACGAGCCGAGTGCTTCACCCGCACGCGCCGAGAGTCCCGAGAGTCCCGGGCGGCCATCGACCGTGATGTCATCGACCGAGACAAACTCGCGACCCGCGATGGTACGGCGATCCGCCTGCGCACCACGTGCGCGGCGCTCGCCCGGCAGCGTGCCGTCGCTCGCGTAGACCGATGACGAAGAAGAGGAAGACGACGAAGAGGAGGACGACGAATCGCCGAACGCGGCGGCAGCCTTGTCGGCCCCGAACGACGCGATCGCATCCGCATAGACAACGGGCAGGACATCCCACGCGAACGTCGCGCGCTCGCGCGCAGTCACGGGACCATCTTCGCCGCGACCCGCAAGTGCGAGCGCACGTGCGGCGCGCGCCGCGGGCGACCAGCTCGTGCTCGACGACGACTGGCTGAGCGCGACGTAGAGCGCATCGAACCGCGCGCGGCGCGACGCTGGAATCAGCGCACTCACCGAGGCGAGCACGTCGGCTTCGGCGGGCTCCGCACCAGACGTCTGTGCTGCATCACCACGCGCGACGGCGAGCGTCGCTGCGCGTGCCGCTTCACTGCGCGGCTCGGCAGCGACACCATCGGTGCGTGCCGACTCGCGCGAGACTTCGGTGCTCGAGGCATCGATGACATCGCGCGAGAAGTTGTTGTCGGAGAGCGCGGTGAACGTGCCGAGCTCGGCGACCGCCTGGGCGGCGAGCAGCTCGAGTGCCGCGATCGACATCGTCTGCTGACCCTCCGGCACGCCGGCGGTAAGACCGAGTGCGGCCACCGTGGCCGACGGCCAGAGGAATGCACCGCGTGGCGTCTTGCGATCGACGCCGAACGCCGTGCCGCCAGAGCCTTGCGTGAACGAGGACATCGAGGCTGCGATCGACTCGGCGGTCGCGCCGCCACTCGCATCCGACGCGTTCGCGAGCGAAGTCGCCGGTGCCGGCATCGACGACGACGACGCGGTCGACGAAGACGACGAAGACGACGAAGACGACGAGAGCGCACGCGTTGCCGCCGCGATCTCACCGCTGCTCGTCGGATATGCGGTCGCGAGCTGCGCGCGTTCGCGGCGCTCTGCTTCCATCGACATCGCCTGCACGAACGTGCGATCGACCGTGCCCGCCATCGCGGTCAGATGACCGGGACCTGCGAGCGCGAGGCGCGCGGCCTGCGCCGCTTCGGCCGGACCGAGACCATAGACACGCGCCGCGAGCACGAGCTCGGGCGGCACGAAGTCAAACGAGAGGTCCGCGCTCGAGCGCTCTTGCGCGACCGACCACGAATGCGCGCGATCCGCGACCATGCCGGGCGCGGTCCACGCCGCACCGTCGTGCGTTGGCTCGGGCGCGCTCGCATCGCCGAGCATCGGCAGGCTCATCGCCTCGATCATCGTGCGCGCGGTCGCCGTGGTCATCGGAGACGACGAGGTGCGCGAGACGATCGACGGCGCGTTCACGACGTCGGGAGACGGCACGAATGCAGCGCCGCTCGGCGTCGACTCGACATTCCACGACAGCAGCGTCGAGCGCAGCGTCGTGAGCTGCTCGGTCGCCGCTTCGAGTTGAGCGCGCGCTTCGATCATCGGCTGCGAGGCAGCCACATCTGCGGCGCCCATCGCCGGCATCTCGGCGCCCATCCCAGGCATCTCGGCGCGCATCGCCATCTCGGCGCGGGCATCGGCGCCAACGTCGGCGCGCATGTCGGCGGGCAGATCGAGGGCGTCGGGCGCGACGTAGGTGGCATCCCATGCGGGCGCTTCACGCTGCATCGACGCGGGCTCGAAGCCTTCGGCGCCACCGCCGATCGACGGCTCTTGCGTCCACGCCGCCCAGCTCGGCAGCATGCGCGCGCCCGTGTGGACCTCGTCCGACGACGACGCGAGCAAGCCCGCGAGATACGTCGCCGAGAGTCCGCCACCGAACAGCGCGCGAACATCGAAGCTCTGCGCGGACGAGAGCGGCAGCACATGACGCAACGCCGGCGCGAACGGCGACGACGCGAGCTGCGCAGCGAAGCCCGCACCCGGCGCGTTCGGCGCCGCATGCGCGACGGCGTCGGCCGCGGTGTAGCGATCCGCCGTCAACATCGGCGAGATCGACGGCACGGGCACCGACGTGAGCGGCGCGCCGTATGTGGTCGTCGATGGCGCAGCCGTCGGAGCCGTCGGAGCCGCCGTACGCGAACGGGTCACGCCGGCGGCGATCTGCGCGAACACCTCGTCCGGCGTCTCGGCATCGTCGTCGTAGCGAACCGCTTCGGGCATACGCTCGATCAGACGCGGAGCGGGCACGTCGCTCGGCGCGGCCTGCTGCTGCATCGAGGTCGAGGCCGAGGTCGACATCGTCGACGATGCCGGCGGCACGATCGAGAGCGTCGGCATCGCAGGTGCCGTCACGGACGTGGGTGCGGCGAACGGCGTGCGCATCGCGGCCGGTGCCTCGCGCTCGCGATCGAACATCGGCGCGACGAACACCGAGCCCGGTGCCGCCGAGGCGAGTGCTTGCATGCGCGTCACGCGGTCGAAGCCGCCTGCGGCGCTCAGCGTATCGAGCGACTGCTGCGACGCACCCGCAAAGCGTGCGAGCCAGCGATCGGCCCACGCGACGTGGGTGAGCGCGGCGGGCGACGCGGTGGTCGCGGCTTCGAGCGCGCTCGTCGCTGCCGGGGCGCCGCCGATCGTGCCCATCGGGCCCATCGCCATCATGCGCGGGTCGGCGCCGATGGTACGAGCGGTCGGCGCGGAGAGGAACGACATCGTCGGAACGCGCGCGCTCGCAGCGGCGCGCATCGCGGGGGACATCGCGCCCATCGCCGGCGCGCCCATCGAGGGTGCACCCGCCGGCATCAGATGACGATCCTGACCGAAGCGCATCTGCGCGCGCTGACCGGCGAGTGCCGCAGGCTGCTCGCTGATCAAGTGCGCGCGATCGATCGCAGAGACAAGTCCGCCGAGACCGGCGGGCATCATCAAGCGCGGACCACGCGTCGACTCGAACGCCGTGCCGTTCGCAGCCGCGCGCGACAACAGCTCGACCGAGCGGAGCGCATCGCTCAGCTCGTCGATCGCGCGCATCGCACCGTCGGGGCGATGTCCGATGAATGCCTGCAGCTCGGGCGGCAGCGATGCGATCGCGGCGGCCACTTCAGCGGGCGCCGTGTACTGCGGCGCGCGGGATTCGCTCGTGGGTGTCGCCGCGCGCGTCGTCGATGCCGCGGTCTGGGCTGCGGTCTGGGCCTGTGCCGCCGTGATGCGCTCGACTTCCGCGCGTGCATGCGCGGCTGCTTCGTTGCGCGATTGCTCGTGGAGGCGCGTCGCCCCGGTGCGCTCGGCGCTGATGCGCTCGGCGATGGTGCGCTCGGCGCTGGTGCGCTCGGCGCTGGTGCGCTCGGCGACGGTGCGCTCGGCGAGCCGTTGTGCGATGCGCTCTTCGACGCGCGTACGCTCGACGCGCTCCGCTTCCTGACGAACCTGTGCTTCGAGGCGCGCGGCCTCGACGCGCTGTGCGTCGACCGTTTCGCTCGTCGCGGGCTGCGCGGGCCGCTCGATCGATGGTGCCGTCGGGGCGCTCGGCGCGGTCGTCTGTTGAGCGGTCGTCTGTTGAGCTGCGCGCTGGCGCAGCTCCGCTTCGGCGCGTGCCGTCGCTTCGCGAACACCGGCCGTCGCTTGCGTCGACGACGCAGTGGTCTGCGCGGCGACCTGTGCGCGGGCTGCTTCGACCCGAGCGGCCATCTCGCGCTCCGCCGCGACACGCGCGACGCGCTGCACTTCGGCGATCTGTGCGCGCTGCTCGGCATAGCGCTCGGCGAGCTGCATCGCTTCGGTCTGCTGGTACGACGGCGTCGACGCTATCGACGTCGCGGCCGGTCGGTCATCATCCGCACGCGGCGCCGGCGGCGTCACGAGCTCGGGTGCCTGCATCGACACGCGCGACGGCGTGACCTCGCGCTGGATCGCCGCGCGCTCGAGCATCGTCGAGAGCACGTTGCGAAGCGCCGGCTGAACGCGCGCGTTCGGGCTCGACATCGGAGCGACCGCACGCTGCATCACATCGGCCGCCTGTACCGCGGCGAGCGAGATCAACGGCGAATACGCCGCGTCGCTGCCGCCGTAGCCGATCCCACGCGCTTCCGTCGTCGGTTGTGCGAGCGACAGCGACGGCGCAATGAACTCGTAGAGCGCGGACGGCAGCGCCGCGGGCGCTTGCTGCGCCGGCTGCACGTACGTGCCGCGTGTGGTCAGCATCGGCTGCGCGGACGCCTGTTGCATCGGCGCTCGCCGAGCCGCGGCCATCCAGTCGAGCTCGTCCTGGTACCACGGGCGCGGGAAGACCCACGACACGTCGCCGGGCTGGCGCTCGCCCATGCCCTCGGAGCGGTACTGCGAGAACAACCGCAGCGACGCCGAGCGTTGCGCGGTCTCGATCCACGGCGCGATCGTGCGATCGACAAAGCCGAGGTTTCGCAGCGGACGCGACTTGTTCGCCGTCGTCTCTGGTGCCCAACGCTCGACGTGACGATCGGCGGCATGCATGGCAGCGCCACCCGCACGCGTGGTCATCGCGGGGCCCGACAGTGCAGCGCTCAGTGCGCGTGGTTCGTTCGTCTCAGCCATGATCAGCCGAACTTCAATCCTTCATGGGCAATCTCGAGCGTCTCGATCGAGAGCTCGCTCTTCGATGCATCGAGCTCCGAGAGCTCCCACTTGCACGGCCAGCCGTTAAAGAACGTCCACTTCGCGACGTCCTTGAGCGCGGTATCGAGCTGGATGATCTTGCCCGTCTTGATCCGGGTCATCTTTCCGCTGATCCATTCTTCACGCCACTTGAGCAGCGCCGACGAGCCGGTGAAGCCCTGCTTCAAGACGACGTTCGACCACTTGGTCGCGCCGGGCAGCTGAAACGTCGTGTCGTTCGCTCCGCCTTCGCGAACGGGAACGATTTCCGTTTCGTACCGGAGACCCGAGACGCTCTTGAAGAACATCTCGCCGCCACCGCCACCAGGCAGAGCAACCTCGACCTTGAAGCAGAATACCGGCAGCGGGTCTTTGCGGTTTCCTGGGTTGTTCGCGGCCATTGTTCTGCTCCGTCTAAGCCTGGTTGGGACCAGTCATCGTCTGCGTCAGGCTGATCATGATGAACTCGGCGGGCGCGACGGGCGCGACCCCGATTTCACAAATCAACATGCCTGAATCCACTTGTTCCGGGGGATTGGTCTCAGCATCGCATTTTACGAAGAAGGCTTGCTCGGGATTCCCTCCCACGAGCATGCCGGCCGTGTGGAGTTGCGAAAGAAATGCAGCAGTTCGATCCCGTACGAGCTCCCAAGTGCGGTGGTCGTTGGGCTCGAACGTGATCCACGCGAACCCGGCCTCGATCGAACGGCGTAACATGATGAAAAGACGGCGGATCGAGACGTAGCGCCAGTTGGGATCCGACGACGCGGTCCGCGCGCCCCACGGCCGGACCCCGCGCTGGAGCCTAAATGTGTTCACGGCCTCGGAATTCAGGATGCCGATGTGGTCCTCGGTCACGCGGAGGGAGACGTCGTCGGCGCCATCGATCTCCAAGTTCGCGGGAGCGTGGTGGACCCCCTCGAGATCCCGCCGTGCGTACACACCGGCCAGGTATCCGGATGGGGGCACGATGAACAGCCGGCCATCGACCCCGGTCGTCCGGAGCCACGGCCAGTAGTAGGCGCAGAAGCTCGAGTCGGTACGCCGCCGCCACCGCCGGACCCACTCGATGTCCTTGGTCTGCGGGATGTCCAGGATGACGAACCGGTCCTTGAGGTGCTCGCAGATCGAGATCATCGAGTCCTGCAGGCGCTGCGCCTTGAGCTCGCCCGCCGGACCCGGCTCGCGATCGTAGAACCGCATCGCGTCGGGCGCCGCCAGGATTCCGATCTCCTCGTTCGCCGCGAGCGCGAGCAGGCCCGTGCGCTCGCCCGGACCGAAGTCGTTGCCGACGAAGTCTTCGGGCGTGATGTGCTCGATGCCGTCGCGCCCGCCCGACAGCCGCGTCATCGCGAGCGACTCGGGCATGTTGTGCGGCACCGGCGACTTCGTGAACATGTCCTCGACGCGGATCAGCCGCGAGCGCTGCTGCACGACGCGCGGCGCGTAGTTGCGCGAGGTCGGATGCATCTGCAGGCCCTTGAAGACCTCGCGGCGATCCTTCATCGCGACGTGAAGCTCGAACGTCAGCACCTCGAGATACGTCGGCGCCGCCGCGCGGTGGCGACGGTTGACCGGCGTCTCCGTCGACCACCGGATCATCTTGTCGGCGACCTCGGTGATCACGACGTAGTCGGAGTTCTCGCGATCGTAGATCCGCACCGTCGAGCCGACCTCGAAGCCGCGCGTCACGTTGACGTGTGCTTCGCCGGCACCGATGTCGAGATCACGCGTGAGCAGCGCTTGCGCCCCCGGCGCGTGCACGCAGCGGAACCAGATCATGTTTCCCCACGCGCCCTCGTTGAGCGCGCGGATTCGCAACGACGGCTTGTTCCAGTCGTCGATCTGCATGTGGTCGGCGCACGAGGCGTGCTCGATCTGCGCGAGCTCGCCGCGTGGCGGGTTATGCGCGACGCGCACGACCCAGCAATCCGTTCCGCCGTTGCGGAAGAAACCATGCACGCTCTCGGACAGGTACGATTCGCGCTCGTAGCCGAAATGCTCGACGAACTCGTCCCAGTTCGAGAGCCGTGTCGCTTCGTTCATCGGCCCTTTTTGCGTGATGCCAACGAAGCCGGTGATGCGCGTGTTCGCGATCGACAGCGGCGGTGGCGCTACCGAATCGAAGCTCTGATAGATACCCGGTGCACGAGGATCAGCGGACGGTCGCATACGCATAGCAGTCATTCACACCTCAGCGTCGACGCGCTTCGTTGATCTCGCGGTTCACACGCGCGATCTCGCGAAGCCAGACGTGACGCTCTTCGTGTTCCATGTCGAGGATGTCGTCGAGAGACCAATGGAAGTGGTACGCGATGTACGCGACCTCTTGAAATAACTGCTCGCGTGGATAGGTAGCGACCGCCGCCCAGGTTACCCCGGGCCAGACTGGCCACTACCTCCATCCTCGGCGAGCACTGCACCGGTGACCATGTCGACATCCATCTCGTGCTGACACTTCGGGCACGCGACGTGGTGTTTGGGCGTGCCGCCCTCTTCGTTGATCTTGCGATAGAACTCCTGCAGGTACGCGAGGTCCGTCGAAAATAGATTTTCGACCATGTCGACCGTGACGTGCGTGTGCTCGCCGAGCTTCGCGATCACGCGCGAGAGCAGGACGATCACGAGGTACGCGCGGTTCGACTGCACGCGATAATCTTGCAGCGGCAAGATCTCGTCACGCGCCGTCGCGAGGCGCATGACGCCATCGCGAGACACGTTGCCATCTTCATCCACATATCCGCGTGGCAAGCGGAACGAATACTGAGTCTTGAAGGCCATCTAGTTCCCCCGAAAAAGCGAAACAGCCCACTCGAAAACGAGTGGGCTGCATCGTACCAAGAGCGTTCGCTTCCGAGCGCTCTAGGCTGCCAAAATCACGAGTCGTACTCGTTGATCGTGAACACCATCTTCTCGACGTAGAGCTCCACGTTGAAGCGCTTGATCTTCTCGGTGTTCGCTTCCGCGTCGTCGTCCGAGAACTTCTTGAAGCCGACGTTCAAGAGGTCGATGCGGCCGAGCTCGTCCTTCATGTTCGGGCCGAGGAACGTGATGCTGCCGGTCATTTCGTTCTCTTCGCGGCGCTCGCCGTCGATGAACCACTTCTTGGCAGCTTCCGCCCACGCCTGGTGGTCGGCGTAGCTGATGCCGAGCTTGATATCGGGCACCGTCACCTTGGCGGGGTGCTTCGAGTTCTCGACGAGGATACCGACCATGTCCGTCGCAACAGCGCACTTCCAGGTGAACGAATCCACCGTGGCGACGCGGTTACAGGGTAGGCCACCGATCTCGACCTTGAAGTTCGAGCACAGCCACGCCTTCTGCTTCGGGCCGATCTTGCCGCGAATGTCTTCGCCGCCACCCTTGGCCCAGCGAACTTCCTCGGACTCGAAGCCGACGTCGAAGTACGCCGCGTCCTTCGACGAGCCGTCCAGCTTCGGAATCGTGACTTCGGTGATGAGGGCGCGCGAGAACGTGAGCGCCGACTGTGCCTTGTAGTTGAAGTCGGCCGACGTGAACGTGCCGTTCTTCGTGATGTAACCCTTGTCGAACGCGGCACGAATCCAGTCGTACATGCCCTTGCCCATACCGATGCCGAGCGTCGCCTTGCCGGGCGTCCACTTGACGTTCGAGACGTGCTTCTTCTGGACGTTGTCTGGACCGAGGTCGTTCGTGACGATGTCGGCTTCCATCGCGAGGCCGCTGAACTTCTTCAAGAAGCCAACGTTGAAACCGTCGATGTCGAGGGCGAACCGTCCGCCCGTGTAAGTCCTGTCGTTTGCACCCATGTAGAATTCTCCTGGTCAGTACTCGTTCAAATCGCCAGCCCGACATGGAGAGCGTCGGCGGCCACAACGCTACGAACCCAACCCCGCAGGATTACCTGCCCTACCTACCCTTGTGGTCACCGAAGATCCCCTTACCGTTTCAGAAAGTTCCTCTCTGTAGCCGTCGGGTCCACGAAGCGCCGTAGTGCGTCTGCGTGCCCTCTTTTCAGTCGCTTCTTACGAGGTCGTACTTGGGATTCTTCCTCGGTACGGCCGCCTAAGAAACCCGCGAAGTAAAAGTCCTTCGCGGTGAGGAGCATTACTCCTCGACGCCGCCGCCGGACGCCATCTGACCGATACGGAAGATGACGAATTCGGCCGGCTTCACCGGGGCGAGACCAATCTCGACCACCAGCTGACCCGCGTCGATAACCTCGGGCGGGTTGGTCTCCTCGTCACACTTGACGTAGAAGGCCTGCTCCGGGCTCGTGCCCATGAGCGCGCCGTTGCGCCAGAGGAGCGTCAAGAACGAGGCGATCGTGCGCTGCACGCGCTTCCACAGGCGATGGTCGTTCGGCTCGAACACGACCCACTGGGTCGCGCGCTCGATCGACGACTCGACCATGATGAAGAGGCGGCGAACGTTGATGTAGCGCCACGACGGATCGCTCGAGAGCGTGCGAGCGCCCCAGATGCGAATGCCACCGTTCATGAACCGAATGGCGTTGATGCCCTTCGGGTTCAGGAGGTCCTGCTCACCCTTGCTGACGTTGTACTTGAGGCCAAGCGCGCCACGAACGATCTCGTTCGCCGGTGCCTTGTGGACGCCGCGCTCCGAGTCGGTGCGCGAGTAGACGCCACAGATGTGGCCCGACGGCGGGACGAAGATGTTGCCCTTGTCCGGATCGTAGACTTGGATCCAGGGGAAGTAGTACGCGCCGTACTTCGAGTCGCGCGGCTTCGGGAGCTTGTCGACGCCACCCGTGATCGTCTCGGGCGAGTCGAGGACCGCGAAGCGATCCTTGCGCGTCTCGGCGTGCGAGAGCAGCGCGTCCTGAACGGCCGGCGAGATCTGGCCGGGAGCCGCGAGAATCGCGATCTCGTCCACCTCGTCGAAGCACTTCAGACCGGTGCGTGCACCGGGGCCGCCATCGCGACCGATGTACAGACCGTCGCGACCGCCACCGGCAAGGACCGGCGCCGCCGCCTTCTCGTCCTTCTTATCACCGGACGCCTTCACTTCAACCTTCGCTTGCTCGGGCGCTCCGACATTGACGACGAAGCAGCGCGAGCCGCCGTTGTTGAAGAAGCCATAGACCGCGTGAGCCAGGTGCTCCGAGCAGTCCTTGAAATCGCCGAACGTCTTGACGAACTGCGACCAGTTCGTGATCAAGACCGACTCGTTCAGCGGGCCCTTCGAAGACTCACCGAGGAAACCGACGGTGTTTGTACCGACGGCCTCGATGGGCTTTGATCCGCGATCGACTTCTTCAACGTAAACGCCAGGTGACAGGTAGCTGGTAGCCATGTTGCGTGTTCTCCCTTTTGCCTTCCGATGACGGTGGTCTTCATCCGTCTATCGGTATTGCCGCATGCGTGCACCATGCACGCGTCGCGGCGAAACTACTTCTTCCCTCCACCACCAGGACCACCCAGGTCCAAGCGGCGAGCGGACAGAAACGGATTGCCCGACGGGCCTTCTTCGTTGACGCGCGGGTCGATGATCGACTTGTACTCGAGCTGGCGCGACTGGACGCGTTTGAACTCTTCGAGCTTCTCGGGAAGGATCGGCACCGCGGTCCACGCTTGAACAGCCGGGCGCACCGGTTGATTCAAGCTTCCCCAGAAGCGCGCGAGCGTTCCTTCATCGAGCCGCGCGCTGAGCAGCACGTTCAGACGAAAGTCGTCCTCGAACGATTGCCCCTTGAGCTTCTCGCGCGGGATCTCCGGGTTCTCCATCATCGTGCGGATGATGAGACCGAGCAGGAGCTGCTCGTCTTCCGGCGTTTGTGCCCACGCACTCATCAAGTAGTCGAGACGCACCCAGAGGCGGCGTCGACGAAAGAACTCTTTGATCGAGCCGTCGTCTTGCGGAACTTCGACGAGCTCGCTCGACGGTGTCGAGTCGTAGCCTTCGGGATCGATCGACATCTGATAGAGGTAGACGGAGACCGCAGGCAACTTGCCTTCGATCGCATCGGGCTTCGGCGCTTGCTCGACGATGTGCACGCGCTTGTAGCCGTTGCGTTTGAACTCGTCTTGCAACAGACGAGACAACGTCTCCGACGTCTCCTTGATGATGTGATGTTGAGGCGTCGACACAGTCCGGCCCAGTACCCCCGCGGCCGACGAATGTTAGCTGTTCGCCCATTACCCACAAGCGACGAGCACGTGAAAAAGTCGAAGCTCATTGACTCCACGCGGCGAGAACCAGACTCTTTCCGAGTGGCTCGCCGACACCTGTTCGTGTGTACGAATGCACGAGCGAGTGGGAAGCCAGCATGCGGCGCGCGCGGCGGCGTCGAGCTGATCACCGCGGTGCAACACGAGCTGCTCGCGCGCGGCGCGACGGATGTTCTTGTCACCGCGTGCAGTTGCCTCGGTCCGTGCTTCGATGGACCGAACGCCGTCATATATCCGGATGGCGTCTGGTACGCGGGTCTCGAAGCCGCCGACGCATCGAGTCTCGTCGATCATCTGACCGACGGAGTGCCGATCGCTGGGAAGGTTTCGGAGGCGCCCGGGATCAACGATTCAGCCGCCGGCGGCGAAGAACGGTAGCCGGCAGAGCACGCCGCTCGTGATGCCGACGCGGCCATATTCGATCGGCACGTCACGCACCGTTGCTTCGAAGTAGATGCCGACCGCGATCGTTCCGATCGCGATCGCGTTCTTGTCACTAACGGCGCCGGAACCGAACAGCTCGGTCGAGACGCGCAGCGCGCCGCCGATCGCGGAGAAGTCGCGCTCGCCATCGGTCGCACGCAAGAGCTCGCCGCGCGCGGTGAGCCACGTACGCCAGTGCTTGTCGCCGACGAGCCGGCGCGAGAGCGAGAAGTAGCCGCCGTGCATGCGCAGACGCGCGAGGGTCTCGCTCGGCGGTTGATCCTCGGCGCGGCGAAACGATCCGACGTAGCCGATGCCGACGTCGAAGCTCGTCGGTTTCCACGCGAGCGAGGCCCAGTGCACGCCGGCGAGGATCTCCCTCGACATGCTCGACGATCCGACGGGCACGCCAACGCCGACGTCGACCTCGAGGGGAGGGATCAGGATCGCGCCTTTGCCAGCGTGTGCCGTGCTGGAGAGCGTGACCAACACGACGGCGAGCAAGGCGATCCGCATGGGAGCGCGAGGAGTGCAACGGATGCGCCGCAGCCAACTCCGCAGACGCTCGATGGCTCGGTGTAGTGAGCGCGCGACAGCGTTGCTGGTTGCACACGCGGATGGGCACGCGGCGAACAAGTCCCCAGCTGCACGCACGCGATCGCGACGCTAGCGTGATCGCGTGTACAGCCATGCACAAAGAGAGCGGCGCGAAGGCGTTCCCGAAGCGCTGCGGGAGAACGTCGCGGGTCGATCGACGCGGACCGAGGCGCTCGAAGAGGCGCCGTCGCTCGTGTGGGAAGACATCGATCCCAAAGAACACGCGCAAGAGGAGATCGAGACCGACGACAGCGACGTGGTCGCCGCGCTCGATGCGCCGGATGGCGAGCGTGAAGAGCCGCTCGCCGGCGAGGAAGAGGAAGGCGAGCCGCCGATCGCGATGGCGGCAGCGATGCCGTCGACGGCCGTTGCCGTCGGCGCGGGCGCGGGCGCGGGCCGCCACGATCGGCCACACGAGCGGCGCGTCCAGCATGCGACCGGACACGATGCGCCGCAGAACAAGTACAACCGCGGTGGCGTGCGCTCGAACCGCGCAGGCAACAACCAGCAGATCGCACGGCCCGGGCTACGCGTCGGCGGCAAGGACGAGTTTCATCTCCGCGGCGATTACGCGTATCGCTACCAGATCGTGAACGGCACCAAGGCCGTGCCGGTCGACAAGATCTGGGAGAAGGATCTGCAGCGCGGCGCGGACACCGACAAGCGGCGCCTCGCGCTCAACCCGTCGGCGCCGCGCCAGCTCGTGATCGAAGGCGAGCGCGTGTGGTGCGTGATGTCGTGGTCGGGCGATCAGAGCGCGGCGTGGATCGCGATCAAGGATCTGCGCGGTGACTTCGGCGCGATCAAGGACAAGGCGAGCAAGATCTCGAAGGCGTGGAACCCGAAGGACGTCGGTGCGGCGAAGCGCGCGAGTGCGCGCGAGATGAAGTTCCGCGCCGTCGGCGATCCGATCGCGACGGCCGACCGGATCGACGACGGTCGCTACATCGTGCCGGGCCAGCGCGGCAAGAACGGCAACGAGGTCGGCGACTATCTGACGAAGGAAGTGATCCGGCGCGAGCGACCGAGCGGCGGCGGCAACGCGGCGCGCGAGTCGAAGCGGCTCGAGCAGAAGCACGGCGGAAAGATCGATCTCGAGAACGGCAAGCGCGAGCTGATCAGCATCGTCGGCAACCTGCCGCACGACAAGACGCCGCCGGTCGCGATCGATGTCGCGCGGCCGGGCGTCGACTCGTTCTTCGTACCGCAGGGCAAGACGTTCCGGCGGGAGATCTCGCTCTACAAGCGGCGACAGCGGACGGCGACGCTGCGCCAGACCTGGGTGTTCGGCTATGTCGGGCGCGATCAGGGGACGCGCAAGGTGCCCGACAAGAACCGCCGCGGCTGGGTGCCGCTGCGCGTGCTCGCGCGGCCCTAGTCAGAGCACCGCGAGCTGCCGATTCGAGAGCGTCTTGTCGCGCTTGTGGGCCGCGACCTTCTTCTCGATCGCCTCGACCACGGCCCGGGTGAAGTCGACCTTCTCGAACTTCTGCGCGCTGCCGAGGCCTCCGGGAGAGAACACATTGATCTCCATGAGGCGGTTGCCGACGATGTCGAGTCCGACGAGGAACATGCCATCGTTCACGATCTTCGGCCGCACGATCTCGGCGAGCTCGAGCATCTTGTCCGTGATCTTTGCCTTCGCGAGCTTGCCGCCGGCGTGCAGGTTCGAGCGCACGTCGCCCTTCGCGGAGATGCGGCGGAACGCGCAGTACTTGCCATCGACGACGAACGGGTGGCCGTTCATCAAGAAGAACCGCGTGTCGCCGTTCTTCGCATCGGGCAAGAACTCCTGCGCGATCGCGTAGCCGTCGCGGGTGACCGCCTCGATGATCTGGTTGAGGTTGCCCGTCGTGTTCGGCTTGACGACGAACACGTTCGTGCCGCCCGAGCCTTGCAGCGGCTTGATGCAGGCCTTGCCGCCTTCCGCCTCGACGAACTTCTTGAGGTCGTCGGCGTTACGCGAGATCAACGCACGTGGCCGCACTGCCTCGGGGAAGTGCTGGAAGTACATCTTGTTGATCGAGCTCGCGAGCGCACACGGATCGTTCAGCACGATCACGCCGCGCGCGGCGGCGCGCTGACCGAAGATGTAGCCGGCGGACTGCGCCCACGGACGCACGCCGAGGTCGGCGGCCGGATCGTTGCGCAGCATCAGGACCTCGAGCTCCTCGACCTTGATGCGCTCGGGTTCGGCGGCTTGCTGCGCTTTTAGATACGTCGCGGGCGTGCGGTACTTCGCGCCCGGGGCGCGCCGCGCCCACGCACTGACGGTGTCGTCGGCGTCGTTCGCGAGATCGCCGACGGCGATCAGCCACGGCTCGTGCCCCATCTCGAGCGCGGTCAGGCCGAGCCGCGTCGTGGTGTAGCCCTCTTCTTCGGTGGCGATGTCATTACAGACGAACCCGATCTTCATATGGTGCCCTCGACGAGATCGATCGGCGTCACGCCGATCCGCGCGCGAGCGAGGCGCGAGCTCCCGAGCTCCAGCCAGCGCGGCCGGAGCAAGGGTGCGCGTAACACCTCGCGACGAAGTAGTTCCTCGACGAGCACGATCTGGCCGAAGCCGATCTTGCCGACGAGGAGCGGGTCGATCGCACCACCGGCTCCCAGGTGGTCGAGCAGCGCGCGCAGGCCACGCAGATAGATCGCGTCCTTCGTGAGGCCACCGCCGCGAAACACGCGAACGGCGACGCCGAACGCCGCGCGCGCCGTCAGGCCGCAGCGCTCGACGAGCTCTTGCACGACCTGTGGAAACGGAACGTCCTCGATCATCCGGCGAACCGCGATCACGCGCATCGCGATGATCCGCAGACGGGCGAGGTTGAGCCCACCGACGGCGTACTCGGCGAACATCGCGAGGCCTTCCTGCAACGACTCGCTCTGCGCGAGCCCGCTTGCGAGCACGTGGAGCGGCTGCGCGGCGCCGTTCGCGTACGTCACCGCGTGTGTCCCGATCTCGTGCTGGATGAGCGCCTCGACGCGATTCGCGGCGACATCGAGCCTCGCCGGAACGAGGAGCTTGCCGTTCGTGACGATCAGTGATGGCACGTCGTCGCGGATCTCGACGGTCGATGTCAGCTGATAGTACGCGAGCTCCTCGCGGGCGCGGTCCGCGAACGCGGGTGCGTAGACGCGATCCGGGTCGCGATGCGTACGCGCGGGGAGCTGAGCGTGCGCGACGATGTCCTCGGCATCGGCGAGCAGCGAGTCCTCGACACCGCCGTAGAGCTGCAGGCTCGCGTAGCGGAACCGCGGCGTGTCTCGATCATCGAGCATATCGAGGCGGCGATCGATCTCGCGGCGCTTGTCGCGCAGGAGCTGCGCGAGCACCGGATCCTCGAGCTTCTCGATCGGAAGCTCGTAGAGCCGGCGCTTGCCGATCTCCGGATCGATCTCGACCATTCGATAGTGAAACGTCGGCGTGCACGTGTAGCTGCTCTCGCTGAACGCCTGCCACGCGGCTTCGGTGTTGACCGGCGTGACCGCAAGCAGGATGTCGAACTCCTTGTCGAGCGCCGCGAGCGCGCGATCGGATTCGCGCACCGCTTGCACCAGGCGTCGGCGGCCCATCATGTGGAAGTGCTCGGGGCGCGCCGGCGTCTGCACGCGCGTGAACTCGAAGAACGTCCGCTGGAACACGTGCGCGAGCTCGTGGGTCAGTGCCCGCAGGATCGTCGGAAAGACGCCCTGCTCCGATCGGAACGACGGCGGCACCTCGAGCGCGATCGAGAGCACGCCTTCCCGCGCGGCGTCGGCGAACAGCGGCGCGCGGGGCTCTTGAACGACCTCGACCTCACGCGTCAGCTCGCGCAGCGCCGTGGCGAGCGCATCGATCGTGGTCGCGAAGCGATCGGGCTGCGCGGTGTGGATGCGAAACGGCCCCGTCGCGTCGTCGCCCGCGAACACCTCGAGCAAGAGGCAGCCACCGCAGACGTCGGCGAGCGCGGTCGCGATGCCTTCGATGAACGGCGCGACGGCGTCGTCGGGCGGCGCGATCAAATACGCGGCCTGCGTGCGCACGAGGTCCGCGGTGCCTGCATCCGCGTCGGCCTCCGCGTGCCGGCGGTAGACGGCCAGGAACGGCACCGGACGATCGATGTGGAGGCGGCCGCCGCCGGCGAGCGAGCGGCGAATCGGACGGCTTTCGGCGAGCCGCGTCTTCACGACGTCGAGCAGCGCCGCAACGGTCACGTGCGCAGCGCCTCGACGAGACCTGGCAAGGTCGACTTGATGGAGCGCACGATACGGTCGAGGTGCGGCTCGTCGACGATGCCCGTCCACTCGTCCATGAACGTCTTCTTGAACTCGAGCGCGAGCGCGACGCCGGTCTCGGGGAAGGTCCGGTGGATCCATTGCGACATGTATCCGCCCTGGAACTTCACGTTCTCGCGAACGTCGAAGCCTTGAGAGGCGAGCTCGCGGCGAAAGCCGTCGACGAGCGGACGCCAGCGCTCGTGGACGGTGCCGGTGCCGAGGTTGATCTCGGGGTTCTTGTTCGGATCGGCAGCGACGCCGTCGCGGCGATGGTCATACGAGTGACAGTCGAGGACGACGAATTTGCCGTAGCGGTTCTCGCGATCGCGCAGCACGCGCTCGAGCTCCTCGTAGAACGCATCGTAGACCGCGAGCGAATCGGCGATCAGCTCCGGCGTGAGCTCCTCGTACCAGACGTCGAGACCCCACGCGTCCTCGGCACCGCCGTAGACCGCCTTGTCGCGGGGCCGGTTGAGATCGACCTCGAAGCGCGAGCGCGTCGCGACGATCCAGGTCGGCGCCACGGCGGCGATCCGCGAGGTGTACGGGTCTTCCTCTCGCAAGCGCGCTGCACTATCGAGTGCGCAGGCTTGCCGAACAGCACGTCGCATCGCGTGACCGTCGTGGATCGCGGTCGCGACGATCGGGCCGTCACCGATGTCGATGACGAAGGGCCGCGGGTCCATGCACGAACCATAGTGTGTTCGAGGGCCTGCGTAACGTTAGCTCGAGGTGAGCTGCGATCTCTTAGACCGCCACGCCGAGGCGGGCGACGGGCGTGGCCGCCCACGCGGCGACCGCGCGCGAGGTCGTATCGTCGATGTCGTCGCTGATCTGCGCGGTCGTGACCCAGGGGAACGAGTCCGACAGGATCGTGGCGAGGTCCGTCGACGCCACGCCGAAACCCGGCGCCAGCATGCAGACGCTGACGTGTAACTGCGAGCGCGTGAGCAGATCGATCGCTTCGAGCGGCGTGCGCGGTGCGATCGGCGTCATGCCTTCATTCACGAGCCGCTCGATCAGCGACGAGCGGCGCTGTGCCTGATCATCGATCACGAGGATCGGGCGGCGCTTCGCCGCCGAAATCGCGTGGTTGATCGCGGTGTCGATCGCGGCGCGAATCGCGGGCTCGACGCGCTCGAACGCGACGGCGATCCGCCAGCCGCCGCGCTGCGTGTTCTGATTCACGCGCTCGACGCGGACGGTGCGTGCGGTGACCCACCCATCACCATCGGAGAGGCGCAGCTCGAGATCGATGTTCGCATCGGGAGGTTTCGACGCGAAGTTCACGAGCGCACCGGTCTGGGAGAGGTTCTCGAGCGAACCGTGTAATGGACCCGGTCCGTTCTCCGCATGCAGCACGGCGAAGCCGCGTACCGGAACCCGCAATGCACACCGCCGCTCGTCTGTCGTCTGCCCCATGTCTATCCTCCCATCCCGAGCATACGACGAGGGATTCCGGAGCAGACCAGCTTTGTGGGTGACGCGTGGCGTCAGTACGTCAGGATGGCGTCGAGGTGGCGACGCTCCCAGTCCTTCGCTTCGTCGTAGTGATCGAACTGGGCTTCATCGGCGAGGAACTCCTTCGAGTGGAACTCGCGGCGCCCGTTCTTTACACGGATGTCATGAATCTGATGCAGCATCTCGTGGAACACGATCCACGCGACGAAGAACCGCGGCACGAACGCGCGGTCGAGCGAACGATGGATGCGGATCAGCCGATCCTCGACCGAGTAGCTGCCCATCTTGATCGAGTTGCGACGGCGCAGACGACCGGTGCGCTGGCCCCACGTGATCGATGCGTCGATCTTGTTATCGAAGTAGCGCGCGTTGAGCTCGTCGAAGATCACGCGGAGGTCGTGCGTCTCGCCCGCGGTGAAGATGACGGTCGTCGGCGTGCGCCGCGCGCGGCCGCGAACGTGACCCGAGTTGTCGTCGATAAAATCGCCGAGGATTCGTGACGCGTCGGCGTCGTTGTCCGCGACGTAGCGCGCGAGCGCGCGCGTGATCACCGGATCTGCATCGACGAACATGTGGTGCAACCGCACCTCGTAGCGGCGCTCCTTCGCGATGCGGCGCACCGAGATCATCGTGTAGCGGTTGTCGGTCAGCGTGACGTCGACGCGGCCCTTCGCGAGATGCGCGCGGATGCGGCGTTCGAGGCTGTCCTGCGCATCGAGAATTTCCTGCGGGATTTTTTTGGCCGTCCTCGCACGGCGCATCGCTTCGAGCAGTCCGATAGCGCGGCTCGGCGTTCCCCCGGTGACGACTGAGTCGCCACAGGGGTCGCACGAGGCAGCGACCGAGGCTGATCGGGATGCAGGCAACGCTTCACTCAACGCGGACTCCTCTTATTGAAGCACATCGACAAGTTATGGGTGCTCTCATCTCACTCGTGGGACGCGACGTACGTCACCCATACGAAGCAGCGCTTCGATACGTCCACTGGGTCGCCCGCCGCCACCGCCCAACCAACGAGGAAAATGCTATCGCGCGGCTTCTACCTGGATCAATTTTTCCACAGCCTTGGGGATCTCATCCGATCGCAACTGTTGGAGAAAACGGATGTATGGCGGGATCGTACCGGGCTCGGGGACGATCAGCTAAATTGCGCCACCCATGAGCGCGTTTCTGTCCACTCACTCGAGGACTCATAGCTGCGGTGCGTTGCGCGCCACGGACGTGGGCAAGCAAGTCGTTCTGACCGGTTGGGTGCAGACGTATCGCGATCACGGCGGCGCGGTGTTCGTCGACCTGCGCGACCGCGAAGGACTGACGCAGCTCGTGTTCGACGATCCGGCGTACTCGTCGGTGGCCACGCACGAGATGGCGCAGGCGCTCCGCTCGGAGTGGTGCATCGGGATCGTCGGCGAGGTGCGCTCGCGCGGCACGAACATGAATCCAAAGCTCTCCACGGGCGAGATCGAAGTGCGCGTGAAGGGGCTCGAGGTGTTCTCGAAGAGCGACACGCCGCCATTCGCGATCCAGGACAACGTCGATACGAACGACTCGCTGCGGCTCAAGTATCGCTACCTCGATCTGCGCCGGCCGCGGCTGCAGAAAAATCTGATGATGCGCTCGCAGATCACGCGCACGACGCGTGACTACATGAGCCAGCACGGCTTCCTCGAGATCGAGACGCCGTTCATGGTGAAGTACACGCCGGGCGGCGCGCGAAACTTCCTCGTGCCGTCGCGTCTCAACCCGGGCAGCTTCTACGCGCTCGCGGAGTCGCCGCAGATCTTCAAGCAGCTGCTGATGGTCGCGGGCTACGAGCGCTACTTCCAGATCGTGCGGTGCTTCCGCGACGAAGACCTGCGCAACGAGCGGCAGCCCGAGTTCACGCAGATCGATATCGAGATGTCGTTCGTTAACGAGCAGATCCTGCAGACCATGATGGAAGGTCTGATGGCGACGCTTTGGAAGGACGTGCTCGGTATCGAGCTGAAGCTTCCGCTGCGCCGCATGACGTTCGCCGAGGCGATGGACAAGTACGGCGTCGACAAGCCGGACCTGCGCTGCGATCTGACGCTGTGCGATGTCTCCGAGGCGGCGAAGACGAGCGGCTTTCCGATCTTCCAGGGCGTCGTCGAGGGCGGCGGCATCGTGAAGTGTCTGCGCGTGCCGAAGAACGAGGCGCTGACGCGCAAGGTGCTCGACGGGCTCGCCGACTTCTCGAAGTCGTTCGGCGCGCAGTCCGCATGGATCAAGGTGCAAGAAGGCGGCACGTGGACGGGCGGACCTGCGGCGAAGCAGTACTCCGAAGCCGCGCGCAACGCGACGAACACCGTGGCCAAGGCGGAGGCCGGCGACGTGCTGATCTTCGTCGCGAACAAGGCCAAGATCGCGAACACCACGATGGGCGCGATCCGGCTGCACATCGGCCGCGAGCTCAAGCTGATCCGCGAGAACGAGTGGCAGTTCATGTGGCTCACCGATCCGCCGCTGTTCGAGTACGACGAGCAGACGAACGAGATCGCGGCCGCGCACCACCCGTTCACATCACCGCGTGACGAGGACGAACACTTGCTCGACGAGGCGCCGCAGAAGGTGCTCGCGCGCGCGTACGACCTCGTGCTGAACGGTGTCGAGGTCGGCGGCGGCTCGATTCGTATCCATCGCAGCGACCTGCAGGCGCGCCTGTTCAAGGCGCTGCGGATCTCCGACGAAGATCAGCGCGCGAAGTTCGGCTTCTTGCTCGACGCGTTCAAGTTCGGCCCACCGCCGCACGGCGGGATCGCATTCGGACTCGATCGTCTCGCGATGTTGATGACCGGCGCCGAGTACATGCGCGACGTGATCGCGTTCCCGAAGACCCAGAAGGGGTCGGATCTGATGACCGAGTGCCCAACGTCCGTCTCACAGAAGCAGCTCAAAGAGCTGTTTATCCAGGTTGTGGCCGACCTGCCGAAGTAGACGCAGTTTGCTCACATCGCGCTCGGTGCGAAGGCCTGCTTAAAATCGAGTAATCGTGGGCACCAAAAGCAACGAGTTCGAAGAGTCGACGAAGATCAAATCGTCCGCCGAGATCAGCGAGATGTTGCGGAACGCGGGCGTCGATGACGAGCCGTCCAACGACGACTTCGAGCAGGACGTGCACACGCAGGTCGGAAACATCTCGGAGCTGATCGCGATGTCGCGGGAGATGGGCGCTTCGCCCGCCGCGGTGCGTGCATCGTCGAACGTGATCCGTCGGGCAACGAGTCCGGTCGCGATCGAGCGCGTGGCGGTCGGCTCGCAGAGCGACATCCCACAGAAGACCGACGACGAGGCGTTCGAGGAGATGCTGGGCGCGGAGCCGCATGTGGAGCCGCATGTGGAGCCGCATGTGGAGCCGCATGTGGAACCGCAGCCGACCGTCGAGGTCGAGTCGATGATCGTCGAGCCCATCGCACTGCCGCTGCCACCACCGAGGTCGAACGTGATGCCGGTCGTCAGGCCGCTGCCTCCCAACCCGGTCGCGTCGAACATGCGCTGGGGCGTGGTCGCGTGGGTCGTGCTGCTGCTCGTCACGATCGGCCTCGGCACGATGAGCTACATGAAGATCGCGCAGCTCGAGGACGAGCTCGCGATGACCCGCGCGCAGGTCAAGTAGCGTCGGCGGCGAGCACGCCGCTGATCGCGCAGAAGCTCACCCACTGACCGGGATGAGTCGCGGCGCCGCACAACCGCAAGTTGTCGGCGACCGGGCTCTGATGCGCGATGCGGCCCTTGCGCATGAACGAGGCGGTCATCGTCGGGTTCATGCTGTCGCGCCAGAGGTAGTGTCGCGTGCCCCACTCGACCGGGATCCGCGTCGCGACGACGCGCGGATTCGTGATGCCCGGTCTCCACCATGGTTCGTCGAGCACGCGAGCGAGGTGCGCGCGTTGCGTGTCGGCGTCGCCTCCGTGATCCATCGGGCTGACGATGCGCACCGTGCCGCGGCGCGAGTCGTCGACGGCCCCGGCGTGGATCAGCACGCGGCACTTCTCGCCATTGCCGGGCAGCCAGAACTGGAGGAACGGCACGTCGCGCCCGACGTCCGCTTCGATGTACGCGGCGATGCCGGGCGACTGCAGCGGAAGCTGCGCGAGCTCCGCGGACAGCGCGGGGTCGGGTGGATCGAGCAGGCGCGTGTACGTCGCGATGCCGGGCGCGTTCGAGATCACGAGCGATGCGTCGATGCGCTCGCCCTCGGCCGTCTCGACGCCGAGCACGCGGCGGCGATCGCGAACGATGCGCGTGACCGGGGTGCGAAAGCGAACGTCGATGCCGAGTGGCTCGGCGACGCGCGCGAGTGCTTCGGGGATCCGGCGGATGCCGCCGCGTACCGTGTACGCGCCGTGCGTGTGGATCAGCGCGGGCACGAGTGCGAGTGGCGCGGGTGCTTCCTCGAGCGGCTGGCCGGCGATGTGCGTCCAGATGCCGAGCGCGTCGCGCACCGCGTCGGGCAGCTTCGTCGAGCGGAGGTTCCCGTCGAGTCCGCGTAGCAAGAACACGGCCTCGCGAACGAGACCGCGGCGCACGAGCGCGCGGGCACCTCGAAACGGCGCGCGCTGCAGCGGTGCGAGGTGCTCGTGGATCTCGATCATGCGGCGCACGAACGCGATGTACGCGTCGCGGGCGCCATCGGGCAGCGCATCTGCGGTGCGCGCGAGGTCGGCGTAGATGTGGATGTCGGGCCCGCCCGGGCGGCGCACGCGATAGATCTCGTCGAGCGCGATCAGATCGACGTGCTCGTCGAGCACGAGGCCGAGGCGCTCGAAGGCCCACGCGAGGCCGGGGCGGTCGAGCAAGATGTACGGGCCGCCGTCGTGCGACTTGCCGTCGACATCGAAGCCGCCCGCGAGGCCGCCGATGCGGTCCGTTGCCTCGAGGATCGTGACGTCGTGGCCTTTGCGGCGGAGCGCGATCGCGGCCGCGAGACCACCGACACCCGCGCCGATCACGATCGTCCTCACAGCTGGCCGGCAACCGCGCACTCGGCCGCGCGCTCGAACATCATCCAGTGCTTCGCGCCGGGGATCACGTGGACGCGGGCGGTCGGTACGATCGCCGCGAGGCGCTCGGCATGCTCGACGGCGAAGTGATGGTCGTCCTCGGCCCACAGCAGCTGCACCGGGCAGCGCAGCTTCCAGTAGGTCTCGGGCAAGTCAGGGAGCGTGCGCTCGTAGTCGACGCACATCCAGCCGAGGCGCTCGCGGACGTGCGTGCGCGCGAAGGCGGCGGAGAAATCGTCGTCGATCGCGGCGGGGAGCTCGTGCTCGAGCATCGACTGCTTGCAGCGCGCGTAGACGAGCTTCGGGACACGCCCGAACGCTGCGCGGGCGAAGCCGGTCTTGCGCATGACGCTGATCTCGATCGAGGTCGCGGCGTCGCCGAACAGGAGCGCGCTCGTGCACGTGACTCGGTCGACCCGCTCGGGATGGCGTGCGGCGAACACGAGCGCGGCCGGCGCCCCCATGTCCGCGGCGAGCAGGTCGACGCGCGCGAGCCCGGCAGCGTCGAGGACCGCGAGCAAGTGATCGGCGAGCGCGTACGGGTGCGCGGCGCCGACGACGGGCGACGAGTAGCCCAGGCCGGGCCAGTCGAACGCGATGACCTCGCGCGCCAGACGCGGCGCGAGCGCGGACCAGATCTGGAGCGTCTCGGGATAGCCGTGCAGGCAGACGAGCGGCGTGCCGCCCTGCCCGACCCGCGCGATTCGCACGGCGCCGGCGCGGGTCGCGAGCATCGTCGTCGGTAGCGGCGATGCGCTGCGCGGCGCGTCGGGTTCGTCGGCGACGATCTTGCGGATCACCGCGCGCGCGGCCGCGAGCAGCTTCGACGGACGAAGCGGCGGAAACGCGTCATCGTCGAAGCGCGGCAAGAACAGCGCGCCCCGCCCGCTCGCAAACGTGAATGCCGGCAGTGCGAGTGCGGAGAGCAGCGCGGTGCGCGTCGAGTGATCGGGCAGCCGGAAGCCTTCGATCGGCGTGCCCGGTCCGTCGACGACGGTCTGCGCGCGGGGATCGCCGAACCAGTCGAACGCGGTGTCGAGGAGCATGCCGCCGCGATTCGGCTCGGCGCCGATGTGGCGGCACGCGATCGCGTCGAGCGCGACGGCGTCGGTCGCAGCGTAGATCCGGCGCGGTTGCAGTGGCCGATCGTGACCGAGCACGCCCATCAGGCCGTCGGGGACGTCGCTCCACGCATCGAGGACCGCGAGGTGTGGCGGTGCCGCGTCGAGCGCCATCAGGACCGCGGTCTCTCGCTCGGCGCGCCGCTCGAGGAACAAGAGGTCATCGTGGCGTGCACCGAGGCCTTCCGCAGCCTCGAGCGCGAGGAGCGCCGTGCTCGTCGGATGCGAGCGCAGCTTGCCGACGAGGATGCGCACGTCGGCGTCGCGCCACGTTCGACTGATCGTCTCGACGCCGAGCCCTCGCGTGTACACGTGCGGAACCTGATCGTCCTGCGCGTCGACGATCTCGCCGGGCATGCCGATCCGCTGCGCGACCGAGCGCACGTCGCGATGCTCGTGAAACCGATCGTAGAGGTTCCTCGCGTCGATCACCTGGACGCGCGCGCCGCGCTGCTCGCACCACGCGATGATCGCCGCGAGGACGGTGGGGCTCACGCCCGGCGAAAGATCGCCGCCGCGCGTGACGAGCATGAACGTCGCCTTGATCGCGATTGTGGCACCGGGCGCGATCGCGAGCCTGCTCGCATCGAGCGCCGCATTCACGACGGCCGCAGCCTCGTTGCCATCGCGGACGATGACCGTGCCACCCTTGCCGAGCGGGTTCTTCCACGCGGCCCCGTGCGTATCCGGCAACGCGACGAAGCGCTGTCCGACCTTATGAAGGCGCGCGCGCAGATCCGGCGTCGCGATCTGCAGTCGATCGTGCCCGTCGAAGGCGTCGCGCAGGATCGCGAACACGCGGGCGTGGCGATCCTCGTCCTCGGCCATGCGCAAGAAGCCGCGCCGGCTGTTCTCGTCGTCGACGAGCGCCGCGAGCTCCGCCATTCGCCGCCACGCCATCGCCGCGGTCGTCTCGGCGCCGTGGTTGAACGCGCAGATCTCGACGAACGTGCTCCACCGCAGCGAGCGCTTCACCGCCGCGGGCACGCTCCCCGTTACATTGCCGAGCAACGCGATCGCCTCGGCGACCGCGCGTCCGACGGGCGCATCGCGCCAGCGCACGTTGTGCTGCTCGCTCGACATCCAGCCGCCGATCCGTCCGCGCGTCTCTGCTGCGACCGCGGACGCCGCTTCGTTCCACTTCATGTGCGCGCCGCGAACCCAGAGCGCGTGTGCTTGCTCGTCGCGCCATGCCCAGCGCACGGCGCGCGCGATCACCGCGCGTGCATCGTCGTCGAGCGGCATCTTCGAGAGCCGCCGTCCGATCCGATCGTGACGATACGCGACCGTCACGATCGCTTCGCGCTCGAGCCCGATCCGCCAGAGCTCGTCGAGCTCGGCGTGCGGATGACCTGCGTGCCTCCGCGCGACTTCGCCGAGATGCTCGGCGAACTCCGCGATCAGCGACTCGGACATGCGGGGATGATGCATCGATCTTCCCGTGTGATGCGCGGCCGCGACTATCTGGCTAGTTGGCATGCCCCCGCGGATGGACCAGCAGCCACCGACGGCCCGACGAAACCGCGATTTTGCAGACCTGTGGAGCAATGAGTGTGAGTCAGCCCAACGTCATCACAGCCGATCCCGATAAATCCGGTCTGTTACATCGCGTCGATGCGACTTGGTGGCACGCCCGGCATCTGAGCCCCCGGATGACGAGGTTTGACCGCGCAATCCACTTCAGCGCCTTCAAAGCGCCGATGGGAACACCATGAAGATCGATGCACGAATCTCGACCGCAGCTCGCTTGCTCGTACCCGGCGTGCGCGTGGCCGTCGTCTTGTTGCTCGTCGCAGTGGCGGCGTGGAGCGGGCTCGGTGATGCCGGCGATCGAGGGCTGCGCGGTCCGTACTACCGGCTGCGTGGCGATCGCGACACGAAGCAGCACGTCATCCTGGTCGCGCTCGATGCACCGACGGTCGCTGCGTGGGGCCCGCCGCCGTGGAAAGGCGATGTGCTCGCAAAGATGTTCGCGACGATCGCGGCAGGCCAGCCGCGTGCGCTCGGCGTCGTCGACGACCCGGCGCGCATCGGTGCGTTTCCGAATCGGGTGATCTCCGGCCCAGTCGCGCTCGTGCTCGATGGCGGCGCCGTCGAAGCGGTGCGAATCGGTGATGCGACCGAGCCGACCGCAACATCGCGCATCGCGGCCGCGGCGCGCGTCGAGCTCGAGCACGGCATCAACTACGTCGGCCACCGCGGGCTGCCGACGGTCTCCGCGATCGACGTCGCGCGTGGTGCGATTCCGCAGCAGACGTTCGCCGGCAAGATCGTCGTTGTTGGTCTCACGGCACAACCGTACGCCGGCCTGGTCCCGACGCCGGTCGGCCCACTCGCATCGGCACAGGTGCAAGCACATGCCCTCGCGTCGAGCGCGGATGGCGCGACGTGGGCCGCTGCGCCGGGCTGGCTGCGCTGGCTCGTGATCGGCTTCGCGATCGCACTCGCGCTCGTGATCGCACGCATCCCGTCGCGCATCGCTACCGTCGCGAGCGTGTTGCTCGCGTTCTCGCTGCTCGTGTTCGACTACGTGTTGTTCGCGACGGGCGCGCTGATCGTCGGCGCGACGCTGCCGCTGTTCGCGCTGCTCGCGACGGCATCGGTCGAGCGCATCTACGAGCGCGTCGTGTTGCAGCGCCACGTTCGCGAGATCGCGCACTGGACGCGCCGTTGGATGTTGCTCGAGTCGATGCGCGATCACGGTCCGAGCGATAAGCCCGGTTACTGGCGCCGCGTCGGCGAGCTGACGCGCCTGTACCTCGGCGCGACGTCGTCGATCATCGCGGAGCTGCCGGCAGGCGAGCACCGCCTCGAGCTGCGCGTGCTCTCGAACGTCGAGTCCACGCAGATCAAGGAGCGCCGGTTCGACATCCGCCGCAGCCCGTATCGCAAGGCGCACATGACGCTCGGCCCGGTGTGGCACGACGACTTCGTCGCCGACGGCCGCACGCTGATCGTTCCGCTGATCGTTCGCAACACGCAGCTCATCGGCTTCTGGATGGTGACGTTCGAGCGGCGCAGCGCCGTGACCGCGTCGCACATGGCGCTCCTCAAGACGCTCGCGCAGGAGATCGGGCGCGCGCTAGAGCGTGGTCGCTCCGCGCAGGCGCCCGACGCTGGCCGCGGTCTCGAGTTCGAGCTGGAGGACGTGAAGCGCGCGTTCCAGGCACACGGCCAGAACCAGCAAGACCTCCTGACGCTCGGCGAAGCGATGCCGTTCGGCGTGTTCGTCTCGACGCTGTGGGGCGACGTTCGCTACGCGAACAGCGCGATGAAGCGCCTGTGCACGCAGCGTGGGATCGACGTCGCGTCGACGGATGGCGATCTCGCCGCGATGCTGTCGGGCCTCACGGGGCGCGGCAACGGCGACGTTCACGCCGAGCTGCGCGAGCTCGTGCAGTCGCAAGAGCTCTACCTGCGCGGCGATCGCGACGACGTCGCGCTGTCGTGGCTCGGCCGCGAAGACGACGGCGAGCGGCTCGTCGTCGGTTGGGTGTTGCCGGGCGCGGCGCCGGCCGCGAACGTCCGCGCCGTCGACGATCAAACCGCGACGCTGCTCCGCAAGCAGTCCGACCTCGGACTGCGCAACGCGCGTGGCACGCGACCGCCGTCGAGCGACGACCAGGCAATGACGGTGCCGCACACGAAGTTCGACGAGACGCTGCCGCCGCGGCCCGCGACGCCCAGCACGATCGCGCACGGCACGCCGACGTTCAACGAGCAGCCGCCGCGCCTCGATCCGAACGAGCTGTTCGGCTGGAGCTCGCCACTCGCGCCCGACGCGACGTTCAAGGTCCGCAAGCCGACCGCGGACGAGGTCTCTGAAGAAGAAGAGCCGACGGCCGTCGGCAAGGAGCCCGAGCCCGAGCTCGAGACCCAGAAGTTGCAGCCTCCGCGCCGCGCGACGAAGCGATTGTTCCACGTCAAATCGGATACCTGATGGATTCGTTGACGCTGTTCCCGCCGTACGGAATCGACCAGACGATCCACGTCGCGGTTCTGATCGGCGTCCTCCTGCTGCTCGGGCTCACCGAGTGGTTCGGCTGGGTGTTCAGCGGTCTCGTTGTTCCCGGGTATCTCGCGTCGCTGCTCGTGCTCGAGCCCGCATCGGGCTGCGCGGTGCTGATCGAAGCGATGCTGACGTTCCTGCTCGCGCGCGTGTTGTCGAACGTCGCGTCGCGCAGCGGTGCGTGGAATGCGTTCTTCGGGCGCGAGCGCTTCATGCTGCTCGTGTTCGTCTCGATCGTGGTGCGCCAGGCGTGCTCGCTCTGGCTGTTTCCGGACAGCCTGCGCGTGTTCGACGAGATGTTCGGCACGAGCTATCGCTTCGAGCTCTCGTTGTCGTCGGTCGGTCTCGTGCTCGTGCCGCTGACCGCGAACATGTTCTGGAAGCTGGATCTGCGGCGCGGTTTCTTCCAGGTCGCGGTGCCGACGGCGATCACGTACGCCGTGCTCGCGTACGTCCTGTTGCCGTACACGAACCTCTCGTTCTCGCGCCTCGAGCTCACGTACGAGAACGTGGCGCTCGACTTCTTGTCGTCGCCGAAGGCGTACATCTTGCTGCTGACCGGCGCGTACCTCGGCTCGCGCTATAACTTGTTGTACGGCTGGGACTACGCAGGCGTGCTCGTGCCCGCGCTGCTCGCGCTCGGCTGGCTCGCACCGCATCGCCTCGCGACGACGCTCGTCGAGACGTTGATGCTCGTCGTCGTCGTTCGCTTGCTCCTGCAAGTGCCGGGGTTCCGCACGCTGAACCTCGAGGGCCCTCGCAAGGTCGCGCTCGTGTTCACGGTCAGCTTCATCTTGAAGTGGGTGATCGGCTGGGTCGCGGGACCGACGGTGTTCGGGCTGCCGGTCACCGACCTGTTCGGGCTCGGCTATCTGCTGTCGAGCTTGCTCGCCGTGAAGATCCTGCAGAAGGACACGACGCCGCGGATCATCGTCCCGGTCTTCGTCGTCAGCCTCGCGACGATCGTGATCGGCAGCGTCGCGGGATTCTCGCTCGGCAAGGTCGCGCCGGCACCGCCGCCGGCCGCGATGATCGAGCCGACGATCGCACCATCCGCCGCGACGACGATGTTGAACCGCACCGCGATGGGCGTGCTCGCGGTCGGACACGTCCGCGCGCGCCTCGATCACGGAACGCACGTTTCGATCGAGCGCAGCGCGAAGGAGCTCTCGCAGTACCGCGCGCTATGGACCTCGATCGACGGCTGGCTCGCGACCGGTGACCGGGGTGACGTCGAGCAGCGCGCGACCGCACTCGGCCTCGCGCTGTTCCCGATCGAGAAGCTCGGCGGTCGCGACGCGTGGGCCCTCGTCGAGCGCGAAGAGCGTCTGACCGCGCAGGTCGGCTGGGACACGGCGGTGCTCGTGCCGAATGCGCCGGGTCCGGTGATCGCGGCGCCGAGCCCGTCGCGCGAAGCACCGAGCAGCGAAGCCGCGGCCGTGCTCTGCGAACGCGTCGCGTGTCGCGCAGTGATCGCGAGCGGCATCGACATGGACGCTCGACCGGCGCACGCAACTGCACGCAAGGCGCTGCGCGGTCCGGTGTTCGAGGTGCGGACCGATCCGACGCTCGCGCGCGGTCGCACGCTGTTTCACGTCGCGACCGAAGCGCCGGACGTCAACGTCTCCGCGCTGTGGCCGAAGGGCCTCGAGCTTTCGTGGAAAGGCGCCGCGGGTCGTGCGTCGGTGTTGCGCGCGAACCCACAGGATTTGTGGGACGTGATCGGAACGGGCACACCGTCCGTCGTGCCGAACGTCTCGCTCGAGGCGTGGTACACGCGCCACCTCACGACGCAGACACACGCGCTCGGCGACGAGCCGGTCGCGCAGATCGGCACGCAGGCGCCGTCGCACAGCGAGCTGCGGTTCCTCGAGATCGTCGTCGCGCGCGCGGCGCTGGCACGCGATCACGAGCGTGCACACGCGATGGCGCGACTCGTCGGTTACGAGGTCTCGATCCTCGTGGATGGGCTCGGCCCCAAGACCGCGCTCTGGGTCCTCGCGGAGCCAAAGCCGCGCACGCTCGGCTGGGGCGCGCTCGTCGGGCGCGTCGACGACACGACGCCGCTCACGATCGAAGCACCGCGCCCGCGCCGCGAGACCGGCACGGGCCGCCTCGCCGTGGAGCTGTTCCGTCACGCGAACGCCGCGACGCTGATCCTCGCCGACGCCGATGTCCCTGCGGATCGCGCGGACGCGGACCCGGCGTCGCCGTGGAACACCGCGACCGCGTTCCAGGCCTTCCACCAGGCCGCACACGATGCGCGCCGTGCGCTGAAAGACGCGAGCATCCTCCAGGTCCGCGGCTTCGGCGTCACGCAGGCCGTGAGCGAGCCGATCGTGCTGATGTTCTCGCGCTCGCAGCCAGCGCCCGCGAAGATTCCGCCCGCCCTGGTCACCGCGCTCGTCGACGACGAGACCGGCCCGCTCGGTGCGCTCGGTGCGCTTCGCCTCGACGACGGCGCGCGCGAGCTCGTCGATCTCGCCGGCACGGGCAATCCTCAGCTGCAGTATTGCGCGCGCTACGAGGCCGCGACGTGCGGACTCTTGTGGTTCTCCGAGGCTGCGCGCGAGACCTACCGCGATGCCGATCGGGATCGCGAGCTCGCGAAGCTCGCGCGCGCGCAGATCACGACCACCGCGAAGACGAACATGTTGCTCGAGGGCATCGTCGCCGGTGAGGTCAGCGAGCAACTGAAAGCGCGCTTCGCCGATATCGCGGCGATCGCCGAGGCGTACGCCGCGTCGCGGAACGTCCACTTGCTCCGCCGCTTGCCCCCCGGCGCGGTTCGCGCTGGCTACAGCGACGAGCTCGGTCGCCCGTTCCTGCTCGTCGAGGTCGGCGAAGGCGACCTCGTCATGCGCGGCCTCGTGCCGATTCCCGGCGGAGAAGAGCGCATCGCGAACGCAGACGCCGCGCACTTGCACGCGCTGCTCGCGCGCCGGCCGAAGATCCTGACCGTCTCGGGACGGAGGGCGCCATGACACATCCCGTCGCTCACGCGCTCCGGCATCGCCGTGTGTGGCTCGCCCGCGCGACGCTCGTGATCGTTCTCGCGGGATTCGTCGCACTCGCGGCGCGCGTCGCGATCTCGCTCGCGGATCCCGATCTCCTCGAGCAGAAGATCGCGGGCGCCGAGCGCTACATCTACTACAAGCTCACGCCGTCGACCGGTCCGCGCTTCGAGCTCGCGCAGGACGACCGAGCGATCCGCCTCGTCACCCACGTCGTGGTTCCTCCCGGCGCCTATGATCTGACGCGCGAGGTCGAATATGGCGTGCGCATTGTCGTGGAGCTCGAAGGCGGCAAGGCGTGGGCGCGCGACATCTACACGCGGTCGCGTCAGAGCAAAGCGCGCTGGACCGGTACGGGAAAGTCCGCGCTCTGGCTCGACGAGAACGCGTTCGTGCCGGGCTCGCCCCTACAGCTCACCGACGATCGCTTGCTCGTGATCGCCCTGCCCTCGCCGCTTCCGGCGAAGGCGACCGCACGCATCACGCTGCTCGGCGACGTCCGCGAAGGCTTCGTGCGCGCCTACGCGCCGACGCTACGCGATGACGTCGAGCGCCGCGTTCGCGACCTGCCGGATCGCGATCGCACGCGGATCGCGGCGCAGGTCGGCCACCTCCCGTGGGATCGCATCGCGGAGCCCGGCACGCTCGCGACGCTGCGCTACACCGAGCGCCGCCTCTCCGCCGAAGGCAAGGAAGGCCTCGATTACTCGACGCGCACGCTGTTCACGACGGGCTTCCGCCTGCGCAGCGAGGCGCGCATCGAGCGCGGCCAGCTCGTGACCGCGCAGCGCGGCGTCGCGATCAATGTCGTCGGCCCCGCGCAGATCGACCTCTCCGTCACCCGCACGGCGCCGCCGGCGATGCCAATGCCCCCCATTGCGTCGTCGGCGGCGGTGCCGGTCGATCACAAGCTCGAGATCACGCTCGTCGGCGAGAGCGCCGGGTTGGTGCCGGTCTCGATCGCGGTTCCGGAGCTCGGCGCGCGGGCAGCTCGCACGGTCGACGTGCCGCCCGGCGTGTTCACGATGCTCGTCACGTCGACCACGTCCGCACGCATCGAGCTGTCGACGGCGGCGACGAATGCGGTGCTCCTCGGCGGCCTGCCGGGTGCGCCACTCGCCCCCGACGAGCAGATCGCGACCGCGTTCCTCGCGGACGACAAGGCACCCGTCGAGATCGCGATCGATGGCCCGCCGGATCTCTTGTCACGCGTGATGCGCGTCGACGTGCGCGCACTCGCGAGCACGCCGTCGCCGCTCGACATCACGCCCGCGATCTCGCCGCTCGTCGCCGGCAACATCACCCTCGAGACCGTCGATGAAGCCGGCGCCGTCATCGCGACGACGACCGCGCCGTTCGAGAGCGAGGTCTCGAAGTTCGAGCTCGCCAAGCTACCCGGCAAGCTCGCGGCGAGCGTGTGCGAGCCGGCATCCGTGCGCTTCGTCGTGCCGGCCGGCGGCAAGTCGGTGCGGATTCGCATCGACAAGCCGGCGCTCGTGCAGGTGCAGACGCCGATCGCGATCGCGCCTCCCGCCGATCGCCTCGAGCCGCCGTACGACAGCGTCGTGCTGATCGCGATGAAGTGGCGCTACGCAAGGTTCGTCGATCGCGGCTGGCTCGCGCTGCGACCTCGCTCGATCGCGCCGGATCGCGTCGCGTTGCTCGCATCGCAGGCGCGCCTCGAGACCAAGGAAGTGCCGCCGGTGTCGGAGGCGCGCGCGTCGTCGCTCGACATGGGGGGTGGCGGGCGGCAGACCATCATCGAGCGCGTGCCCGCCGAGGACGCGGCCGAATTCATCGCGAAGTGGGACGTCGGCCACTACACGCGGCTCGTGCCCGACAAGGCGATCAAGCTCGACATGGGCCGCTTGCCCACGCGTCCGACGATCCGCTATCGCGCGGACGACAGCGTCGGCGCATCCGCGAAGGTCGTCGTCGACGGCGTCACGACCGACGATCGGCTGAATGCCGCGCGCGGTTCGCTCAAGCTCGAAAGCAACCTGACCGGCACGCACGAGCTGCGCGTCGACACGGACGCGCGCGTCCAGCTGCTCGTCGACCGGCCCCCCACGGGCACGAGCGCGGAGCTCTACGCGCTGCGCACGATCTCGCCGCTCGACGGTACCGGGCGCGTCAAGGTGAACAAGCGCAGCGCCGCGAAGCAGAACATCAACATTCTCATGTACACGCCCTCCGCGAGCTCGGCGACGACGGTGCGCGTGATGATCGACGGCGGCTCGCCCGCACGCATCAGCGGCGCGCCGCTCGCGACGTGGACGCTCGCGGATCGCACCGTCCCGCTGCCGCCATCGGATCGACCCGCGACGCTCGGCTTTGCGGACACCGCGGGCGGCAAGCTCTACCCGCGGCGCGTCGTCGTCGCGCTCGGCGACGATCTGCCGCCCGGCGCGCATACGATCGAACTCTCTGTCATCGGTGGCGAACGTGTGTGGACCCGATTGTTCACGCTCGACGACGCGCCGGTCGCGGCTCGCGCGCGCCAGTGGCGCGAGAGTGTGGAGGAGGCGCCATGAGGTCCTTGTTGTTCTCGTTGCTGATCGTCGTGACCGCGTGCAACTGCCACGACGACAAAGGTGCACCCGTGACCCCACGACCCCAGCCGCGCGACGTACCGCCGAAGGCGCTGACGCTCGACGACTACGAAGCCGCGATCTACGCGGCCGGTCCCACGAGCACGTTTGCACCGACGACGCCGAGCGAGCACGAGGTCGTCGCGAAGCTCGTCCCCGCGCTGCTAGATGCCGCGTGGTCGCCCGCGCCGCCGGCCACGCCTGCGAAGTGGCAGGCCGCCGCGGCGTCTGCCGGCTTCCGCGTCGAAGCGTGGACGATCCAGGGTGACCGCTACTGGGCACTCGTCGAAGCACCGGGTCGCGAGCGCGGCGCCGGCGCGTACATCATTCGCGTCGCACCGCGCGTCGATGGCGAGCCGGTGATCCTGCTGCAAGCGCCGCACAACTTCTTCGACCTCGGTACGGGGCGACTCGCCGCCGACGTCTTCTTCGCGCCGCGCCAGGGGATTCGCCCGCGCGCGCTGTTCACGAACACGATCCATCGCTACCAGCTCACGCCAGGCGACAAGAAGAAGCGCAAGGACAATCCCGCAGACGTCGCGCACAACCCGGAGCACGCGTTCACGATCGCGACCGATGCGTTCGCGATCGCCGCGGGCCACGCGCGCGTGATCCAGCTGCACGGCTTCGGCGCACGCGAGGAAATTGACGGCGAGGGAGATGTCGGCCCGATCGCGATGGTGATCAGCGCGGGCAGCAAGACCGCGTCGTCGCCGCTGTCGGGCGCGATCGCCGCGGCGGCGACGAAGGTGTTCGGCCCCGACGTCAGGCGTTATCCCGAGGACACGAGCGTGCTCGGCGCGACGACGAACTCGCAGAAGCGCGTGCTCGAGAAGTCGCGCCGCGGCGACTTCGTCCACATCGAGATGTCGAGCGAAGTCCGCAAGAAGCTCGCTGCGAGCCAGGAGCTGCGCACGCAGCTCGCGGCGGTGTTGTTCGATACGAACGGAGAGTCGCCATGAAGCGCTTCATCGTGATCTTCGCCCTCGCCTTCGCGAGTACGGCCGCTGCGAATGACGTCACCGGGATCGTGTTCGTACCGCAACCCGTGCGCGCCCCCGTCGCGCCGGACCGCGTGATGCCCGTCGCGCCGTTCGTACCGAGCGGTGTCGGCGAGCGGACCGGCGTCATCGACGTCGGTCCCGATCGCGCGGCGACGTTGTGGCTCGATGCGCTCGACGTCGTCCAGGTTCGCAAGGTCGGCGGTGGCGGCAAGGTGTTGCTCGCACGCGTCGTCGGTGCGGCGAAGACCCGCGCGACGATCGCGGAGAGCGGTGTCGCCGCGGCCAGCGGGATCACGTACCTCGCACAGCCGCCAGGCGGCGGCGACGTGTGGATGATCTGGGCGGACAAGCCCGCGACGATTCACGTCGAGCGGCCGGTCGTGCGCGATGGTCGTGCGATCTGGGAGACGACGCAGCGCGCGCTGCTCGCGTGGGTCGAGAGCGGTGGCGCGCGCCCCGCGATCCCCGTCGTCGACGGTGCGTATGCAGCCGTGCTGCGCATCGATGCAGACGCGAGCACGGGCGCTGCGATCGAAGCGCTCGAGCCCGCACAGCGCGCGGCCGTCCGCGCGTGGCGCAAGGCGAGCATCGTCGCCGAGCTCGCCGCGATTCGTCCGTTCGTGATGCCGCAGCTGCGCGTCGAGCCACTCGACTCGCTCGAGGGCATGGGCGCCGCCGTGACCGTCCTCGGTCCGCGCAGCATCGACCCCGAGCCCTATCGCCGCGTCGAGAAGCCGCGCACGATCGAGGTCGAGCTCGAAGGTCCCGGTGCGCTGCGGATCGAAGCGCGCGCCCTGTTGCCCGCACCGCGCGGTGGTGTGAGCAACGCGGCCGAGCTGCCCGATGTTTCGATCGCCATCGCGAGCGAAGGCGCGGTCGCCGCGCGGCGTACCGTCGCCGCGACCTACGCGACGGAGCGTGACGACCGCGACGACAGCATCGCGCCAGAAGCGTTTCCGTCGAAGCAGCCGCTCAAATCGAAAGAAGGCGACACGCTCGGCGAGCGTGTGATGGTCGCCGTGCCGCTGTATCCCGGCAAGCATCGCTATCGCATCGTCCTCGACGGCGGGGCACTCGCCGTGCGCGCCACGGTCGCGCGTCACCGGCCGCGCATGACTGACGCGATCCGCACCGATAGCGTCGACGAGCACCTCGCGGACGCGCGCGATGCGATCGCCGGCGGTTCGCCGGGCGCGCGGCTCGTGCGCGCTTTGATCGATGCACGCGCGGGCAAGTCGCTCCCGGCGAACGGCGCGGCCCCGAAGCTACCCGCATCGCTCCAGGCCGCGTGGCTCGCTGCGACCGGCGACGTGCGCGATCGCGCCGCGCTCGCGGACGCGGTGAAGACCGCCGACAAGGCGCACGCATGGATCCACGCGCTCGCGATCGCGCGGCGCTTGCCCGACGGTGACGCCGTCCGCGCGCTCTACGCGGCCGTTCCCGGAGCACCACCCGCGAGCCTGGTCCCGGACCTCGTCGCCCTCTTGCCGCGCTCGACGCCGCTCGAACGCGTGCGCAACTGGCCGCTTGCCGCGACGCTGTCCGCCTCGCGGACACGTCCCACCGACCCGACCGTCACCGCCGCCGTGCGTGCACGCTGGCGCGCCGGCGAATGGGCGCAGCTGCGGCCCGCGCTCGATGGTCGCGACGACGATCTCCCCGCGTCGCGCCGCTGGCTCGTCGAGGCCGAGGCCCAGCCACTCGCCGTCCCACGTGCATGGCGCGGCGGGGACCTCGTTCGCCTCGAGCCCAACCAGCCGCGCACGGTGACCGCCACCGCCTCGACCCTCGACGGCTCGCGCGCCGCGCTGCTCGATGTCTACGTGACTGCCGCCGAGCCGCCCGCAGGCGAGCAACATCCGATCGACATCATCGTCGACGGTAAGCGCATGCAGACGCTCGCACTCGCGCCGGTCGAGCGTGTGCAGATCGCCGTCACGCCGGGCGCGCACGAAGTGAAGATCGCGGGCCCGAAGTCGCTGCGTGGCTGGGTCTCGCAGCTGCCGACCGCACCGGTCGACGCCGCGGACCGCGCACGCGTGCAGTCGATGTGGCCCGCGGTGCTGGACGGCACGCGCATGAAGTTCGCGCTGCCCGCCACCGATCTCCCGATCGAGGTCACGCTGCGCGTCGCCGGCGCGAACCGCGATCCGCTGCGCGTCGCGATCAGGACCGACGTCGGTCCGGCGACGGAGCTCGCGATCACGAGCACCGCCCGCGATGCGCGTGCACGTGCCGTCGATGCCCTGAGCGGTGAGGTCAGCGAAGAGCTCAGCTTCGTCGTCTGGCCCGCGCGCGGTGCGAAGACGGTGTGGATCGATTCGAGCGACGCATCGCGCATCGTCGCGTCGATCGCCACGCGCCGCGAGCGCACGATGGCAAAGCGCGTGCTGCCGTCGTCGAAGAACATGATCACGTCGGACTTGCTCGGGCGCGTCGAGCGCGCGAGCAAGACGCTCGCGACCGATCCGCAAGATGCGTCTGCGCTCGCGAGCCGCGCGAACGACCTCCTCGACCTCGGCGAGCCGAGCCTCGCGCGCGAGGACTTGATACGCCTGCTCAAGCTGCCGGCGGCGAAGAAGCTCGCCTCCTCGGCCGCGATCGAAGAGGAGCTGTTCGCGCGCCTCGACGAATCCTCGGACTACACGCACGTCGCGCTCGCGAAGCGTGCCGAGCAGCCCGTGCTCGTCGGTCCCGCGCTCGCGGTGCTGGTCACCGAGAAGCTCGAGGGTGCACTGCCGGCAGCCATCGCGGCGCGCAAGGAGCTCGCCGCGGGCAACACGCTCGGCGCGGCGAAGCTGCTCGTCGGCGCGTATCAAGCAACCGATCGCTGGCCGATCGCGCTCGAGGCCGTCGATCTGCTCACGCGCGTGCTCACCGATCGCAAGACGACCCCGCCGGCCGGGCTCATCTCGCTCACGTACGGCCTCGCCGCGCGCACGAAGCTCTCGATCGATACGCCGCGCATCCGGCGCGCGCTCGTGGTCTCCGCGACGCAGAGCGGCTGGGACACGCTGAACGCAGTCTCGACCAGCGCGGGCCACGAGGTCGTGCTCTCGACGCGACCGATCTTGCCGCCCGCGCCGGCCGTGCTCGTTCGCGAAGCGCTCGTCGCGCCGAGCTGGCAAGCACGCACCGCGCACACGCTGACCCCCGGCAACGCGGGCGTTCTCGACCTCGCACTCCCCGCGGCGATGACGCTGCGTGCGCAGGTCCACTGCGTCCGCGTGCGGCCCGATCACGCGCGCACCGACGAGCCGTGCAACTTCACCGTGCGCGTCGACAACGGCACGCCGAAGCCGTCGACCGCGCCGTTCGGCAAGACGATCGATCTGCCGATCGCGCTCGCCGCCGGGCGCCGCGTCGTCGAGGTCGCACTCGCGAGCGAAGGCGACGCCGCGTCGGTCCGCTTCGTCAGCGAGCGCGAGATCGCGGGCGTCACCGATCCCGCCGACGCACAGGGCGTGTTCCCGGTTCGCATCGAGCGCCGCACGAAGCTGTTCACCGCGAGCACACAGGTGCCGATCACGACGAGCGTGCAAGGTCCCGCGACGCTCTGGATCCAGGCCCGCGCGCTCGCGGGTGCGAGCACGGCCGAGGTGCTCGCGACATCGAGCACCTCCGCGCCGGTGAAGGCGACGTTGCGCCTCGTCGCGGATCGCGACGATGACGCGCGTGGCGATGGTCGCGACCTGCGCATCTCGACGCCGAGCGACGTCTTCCTCGTGCTCCCCGACGCGACGACGTATCTCGTCGCCGTGAAGCCCGACAAGGGCGAGCTCGCCGCACGCATGGCGCTTCGCGACGAGCGCCGCACCAAGGCGCCCCGCGCGCCGGGCCCGTGGTACACGGCCGCGCCGACCGAGGTCGCCGCGTTCTCCGTCGCGCTGCCTCCCACCATCGGCGCGATCGAAGGCGAGACCTACGAGCCGCCCGCGATGGGCCGCGCCGGCACGCTCTCGATCGATCTACGCGCCGAGCAAGACACGCGCGGCGACGAAGATGTTGCGAGCCGCGAGCCCGGCAACTACATCGAGGCCGGCGTCGGCTTCCGCCGCTCGCTGTCGGCGCGCCGCCTCTGGCTCAACACGCGCGCCGGAATTCGCGCCCGCGAGGAGACGAATGCGATCGCGAACGGCGCCGCCGAGCTCTACGTCGACCAGCTCCCGCTCGGCGCGACGCTGCAGCTCGCCGGCATCGCGTACACGCAGTCGTTCTCCGAAGGCCGTGCGTGGCACGTGCGTGGCCGTGCGCGGCTCGGCGCGCGCTGGGACCTCACGGATACGCTGACCGCGCGCCCGACGCTCGGCTTCGGCGCGAGTTATCTGAACACGACGGCCGACATCGCCGCGGTCGCGATGGACCGCCTCGATCCCGACGTCTACAGCGGCTATCGCGACACGCACGCGCGCGACGCGAACGGCGCGTTCAACGTGCAGTGGATGCCGCTGCAAGACCTCGTCGGTCAGGTCGGTTTGAATGCGACGACGAACCAGGACTTTTCTTTAGCTCGCCTCGACTACGCGGGCGCCAACATCGGCTTCCGCATGCTCGCGCCGCTGCCGTTCCTCGGTGACACGATGATCGCGACGAGCTATCGCCCGAACTACCGGTTCTCCGACGACCATCGTCCGAGCGGGTACTGGCGCCACGACATCGTCACGCGCATCGAGTGGTCCGTGTGGACGACGACGCAGGGTCGCTTCGTGCTGTCGGCGTGGGACGAATACCACCCGGGCAAGCGCAACTCGTTCGGCGCGGGCATTCGGTTCGATCTCGTACGCCATCGCGGCCTCGCCGACTTCTCGCCGAACGATGCGCCGTTCGCGAGCCTGATCGACGACCGCGCGTACGCGCCGCTGGAGACGCCATGAGCGAGATCCGCGAGCTCCTCGATCGCCACGTCACACCGCTGCAGCGCAAGGTGCGCGCGGCCACGCTCGACCAGCTGGCGCACGAGCTCGCGACACGCGAGATGGAGGAAGGCGCGCCCGAGCGCCTCGTCGCGCACGTGCTCTGCATGAAGCACATCGCGGAAGACAAGCTCGCCGCCGCCGCCGCCGTCGAGGCGCGCTGGGACAGCTTCACGCGCCGCTACTTCAAGCGCAGCGACGATCGCGGCCGCCGCCAGATCACCGAGGACTACCTCGCGGAGACCGTGAAGAACGAGGCACAGCGCCGTGCAGATCTCGCCGCGCTCGATCGCTTCCTCGACTACGACGCGCTTCACGAACGCTACCTGATCGATCGGCACCACCTGCTCGTCGCCGTCGAGCTCGCGATCACGTTCATCGCGAATGCCGGCATCGCCGCGCTGCAGAACGCCGCCGCACGCAAGCGCACGCAGCTCGCGCGCGAGATGTTCGAAGCGGGTGGCCTCGAATCCTTCCTGCACCAGCTGCTCGAGGCGAAGACGCGCTGGCAGATCCGGCGCGCCGCGCTCGATGGGCTGAACGCGTTCGCGGCCGAAGCGCGCACGCGCGATCGCGATGCGCTGCCGCTCTTGCGCCAGCGTCACCTGAACGTCGCGGTGCGGATCGCGACCGACGCGACCGATCACCCGTGGGTGCAGGGCAGCGCGATCCGCCTCGTGATGACGCTGCAGCCCGCGCTCGGCTTCGACGTGGTCGGCGGCCGGTTCTTGAATCCCGCCGCGAACGAGCGCGACTTCCTCGTGCGCCGCCAGTGCGTCGACATGCTCGGCGTCGAGCCCGAAGCGCGCGGCGTCGAGCTGCTCCGCAAGCTGCTCGCCGCGCACGATCCGAGCGAGCACGTCCGCCAGGGCCTCGCCGAGGCGTTCGCGCAGACCGGCGACGTCGCCGAGCTCGCGCAGCTCGCAGGTCTTGATGCGCTCGAGCCGAGTCATCGCGTGCGTGCCACGGCGATCCGCGCGCTCTGCCGCTCGCAGGTCGATCCCGCCGCCGTGCTCGGTCTCGTGATCCGCGTGCTGCGTCGCGAGACGCATGCGTTGCCGCTCGCGATCGCGTGCGAGGACATCCAGCCGATGATCGACGCCGGAGGCGCCGGCGAGATGACGGCACCGCTCGTGTCGGCACTCCTCGGTATCGCGAGCGATCCGGCGCGGACACCCGCGATCCAGGAGATCGCCGCCTCCGCCGCCGAGCGCGTGACCCGCGCGACCACCGTCGAGGATCGCGCCTGGCGCGACTACCTCGCGAGCGTGACGCGCCAGATCACGCCCGGCCGCTCGTGGTCGATCAAGCTCTCGCGCCTCGTCGAATTGCCGGAGCTGCCGTCGGACCCGACGTTCCTCGGCCGCATCCTCGCCGAGCTCTCGCGCCGCGACTTCCCGCTCTCGGCGACCCGCATCGGCGGCCGCCTCGTGTTGTGGCGCGGCGATCGCTACCGCCGTCGCCTCTGGCGCATCCTTCACGAGCTGCGCTCGCCGCGACCGAACAAGCGACAGGCGCATCGTCACACCGTCGGTCGCTCGCAGCGCGGCCACCTGCGCGCGCCGCCCGGCATGCTCGACGAAGTGACCGCGACCGTCGTTCCCGGCGAGCGCGTGTTCGTCGCCGAGGAAGGCGGCTGGGGACGCCACGTGCCCACCGTCGACGATCTGCTCGACCTGCCCGTCGTCACCGGCGACGCGGTGCGCATCTTCTCGAGCTTCGGCGTCACCACGGTCAAGCCGCCGCGCTCGATTCTCGCGCGCATCCGCAACAAGCTGTTGCTGTCGGCGCGCTACGCGACGTTCGCTGCGATGCGCCTCGCCGCGCTCGCCGGCACCGAGCCGCACGCACGGCAGCGCTACGCGGAGGAGCTGCGCGCGCGCTACGGCATCGAGATCTCGTTCGAGCGCTACACGTATCCGCATGCACGCGCGCTCGCGCCGGTGCGCGTCCTCCAACTCCTCGCACCGCCGTCCTTCGACGAGCTGGTCGAGCACGCCGTGGAGCAAGCCTCGTGACGTACGCAGAGCTCGAGCAATACTTTCTCTCGCTCGCCGGCAACGGTCAGCTCGCGCTCGCGATCTTCCTCGTCGTGTTCGCAGTGCTGTTCTTCGTCGGCGCGTACCGCAAACGCGCCTCGATCGCACGCGCTCGCGCGAAGCTGCCGCTCTCGATCGGCGGCTGGGGCACACGCGGCAAGTCCGGCACCGAGCGCCTCAAGGCGGCGCTGTTCCACGGCCTCGGCTACGAGGTCACCGTCAAGACGACGGGCTGCGAGGCGATGCTGATCCACTCCGTGCCCGATCAGCCGCCGCACGAGATCTTCATCTTCCGGTCGTACGACAAGGCAACGATCTGGGAGCAGCGCGACACCGTCGAGCACGCCGCCGCGCTCGGCAGTGAAGTCTTCCTCTGGGAGTGCATGGCGCTTCAGCCCGAGTTCGTGCGCCTCCTCCAGCAAGACTGGATGCGCGACGACTACGTCACGCTCACGAACGCATTCCCCGATCACGAGGACGTGCAGGGACCGACCGGCGCCGATGTCGCCGAGTGCATCTCCGCATTCATCCCGAAGGGCTCGCAGCTGCTCACGAGCGAGCAGGAGTTCCTGCCGCTGTTCCGGCAGCGCGCCGAGGAGCGCGACACGCAGATCGACGCGCTCGGCCCGCACGACGGTGACCTGATCGCGTCCGATGTCCTCGCGCTGTTCCCGTACAACGAGCACCCGCGCAACATCGCGCTCGCCGCGAAGCTCGCCGATCACCTCGGTATCGATCGCGACCTCAGCATCGCGACGATGGCCGAGCACGTCGTGCCCGACCTCGGCGTGCTGAAGACCTATCCCGCCGCCGTGGTGCGCGGCCGCACGCTGTCGTTCATCAACGGCATGTCGGCGAACGAGCGCACGGGCTTCCTCAACAACTGGAACCGCATGGCCCTCGGCGCGAAGGACGTCGAGTCGATGCCGCACGAGACGATCGTCACCGTCGTCAACAACCGCTGGGATCGCGTCGCGCGGTCCGAGGTGTTCGCGCGCATCGTCGTCGAGGATGCGGTCGCCGACGCGCACGTCTTGATCGGCACGAACCTGCGAGGGCTGCGCCGCTACATCGACGAAGCGCTGCGCCGTTACTGCGCCGCGATCGAGATCGCGATCGACACCGATCGCGAGGGCGCGGCACTCGGCCGGCTCGCGACGCTGATGGCGCGCCAGCGGGTGCCGATTCCGGCGCCCGAGCGCATCATCGAGCGCGTCGAGATCTACGCGGCGGCATCGGGTCATGCGGTCGATCGCTCGCACCTCATGGCACTCGCGGCGCGGGCGCTCGCGAGCAGCGAGGAGCTATCGCTGGTCGCGATTCGCGGCGAGCTGACCGACCTGTTCGAGACGCTGAAGTTTGTCCCCGGCCCGACGGCACCCGGCCCCGAGGTCTGCGAAATCGCCGACGACGTGCGCGAGCACTGCGTTCGCCAGGCCAGCCGGATCGCGCTGCACGCGCGGCTCGCGGCGATGATCGACAACCCCGCGATCAACGAGCGCGTGCGCGTCGCGTATCACGAGCTGTTCATGGACCAGCTCGTCGTCGTCGAAGATCAGAACGAGAGCGGAGATCAGATCATCGACCGCTGCGCGCGCGCCGTGCCTCCAGGCACCCGCGTCAGCGTGATGGGCATCCAGAACATCAAGGGCACCGGCCTCGACTTCGTGTATCGCTGGCTCGCGCTCGACACCACGATGTTGCGCCTCGCGCGGCTCGACGGCGAGGATCGCGAAGCGCGCCTCCAGTCACTGCGCGAGCTCGACGGCTTCGAGGACTACGGCATGGTCGACTCCGGCATCGCGGCGCAGGCGCTCGCCGCCTACGCGCAGCGCGGCCTCGACGACGACGAGCTCGTCTACGTGCAGAGCGCCCTCGAGCGCGTGCGCAGTATCCACGAGGACCGCAAGCGCGCGCTCGCGCAAGCATCGACGAAGGACGTCCGCGCGAGGCTGATCTCCGGTATCGAGACGCTGCTCGATCCCCTCGACAGCGTGCGCCGTCGCAGCCGCGCGAGCGCGATCATGCAGGACCTGATCGATCACCGCATCTCGCACGGCCGTGCCGCGAAGGAGATGCGCGCGCTCTACGATCGTCAGGGCGGCGGCTGGCTGCGCCCGACGCCGACCACGCTGGCGTGATCCGATCGAGCGCACGGCGCCCTTGCACTAGCCACTAGAACTGTCTAGTGTCCAGTTGCCGTGCAGCCATCCCTTCTCAAGATCGGCGAGCTCGCCACGCAGGCCGGCGTGCCGATCGCGACGGTGAAGCACTATCTCCGCGAAGGGTTGATCGCGGCGTCGCGGAAGACGGGGCGGACGATGTGCTGGTACGACCCCCTCCTCGTCGACCGCATTCGCGCGATCAAAGAGCTGCAGGAGACGCACTTCCTGCCGCTCGACGTGATCCGCAAAGCGATGACGAAGGACGACGACGCGCCGGATGACCTGTCGGCGGCGGCGGCGATCATGCGCGTGCTCGCGAAGCCTGGCGGTCGCAAACGAACGCGCGCCGAGCTGCTCAAGAAGGGTGTGAGCGAGCGCGAGCTCGACTGGCTCGCGGCCGCCGGACTCGCCGTGCCCAGCGGTCCCGACCTCGAATATTCGGGCGACGGTCTCGCGCTGCTCTCCACCCTCGGCGCGGCGCGCAAGGCAGGAATCTCGGCGGAGATGCTGCCGTTCCAGATCCTGAACGAGTACCTCGCGGCCTTGCGCGCGCTCGTCGAGGTCGAGCTCAAGATGTTCCGCGCCGGGGTGCTCTCGCGCGCGAAAGGCGGAGATGTCGAGCGCCTCACCACCGCGGCGACGGAGCTCTCCGAACGTCTCGTCATCTTGCTGCGCCGGCAGCTGCTGTTGCCCACCTTGCAACGTTTGATCGAGGAGGAACGCCATGCTCGCACCGAACCAGCTCGTAACGCTCGTAACGCTCGGCGCGCTCGTGGCGTGCACCGGAAACGGGGCGTCGACCGGCGACGCCGGGGGTGACACCAACACCGGTGGCGATGCGAACGTCGCCGTCGATGCGCCTGCCAGCAGCGTCGATCCGGCAAACGCGGGCGCGTTCGCCGTCACGACCGAGGCCGCGTCGATCCCAGGCTCGGCCGCGGGTCGCACGCTGCCGGCGACCATCTATCGACCCACCGGCGCTCCGACGCCGGCGCCACTCGTGGTCGTCTCGCCTGGATTTCGGATGGCGCGAACGCAGTACGCGTCTTACGCGAGCCACCTCGCGTCGTGGGGCTTCGTCGTCATCCTCGCGGACTACGCTGACACGTCCTTCTTCCCCGACCATCAGAAGCTCGGAAGTGACGTCAAGTCCGTGGTCGACTGGGCGCTCGCGCGCGCGGACCTCGCGATCGCACCGGCGATGATCGGCGCGGCCGGACACTCGCTGGGAGGAAAGATCAGCGTGCTCGCCGCGTCGCTCGACCCGCGGATCAAAGCGGTTGTCGGCTGGGATCCGGTCGACTCGAATTCTCCGTCGGTCGCGCCACAGTTGATGACGACGCTCGGCGCTGCGGTCGCGGTCATCGGCGAGACCACGAACGCGAGCGGTGGTGGAATGCCGTGTGCGCCGGGTGCGGAAAACTTTCAGCAGTTCTACGCAGCGTCGCCGTCGCCGGCTCTCCAGATGACGATGAACGGCGCCGATCACATGGATTGGGTCGACGATCCGTCGTGTGGCGTGTGCGGGTTCTGCACGGCCGGAACGCTCGCACCCGATGCGACGCGCACTGCGTCCAAGCGTCTCGATGTCGCGTGGCTCCGGCGACACTTGCTCGGTGACACGGCGATGGAGAGCTGGCTGACGTCCCCTCCCGAGGTCGCGGGTGGGTCGGCGCAGGTCGTGCGCAAGTGAAGACGCTGCTCGGCTGCCTGGCGGCCACTGCGCTCGGTTGCGGGTCCGACGATCCAGCGCTCACCCAAATCCAGGGTTGCGACGGCGCGGTGTTGCGCGCGAACCCGGAGGACCCCGCGTTGCGCGGACCGTGGACCGTCGGCGCGAAGACGATCACCATTGGACGCCTCCGCACCGAGGTCTGGTATCCGGCTGCTCCGGTCGCGGGTCTCCCGCCGCACCGCTACGACATCCGCGCGTCGCTGAACCCGTCACAGCGCGCGCTCGTTCCCGATGCCGACAATCCATGGCAGACGTGCGATTGCTTCGCCGACGTTCCGATCGATCCCGAGCACGGACCGTTTCCGGTGATCGTCTTCGTGCACGGCACGGCCTCGTTCCGACATCAATCGCTCCACCAGACGACGCACTGGGCGAGCCGAGGCTTCGTCGTGATCGCGGCCGACCATCCCGGGCTGATGCTCGGTGATCTGCTCGCGCAGTTCTGCCCCGACGAGCCGTCGGGCGCGCAGAACCTCACGGCAGACATCGACGCGATCCTCGCCGCAATCGCTGCGCCGACCGGCGAGCTCGGCTTTCTCGCGGGCAAGATCGACCCCGCACGAGTCGGCATTGTCGGTCACTCCGCGGGTGGGAGCGCCGCGGCCAGGGCGGCTGGCAAGCCAGGCGTGCGCGTGGTCGCGAGCCTCGCCGGCAACGCGTCCGCACCCGCGATGCCCGGGCTCGAGCGCGTCCTGTTCGTCGGTGGCAAGTCCGACACGGTCGTCTCGTTCGGCCAGGTCAGCACGGCGTGGTCAGGCTCGGCCACGCCGAGTCACCTCGTCGGGATCACACAGGCCGGGCACCTCGTGTTCAGCGACCTCTGCGAGACGAAGAATCCAGCGGGGAACAACCTCCTCGCGGTCGCGACGCAGTACGGCCTGTGCGGTGCGAGCCTCGCCGGCATGTTGTTCGACTGCGATCCGACGTACCTCGCGGCGCAACGCGGTTGGGACATCACCAACTACGCGACAAGCGCAGTCTTCGAACCGGCGCTGCAATGTACGACGACGACCAGGTCGATCGCCTCGATCGAAACGGCCTACCCCGAGGTCGATCCGTTCATGGAGAAGTAGCTGTCACGGCTTGCTTCCGATCGTGACAGGCAGCGACTGCGTTGCACCTCCACGCACGATCGTGATCGTCACGGCCTTGCCCGGTCGGTCGCCGAGCGCCGTGCGCAGCGTGTCGGGTCCCGTGACACTGATGCCATCGACATCCGTGATGATGTCGCCGACGAGCAGGCCGCCGGTCGCGGCGGGCGAGCCGTCCTCGATGTTCGCGACGAGCGCGCCGCCACCGCCAGAATACGCGCCGACGCCCAGGTACCCGCGCCGCACGCCCCCGTGCGCGAGCAATTCGTCGACGACGCGACGAAGCGTGACGACCGGAATCGCGAGGTCCGAGCCGCGTAGCAGCGTGCGCGTGTTCATGCCGATCACTGCGCCTTCGCCGTCGATCAGCGGACCGCCCGCGAAGCCGCGAGGGACCTGACGATCCGACTCGACGTAACGCTCGAGCTTGCCGCCCCACGGCGTCTTGACCTCGGGGCCGAGCACGCCGATCGCGCGGAGCGACGCGCGCACCGAACGCCCGGGCCGACCGATCGCGAGCGCGAGGTTGCCGACCGCGAGATCACCGAGCTCGCGCAGCTTCGCGGGCGGAAGCCCGCCGCCCTCGACACGCAACAGCGCGATGTCGGTGCCGGGGTCGCGGCCGATCACACGCGCCTCTCGCCAAGCAAGGTCACCCTCGGCGGTCGGAAGCCCGACGCGGGTCTCGTCGGGAGTGTGAAAGCTCGCACTGACCACCAGGTCGTCTGCCCAGACGATCCCGGTGCCGCCGGAGCGGCCGCGAGCTACGTGAACGACGGAGGGACCGATCGCAGCGACGGCCGCAGCGAGGGCTTGATCCAGGGAACGAAAGACATCGAGGGCCGGTTGCGCCATTTGAAACACTCCTTCTCATTTCAGAGTGCTCGCTCGGTCCCTCGGAAAACATCGCCTGTTGAGTCAGGTCACCCATTGGAAATCGGGGAGGTTTTCACGCGCGACCCCACCACATGCAGGCGATCTGTAAGGCAAATCGACAGGCGACCTGCCTGCATTGGCAGGGTTGACCTGGGAGGTCGACGTGCTCAGGTTGGACTCTACCCTTCGCGTCAGCTTTGACCTTCTCGTGGCTGCGAAAGGCAGAGACCCAAATGACTCGCAATCCAAATCTCCCGTCCGCTATCGCCGTGACCGACCCGATCAAGGTCGCGCTCCTCACCGACGACCCGCTACTGCGAGCCGGGCTCTCGAGCCTGCTCGCACAAGTCGGATCCATCGATGTCGTCGAGCGTGACAGCGCCGAAGTCGCCCTCTGGGACGCCGGCACCGACGCCAGCAAGACGCTGGCCCGTTTGGCCGAGCTCCGCACGATGACGATGCCCGTCGTCGCAGTTGTCGGCGACCCTGCCCACACGGCCCCGGCGATCGCCGCCGGCGCGCGTGGCGTCGTGCTCCGCGATCAAGTCGGACCCGGCATCCATGCCGTGCTCGCCACCGTGCGCAGTGGCTTTGTTGTCATGGACACGCAGCTCGCGAACACGCTGGTCCCGAGCCAACCGGTGCATTCGACCGCGCCCCTCAAGGGCCGCGGTGAGCTGACCGAGCGGGAGCGCCAGGTCGTGCAGCTGCTCTCCGAGGGCCTGTCGAACAAGCTCATCGCAGACCGGCTCGGCATCAGCGATCACACGGCGAAGTTCCACGTCAATGGCGTGATGATGAAGCTCGGCGCTTCGACGCGCACCGAGGCCGTTGTCGAAGCCATGCGCCGGGGCTTGATCAAACTCTAAAGACGGCTAAAGGTCCCTCGGCCCCGAGTGAGGCGACGGCTGGTCATTGAATCCCGGCCCGCCAGGCCCGGAAGGGAACACTGGCAGTGGACATCGTGGACGTTTGGGGTAATGTGCCCTCGGTCCCGAGTGACGCGACGGCTGTGAATCCCGCCAGGCCCGGAAGGGAGCAACGGTAGCGGACATAGCGGGTATTTGGGGCCACTACGAGCGACGAGGACGAGGAGTCTTCGTCGCTCTCTTTCGTTTCGGTGACGGTTTCGGCCTCGCCGTGCCCCAGCCGTAGACGTCGAGCGCGACGAGCCCGCTCTCACCAATCTCGACGCCCTCGCCTTCGAGCAGCTGGCGCTGGATCGCCGCGCCGACGGGATCGTGGATCGCGATGCGGCCGCGCAGCTTGCTCGCCTTGCCGATCACGCGCTGCCACGGCAAGCGGTCGGTCGGCTTGCTGACCTTGAGACTCGAGGCCGCGATCCGCGCGCCGCCGGGAATGCCCGCGAGCTCGGCGATCTGTCCGTACGTCGCGACGTGGCCGCGCGGAATCTTGCGGATCACGAGATAGAGCTGCTTGTAGAGCCGCTGGAGATGTTCGCTGTCCTCGCTCCGCGCCACGGCGCGCATGATAAGCACGACGCATGAGGATCTCGGTGTTGTACTTCGCCGTGTTTCGCGAACGGATCGGTCGCGACGAAGACACGCTCGAGCTCGAAGATGGCGCGACGGTCGGCGACGCGATCACGGCGCTCGCGGCGAAGCACCCGGCGATCGCCGCGCTGCGCGGGAAGTTTCGCTGCGCCGTCAATCAAGACTTCATCGATGACGATCGCGTCCTCGCGGATCGCGACGAGCTCGCACTCATCCCGCCGGTCGCGGGCGGAACCGGCTCGCGTCACGTGCAGCTCTTGCCGACGCCGCTCTCGCTCGATCGCTGCGTCGCGGCCGTGAGTGGCCCGGGCATGGGCGGCATCGTCACGTTCACCGGCATGGTGCGCCGGCACAGCCGCGGCATCGTCGTCGATCGCCTCGAGTACGAGGCGTACGCACCGATGGCCGTGCGCGAGATGACGCGCTTGTGCGACGAGATCGAAGCTGAGATCGCGGGCACGAAGCTCGCGGTCGAGCACCGCGTCGGTCGCCTCGAGATCGGCGATCTCGCTGTCGTGATCGCAGCGGCCGCGCCGCATCGCGCCGAGGCATTCACCGCGTGTCGCGCGATGATCGATCGCCTCAAGGATCGCGTTCCGATCTGGAAGAAGGAGATCGGCGAAGACGGCGCGGAATGGGTTGGACTCGGCCCCTGAGGGGCTTCGAGCGAAGGGCTAGCGCATTCCTTCAGGGACGGGGTTCGCGCCGCTCGGTGGTGGCGGCGGCGGCTCGCCGACCGCGGGCGCGCCCGGCGGTGGTGGTGCGGCGGAGCCAGAGCCTGCCGAGCCCGAGCCGACGTTTGGATGCTCGCTGCCGGGACCGGGCACGGGCACGGTGACAGCCGCGTCGTCGGCCAGCGCCGGCGGCGTGAACGACGGCGTGCCCGCATCCGCCGGCGGGTTGACGGCATCGGCCGGCTGGATCGTCAGGTTCGGACGCGACGACGTGCCGTCGCTACCTTCGCCGACCGCACCACCGGGACCGCAGACCTTGCCGAGCCGGCGCATCTCCTTGACCTTGCCGTCGAGGAGGATGTGATAGAGGTTGTCGGGCCCGAGCGGCGCGCCTGTCGTACTGATCGCGGCGTGCGTGCGCGCGTCGCGCTTCATCAGTGCGGGGCTGCCGGTGAAGCGCAAGCAGCCGGCGACCGTCGACTCGTCGATCGCTTGCGCGAGCGTCATGTCGAAGTCGACTTTGATCTCGCCGTCCTCGGACTTGGTGTCGAACTTCTTCACGACAAGGTGGCCCTTGTTGATCTCGACCTTCGCGAGCAGCGAGCTGAGGTTGAGCTTGCCGAACTCGATGCCGCCTTCGGCGAACGCCTGGTTGCGGTTGTTCTTCAGCTTCGGCTTCAGCTTGGTCTTGCCGTCGCCGATCGTGCAGTTGCTCGGGCACTCGAACGTCACGCCGCCGACGGCCTTCTGCCAGTTCGGGCCGGAGCGGCCGCTCTTGAGCTTCTGGTTCGGGAGCTCGAGATCGAAGTTGAAGTTGACCTTGCCCGACATCGGCAAGCCGATCGCTTCCTTCATCGGCAGCATGCCCGAGGGCAGGCCGGCGCCGTCGAGGTGGATCGACGTGTTGCTCTTCGAGAGGCCGATCGTGCCGGTGATGTTGCCCGGTCCGATCTTCGCGTCGATCCCGACCTCGGCGGTTCCGCCGAGGAGCGCGAGGATGCCGACGTTGACCTCGAGGCGTTCGATGAAGAACGTCGTCGGGATATCGTCGGCCTTCGCGACCCGCGTGCGAAGCGTGACGGCCTTGAAGTAGACGCGGCCCGGGATGAGCCCGCGCTCGACGCCGTTGATCTCGACCTCGTACTTCGCCGAGAGAACCTCGACGACCTTGTCGCGCACGCGATCGAACGGGAACGTCCACTGCAGCGCGAACACGAACGTGACCAAAAACAGCACGAAGTAGCCCACGATGCGCAGGACCTTGCGCGTTCGCGGACCGAGGTGCGGCATGCGGATCGGCAGCGCCATGTTAGCCGCCCTTCTTTGCTGCGGAGCCTTCGGCCTTTTCAGCGTCGGTGCCGCCGGCCGGCTTCTCCTTCGAATACGTCGAGACCTCGAGCTTCGTGTCGACGAGCTTCTTGTCCTTGAAGTCGCGCTTGATGTCGAGGTTCGTCACGACGACGACCTTCGACGCGGTCTCGACCTCCTGGAGGAACGCCTTCACCTTGTCGAGCTCGAGATCGTCGAGCGAGATCGAGACCGAGTTCGTGACGAAGCCGTTGCGCGTGATCGCCTGGCGCGGCGTGATCGTGCCCTTGATGGGGAAGCCCGCCTTGGTCGCCGCGTTGCGCAGGTAGGTATCGAGCGAGAGCGGCTCGACGCCCATCGTCGAGACCACGTCGTCGGCCGGCTGGATCGGCCCACGCGCGCGCAAGTCTGTGAGGACGACGAGCGCGCGGCGCATCTTCGCGTTGCGCGCCTCGATGTTGTCGAGGCCGTCCTTGATCTGCAGGCCCAGGAACACCGCGAGGATGATCGGCGCCGCGACGCCGAGCAAGATGACGAGCTTGCGCTCGCGCGGTGAGATGCGGTCCCAGAAGTCTCGAGCTCGGTCTGATGCACTCATGACAACCTCACATGCACTGCGCGGGAATGGTGAGCTTGAACTTCAAGGTGTTGTTCTCGCCGGTCGACGTCGGGCCACGTTGCACTTCCTTGAAGCACTTGATGCCCTGCAGCTCCTTCACGAGGAGGTCGAGCTCCTCGGGCGTCTTCACCGCGCCGTCCATGTCTACCTTCTGATCGGTGATGTCGAGGCGATCGATGTCGAGCGTGATCTTTTCCTTCGGCGGCACCTTGCTCGAGACCTCGAGGAGGATGTCGTACGTCGACATCTTCGGCAGCGGCGACGCCTGCGGAATTGCGCCGCCCGCGGTCGCACTCAAGATGTCCTGCGTCGTGCGCGGAGTGCCGAAGTGCAGCGTGCTCTCGTCGACGATGCGCTTCGCGAGGATCTTCTCCGCCTTGCGCATGCGGTAGAGGTCCGCGTACGCGCTGCCCGCCGCGCAGGCTGCGATCGCGAGCACCGCTGCGCCGAGCGGCACAGCCTTCGCGCGCAGGAACGAGAGGTCCATCTTCACGCTCAGCGCGCCCGACCGCAGATCGAATTGCGGGCGGCCACCGGCGGCGTCGTACGCCATGCCGACGGTCATCGCGGCCGAGTCGATGGGGAGCGTCGCGGAATCGGCCGCGAGCCGCGGACCCGCGAGCACCGCGACGTCGTCCGGTGTCGGCCGCCACACGGGGATGCCGAGGTTCTCCGTCATGAACGACGCGATGCCGCGCAGCCGCGAACCACCGCCGACGACGAGCGCGACGGCGGGCGTGAAGCCGGTCTTCGCGCGACACGCCGCGAGCGTCTGGCGCACGTCGCGCGCGAACGGCTGTAGCTCCTGGATCGTGACCTGGTGAATGCGTGCCCACGCATCCGACGTGGCGGGTTCGGCGGTCGACGCGACGAAACCGTCGCTGTGCTTCGCGCGCTCGGCATCCGCGAACGGCAAGTTCCAGTGCCGCGAGATCGCTTCGGTGACCTGTCTGCCCGCGCGCCCGATGCTGCGCGAGAACACCGCCTTGCCGTTCGACACGACGACGACGTCCGTGCGGTCGTGGCCGATGTCGATGACGGCGACCGCACCGTCGGTGCGCGCCTGCATCAGCGATGGCGTGTGCGCGACGAGCTTGGCCGCGGCACCACCGGCCGCGAGCACGCCGCGTGGCTCGTAGCCCGCCGTCTTGCCGACGTTGATCAGGTGCTCGACGCGATCGCGCCGCATCGCGTACGACAGCACGCGCATGCCTTCTGCCGGCGCCGCGACGCGGCCGCGCAGATCCGCCGTTGGCCCGATGGCGGGAGGCAGCGGCAGCGGTTCGAACGTGTAGACCATGTCCTCGAGATCGAGCGGCACCACGCCCTCGAGCTCGCCGCCGACGGCCTTCTCGAGCTCGGTGCGGCGCAGGTTCTTGAACGGGAACTCGATCACCTGCGTGAAGACCTGATCGCCGTACACGCCGATGTAGCCGGTCTCGCCTTTGAGCCGCAGCTCGTTGATCATCGCCGCGAGCACGGCGGTAGAGCGCTGCTCGGCAGGCTCGTCACCGGGCGGCACGAGTCGCTCGACGACATGGAGCAACGTCGCTCCACGAATGCCGGGACTCGCGATCACCAGCTTGACGCTCCACGCGCCGAGATCGACCGCAAACATACGACTCGCCATATCAGTCTTCCCTCATGAAGACCCACGCACCTTTGGGCGCAGGCGGCTTCCTGACGTTTTGCGGAACGACCTTGGTGTCCCAGACACCGTTGATCGTGGAGCGGATCGCCGGAAACACCGGCGAACCGTCTGCGTTCTTTTGCTTGCGCTCGATCTCACCCCACGCCTGCACGCGATACGTGCGACGCGGACCTGCGCTGGCGATCTGCTTCAGCTTCGCGAGGTCGAGCTCGAGCTTGAGCTTCTCGCCGCCGGTGATGCCCGGGATGCCGGCGCTCACGGCGGCGCTCGCAGCGCTGCCCTGCATGGTGCCCGACTGGCCCGCGAGCGCGCCGACCTGCGCGGCGGGGTCCTTGACGAACTCGACGAAGTCTTCCGGCTTCGTGAACTGCACGCCGAACATCTTTGCCTTCGCGACGATGCTCGCGAGCGCGAACAGCTTCTTGGGATCTTGCAGCACCGGATCGTTCTGATTCTTCGCCGACAGGTAGAGGATCGAGGCGATCAGCTGGCTGTTCGTCACCGCGGACAGATTGATCGTGCATGCGCCGTAGACCGTGAACGCGTTGCCGAACAGCGTCCAGAACCTGTCGTCGACGCCGCGCGCGAGCTTCACTTCACCAAGCGAGTCGACGTAGTTGTTCTTCGGCTTGTACGGATCGCGCAGGCTCTCGTAGTTATCGGCCTCGGTCGTGCCGCGCTCGCGAATGCGCATCGTGTCGGCGTCGATGTAGTCGATGATCGCCGCGACCTGCTGCGCGCGATCGCGACGCCAGCCTTCGGCGTCGGACTCCTCGAACAGCGGATCGTACGCGGGGAAGTACACGAGCGCGTCGAGCGCGCTCTTCACGGTCGCGGCCTTCGCGGTGGTGCCGTTCGCGCAGTTCAGGTTGATCTTGTCGTCCTCGGTCGTGATCTGACCGACGATGCCGCACGTACCGATATCCGCGCCGAGGCCCTTTGTCGTCGAGGTCGAGAAGCCGACGGCAGCCTGCACTTCCTCGGGGCTGCCGCAGAACGCGAGCATGATCTGATCCGCGAAGTCCGTGAGCTGGATGACGCCGCTCAGCTCCTTGACGTTGTCGATGCGCTGCTGGAGACGAATCACGAGCTCGGAGAGGTTCTGCGCCGAGCGCGCGAGGAAGTGCGCGCGCATCTGATCGCGGTAGTTGGCCGCCGCGAACATGTCGATGTTCGTCGTCGTCGCGAACTGGTTCGTCATCACGAGCGTGATCGCGATCGCGATGAGCACCATCACGAGCGCCATGCCGCGCTGCTTGCGCCTGCGCTTGCGCGGCTTTCCCGACGGGAGCGTTCGCTCCTTGTTCAGGAAGTGCCATATGGACTTGAGCGGGTTCATGGGCTCAGTTGAAGTTCAGTGGCTCCTGCATCAGGATCCGTGCCTGGCTCGTGAGCTTGATTTCGTTGTCTTTGTCGTCCTTGGTCGTGATCGTGATGCGCACGCGGCTCGGAAGCGTGCCTTTCTGTCCATCGGACTGCGTGGTGTCCCACGTGTCCTGCCAATCCAGGTTCTTCCAGTTCCAGAACTCGAACTTGGCCGAGACGATGTCGTGAACGATCACGTCGAGCTCGGCCGGCTGATCATCGGGCGGCTCGTTCGACGGCCGGCGCATCTCGCGGCGAATCCAGTCGGTTTGGCTGGAATTGTCGGGGTTCGACCGCGAGACGTACGAGACGATCGTTTGCTCTGACTCGTTGGCATCGGCCCACAGGACGCGGTGCGCGAGCGTCGAAAATCTAATCTCCGGGAGCTTGCTCGAGGACTTCGCGATCAGCATCGTCCGTGGATACGTCGCGTTCGGATCCTCGTTCCTCGAGAGATACGCGTGCTCGAAGTCCAGGACGATGCGGTTCATCGCCATGCGCAGCTCGTGATTGCGCTGCTCGTACTTCTCGAAGCGCTTCTTCGTGTCGGAGGTGTTTCCGATCGTGCGCCACGCGAGCGTCATCATGATGACGAGCACCGCGACGGCGATCATGACCTCGAGGAGCGTCAGCCCTGCTTCGCGCTGCCTCATCGCCGCCCCGATCCGCCGCCGGGCGCGGGCGGGCGCGACGAGCCCGAGCCCGAGCCCGTGCCGCCGCCCGAGCTGCCTGTGCCCGGCTCCGGCGGAAGCTCCTGCGATCCGAGACCCATCAGCACCTTGTCCATCGCGCTCGCGTCCGTGAAGAACGCGACGGTCTTGAGCTCGCGTGTCCGGCCCATCACGTCCCACCACACGACGAGCGTCACCTTGCGGATCGAGACCTTCAGGACCTGCTGCACGAGCGTGTACTGCGACGTCAAGAACGAGGCGCTCTGCGCGTCCTCGATGTCGCCGCCCTTGCCACCGCCACCACCGAAGCCGCCCATCATCGTCAGCATCCCGCCGAGTGCACTGTTCTCGAACCCACCCTCTTCTTCGCCGGAGCCCGAGCCAGAGCCCGTGGCGGATCCTTGCTGCGCCCTGCCCTGCGCCATCCGCGTCAGCTCTTCCATGCTCGGTAGCTCGACCTGCTCGATGCGATACGCGTAGCAGACGTTCGGCCAGCCCTCGTCCTCGAAGCACTTACCGCTACGCGCCTTCACGTCCGAAGACGCCTGCGAGCCTTTCTCCGGCTCGCCGATATCGCCTTCGGACTGATCGGTATCCGTGAAGCCGTCCTTCAGGAGCAGCTCCTCGATGTCGTACATCTTCGAGCGACTGAGATCCGTCGCGATGCCCATCATCTGTGACTGCCGCGCCGAGAAGATGCTGTTCGACGTGCTCTTGATCAGCACGGTCAGCGCGAGGCCGAGCAGCCCGAGGCCGATCATGACCTCCATCAGCGTGAAGCCTGCTTGACGCTTCATCGCGCCTCCTCGCGTTCCGCGTCTTTGTCACCGAGCGCGTTGCGGAGCATGTGCGCGTCGACATCCTTCAGCGCACCGTCGCGAAGCTCGACCCGACCGGTGAGGCCGTGCACGAGCACTGAAAACGTCTCGCCACCGTCCGTGATCTCGACGACCGCCTTCTCCGACGAACCGAACGGGAAGAAGTAGACCGCGACCTGGCCCTTGGTCGCGCTGTCGTCGCGATGCTGGACCCAGACCTCCTTGAACTTGATGCCCTTCTCCGCCTTGAGCTTGCGCTGCCAGCCCGCACCCTTCGTATCGCCGGTCATGCCTTCGGTCGCGGGCACGCACTGGCGGTCCGCGATGTGATGGCCGGAGATCGCCGTCGCCTTCTTCACGGCTTCGTCGGGATCCGCCGCTGCGAGCGCGTCCGCCGGCATGTCCTGCATGCGCTGCTTGCCGCGCTCGAGCGCTCGCTTCGCTTCGTCGTTATCCGCACGCAGCGCCTCGTTGCGCACGAGTGCGGTCGCGCCCTGGCAGACCTCGACGAGGTACTGATGCGAATCGAGATCGATCACGAGGCGATGCTGCTCACCGCGTTCGACGGCGAGCTGTCCGGTCCGCTGCATGATCGCCGCGAGCTCGTTGCTGTTCTCGACCAGGTCGGCCTTCGTGACGAGCCGGAATCCCGAGCGCACGAGGAACGCCGCACCACCGATGATCGCGATCACGATCATCATTTCGAGGATGGTCATCCCCGCTTGGTCTGGGCGTTGCGTGCACATGGAGAACTCTGTTTCAGCTCACTGCGCGTCCCACGACTTCAGATCGTCGCTCGTGCCTTCCTTCTGGTCTTCACCCGCCGACATCACGGCGAGGCCCTTGGCACCGGGCGGCAGCGTCGGACCGCAGAACATCTTGTAGGGCTGGCCCCACGGGTCCTTCGTATCCTTCTTGTTCGTGAACTCCGCGAGGTCCTCGAGCTTCTCGGGGCACGCCTTCGACGGGTTCGCCTGCGACCACTGTGGATACGCCTCGTAGGCGAGCTTCTGGAGCTCGGTCTTCGCGATCTCGACCTTCGACGACGCGAACATCTTCATGACGCGCGGACCGACGACGAGACCCATGACGAGCGCCAAGATCGCGAGGACGATCATGATCTCGAGCAGGGTCATGCCTCGCTGAGAATTGCGACGACGACGAGACTGGAGTTTCTTGAGGAGGGACATGGCAGATCCTTTCACTTCGGGCCGGACAGGTTTCCGAGATCCATGATGGGTTGCAGAATCGAGAACACGATGAAGGCGACGATGCCGCCCATGATGACGAGAATTAAGGGTTCGAGCAGTGCGGTCATGCGGCCGAGCTTGACGTCCACTTCCGACTCGTACGTCGTCGCGACGCGCTCGAGCATCTGCTCGAGCTGACCGGCACGCTCGCCGACCGCAGTCATGTGGATCATCGTCGGCGGGAATTGACCGGACTTCTTCAACGTCTGTGCCAGCGACTCGCCTTCCGTGACCGCGCGTTTCGCGTTCTCGATGGCATCCCGGAGCACGACGTTCGCGACGATCTGCTTCGACGTATCGAGCGCGCGCAGCATTGGCACGCCGGACTCGAGCATCGTGCCAAGCGTGCGAGCGAACCGCGAGACGTTGATGGTGCGTACGAGCACGCCGACGACGGGGATCTTCAAGACGAAGCGATGCCACGTCTCCTTGCCGTCCTTGGTCGCCTTCCACTTCACGAACAAGATCGAGCCGGCGATCATCACGAGCAGGATCGCCTTCCAATGATTGCCCATGAAGCCCGAGCTGGCGATCAGCATCCGGGTGTTGATCGGCAGCGTCTTGCCCTGCTGCGAGAACATCGAGGTGATCTCGGGAATCACCTTGACCATCAGCACGCCGATGATGCCGACGGTGACGAGCACCATCACCATCGGATAGATCATCGCGCTCTGAACTTTGCTCTTCAGCTTCTGCGCGCCTTCCAAGAAGTCCGCGAGGCGCGTGAGCACTTCGTCGAGGTTGCCGGCGAGCTCGCCCGCGCGGACCATCGAGACGAAGAGCTCGTCGAAGATCTTCGGATGCCGCGCGAGTGCGTCGGCCAACGAGGAGCCCTCGTTCACGTTCGTCCGCACTTCGGCGAGCGGCGTCTTCAGGCGAATGTTCGTGACCTGCTCGACGAGCGCACCGAGCGACTCGGCGAGGGGGATGCCAGCTTTCAGCAGCGTCGCCATCTGGCGCGTGAACGCGGCGACCTCGGTCTTCTTGACGCCGCCGAAGAACCCGCCGAGATCGACGTCGCGTGACAGGCCGCCCTTCTTGGCGTTCGCTTCCTTCGCCGCCTTGCCACCCTTCGACAGCTCGAAGCTCGTGACGAGGATGCCCTCCTTGCGGAGGATCTGGCGCAGCGTCTTCGGCGAGTCGGCATCCTTCATGCCGTTCGTGTTCTTCCCCGAGGCGGCGATGCCCTTGTACGCGTACATCGGCATGGCGCTAGTCTCCCGTCTCCGCCGTCATCAGCAAGACCTCTTCAGGAGTGGTGAGCCCTTGCACGACCTTGCGCGCGCCGTCGAAGCGCAGCGACACCATGCCGGCCTCGAGTGCGGCATTGCGGATCGTGCCGGCGTCCGCCTTGTCGAGCGTGAGGCGGCGAACCGCATCGCTGATCATGAGGAGCTCGTAGATGCCGGTACGACCGCGATAGCCGAGCATGCCGCACGCGTTGCAACCGACGGGCTCGAACACCGTGCCGGCCGGCGGCGGGCGCTCGCCCTTGACCGCGGGGAACTGATAGCCGCCCGCGAAGAACGTGCGCGCGTCGAGACCGAGCTCGCGCAGGATCTCTTCCGAGGGACGCACCGGGCGCGCGCACTCGTAGCAGGGGCGGCGCACGAGGCGCTGCGCGAGCAGACCGACGAGCGACGACGCGACGAGGAACGGCTCGATGCCCATGTCGACGAGACGCGTGATGCCGCCGGCCGCGTCGTTCGTGTGCACCGTCGAGAGCACGAGGTGGCCCGTGAGTGATGCAGTGATCGCGACCTCGGCTGTCTCGCGATCGCGAATCTCGCCGACCATGATGACGTCGGGATCGTGGCGCAAGAACGAGCGCAGCCCCGACGCGAACGTCAGCTCGATCTTCGAGTTCACCTGCGTCTGCGAGATGCCTTCGAGCTGGTACTCGACCGGATCCTCGATGGTGAGGATGTTGATGTCGGGCGCGTTGATCTCGGAGAGACACGCGTAGAGCGTGGTCGTCTTGCCGGAGCCCGTCGGACCGGTGACGAGCAAGATGCCGTGCGGCCGCTTGATGATCGAGCGAATCGTCTCGAGCTGGTCGCCGGCAAAGCCGATGTCGCCGAGGCCGAGGAGCACGGAGCTGCGATCGAGGAGACGGATCGTGATGCGCTCGCCGCCGGCGGTCGGTGCGGTCGCGACGCGCATGTCGACGTCCTTGCCGGCCATCTTGCGGCGAATGCGGCCGTCCTGCGGCAACCGCTTCTCGGCGATGTTGAGGCCGGCCATGATCTTCACGCGCGCGAGGATCGAGGCCTGGAACTTCTTCGGTGCGCGCTTCGATTCGCGCAGCACGCCGTCCACGCGGTAGCGAACGACGATCTCTCTCTCGCCGGGCTCGATGTGGATATCCGAGGCGCGCTCCTTGGCCGCCTGGAACATCAGCGAGTTCACCCAGCGAATGATCGGCGCCTCGTCGTTGGCGTCGAGCATGTCGACGAGCTCCTCGGACTGGAACTCCTCGGACTCGTCGTCGTCCTTCTTCGCGCCGACCTCGAGCTCGGCGCCCGCACCACGCAGCCGCGTGTACGTCTTGTTGATGTGATCGGTGATCTTGCCGGCGGCCGCGACCACGGGCTCGACGGGCTCGGAGAGCAAAACGCTGACGGCGTCGATGACGTCGAGCGCCGCGGGGTCCGCGATCACGACCATCACGCGACCCGACGGATCGCGGCCGATCGGGAGGATCAACCGCTGGCGTGCGAAGTTGATCGGCAGCTTGTCGATCAGCTCGGGTGGGATGTCCTCGACCTTCGGGAGGTCCTTGAGGTACGGCAGCTCCGACTGCAGCGCGAGCGCGATCGCGAGCTGGTCCTCGTCGATCAGCTTCATGCGCACGAGGATCTCGCCGAGCAAGCCACCCTCGTCGCGCTGCTTCGACAGTGCGCGCTCGATCGAATCCTGCGCGACGCCGCACCGCCCCACCAAGACCTCGCCGATGCGCGGCGTGACAGGGCCTGGCGGCATCGGGCCGCGAGCCATGGGGAAGCCGGCTGCAACCACTAGCGGCCTCCGGGCGCGTTCGGATCTTCGATCTGTTGCGGCGCGTAGTCGATGCCGCCCTCTTGCACGCCTTGGCGCGCGTTCATGCCGCGCATCATCTCGTGGTCCTGCTCGACAGAGAGGATCGAGCGATTGATCTCCTCGATCATGCCGCGCTTGCGGCGGTAGTCGATGCGCGGCTGGTACTTCATCTCGTTGAGCGTCGTGAACGAGCGCACGAACTCGTCGCGCTCGCGAACCTTGCGCTCGCGGATCTGCTGCAGATCGAGCTGGTCCTTGACGATGTACGGCGTGATCAGGATGAGGAGGTTGGTCTTGCGCTTCTCCTTCTTCGAGTACTTGAACAGGTAGCCGAGCAGCGGGATGTCACCGAGCAGCGGCACCTTCGTGACGCCGTAAATATCGCGCTCCTGGATGAGGCCACCGATCACGACGCTCTGCTGGTCGTGCACGACGACCTGCGTCTTCAGCTTGCGCTCGCTCCACGTCGGGCCGAGCTCGGGGTCGTTGCCGCCGATGTCCTTCGTCTCCTGCTCGATCTCGAGGCGCACGGCGTCGTTCGCCGAGATGTGCGGCGTCACGTTGAGCGTCAGGTTCAGCTTCTCGCGCTGGATGTTCTGGCCGATCGAGCCGGGCACTTGCTGTCCACCTTGCGCCGGCAAACCGAACCCGCCGAACGACAGGCCGGCCTTGTAGGGAATGTTGTTTCCGACGGAGAACTCGGTCTTCTCGTTGTCGATCGCGATCACGTGCGGCGCCGACAAGATGTTCGAGTTGTTCTGCGTCGCGAGCGCCTGGAACAAGATGCCGTAGGACGGAATGCTCGTGCCGAGGAACGTCTGCGATTGCTCGAGCGGCGCGCCGATCAAGCCGCCGACGAGGCCCGTCGCGCTGATCAGCGTCGTCAGGTTGAGCGACTTGAGGTCCGGCGTCTGGACGCCGCCGAGGATGAGATCGCCGCGGCTCGTCGGATAACCGCCGTGTGACGACGTGCCGATGTTGAGCGTCTTCGAGATCTGCACCTCGAGGATCAGCGCCTCGATGAAGATCTGGCGGCGCGCTTGATCGAGCCGCTTGATCACCTCGCGCACCGCGAGGAAGTCGCGACCGCTCGCCATGATGATGAGCGAGTTCGTCGCCTTGTCGCCGATCACGCGGACCTGGCCCTCGAGCGACGTGCCGTCGCCGATGTTGCCGATCGGTGCGGGCTGACCGGGAACGCCGGGCGCACCAGGCGTGCCGGGGCGCGGCGTGCCCGCGCGCGGCTGCTGCTGACCGAACGCGTTGTTGAGCGTGGTCGCGAGCTCCTCGGCGAGCGCGTTCTGCAGCGCGTAGACATTGATCGCGCTGCCGCCCTCGGTCTCGAGTGGAATGTCGAGGCGCGCGACGAGCGCCTTCACGCGCAGGTAGCCCCCTTCACTCGACACGACGATCAGCGTGTTGGTGCGATCGTCGACCATGATCTTCGTCGGCACCGCGCCGGCGACGTCATCGGCGCCCGCATTGCGACCAGGTTGTCCCGGCGGAGGCGGCGGAGCGGCCTTACCCGCGCCGCCGGCGGCCGACACGCCGAGGATCTCGTTGAGCTTCGTCGCGAGCTGCGCCGCGTCCGCGTACTTGACGGGGATCGTGTAGATGCCGTCGCTGTTGCCCGGAATATCGATCGAGCGCGCGAGCGACATCATGTCTCGCACCTGCGATGCGTAGTCCGTGATGATGAGCAAGTTGCCCGCGACGGCGACGTTGCCGGCGGGCGAGCGAATCGAATCGAGCGCGCCACGCAGGACCTCGACGTTCGAGTGCTGCGGGCGCAGCACGTAACGCACGACCTGGTCCTGGTTCGGCGGCGTCCCGCCCTTGTAGATCGGCACCGTCTCGCTCTTCGCGGTCGCCGACTCGACGATGCGCATCACGTTGCCCTTCGGCACGACCGTGAGGCCCATCGTCGAGAGCGCGGCGAGGAACACGTTGTACGCCTCGCCCTGCGTCATCTTGAGCGGTGCGATGACCGTGACCTTCTTGCCCGTCGAGACGATGCGCGGATCGAGGATGAAGTTCTTGCACGTGAACCCCATCACCCACGTGATGAGGTCCTTCAGCTCCGTCTCTGGCTTGAACGTGACGGCGATCGGCCCGGTGCGCTTACCGCACGCGTAGAGCGGATCGTCTTGCGGTTGCGAAGGTGACGGTGCGGGCGCGCTGCCACCACCGGGCGCCGGTTGGGCGAACGCCGGCGTCGCGAGCGCACCGACGAGGAACAAGCTAATGAGACGGCTAGGAGTCATGATTTGTGCCTTCATCGAATCGTGTACTTCAGGGTGACCGGCTTGCCGCGACGCGTGACCTCGAGCTCGAGCGAGGTTGCTTCGCGCAGCTTCGTGTAGACCTCGAGTGCCTTGTCGGCGCTCGTCAGCTCGAAGCCGTTGATCGACGTCAGCGTGTCGCCGTTCGTCAGGCCGAGCTTCGCGTAGACCGACGTCGGGCGGATCGCGTAGAGCTTGAAGCCCTCGGGCTTGCCGTTCTTCATCGCGGGCACGACGCGCGCGCCCTTCGCGACGGCCATCGGATTGACGAGCACCTTCTCGACCAGCGACTTCTCGATCTCGTACGTCGTGTCGTCGATCTTCTTGATGCCGCCGTCGATCGCATTCTGCAGATCGTCGCCGCTGCCTTCGCCGGCGGGCGCGGGCGTGGGCTCGGCCGACGCGACGGCCACCGGCACGGGCGCGCCCGAGAGGCCGAGCCGCTCGATGCGTCCGCCGTTCTCGAAGTCGACGTACTTGTAGCCGATGACTTTCACCTTGCCGCTCGCGCCGGGCAGCTGCTCCTCGACGCCGTACGAACCTTGCCGCTGGCTCTCGGTGTTGATCACGCTCGCGTAGCTCTGCTTCGGATCGGAGCTCACGTTCGTCGCGAGCAGCACGAGCGGCAGCGCCGTCTGCTGGATCGACGACGGGTCCGAATTCACCGCCACGGCGGCGGGCGTGCACTCGGAACAGAACATGTTGCGCGTCGCAAGCTGAGCGCCGTCCTTGCTGCGGGTCGCCTTCGCGACCGTATCGACGCGCGGCGCGACCGGCGTCACCTTCGGGGCCTTCGGCGAGTCGGCGAGGAACTTCGCAGTCAAGAACGAGCCCGTCGCCTTCGCTATGAACACCGCGCAGGTGATCACGGTGACGACCGTGATGACCCAGAAGTACCGCTTGATCAGGTCCTGCATCAGTCCTTGCTCTCTTCCGGCGTCTCGTCGCCTTCGGGGGCATCGGGGTCGGTCGCTTCGAGGCGGCGATAGATCGTGCGCGTCGCGATGCCAAGCAGCTTCGCGGTCAGCCGCTTGTCACCGCGCGTGTGACGCAGCGTCTCGTGAATCACGCGCATCTCGATCTCGGCGAGCGGCATGCCGATCGGAAACGTGAGCGCGCTCGCCGCGGCGGTGCCCGGCGTGGCGTCGCGAATCTCGCGGGGCAGCGCTTCTTCGTCGATCACCGTGTGCCCGGCGCGCGTCAGCACCACGGCACGTTCGATCGCGTTCTCGAGCTCTCGCACGTTGCCGGGCCAACCATATTCGATGAGGCGTTCGGTCGCCGTCGGGGAGCACCCGGAAATCGCCTTTCCGTTCTTCTCGGCGTAGACGTGCACGAAGTGTTGCGCGAGCAGCGCGATGTCGTCGCGGCGATCGCGCAGCGGCGGGACGGAAACGGGGATGACGTTGAGGCGGTAGAACAGGTCCTCGCGAAAGCGACCGGCTTTGACTTCTTCGGCGAGGTTCACGTTCGTCGCGGCGACGATGCGCACGTCGATGCGACGCGTCTTGCCGCCGCCGCCGAGCCGCTCGATCTCGCCCTCCTGGAGAACGCGCAGGAGCTTGACCTGCACGTGGCGCGAGATCTCGCCGATCTCGTCGAGGAACAGCGTGCCGCCGTTCGCCGCTTCGAACCGGCCATCGCGTGCCTGCGTCGCGCCGGTGAACGCGCCCTTCTCGTAACCGAACAGCTCGGCCTCGAGGATCGACTCCGGGATTGCGGCGCAGTTCACCGCGATGAACGAGCCCTTCGCGCGCGCGCTGTTGTCGTGGAGCGAGCGCGCGAGCAACTCCTTACCGGTGCCCGACTCGCCGAGCAGCAGCACGGTCGCTTCGCTCGGCGCCGCCTGCATCACGATGTCCATCGTGCGGCGCCACGCGAGGGACGTCCCGATGATCGCGCGGCGTCGCTTCTCGGCGAGCTGCGCCTTGAGGCTGCGGTTCTCGACGAGCAGCGACTGCTTCTCGAGCGCGTTCTTCACGATGCGAACGACGTGCGCGCGCTTGAGCGGCTTCGTGACGAAGTCGTACGCGCCTTCTTTCATCGCGTCGACGGCGGTCTCGACCGTGCCGTACGCAGTCATCAGCACGACCTCGGTCTCGGGCGCGATCGTCTTCGCCGCGCGCAGCAGATCCATGCCGCTCGTCTGCGGCATCATGAGGTCGGTCAGCAGCACGCCGACGCGGTGCTTGCGGAGCAGGTCGAGTCCGGCGTTGCCATCGGTCGCGGCGAGGACGTTCAGGCCTTCGCGCCGGAAGATCTTCGTGAGCGACTCGACGATCGCACCCTCATCGTCGACCACCAGAACGATCCCGGCATCGGCGGGCGCCGACTTCAGCTCGGTCGGTTCTTCATGAGCGGGCATGCCGCCACCACCCTCGATCTGCGCCGCGGCAAATCGACGGAACGGACTACGACCGGGCTGATTCCACATGCGGGTGAGCCAATAACAAAACCCGAGCCACTTCGATTCCGCATAAGCCGTTGGAATGATTCGGTGGAAATGCGTTCTGCGAGAGGTTTGATTGCCACGCTGTCAGGCCGCCCAAGGCCGCCTGACAAAGTGGCAAGTGGGAGGCATGGCGCATCGCGTCTCCCACACCGGCGGTGCATGAATGCGAATGTGAGGCTAATTCCTACGTGTAAGTATACGAAATAACTCAACAAACACCTGGACCGACGATGTGCGGATTCGTAATGATGCTCTCCACAAATGGGAGGTTCATTGATGCGTACTTGGAACCGCGTTCTGGTTGCTTCGGGATTCCTGACCGCTTCGGTCATCGGCTGTGCCGTCGATGGAATGAGTGATCAGGAGGAGAAGGATGCCCTCAGCCGTCTGAGTTGCGAGTCGCTCACGGCCGAGCCTGCGGAGATCGAGGAGTGCGCCGATGTGGCGTCCGACGCCGACGTCGCTCAGCTCGTCAGCAAGATGGGCGAAGACGCAGGTCTGCATCGCTGCTCGACGCTGCACCTCTCGCTCGCCGAGCGCGAGCTGGTCGACATTCAAGTCGCCCAGAAGATGGCGAGCTTCGCGCCGGGTCAGTCGGCCGTCACCGGCGGGACGATCAACGTTTACTTCCACGTCATCAACCAAGGCAGTGGCACCGCGAACGGCGATGTCTCGTCGACGATGATCACAAACCAGATGAACGTGCTCAACGCGGCGTACCAACAGTGGGGGTGGTCGTTCAACCTTGTCGCGACCACACGGACGACGAACTCGACCTGGTACAACACCTGCGACAACTCCACGGTCGAATCGCAGATCAAGAGCGCGCTCCGCCAAGGCAGCGCCGACGACCTTAACGTCTACACGTGCAACCCGGGCGGCGGCCTTCTCGGTTGGGCGACGTTCCCGTCGAGCTACAGCTCGAACCCGAAGAACGACGGCATCGTGCTCCTCGACCAGTCGCTACCGGGCGGCACCGCAGCGCCGTACAACCTCGGCGACACGGCGACGCACGAGGTTGGCCACTGGATGGGCCTCTATCACACGTTCCAAGGTGGCTGTAACGGCAACGGCGACTACGTCAGCGACACGCCGGCGGAGAGGTCGCCAGCGTACGGCTGCCCGGTCGGTCGCGATTCGTGTCGGAACAAGGCGGGACTCGACCCGATCACGAACTTCATGGACTACACGGATGACAACTGTATGGACCGCTTCTCGGCCGGACAGGACGCCCGCATGGACTCGTTGTTCACGACATACCGCGCCGGTAAATAGTCGGCTCTTTAGCACTTGCGAACGGCTCGCTTCGGCGGGCCGTTTGTCGTTTCGGCGGCAAGTCGAGTCGCCGGTGCGGACTCGCCACGACAGGGGTGGCTAGTCGAGTGGCCACCGAATTGACGTTCAAGTTCGTGTTCTCCGTTGCCGATCTGGATTCAGAAGCTGGCTCGCCGTGTGAACACACCTCGCGAGCGATTCAAACCAGCCACCAGGGAGCTAGCGGATGCGTACGTGGACTCGAATTCTGATCTCTTCTGTCGCCATTTCGTCGATCGCCGTCGGTTGCGCGATGAACGATGACCTCTCGCAAGAGGAGTCCGACGACGCCAAAGGCCGTCTCGCTTGCGAGATCCTGACGAGCGAACCAGCCGAGCTCGAGGAGTGCAGTGAGACGGCGTCCGACGCGGCGGTCGCGACGGTCGTCGCCCGCGATGGCGAACATGCCGGCGCGAAGTGCGCGACGCTCCATCCTTCGCAGATCGAGCGCGAGTTCCTCGAGCAGGAGTTCACGAACCTTCGTGGCAGCGCGAAGAACGTCACGAGCGGCGTCATTCCCGTCTACTGGCACGTCATCAACAACGGCACGTCGCTCTCGCAGGGCAACATTCCGGACTCGCAGATCACGGCGCAGATCAACGTGCTGAACTCCGCGTTCGCCGGCACGGGCTGGTCGTTCAACCTCGTCTCCACCGACCGCACGACGAACGCGAGCTGGTACACGTGTGGTGGCGGCGCATGCGAAACGGAGCTGAAGCGCGCGCTCCGCCAGGGCTCCGCCGACGACCTCAACATCTACTCGAACAACATGGGTGGCGGCTTGCTCGGCTGGGCGACGTTCCCGTCGAGCTACGCCTCGAACCCGTCGAACGACGGCGTCATGATCCTCTACACGTCAGTGCCCGGTGGCACTGCAGCGCCCTACAACCTCGGCGACACGGCCACGCACGAAGTCGGCCACTGGATGGGCCTCTATCACACGTTCCAAGGCGGCTGTAACGGCAACGGTGACTACGTCAGCGACACGGCGCAGGAGAAGTCGGCCGCGTACGGCTGCCCGGTCGGTCGTGACAGCTGCCGCAACAAGGCAGGTCTCGACCCGATCCGGAACTTCATGGACTACACCGACGACGCGTGCATGGACACGTTCACGGCGGGCCAGGATGCACGCATGGACTCGATGTTCACGACGTATCGCTTCGGCAAGTAAGCCCACTCGATCATCGACAAAACGGCTCGCCACGTGGCGGGCCGTTTTCATTTTCGGATCAGTCTGCGAGGACCTTCGTGACCGGCTCGACCGTGATGCCCGACGCGGCGACGTGGTCGACGAACGCCGCGAAGTCCGACGTGCGCCACTCCGTGCTGACGGCCGGGTTCTCGACGAGCTTGTGGAACACCACGATGATCCACTCGCGCGCGCGGATCGCGTCGTCGACGGCGGCTTTCGCGGCGGTGAGCGTCGTGCTGTTCGTGATGTAGAAGACGCGCAGCTTGTGCGCATCGGCCGGCGGGGCGGCTTCGCGCTGGCGCTGGAAGATCGTGCGGCACGACGTGAAGTATCGATCGACGAGCGAGAGCACGTCGGTCGTGCCGCCGTTCGTGAAGTCGCCGCCGGGATACGCGCAGTGGTCGTAGCCGTTGAAGCCTTGCGCCATCAGCCACTCGCGCGAGCTGACGATGTCGTCCTCGAGGACCTCGTACGGCATCGTGGTCCACCGCATGTTGTGCGCGGCGAACGAGAACGAGTGCGCCGCGATATCCCAACCGCGCGCGTGGCGCTCCTGGATCTGCGGAAGTGTGGCGCGCAGCGGCTCGTCGATGTTGCCGATGATCACGTACGCGGTCGCGAGGAAGCCGCGCGCGTCGAGGCGCGGGGCGCCTTCGGTGATCATCGAGTCGTGGTTGTCGTCGAACGTGAACGAGAGGACGCCGCGCGGGTAACGCGCGACCGGCTCGCGGACGAGCGCGATGCCATCGAGCTCGACGGTGACGGGCGTGCTGCTCGCGTCGTCGGTGACACGCAGCATGATGTCGGTGATGCGTGCGCGCGATGGCGCGCCGATCGTCGAGCTCGGTGACCACGAGAGGGACGGCGTGACCCAGCGACCGTCGGTGATCCACAGCTGGCCTTGTTGCGAGCGCAGCGTGAACACGAACGCGTTCGTGAAGCCGTCGGTGCCCAGCACGAGCTCGAACTTCGCGGCGCGCGCGATGTTCTGCGTCTTCAGCGAGAGCTGAATCATGTGATTCGAAAAATCGATCGCCTCGAGTCCGGCCCACGAAAACGTGCGCTCGGTGCCCTCACCGTCGGTGTCGGCGCGCATCGGGGTCTCGAAGTGCATCAGCTGCCGCGCGATCGGTTGTGGTGCAACGCGCTTCGCGGGCGGGCGCGCGCCACACGACTTGCGGCCCGTCGAGGTGGTCCAAGGGCACGGATCCTCCGGAATCGTGTCCTCGGGCGACGAGGCGCATGCGCTCGCTGCGAGCATCAGTGTCGCGCTGATCAGAAACGTCTTCACGCCACCCGAGACAATCAAAAGGCGTGCCCGATATGCTCGCAGGATGGTTGCGCGTATCGGGACGCAGGCATTCCGCAAATGGCGATCGACGCCAGCGACGAGCCGAAACCGCTCGCTACCTTGGACGGCAGTGGGCGCGTGGGCGCAGATGGTGAGCATGGAATTGCAAATGCCGACGGTGGGCGCGTCTCACTGAGATCCACATCGCACTCGTCGGCGCACACGCACGATCCGTGAAGAGGTGACCATGGCAAAGCGCTTCGACATCCGCACGCTCTTCGAGAAGAAGCGCAGCTGGCAGCGGCCGGACTACACCGGCTTCCGAAGCATCTATGAAGAGCTCGACGCCGTGCACATGGGCAAGAAAGCGATCTCGGTGGAGTGGCCGCTGCGCGACTGGGTCGAATCGCAAGAGTTCATCGACGTCATCGCGTACGCGCACGATCGTGGCCTCATGGTCGTGCTCGACCCGAACCCAAACGAGCACATGCCGCGCGATCGGCAGCCGATGCGCGCATTCATCCTCCGCACCGAGGAGATGTGGAGGATCCCCGCGATCCGAGCGCTCGAAAGTGTCAGGTGCGATGAGGGTGTTACCAGCACCCTGTTCGGCTACTCCAAGAAGCAAATCCGAAGGCACCTGGAATACCGGTATTGGTGTCGCCCCGAGGGGCGCTACGGCGATGTCTATTACGCGTTGCTCGCAAAGGACCAGCGCGACGACGTGATCGCGCTGGGACACAAAGCCTTCGGTGATCCAACGGGCCTCGTATTTTTCGAATGCGGTCTCGAGATGAAGCGCGATGCGTGGTCACGCGTCCCGAAACACGTCACGGTCGCGCGATTCTTGATGACCACGACCTTGGGCTGGAAGATCGTCGGTGACGCGACGAAGAGACGCCTTGCCTCGACCGTGTACTCGAACGTCGTCCCCAAGAAGCTCGCCCCGCAGATCAATCAGGAGCTGGGCTCGCCGATCGAGTTTCTGACTCGGCGCGGCTGGTCGAGCTAGCTAAGCGTGCAGCCAACGCTGTCCGGCTTGTCCGACCGAATTTCCAAGTCACGTGCAGCGAAGGTGTGAACAATTAAATATGTCCGACGAATTTACGGCGGGCATCGCGCGTCTTTGTCCGAGCCTCGGACGGTCGCCCTCCTATGTAGCGGTTTGCTCGTCGCACCGCGCACCACCAACACATCGCTCGCGCCTCGCCGTCTGACGCCGATGTCACGGTGTCCGCGGTTTCGGACAGAGTTGAGACTCGCTCGCCGAGCGAAGCGGGACTGTGAAGAACGAACAGCCGCGGGCAGCCACATGCGTGGCGAAGGTAGACGCAGGGGTGTGAAGAAATAAATATGTCCGACGAAATTACGGAGAGCGCCGCGCTGATCTGTCCGAAGTTCGGACAACACGTGCTGCATCTAGCGGATTGCTGGTAGCGACGCGCGCGGCTCCCGCCGTGTTCGCACGTTGCAGTATGACGTAGTTGTCGTGATGTCCGAGTTTCGGACATCGGCGAGCGGGGCCGTCGAGGAGAAAGTAGTGGGTCGTCGTCAGACGCCCGGTGTAGATGCGAATCATGATGATGAGAGGCGGAGCAAATGCCCGACCAGGGGCGATTTATCACCTGATTTCTCGGTTCGTGGCGAAGACGTGGTTCGTCGAGTCCAGTGTCGAACGCAGGGCCTATCTGTCGGCATTGGGGTTCGAGCTCGCCTACACGGACTGGCGCTGTTTCTCGTACGCCGTGATGAGTAGTCACATTCATCTCGGAGTCGTTGCGGGCCAGGATGCGATGAAGGACTGGCTCGGACCGGCGCACGAGGCGTTCGCGAAGTGGATCAACGCACGACTCGAACGCATCGGTGCCGTTATCGTACGCGGCCCCGTCCTCATCGAGTTTCGACCGCAGGGCGTCGGCCACCTGATCAACTACATCCATTGCAACCCCGTGCGCGCGGGCGTCGTCAAGCATCCCAGCGAGAGCGACTGGACGAGTCACCGTGCGTATCTCGGGCAGAGTCAGCGGCAGCCGTGGCTCAACGTCGAGCTCGGTCTGGACCTCGCTGGGTTCCAGGACGGGCGTGAGCTGGGCGCGTGGATGGACCAGGTCCGCGTCAAACGTGAAGAGCTCGACACCTTTCGTCTCACGCCGCGCGTCCCTCGTGGTCGCCCCGCGAACGCAAACAGCCCGAAACCGCCCGCGCACAAATCGAAGCTTGCCGGTTAGGCCGGGCGCGCCTTTAGCTCGCCGGTGCGTTGCTTGCGTAGCGCGACCGGGATCTGGCGCGGCAGCTTCACGGTGAACGTGGTGCCCTCGCCGAGCTTGGTGTCGACGGCGATCTCGCCGCCGTGGCGCTCGACGAGCTCGTGCACGATCGAGAGGCCGAGGCCCGTGCCTTCGCCGACGTCCTTCGTCGTGAAGAACGGATCGAAGATGCGCGGCAGCACGTGGGGCGGGATGCCCGCGCCGTTGTCCTTGATCTGGACCTCGACGCCGTTGGCATCGCCTTTCGTCACGATCGTGATCGCGGCGTTTTCGGTCTGCGAGAGGGCCTGCGCGGCGTTCGTCAGCAGATTCATGAAGACCTGATTGATCTGGCCCGCGTGACCGCGCACGCGGCCGACTTCGCCGTACTTCTTGTCGACGGTGACGTTTTGCTTCAGGAGGTGACGGAGCAGCTCGAGCGAGTCGTCGATCGAGCGGTCGACGTCGAAGTCGACGACAGACTCGTCGTCGGTGCGCGAGTAGTTGTGCAGCGCGGTGACGATCGCCTTCGTGCGCTGCGCGCCGCGCTGAACGACGCGGACCATGTCGCGCACGTCTTTCGCGACCTCGCTGCGCGTCTTCGGGTCTTCGCTGTCGATCTCGCGGATCGCTTCCTCGAGCGGGCCGACCGTGTTGACGATCGCGTTGACCGGGTTGTTGATCTCGTGCGCGATGCCGGCGACGAGCTGACCGATCGACGCCAGCTTCTCGGAACGGACGAGTTGTTCTTGCGCGCGCGTGAGCTTGTCGAGCGTCTCGGCGAGCTCGCGATTCTTGCGTGCGAGGTCGGCGGTGCGCATCTGCACGGCACGCTCGAGGTCGAGGTTGACCTCTTCCGTCGAGCGCAGCTTGTCGCGGAGTGCGCGGCGCATCTCCTCGAGCGCGAGGGTGAGGCGGCCGATCTCGTCGCCTTCGCCGCCGGCGGCGACCGGGTCGGCGAGCTCGCCACGCGCCATCGCATCGGCGCGCTGCTCGAGCCGTTTGATCGGACCCATGAACTGCGCGACGGTGAACGCGACGATGCCTGCGCACGCGGCGAACAGCACGAGGAAGAAGACGAGCAGCTCCTTGAGCGGCCGCACCATCGATTCGCCGCGTCCGCGATAGCTCGGATAGAAGACGGCGACCGAGCCGAGGTCGTAACGCTCGCCGTTCCACACGACGATCAAGCGGCCGGCGCGGCCGGTGAGCTTTGCCTCGTCGAGCTGGATCATCGCTGGTGCACCACGCGCGTCGATCTGCGCGCTGATGTACCAGGGCGCGGGCGGCGCGCCCATCGGGCCACCGCCAATCGCGAGCGTCTCGTCGCGGTCGTCGACGTAGTACATCACCGGCGCTTCCGGCGTCGTCAGCGCGATCTGCTTGATGGCCTCGCGCACGGAGGTGCCGGTCGGCCGCGTCGGTGACTTCGCGATCGCGGTCTGCACCTCGGAGCTCACCCACGCGAGCCCCACGCGCGACTGCTGGCCGGCCGCATCGTTCGCGAGTTTCTTGTACTGGACGAAGCCCCACAGGAGCGCCATGCCGCACGCGAGCAGCACGACGCCGCCGAACGAGAGGAGGAGCTTGCTGCGTAGTGACAGCGACGGCGCGATGCTACGCACCGGCACGCGATACCGCTGAGTGAGGTGTGCGAGGAGCGGCCGTAACACGTCGCGGTGCCACAGCTGCTCGTAGATCGCACCGGCGACGGCGAGGATGAGCGTCGCGGCGCCAACGATGATCGTGTCGTCGAGGTCGTAGCCGAGGTGGAGGCGCATGATCGCCGCGCCGACGATCGCGATCACGACCCACACCGCGATCGTCAGCATCGCGAGGCGATACGGCAGGGCCTGCGCGCGGCGATAGATCATCGCGGCGGGCTTCGCGTCCGCGCCGATCGACTTCTCCCCGCGCGAGGCCGCGAGGTAGCGGCGGAGGTCCGCCGTCATCATGCGCGCGAACATCGACCACGTCGCGACGCCGATCAGCGCGGCGAGCGGGAAGTACGTCTCGAGCTGCAGATACTGCGCGAGCGTGATCGGCACGAAGTAGTAGACGAACGCGGCCTGCGCGCCGAGCACGCCGCCCGCGACGATCATCGCGACGAGCATGAAGCGGCGGTAGTGACTGTCGTCGAACTTCTTGAGCGGTGAGCCGGCGGCGAACAGCCGCGTGCGCGTCTCGCCGAGGATCTGCGCCCACCACACCGCGCGCACGCACGACACGACGTACGCGTGCACCGTCGCGAGCGCTATCAGCTCGGCGACGAGCGGCCACGACCAGCCCTCGTAGGTGTGAAAGAACAGACCGCCGAGGCCCGCCGCGCCGGCCCACAACCCCGTACGGAGCAGCAGCACGCGCACCGGGCCCTTCAGCGTGATGCGATACGCGCGTCGCGCGAGCTCCTTGGAGACGCGTTCGCCTTGCCGCCGCGCGACGACCGCTTGCCACAGCGGCAACAGCCACGTCGTGATCGCGCCGAGCCACACGAGGCACGCACCGACCGCGACGGGCAAGGCGGTGCGCAGCAGCACGTCACCGCCCATCGAGCCGAGATCGAATGCGTTCCACAGCGGATAGCCGACGAACAAGAGCTCGGCGATGCCGAGCACGATGGTCGGCAGGAAGAACCGCCGGCGGAACGGCACGGTTGCGAGGGCGAACGTGTTCGAGCCGCTCGACGAGTCGCGTGATGAATCGCGCGGCGTTGGCCCGGTTTCCTCGCCCGTCGGCATGCCCGCGAAGGATAGCGGATATGATGAGTCATGCGGTGGACGGTCCTGGTTTGCCTGCTGGTGACAGCGCCGGCGGCCGCCGAACCGCCGATCACGAACCGCGACTACGCGATCGACTTCTACGAGGGCACAGCGATCGGGGATACGCGCATGGTCGGCATGGGCGGCACCGGCCTCGCGCTGATTCCGGGCTCGGCCGGCACGCTGCTCAACGCGAGCGCCCCGGCGGTTCGCCAGGCCACGGACAACGATTCGTGGAGCTGGGACTGGCACTTCGATTACCTGAACGGCCGGCTGTCGTCGGACTTCGATAACAACGGCGAGGCGCTCGACGACGCGACCGGCGCGCAGCTCGGCACGGTCGGGCTCGCGTTTCGCCGCGGCAAGTGGGCCGCCGCCATCGTCGGCAGCGCCCAGACCGCACCGATCGACGGCGCTGCAGACCTCGACGCGCAGAACCTGCGCGTTCGCATCGCCGTCGCGCGCTGGTTCGAACGCATCGACACGTCGATCGGCATCGGCGTGCAATCGATCGCGTTCCAAATCCTGACGCCCGACGAGGCGATGTTCGACATCAGCGGCGGCGGCTTGATCGCCGGTGCAACGTGGTTGCCGCGGATGGAGAATTTTCGCGTCGCCGGCACGCTCGAGTCCGCGATCATCGGCGGCGACGTCAAGACCGAGGCATGCGACCCGATGGCGTGCATGGTCGAAGGCTCGACGCGCAGCTACATCCTGCCGAACCAGGTCGAGTCATCGTTTCGCACCGGCGCCGGCTTCGCATATCGCTGGGCCGAAACCGCGTGGAACCAACAGGTGCGCGCGAAGTTTCGCGACGAGCTCTCGGTCACCGCCGCGGCGGACGTCTGGGTCACCGGCGCCTCGAAGAACGGTTACGGCATCGAGAAGTTCGGCGTGCAGGAGCTGCAGCGCTCGGGCTCGCACGCGAACGTCGGCGCGCGCGCCGGCGTCGAGGTCGAGGCGCTGCCCGGCCGCTTGCGTCTGCGCGTCGGTGCCTACTGGGAACCCGCGCGCTTCAACGGCGTCGGCGGGCGCATGCACGGCACGTTCGGTGTCGAAGGCCGCGTCTTCGAGTTCCAGCTCTGGGGCACGCGACGCGGTCGCCTCGGCGTCACGACCGACATCGCGTCGCGCTATCGCAACATCGCGCTGTCGATCGGCTTCTGGCACTAGAACACGCCTCGATAACGCCGGTTCGCGAGCACTGTGAAGAAATAAATATGTCCGACGAAATTATCGCGGCCAGGACGAGAATTTGTCCGGGGTTCGGACACGCGGGCGTGGAACACCGTGTTTCGTCGTCGCTACCGGCTCGACGAGCGATGTCTTGCGGCCGCACCCTATGACGGAGATGTCGGGGTGTCCGGCCGTTTCGGACGAATCGAGGACGTCGCTTAGCCCTTGGAGATCACGATCTTCATCGTGATCGGCTTGTCGGGCTTGTTCTGCGCGTCCTGCGGCACGCGCGCGACCTGCTTGACCAGGTCGATCTCTTTGCACTGGCCGAAGATGGTGTGCTTGCCATTCAGCCAGTTCGGTCCGGTCTCGGTGATGAAGAACTGGCTGCCGTTCGTCGCTGGGCCTGCGTTCGCCATCGCGAGCGTGCCCGGGACCATGTTGTCGCTGGCGCCGAACTCGTCGCCGAACTGATAGCCCGGACCGCCGGTGCCACGACCGAGCGGGTCGCCGCCCTGGATCATGAACTCGGGGATCACGCGGTGGAAGACCAGGCCGTCGAAGAACGGCTTGCCTTGCTCGACGTTGCCCGTCTTCGGGTTCATCCACGGCTTCTTGCCGGTCGCGAGCCCGACGAAGTTCGCGACCGTCATCGGCGCCTTCTCGGGAAACAGCTCGCAGTTGATGACGCCCATGCTCGTCTCGAACTTCGCGAGCAGCTTGTTGCCGCTGCCCGGCAGATCCTTCGTGTACTCGACGAGGTCGGCCGCGACCGGCGGACGCACCGTGTCTTTGGCGACCGGCGCGGCGCCCGGCTTCTCGGCCGGAGGCGGCGGCGTCGTGGTGTCGCTCGGCTTCGCGACGGTCGCGCTTCCGGGCGTCGTCGTCGTCGTGGTGGTGTTTGTTTCCGTCTTGTTTTTGTGCTCGCAAGCGCTGAGCGCGAGCAGGGCGAATAGCGGGAATGTCGTGCTTCGCATGTCGCGGGAACACTACATCGGCGCGGACACCCGTGCCATGCCGTGCGAGGCGCAGACCACGCAGCAGGTCCAGCCAATATCAGTGGAATGCACCTAGGTCACATGGTCTCGTCGCCGTCGATGCGGACCCTTGTGTGGCTTCTGATCCTCGGCTGGGCCGGCGATGCCGCAGCGCAGCGTTGGCAGGATGCGACGGCGAAGTGCATCGGCGTCACCGGTGAGTGGAGCAACGAGGTCGATGTCGCCGACCTCGACGGAGACGGCAACGTCGACATCCTGGTCGCGAACGGCGGCAATTACGACACGCCCGGCACCGCGGTTCCCTCGCACGTGTGGAAGAACCTCGGCGGCTGGGACATGAACGGCGTGCGTTGCACCGAGATCTCGGCGACGGCGATCGGCGGCTTCACGGGACTCGCGCGCACGATCAAGGCCATCGACGTCGACAAGGACGGCGACCTCGACATCATCACCGGTGGCGCGTACCAGTCGCAGCTGAAGCTGTTCCTCAAGGACGGCGCGCAGTGGGGCGATGCGTCCTCGCGCATGCCGCAACAACCGACCGCGGTGCACGACGTCGAGCCCGGCGATGTCGACGGCGACGGCGATCTCGATCTCTTGCTCTCCGACACCGGCGCGACGAACCCGACCAACGGCGCTGCGGGCGGGCGCACGAAGCTCTACTTGAACGACGGTGCCGGCAACTTCACCGACGTCACCACGACGAACATGCCCGACATCCTCGTCAAGTGGTCGTGGGACGTCGAGCTCGTCGATATCGACAACGACTGGGACCTCGACGCGCTGATCTCGTGCAAGCGCTGCACGACGAGCTACATCTTCCGCAACGACGGCACCGGCAAGTTCACCGACGATCCGAACGCCCTGCCCCACTTCAGCAACAACTACGAGTTCGAAGCGATCGACATCGACAACGACGGAGATCTCGATCTCGCGACGCTGAACGACGCCGGCTCGTTCCGCGATCACATGTTCGTCAACGACGGCACCGGCAAGTTCACCGACGAGAGTGCGACGCGCATCGCGGGCGCCGCGAACCCCGCGGCCGACGACAACGCCGTGATCTGGGTCGACGCGGATGGCGACGGCGATCCGGATCTGTTCGTCGCGTCGCTGAGCGGACCTGATCGCCTGCTGCTCAACGACGGCGCGGGCGTCTTCACACTGTCGACGAACACGACGCCGAACGACACGCCGGGCTCGCTCTCCGTCGCGATGGCCGACTTGAACGGCGACGGTCGCCTCGACCTCGTGCAGGCACAAGGCGAAGGCGCGGATCCCGAGAAGGTCCAGCTCGCGAGCGACCTGATCGCGGTCGACATCCTCCCGCCCGAGTTCGGCGGCGTGATGGCCAAGAACGGCAAGGTCTACGCGCGCGTGCACGACAACCTCTCGCCGGTCCGCGCGCATGACTGGCAGCGCGTCTGGGTCGAGACCAACGGCACCGAGACCACGATGACCTGGTACGGCGAGTACCTGTGGGTCGCGACCGTCACGCCCGGCGCGACGATGCGCGTCTGCGCGAAGGATCGCCGCGGCAACCAGGCGTGTTCCGACGGTGGCGCGCCTGTCGTCGACGGCCCGCCGGTCGGCGGAGACGGCGGCATCGACCCGCCCAAGGACGGCGGCGGCGGTTGCTGCGACACGCGGGGCTCGTCGACGTCGGCGCTGTTCGCGTTCGTCCTGCTGATCGTGCTGCGGCGTCGCAGACGATGAATGTTGTCACACGCCTGTAGCACGGCGTTGAGGTACAACCGCCCGCGATGGGGATCACGCGTCGCGACCTGTTGAAGGGCGTTGCGGTCGGCACGGTCGCGATCGGCTGCAGCAGCAGCTCGTCGGGAGACCCGCCAGGGGCCGACGCAAACGATCCACCGCCTCGCATCGATCCACCCGATGCGGTCACCGAGAGCATGCAGTTCCCGCTCGGCGTATCAGCGGGCGATATCGCCGGCAACCACGCTCTGGTGTGGACGCGCTACGCGGGCACCGCCGCGTTGACCGCATACGTGTGGCGCCTCGACGGAGACACGTACGTCGAAGAGCTCGGGCCGTTCGCGGCGACGCCGAACGACGGCTTCGTGCACGTCGCGATCGAAGGCCTTCGCGCGGGCGCCCAGTATCGCTACACGTTCTTCGAAGGCGACCGCACGGCGCGCAGCAAGATCGGCCGCTTTCGCACGCCGGCCGACGGTGCAAACGTCGTCACGTTCGGCGCGATCTCGTGCACCGACTCTGGCCGCGCGACCGATCCGATCGCGCGCGCGGCGGTGCACCCGGACCTCGACGCGTTCTTGTTCCTCGGCGACAACGCGTACTGCGACGGCGCGAAGACCCTCGCGGACTATCGCGACAAGTACGACGAGCACTTCGGTCGCCCCGCGCACGTCGACCTGCGCGCATCGACCGGCATGTACATCACGTGGGACGACCACGAGGTCGATAACGACTGGAACCCGGAGACGATCGCCGCGCCGCAGATCGCCGCCGCATTCCAGACGTTCTTCGATCACGCGCCGTATCTGCGCAACGCGCAATCGCCGAACCGGATCTGGCGCTCGGCGCGCTGGGGCACGACCGTCGAGGTCTTCGTGCTCGACTGTCGCAGCGAGCGCAAGCCGTCGACGCGCTCGGGCGCGAACGCGCAGTACATCTCGCCCGAACAGCTCGCGTGGCTCGAGCAAGGGCTCGCCACCTCGCCGTGCCGGTTCAAGCTCATCATGAACTCGGTGCCGATCACGAACATGCCGAACGTGTGGGACCTCTACAAGGTCGACCGGTGGGAGGCCTACGCGGCGCAGCGCACGCGGATCCTCCAGTACATCGACGACCAGCAGATCAAGGGCGTCCTCTGGCTCAGTGGCGATTTTCACCTCGCGTTCATCAGCAAGGTGGCGACGTCGGGAGCCGGCATGACCCAGCGCGAGGTCCTGTGTGGACCCGGCGGGCAGAGCCCGAACGCGCTGCTTCCGTCGCTGACCGCGCCGCAGTTCGGGTACAAGACAGGGACGAACAACTACACGACGCTGCGGTTCGACCCGGCGGCCGGCGAGGTCCGCGTCACGTATGTCGACGGCGGCGGCAGCGCGTTTCATAGCGAAGCGTTCGTCCTATAATGAGGCGTGCTTCGTGGCGTGTTGTTACTCGCGCTGTTCTGCGCGTGCGGTAGTGATGGCGCGACGCCCGTCGACGTGACCGCGGATCGCTTGACCGCGCGGATCACGACGTCGCCGCCGCAGATCGCCGTACTGCTCGACGGCAAGGAGATCTGGTCATCGCGCTCGGGCGGCGGCACGCGTGGCAACGAGCCCCCACACGGCTTCGCCGCGACGGGCTCGCTCGCCGCCACCGTCGAGATGCAGTTCGGATCGTTTCGGTTCACCGAGAACAAGTCGGCGCAGCGCTGGCGCGCGATCAGCTCGCTCGGTGATCTCGCGACGAGCGCGACCGGCGCGACGTTCACGCTACGCGCCGGCGACACCCAGCTCGGCACGGGCGCGGTCACGCTCGTGCCCGCGAAGAACCACGTGCGCATCGAGCTCGTCGCCGACTCGTCCGACCGATTCTCGCTCGCAGCCGAGTGCGCACCGACCGAGCACCTCGTCGGGCTCGGCGGGCAATCGTTCGATGTCGATCACCGCGGCGAGACTGTCCCGCTCTGGGTGCAAGAAGACGGCATCGGCAAGTACCCCGACCCGGACGACATCTATGCGGGCATCTGGTTTCTCACCGGCCGCAAGCACTCGACGCACACGCCGATGCCGATGCTGCTGTCGTCGAAGCACTACGCGATCGCGGTGGATACCGACGCACGCGCCATATTCGCGCTCGGCAGCGAGGACGACGACAAGGTCTGTCGCTACGAGGCATGGGAGAACAAGCTCGACCTCCAGGTCTTCGTCGGTGAGACGTCGCGCGAAGCGTTCTCGAACATGATCGATTGGGTCGGCAAGCCAGCGCGTGCGCCCGAGCTGGCGTTCGCACCCTGGGTCGATGCGCTGTTCGGCTCCGCGAACGTGCGGCGCATCGCGGAGAAGCTGCGCTCGACGGGCGTCGCCGCATCGGTGATCTGGACCGAGGACTGGCGCGGCGGCGAGCCCAGCTCGCTCGGCTACGCGCTGCACGAGGACTGGCGCGTCGATCGCACGATGTATCCCGACTTCGAGCAGCTCGCGAACGACCTGCGCGCGACCGGCTTCGCGTTTCACACTTATCACAACACGTTCATCGACGACACGGCCGACATCTCCGCCGAGGCAACCGCGTCGCGCTACACGATCCAGAAGGACGGACAGACGCACAAGTTCACGGGCGTGAAGTTCAACCCGTCGACGATGCTCGACCTCTCGAACCCTGCCGCGGTGACGTGGGCGAAGGGCGTGATGGGCGAAGCGATCACGATCGGCTCCGACGGCTGGATGGCCGACTTCGCGGAGTGGCTACCGACGAACATCGAGCTCGCGTCGGGTGAAGATCCGATGCGCGTGCACAACCGCTATCCCGTCGATTGGGCGCGCTTCAACCAGGAGCTGTTCGCGGCGAATCGCCCGGCGAACCGGCCGCCGCCGATCTACTTCATGCGCTCCGCGTGGCTGCACAGCCAGCCCGTCACGCAGGTCGTGTGGGCCGGCGATCAGCAGACCGACTGGTCCGAGGGCGACGGGTTTCCGTCGGTGATCCCGATCGGGCTCGGGCTCGGCCTCGCGGGCTTCCCGTACTTCGGGCACGACATCGGCGGCTACATGGATCAAGGCACCAAACCGACGAGCGAGGAGCTGTTCTATCGCTGGACCACGCTCGGTGCCCTCACACCCGTGATGCGCACGCACCACGGGCGCGCCGTCATGGACAACTGGCAGTGGGAGCGCGACGCCGCGACGACCGCACACTTCCGCCGGTGGACGCGCCTCCACATGCAGCTCGTGCCGTACTTGATGTCGTCGGTCGATGAGTTCGAGCGCGATGGCTCGCCGCTGTTCCGCATGATCGCACTCGACTACCCCGACGAGGATTGGGCGTGGACGACGATCGACCAGTATCTGCTCGGCGATCGCATCCTGGTGGCGCCGATCGTCGTCGAGGGCGCGACGTCACGTGAGGTCAAGCTGCCCGCTGGGATGTGGCTGCCGCTGCTCGGCGGCGCGCCGGTCAGTGGCACGCTGATGGCGACGGCACCGCGCACCGAGATCCCGGCGTTCGTGCCGGAAGGCGCGATGCTCGCGCTCTACCCCGATGGCGTCACCACCGTACTACCCGCACCGAACGACGACCGCGAGGTCTGGCTCTACCGCGGCGCCGCGAAGAGCCCCGCGCACGCGATGCAGGCGGGCTACACGTGGAAGGGCGGCACGGGCGCCGCGACGAGCGGGACGTTCAACGGCACCCCGGTCACGCTCGCGGCCGGCACGGTGACGGTGACCGGCGACGGCATGCTGGTACTCGACGACGGCGGCACGCTCGCGATCGCGCGCGGCAAGCCGGCGGCGCGTACGTTCGTGAAACTGCGCTGAAAGATTTCCTGCAACTGCCGGCGCCCTCGCGCGTGGTCCTCCCACAAGGAGACTTTCCATGACGCGATCGATTCTGCTTTCTTTGCTCGTGCTCGGCTGTGGCGGTGGTGGCAACGACGACGACGGGATGATGATGCAACCCGATGCCGCGATGAACGAGCCGACGATCAACGGCAAACCTGCGAGCCAGTTTTACGCGCAGTTCGCGCACGCCACGACGAAGAACGAGGTTGCCGGCGCGGCCTCGTTCCCGGCGCAGCCGGATGGGCGCAACGCCTTTCACGCCTCGTTCTTCCTGATGCCCGACAGCAAGCTCGTCTTGTTCTACGCGGAGGCCGAAGGTGAGGTGACGGCGACCGGGCACTCGCTCGCGATCTTCAACAACACGAAGAAGAAGCGGATGGGGACGTGGCGCATCGAAGGTGCGCAGCTCGTGCTCGATTCGTACATGCGCTGCGATGGGTTCGCGTTCAACGGCAAGGATGTGCTGCGCTGCACGCTGTCGTCGGCGATCATCACGCCGGCGGCGCAAGGGCGCGCGGGCACGTTCCAGAACGGCATCGGAGCCGCATCACCGGACGACAGCGAGTTTGCCGACTACGTTCCGTGAGGCATCATCGCCGTGATGGCCTGCCCGGCAGACGAGACGTTCAGCGCGTTCGTGAGCGGTTCGCTCGGCGAGTCCGCGCGTGACGCGCTCGAGGTTCACGTCGATGGGTGCGCGACGTGCCGCATGACGCTCTCGGAGCTCGGGCGCGCGGGCATCGCGGTCGTCGAGAAGTCCCAGCTGCCGGCGATCGACGAGCGCGTCGGTCGTTATGCGATCACCGGTGAGCTCGGGGCCGGTGCGATGGGCGTCGTCTATCGCGCGCGCGATCCCGAGCTCGACCGCGAGGTCGCGATCAAGCTCGTGCAGCCGCAGGCCGGCGCGCCCGAGGACGAGCTCGTTCGGCAGCGCATGCTGCGGGAGGGCCGCGCACTCGCGCGCATCGATCACCCGAACGTCGTGCGCGTGTTCGATGTCGGGCGGTGGCACGGCGCGCTGTTCGTCGCGATGGAGCACGCGCCCGGCACCTCGCTGCGCGCGTGGCTCGGGACCGCGCGCTCGCAGGCGGCGATCATCGACGTGTTCGTGCAGTGCGCGCGCGGGCTCGCCGCGGCGCACGCGGCCGGCGTGATCCATCGCGACTTCAAGCCCGACAACGTCGTCGTCGACGAGGCCGGCCACGCACGCGTGATGGACTTCGGGCTCGCGCAGACCGATGCAGATGCCGCCGACGATGTTGCGACCACACCCGCGCGGTTCGCGATCGATCCGAGCGAGCTGCGACTGACGCGGACGCGCGGCATCCTCGGCACGCCAGCGTACATGGCACCCGAGCAGCATCGCGCAGAGGCGATCGACGCGCGCGCCGATCAGTTCGCGTGGTCGGTCGCGTTCGCCGAGGCCCTCGGCGGTACGCGCCCGTTCACCGCCGACACGCACGACGACCTGATCGCCGCGATGCGCGCCAAACCCGATCTCCCGCCGGGAATTCCGCGCCGCGTGCGCCGCGTGCTCGAGCGCGGGCTCGCCTTCGCGCCGGCAGACCGCTTCTCGACGATGACAGCGGCTGCCGCGGGGCTCGCACCACGCAGGGTGTGGCCGTGGCTCGCAGCGATCGCCGCCGCGATCGCGATCGGAGGCGCGCTGTTCGTGCTTCGCGATCGCGATCCATGCGCGGACGTCGACACGGCGATGGGTCGCGTGTGGACCACCGCGCGCGGCGAGCGCATCGCGGCGCAGTTCGCGGCGGTGCAGCGCCCGTTCGCCGATCGCGCCTGGAGCTACGCGCGCGGTGCGGTCGGCCGCTACACCGAGGACTGGAAGACCGCGCGCGTCGGCGTCTGCCGCGCCGGCGTCGAGCGCGGCGAGATCGATGCCGCGACGCGCGGGCGCATCGTGCACTGTCTCGAGCGGCGCGTCGTCGAGCTCGACGCGATCCTCGCGCGCTGGGAGACCGGCGGTATCGAGAGCGCGCCACAGATGATCGACCGACTCGCGCCGATCGACCGCTGCGCCGCGAGTGATGCCGCGCCGCCGGCGACCGCGGCCGAGCGCACGCAGCTCCGCGCGTTCGAAGCGCGGTTCGCCGCGGCGAACGTCGCGGCGGATGCCGGGCAGCCACTCGAGGCCGAGCCGCTGCTCGCCGCGCTCGACCGCGAGCTCGCCGCGACGCCGCACCACGGGCTACGCGCCGAGGTGCTGACGCGACTCGCAAATGTCTCGCGCGATCTCGGCAAGCGCGACGCCGCGCGCACGCACCTGATCGCGGCGCTCGCCGCCGCCGAGACGGCACGTTCCGATCGCACGCGAGCGCGCGCGTGGATCGCACTCGCGGCAAACGCGGCCGAGGACTTCTCGCGCATGGCCGAGGCGCGTGACTCGCTCCGGCTCGCATCCGCGGTGCTCGCGAACCTCGGCGAGCCCACCGACCTCGCGCGCTTGCACGACGCGACGCGCGGCATCGTCGCGCTGAATGCGAACGAGCCGGCCGAGGCGATCGCCGCCCTACGCCGCTCGATGGAAGGCACGCTGCCCGCGACCGAGCGCGCGACCCGCACGCAGATGCTGTCGCGCGCGTTGATCGCCGCCGGCGACCACGCGGGTGCGCTCGTCGAGCTCGACCGCGCGGAGAAGCTGCTCGTCGATGCGCTCGGACCCGACGCGCCCCAGCTCGTATTCGTCCTCAACAGCAGCATGGAGGCGCTCGAGTACCTCGGGCGGCCGAAGGACGCGGTCGCGCGCGGCGAGCGAGCGCTCGCGCTGCTCGAGGCGAGCTACGGCAAGGACAACCCGCGGCGCACGCAGCTGCTCGGCAACCTCGCGAGCATGTACGCGAGCGCCGGTGACAAGCCCCGCGCACGCGCGCTCGAGGCCGAGGTGGTGGTCCTCGCCGAGCGTCAGTTCGGTGCGGACGCGGAGCCCACCGCGGTCGCGCTCCTGAACCTCGCGTCGACGCTCAACCAGCTCGGTGAGCACGAGAAGGCGATCGAGCACCTCGACCGCGCGAAGGTGATCTTCACGAAGGTCCTCGGTGCCGACGCTGCGCCGATCGCGAACGTGCACAGCGGACTGTACGAAGCACACGGCAAGCTGGGGCGCCCTGCCCTCGCACTCCAGCACGCAGAGCGCTCGCTCGCGATCCGCGAGGCCGGCAACACCCCGCCCGGCTACCTCGCATACAGCCGCATCGAGCTCGCTGAGGCGCTCTGGGAAGCCGGCGAGAAGTCGCGCGCGATCGCGCTCGCGAAGAGCGCGCTCGAGCTACCCCTCGGGACGACCGGCCGGGAAGGCGAGCTCGTGACGCAGATCCGCGCGTGGCTCGCCGCCCATGCACGGCCGTGATCGCGTGTCATGATGCGCGGCGATGCTCGCCGACGCGTTCCTCGCCGCCATTCCGGCCGACGAACGCGTCGACGCGACGAACCTCGAGGCGGCGCTGCGCGACGCGGTCGATCGCGGACGCGCCGCGCACCCCGACATTTGCATCGACGACACCGCGTTCGCCGCGTACTTCGCCGCGCACCTCGAGGACGGTCCGCCGCAGCGCTGGCTCGCCTCGCGCAACGCGCCCGACGCGTACCTCGCGTGTGCGATCGCGCAGCGTGACGGGCGCGCGGTCGCGACGTTCGCGAGGACGATCGAGCCCGCGGTGCGCGCGGTCGTCGCTCGCCTCGTGAAGGACGATGACCTCGCGGCCGATGTCGTCGCGGCGGTTCGCGAGAAGCTCGTCGTCGGGCTCGACGCGCGCGGGCCACGCATCGCGGACTACGGCGGGCACGGCGAGCTCCTCGTCTGGGTCCGCGTGATCGCGATCCGCGCCGCGCTCACGCAGCTGCGCACGCATCGGCGTCACGTCCCCGTCGACGACGAGCTCTGGGAAGTCGCGTCGCCGAGCGCCGATCCCGCACTCACCGCGCTCAAGCGCGACAGCACCGCGCGCATCAAGGACGCGTTTCACGCGGGCCTCGCCGCGCTCACGACGCGCCAGCGAAACCTCCTGCGCCAGCACTTGCTCGACGGCCTCACGATCGACGAGCTCGGCGCGATCTATCAGGTCCATCGCGTGACCTGTGCACGGTGGCTGACGAGTGCGCGCGCCGATCTGTGGTCGCACACGCGAGCGGAGCTGCGGCAGACCCTGGGCGTCTCGGACCAGTCGATCAGCGACATGCTCGAGGACATCCGGAGCACGCTCGACCTCAGCATCGAGCGCGTGCTCGCGCGCATCTAGCGCGGCGGCGGCTGTCGTATTAGCGTCGCGGCATGCAGGCGCCCTCTATCGATGCACCCTCCGCCGACTGGCTCGTCTACGGCGATAGCCTCCAAGAGGCCGGCGATCCGCGCGGCGAGCTGATCGGGCTCTCGCACGCCGTCGCCGAGGGCAAGACGACGGCCGATGTTCGCGACGCATACGTCAAGGAGCACGCGAAGGCGCTGCTCGGCGAGGCCGCACCCTTCCTCGAGACGTATCGCTTCGACTGGCGGTTCTGCCTGCCGCTTGCCGTGACGGTGCGCATCGGCGCGAACGATGGCGACCGCATGCTCGCGCTGCTCCGCACGCCGCTCGCCGCCGAGCTCCGCGCGATCACACTCGTCGGCCACACCGACGCACGTGCGCCGGTCAGCCTCGCGCCGGCGATGAAGGAGCTCGAGCTGCGCCGGCCACCCGCGCTGCGCTCGTTCACGTTCGTCGACGAGCGCGCGTCGAAGGCATCGATGCTGATCTCGACCGACTACGAGCCGCCTCCGAACCTCGTGAGCTTCGGCTCGATCGTGCCGTTCTTCGCATTCGCCGAGGAGATTCAACTCGACGTCGCCGATAGCCACCAGCTCGAGCTCTCGCCGATGGCAGCGCCGGAGCTGCGCGCGTTCACGCTGAAAAGCCTGAGATTCGCCGACTACGACTCTGCGGCAGTCATGCTCGGCCGTCTCGCGGAGGCGAAGCTGCCGAAGCTAGAGCGCTACGCGGTGCGGCTGACCGAGACCTGGTTCACGAACATCGCGGCCGAGGACAACCCGTACCTGCCCGTCTACTCCGAACGTGAAGCGGAGCGAGTTGCCGAGGCGGCGGAGGAAGGCGAGGAGCGCGAGAACCGCTACGAGACCGAGGCCGACGAAGGCGACACCGAGGGTATCGACTGGAACGGCGAGATCGGTGCGCTACTCGAGCTCCTCGCCGGCTGCCCGCTGAAGCACCTCGCGCTCACGGCGTTCAATTCGTCGCGTACGCTGATCGAAGCGATCGATCGCGTCGGGCTCGCGCCGACCCTCGAGACACTCGACCTCTCCGACTCGTCGCTCGGTGACGAGGACGCGACGTGGATAGCGAGCCGGCCGGCGCGGTTCGCGGGCCTGAAGAAGATCATCGCCGAGCGCACGAGCCTCAGCGATGCGGGCATCAAGACACTGAAGAAGCTCGGCCCCGAGATCGTCGCGTCGCGCGGCACGAACAGCTACCGTTACGTCGTCGGCTCGGAGTGATCACTTCGAAGCGAGGACGCGCTCCTGGCGATCGTCGAAGCTGATCTTGATCTTGCCCGACAGCTTCTCGACCACCACCCCGTTACCGAACGACGGATGGCTGATCTGATCGCCGACGGCGAACGTCTCCTTCGGGCTGTAGGGTCGCCTCGTCGGCAACGGCATCGGCACCACGCCATCGTGCAGGAGGATCGAGCTCCCCTGGACGAAGCCGAACGTGGACTGATGAAACACGACCGCCCCGTCGAGACCGATCGCATCTTCGAGCTTGGTGGCCGGCAGGATCCAGAGCTCGGAGACGCTCGAGCGACGAAGCTCGTCGACAAACGTCGTGAGGCCGGGCGCGGCTCCGATGGTGCGACGTTCCTCGTACGCATCGCGACCTCCCGCGATCGCGAGCTCTCCGCCTTCGCCGTAGGCAGCGACTCGCTCGTGGAACCGCATCGCGAACGCGAGCCGCTCGAGCAGCGGAGCCGCGGTCAGCCAGCGCTGAGTGCCACGCGGCCAGTCGAGCTTGGCGACGTGTCTCCAGAACTCCTCGAGGTCCATCGCTGTGGTCTCGCGTTCGGCGGCGTCCCATGCGAGCGCCCACCAGCGATTGCGGCCCGCGAGCTCGATCTGCCACGGGGCGCGCGGCATCGGGAATCGCTCGGGCACTGGCGGCGTGTACTTCGCGGCCAGCTTCGGGAACCAGCGCGCGAGCATGTCGGATCCGACGATGTTCGCAGCGGTCTCGGGCAGATCCTCCGGCCACGCCTCCTCGGGGATGCGAACTCTCCAGTACTCGACGTACAGACGCAGCCGACGGACGGCGTCCGGCCCGATCTCTTCGAGCGCCCTGCTCGCCATGCCCACCCACGGATGGTCCGCGAGCGTATCCGCGTCCTCGATCGCGCCGTACACGACACGCTCGCCTTGCAGCAGCAACCACGAGACAAACGGCCGCAGCTCGACACCGAGCACGTGCGCGGCGACCTGGAGCCCGACGCGGCGCTCGAGCTCGGCGTGGAAGTGCCGGCGCCACCGCTCGAAGCCAACGGCAGCGTCGGGCGTGTCGAGGCACTGCGCGAGCATTGTGAGGCCGCCGTTCGCCTCGGCGATCAGGCGCCAGAACTCCGCGCGAGAGATCATCGCGTCCCAGTCCTCGGGACCGCGCGCGACCTTTTTCTTGAGGTGACGTTTATACAGCCGTGGCAGGTGCTCGCGGACGAGCGCACCCGTCCACGGTTCGAGTCGCGACACGCGATCCGGTGGCCAGCGATGCTCGAGCATCGCTGGTGCATGCGCGGGCAGATCGAGCTTGCACGCTCGGCGGTACGCACGGCCCGCAACCCCGAGCATGTCGTCGCTGTGGTCGAGGGCTTCGAGCATGTCTGGATCTGCGATGGCAGCTTCGAGCGCGGCGCGCCCGCGCGAGATCAACCACGCCGAGACGGGAGTCGGGTCGTACCAGCCGTCGAGGATCACGTGGGTCGCGAGCTTGAGATCCCAGCGATCGAGCACCGCCATGTACGCATCGAACCGTGCGCTCCACGCGACGATCTCATCGCCGGGCAGCTTCGCGAGCGCCAGCTCGACCGCGATGGCGGAGCGGTCTTCGATCAGTGCCCAGAACGCCGCGTCGTCCACGACCCTAGCTTAGCGAAACAGGCGGCCGCGTAGATCGGGAGACGGTTGCGCGATGACCTCCGCCCCGACGAGCTTGCGATCCGCCGCTTCCTGCGCCGCACCGGCGGCGGCCTGGATCGCGTCGAGCGTGCCGGTCATCGTGAAGTACGCCTTGCCCGCGATGTCGACGGCGAGCCGAACGTCGCGCACGATCACGTGCGCGATCTTGCACGCGGCATCGGCGGCCGCGATCGCCGCGCACACCGTCGAGGTCTCGATGATGACGACAGCCTCGGCCGCCGGATCATCCGTCCAGTCGGGCGGTGCGACCGGCGCACCCAGCATCGGCCAGACTTGATCGTCCGCGGCGGGCAGCTCGACCTTGTCGAGCAGGTGCTCGCCCGCGACGCGGATGCCCGCGGCCATCGCTTCTTCGACCTCGGCGACGCCGCCTTCGAGCATCACGAGGTGCTTGCCGCCCGAGACCGCGCGTGACGACAGCAGCACGGCCGGCGCGCGCTTGAGTGCTGCGTCGGCGACGACAACACCGCGCGCGATCGTCCCGATCTCGAGCACGCCGAGCGCGGGACCGCGCGCCATTAAACGAACCGGAACGCTTCTTTGAGCGTACAGCGTCGCTCGCGCGTGAAGTGCACGGCGGTCGTGAGGCCCTCGCCCGTGGGCGAGGCGATCGTGAACGACGTGTAGCCCTCGCCACCGAGCGCGAGGCCGGCGTACGACGCTTCGTTCTTCACGAAGATGCTGCAGTTACACACGCGCGCCATCGACGCCATGTTGTCGATGTTGAGCGAGTGCATCGTCGCGGTGTGGTGGAAGCCATGCTCGACGCGCAGGGCGGCGGCGATGCCTTCGACAGCGTCGCGCACCCGGAAGATGGGAATGACCGGCATCAACAGCTCGTGTTGCACGAACGGATGCTGCTCGTCGACCTCGCAGAGGAGCATGCGGAGATCGTGGCCATGCCCGCGAATGCCCGCGGCGGCCGCGATCACGCCGGCGTCCTTGCCGACGAACTCCTTGTTCACATGGTCGCCCTCGAGGATGACCTTCTCGAGATCCTTTGTCTGGCGTGCATCGAGGAGCAGCACCGGCTCCTTCTGCAGCTGCGCGACGAGCTTCGATGCGATCGAGTCGACCGCGATGATCTCTTTCTCGGCGATGCAGACGATGTTGTTGTCGAGCGTCGCACCGCGCACGATCGCGTTTGCGGCCTTCTCCAGATTTGCGGTCTCGTCGACGACAGCGGGCGGATTGCCCGGGCCCGCGCCGATCGCCTTCTTGCCCGAGTTCATCGCCGCCTTGACGACGGCGGGGCCGCCGGTCACGACGATGAGGCGCACCAGCGGGTGCTTCATCAAGATGTTCGCGCTCTCGATCGTCGGGCGCTCGACGGAGACGATCACGTCTTTCGGTCCGCCCGCGGACTGGATCGCCTCGTTGAGCAGGTGGACGCACCAGTTGCACGTCTGCGCCGCCGACGGATGCACGTTGAACACGACCGAGTTGCCTGCCGCGACCATGCCGATCGCGTTGCAGAGGATGGTCTCGGTCGGATTCGTCGTCGGCGTGATCGCGAGGATCACGCCGTACGGCGCGCGCTCGGTGAGCATCAGGCCGTGGTCGCCGGTGAATGCGACGGTCTGTAGAATCTCCGGGCCGGGTGTCTTCTCGGCGACGAGTCGGTTCTTCGAGAGCTTGTCCTCGTAGCGCCCGAGGCCGGTCTCGTCGACGGCGTACTGCGAGAGCGCCTCGACGTTCGACATCACGGCCTTGCGCATCGCCGCGACCATCTTGACCTTCGTCGCGACGGACGTGCGCTCGTTTTCTTCGAACGCCCTGCGCGCCGCCTTCACCGCCGAGTCCGCATCGCCGTAGACGCCGTTCGTGCCGCGCGGCACGTTCGACTTCTTCGTGTTGTGCGAGGCGGCCGCGGCCGGGATGTTGCCGTGCGGCGGCGCCTTCGAGACGCCGCCCGTCCCACCCAGCCGCTCGAGCACGCGCGAGACGATCTCTTCGATCTTGCGTTCGTCGATCCCGCCGTACGCCATCCCGAGATCCTATCGACCCTTCACGTAGCGCTGCTCGCTCTCGAGCGCGATCGAGTCGACGATCGCCATGATCGTCGCATCGACCGGTCGGTCCTTGGTCACCTGCGTCTGGCGGGCCGACGAGCCGGCGACGTAGAGCACGACCTCACCGATCCCGGCCCCGACCGCATCGACGGCCACGGCGATCGCACCGCTTGGATTGCCATCGACATCGCAGGCGCGCACGACGAGGAGCTTCAGCCCCTCGAGCGTTGGCTCCTTGCGGCTCGCGACCAGCGTGCCGATGACCTTGCCGAGAACCATCGACTACTTTCCGCCGTTACCACCCGCGCGTCCGAGCGGCAGCACCGCATCGACGTTCGCGTGCGGACGCGGGATCACGTGGACCGAGACGACCTCGCCCACGCGCTCCGCGGCGCGCTGGCCGGCTTCGGTCGCGGCCTTGACCGCAGCGACGTCGCCGCGCACCACAGCGGTCACGTAACCGCCGCCGGTTTTTTCAAAACCCACGAGCTCGACCTTGGCCGCTTTGACCATCGCATCGGCGGCTTCGACCATACCGACGAAGCCTTTGACTTCGATCATTCCGAGAGCGTCAGCCATTTCGTGTCTCCTTAGCGATCAACGAACTTCTCTGGTTCTTTACCCGTCACGCTGTTCAGTGCGGCCGTTGCCGCCGCTGCCGCCGCATCCACCTCGGATTCCGGACCCGCCATGTAGAGGCGACCGAAAGCACCATAGGGCGTGACGTTCACGAGGTTCACTTGCGCGGCCTTCTCGGCCTCGTTCGCAGCGAGCACCGCGTATCCGGCGGGCTCGCACTCGAAGATGAACAGCGACTGGCCCGGCAACACCATCATGCCCGCGCTGGAGCGATTGATGATCTGCGTCTGGTAGGCCTCGACGCCGCGGATGATCTGATTCGTCAGCACCTTCGGCTTCAGGCGCTGGCCTTCTTCGACGCCGAGGTACTTGAGGATCGTGGCCCCCGCCTGGAGGACCTCGCCCTTGTCGTTGTGATGGATCTCGAGGAGACCGTAGGCGCGCTCGACGACCTGGACGGCCGGCTGAACAGCGGTTGCCTTCAAGGCAGCGTCGGTGACCTGGTTGATCGCGATGCCGGGTGCGATCTCGACCCACAGCGAGGCCTGGAACGGTACGGGAAGGAATCCACGCGCCGTCTTGCCGATGAACGTGGCTTGCTGCGGCTGCAGCGCGTCGAGAAAACAATACGTACGCAGTACCGTACCCATCGGTGCGCGCGACGCTAACACGGCGTTCACGCGAATTTCCAGGCGCGACGCCGATTTGTCCCACGCACCGTCGCACGCGTCGCACGTTGCGAAGGATCTCAGGAGTGCCATGATGGCCGCGGTCGATGCATCGTTTCCTCGGGTTGGTTGTCGTCCTCGTCGCCACGACTGCACGCGCCGATGTGCTGCCGCGGGTCCTATTTCAACCGGCGGATCCAACCGGCCCGGGCGCGGCGCCACCGCCCGCGCCGCCAACACCCGTCGATGATCTGACGGCGTGGGCGGGACCGGCGAAGGCGACAAGCCTCCCCGAGCTGCTGCAGCTCGCGGTTCGTCAGGCGCCCGCGCTCCAGAGCGCGCGCATCGACATCGCGATCGCCGCGGCGCGTATCGAGCAGACGTACGGGCGCGATGACTGGCAGCTCCGCGCGCAGGCGCTCGGCTCGACGACCGCCGGCCGCGTGAACGGCCAGGACGTCGACCACATCTACACGTTCAGCGGGAACATCGATCTGTTCCGCGCGTTGCCGACCGGCGGCACCGTCACGTTCCACGCCGGCACCAACTACAACAACATCCAGTACCAGGACGGCGCGGCGAACGACGTGTTCGGCGGCACGTCGTGGACCCACGACGTCAGCGCCGGCATCTCGCAGCCGTTGCTCCGCGGTCGCGGTCGCTGGCTGTACGACGCGCAGGAGCGCATCGCCACGATCTCGCGCGACACGTTCGTGCTCGCGCGCCGCGTCGCCGCGATCCAGACGGTGCAGATCGTCGTTGCCGCGTACTGGGATCTCGTCCTCGCGGAGCGGCAGATCGCGATCACGCAGTCGTCGCTCGAGCTCGCGAAAGAGCGGCTCCGCATCACGCAGATCGGCAACCAGGGCGGCAAGGTGCCCCGCTCCGAGATCCCGGCCGTGCAGCAGATCATCGCGACGCGTGAAGAAGACGTCCTGAACGGCGAGCTCGCCGTGCTCGACCGTTCGTTCACGCTCCGTCGCGCCGTCGGCATGCCGATCGGCAAGGGCGAGCTCGGCCTGCGCCTCGGCGCGGAGCTGCAGACGCGTGAGGCCACGTTCGATCTCGGTGCACTGACCGAGCGCGCGTTCACGGCGAGCCCGGAGCTCGCGCAGATCGCGAAGCAGGATCAGGGCGCGCGTCTCGAGATCGAGATCACCGAGAACGGCCTCCTGCCGCAGCTCGACGCTGCGCTGTCTCTCGGCCCCACGGGCACCGACAACCGGTTCGGCACGGCCGCAAAGAACCTCGCCAAGTTCGACACGCTCTCGATCAACGGCTCGCTCACGTTCCAGCACTCGTTCGGCCAGGAGAACGTCCGTGGCCTGGCGCGCGAGGCGCGCGAGAACCGCAAGAAGCTCGTCGTCAATGCGTTCGACCTTCGCCAGCAGATCGCCCAGACGATGGCGCGTGCCGTCGCGCAGCTCGAGGTCGCGCGGCGCCGCGTCGCACTCTCGCAGCGTGCGATCGACCTCGCGAACGAGAACATCAAGATCGAGACCGACCGCTTCAACCTCGGCAAGTCGACCAACTTCGACGTCCTCGGCCGCCAGGAAGAGCTCCGTCAGGCCGAGCTGCGCCGCGCGCAATCGATGATCGACTGGCACAAGGCCGAGTCGGTCGTCCAGGCGCTCACCGGCGACATCCTTCCCGCGTACGGCATCACGGTCGAATAACGCGACACTGCCTGCGGCGGCGCGTGGCCGCTCGTTCACAACGATCGCGGGCAACGCGTGCGCGGTGTCGCGAATAGCATGGCGATCGCGGCATCGAGTGGCAATCGTCGTCACTCTCTGAGTGCCGGGCCACTGGCATGTGCCGTGGATTGTCGATGCCTATATGAAGAGACCCACTTTGTTCCTTCTTGTTGGCCTCGCTGCATGCGGAAGCGACGCGCCGTCCCCTGATGAAGTGCGCGCGCGCATCGCGACCGATCTCGTCGCCGTCGCGAACACCGCCGAAGCCTCGCGCGCCGATGGCGCCTCGCTGCCCGACTCGACACAGTTCGCGGTGTTCCAGTCCACGTTCTCGCAGCTGTCGTCGAGGATCCCGACGCAGATGTTCACCGAAGACCTCCCCGACATGGAGATGAACGATCCGTTCGACGGCGCCGCCGCGGCGAAGTGGCTCAACGAGAATCTGTTCACGAACGCGAACCACGCCGGCGATGGCATCTACAACGTTCCCGCGTCATTCGCATGCGAGAGTGATGAAGGCATCGACCCCGAGTGCGCGCAGGCGTTCGCGAAGATCCAGCTGCGCATCCGCGTCACCGAGAACGACGACGTCTTGAGGCTCGCGCTGCAGCTCGGCCCGAACCACGACGAGCCGCTCGAGGTTGGCCTCTCGGCGACGCTGCTCTCGCTGACGATCGATCTCGACGAGGCCGAAGACGCGGTGAAGTCACTCGCCGGCAAGCTCGGCGGCGAGGTGCCAGAGCTCTCGCTCTCCGGTGAAGCGACCGTGAAGCTCGAGGTGACCGGCGCCGCTGCGGTGAAGGTGTCGCTCGACATCGATCGCGACATCGCCGTGGCGTTCGAGGACACGACGTTCTCGTCGAAGGCGGCGCACGTCGCGTCGCTCGCACTCGACGGCGCCGCGAAGTCGATGGACCTCGTCGTCGGTCTCGGCGAGACCAAGGCGCACGTACCCGACGACTTCGAGGGCACGTTCGATCTCGACCTGCCCGGCCTCTCGGCCGCCGCACACTTCGCCGAAGGCCAGCCGCTCGCGATCACGAACATCAGCCTCGGCGCGCGCACGACGACCTTGAAGATCGACGGGCAGACCGCGCTCTCGTTCGATCTGAACCCAAACGATGGCCGCAAGCTCGACGCGCAGATCAGCGGCGACACGCTCACGGTCACGCCGCGCCTCGACCTCCGCACCACGGTGAACCACACCGTGCTCGGTGACGACGCGCCGGTCTACGACGTCACCCGCGTGCTCCTCGACGGCGGTCTGCGCGCCAAGGCGGACGAGAGCATCGAAGCGCTCGGTGGGTTCTCGATCGAGACGAACCCCGCGAGCTACGGCTTCTCGGCCGCCGCCGGCCAGTGCGTGCGTGGCACGGAGACGTACGACCCGACGCGCGACGACTACTACACGACGTGGGCCGTCGGCACGTGTAACTAGACTGTCGCCTGCGAGGCAACACGTGTGACTCGCGAGGAGACACGCGTGTTTCGGCGGCAATAGTGAGCCCCTCGCGATCGTAGTTCTCATCGATGAGCTACGAGCGCGAGAAGTCGAGTCGCGAGAACACGCGAGCCGTCACGAGCGCGACCACGGAGAACCGCGTCGGCAAGCAGAGCTTGACCGAGACGCTCCCTGCGCTCCCTCAGATCAGCGAGCAGGTCGAGGACGACGCGCTGGTCTGGGAAGACATCAGCCCCGCGTCAGAAGCCACGCAGGAGAGTCCTCAACAGGACTCGACCTCCGACGACGAGGACAAGCTGGTCGGCGTCGCGCCGCGCAGCAACAAGGGCGTCGTCAATATCTACGAGAACAAGGACTTCTACATCGGCAAGCTGAAGTGCACGTTCAGCGTGAAGCTCGAGCACTCGCAGGTCGTGTCGGGAGGTGTCAATCGCGAGACGGAGACCACGCCGAGCATCGGGCTCCTGAGCTCCGAGCGTCAGGGGGAAGTGGATACCGCCGGGAAGAAGCTCAAGGGCGCCATGAAGGTGGCGTTCCTGAGCGGGCGACTGAAGCTGTTCGAGAGCTTCGGTCTCGATCTCAAGCTGTTCGAAGCTTCGCAGTCGACCGACAAGGCGAAGTCCCTCAAAGATCTGATGACGATGGCGCCGAGCCTCGACGTCGTGAAGCTGTCGGGCTGGCTCCAGCCCGTGAAGCTCTACCCGTTCGAGGAGCTCAAGCGCCTCGAGGCGGCCGGCATCGATGTCCGCCTGAAGGCAGAGCTGTCGGTCAACCTCGACAGCCTGTTGTCGGCGGCCGAGCTCGACGATCTCAAGAAGCTCTCGACGAAGGTCGACGACGCGATCAAGCGGATGGACGACCTCGATCGCAAGATCTTCGAGACCGTCGACGACGGTACCGAGAAGCTCACCGATCGCATGGCGAAGTCGCGCTATCGCAAGGGCGCGCTCGGCAAGAAGAACCGGATCTCGAAGCAGGAGCTGCGCGCGCTCCTCAAGGAGATCGACGACCTCAAGCTGCCGGCGAAGAAGTCGAAGATCTATCAGACCGTCGTCAAGCACATGCTCGGCAAGCGGCTCGGTTCGTTCATGGCGCGCGTCGCCCTGAGGTCGTTCACCAAGCTCACGCGTCTGATCCCGGTCGTCGGCTGGGTCATGCTTGCCTGGGACCTCTTCGAGCTCGGGTATCTCGCCTACAAGATCTACGACGGCTCGGCGAAGTTCGGCATCGGCGGCGCGCCGGTCAGCCTGCTCGACATCTTCGACAGTGCGCCCGAAGCGCCGGCGGGTGACGCGACGCAGGAGGAGGACGCACCCGACGAGTCGCGCAAGGACGAGCTCTCCAAGCTCGACGCCGATCAGCGCGCGCAGCTGCTCGCGACCGGCACGCCACTCGGGCGCCTGATGAAGGGCATCGCGACGCAGATGCCCGAGGGTGACGTCAAGGTTCAGCACCTGACGCGCCTGATCCAGATCGCGCAGGCGTACCAGCTCGACGACAAGAAAGTCGATGAAGCGTTGAAGCTGGTGATCAAGGACGGGCCACCCGCCTCTCCCGACAAGACCCTCGACATGCTCGAGAACATCCTGAAGACGATCGCGCAGCGCGCGAGCATCGACCGCGACGGCGACGGCAAGCCCGATGGCGATGGTACGGGCCAGGGCAGCGGCAACGGCAACGGTAAGGGCGACGGGCGTGGCGACGGCAAGCAGCGCACGGGCAAGCGCAACGGCAAGCAGACGGGCAACGGCGATCGCACGACCAGCAAGCGCGATGGCAGCGGCGACGGCGACAAGGAAGCGGACGGTCCGATCTACGATCTCGAGAAGGTCCTCGACGATCCGATCGGCCAGGGCCTCGTCCAGGTGCTGATGACGTCAGGCGGCCTCACCGATCCGCAGATCCTGCGCGACACGTTCATGACGCAAGCAGCGGTCGTGGAGATCACCGAGGCGCGGTTCCTCGGCGGTCACCAGAAGCAAGTGAAGAACGACCAGGGCTCGATGACGATGGAGATTCGACTCGAGCTGCTCGTCTATCGCAACCGGACCGACCCGCCCGCGCTGCGGGTGCAGTCGTCGAGCTACGGCTGGTTCGAGGGCAAAGGGATCGTGCGTCTGCGCGATGTGAGCCTCCAGGGCGCGATCGCGTCCGCGGTGAAGAAGAAGCTCAAGCGCGGCAGCATGGAGGACGTGACGTTCGACATCGTCGATCAGAAGCGCATCGCCGGCGGCTACAACGTCAAGGTCAGGCTCACGTCGGTGCGCGGCGTGCTGCTGAAACAGGGCGCGAACGGCCCCGAGCGGCTGGAGGTAGGCTCCGAGCTCGAGACGTTCGTCGCCGACGCCGAGATCAAGTGAGCGCGATGAATGCCATGTGCACGCCGCCCTCGCGGCCGTCGCGGCGGTAGCTGAAGAACCGGTCGCCTTCGCACTTCGTGCAGGGCGGGCGATCGTCGATGTTGTCGGGCTTCACGCCGGCGCGCTCGAGGATCGCGCGTGTCGCGATGCGAAGATCGAGGTGGTCCTTCGCCGGCCCTTTCACGACCAGCCCCGGCACGTCACCGAGCGCCGCGCGAAACTCGTCGACGACCTCGGGCCCGACCTCGAAGCAGCACGGACCGATCGAAGGCCCGAGCGCGACGCACAGGTTCTCCGCCTTGGCGCCGAGCTCCTGCATGCGCGCGACGACGTTCGTCGCGACGCCCGCCACCGTGCCGCGCCATCCGGCGTGCGCCGCGCCGCACACGTGCGCGACGGGATCCGCGAACAAGATCGGAACACAGTCGGCCGCGAAGGCGCCGAGCACGGGGCCTTTCTGATCGCACACGAGCCCGTCGAACTCCGCTTCGCCACTGAGCTGGTCGCCGACGCGATAGACGTTCGTGCCGTGCACGTGGCGCGTGGCGACGAGCTGTGCCGGGTCGTAGCCCGCATGTTCGGCGAGCAGGCGCCGGTTACGCTCGACGTTTTCGGTGTCATCGCCCCAGCGCTTGCCGAGGTTGAGCGAGCTGCGCGCGCCGGTCGACACGCCACCGTGCCGCTCGGGAAACCCGTGCGTGAAGCCGGCGTCGGGGATGACGGGCGAACGATGGAGACGAATCACCCAAATCAACTAACACGAGGTTCGGACTCGGTGGTCTCGCAGCGTTTTTCTGGCGCCGGTTGTCCTACCCGTACCTGCCCCACGGAGCTGCGCGTTGCCGTGATAACGTCACTGCATGATCCCGTACGACGACCTCGTGGCGGCACTGACTTCATGGCGCGCACGACAGGGCTTGCCCGTCTCGACCGTGGGCGGCGTTCCAGGCTCGGGACCGATTCCCGGTTCGGGTCCCGTGATGCCGGGCTCGGGTCCCGTGATGGCGGGCTCGGGTCCCGTGATGGCGGGCTCGGGTCCCGTAATGGCGGGCTCGGGTCCTGTCGCGAAGCCGGGCTCCGGTCCGCAACGCGCGGCACCGCCGATGGCGCCGCCCAAGGGTGGCTATCAACCGCCGCCGCTCGCATCGCCGGATACGGCGGATGACTCGCTCGACGTCGACGACGAGGCGCTGCTCGAAGAAGCGCACGACGAGATCGAGGGCGACTTCGCGATGAACTTCGGAAGTCCTGCCGTCGATAAGGACGAGGAGTCGACGACGCTCGGCCACGCGCCGGAGCGTGACTCGTTCGGCGGCGAGACCGACTTCGATCCGAAGACTCGCAAGCCCTGGTGAGCGAGCTCGGAGACGACGACGTCACCGTCGACGTCGATGCCTGGCAAGGCGACGCGTGTGTCGGTGTTGTCAGCGCTGCTGGAGATCGTGCGCGGCAGCTGCTCGGTCTGCGCGTGCTCGTCGGAACGCGTGATGCGTGCGGCGAGTGCGAAGTGTGTCGCGCCGGCGGTGCGAGCGTGTGCCTGCTGGCGAAGGCCCGCGTCCGCGGCAAGCAGACGACGGCGTTTGCCCGCTGGGTCGTCCCGCTGCAAGACGGCCTCGAGCTGCCCGTGCCCGCGGCGGCCGCCGTCGCCGGCGATGTCGCGCTCGCGTACACGAGCTACGCGCGCACGAGCGTGTCGGCCGCGGATTCAGTCGTCGTCGTCGGCAAGTCGCCGGTCACGCGCTTCCTCGTCGAGATCCTGCGCGCGAAGGGCATCACGCCCACGGTGGTCGTCGAGGGTGACGATCGCGCGTGGACCGACTGGCTCGCCGCGCGCGGGGCCGTGATCGCCGCGCTCGCGACGCGTGAGGATGCGCGCGCGAAGGTGCGCGATGCGATCGCGACGCAGGGCCGTGGCGTGCGGCCGACCCGCGTGATCGCGACGTCGGGCGCTTCGGCCGACCTCGCTTGCCAGCTCGCCCACCGGCGCGGGACGCTGACGCTCCTGCCCACGGCGCTGAGCGGTCTCGATGTTGGCCTGGCCGCCCAGCTCGAGGTGACGATCATCGGCGTGGCACGCGAGCACCCGGACCTGATCGTCGAGGTCGCGGCCATGTGCGCGAAAGGCGAGATCGACCTGGCGGCTGGGATCAGCCTCGAGCCGGGTGCTCCGACATGTTCGTACGTCTCGATTCCGTGACGTGAAGCCCCTCGATCGATCCGGCATGCGGTCGATTCAACGGGTATGCGCTCGAATCCTCATCCTCGGCTGGTCATCGCCAAGGACACCGGCCTCGCGACGGTCCGTGCCGTCGTCTACGCGCCGGGCTCTGGCCGTGCGGAGTGGATCGAGCGCGAGCTCGAGCACGACGAGATCTTGCTCCAGATCGGCCGCAGCATCACCGAGGTGATCGCCTCGCTCGTCGACGATCCGCCACCTCGCCCACAGATCCTCGTCATCGACTTCGACGTCCTGCCCGCCGGTGAGCTCCTCGAGCTCCACTCGGTCCGCGAGCGCGGCTGGACCGGGACGATCTTCGCGATCGGCAAGGTGCCGGTCAGCATTCGCAAGTCGCTGCGCATCGAGCAAGTGCTCAGCACGCCCGTCGACTACGCGCTGCGCGGCGCCGTCACCGACGTCGCCTTCGATGCGAAGACGCGCCGGCTGCCGATCATCTCGACGTGATCAGCGGACGAGCATGAAGATGATCGCGCCGGCCGCGAGGATGCCGAGCCCGATGAACAGGAACATCATCATGCGCCCGCTCTTCATCTCACCAATCAGCGCGTCCTCGGACACCTTGCCGCTCATCGAATGCGCGGAGTCCTTGTCCTTCATCGCCGACATCATCTGCGTCGCGCCGGTGCGAAGGCTGTACTTCTCCTTGTCGCCGCGCGAGATCGATCCGTCGTCCTTGTAGCGCTCGTCCATCGGCAGCGAGTCGGCCTTGTCGGTCGCCTGGTCCTTGCCGGTGCGTGCCCGCTCTTCGGCGGCCGCGACCGCGGCTTGCGCGTCGAGGTCACCCTTCTTGAACCACATCGTCTCGCGGAACTTGCCCTTCGCATCCTTTTCGCCCTTGGCCGGCGCGTTCGCGACCTTGGGCGGCGCGACCGTCGGTGCGGATGGCAACACGGGAGCCATCGGTGCCGCCGTCGGCGGGGGCATCGAGGGTGCGATCGTGGGCGCGACGGGATGCGCCGTATCGATGGCGGCCGCGACGGGACCGATCGTCGGTGCCGCACTCGGCGCGACGGGTGACTGCGCGGCCACCGGTGCAGCAGGCGCGGGCATCGCGGGCGGTGCGTTTGCCGCGGCAGGCGCCACGGTCGATGGCTGCGCCCACGGCGAACGATCGGGATTGAGCGCGGGCGACGCGGCAGCCGCCGACGCGACCGCGGCAGACGGCACGCCCATCACGGTCGCGGCGCCCGATGCTGCTTGCGGCGGCGGTGCGGCAAGCGGCGCCGCGATGGCGACGGGCTGTCCCATCGGCGGCGCGGACAGGTGGCCCGGCGTCGGGTGAATGCCTCCGGTCGTCGCGGCAGGCGACGTCGGTTGCATTGCGGCGGCCGCGGCAGGACCGGTGATCGCCGGTGCGCCGAACGCGCCGCGCACGCCGAGTAGCGTCTGCACGAGCTCGGCCTTGGGCTTCCCGACCTTGCCCATCGGCTGCGTCGACTTCGGATCCGACTTGTCACCACGCGCGATGCGGCTGACCTCGTCGACGAACTGGCGAACGGTCAAGAAGCGCTTCGTCGGGCTGCGATCGAGTGCGCGCATGATCACGGCCTCGACGGGCGCCGGCACGGGCGCGAGCGACGACGGCGTCTTGATCGTGGCGTTCGCGTGCGAGCGATGCACGTCGTCGGGCGTCGCGCCGGCATGCGGCGTCTGCCCCGTAAGCACGTAGTAGTAGAGCGCGCCGAGCGAGTAGAGGTTCGAGCGCTGATCGACGGGCTTGCCATCGATCTGCTCCGGCGCGACGAACTCCGCAACACCGGGAACCTTGTCGGTCGTGGGCACCGGCAGCGAGAAGTTGATCAGCTTGATCTGATCGCCGGCGAACAAGACGTTCTTCGGCGCGAGGTCGCGATGCACGACACCGACCTGCGCGGCTTCGATCAGCGCTTCGCCGACAACTTCGATCAGATGCGCGGCTTGCGCGAGTGGAATCGGACCGCGCGCGCTGATCGCCTCGGCGAGGGTCTGCGCACCGTCGAGCAATTCGACGGCGAGCCACGACTCGTCGCTTCCGCGCTTGCCGGATGCGAGCACCTTCGCGACGCCCGCACTCTGCACGCGCTCGATCTGCTTGAGCTCGCGCTCGAGACGCTGCGCGACGCCGGGCAACCCGGTCACCGTGGTCGCGACGACTTTCACGGCGACGGCCGCGTTCGTCTGCTTGTCGGTCGCGCGGTACACCGCACCCGTTCGACTTCCGCCCAACCGATCGCCGAGCGTGAACCGCGCCGTGAGCGGGTCCGCGGCCGAGGCTTGTGCTTCGGCCGGAGCGAGCCGCGCAGCGTCGACGGGACAGAAGTTCGCGTCGTCGCTGAACTGCTTCTGGCACTTGGGGCAAAGCTTCATGAAAGGGCCTCTAGGTACGCGAATCGTATGGACATCCACACGGAAACGCAATCGACTGCGCCGCTCAACTCGTTGACAAGCCACACGTGGGGACGCTAGAACCCGCGGTCCAAACCCGAGGATACGTCATGGCTTCGAACACCAAATCTACTACCGTGAAGCGCAAGAACAAACACGAGAAGGCCGGCCGTCGCCGGAAGAACCGTCTCGCGAAGAAGTCGACGCAGTCGTTGACGGAGCTGTTCGCCGGTCTCGGCGAGCCCGGCAAGCCGGCTCCCAAGAGCTAGCGCTCAGAACGCGACGCCGAGCGTCGTGTTGATTCCCCATTCTTCGTAGGCGCGGAAGCCCGAGCGACCGTCCGGCGCATTCGCGTTGCGTTTACGGACGGCGGTTCCTCACGCGACGTCGGCCGAAACTCGATCGACCGAGAACACGCCCTTGATTCGCGACAGCGAGCGGATCACGTGCTTCAGCTGATCGAGGTCCTTCACCGACGCGTGGAACGTGTTGACGGCACGGCCGTCCTCGGTCGCGCGGCAATGGGCCTGCGAGATGTTGACGCCCTGATCCGTGAACGACTGCGAGATGTGCGCGAGCAGGCCCGGCTTGTCGGCGCACAGCACCTGGATCGCGACCTCGTGCTGCGTCTTGCCGTGCCCGTCCCACTCGACGTCGATGCGCCGCTCGGGATCGAGGTCGAGCCCCTTGTCGCAGTCTCGGCGGTGCACGGTGACGCCGCGGCCGCGCGTGATGAACCCGACGATCGGATCGCCGGGCAGCGGCGAGCAGCACTTCGCGAACCGGACGAGGATGTCTTCCTCGCCGGCAACCTTGATGCCCGATGACGACGTGCGGCGCGTGACCTTGCGCAGCAGCGTCTTCAGCATCGACTCGGTCTTCTTCTCGGCCTGATCCTCGGCGCGCTTCGCCAGCTCCGGCAGCGCCTTCTCGAGAACCTGCTGCGTCGTGATCTTGCCGTAGCCGACCTGGATGATCAGCTCGTCGACGGTCACGCAGCGCAGCTCGCGCGCCGCTGCCTGCAGCTGCTTCTCCGCGCGCGAGAGCGTCGTGTTGTGCTTGCGCAGTGCCTTGTCGAGGAGGTCGGTCCCGAGGACAACGGCCTTGTCGCGCTGCTCCTGCCGGAGCAGATAGCGGACCTTCGTGCGCGCGCGCGCTGTCTTGACGAGCTTGAGCCAGTCCTTGTTCGGCTTCTGGTTCGGGCTCGTGATGATCTCGATCGTATCGCCGTTGCGGAGCTGATAGCGCAGCGGCACGATCATGCCGTTCACGCGCGCGCCCGAGCAGTGATCGCCGATCGAAGAGTGCACCGCGTACGCGAAGTCGATCGGGCACGAGCCCTTCGGTAGCGCCTTGACGTCACCGCCCGGTGTGAAGACGTAGACCTCGTCGCCGAACAGGTCGATCTTCACGGACTCGAGGAACTCCGTCGGATCGTGGAGCTCCTTCTGCGACTCCATCAGCTGGCGAAGCCACGCGAACTTCTTCTCGTCGTTGATCGCGACCGGCTTGCCTTCCTTGTACTTCCAGTGCGCCGCGATGCCGTGCTCCGCGACGAGGTTCATCTCGTTCGTGCGGATCTGCACCTCGATGCGCTCGCCGCGCGGACCGATCACGGCGGTGTGCAGCGACTGGTAGAGGTTCGGCTTCGGCAGCGCGATGTAGTCCTTGAAGCGGCCGGGGATCGGCGTCCACGTTTGATGCGCGACGCCGAGCGCCTGGTAGCAGTGCATCTGCGTATCGGTGATCACGCGGAAGCCGATCGCGTCGTGGATCTCTTCGAACGGCCGCTGCGTCCGCTTCATCTTTTGATAGATCGACCACAGGTGCTTCGCGCGGCCCATGACCTCGCAGGGCACGCCGTTGTCACCCATCTCCTTCTGGATCAGCTTCTCGACGAAGTGGATGTACTCGAGGCGCTCCGCGCGCGTCTTCGCGACATCAGCCGCGAGCTGCTCGTATTCGCCCGGGAACGAATACTTGAACGCGAGGTCCTCGAGCTCGACCTTGACCCACTGGATACCGAGGCGGTTCGCGAGCGGCGCGTAGATCTGCATCGTCTCGGCCGCGATGCGCTCCTGCTTCTCCGGCGGGAGGTGGTTGAGCGACCGCATGTTGTCGAGGCGGTCGCACAGCTTCACGAGGATCACGCGGATGTCGCGCGCCATCGCGAGCAGCATCTTGCGGAAGTTCTCGGCCTGCTGTTCCTCGCGCGTCGAGTACGGCAGCTTGCCGAGCTTGGTCACGCCGTCGACGAGGAACGCGACCTCTTTGCCGAACAGCTCGCCGAGTTGCTCGACGGTCGCGCTCGTGTCCTCGACGCAGTCGTGCAAGAGGCCCGCGCACACCGACGCGACATCGAGCTTCAGCTCGGTGATGATCTGCGCGACCGAGAGCGGATGCGTGACGTACGGATCGCCCGACTTGCGGGTCTGGCCGTCATGCGCCTGCGCGGCGAATTGATACGCGCGGCGAACGAGCGGGATGTCGGCGCCAGGGTGGTATCCGGCAAGCTCGGAGAGAAGTTGATCCAGCTGATGCATACGACTGCGGGCGCACTTCTACGCTACCACGCAGCCGCGATCACGCGACGAGACCTGCCTAATTGGTCGCGATGGTATCGGCGAACTTCCACGTGAACTCGAAGGCTTCGCCTGGGCGGCTGACGACCAGCCGGAGCGAGCGCACGTTCGCGTGGAACAGGTCGCGCTGATAGAAGACAAAGTCTGCTTTGCCACGAAACACGCTGAGCGTGCCCAGCGTCTGTCGGTTGCGCCAGCCGTCGTTCCGCATGCCGACCGTGTTGTAGCAATTGCCCGCAGCGTCCTTGCCGGCCGAGCTGCAGATCGCCGACCGCTGCTCGCGGTCCCACATGGTGGTCATGAGCTTGGTGCGCGCGTGCTCGATCGACTCGGGGATCCATTTGCGACCGGAGTCATCCTCGAGCCGAACCTCCCACGTCTTGAGGTTCGCCCAGTCTTCCCACTTGTGATCGATCTGGACGTGAAAGCGCAGGCGATCGCGCGACACGATCGTGAAGCTCGCCTGGTTGTAGAGCGGATAGCGCTGATTGCGGACGACCGAGGCTTGCTGGGTCGGCTCCGGGTCGTCGGGCTTTTCGAGCTCCATGTCCCCGGTCACGATGGTGATCTTCTCGGACTGGCGGAGGGTCTCCGTCGGTTGTGCGAGTGGGTTCGGCTGCACCGTCGATGCGCGGAACGTTCGCGTACACCCCGACCCGACAAGCGCCCCGAGCGCTGCCAGAATCAGGCCGCCTCTAACGAGATGACCGCTCATAGATCCAGCATGGCTGGGCGCGATCATCCCGTCAATGCAGCTTTTTGAAATGGATGCCTGATGTCTCAGGCGCGCGCTATCAACTTGCGTGCGTGCGCATCAGGTTGTGTCGCATCATTGGCTGCCACGACCGCGGTGAGCTCCGATAGTGGATACACGACATCGGCTCGGTCGGTCGTGCCGTGCCGGCGGGTGAGGTAGAGCGCGCGTAACACCGCGTAGGCACGCTCGATGTCGTCGTTGACGATCAGGTGGTCGTACTCGCTGAAGTGCTCGAGCTCCTCGATCGCCTTGGCGAGCCGCTTGTCGATGATTTTCGGATCGTCGGTCGCGCGCCGCCGGAGCCGGTGCTCCAACGTGGTGAGATCTGGCGGGAGGATGAAGATCTTCAGCGAGTCTTGTGCCCAGCGGGCCGAGAGTGCCGCCCCACCCTGCCAATCGACGTCAAAGATCACATCTCGGCCGGCCGACAATGCCGACTCGACCGGAGCCTGGGCTGTCCCGTACCGGTTTGAATGGACGAAGGCGTGCTCGGCAAAGTCGCCGCGCTCGACCATCTTCTCGAAGCTCTCGGGCGTCACGAAGTGGTAGTCGCGGCCGTCGACCTCGCCGGGCCGAATCGGGCGCGTGGTGTACGAGACCGAGAACTCGAGGTCTGGAAACTCGTCGAGCAGACGCCGCGTGAGCGTGGTCTTTCCCGCGCCTGATGGCGACGACACGATGACGAGAACACCGCGACTCACAACGGCCGCATCATTACACGAGACTCTGATGTCATTCGACGTTCTGAACCTGCTCGCGAACCTTCTCGAGCACGGCCTTCGCATCGACCACGGCCGTGCTGATCTCGGCAACCGTTGACTTGCTTCCGATCGTATTGAGCTCGCGGCCGATTTCTTGGACGAGGAAGTCGAGCCGGCGCCCCGCCGCGGTCGGGCTCGCGATCAGCGCGCGCGCTTGCTCGATGTGCGAGCCAAGCCGAACGAGCTCCTCGGTCACGTCCGCGCGATCGGCCAGGAGCGCGACCTCTTGAGCGAGCCGTGTGGGATCGACGTCGGTTGTCTCGAGCAGCCGCTTCAAGCGCTCGTGCAGGCGCTTGCTCACGAGCTGCGGCACGTTTGCCGCGAGCGTCGCGATCGTCGCGCGCAGCGTGGTGAGCTCGTCGAGGCGCAGGTTCAGCTCGGTCGCGAGCGCCCTGCCCTCGTTCGTGCGCATGACGTCGAGCTGCGCGAGCGCACTCTCGAGTGCCTTGACGACCGCCGTCGGATCGTTGTCGCTATCGACCGCGGACTCGACGATCACGCCGGGCTGCGCGAGCACGAGCGCGAGGTCGGGCTTCGCGAGGCCGAGCGTCGTCGCGAGCTGGACGAGCTTCTCGCCCGCGCGCGTCGCGGCATCGTGATCGATGCGTGACCCGCCGGCCCGCGTGTCGTGTTGAACGTGCACGGACACCGCGATCGCACCACGCTCGAGCGCGCCGCGGATCCTCGTGGTGATCGCTTCTTCGATCGCCGCCGACACGCCGGTCCCACGCAGCTTGATGTCGAGGAAGCGATGATTGACGGCGCGAATGTCGATGGTCGCGCGCATGCCCGCGGTTTCCGCGACGCCGCGTCCGTAGCCCGTCATGCTGCGCACGGCACTTAGTATCACGCCCGCACGATGTACAGTCCTCGCGTGTTGTCGCGTGCGCTGCTCTGCTTGGCCCTCGTGGCCTGTCGCGAGAGCGAAGCGCCGGCGGCGCGTCAGATCCGGTTTCTGCACACGTTCGGCCCGGAGGAGACCGAGCTGTTCAACAAGCTCGGCGCGGATCGCGGCCTCGCCGTGGAGTCGTCGCTCGTGCCGTTCGCGCGCGGACAACAAGTCATCGGCGAGATCTTGCGCATCGGCAAGAACTGCCCGGACCTGATCCGCATCGACGCGACGTGGCTGACCGGCCTTTCCGCCGCGAAGCTGTTGCGCCCGGTCCCGGACGCGCTCGCGAAGCTCGACTGGACGCCCGAAGCGATCGCGATGGTCGGCACGCCGGCGCGTGGTGTTCCGCAGACCGTCGATGGGCTCGTCGTCGTGCGCGATAGCTCGCGACCCGCACCGATCTCGCCGGCGATCGATGACCTCGTGGCCGCCGCACGCGCGACGCGAACGAGCTCGAGCCCCTACCCGCTCGGCGTGCGCGTCGATGGTTACTGGTTCGTGCCGTGGCTGCGCGCGGAAGGTGTCGACCTCACGCCCGCGAGCATCGAGGGTGAGGGGGCGGTCCGCGCGCTCTCGAAGTTCACCGCGCTGTTTGGCGACGTCGCGCCGCCGCCACCTCCCGCCGGCACCGAGGCGCCCGACGAGCTGCGCCGCTGGCACGCGCACGAGGTCGCGTACTGGATCACCGGCCCGTGGCAGCTCGGTGTGCTCGAGGTTCGCGATCGCCTCGCGATCACGCCACTCGCGAAAGCGCCGCGCGGTGGTCAGGTGCTCGTCGTTCCTGCGTGCGCACAAGATCCCGAGGGCGGCTGGCGCCTCGCGGGCGAGCTCGCCGACATCGCGGTCCAGCAGCGCTTCGCGACCGAGCTCACGATGGTGCCGACGCGGATCTCCGCGCTCGCCGGAACGACGCCGCTCGTGCGCTCGATCTACGAATCGCTGCGAGCTTCAGAGCCGTTGCCGCAGGCGCCGAACACGCCGCTCCTGTTCGACGATCTCAACCCGGCACTGTCCGCGGTGATCTCGCGCGATGCGACGGCCGAGGAAGCCGCGGAAGGCATCCGCCGCGGCTGGAAACGAATCGCGCGTGGGAGTGGCCCGTGAGCGACGACGACAAGCCACCCGAGAAGCGACCTTCGCCGTCGCTACGCTGGCGCGTGTTGCTCGTGCTCGTGCTCGCCGCCGTCATTCCGACGGTCGTGACGGGCGTGCTCGCGATCGTGCGCGCGCGTGCGGATGTGAAGCGCGAGGTCGAGCGCGGTGCACTCGCGCATATTCGCGCGCTCGGCGCGGCGCTCGACGGAACGCTGCAGGACTCGCGGCGTACCGTCGAGCTCGCCGCGGCGACATGGGCCGACGAGACCGACGATGTTCGCAAGACACAGCTCTTGATCAAGCGACTGCGGCGCGACGTGCCGATCGTCTCGTCGTTGTCGATCCTCGACGCGGACGGCGAGCTTCGCTACGGCGACCCCGTGCCGCGCGGCGTGGACGTTGGCTCGCACAGCTTCGGCGGCTACATCGGCGAGGCGCAACACGCGGCGGGCAAGACCGTCGTGCATCTCGTCGTGCAAGCGCGCGGGCGAACCGGCGAGCTGATGGGCGTGTTCGTCGCGACGCTGGATCTCGGCTTCGTGCGCGACGTGATCGCAGCGGCGCGACTCGGGCGCGGCGCGCGTGTCGTCGTGGTCGACGGAACCGGCGTGCCCGTCGCATCGAGCGAACAGCTGCGCGGTGTGCCGAGCGAAGCGTGGCAGCAAGCGCCACACACGCTCGCCGGCAAGGACCCCGCCGTCGATCGCGCACTCGCGTCGAGCGTCGAGGGCACGCTCGTCACGAACGGCTGGGTCAGCGCGTATCGAAACCTCTCGAGCTATCAGTCGCTGCGCGGCGTGCGCTGGGCGATCTTGCACCAGCAGCCCGAGGACGACGCGTACGCGCTCGCGCGGCAGACCACGCGCGACACGCTGATCATCGGCGGCGCGGCCCTCGCGCTCGCACTCGCGCTCGGCGGATTCTTCGCGACGCGGCTGACGCGACCACTCGCGGCACTCGCGAAGCGCGCGGATGCGATCGCGGCCGGGGCTGACGCGGGCGCGCCGATCGTCGGGCCGGGCGAGATCGGCATCCTCGGCCAGCGCATCGAGGAGATGGCGCGCCGGATCTCCGAGCGCAGCGAATTGCAGGCGGCGCTCGCGCGAGGCGATCGGCTCGCGAGCGTCGGCGTGATGTCCGCGCAGGTCGCGCACGAGATCAACAACCCGCTGACCACCGTGCTCGGCTACGCGAAGCTCCTGCAAGAGGACAAGCCCGAAGGCCATCCCGACCGCAGCGCGCTCGAGATGATCGCGAGCGAGGCCGAGCGCATGAAGAGCATCGTCGGCAGCTTGCTCGAGTACGCGCGCACGCCGCGCACGAGCGACCAGCAGCTGACTCCCGCCGCCGGCGTCCCGAGAGAAGCGCCGCCGGCGTGCGAGCCCGCGATCGTGATCCGTCATGTCACCGCGCTGCTCGGCCCGCAGCTCAAGCGCGCACGCGCGAACCTCGCGACCGATGTGCAGTCGACCAAGTCGGTGACGATCGACGCGCATGCGCTGCAGCAAGTGCTCGTCAACCTCGTGCAAAACGCAGCGCAGGCGATGACGGAGCCCGACGGCACGATCACGCTCGGCGTGAAGCCCGCGGCCGGCGGGATCGCGACGCAGATCACCGTCACCGACGAAGGACCCGGCGTTCCGCGCGAGAAGCGCAGCAAGGTCTTCGATCCGTTCTACACGACGAAGGCGGCCGGCGTCGGTACGGGCCTCGGCCTCGCGGTGTGCAAGCACCTCGTCGCGACCGCGGGCGGTAGCATCGAGGTCACCGACGGGCCGAACGGTCGTGGCGCGGAGTTCCGCGTCGTGATACCCAACGCGACGTGAGCACGATCCTGATCGTCGACGACGAGCGCGGCATCCGGTCGCTGTGCAGTGACGTGCTCGGTCGCGCGGGTCACGAGGTCGAGGCCGTCGACTGCGCGGCCGGCGCGCTCGCGGCCGTGACGCGCCGCCGCTTCGACTTGATCCTCTGCGATATCAATCTGCCGGATCAGGACGGCGTCTCGATCTTGCCGCGCTTGCTCGCGGGCGAGATGCCGCCGGCCGTGCTGCTGATCACCGCGTATCCGTCGATCGATACCGCCGTGCGCGGCATGAAGCTCGGCGCGCGCGATTACATCGGCAAGCCGTTCTCGCCCGACGAGCTGCGGCTCGTGGTGGGACGCGCACTCGCCGAAGACGAGCTCAAGCGCGCACACGGCGAGCTCACGAAGCGCCTCGCGTACGGCTCGATGATCGGCGAGTCACCGGCGATGCAGCAGCTGCGCGCCACGATCGACAAGGTCGCGCAGTCCGACGCGACCGTGCTGATCACCGGCGAGTCCGGCACCGGCAAGGAGCTCGTCGCGCGCGCGCTCCACTTCGCCGGCCGTCGCGCCGGTCGCGCCTTCATGCCCGTCAACTGCGGCGCGCTCGTCGGCACGCTCCTCGACAGCGAGCTGTTCGGTCACGTGCGCGGCGCGTTTACGGGGGCCGACACCGCGAAGCGTGGCCTGTTCCTCGCGGCGGACGGCGGCACGCTGTTCCTCGACGAGATCGGCGAGCTGCCACTCGAGCTGCAGCCGAAGCTGCTCCGCGCGCTGCAGGACGGCGAAGTGAAGCCCGTCGGCGGCACGAGCTCGATCCGCGTCGATGCGCGCGTCGTCGCCGCCACCAACCGCGCGCTCGACGAAGGCGTGAAGAGCGGCACGTTCCGCGAGGACCTCTACTACCGCCTCGCCGTCATCACGATCGAAGTGCCGCCGCTACGCAATCGCCCCGGCGACATCCCGCTGCTCGCGCGCCACTTCGCGGAGGAGGCCGCGCTGCGTGCCGAACGTGGCCGCCCGCACCTCACCGACGCTGCCGTCAATCACCTGATGACGCAGCCGTGGCCCGGCAACGTGCGCGAGCTCGAGAACACGATCGAGCGCGCCGTGATCCTCTCGTCGGTCGACGTGATCGACGTCGCCGACGTTGCAACGAGCTTCGGCCGCGCCGCGGTTCCGGCGACCGGGCTCACCACGTTCACCGGCGATCACGTCCCGACGCTCGACGAGCTCGAGCGCACGCATATCCTGCGCGTCCTCGAGCTCTGCGAGGGTCAGAAGACGAAGGCCGCGACGATGCTCGGCATCAACCGCACGACGCTGTGGAAGAAGCTGCGCCAGTACGGCATCGAAGGCGTCTAGTCACCCGCACCTGACAGCGCGTCGGCCCTGGGTTGCTGGGTTGCAGCTGCTGCAGCGCAACTGGGTGAGTTACAGGTGCGACCTGTCACCGGACGCTACAGGTGCGACCTGTCACCGGACGCTACAGGTGCGACCTGTCACCGGACGCTACAGGTGCGACCTGTCACCGGACACCGACAAGTTACGCGTCGCGCCTGCGATACAGCGCGAGCGCGACGGCGATCGCGAGACCGATCGCGAGCGCGATCCACAGCGCGCGGAACCGCGCCCACGCGCCACCACCGCCGGTCGTCACCAGGTCGACGGCTTGCAACGCGCCGCTCCCCGCGGTCGTCGTCGCCGCCGGAGCGATCGCGAGCTCGCCGACCACATCGTCATCGGATTGGTCGACATCGACGACGACCACGCGCAGCGTCCCCTGCTCGAGCGTCGCATGCACCGCGCAGGTCGGCTTCAGCTGATCCTTCGCCTCGCAGGTCGCGAGCGCGGTGTCGCCTTGCTGCACCGTGATCTTCGGATCGGGCAATCCGCCGCCGAAGTCCCACGCGGCACCGTTATCGCGCGTCGGGCGGATCGTGACCGTCACCGACTCGAGCCTCGGCGCACCGGCGCCGCCATCGGACAGCGCGTAGCCGATGACACCAGCGACGACGAGCGCGAGAACACCGAGCCATGGCGAGCGCAACACGGGACTAGTGTAACGTGCAGACGTGAGCGATGACGGCGAAGACCTCGACGAGCATCGCATCACCGTCGAGACCGAGCGCGCGGGCGAGCGGATCGACGCGGTGGTCGCGGACGCGGTCGCCACGCTCTCGCGCGCGATGGTCCAGCGCCTGATCGACGACGGCTTCGTCACGCTCAACCAGATGCCGGTGAAGAAGGCCGGCCAGCGCGTGAAGGCGGGCGACGTGATCGATGTCGACGTGCCGGCGCCGGAGCCGCTCGAGCTGGTCGCGGAGGACATCCCGCTCGCCATCGTGTTCGAGGACTCCGAGCTGATCGTCGTCGACAAGCCCGCCGGCCTCGTCGTGCATCCCGCCGCGGGCCATACGCACGGCACGCTCGTGAACGCGATCCTGTTCCACTGCAAGGACCTCGGCGGCATCGGCGGCGTGTTGCGCCCCGGCATCGTGCATCGCCTCGACAAGGACACGAGCGGCGTGATGGTCGTCGCGAAGACCGATCGCGCGCACGCCTCGCTCTCGGCCGCATTCGCCGCGAAGAGCCACGCGGCACGCGAGAAAGAAGCGGCCGCCGGCAACATGCTGCGCGAGTACCTCGGCATCGCGGCGCCGCCGCCGGCGACGGCGAGCGGCACGTTGCGCACGTTTCACGGCCGTCACCCGTCGGATCGCAAGCGGTTCTCGTCGAGGGTGACGTGGGGCAAGACCGCCGTCACGAACTGGCGCGTCGAAGAAGCGCTGCAAGGCGCCGCGCTCGTGCGGTTTCGGCTCGAGACCGGCCGCACGCATCAGATCCGCGTGCACGCCGCGGATCATGGCTGGCCGCTGCTCGGCGATCAGCTGTACGGCAAGCCGCCGCCGAAGCTCGCGCTGCTCGCGAAGACGCTCGGCCGTCAGGCGCTGCACGCCGCGGTGCTCGAGCTCGATCATCCCGTTTCCGGCGAGCACATGCGGTTCGTGTCGCCGCTGCCCGCGGACATGCAGGCCATGCTCAGCGCGCTGCGATCGTGACGCGCTCGAACTTCGTGGCGAGCAGCGCCCTGAAGTGCGCGTCGACCGCGGCGAGCTGCGGCTTCGAGATCTTCGTCGGCACGACGATGTCGAGCTGCGGACACAACTTCGATGGAAAGCCCTCGAAGAATTCGGACATCGCGTCTCCCATCTCCCGGCGCACCGAGCCCTCCCAGATCGGGTCCCTGAGCTCGTAGGCGATCGCGAAGCGCTTGCCGTCGCGCCGGATCTCCACGGTCTGGTCGACGTGCTCGGTGAACGCGAGTGTCGTGAGCGACTTCGACAGCGCGAACGCGCCGAGCCAATCGGCCACACGCGGCGCATCGCGGCCGAGACCCAGGTGCAGCCGCTCGAGCTGTTTGCCGAGCCTGGTGCCGAAGAACGGCTTCCAGCCCTCGAGCGCGATACCCATGTACTCGTCCGCGCTGTAGGGAAGGCTGAGCCCGAGCGAGCGCAGCTTCGTGAACGCGCCGACCGCACACAGTGCCTCCCACGCCTCGTGCGCGTCCTCGTCATCGAAAGGCCTGACCCACTCGAGCGCCTCGATCGCGAGCGGCCCCTTGCGACGTGCGAGGTCACCGAGCTCTTCGATCGGAAGTTTGCGCACCGTGCGCAGCGACTTCATCGCGGGGCTCTCGACGACCGCGCGCTCGTTACACATGACGCGCTTCACCGTCGCCCAGAGCGGATGCAACAGCAGCTCCTTGCGATGTTTCTCGGACACCAGCTCGACCGTGCACGCCGCGAGGAACCCGCGCTCGAACACGGGATCCGACACCACGGCCGCGAGTGGACCGAGCCACGTCTTGCCGTGCGTCTTCACGAGCTTCTTGATGCGATCGTCCTGTGCCGGGGTGCGCGACGGCTGCAGCTGCAGCGCGATGAGCTCGCCGCGCGGATCTTCGTGCTGCTGGAGCCAGTCGGCATAGACGAGCCGCGGCGCCTCGGCCTCGGGATCCGCGAGCACCTCGGCGAGGAGGCGCGAGCCGTCGTCGTCGGACGCCTTCGTCGCGCGCACGAGTGATGCCGCATCGGGCGGCGCGCCCTTCGCCAGCTTCGCGATCGTCTTCGCGAGCGCTACAACGGTTGCCTTGTCCTCCTTCGCCAGCGCGGGCGGCGGCGCGAACTTCGTCTTCAGCTTGCGCAGCCGCTCGTTCAGCTCCTTCGCGTTCCACGCGTCGAGCCGCTTCCTGATCAGCTTGTCGATCTGCGGCAAGCAGCGCCCATCGGCAATCTTCTCGGCGAGGCGATTCGCGCGCGTCCGCGTCGGACCCGCCGACGAAGCGACGAACTCGATGCTGGCGTCGATCGCGCCGCGACAGATCCGCGGATCCACCGGAAACCGATCGAGGATCTCGAGCCAGCCTTCGAGCTGCCCCGACGAGCCGTGCTCGAACGCCGCGAGCAGGCGCGGCACGTCGACGGGCCGCAGCTGATCGCCGACGTCGCGCCACGCGCCGTCGATCACGGTCTTCTTCGTCTCGATCGGCGGCAGCGCGCGTGCGACGTGCGCCCCGAGATCGTCGACGAGATCCGCGATCTCGGCTGCCCTGTGCTGCGCCCACGCCTTCAAGAGCTCGTCGAGCGCCGACGCGACGTCGCCGCCGTCGAGGCATTCCTGCGCGCGCGAGAGGTGCTTGGTGCTTTTCGGAGCGACCGGCGCGACCGGCGTGGCGGTGATATTCGCGGTCTTCGCCGCGACGACCTTGCCCACCTTCGCAACGACCGCCTTCGCGGTCGCGACCGACTTGCCACCACGCAGCAGCGCGACATCAGACTCCGCGAGCGTGCGCGGCGACTGCAACGACATCGCGAGCGCACCGGCGCGCGCCGTCAGACCCTTGCCGTTCTCGAACGCGAGCTTCGGGATCAGCGCCGTGATGTCCCTGATCGGCGCCGTGTTCGCCTTCGCGACCCACTTGTCCTTCTGGAACTTCGGCTGCTCGAGCACGCCCGCGAGCCACAGCTCCTCACCCGGCGCGACCGTCACGAGGAACAGGTCACCACCGTCGGCCAGCTTCGCGAGCGATGGATGCGCGCTCGCGTACGTGGTGGTCGGGACCGTCTCGCCGAGACCGGCGTCGAAGTCGCGGTCGAAGACCTTCTTGCTAACGATCGCGAGGACGCTCGCCATGCGGCGAAGCTAACGCGTCGCGCGCTACCAGATCTTCGACTTGACGTGACCTTTCGACTTCACGAGCACGTCGACGATCGCGCGCTCGTAGATGTGCAGGCCGAAGATCTCCTCGGTGACGCGGCTCTTGAACAGCTCGCGTCCCTCGTTGACCTCGTCGGCCATCACGTCGAACAGGTTGTCGTTGGCGATGCCCTCGAGGATCTTCGGCTCGTGATAGAGGGTCAGGTCCGAGGCAATCGCGCGGGCCAGCTGACGCGCGCGCTTGGGATTGTCGATGAGGGTCGCCATATCGAGATCGTAGGAGCCGAAGCTCGCGCAGGTCAAGGCTTGCTGGGTCTTTGCTCGTCGTCTTCGTCGAGAGACGGCCGTACGGCCTTGAACCTGGCGAGGTACGTCTGCTGGACGCGCTCGGCATCAAGCCCGAGTGCGCGCGCGTACTGCGAGAGGAAACCGCGCACGTACACCGCGGCCGGCAGCTTCGCGAAGACCTCGCCTTCGAGTGCGTGCAGGTAGGCCATGCCGATCTTCGACTTCTCGGCGATCTCGCGCAGCTCGACGCCGATCGCCTCGCGGATCTGCCGGAGCAGCGGCCCGGTGAAGACCGTCGTCGCAGAAATCTCGGGCATCGCAGGTCGCACGGCGAGCGTCGCAGGATCATCGACCTTCGCCGGCGGGCGCGGAGATGGCGCCTCGCCGATCGCGATCGGCGAATGCGTGATCGGCATGGGCACGCCGTCGGGGAACAGCTCCATGTCGTATTCCTTGCGCTTCGCCGCGTCCATCAGCGTCGTGTACGAGAGGTCGAGCCGGCGATGCACCGCCTCGAGGCTCGCCGGATCGTAGAGCCCGCTGATCGCGATCGACTCCGCGCCGTAGATGTCGCGAATGCGACGATTCGCGCGGCGAATATCCTCGAAGCTCGCCGTCGGCGGAACCTCGAGCAGCTCGTAGTGCGAGTCCGAGGGCAACACGTCGCCGTCGGACTTCGGCGGCTGCACCGCGAGCAGGCCGCGCGCGATGCGCTCGAAGCACTTCGCGATGCGCGTCTCGGGGTGCTCGATCAGGAGCGGCCGCCTGCGGCGCGTCGACGCCCACACGGCCTCGTCGTACTCGAGGTGACCGAGGTAGCGGATCGGTACGCCGAGCCGGCGCCGCGCCGCGCTCGCGACCGCGCGCCCGAGCTCCATGTCGGACTTCGAACGCGCCGAGTTGATGACGAGGTGCGGTGCGAACTTCAAGATCGCGGCTCGCAACTCGGGGAGGTCGGGCGACTCGCACTCGACCGCCGAGAAATAGACCTCGAGCGCGCTCGGCGTACCGCCTTCGTAGTCGAGCGGCGAGCGAGATGGCGGTGAGCACCGCGCGAGGAGACTACCGAGCCCGCTGCGCTCGAGGTGCTTGAGGAACGCTGCCTTCACGAACCGATGCATCAGCTCGATCGACGTCGGATCAGGCACCGCGATGATGAGGCCGATGTCGGCCTCGAGGAACAGGTCGAGCGTTGGCGCCGAGAGGCCCGGCCCGAGATCGACGACGACCCAGTCCGCCTGCAGCTGGCGGAGCTGCTCGGCGAGGAGCTTCGTGCGCGCGCCGCCGGGCTCCGCGACCCACGGCGGATCGTAGACGCCCGCGACGAGCTTCACGTGCGGGACGTGCGTCGCGACCGCGACCTCGGCGAGCGTCGGGCCGTTCGCTGCGAACGTCTCCGAGAGCGAGCGCGACGGACGCGGCACGCCGGCGAAGATGTGCAGGTTCGCCGCGCCGAACGATCCGTCGACGAGCACCACGCGCTTGCCGAGCGTGGACAAGAAGATCCCCACGTTCGCGGCGACGAGGCTCTTGCCGACGCCGCCCTTTCCGCCGCCGATGGCGACCACACGTGGGGTCATAGCGGGGGACCTAACCGCGACTGAGGGCGCCGGTCAAGCACGTGCGAACCGCGGTGACGACGTCGGCGACTTCGTCGTCGGAAATCGTCCGGACGTCGAGCCAGAGCTTGCCGTCCTCGATGCGCGCGATCACCGGGACGTCGGCCCCGCGCAGCCCGCGATCGAGGGCGTCGGCATGTTGGCCCGCGATGGTCACCGCGAACGATGCGAGCTCCGCCGTCGGCATGGCCCCGCCACCGACGGTCGACGTACACGGCTCGACCCTGACCGCCGCGTTCCCGATCGCGGCGGCGATGCCCTGCGCACGCGTGCGGAGCTCGTCGGCGCTCGCGCCGAGCATGCGCGTGGTCGGAATCGCGGCGAGCTGATGCGTGCGATACAGCGAAAATGTCGCGGCGAGCGCGGCGAGCGTGAGCTTGTCGGGCCGCAGCGCGCGCATCAGCGGATGCTTGCGCGCCGTCTCGACGGCGGCGTGCTTGCCGACCACGATGCCGGCCTGCGGACCGCCGAGCAGCTTGTCGCCGGAGAACGTGACGAGGTCCGCGCCGGTCGCGACGGTCTCGGCGACGGTCGGCTCGTCGGGCAAGCCCCACGCGCGCTGCGTCTCGCGATCGACGAACGCGCCCGAGCCGAGATCGATCATCGTCGCGACGCCCTTCGCGCGGCCGAGCTCGACGATCTGTTCCGCCGAGACTTCGCTCGTGAACCCGACGATCGCGAAGTTCGAGCGATGCACTTTCAGGAGCAACCCGGTCTCGCGCGTGATCGCGGACTCGTAGTCGCGCGCGTGCGTTTTGTTCGTCGTGCCGACCTCGATCATGATGCCGCGCGACAGCTTCAGGATCTCGGGCAACCTGAACGAGCCACCGATCTCGATCAGCTCGCCGCGCGAGACGATGATCTGCTTGTCCGTGGCGAGCGCCGCGAGCCCGAGCACGGTGGCAGCCGCGTTGTTGTTGACGACCAGCGCGTCCTCCGCACCGGTGAGCTCGCGCAGCAGATCGCGCAGGTGATCGTGGCGCGACCCGCGCTCGCCCTTCGCGAGATCGTACTCGAGGTTCGAGTAGCCACGCGTGACCTCGTCGATCGCGGCACGTGCTGCCGCGGCGAGCGGCGCGCGGCCGAGGTTCGTGTGCAGCACGACACCGGTCGCGTTGATCACGCGGCGCAGCGCCGGTCGTGCGAGGTCGGCCGCGATTCGCGCGACCTCCTGCGGATCGATCGTGGCGTCGGCCGCCTGCCCCGCGAGCATGGCGGCGCGGCGGTTCGCGACGGCGCGGCGCGCCGCTTCGA
>JALZOJ010000023.1 GCA_030857175.1 Myxococcota bacterium | reverse complement strand
CCGCGCGAGCGGTCTCGCCGTGGCAGCCCCTCGGCAGTCCCGCGGCGCGCAGCCCTGCCCTGCTCGCGAGCGGTGGCCACATGACCGTCGTCGCCGATGACTGGTCGCCGAACGCCGCGCCGCGCACCGCACCGTGCGTCGACTCGTGCACGTGCCTCGATGGCGGCGCGATCGATCTCGCGACGGGCGGCCTGTTCGCGTTCACCGATGACGTGGCCCGGCAAGTCGCGAGTGGTCGCGACGACCGCGGCTTCTACGGCCGGCGCGAGCAGATCGCCGCGATCGACGCCGGCGGGCGCATCGTGATCGCCGCGACGCAGTCGATCGATCGCAACGCCGAGCTGTTCGCGTCCTCGGGAGACATCTGGCAGCCGCTACTCGCGACGCCCGCACCGATCCCGATGTGGATCGGCGCCCTCGGCACGGCCGACAACGCGGCCTGGCTCGGCGCGAAGCCCGAAGAAGGCCAGCAAGCAACCGTGCAGCGCCTCGTCGCGGGTGTCGTCGACGGCGAGCTCGAGCTGCTCGACGAGCCCGCCGACCGATCGGTGCTCCTCGTCGAGCCGGTGCCGACGCCTGCCGGCGTGACCACGAACATCCTCGTGCAGGGCGTGTTCGAACGCACCGGTGGGCAGCTGCGCTGGGCGCGCTTCGAGGTGATCGCCGTCGATGCCGTGTGGCCCTAGCGGCGCAGGTAGCGGCTCAGCACGCGGTTCATCATCGCCGGATCCTTCGCGCCGCACATCTCGCGCGCCGAGTGCATGCTGAGCATCGGGTTGCCGACGTCGACGGTCGGGATGCCGAGCAAGGTCGACGTGATCGGGCCGATCGTGCTGCCGCACGGCAGGTCGGTGCGCGTCACGAAGTGCTGCACCGGCACGTCTTCGTCGGCGCACAGCGTCGCGAACATCGCGGCGGTCGCTGCCGTCGTCGCGTAGCGCTGCTGCGAATTTGTCTTGATGACGGGGCCGCCGTTGAGCTGCGGCTTGTGCCGTGGCTCGTGCCGGTTCGCGTAGTTCGGATGCACGGCGTGAGACATGTCCGCCGAGATGCACGTCGAGCGTGCGCACGCGCGGAGGAACGCTTCGCGATCGCCGACGAGCCGCTCGAGGATACGCGGCAGCACCGCGCTGCCTGCGCCGGCCGCGCTCGCGCTGCCGACCTCCTCGTGATCGAACAGCGCGATCACGCTGATCGCCGACGGTGACTTGACCTGCGCGAGCGCGGTGATGGCCGCGTGGCACATCGCGAGGTTGTCGAGCCGCGCCGAGAAGATCAGCTCGTTCGCCACGCCACCGAGCGTGGGTGCCGCAAGATCGAACAACATCAGCTCCGCACCGGCGATCCGTTCGAGGTCGACGCCGGCCGCCTCGGCGACATGCGCGAGCATGCCGCGCCCACCGGCGAGCCCGTAGATCGGCGCGAGGTGCTCCTGGCGGTTGAGCACGAGGCCCTTGTCGTTAACCTCGCGGTCGAGGTGGATCGCGAGCTGCGGCACGCGCAAGAGCGGCTTCGCGATCGAGACGAGCTTGCTCGCGATCGCGGCGCCGTCACCGCGCACGAGCAAGCGCCCGGCGATGCCGAGATCGCGATCGAGCCACGAGTTCAAGAGCACGCCGCCGTAGACCTCGACGCCGAGCTGCGCGTAGCCCTCCGCCACGAATTCGGCGTGCGGCTTGAGCCGCAAGTTCGGGCTGTCGGTGTGCGCGCCGATGATCTGGAAGCTCGTGCGTGCGGAGGTCTCCGGCAGCACGAAGCCGATCAGGTTCGTCTCCGACGACGTCACGTAGTAGCCGCCCGGCGCGAGGTTCGCCCACGACGTGGTCTCGTCGAGCGCTTTGAAGCCCGCGGCGGCGAGCCGGCGCGCGGCCTCGGCGACGGCGTGATACGGCGTTGGCGAGTCTTCGAGGAAATTGAGCAGGTCGGCGGTCACGACCTGATGTGTATCAGATCAGCGCCAGCCGACTTCGATCCCGACCGTCGTGCGTGCGACGAACGGATCCGGCGTGAAGGCGCCCCGCCGATCGAGCATCACCGGCTCGCGGTCCATCGGGATCGCGATCTCCAGGCTCCCGAACAGGCGCGCTTGATCCGACATCGGCCACGCGACGCCGAAGCCACCGCCCGCTGCTTTCCACTGCCGCGAGCCCGGCGTCTCGCCCATCACCATGCGACTGACGACGCCCTGCATGCCGCGCGCACCCGCGATCTCGCCGACTTCGAGGAGCAGCCAGGCGCGCAGCGGCATGTCCATCGACGCCCAGCCCGCGCGCAGCGTCCATAGATCGAGCTTGAGGTCGACACGCTGCTGGGGATTCTCGACGACGGCGTAGTCCTCCTCCGGCTGCCACCGCGCGAGCCCGAGCTCGGCGAACACTTCATCGCGCCGCACGTTCAGGGCGACCTCGGCCCCGAAGTTCACGCCGGGCAGCGCACCGATGCCCGAGAGGCCGGTCAGACGGACGCCGCCGCCCCATCGGTCGGCGGTCGCGAGCCCGCGATTGTCGTCGTGCACTGGCTCCGCATTCGCGACGGGGACGAGAGCGAGCAACGAGGCGAGAGTCAGCTTGGCGAGGCGCATGATTCGCTCCGAGTTGTAGCAACGGTGGACGAAGGACAACGCCAACCCCACACCGGTTGCAGCGCTCAGCTGCCCGGCGGCTCATCCCAATCGAGCACGTCGCGGCCCGCTTCGCGCGACAAGATATCGATCGCCGCCGCCGCGCCATCCCCGGCGGAGATGATTGCCTGACTGCGGCCGGGGCGCGCCGACCGACCGACGACGTAGACGCCCTCGACGCTCGTGTGCGCGTTGCGGTCGGTCGCGATGCCCTTGCCTTCGTCGAAGGCGAGCCCGAGCGTCTTCGCGAGCCGCGGGCCCTTGCCCTCCGAGAGGATCAGATACTTCGCGGTCAACCGCTCGGCATTGTCGGTCACGACCTGAAAACGACCGCTCGTGCCGGAGATTTCCTCGATGCGATCCGGCCTCAGCCGCGCACCGAGCGCCGCGACTTGCTCGCGCGCGCGCTTCTGAAACTCCGCACCCGCGATCTCGGGGAGGCCGAGGTAGTTCTTGATGTGCGCATAGTGCATCGCCGACTTGTCGTCGCCGAACACGATCACGTCGACCTTGTTCTTGGCCAGGAACAACGCCGCCGACAGTCCGCCGGGTCCATCTCCGATCACGATCACCGTGGGCATCTCATCCTCCGGCACCGAGCATAGCGCTACTTGACATCGCACCACGCGCGTAGTGTGTTCGGCTCATGCATCGCCCGCTGCTGGCGCTCGTGCTTGTTGCCGGCTGCTTCGCCACGGGCCCCTCCGATCAGGACCGCATTCGCCGCTCGCTCGCGCAGTCGCCTGCGATGGTGAACCCCGCGATCACCGGCGTGGTCGACCACACGCCAGGCGGCAACTGGGACAGCTCGTTCATGATGATCAGCTACGCGCCCGAGCGCGCGTGCTTCCTCGTCGAGTGGAATGTGCCCGAGGACCTGGCGACGTCGCTCCGGTTCAAGCTCGCGGGCTGGCGCAGCACGAACGAGACGACGGATTCGGCTCCGTTCCGCGCGAGCAACAGCGTCGAGGTCCTCGACGCGAAGACGCTCGCGACCGTCAAGCACTACGATGTTCACGTCGGCGGCCGCAGCGCCTTGGTCGTGGAGCGTCCCGACAAGGAGAAGGCGATATACGACACCGCGATGCGTGTCTGCTTTCCCGACGTGGCGGTGGTGCTCGCGAACGCGCAGTACCTGTTGATCACCGTCGACGCCGACGCACGGCACCGCACCGCCGCCGGATGGCGCCTCGTGCCGGCGCGAAGTGCGGCGCGCTGATCGGTCAGCGACGCGCGACCTCGAAGATCGCGAGGAATCGCGACTCGACCGGATCGGTGACGGAAACAAGCGAAAGGCCGGCGGCTCGGGCTGCGGCCAGCGCCTCGGCCTTGTGCTCCTGTTTGTTCGAGATCGCGATCCGTCCGCGCTCGCGCAACGCGCGTGACGCAGCACGAAGCCACGCGTCGCGATCACGGAAGAAGTTATCGACATCTGCGACCAAGATGAGGTCGAACGCGTTGTCCTCGAGCTCCGGCGTATCGCCCTGCACGAGACGCAGCTCCACGATCTCCTCGAAACCCGCCGCTGCGATTTGCGTTGCGAGATGGTTCAACGACTCGGGGTCGATGTCGGTCGCGACCACGCGTCCATTCGGAGCCACGGCGCGCGCGAGGTGGATCGTCAGCGCGCCCGGTCCTGCACCGATATCGGCGACGTGCGCGCCCGGTGAAAGCCGCAGTCCCTCGACGATCGCCGCCGGTCGACGATCTTCGACGTTCGATGGCTCCGTCGTGCCGTCTTTCTTCGTGCCGGGCTCTCGCGTCTTGCAGGCAAACCCTCCGACGCACAAGACCGCGCACAGCACGAGCAAGCCCCGCTTGTTCCGACGAGTCACAGGTCGGCGAATGTAGCGCCTCGCGCGCGTCTAGACGACGTTGATCGCAATCCCGACGAGCCTGCGCTCCGGGCTCGCATCCGCGCTGCACGCCATGACGAGAGTTCGAACAGATGACCGCGACGCTCGGCCGCCGGACCGAGGATCGCTCGTGCAGGCGCCCGCGATGCCGAACCCGGCGATCACCGGCGTTGCCAGCGCGCACGCTGATCAGGCGAGTCGCAACTCCGCGAGCGGCGGGTCGCGCTCGGTCACGTACTCCACGACGGCGGCGAGCCCGTCGCGCAGGCCGCGGAAGCCCACGCGTGTCTGCGCGGCAGCGGCGCAGAGCCAGGCGTGCTCGTCATGACCGTCGTCGAGCGTGACCTGCTGATCGGCGGCGACCTCGGCGGCGAAGACCGAGATGTGAACGACGTCGCGATAGCGCCGGTTGTAGAACGTGTACGCGTGCTCGGCGGCCCAGATGGCAAACGGCGTGAGACCGAAGCGGGCGAGCTCGCGCCCGATGGCGTCCTCGACGGAATCGTCGCCGGTGAAGTCCGAAGGCACCTGCCAGAATTGTGCTCCGCCGAACCAACGCCGTGCCTTGGCCGCCGATGCCCGCAGCAGCAGATACTCGAGGTCGCGATCGCGGCGGCGAAACACCCAGACGTCGAACCCGTCCGCCCGCAGCTTCATCCGCCAAGTCTACTCCACCACGCCGAGCGCCAGCCCAACGAGCCGACGCTCGGGGCTCGCATCCGCGCTGCACGCCACGACGAGCCGCTGCTTGTCGTCGATCGGCCGCGTCGCATCGGTGAACACCAGCTCGAACAGATGGCCGCGGCGCTCGGTCGCCGGCCCGAGGATCGCCTCGGCAGCGGCGAGTGCGGGCCGCTCGAGGTCGCGATACCAGATCGAGAGCGATGTCGCCTGCCCAAGGCGCACGAGGATCGTCGCGTCGAAGCCGTCGATCGCACGCATGCCGCGCACCACGAGGTAGCCGACGTGTGTCGACACGGTGCCGTCGAGCCACGCCGCGATCCGCGCGGGCGGCGCGTGCTCGAGGAACAGATCCTGGACGACCGGCAGCCAGTCGAGCGAGGCGGAGCTCTTCACTACGGATTGTCGACGACGATCGTGCCGAGCGGCGTCGCCACCGGATCGAGCGATCCCCAGGCGAGGTACGGCCGGCCCTCGTGCAGCGCGGTGCCCGAGATCCAGAAGCCGTCGAGCAGCGGGCCCGTCGCGATCGCGGTGGTGGTCCACGCGGCGCCGCTCTTGGTCGCGAGATAGACGTCCGCGTTCATGCCGTCCTGGTACGCGATCGTCGGTGCGCTCGCGTTGAGATAGAGCGTCGCGCCCGCGCCGACCGGGTGTGTGCGATCGCCGGTGCGCTGGCCGTCGTCGACCATCTCCGGCGTGCCGACCGCGCCTCCGGCCCACGTCGTGTACATGACCTGATCGCCGAGCGCGTCTTGATACGCGATGTGCACGGTGCCGGTGCTGTCGACGGCCGCGCGGCACCACATGCCGCGATCGCCGTTCGTGCCGCCGTCGATCCTCGTGACCTCGAACGTGCCCGCACCGACGGCGCTCTCGACCGCGATCTCGAGCGTGCGGCCGACCATGTTGTAGTAGACGACCGCGAGGCGATCGTCGTTCAGCACGACCAGCTGAGCGAACAGGCCGGTGCCGCTGCCGATCGACGCGATCGTCGGCTCCTTGATCTCCGCGGTGCAGCTGCCGGCGACGCACGCTTCACCGGTCGCACACGCCGACGAGCAATCTGCGGTGGTGGTCGCGCAGGTCTGCCCCATCGCGCCGTCGATGCAGATCTGGCCGCTGTTGCAGAGCCCGCCGCAGTTGCCCGGCGCGCTCGTGATCGTGACCGGGGCGCGCCACGAGTCGGCCGACTTTGGATCTTTGCTCGACGCGCGCACGACGCGCAGCTCGGCGACGCGGTTGTTCATGCCGTCGTCGAGGCCGCTCACCACGTACGCGATCGCGGGGAAGCCCTGCTTGTCGATCGCGAGCGAGGCGTACTGGCCGGAGATGCCCTGGTCACCGTCGACGACCATCGTGGTCCAGCTGCCCGCCTTGTTCTCGTAGGCGAACTTGAGCGCGCCCTGATCGCGATCTTGATACGCGACCATCGCGTGGCCGTCGCCGATCGCGATCGACGTGAACGCGCCGACATTTTCGCCGGGCTCCTCGATGCCATCGCGGTAATCGCCCTCGTAGATTGACGAAGCGTCGGTGGGCACGCCGTCGACGGCGACGAACTTGTGGTTCGCCGGATCCGTGACGTCGATCGTGACGAGATCACCGAGCCCCTGGTCGTAGGTCGCGACCATGACGCGATCGCCGTCGGCCGCGATGCTCGTCCAGTGGCCCACGCTGCCACGCGCGACCTCACCGTCCATGCAGGTCGCATCGCCGCAGCGGTTGCTACCGCAGCTGCACGCGGGCAGGAGCGCGATCACGAGGACGCAGCCGAGCAGGCCGAGCTTCTTCGCGTGCTGCCGGATGCGGCGGCCGACGCGGCGACGCACGCGGCGCAAGGGCAAGAGCACGAGCGCGAACACCAGCAGGAACGGGCTCGCACCCGCCGCGCTCGTCGTCTCGCAGCTGCAGCCACCGCCGCCCGACTGACCGTGGAACGGCGCCGTGTACGGCGTGCCGTCGGCGGTACGGAAGTCCACGTCGAGCGTGACCGGCGACATGTCGATCGTTTCCGGACGGCCGAGCTCGCGCGCGCGCACTTCGATCGTGTGCGTCGCCGGCAGCCAGAACACACCGGAGCGCAGCGTCGGCGTCTTGTTCGTCGACCACGGCGACCACGAGCCGCTGTCGATGCGATACGAGTACTCGAGCCCCGACTGGTCGCCGAACGAGAGCTGCACCGTCGGGCCGAGGCCCTTCTTCCACATCTTGGGGTTCTTCATCGTCGCGTCGTCGGGACGCGCGATCTGACCGAGCGAGACCTGCGTCACGACCGGCTTCGCGATCGCGAGCGGCGCGAGGTTCGCGAAGATCGACAGATACGAGTTGTCGGTGCCGCCGACATTCTGCGGCGTCGCCGTGATCGCATTGACCGAGAGCTTGAGGCCACCGATCTCCGGCAGCGCGATCGGCGAGAGCCCACCCGAGAGCTGCGGCAGCACGAGGCCGAGCACGTTCGGGAACAGCTGCGCGAGCGCCGCCGGCGTCTCGGTCACCGCGTCGGAGTTCTTCACGCTGAGGTTCGTGAACGCGTCGTCGACGTCACCGAACACGGGCTGCAATTCGCCCATGCCGGTGACTTGCAGACCGACCGGCAGCTTGACGTCGGCGACGACCGTGAACACGCGCACGTACTGGTCGTTGACCGACGCGAAGAAGTCGAGCTCCATCGCGGTGAACTTGAGGTCGAGCAGCGGCTCGGTGAGCGTCGAGTTGCCCATGCCGTCCACGCTGAAGACGTTCTTGCCAAGCGTGATCACCGGCGGGCTCTGCGGGCGCAGACCAACGGCCATCGGCGAGTTGCCCTCGTTGAGGTTGCCGAGCGAGCGGGAGATCAGAGAGAGCGTGTCGGTCGACAGCTGCGAGATGGTCTGGCCGCTAATGGTCAAACACAAAAAACCACCCTCGTACGCTGCGTATGCGAACTGCGCGAGCTGCGACGCGTGCACGCCGATGCCGACGTCGAACGCCGCGCCCGTATCGGGGCGCGTGTTGCCGGTGAAGAACGCGGACTGCGCGACCACCGGCTTCGCGGGCGCGGTCGACGGGGGACCACAGCGATCGCGCGGCGTGCCGCCTGGCTCCATGCCGCCAAGCATGCCGAACGACAGGCCGGCGTTATTGCCCTGCGCGTAACCGCCGAGCACCTCGTAGAGATCGAACGCGCCGGTCGTGCCCGGTGACAGGCTCGAGAGCACGTTGCCGCCGCGCATGCGGCCGGCGAGCCCGAGCTCCTGCATGCACGAGCCACCGACCATGCAGACCTTGTTCGTACACGCGGTCGCGAGCGAGCTGCCGCACTCGGCGACGTTGCCGCTCTCGCACGCCTTGCACGTGGCCTCGTTCAGCGTGTCCTGGATCAGTGACGCGATCTGATCCTCGATCAGGCCGCGCGCGAAGCCGATGAAGAACCCGGCGAGGTCGCACGAGAAGCCGCCGTTCAAGCGGATGTCGTCGTTCTGCAGCGCGACCGCGACGTTCGTCGCGTTGAGGCGCGTCGTGTTGACGGTGCCGTCGATCGGGAAGTTGAGCTGCGCGGTGATCGTGACGTCGGGGCTCGAGCCACGCGTCGTGTCGAGGTTGACGTCGCAGGTCACGCCCTGCGTCTTGATCTTGAGATCCATCTTGGTCTTCACGCGCGCGCGGATCGTCATGTCCATGCGGCCCGGCGTGACGTTCTGCGGCGTCAGCACGAGGCGCGGCTGATCGCCGGTGCGCAGGACCAGATCGATCGACAACGGACCGCAGGTCGCCTGCGGCATGTTGTTCACGCAGCAGATCTCCGTGCTGCCACCGCACGAGGCCGGCACGTTGAAGTCGATCACGCCGTTCATCGCGCCGCCGACCAGGGGGCCGATGATCGCGGCCGGGTTCGCGCTGATCTTCGCGAGCGCCGTGTTGGTCACGCGCAGCTGCACCGCATTCGGGTTGCGCTTGGCGACCGGGAAGCCGCCTGGCGTTGGCTCCATTCCGGCGCAGCCTCCGCACCCGCCACCGCTACATCCGACCGCGAACAGGATCGCAGTGATGACGACAAACCAATCGATGCGGCGTCTCCCCATGAGGGGACCATCACTCGTTCTTCCCTGTCAGGTCAACGAGATAGCGCTCACCGAGGCCCGAGGAGTGCCTTACTGCACGTCACCGTCGACGACGAGATAACCGGTCTGCTGCGTGACCTGGACGTTCTTGACCGCGACGCCGCCGGCGGCGGGCAGTGGGATCGCGCCGACCGAGCCCGAACCGACCGCCACGACGCGGCCCAGCGCGAAGGTCGCGATCGCTTCGAACTGTGCGTTCGACAACGCGTTCGCGCCGTCGACGTTCTCGTCGAGGATGTCGACGTAGGTCGTGGGGGCGCCGACATCGAGGCGGAGCCCGCCGTCGGGTGCGGCCACAACTTTCAGCTCGACCTGCGCGTTGATGGCGACCTGCGTCGCGATCGACTCGCCGTTCTTGAAGGTCGCGATCAGGTCGCCGATCGTCATCTTCAGGCCGTCGCCCGTGGCATCGATATACGGCGGGACCTTCGCGCCGATCTCGACGCGGTCGTAGAGCTTGCCGACGTCGCCATAGCTGCCGTTCTTCAGATCGATGCCGGCCTCGAGCGCCTTCGCGGCCCACAGGCTCGAGAACAGCTGGTTCGCCGCGTCGTCCGCGATCGCGAGCTGGAAGCCCTGCGACTTGTCCATCGCGGGCAGCGTGTTCTGCACGTAAACGAACCCCGGCGACATCGCGTCGCCCTGCGCGCGCAGCTCGCTGTCGAGCAGCACGATGGCGCCAACGACATCGAACGTGATCTGGTTCGGCGACAGCGCGATGTCGATCTTCTTGCCGAGCACGTCGACCGTCTTGGTCTCGTTGAGGCCGTCGAGCGACTTGTTGAGCATCGGGACGACGAAGCGCTCGGTGGCCCAGCCGATGACCGGGCCCATGCGACCGTCGAGGTCGAGGTAGTCGATGATCTGTTGCGGCACGCCGCCGAGATCGACGTTGAAGCCGGTGACGGTGACGTTCTGGTTCTGCAGCTTGATGTCGAACTCGCCGCCGGGCTTGATGCCGACCGCGAACATGCCGCGCACGCGGATCTTCGTCGCGCCGACGGCGACGTTGCGGCTGCCGTCGAGGCACGACACCGCCCACTGGAGGTGCGTGTCCATGCGGATGTTCTCGAGCGTCGCGTCGATGTAGAGGCCGCCGGCTTGCGGCGCGAGGCTGATCGTCGACTTGCCGACGTCCATGCCCGTGATCTTCGCCTGCGCGTAGAGACAGTCGGGCTGGCCGTTCGTCGTGCCGTAATCGACGATGGGGTTCATCGGCGTGACCATCGACGTGAGGTTCGTGTCCTGGATGAACGTCGCGGCGCCGCGGCCGATCGCATTGAACGTCTGCGCCGAGAGCGACGCGGTGATCGCCTGCGTGATCGTGCGGTCGATCGACGAGAGCTTGCCGGCGACGACCGCGCGGGTCTCCTTGCCGGTGTTGCCTTGCGCGTCCTTCGCGATCGCATGCAAGAGGTTCGTGCCCGGCGTGACCGGCACGCTGACGACGAACGAGCCGTCGGGCTGCACCGTCGCGGTGACGCCGTTCACGGTCACCGACGTGATCGCGCTGTCGTCGATCGCGTTGCCCTTCACTTCGATCGAGCTCACCGCGCCGGCGAACGTCCCGCGCTCGGGAGACGTGATGCGGATCTTGGGCGCGGTCGGATCGATCGCAGGCGCGTCTGGGTCGTACGCGTTATCGCAAGCGGCGATGAGGATCAGTGCGGCGGCGATGTGGCTGTGGCGCATGGCGGACCTCCCGAAGCCGAGAGATTCAGCAAGAAGGAGGCCACGCCGCTGTAGAACTTGCCCTGCACGGGCGCCGCCTCGAGATCGACACGGCCGCTCTCGCGATCTGTCCACGATATCCGCGTGCTGCGCGGGTCGCGCGTCGAGAGCGCGAGCGTGTTTCCGGCCGGCAGCGCAAACGTCACGAGCAGCACGACCATCGGGCGGCCCCCCGGCGAGTCGGTGGCGAGCTTTGCGCGGACTGTCGTGGGCACCAGCGGCTTTCCGTCGACGGAGAGCGTCAAAGGCGTCATCGCAAATCCTGCGAGCACGTCACGCATCGCGGCAGCCGCTTGTGATTTCGGTCGACTCGCGACGCGTGCCACGAGCCCGTCGGCTTCTTCGCGGGAGCCCGCGCGATAGCCCACGAGAAGCACCACCTCGCAGGATTCGACCTGGACGACGATGCTGCGCAGCGGCGCAAACACGTGTCCCCAGGAAGGGGGAGACGCCAGGGTCAGGAGCGCGATGGCTACGAGACTAGCCAGTGAGACGCCTAATGATTTCGCACTCACGGCGCGATCTCCTGCAGCGCTTCGAACTGCGTCCGGACATCCGGACGCTCCTCGGGCACGGGCTTCACGCGACTCGAGAACGGCGTCTTCGGCGGCGTCCAGCCGTTGCCGTCGATGTCGATCCAGATCGGGTTCGTCATCGCGTACGGCGTCGACTGGTGCAGGCGCACGGGCTGCAGCTTCGACGCGATCGGGAGCGTCGACAGGTCGAGCCCCTCGATGCCCGCCGCGAGCGCCGTGATGATCACCGTCGCGTCGAGCGGCGGCAACTCGGTCGGCGACACGACCGGGAACATGTTGCTCTTGCCGGTTGCTTCGGCGACGACCCACGCATCGCGCGGCGGCGTCACCGTCAACACGGTCTCGAAGCTCGCACCTTGGTCGGCCGGGATCGGGATCGTCCGCACGACCGCGCTGTTCGAGTAGATGGTCAGCGTGTCGACCTTCGCCCACTGCGGCGCGCGCACGCGAATGCGGAGCTCGACGCTGCCGCCCGTCACGGTATCGCCGATCGACTTCGTCCCGGCGGTCATCTCGATGTACGGCCCGTTCGTGGTGATCGCGCGGTGCTCGCGAATGCCGGTGATCACGTCGTCGCGTGTGAAGCCGCCGGGCGTGTCCTTGCCCTTGCCGACGAACACGAGCGTGCGCGCGTAGCCCGGCTCCTCGCCGAGGAGGCCATGCGTGTCGGAGACGCCCATGCCCGTCGCGCGGTGGCCCTTGTCGAGCATCGCCATCCAGGTCTCGACGGTGCCGGGAAACTTCGCGCGTCCCGTCGTGTCGCGCACGATCTCGCCGGGCATCACCGGTGGATTGCACGGCATCGGGCCGCACGGATCGGGCGGCAGCGGATTCGGCGCGCGATACGAATGAATGTCCTCGAGGCGGTGACCGGTGAGCAGCTCGACCGCATCGAAGTCGACCGAGTAGTTGGATGCCTTGAACTCGTCGCCGTACGGCGCGAACAGGCCGAGGATGCCGCTCGGTGCGTACGGCAGGGCCGTGGTTTCGTCGATGAAGAACTGCGCCCAGTAGCCGAGCACTTGCTGCCGCGGGTGATTGACCTGCACGATGGACTTCTCGCGGTCGGTCGCGAGCGCGCGCAGCTGATCGAACAGCTTCTGCGGGATCTGGTTCGCCCATACGAACTCGCCGCCGCGCGTCGAGCCCGGATCGATCTTCAGCGGAAACCCGTTGAAGTGCCCCATCTCGAACGTCGTGAGCTCCATGCCCGGGATGCCGAGCAACCACGGATCGAGCCCGCTCGCGGCGATCGCCGGCGCGTAGTCGGTGATGTAGTTGTGATCGGTCGCGACCGCGACCTCGAGCCCCTCGGCCGCGCACGACACGACGCGATCGATGATCGGCACGCCCGAGTCCGTCGAGGGGCGTGCATGAAGGTGATAGTCACCGGCCACCCAGCCGTCGGTCTCGTACGCGCGCTCGAGCACGAGCTGCTCGGCGACGAACGCGCCGGCCTTCAGCTCGATGCGCTTCGTCGTCAGCTCGTATTCGGGGCCGCGCGACACGACGAGGTCGTATGTCCCGGGCCGCACCCGCGCCTCGAGCCGGCCGTCCTTCGTCCACCACGCGTTCTCGATGTAGCGCGTACCGCCGTCGAATGCGGTCGGGCGATGGTGTTCGCCGAGCGCGAGCGAGTACAGGAACGAGCGCGGGTCCTTGCCCTTGTCGGCCTCGCTGAAGTTCGTGATCAGCTGCACCTTCGCCGGTGCGTTGCGCCCCTTCTCGTCACGCACGATCACGGCGATCGTCGCCGGTGACGGCGCGAGCACGAGGCCGTTCTTCGGCGTGATTTTTTTGCCGGCTGTGACCTTGAAGCTCGTGCGCGGTGTCGGGAGGCGATCGTCCGCGATCACGGTGAAGCTGTAGTCGCCCGGTGCGAGGTTGACCTGAAAGGCGCCGCCGCCGTCGGTCTCCGCCTGGTTCACCGGACGGCCCTGCCCGTCGAGGATCATCACGCTCGCCTTCGCGACCGGCGCTTGCGAGAACTCGTCGAGCACGCGGCCGCCGAACGTGCCGACCTCCGCACCGCGCTGCGCGTAGATCGCGTCGCTCACGCTCGCGACATCGCCGTCTCCGACGAAGAAGTAGGAGATATACGAGAACTCGGCGCCGGCGTTGAGCTGCGACGGAGGATCGTACATGTACGCGCCTGCAACGCCCGCGTACGTGAACGGCACCAAGATCGAGTACGGCGTGATGTCCTGGCCCGGATAGCGGTCCTTGTACTTGTTCGCGTAGTTCATCGGCGACGACGGCACCGCGAGCCCGTACGAGACCCCGTCGCCCTTCGTCGCGATGAAGTCGGCGACCATGCCGGGGAACCCGGGGAAGCCGCGCACGGTCTTGTACGCGTCCTCGATCGCGTACTGCACGTTGAAGCCGGCCGGCCCCGGCGTGAACAGGCCCTGCTCGCCGCCGAACAGCGGCAACATGCCCATCGGCACCGAGAGCTGGAGGTTCGCGACGCCCGGGATGTTCTGGCCGAGCAGGTCGTCGAGCTGCGACGGCTGCAGAAACGGGAAGGGATGCGCGCCCGCCGACTTGTTCTTCACCGTCGTCTCGATCTCGAGGTACTTCGCGCCGGGATGCAGCCGGTACACGGCCGTGAGCTCGAGGTTCGCCGGATTGAGCAGGCCGACGTTCAGGAGATAGACCATCTGCAACAGATCGCCGCCGGTGCCGGTGACGACGACCTCCGCCGCCTTGCCGTCGCTGCCGTCGTTCCGGATCTCGACCTTCGTCGGATTGATGACGGTGAACAGAAAGCCCGGCAGCAGCTCGGCGAGCTGATCGTTCCCGCGCCCACCACCGCCGCCCGGCCTGCGGATGTCGGCGTCGACGAGCGTGCCGCCGAACGTGGTGTTCACGCGGCCGTACGTCGTCTTGCTCGGGTCGTTCGTGTTGACGCCGGTGTCGGCGATCACGAACCGCACCTGATCGTTTTCGAGCATGAAGTCGCCGATCGTCCCGATCGCGTGCGGGCCGCCGATCGCGTCCTCGAGTGCACCGATCCGATACGCGCTCGACTTCGGCGCTGCATCGCCGCACGCGACGAGCGCGAGCAGGACGAGCGCGCGCTTCACAGCGAGACCTCCGCCGCGAGCTGGATGCGACTGTTCGAGAGCTCGCGCTGCTCGACGACGTGAGTGGCCTGGAGCTGCACGCGCATGCGATACGTTGGCACGCCGAGCACGGCGCCGGCCGTGTGCTCCATCACACGATCGGTCGTGATCAGGCTCGACGGATCGAAGATGCAGAACCGATAGCCGATACCGATCGGCATCGCATCGCTGCCGAGGTTGACCACGAGCTGACCGTGGCCGCCAAGGGCGTTGCGCACGGGCCCACCCGTCGTCGGAAACGTCGTGCGCACGAACACCGCGCCCGCGCCGACCGCGACGGGCCCGACGTTCACGATCGCGCCGCCCGACGCCATGATGTCGGTCTCGTCCTGGCGAAACGGCAGGTCACCGACGGTGCGCGGGTTGTAGCGAACCGCCGCGACGACGTGCGATTGGTTCGGCAACCGCACGAGGCCCGCGAGCGATGCGGCCGGCTTGTCGTTGTCGTTGTTCGAGGCGAACTCGTCGGCGCCGTTCTGCAAGGCGACCTCGAAGCCGAACTGCGGACCGGTCACGTTCTCGGGAGAGTCGAGCCGCAGCGCCGCGCCGATCGAGCGGCCCGGCGTCAGGCCTTGCGTCTGGTAGCCCTCGGTCGCGCGCACACCGCGTGACTCGAGCGGCTTGTCGACGAACGCGCGCTGCGTGTCGGGCACGAGGCTCTCCGGATCGACCCACGCGTGAAAGAACCCCGCGCGCGCGAACAACGCGCCGCCGAACAGCGTGTCGACGAACGCGTCGCGCAGGCCAACGCGCAGCTTGCCGTCGGGCACGTTGATCTGCGTGCGCTCGTCGACGGCGCCGTCGATCGAGATCACGAATGCGGCGCGATCAGCGAGCTTGCCGCGCGCACCGAGCCGCGCGTTCTGGAGCTCGAAGCCGTCGTCGCGCCCGACGAACTGCACGTTCGGATCGTTCTGCGCGGCGACGTATTGCATGCGCAGATAGCCGAACGGCTCCCACGTGAACTTCGGGGGCTCCGGCGGGTCGTTGCCCTCGGGCACGACAGATGGCTTCTTGTCGTCGTCAGCCGCCGGTGCGGTCGCCGGCGGCGCGCCCGAGTCGTCGACCGGCTCCTGGGCGGATGCGATGGAAGGAGTCAACGCAGCCGCGATCAACACGCGGCGCACCCGAACGTCCATGGATCATTGGTATCACGGCAACGACAAGAGCGTCCCGCCGTGGCCCACCATGCGCAGCCCACCGCCGGGAACCGCTGCCATGGCACGCAGCGACGTCGTTGCGGGCACCATGACCTGCTTCCAGCTCGTGCCGTCGTAGTGCAGCGTCACGCCGGCATCGCCGATCGCCCAGACGCTCGTCGCGCTCGTGCCGAACACCCAGTAGAGGAACGTCTGCGTCGGGCTCGGCACTTGCGCCCATGCTGCGTTGCCCTGCTTGCGGTAGATGAGCCCGCCGGCGCCGACGGCCCAGAGGTCGCCCGGCGTGCCCCAGATCGATGACAGGATGACATTCGCGCCGATGCTCTCGTCGAGCATCGTCGCGCCGTTCCAGTGCAGGATCGTGCCGCGAGTACCGACGAAGTACGCATCGGTCGCGCTGACCGCCCACACCGCCCACAGATCGACGTTGTTCGACTGCGGCAGCAACGTGAACGAGCCGCCGACGACGTGACGGATGTCGCCGCCAACGCCGACGATCCAAAAATCGTTCGCCGAGATACCGCCGACGGCGTAGTAGCTCGTGCTCGAACAACCGGGCACCGTGACCGGCGACCACGCGGCACCGTTCCAGCGCTGGACGTCGCAGAGTCGACCGATCGCCCAGAGATCGTTCGGCGCCATGCCCCATAACATGTAGACGTCCTGCACCGGCCCGCTGCGCGTGACCCACGAGGCGCCGTTGTACTGATACGTCACGCCGCCGGCGCCTGCGATCCAGACGTCGCTCGCGGAGAACGCCCAGACGCTGTAGAGGTCAGCGCTCGTCGGTGCACCGGGTAAGAACTTGGTCCACGCGGCGGGGTCCCCAGGCATTTCCGCGCCGTTCGACATCGCACCGTCACCCGACGCGTCGATCGACGCGACGTCGTCGCCGTTGTTCGCACCGTTCGGATCGAAGCCGATGCGGCCGCACGCGCAGAGCCCGCATGCGAACAGCATCGGAAGCGCACGGATCACAGGCCCATGTTAGCTGCTATTCGATCGCGAGATCGAGCATCAGCTCGCTACCCAGTGCCTCGAGCCTCGTACGTAGATCTGCGAGTGATGTGGTGGCGGGTGCGCGGAGGCGAGCACGTGCGGTGAACATCGCATCACCCGACATCGCCGCCGACGTCACCTCGGTCTCGAGCTCCTCGACGTTGAGCTCGCGCTCCGCGAGGATCTTGGAGACATCGCGCACGATTCCGGGCCGATCGTTCGCCGTCAGTTGCAGGCGAACGAGCACGCTCGCCGCGGCCTGTGGCGGCGGCTCGGTCGGCCGCACGGTGACGACGAGCCCGTTCGCCTCGAGCTTGCGCAGCGACGCGACGAGCTGATCGCTCCGGGCCGCGTCGATCGTGACGAGCAGGATGCCCGCGAACTGACCGGCGAGCCGCGCCATCCGCGACTCTTCCCAGTTCCCGCCGGCGGCGCTGATCGTTTCAGCGATCGATTGGACGAGGCCGGTGCGATCCGCGCCGACGACGCTGAGGACGAGCATGCTGCGCTGCATGCCCGCAGCATACCGCTCACGCCACGAGTGCGGCGAGGCGAGCGGCATCGAGCTCGATGCCATAGCGTGCGAGCGGCGCGGCGATCGAATGCGTGACCGCGGCGCGCAGGTCGGCCTTGCCGACGTCGTCGTGACCGCCGAGCCCCTGCGGGAGCGGGCACTCGTCGCACGCCGGCGTCTGCCAGAGCGAGGCATAGACCTCGATCGTGTCGACCGCGAGCGTCGCGAGCTGCGTGCGCTCCGCGTCGGTCAGCGACTCGTTCGCCCAGTCGAAGAACCAGAAGCCGAGCCGCGCGTGTGGGCCCTCGTCGGCGAGCAGCCGCTCCATCACCGCACGGATCAGCGGCTCGGTCGCGAGCGCACGCGAGCGCGCCATCGCGGGCACGCTGAGCGACTCGCTCACGCACGACGTCACGAGCGCGATCTCGGCGGCGCGCATCAGCGGGCGAAGGCCCGGCGTCGTCTTCGGTGCGACGTTCGCGAGATCGAAGTCGAGCGGCACGGCGCCGCCGAGCTCCATCGTCAGGCGCGCCGAGAGCTCGACGTGAAACAGCTCGTCGACCGCGATATCGGCGGACATCGCGACGAGATCGATCGGCGCGCCACATTGCAGCATCGCCGTCGTCAGCTCGGAGAATGCAGCCGCGCTCGCGTACTCGGTGAACACGCCGTTGGTCCAGATCCGGCGCGCCTCGACGTTGTGAGCGTCGGGATAACGCGCGAGATCGATCGTGCCCCACGGCATGTGCTCGCTTCCGGGACGGCGCTTGTGAAGACGCGCCTCGGTCGCACCACCGCGCCACGCGAGCTCGAACACTACTTCCTCTCCGCGCATGCCGCGTCACGCGCAGCAGCCTGCGCGGGCGACATCTTCGACTGCACGTTGCCGCATGCAGGCGCACCGCTCGGCAGCGTGCGCGGCTTTGCCGCCACCGGCGCAACCGCGACCGGCGAGGCTGCGGGCTTCGGGGCCGGCTTCGCCGCGACGGGCTTGGGCTTCGTGATGCCCCGATGTGCCTTGGGAAACGCGAACGCGGGCGCGGTGGTCGCGAGCGTGACAGCGAGCAGGGTTCCGATCTTCATCTTCATCTTCATTCTCCAAGACTCGATTGAGCCTTCAGAGACGAGGACGAGGTTCCGCTGGGAGTGTTAACGGGGTCGTCATACCCGCTAACTTCCTCAGCTCGGCGTCGTAGTTGCGGCCGAGCTCCTCGAGGTCTCGCAGGTTGCGGAACACCGGGCAGAGCAGATCCTCGCCCCGCAGCACGCCGTACTTGGACATCACATTGCCGCACGCCGGCGCACCCGTCGGCAGTGCGCGCGGTGCGTCGGGGGCCGCGTGAGCCGCGCCGGCCAGGCCCGCGACGGCGAGAAGTGTCATGGCTCGTTTCCTCATGCAGCGAGTACCGAGCCGAAGCGCGGGCTATGCCCGCCCGACAATTTCCTTACAGGCGGTAGTGCAGCTGCATGATCGCGTACGCGCCGGGGTCCCCGCCCTTGCCGAGACCGATCGCCTCGTAGCGCGTGTTGAGGACGAGCTCGAGGTGCGACGTCGTGAAGTAGTGCACGTTGACATCGACGCCGGTGCGCTCGTTCTCGCCGATGCGAATGCTCGGGTCGTAGTGACCGAAGCCGAGGTCGACCATCAAGAAATCGTTGAGCATGCGCGACGCCATGACGTAGCCGACGAGCGACTTCGGTGCACCGCGTCCGTCGGGGGAGTCGACGAGCTGGTTCACGAACTGGAACTCGCCCTGGAGCAACAGCTCGCCCGGCAAGACCACCTTCGCGGTGACGCCACCGCGGAAGCGCTTGTCGTCGATCCCGACCTCCGCCATGGCCTCGGCTCCAAGGGCGAGCCACTCCTTCGGGCGAAACTCGAAGTACGCCGCGCCGCCACTGTAGTGCTCGACGGAGTCGATCACGGGATCCTTGATGAAGCCGGTCACGTGCGCCTCGAACCGCTGGTGGACGAATTCGAACGCGAGACCGTACGTGTCGGCGAACAACGCGGTGCCGCCATAGCGCCGCGTGTAGACGGTGTGCTCGGCGAGCCGCAATCCGAACACCGGCATGAAGCGGCCCGCGCGAACGTAGAGCCCGTCGCTGTCGCCTAGCTGCCACATGAGGTAGTGCTCGCGGGCCCACACGCGGGTCGCGTTTTCGTTGCCGACGGTCGGCGGCCGCGGTCCGAAGTTGACGTGCAGCGAGAACGCCTTGAACTTCGCGGCGGCATAGAGCTCGATCTGCATCGGGAACGCCGCGACCACGTTCTCGGGAGTCTTCAAGTACCCAGCCGCGCCGCGTAGATCACCGCCGAGGACGAGCCAGCTCGGCGTCGGAATCGCGCCGTACATGAACTCGGGCGCCGTGCCGAACTGCGACATCGCTTCGGCGACCGCGTACCCGTTCTCGTTGAGGAGGTTGCCGCCGGCCGGCGAGAGGTGACAGCCCGTGCACGTCTGATCGCGCATGAGCTGGAACTGCGGATACGCGTCGGCCACGCCCGAGAGCACGACCAGCGTGACGAGTGAGAGGAGGATCGACTTCACGGGCAATCCTCCGCGTCGACGGGGAGGCCCGGTGCGCCGATCATGATCCAGTCGCGCAAGAGCGCGCGGTCGACATCGGCCATCGGCTGGTCGTATGGCATCCGGTCGATCGCGCGCACGAGCACCTGATCGAGGAACGACCCGTCGGGATCGCCCGGGATCACGTCACCTTGCTCGACCATGGACTCGCAGGCGCGGCGCACCGTGTCGTACGCCCGGTTCTTGATCTGGCGAAACGAGGAGTGGCACTGCGCGTTGCCGCAGGTCGGCTTCAGGACCGCCGACGTGATGTAGTGGAGCGTCCGAGGACGATCATCCTCGCTGGGATCGACGCCGCAGGCCGCTAACAGCAGAGCTGCGGCCACGAAGGTGCGATGCATGCGCGGACATTAACGAAAGCCGCTTCCAAGATCAGGCTTTCCGCCGATCTCTTAGGGCGATTGCCACCCGGTGTGACCGCTACTTCGACTTCGAAGCGCGGACGCGACGCAGCGTGGAGCCGCCAGACGGTGCAGAGCGAGACAGCGTGCGATGCGCGATCCGCGGCGGCGCGGTGGGGCGACGCATGCGGCGCGAGACCGGCGGTGGCGGCGGCGCGACGCGGTACATCAGCGCGTCGCGGATCTCGCTGCGAAGAACGAGGCGGATGCCGGACCACGTCGCATCGATGTCGCAAACGCGGTTCGTGACCATGCCGGCCGCGAGGGCGATGCTGCGAATGATGCTCTCGGTCACGCCACAGCCGCGGCGCGTACGCCACGCGACCCAGAAACCTCCCTCGGGGTGGAGGCGGTTCGCGACATCGCCGAAGCGGCGCTCGAGATCATCGAGCGAATCGACGAAGAGCACCACGACGTCCACGGGCGGGAGGCGAAGGTCGTGCGTGATGCGCACGTCCTCTCCCGCTTCGATGTGACGCTGCACGCTACCGGGCGCATTGAGCAGACAGACCTTGTGGCCTGCCTTGATCCCAAGCCTCTTCGGCAGCGGCGTTCCCGGGTACCCAGCCATGACCTCGGCATAATGCAGTGCTGGCCCCAGGGGTCAAACAGGAAGGCCAAAACTTCTTTCAAGCTGCGAGAATCGTTCAGGATCGATGTGATCTGTCTGCTCCCGGTTATTTGTATACAGCGCCACGAAACCGACGATCCATTTCGGGTCAATTCACGCCCTTCGCGAATACTCGGACCACCAACCGGTGGTCGCCTTGACATTGGCGCCCGCCTCCGTCACCCAGGGGTCCACGGCATGCCGCACGGCCTCTTGCTCCTCAATCTCGGGACACCAGATGAACCAACGACGCCGGCGGTCCGCAGATACCTCCGCGAGTTCCTCAGCGACCCGCGCGTCATCGACATCAACGCGGTCGGTCGTGCGCTCCTCCTGAACCTCATCATCTTGCCGACGCGGCCGGCGAAGAGCGCCGAGGCGTACAAGTCGATCTGGGATGCGAAGCGCGGCTCTCCGCTCCTCTATCACTCGCAGGATCTGACGAATGGTGTGCGCGAGAAGCTCGGTGACGGCTGGGTCGTCGAGCTCGCGATGCGCTACGGCAATCCGTCGATCGCCGACGGGCTCGCGAAGCTCGAGGCAGCGAAGGTCGATCGGATCGTCGTTCTCCCGCTGTTCCCGCAATACGCGACGTCGTCGACCGGCAGTGCGATCGCACGCGTGATGGAGCTCGCGACCGCGCGCTGGACCGTCCCCGCGCTCGACTTCGTACCCGCATTCTTCGATGACCAAGGCTTTCTCGGCGCGTTCGAGGCCGTCGCCAAGCCGGCGCTCGCCGATGCGAAGCCCGACCACGTCCTGTTCTCGTTTCACGGCCTGCCCGTCCGGCAGATCGTGAAGACCGACACGACGGGCAAGCACTGCTTCGCGACCGACGATTGCTGCGAGACGCTCGCGAACCCGAATTGCTACCGCGCGCAGTCATTCTTCACCGCGCGCACGCTCGCGACGCGGCTCGGCATCGCGAAGGACGACTACACGATCTGCTTCCAGTCGCGACTCGGGCGCACGCCGTGGATCCAGCCGTACACGGACTTCGAGATCGACCGACTCGCGAAGGCGGGTAAGAAGCGCCTCGCGGTGCTGTGTCCCGCGTTTGTCGCCGACTGCCTTGAGACGGTCGAAGAGATCGGCATGCGCGCGAAGGAGCAGTTCAAGGCCGCCGGCGGCGAAGACCTCGTGCTCGTGCCGTCGCTCAACGCGACGCCGGCGTGGATCGCCGCGGTCACCGCGATCGCGGAGCGTCACGCCGCGCGCAAGTCACTTCCGATGGCGTAATGTCGCCGCATGAGCGTGCTCTCTGGCGTCTACGGCGAGCTCTTGATCATGCGGCCGCCGGTGCCCGCGACCATCAACAAGGCCGGCGCGAACTACAAGAGCGAGGTCACGCACCTCGATTACTCGCCGCGCCGCGCGTACGACGAGTGGCTGCAGATCCTCGAAGCGATCGTGGCGTGCGGCGGCGATGCGCTCTACCAATTCGAGGCTGCCGACGATCGGTACCTGGATCACAAGGCGCTCGAGGTCGACGGCGCGGGCGCGATTCATCCCGCCGGCTCCAGGGAAACGCTCGGCAACCTTAATGATGTGATGACGGGCCGCGTGTTCGCGGCGAACGGACCGTGGGTCACGATGCGTGACGGCGTTCCGCGCGCGGTGATGCCGAACATGCTCGCGCATCGCCGCGGCGAGGGTGACTACTACCGCTCGCTCCTCGGCGCGATCGACGGGCGCGTCGAGATCGTCGACAACCCGCACCGCTGGGAAGGCATGGCCGACGTCGCCACCGTCGGCGAGCGCGTCGTCCTCACGTACGCGGTGCGCGGTCACTACGATCGTGACACGACGCCGAAGAGCGAGCGCTCGTCGCGCGACGGCGTCGCGTTCGCGGCCGACTTCGTCGGCGTTCCCGAGGACGCGCGGATCTATGTCGAGCTCGTCTATCCGCACTTTCACGGCGACACCGTTCACTTCGGCGCGCGCCCGACGAACCGGGGCCCCGTCCTCGTCCATTACCCCGGCGGCCTGTTCGACGGCGGCAGCGCGACCGTCTCGCGCGTGCTCGGTCCCGACGCTGTCGTCGAGATCTCGCGCGACGATGCCGTCGAGCAGTACGCCGGCAACTCGCGTCAGGTGAAGACCGGCGTGCTCGTTCCCGACGGTGTCTCCGACGGTTTCATCGCCGAGCTCGATCGACTCGGCCTCGCGTCGCATCGCGTTCCGCTGTTCGAGCTGTTCGGCAAAGCCGGTGGCGGACCCGCCTGCGCGACACTGTATATGCCGCAGGGACTCGCAGTCCCCGCCGCCTCACCGCTCCGTTATTCAACGACGCGCGACCTCGTCCGAGCCCGGCGCGAACGAATTCCAGAAAAACTTAGGGTCGATCCCTCGTATTTCGCCGGAAAGGCCCGGGGCTGAATGCCCCGGACTATTGAAGTGATCTGACTGTGCACGAATGTGCCCCAACCGGTGGAAATCGTTTTCCAGAGCCGATAGAACCCTAAGTAATAAGAGATGAACCGAGATAGCTCTCTGCAGGGAGCGTCGCGGCAACTACAAAGGATCGCATCTCATGAATCGCTTGTTACGCCCCACTATTGCTGCCGCGCTCACTGCGGCGATGTTCACGCCAGCCCTCGCGGAAGTCGAGGTCGGCGGCACCGCCGGCATCCACGTCTTCAGCACGAGAAGCGAGCTCGGTGTCAATGACACTCCGGCGGCTGACTCGCAGCGCAACTCCGCGCTGTTCGGCCTTCGTCTCGGCGTGTTCTTCGGCTCCCTTCTCGGTGTCGAAGGCGAGCTGGGAATGATCCCAAGCGAAGGTCGGGACCAGGTCTATGACATCTGGAACCTGACCTATCGCGGAAGCCTCGTCGCGCAGTTCCGCGCGGGAAACCCGGCCAACAAGCTGGTCCCGTTCGTCCTCGTCGGCGGCGGTGCGATCCAGGTCGTCTCCACCGACAGCGAGGGTAAGAACAACCCGATCGTCAAGGACACCGACGAGATGCTCCATGTCGGCGTCGGCGCGAAGTACCGCGTCGACAACGGCTGGGGTCTCCGTCTCGACGGCCGCCTCCTGTTCGTCCCTGCCGCAGTCGACAGCGACGACATGCCGAGCGACGGCTTCACGCAGGACTACGAAGTCCTCCTCTCTATCTACAAAGAGTTCGGCCGCAAGAAGGTCGAGAAGATCATCGAGGAGCCGCCGCCGGATCTCGATCCGGACAAGGACGGCATTCTCGGCGACGCCGACAAGTGCCCGACCGAGCCCGAGGACAAGGACACGTTCCAGGACGACGACGGCTGCCCCGATCCCGACAACGACGGTGACGGCATCGCCGACGCGAACGACAAGTGCGCGATGGAGCCCGAGGACAAGGACTCCTTCCAGGACGAGGACGGCTGCCCCGATCTCGACAACGACGGTGACGGTATCCCCGACGCCGCCGACAAGTGTCCGCTCGAAGCCGAGGACAAGGACTCGTTCCAGGACGACGACGGATGCCCCGATCCAGACAACGATCAGGACGGCGTGCTCGACCCGCAGGACAAGTGCCCCGACCAGCCGGAGACCAAGAACGGCTTCCAGGACGAGGACGGTTGCCCCGACGAGATCCCGGCCCAGCTCAAGAAGTTCACGGGCGTGATCGCCGGCATCAACTTCAAGCTCAACAGCGCCGAGCTCCTGCCCGCGTCGAACAAGACGCTCGACAAGGCGATCGTCGTTCTCAAGGAGTTCCCGGACCTCAGGCTCGAGATCCAAGGCCACACCGACGACCAGCGGCTCAAGGGCAACGCCAAGCCCGGCAGCCAATTCATGGACAACCAGCAGCTCTCACAGGGTCGCGCCGAGTCGGTCAAGGCGTACTTCGTGAAGAAGGGGCTGGACGAGGCTCGTTTCACGGCGGTTGGCTTCGGTGACTCGCAGCCTGTCGTTTCACCGGAGGGCCTCAAGGGTGGCAAGCTGAACGCCGCGCGCGCGAAGAACCGCCGCGTCGAGTTCAAGCTCGTCAGCGCGCTGACGACGGGCACCACGCCCGCCCCTGCGACGCCCGCTCCGGCCACGCCCGCGCCGGCGACGCCGGCTCCGGCGCAGTAGTCACTCGCTACTTTGGTACGAGACGAGGTCCGCACCCGCGGGCCTCGTTTTCGTTTTCGGAGGTTCGCTCGCACGGCGGATGCGCATGCCGTCGACGCAGAGGACTTCGATCGCGCTTCGCGCGGGTTCGCTCGCACGGCCATGCGTGTGCCGGTGATTGGTCGCAGAGACGCAGAGGCGCAGAGCAGACGATTTCGGCGCGCTTCGCGCGGTTCGCTCGCACGGCGCATGCGCGTGCCTCCGCAGGTGTTCTGCGCGTGTTCCCGAGTTAACACGGAGGCCACGGAGGCCACGGAGATCACAAAACGGAAGATCTTTTTGGATCACGCTCGTGCTCGAGCGGACCACCGCGGCGAATCACGAAACGTCACCCCTCGAGCAGATAGGCCTTGTGAGCGTTACGGCTCGCCGCATCGCGCGGTTCACGCTCGCGGCGCACGCGTGTGCCCGAGTTTTGTCGCCAAGACGCCAAGACGCCAAGGATCGGGATCGCGCTTCGCGCGGTTCGCTCGCGCGGTTCTTGTCCGTGTATCGCGAGTGGGTCGAATCCGAGGCGTTTCGCGAAGTCCATGCCGAGGCGCACAAGCGCGATCTGGTCGTCGTGCTCGATCCCGATCGTTGCGAAGGAATGCGTGCGTCACATCAGCACATCCGGCTCTACATCCTTCCAGCGGAACAGATGTGGCGAGTGCCGGCAATGCGCGCTCTCTCGAACACAAGCCTTCTTAGCGAGGGGGGACAGGGTGGACATGGTCAAGCGAGCTGCAAAAGAGCATGTTGCTCGGCTACTCGAAGCAACAGCGCAAGGCGTGGCTCGCCGGTCTGCGCTGGGAGAGAGGTTTCTGGGGCGGTCTTACCCACTACACACTGCTATCGAAGCAGCAGCGCGATGGTGTCGTGATGCTTGGCAACAAAGCGTTCCCGAATCCGACGGGACTCACGTTCTTCGACGGCGCCTGCGGCATGAAGCGCAACGCCGCGGCGCTGGCTCCGAAGGGAATGACGATCGCGCGGTTCTCGTTGGCGGAACGTTTGGCTGGAAGATCCTCGGCGAACCATCCGCGCCCAAGAATCGGGGACGCAAAGTTCGCTGGGGCGTCGTGTCGAAGGAGCTCGCTCCACGCATCAATGCAGAGCTGCGATCGCCGATCGAGTTTCTCGGTCGCCGCGGTTGGTCGTGATGTTTCGCGACGACCGGCCGATCTGCCTCGCGTGCGACTCCGGGCTCGAGAAGCGCGGACAGCGCTGGGCGTGCGGCGCCTGCAGCAGCAAGCTCATGCCCGCGATCGAGCTGCAGGATGCGCTCAATGAAGTCTCGCCCGACGACTATCGCGAGCTCGACGAACGGCTCGTTCCATCGAAGCTCACCGCGCCGAACGTCTGCCCGCTCTGCAAGAGCACGATGAGCACGTGGTCGATCCTTGACGTGCCCGTCGATCGGTGCAGCGAGCACGGCGTCTGGATCGATCGCGGGCGCGAGGCCGAGATGATCCTCGCGAACGAGCAGATGTTCACGTCGCGAAACCCACGCGAGCCCCGCGGCGCTTGGTTCCCGCTCGGCATCGGGGTCATCTTCGGCGCGCTGCTGTCGCCGTGGCTGGATCGGAGGCGGCTGCGGCTGGACATCGAGCGGACCTCGCCGCCGAAGGCGAAGAAGTGATAGGAACGGGCGTGCTGCCGAAGGAGCTGGTCGATATTCTCGTGTGCCCGAAGTCGCAGGAGCGCCTTCTCTACTTCCCGCGCGGGGAGAAGAATGACGACGAGGGGAGCGGGTTCTTGGTCTGCCCGGCCTCGCGGCTGCGGTATCGCATCGAGAATGGGGTGCCGGTGATGCTCGTAGAAGAGGCGACCGAGGTGCCTCCGGAGACGGTCGAAAGGCTCGTAAGTCGGGCGCGCGAGCTCGGGATACCGGTTTTCACGTGATTTAGCGGCGTTAGCCCCAACAAGGGTCTTGACGCGCTTTCGTAATGACGGTAGATCGCGAGTCCTCCACGGAGCCTCCGCGTGCTGAAGTCGCTATCGATCTTCACGGGCAACGCCAACCGCGCGCTCGCAGACGAAATTTGTAAGTTCGTCGAGATTCCGCTTGGCCGCGCGGATGTCACGCATTTCTCGGACGGCGAGATCTATGTCGAGATCGGCGAGAACGTCCGTGGCGTGAACTGCTTCGTGGTGCAGCCGACGTGCTCGCCCCCGAACCAGGCGCTGATGGAGCTGCTGATCATGATCGACGCGCTCAAGCGCGCGAGCGCGGGCAGCATCGTCGCGATCATTCCTTACTTCGGATACGCGCGGCAGGATCGCAAGGCGAAGCCCCGCACGCCGATCACGGCGAAGCTCGTCGCCAATCTCATCACCGCCGCCGGCGCCGATCGCGCGCTCGCGATGGATCTGCACGCTGGCCAGATCCAGGGCTTCTTCGACATTCCGTTCGACCACCTCTACTCGATGCCCGTCCTCATCGAGGAGCTGCGCGTGCTCGGTTTCGGCGGCGACCAGACGATCGTCGTCTCGCCCGACGCCGGCGGTGTCGAGCGCGCACGCGCGTTCTCGAAGCGCCTCGGTGCGGGCCTCGCCATCATCGACAAGCGGCGTCCCTCGCCGAACGTGTCGGAGATCATGAACATCGTCGGTGACGTTCGCGGCAAGAAGACCGTGATCGTTGACGACATCATCGACACCGCGGGCACACTGACGAACGCGGCGCACGCGATCATCAATGCCGGCGCGTCGAGCGTGTCGGCCTGCGCGAGCCACGCGGTGTTCAGCGGCAAGGCCATCCAGCGCATCACTGATTCGCCACTGCAGCACGTGGTGGTGACCAACACGATTCCGCAGACCGAGCAGGGTGCGGCGTGTCCCAAAGTTCGCGTGAAGAGCGTCGGTCGACTTCTCGGTGAAGCGATCAAGCGTATCCATCACGGTGATTCGATCAGCTCGTTGTTCGTGTAGACCCCACAAGAAGAAGAGAACGTCATGGAAGTCGGAAAGCTCACTGTCACGCTTCGCGAACAGACCGGTCACAAGGGCGCATCTCGCAAGTTGCGCGCGACCGGCAAGGTCCCAGGGGTCTGCTACGGCGCCTCGCCCGATGGTCGCATCGAGCCGCTGTCGATCATCGTCGACGTGAAGGCGCTGCGCGCCGCGCTCGATCCCGTTCGCAAGCACAACACCGTCATCAACCTGACGATCGAAGGCGGCAGCAAGGCGCAGACCCTGCACGCACTCGTCAAGGAGTACCAGATCGATCCCGTGCGTCGCGACATCACGCACGTCGACCTGATCGCGGTGGACCCGGACAAGGAAGTCAACTCGACGGTGCCGCTCGAGTTCCAGGGCAAGCCGAAGGGCGCGATCGAAGGCGGCCAGCTTCGTATCGTCCTTCGTAACCTCGAAGTGCGCGCGAAGCCGGCGGACATCCCGATCAAGCTGCCCATCGACGTGTCGCCGCTCGAGATCGGCGACGTGATTCACGTGTCGTCGATCGCGCTGCCCGCTGGCGTCACCGCCATCACGGGTCGCGACCTCGCCGTCGTCACGTGCGCGGCGCCGGAAGAAGAGAAGGTTGCTGCAGTGGCCGAGGGCGCAGTCCCGGCCGAAGGTGCGGCGGCTGCTCCGGCAGCTGGCGCAGCTCCGGCAGCTGGCGCAAAGGATGCGAAGGCTCCGGCGGGCAAAGACGCGAAGGCAGCTCCGGCCGCCGCCGCGAAGCCCGCTGCAAAGAAGTAACTCGCAGCACTGTTCGACTCGACCATCGCGGCCGATCACGGGCGCCGATGGTCGTGGTCGTTTCGGAGTGACTCATGACCTGGCTCGTCGTCGGACTCGGCAACCCGGGCGCGAAGTACGCGCGCAACCGCCACAACATCGGCTTCATGGTGGCCGACGAGCTGGCGAAGAAGCACGGCTTGCCCGCGTGGTCGCTCAAGCTCGGCGGTGAGACGACGAGCGGCATCGTCACGACCGAGCGTGGCCGCGAGCGCGCGCAGGTGCTCAAGCCGATGGAGTTCATGAACCTCTCGGGCTTCGCGGTGCAGCGCACGGCGGGGTTCTCGAAGATCGAGGTCGACACCATCCTCGTCGTCCACGACGAGATCGACCTGCCGTTCGGCACCGTGCGCCTCAAGAACGGCGGGGGGCACGGCGGACACAACGGCCTGCGCTCCATTCAGGAGCAGCTCGGGGACGCGAAGTTCGCCCGCCTGCGGATGGGCGTCGGCCGCGACCCGAACACGCCACCGGGCAGCAAGGACGCCGCCGGCTGGGTGCTATCCGACTTTCCTTCAGCCCAGCAGACGGCCGTCGAGCAAATGATCGCGGCCGGTTGCGAGGACATCGAGACCGTCCTCGCGAAGGGCATCGTGGCCGCGATGAATCAGCACAACGCCAGGCCACCTTTCGCGATCCCGTGATATAGACCCGCCCTCCCTCGCTCGTCCGCCACGACGGGCTTTACACCCAAGAGGACATCTACATGGCACGTCTGCAGAGTTTGAAAGACACGCCGAACACGGCGCGCGAATACGAGACCACCTACATCCTGCGTCCCAACACGTCGAACGAAGGCGTGGCCGAGGTGAACACCCGCGTCCGCGGAATCATCGAGAACATGGGCGGCAAGGTCATCAAGGTCGACAACTGGGGCAAGCGTCGCTTGGCCTACGAAGTCGCCAAAGAGCGCAAGGGCATCTACCTCTACTGGCAGTACCTCGCGACGCCAGGCGTGGTGGAAGAGACGGAGCGTAACCTCCGCATGCTCGACTCCGTCATCCGCTACCTCTCGGTGCGGGTCGACGAGAACATCGACATCGCCGCGCGCCCGAGCGAGATCGACGACGCGTCGTACGAGAAGGCCGCGCAGACCGCAGCCGACGAGGAGGACCTGTTCCTCTCGCGCGGTGGCGACGAGCAGTCGTCCGGCGACGATGACGAAGACGACTACATGCGAGATGACTTCGACATCGAGCCGGGCTCCAAGGCTGCCAAGGCTGCCGCCCCCGCCCCCGCCGCCCCCGCCCCCGACGCCGATCCCGTTACGCCGGAGAAGGAGTAAGCCATGTCGACGCGTATGGACGCACCCGATGAAGGACTCGATCGCGACGGCGATGATCGCCGTGGTGGCAAAGGTGGCCGCGGCGCGGTTCGCCGCAAGCTGCTCTCCGACGAGATCGTCGCGAAGATCGATTACAAGAACCCCCAGATCCTGCGCTCGTTCGTCACGGACCGCGGCAAGATGATCCCGCGTCGCATCAGCGGCGCGAGTGCTCGCCAGCAGCGCGTGATCTCGACCGCGATTCGCCGCGCGCGCATGTTGGCGCTGCTGCCGTTCTCGGTGACAGGAGACTAGTCATGCCGATGCAGATCATTCTTACCCAAGACGTTGCCAACCTCGGTAAGGCCGGCGAGCTCGTCAGCGTTCGCCCCGGTTACGGCCGCAACTACCTCGTCCCGCGCGGCTTCGCCGTGAGCGCGACGGTTCGCAACAAGAACCGCCTCGATCACGAGAAGGGCCTCATCGAGAAGCGCGTCGCCAAGGAGCGCGCTTCTGCGACCGAGATCGCCGGGCGCATCAACGGCATCACGCTGCAGTTCGAGCGTCAGGTCGGTGAAGACGAGAAGCTGTTCGGCTCGGTCACGAACCGCGACATCGCGGAGCAGCTCAAGAAGGCGGGCATCGAGATCGATCACCGCTGGGTCGCACTCGACGCGCCGGTCAAGGCCCTCGGCAAGTACGAGACGAACGTTCGCCTCGCGGCGGGCGTGCTCGCGAACTTGAAGTTCTGGGTCGTCGGCAAAGACAAGTAGCCCGAAGTTTTCTCGCGAGTCGATCTCATTTCGGTCGAAGCCCTCAAGGCTTCGGCCTTTTTTCGTTTCTGCTCTCCGGAGCATCAGACCGATTCAGTAGAGTGCCCTGATGGCCCGTGACCGCCGAGTGCTACCGCACAATCTCGATGCAGAAGCATCGATCCTCGGCGGCATCATCCTGCGCAATGACGTGTTGTCGAACCTCGACCTCCTCGAGGTCGAAGACTTCTACGACATGAAGCACAAGATCGTGTTCGGCGCGATCCGCGCGCTCGAAGCGACCGCCAAACCGATCGACGTCGTCACGCTCGAGAACGAGATCGAGAAGCAGGGCAAGCTCGAGGCGATCGGCGGCATCGGTTTCCTCGGCGACCTCGCGCTGCGCGTGCCCACCGCGGACAACGTCCACGCGTACGCGGAGATCGTCCAGGACAAGAACCAGGCGCGCAAGCTGATGCTCGCGTCGAGCGAGATCGCGGAGAAGGGCTACGAGGACAACCTCGAGGTTCGCGACTATCTCGACGACGCCGAGGCCAAGATCTTCGAGGTCACGCAGCGCAAGGACAAGGCGGGACCGGAGCCGATCAAGAGCCTCGTCAAGAAGGTCTTCAGCTCGCTCGACGAGCGCTTCAAGTCGAGCGACGGCATCACGGGCGTCCCCACCGGCTTCGCGGATCTCGATCAGAAGACCGCCGGTCTGCAGCCCACGGAGCTCATCATCCTCGCGGCACGTCCCGCGATGGGCAAGACGTCGTTCGCCCTCTCGCTCGCGCAGAACGCGGCCACGACCGGCGGGTGGCCATGCCTCGTGTTCTCGCTCGAGATGTCGTCGACGCAGCTCGCCGAACGTATGTTGTGCAGCGAGGCGCGCGTGGACTCGTCCGCGCTGCGTCGCGGTCAGCTGCAGCGGCAGGACATGACAAACCTAACGTACGCGGCGGCCACGCTGTCGAAGGCGCCCATCCTGATCGACGATACGCCCGCGCTCTCGCTGCGCGAGCTGCGTGCGCGTGCGCGCCGCTTCCGCTCCAACAAGGAGTTGTTCGCCGGCAAGAAGACGGGCCTCATCGTCGTCGACTATCTCCAGCTCATGCGCGGCTCGCCTCAAGCGGCGAAGGCGTCGCGCGAGCAAGAGATCAGCGAGATCTCGCGCGGCCTCAAGGGCCTCGCGAAGGAGCTCGACATCCCGGTACTCGCGCTCTCGCAGCTCAACCGCTCGCTCGAGCAACGCACCGACAAGCGGCCACAGCTCTCGGACCTTCGCGAGTCCGGCGCGATCGAGCAGGACGCCGACGTCATCATGTTTATCTACAGAGACGTCATCTACAACAAGGAAGCCGAGAACCCGCACATCGCGGAGGTCATCATCGGCAAGAACCGTCACGGCGCGACGGGCACGGTCGAGACGCACTTCGAGGGTCGCTTCACGCGCTTCGAAAACCTGTCGCATCGCAGCGACGCGCCGCCCGGCGGCTATCGCGAATAATCCGTCGCCGGCCGGGCGACACGGAACAACCGCGACGGCTCGAGCGTCCGATCTGGATGCTCGCGAATTCCCAGTCCCTTGACGACGCTCGCGCCGAGCTTCAGCGTTTCGGGCGTGGCTTGCGGCGGCCCGTGCGGAGCGCGATCGCGCGCGCGATTCGCGACGGTGATCTCGCGGCCGCGATGCCGGTGCTCGAGCGTTATCGCGATGCGCATCCCGACGACGCGAACGACAGTGCGCGGTACCTCGCGGATCATGCCCCGGTGTTGTTCGCGACGCTCGGGGACGCGCTCACGTCGGAGGACACGCGCGAGCTGCGGGTCGCGACCAAGAGCTTCGCCGTCGAGATCCTTGCCGGCGCGGTGATCTCGATCGGGACGATCATCGCGGCGACGTTCGCCGGCGGGGACGCGCGCGCGAAGAAGCCGCAGCCCGTGTTGACGGAGCCGCTGTGCGTCGGCGAGATCGAGACAACGGTCGGCCACGGAAGCGCGCGGAAGGTCGCGCGCATTTCTTCGTTGCGACGCTGCGAGGAGAAGCGATGAAGGTCAGCGTGCTCGTATTGCTGGTCGCGTGCTCGAAGCCGTCACGCGAGGAGCCCGCGCGCGTCGAGCCAGCCGTCGTGGCGGATACAGCGGCGCTCGAGATCGACGCTAGCGAACCGGTGCCGACGCTACGCCATCCACTACAAGACGAAATCGAAGCCGCGATCAGCACCGGTGTACCCGCGTGCGACTCGCTCGCGCGCGCGGTGTCCGCGCTGTATCGCTGCAAGGTGGCGGGCGCCCGACAAGCGTGGCGCGAGTGGGCACTCGCCCTCGAGACGCTCGTGCGGTCGGACGAGGCCAGCGTGAAGCAGAAGGTCGCCGCGTGTGAAAAGGCGCTGGTCGATCTCTCGGCGCGGTTCGCGGATTGTCAGCCCGAACAGCCGGTTGCACCTCCACCATGACAACTGAATGGGCTGCGTGCGGCGGGGCGCAGTGCTCGTAGCAACGTGCGGGAGCGCCCGGCAACGCGGGCCGGTGAGCGGGGCCTCGCGGCGCGGAGGTTGGCGCCAAATCGCAAGTTCTTGGCGCGGTTAGCCGGCTGCCCTGAATTGGCACCAGTGTTGAGCGGTGGTCAATAGTTACGTAGCCAGAGAATGGCGTAGTGCGTGCTAACCAAGGCCGGCATGGACGAACGCACCTGGCAGCTGTTCACGAAGGCCGCGTGCTCGATGGAACAACGTGTACGCGGACAAGTGGTCGCGCAACGAGATGGCTTCGGAACCCGCAGCGGACCGTACGAGCGGATCGAGCTCGACGACGGTCATTGCAGCTGCCATCCGCCGACGGCCACGCAGGACGAGCAACCGAACGCGTAGCGACCTGAACTGCCGGTCCTTGCCGGCTTGGCGTTCGCCGCGCGCGTAGTTACGCTCGCTCGCATGAGTGAGCTCGGGCGTGGCCTGGGTGATGTCAGGCGCGGGTTTGCGTTCTTGAACAAGCACCCGCGGCTGTGGGGCTGGGTGGCCGCGCCCGCGGCGGTCACGCTCGTGCTGCTCACCACGATGGTCATCCTCGTGATGCGCATCGCCGACTCGATCGTCGGGCGCGTGACGTCGTGGCTCCCGGATGCGATCGCGGGCGTGGGCGGCTGGGTGATCTGGGTGATCGTGCTCGCCGCACTCGTGGTCGGCGGACTCGTGGTGTTCGTGTCGGTCGCGGGGATCGTGGCCGGGCCGTTCAACGAGATGTTGAGTGAAGCGGTCGAAGAGCAAGTCACCGGCAAGAAGGGACCGCCGTTTTCGATCGCCGCGTTCGTGGCGAGTGCGCTCCGCGGGATCGCACACGGGATCAAGCGCGTGCTCGTCGCGATCCTCGGCGCGCTGATGCTGTTCGCGCTCGGCTTCATACCCGTGGTCGGAACGATCGCGGCGCTATTGCTCGGCGGCTACTTCACCGCGCGCGGCGCGGCGTACGACTGCTACGACGCCGTGCTCTCGCGCCGAGACATGCCGTACGACGCGAAGACGGCATACCTCGCCGCGCGCCGGAGCCGAACGTTCGGGCTTGGTGCGGCGGTCGCCGGCATGTTGATCATTCCCGTCTTGAACCTGCTCGCGCTCGGCGTCGGTGCCGCGGGCGCCACGCTCGCCGTTTTGGACGAGCAGCCCCGTCGATAACCCAGGCTTCATGATTCAGAGAAGCGCACGCGCGAGGGTGCGCCGTGTAGGGCGAGGAGCAGGCAGGGCGCACTTGCTCGACCAAATTTCAGATGCGCGAGTGCTGGTCGTTACCAATCGGCGATGGCGAGCTCGCGATCCCGTGAGGCGCGCTACGCGAGGTGGCGGTCCGGTGCGTGGTTCCTCGACGAGAAATCGATCGTAAGCGCGCGCGCGAAAAACTGTGCTCTCGATCTTCTCGGTCGCGATCGTTAGCGTGGTTCAAATGCCCGTGACTACGCCCGCGATGGGGATGACTGCGGTGGATGGACACCACCGTTGGTACCGCTTCGTGCGCCGTCTCGCGACGCGTCCAGCTGCCGAGATCTCGCTCGTGTACGTGCCCGACGGCACCCACGACCAGCTGGCCGTGATGAAGCGCTTGCCCAAGGCGCTCGCGACGGACTCCGCAGCTGTCGAGAAGTTTCGTGTCGAGGCGCGCATCGCGTCCATGCTCGAGCACCCCGCGATCGTGCGCGTGCTCGAGGTCGTCGAGACGCCCGGCGAGGATTTCTACACGATGGAGTTTGTTCGCGGCGCCGATATGCGGCAGCTGATGGACGCGCTCGTCGAGCAGAAGCGCACGCTGCCGCTCGACTGCGTCATCTTGATCGCGATCGAGCTGTGCAACGCGCTCGACTACGCGCATCACCTGACCGACGCGAAAGGCTTGCCCGCACCGCTCATTCATCGCGAGCTGTCGCCGTCGAAGGTGCTCATCAGCATCGACGGAACGATCAAGCTCACCGGTTTCTCCGCGCCGCCGGTCGCGCGCCAGCAGCGCCGGGCACGCACGCAGTCGATCGGCTACACGTCGCCGGAGCGCTGCCTCGGCGAGACGATGGACTCGCGCAGCGACCTGTTCGCACTCGGCGTGTTGCTCTACGAGCTATCGTCGGGCGAACGCTTATTCGGAGACGCGTCGACCGAGCACGAGGTCATGCAGAAGCTCGTGCGCGGTGACATGCCGCGCCCGTCGGAGGTGCGCCGCGGTTATCCGCGAGAGCTCGAGATGATCTTGATGAAGACGCTCGCGCGCGAGCGCAACGATCGGTACCAGAGCGCGGCCGAGCTGCAGATCGCGCTCGAGACGTTCTTGTGGTCGCGCTGGCCGACCGCGACAACGTCGGCGCTCGCGAAGCTCGTCAACACCACGTTTCCGTCGGATGACACCGAGCTCGCGAACGGCACGCGCGAGCTCGACCGCATCGATCCGTTCGCCGCGAGCGGGTCGCCGAGCGACGAGCCGGTGCTCTGGCTCGGACCCGTACCGTTTGCGAAGCCGTACCCGCGCACCGGCGAAGGACCGCGGACGGATACCAAGGAGCTGAAGCGGATCGCGCCGGAGAACTTCCCGGAATCGTCGAACGCGAACGTCGCCCTCGGGGTGTCGGGGCCGAAGTCGAAGCTCGAGGATCTCCAGCGGCCGTCCACGCTCGATCGCGCAGAGACGGTCGACGAGCTCGCGATTGCCGTCGAGGAATCCCCGCGAATGGCGTCGGGGACGTCGGCGCCGGCGCGCCGCAACGCGAACGTGCTGCCGAAGACGCCGAGAGCGAAGGTCGCGGTCTTGAAGACCGGGCCGGTCGCGCTCGGCACGCCCGGCGTGAAGCCCGCGCCGCTGCCGGCGCCCGTGACCGAGCCGCAGTCAGCGCCGCGCGGGCAATACCAGCGGCCGCGTGCGGTCGACGAGTGGCCCGAGAATCCCGACGACATCATCATCGAGCGCCTCCGCGCGAAGAAGCGCGTGAACGTCCCCGACGCGCAGCCTGCGAACGACTCCGATATCGAGCTCGCGCGCCCGCAGATGTACAGCGATGACGATGGCGTCACGGTCGCGCGCACGCGGACGAGCGAGCAATCGAAGGTCGCGCGCGTCGCGCTGGCGCGCGTCATCACCCCGCTCGGCCTCGTGCGAGCGGAAATGGTGCGCGCACCACAGCCCGAGGAACCGCCACCCGCAACGACCCAGCCCGAGACCGTCATCGAGCTCGTGAAGCGCACGAACAGCAGCATCAAGGTCAACGCGCAGTCCGATCTCGATCAGGTCAGCCAGCTCAACTGGACGCTCCTGCCGTCCGCACCAGCGGCGGCGACGAGCCGGCTTCCCTCGCCGAGGCCAGCGGAGATCGCAGGCGGGCGCCGTCCGCTCCCGACGATCGTGGCGATTGTCTGTGTCGTGATCGTTGGCGTGCTCGCCTCGGCGTACGCGATCCGCAGCACGACGCACGAGCCCTCGGTGCTGCCCGAGGTGACCGCGGCGCAACCGTCGCCCCCGACCGACACGGTTCTGAAAATGACGCAGAAGGCCCCGCCTCCGCCCGTCGTGATCGCGGACGTCAAGAAGCCGAAGTCGCGCGCGCGCAAGGACAAGGACCGGGAGCCGAAGCAAGTCGCGGTGGCGCAGCCCACCGAGGCGCCGGTCGACCCACGAAAGCTCCTGTTCCCGCCGCCCGACAAGCTCCCGGTCTCGCCGGGGTCGCTCGATGGGCTGCCCTCGATCAAGACGATCGAGGTCAAGGGAACGACCGCGGATACAGCGGTCCGCAAGGCCGTCGAGCAGGCGCTCAGCCCGCTGCGGGGGTGCTATCGCGGCGCCGCGCGCGCGAAGCAGCAGACCCCGCAGGTCGACCTCCGGATCGCGTTCGAGTTCGACGCGCGGCGGGTCCCGCTCAAGATCAGCGCGATCGGCGGCGGCTCGCTGGACATGCTCGCGACCTGCGCTGCCGAGGTGACGTCCGACATCCGGGGCCTCCCCGCACCGACGAACGGCAACGTGCGTGTCAGCGTTTCGCTGGAGTTTCGGCCGAACCCGTAGAAGCGGTGCGCCGAGAAAGCCCGCGGCCGAAACGCGCGAGCGCGCGGCGCTCTTGTTAGAATGGCGCCGTGCCGAATCCTCAGCCGGGGACCATCCTGGGCGCCTATCGCGTCGACGGGACCATCGGCCAGGGCTCGATGGGCGAAGTGTTTCGCGGCATCGATACCGGGCTGAACCGGCGCGTCGCGATCAAGATCCTCTCCGAGAAGCACCGCGATAGCCCGGAGCTGCGGCAGCGGTTCGTGCGCGAAGGGCGCGCCGTCGCGGCGATCAGCCATCCGAACGTCGTGCAGGTGTTCGCGACCGGCAGCTGGGACGAACGGCCGTACATCGTGATGGAGCTGCTCGACGGTCAGGATCTCGGTTCGATCGTCGAGAAGAAGGGCCCGCTCGATTCGCTCGCCGCCGCGCACGCGATGCTCGACGGTGCGCAGGGCCTCGCAGCCGCTGCGAAGGCGGGCCTCATCCATCGCGACGTCAAGCCGTCGAACCTCGTCCGACTCTCCGACGGCCGCGTGAAGGTCACCGACTTCGGCCTCGCGAAGCCCGTCGATCCGGGCGCCGAGCCCGCGCTCACCGCGATGGGCGTCGTCGTCGGCACGCCCGATTACATCGCGCCCGAACAGGCGCGCGGCGAGACGATCGACGAGCGCGTCGACATCTACGCGCTCGGCGGCACGCTCTACTTCCTGCTCACCGGCATCCCGCCGTTCCGCACCGGCAAGCCGGCCGAGGACAAGTACCTCAAGGTCGTCGCGCGGCACCTCCGCAACCCGCCGCCCGACGCCTCGGTCACGAATACCAGCGTCGACAAGGGTCTTGCCGAGCTGACGAAGAACATGATGTCGAAGAAGGCGGGCGACCGGCCCAACTACGACGACCTCATCGCGCAGCTCACGCAGATCGTCGCGCGCCTCGATCCGACCGCGGTCCCGCTGCTGATCTCGTCACGCGAGCGCTCGCGTCCGAACGAGATCCCGGGCTCGCGCTTCGGCCGCGCACCGCCTCCGTCGCTCGACGATTCGCAGACCGTCAGCGACGGCGAGCTCGACCTGCCACCGCGGCGCGCGCTGCCGGGCTGGCTGATCGGCGTGACGCTGCTCTGCATCGCGCTGTTCGCCGCGGGCCTCGTCGTCTACTTGCGCCGCGAGACCGGCGCGGCGAATGCGGACGGCAAACAAGGCGGCAGCGCCGTCAAGCCAACGCCAAGCGACGCGCCGGCGGCCGCGACCGTCGACGCCGCCGTGCCAGCGAACATGCTGCTCGTCCGGAAAGGGGACGGTTCGCCCTGGTTCTACACCGACGCGAATCCGGTCACCGTCGCCGCCTATCGCGAGGTGTTCGCGAAGCACGAGCAGGCGGGCAATCCGCAGGACGCTGTCATCAACATCTCGTACACGGAGGCCCGCTCGTACGCGAAGACGCGCGGCGGCCGCCTGCTCACGAGCCAGGAGTGGGAGCGCGCCGCGGTGACTCCGAACTTCACCGTGCGCGATGGCCTCTTCGAGTGGGTCGATTCTCCCGACGAGAAACAGAAGACGGTCCGCGCTCACGGCAAGACAGCGACCCGCCCGGACGGCAAGCAGAAGGACGTCACCTTCCGCATGGCCAAAGACATCTAAGGCTATAGTCCGACGCGTATGAGCGACGTCGATCGTCTGGTCGAGCTGATCACGCAGAAGGTCCAGGAGCGCCTGCAGGGCCAACCCGCAGCGAAGCTCGCCTTGGCACCGCGCGACCGCGGCGACTGCACCGACGACAGCGCGCCCGGCGAAGACTGCGGCAGCTGCGGCGCGTGCGTCGTCCGTCGACCATGGTCCGTGCGCGCCGCCGAGGGCGCGGGCGCGATGCGCGTCGGCGCGGCGCTCGGCGTCGGCAGCGTGCCCGCCGACATGGCGAAGCTCATCGATCACACCCTCCTCAAGCCCGAGGCCACGCGCGACGAGGTCGTGAAGCTCTGCGAGGAAGCGAAGAAGCACCACTTCGCATCCGTCTGCGTGAACACGACCTGGGTCCCGCTCTGCAAGGCGATGCTCGCCGGTAGCGACGTCATGGTCTGCGCCGTCGTCGGCTTCCCGCTCGGCGCGATGTCGCCGACGGCCAAGGCGTACGAGGCGCGCGAGGCCGTGCGCCAGGGCGCCAAAGAGATCGACATGGTGATCAACATCGGCGCGCTCAAGTCGCGCGATTACGAGACCGTGTTCGAGGACATCTGCCGCGTCGTGAAGTCCGCCGCGCCCGCCGGCGTGAAGGTCATCCTCGAGACCAGCGCGCTCGACATGGAGCAAAAGATCATCGGCTGCGCGATGTCAAAGCTCGCAGGCGCGGCGTTCGTGAAGACGTCGACCGGTTTCGGCAAGGGCGGCGCCACCGTCGAGGACATCGAGATGATGCGACGGATCGTCGGCAGCGAGATCGGTGTGAAAGCCTCCGGTGGCGTCCGCACCGCCGAGGACGCCGTGAAGATGGCGGCCGCCGGCGCGAACCGCCTCGGCGCATCCGCATCGGTCGCGATCGTCACGGGCCAGAGCGACGGTAAAGCCAAGGGCTACTGAGCCGACTACTGGCCGGACTTCGCGCGACGCCGCTTGAGGAGTGTGCGGCTCATGCGCCTGCGTTGGCGCTCGAGCGCCTTCTGCGCGGCGAGCGCGGCGGGGTCGAGGTCCGGCGTGGTGGCGGTTTGTTTGGCGGTCTTACGTGGTGTCATTTGGATGTGGGTACAATAGCCCGTTGCTCCCCGTACAGCTGATTCGCAAGAAACGTGACGGCGCCCCGCTCGACGACGCGGAGCTCCGCGGGTTCATCGCGGGCGTCACCGACGGCTCGATCCCCGACTACCAGATCGCCGCGATGTTGATGGCGATCTTCTTCAAGGGGCTCGACGACCGCGAGCTCGCCGCGTGGGCCGACGCGATGACGCGTTCGGGTGACGTCATCGATCTCGGCAACGTGAAGCGCGCGAAGGTCGACAAGCACTCGACCGGCGGCGTCGGCGACAAGATCTCGATCCCGCTCGCGCCCGCGGTGGCCGCGTGTGGCGTCGCGGTGCCGATGGTGTCGGGGCGTGGCCTCGGTCACACGGGCGGCACGCTCGACAAGCTCGAGTCGATTCCCGGCTTCCGCGTGGACTTGCCCGTCGAGAAGTTCAAGGAGCTCGTCGATACCATCGGCGTCTGCTTGATCGGGCAGACCTCGCGCATCGCGCCCGCTGACAAGAAGCTCTACGCGCTGCGCGACGTGACGGGCACGGTGGAGTCGCTGCCGCTGATCGCGTCGTCGATCATGTCGAAGAAGCTGGCGGAGGGAATCGACGGCCTCGTGATCGACTGCAAGGTCGGGCGCGGCGCCTTCATGAAGACGATCGAGAATGCGCGTGCACTGTGCGCGCTGATGCGGGCGATCGGCACGCGCGCGGGCAAGCGCATCACGTGCGTGCTGACGGACATGGATGCGCCGATCGGCAGGACGATCGGAAACTCGCTCGAGATTCGCGAATCGATCGAGGTGCTGCGCGGCGGCGGGCCCGCGGACACGCGCGAGCTGACGCACGTGCTCGGCGCCGAGATGCTCGTGCTCGGCGGCGTCGCGCGCGATGCGGACGAAGGGCGCGCGAAGATCGAAAAGGTGCTCGGTGATGGCAGCGCGCTCGAGGTGTTTCGCAAGGTCGTGACCGCGCAGGGCGGCGACCCGCGGGTGTGCGATTCGCCGGGCAGCGTGTTGCCGAAGCCGAAGCACCGGGACGAGGTGTCCCTGAAGCCGGGGCGCGTCGCGGCGATCGATTCCGAGGCGCTGGGCATCGCCGCGCTGATTCTTGGCGCAGGGCGTCGAACCAAGGAGGACGCGATCGACCCCGCCGCCGGCCTCGTCGTCGATGCATATCTGGGTGAAGTTATCGAAGTGGGGGCGGCGCCGCAGATCATGCTGCACCACAACCTGTCGGACAGTGGCCGAGTCGCCGAGGCGCGTGCGATGATCGAGAACGCGTTCGTGATCGAATCTGGAGACTCGCCCGCGCAGCCGGTGCGGAGCTCGCGGATTCTAGAAGTGATCAGATGAACATTCCCGAGACGCTCTACGATCGAGTGCACGCCGCGGCGCAGGCCGTGCGTGGTCGCTCCGACGTCATGCCGAAGGTCGGGTTGATCTTGGGCTCGGGGCTCGGCGGGTACGCCGACGGCTTCGAGAAGTCGCTCGCGATCCCGTACGGCGACATCCCTCACTTTCCGGTCTCGCACGTCCAGGGGCACAAGGGCCAGCTCGTGCTCGGCGAGCGCGCCGGTGCGAGCTGCGTCGCGATGCAGGGTCGCGTGCACATGTATGAAGGGCACCAGGCCTCGACGGTCGCGTTCCCGGCGCGCGTGCTCGTCGCGCTCGGCGCGCGCGTCATCATCGTGACGAACGCGGCGGGCGGGCTCAATCCGCTGTGGAAGCCGGGCACGTTGATGCTGATCCGCGATCACATCGACATGCTCCGCGATCATGCGCTGCGCGGCCCGAACGACGACCGGCTCGGTCCACGGTTCCCCGACATGACGAAGGCGTACGCGCCCGAGCTGCGCACGCTCGTCAAGCAAGCGGCGGCGGGCGTGAAGGTCTCGCTGGAAGAAGGCGTCTACGTCGCGATGCCGGGCCCGACGTACGAGACGCCCGCCGAGGTGAAGATGTTGCAGACGATGGGCGCCGACGCGACGGGGATGTCGACGGTGCCCGAGGTCTGCGTCGCGCGGCACATGGGCGCACGAGTGATCGGCATCTCGTGCATCACGAACCAGGCGGCGGGCATCACCGGCCAGGAGCTCTCGCACGAAGAGGTCACCGAGACGGCGAATCGCGTGCGCACGACGTTCGAGTCGTTGCTCGACTCGATCTTGTCCGCGCTGAAGAGCCGCGGGGAGCTCGACACGCCGTGAGCGGCTCAGCGGCGAGCGATCTGGAAGCTCGTGCGGAAGCGGCGCAGCAGCGTGCCTACGCGCCGTACTCCAAGTTTCGCGTCGGTGCCTCGCTGCGCGCGGGCGGGCAGATCTTCGACGGCGCGAACATCGAGAACGCGTCCTATAGCCTCACGATCTGCGCCGAGCGCACCGCGATGGCACAGGCGGTGCTCGCCGGCGCGCACGACCTCGAGGAGGTCGCCGTGTGCACGGACGCCTCGCCTCCGTCGTCGCCGTGCGGCGCGTGCCGACAATTCCTGTACGAGTTCGCGCGCGATCCTGAGGCCGTCAAGGTCACCGCCGTGAACGGCAAGGGTGAGCGGCGATCCTGGACGCTCGCCGAGCTCCTGCCGGGTGGCTTCTCGGGGCGCGAGCTGCCGTGAGTGAGGTCGTCTTCCGTGGCGGGACGATCCTGACGATCGATCCCGCGCACCGGGTACTCGCGGGCGATGTCGCCTGCGTCGACGGCGTGATCACGCACGTCGGCGACGCGTACACGCCGCAATCGCGCGACTACACGATCGTCGACTGCGCGGGCTGCATCGTGATGCCCGGGCTCGTGCAAGCGCACGTGCACACCTGCCAGACACTCGCGCGCGGCCGGGCCGATGACCTCGAGCTGATGGACTGGCTGCGCAACGTGATCTGGCCGTACGAAGCCGCGCTCGACGAGGAGGCAGCCGGTGCGAGCGCCGAGCTCGCCTGCGCGGAACTACTCCTCGGCGGCACGACCGCGATCCTCGACATGGGCACGGTCCACCACACCGACGCGATCTTCGCGGCCGCGCAGACGAGCGGCATCCGCGCGACGATCGGCAAGGCGATGATGGACGCGCCCGATCCGCAGATTCCCGCGGGCCTGCGCGAGTCCACGCAAGCATCGCTCGACGAATCGGCGGGCCTCATCAAGCGCTGGCACGGCCGCGTCAATGGCCGGCTGCGGTACGCGTACGCGCCGCGGTTCGTGTTGTCGTGCACCGACGAGCTGCTGCGCGAGGTCGGCGTGCAGGCAAGGCTACGCGGGGTTCGCATCCACACGCACGCCAGCGAGAATACGGACGAGGTTGCGCTCGTCCGCCAGCGCTTTCAAAAGGACAACATCGTCGTGCTCGACGAGCTCGGCCTCCTCGGCGATCACTGCTGCATCGCGCACTGCATCCACGTGTCCGCCGAGGAGCGCGCCCTGCTCGCAAAGCGCGGCGCACACGTCTGTCACTGCCCGTCGTCGAACTTGAAGCTCGCGTCGGGCATCGCGCTCGTGCCCGAGCTGATCGCGGCGGGCGTCTCGCTCGCGATCGGTGCGGACGGCGCGCCGTGCAACAACAACCTCGACGGCTTCCTCGAGCTGCGACTCGCCGCGCTCCTCCACAAGCATCGCGTGGGGCCACGCGCCCTGCCCGCCCCCGAGGTCGTTCGCATCGCGACGCTCGGCGGTGCCGCCGCGCTCGGCCTCGCGGATCAGATCGGCTCGCTCGAGATCGGCAAGCGCGCGGATGTGATCGCGGTCGACGCGACGGCGCTGCACACGGTGCCGACCGGCAGCCCGTGGTCATCGATCGCGTATGGCGCGAAGGCGGCCGACGTGAAACACGTCGCGGTCGACGGCACGGTCGTCGTGCGCGACCGCGCGCTGCTGACGTTGGAAGTACCGAAAGTTCGCGAGCGCGCGCGCAAGGCCGCCGCGCGGTTGTTCCGTTGATGCGCGTGCTCCTCTTGCTGGCGCTCGTCGCGTGCGCGCATGGTCCGCGGCCGCCGGATCGATCGTCGTCCGCGCTGTATCGCGATCTCGAACGCATCGTGACGGTGAGCGCGACGACCGGCTGGGGCGTCGATCGCATCGAGATCGAGAACATCCTGGAGGGAACGCTCGACTCGGTGTGCCGCGTCGATCCACTCGCGCGCCGCATGCTGCGCGAGTGGCTCGATGGCGAGCTCATGCGCCTCGGCGCGCCGGTCGAAGCGGCGTACAACGAACGCGGCCGCAAGCTCTCGAAGGTCGAGGACCTGCTCGTGATGACGCGCATCTCGAAGCTGCTCCGTCGCGCGGAAGACGTCGCGAACGAGTGCCCGTTCTGGATCGAGCCCGACGAGCCATTTCATGGGCGGCAGATCTCCGACCGACGATGGCAGATCTCGTTCGGCGGCGGCGGCAAGGGCGTCTTCGTGCGCCAGGGCAATCGCCAAGACGTCAACGCCGGCGGTGCGGGGCGCCTGCTCCTCGGTCGCACGTTCGGCAACGATGCGATCTACGCGGGCATCGAGATCGGAGGGAGCGCTGGGTTCCCGAAGGACGAGAGCGGCGAACGCACCACACTCGTGATCGGTGCGGACGTCGTCGCACCGCTCGTGTATCGCCGCACGCTGACGAACGCGTACTTCGAAGTCGAAGCGGGCTGGCTCGGTCACTCGACGGAGGCAGACTGGAGCGATTTCGATCACGGCGTGCATGTAGGTTTCGCGTTTGGTGCGCGCGCGCTGCGTACGCGCTTCTTGTTTCCAGGTGCCGCTCTCGGAATTTCCTATGAACGAACGCTCCTCGACGGTGACGATATCCGCACGATCAAGGTCGGCGCGCGCGTCGCGTTTGACCTGGATCTGTAAGTGGCATTGCCAGGGTTACCGTGCTAAGCCTTTGTTTCGTTCGTTGCCGTAGTCGGGCATGGGCGGCAACAGGATCGAGGGAGATGTCCATGGAAGCTCGTATGAAGATGCGCCCTGACAAGATTTTCGTCTCCGTCGACGAGAGCACCGGGAAGTCAATTATCTCGTTCCAGCCGCAGGATGCGGGTGACTCGATCACGTACGAAGACGACAAGACCGGCGAGCGCGCGATGAAGACCGCGCAGAGCATCGTCGAGAAGTTTCCAGGCGCGCCGATCCACGGTCCGCACTTTCATGCAGCGCGCCCCGCGAACGCACGCGTTCGTCGTAAAGCGCCGCGCGCGATGTAACTACGGCATCACGTAATCGCTGAGCGCGGAACCGCGCGAGCGATTATCGACATTCGGCGCGCCGAGGCCGCCCGCATGGTCGTCGAGATCGACGATCCGGAAGTCCAGGCTGTAGCGCGTCCGCCCCGTCGCTTGGGGCAACGTCGCGTGGAAGTGCGCGCCCGAGAACACGAGGTTCTCGCCGGCGCGACACGAGAAGCCGACCGCGGGACCGCCGTCGACACCCGGCGCGGAGCGTGGATAGCGCGCATCCGCGCCGAGCTTCTGCCAGCCGATCTTGAGCTCCCACCCGTCGCGGACCCAGTCGTTGTAATCGAAGATCTCGCTGTCGTTGTCGACGGGTGCGGCGAAGCGCTCTGGATAGAACACGAACGTCTCGTGCTCCGCGAGATCGTCGAGTGGGATCCACCACGCGATCAGCGCACGCGGATGCGAGTACCAGGTATCGCGATGCGGGTGATAGACGGGCGCGGCGAGCGGATTCTCGTGGCCGCGATGGCGAACGACGCGCAGGCGCAACGGATCGAACGCGATGCGCGCGGGATCGAAGTCGAACGCGCGGATGACGTCGCGGATCGCGTCGTGAAAGCGCGGCTCCATGTAGAGCTGCTTGCGCAGCGCACCCACGCGCTTGAACAGCTCTTCATTCGAGATGCGCTGCGGAACGTCGCGGACATCATCGGCACCGAGCGCTTCTGCGAGACCCGCACGCGCCGCGGCGACGAGCCGCTGCGAGGCGTCCGTCGGCGGTGCGAGGAAGACGTCACCGTCGTAGACGGCCGCGCGCGACGGGCGCTCGCGCCGGATCACGGCCGCACTCCGACGATGATGCAGCGCGGGCGATCGAACGAGAGCGGTGCGCCGTCGACGCCGCCGAACAGCTGGAGCTCGACAAAGCCAACCGACGCGAACAGCTCCGCGAGCCGATCGGGCGTGTACAGGCGCAGCGTGCTGTCGCGTTCGCTGCGCTGCTTGTCGGTGATGAAGGTCCAGTGCTTGAGCAAGAGGCCGCGCGCGAGGTCGAGCCGGCTCTCGCGCAGCATCGTGATGTCGCCGCGCCGTGTGATGTCGTGCGGGCGAAACGTCGCGTAGAGGTTCGGGACGTTCGGGTAGTCGAGCGCGAAGCGGCCGCCGGGTGCGAGCGCCTCGAACGCGCGGCGCAGCATGCGTACGTTCGCGTCGTCGTCGGGGAGGTAGCCGAAGCTCGTCCACCAGTTGATCGCGCCGTGGCACGCGCGATCGGGGACGTATTCGAATGCGTCGCCGACGTCGAAGCGAGCGTCCGTGTCTCCCGCGGCCGCGCGTGCGCGCTCGACGTAGCGTGCCGCTTGCTCGACGCCGATCACCTGCGCGCCCCAGCGTGCGAGTGGGATCGAGAGCCGGCCGGTGCCACAACATTGGTCAAAAACACACGCGCGGGGCGTGAGCCGCAGCTGCTCGACGAGGAAGCGCACGGTCTCGTCGACGTCGGTCGTGCCCTCGAGGAGAACGTCGGCGAGGAGGTCGTCGTAGAGCTCGGGCCACCAGGTCATGGAGTCTCCTGTCGCAGTGCCGCGACCGCGTCGCGTGCCAGGGCGGTGCGCGCATCGCCGCTGCCGCGGATGATCGTGTAGCGACGGCCGGCCGCGCGCAGCATGGCTTCGCAACGCGCGAAGAAGCCGGGCCGATCGTGCGGCAAGTAGCGAACGAGGTCGTTCTCCCACGGCAGATCGACGTCGCACAGCAGCGTCAGTGCATAGCGCCGCGCGAACGCCTTCTCGCGCAGCCACGCCGGCGCCTCGCCGTACATCACCTCGCACCACACGACGGTCGCGAGCGGATCGGTATCGCAGACGAGCACGCGGTTCGCGTCGCCGGCCGCCGCGTCCTCGCTCGCGATCTGTCCTTCACCGATCACGTCCATCTCCGATCGCGTGAGCACGCCGCCGCGCGACTCGAGGTACGTGCGTGCGAGCTCGGGAACGTGAATCGTCTCGAAGGCACGCGCGAGCTCGACGGCGAGCGTCGACTTGCCGGTCGACTCGGGACCGAACACGCTCACCCGCCTCGCATAGTGCGCGCGGACGCAGCGCGGGATCGCGCCCCAGTGCTTCATGGGATCGGTACGCACCTCGGTCCCGCTGATCGCAAACGTCGCGCGTTGCGGATCGATCGGGATCCAGGTCGCGCCGAGCTCGGCGGCGAGTCGCGACCCGTACGCGTCCGAAGAGAACACGCGATCGATGCGCCCACCGACGAGCGCGCGCAGGCTCTCGCGCCACAGGGTCCAGAACTCGGGGTGTTCGTGCGGAAGCTGCGGCAGCTCCTCGGCCAGGTGCAACACGGTGGCGCCCGGCACGAGCTCGCGCATCCACGCGACGCGCTGCTCGCCGGCGATCGGCTCGCTCGCGAGTGATCCGACGACGATCACGAGCTCGTCGCACATGCGCTTCGCGGTCTCGCACAGGTAGACGTGCCCGTTGTGCGGCGGCAGGAACTTGCCGAGGACGAATCCGCGCCTCATCGAAACTCCGCATCGGTCGCGAGGAACAGCGACAGCTCGGGTCGCCGCGAGAACGCACCGATCGCCATCGCGATATCGGGGTCGTGGATCGACGCGCGTGCGCGCTCGAGCCAGACCGCATGCGGGAGCTCGACGAGCTTCATGCGATCGATGACGTCGCCGAACCGCGTCGAGCCAGCGGCGATGTGAAACATGGTGCGACCTGTATCCGGACGATGACAGGTCGCACCAGTATCCGGACGACGACAGGTCGCACCAGTATCCGGACGATGACAGGTCGCACCGATTATCTCGGCCGCGATGGCATCGGCCGCGTACGCGACGGGCGTCTCGTCGTAGGACGCGTCGCGAAATCCCGCGGGCGCGGCACCGAGCTTCGCGAGTGCGCGCAGCGTCATCGCGCGCTGGTCGTCGTCGCTGCCGACGAGCAGCCCGAGGCGATAGATCGACGCGCCACACGCGCGTGCGATTGCTTCTGCAGCGATCTTGGTCTGCGCATAGCCGCCGTATGCGATCGCGTCGACCGCGGGGTTGTCGGTGGCGAGATGGCGCCCACGCGCACGGTCCGTGTTGACGAACACCGAGAGCGTGGAGATGTGGTGCCACGCGATGTCGTCCCCGACGAACCGCGCGATCTGTGCGGTCCCGTGGACGTTCGTCTCGACGTGCGCGTCCCAGCCGCCGCCGAGCTGGATCGTCGCGGCACAGTGCACGACGGCGGACACGCGTGATCGAAGCGCGCCGTGCCACGCGTCGTCGCGGACGTCGCCGCGCACGAGCTCGTCGACGCCAAGGTCGACACCGACGGCGGACACATCGCGTACGAGCCCGATGATGCGGCGGCTCGGTTCGCGATGTCGCCACGCGCGGACGAGCGCACGGCCGAGGAAACCATTCGCGCCGGTGATGAGGAGGTCGCCGCTCGCACGCTTGATCGAAGGTCGCGCCGCGGCATCGACCGTCAGGCGTGCGTCGAAGATCGCTCTCGCGCGCGCCTCGCATTCGCCGACCGTGACGTCATGCCGTGCGCCCTGCCCCGAACGCAGGCGTGCGACGACCTCGGCGAAGGTCGGGTCGCCGTCGAGCAGATCGTCGATGTCGAAGTCGGCCAAGCGAGCTCGCGTTTCGTCCGCGTGGCCAGTGTTTCGGACAGCCGTACGCGCGTCGAGCGCGACCTTCAACATCAGGCGGGCGAGCGAGTCGCCGCCGACCTCCGAAAATCGATCGTCGAGGCGAACCGTGTCCACGCCGAGCGCGTTGCACCATGCGATCGCCAGCAGCTGTACTTCGCCGTCGAGGTCGCCGTGCGGCGGCATGTCGACGTCGAGCCGCGGCGCCGGCAGCGCGCGCTGTTCGAGCGCGGCGCGATCGATCTTGCCGGTCGCTGTGCGGGGCAGCTCGCCGACGATGACGCGCGACGGCACCATCCAACCCGGCAACACCTCGCGCAGCGACGAGCGCTCGACAGGCGCGGTGACGAACGCGACGACGCGCTGCGCGTGCAAGATCACGGCGGCATCGTCGACGAAGCGGCGCAGCACCGCCTCGATCTCGTCGAGCTCGACACGGCGGCCTCGCAGCTTGACCTGACGATCGATACGGCCGGCGAACGCGAGGCCGTCGGGAAGCTGCTCGACGCGATCGCCGGTGCGATACATGCGAGCGCCGTCGACGATCACGAACCGGCGCGTGGTCTCGGCCGGGTCATTCGCGTAGCCGAGCGCCAGCGCGTCGTCACCGGCGATATGTAGCTCGCCGTCGATCACGCGGTACGTGATGCCCGGCAGCGGATGCCCGATCAGCGGGCGCGTCCAGCGCGCGGGGTCGACGACGACGAGGCTCGAGCACACCGTCGCCTCCGTCGGACCGTAGACGACGACGACGCGGACACGACGCGCGAGCGCGCGAACCCGATCGACATCGCACGCCTCGCCACCGAGGACGACGACGCGCAGACGTGGCGGCGGATCGAGCCGCGCGAGGAGCGACGGCGGCAGATCGACATGCGTGATCGCGCGGTCGGCGAGCTCGTCCGAGAGCCGCGTCACCGCGTTCGAGGTCGGCAGCACGAGCGTCGCGCCGGCGGCAAGCGCGGTGCCCCAGTCCGAGATCGATGCGTCGAACATCGGCGCATGCAGCCACAGCGAGCGTGCGCCGGGACCGAGCGCGAACGCGTCGACCTGCGTCTGCCACAGTGCGGGCAAACCGCGGCGGCTGACCATCACGTGCTTCGGCGCACCCGTCGAGCCGGAGGTGGCGATGACGTACGCGAGCCCGTCGACCATCGCGATCGGCGGACGCGGGCGCGGGTCGCACGGATCGATCGGCCGGAACGCGCCGCCGCCGAGGAGCGCACCGAGACAGCGCGCGACGAAGTCGACCGTGCGCTCGGCCGGAAGCTCGGCGAGCGAGGAGGTCGCGTGGCGACGCGCGAGCCCATCGAGCTCGGCGTACGTCGTCACGCGACCGTCGGCGGCCTCGATCGCAGGTCGGTCGCCGAAGCGTGCGAGATCGATCACCGGCAGTACCTCGTCTCGAGGATCTCCGCGGACAGCAGGAGCATGAGCGCGGGATCCCACTGCTGCTGCTCGTCGGCCGTCATCGACGGTAATCGATCGAGCACGGCCATGAGCGCCGCGCGATCGACGAGCGACGAGACGCGCGCGTGCGTTCGCAGCGTGTCTTGCACCAGCGCCGGCGCGAGCCTCGACAGCGGCGGCGCGAGGAATGGATGCTTAGGCCGCGCGAGCACGTGCGCCGGCACGATGTCCGCAACCGCGCTGCGCAGCACCGGCTTGTCGATCTCGCGACCGGCGAGCGCCGCCGGGGACATCGCGAGCGTTGTCTCGGCCAGGTGATGATCGAGGAACGGCGGGCGGCCCTCGATGCTGTGACTCATCTCCATGCCGTCGCCGAGCGTTCTCAGGATGTACGTCGCGAGCCCGGTCTTCATCCACGACGCGGTCGCGACGTGCAGCGGCTCGCGAAGCCGCGCGAGCTCGAGCCGGTCGACGAGCGCGCCGAATGCATCGTCCTCGAGCTCGACGGCCAGCAGCGACCGCGCGCGTGCGCCGATGCCCGCCTTGGCCGCGATCCACGTCGGCACGAACCCGAGCCGCGCGCGCACGCCATCGGTCGTCGACGGTGCGGCACCCGATGGCAACATCACGCCACGCGACACGCCGTGGCCCGTCGGCGCGACGCCTGCATCTTGGCGCAGGTGCGGATAGCCGGCGAGCACCTCGTCGGCGCCCTCGCCTGTCAGCGCGACCTTGAAGCCCCCATCGCGCATCGCGCGCGACAGCATGTATTTGCCGACGATGTGCCCGTTGATCGCCAGACCTTCCCCGTGCGCGACCGCCTCGGGCCACAGCGTCGCGATGTCGTTCGCGGTGACGTCGACGACGTGAAGCGGCACCTCGAGCTCGTGCGCGGTCTGTTCCGCGATCGCGCGCTCGTCGTAGTCGCCACCGTCTGCGAACGCGACCGTGAACGCCGGCACGCGCGCGAGCGCGGCCACCGTCGTCGAGTCGATCCCACCCGAGAGCTGCACGCAGACCTTTGCATCGGCGCGCAGGCGGAGCCGCACTGCCTCGTCGAGCGCGGGACGCAGCGCACCTTCGCGGCCGTGCTCGTAGACCTGCCAGTAGCGGCGCAGCTGCGGCGCGCCTTCCCAGACGAGCAGCTGGCCCGGCTCGATCTGCCGCACGCCCTCGAACAGCGTCCGATCCGGCCACGTGTACTGCGTCTGCGCGGCATGCAGGAACGCCTCGGCATCCCAGCGCGGCCGCACGCCGAGCGCGAACAGCGCCTTCGCCTCGGACGCGAGCGCGATGCCCTCGCCGAATGCGGCCCAGAGCAACGGCTTCACGCCGAACCGATCGCGCCCGGCGACCAACCGCCGGCGGCGCGCGTCCCACAGCACGAATGCGAGCTCGCCTCGCACCTCCCGGACGAAGTCGTCGCCGTACTCCTCGTAGAGATGCACGACGAGCTCGGCATCGCAGCGACTGCGCAACACGTGACCGCGGCGACGCAGCTCGCCGGCGCACTCGTCGTAGATCTCGCCGTTCACGACCGCGATGATCGAGCCGTCCTCGTTCGCGATCGGCTGTGCACCACCCGCGGGATCGACGACCGCGAGTCGCGTGTGCCCGAGCGTGACGAGGCGATCCGGCGACCGCCATCGGCCGCGACCATCCGGACCGCGATGCGCGAGCGCGACCAGCGATGCGTCGAGCTGCGCGTCCTCGACGGGCGCGCCCGCAACCGCGACGATGCCGCACATCCCTAGCGCGCCCCGATCGCGAACATCTGCTTCGCTGTCTCGCTCGCGCGCGCGCCGGCGAGCACCTGCGCGAAGTCCTCGAGCGGGCGCGGCGGCGCGAGCAGGTCATCGATCACGATCCGGCGGGTGTGCAGCCACTCGATGGCAGCGGCGAACGAGCCATGCGACGCACCACGCACCGTGAGAGAACGCGCGACGAGCTCGCCCGCATCGAGCTCGATCGATCGGCGCGCGCGAGTCTTCAGCACCAGCGTTCCGCCGTCACGCAGCGCCGCGAGCGACACGCACCCGTCATGCTCGATCACGACGTCCGCCGCATCATCGACGAGCGTTGCGCCGAACGCCGTCACGACCCGCCGCGTGAGCTCCGCGATCCGCCCCTCGCCCGTCACCAGCACGCGAACGCCACAGCGAATCGAGCCGAGCACGCCGAGCGCGGCCGCCACCGGCTCGACGTATGCGCCGTGGACGAGCGACATCCCGCGCGGGAGCGGGAGCACGCAGCGCGCCGGCACGCTCACGCGATCCGCGAACGCGCCGTCCCGATCGATCCCGAGCCAGCGTGCGCCCTCGAACGGGATCACCGTGACCGGCTCGCCGCCCGCCCAGCCCGACAGCTCGTGCCCGACCACGCGGCCCGGCTCGACGGCGATCGCGCCATCGATCACCGCGAGATCGCTCCGGCACACGCCCGCATACGCGACCTCGACGACCACGTCGCTCGTCGGTGATGGTCGCGTCGCGAGCATCACGCCGTCGCCGTCTCGAACCAGGGCTCGCATCGTGTTCAACATACACTATCGTCCGCGCATCGGCACGTGTTTCTCGGGGCCAGACCAGCTATCCTGCCAGCAGATCCAATGCTGCTCACGCGCGACGAGATGACCTTCGATTTTGGCGGCGCGAAGCTGGATCCGGTCCGCGACCGCGAGCTGCTCGAGTGGATGTTCAACCAGTTCCTCTACGGCGAGGTGACGGGCATCCAGGTCGGCCACTGGCTCTACGACGCTCCCGACATGGAAGCGGCGAAGTTCCTCGCGCGCCAGGCGCTCGAGGAGATGCAGCACGTCGACAACTTCCTCCGCATCATGACCATGCTCGGTTGCCGGCCGAAGCCCGCGCACGCCGCGGTCCGCTTCCTCGCGACCGGCATGATGGGCGGCTCGTGGGCCGAACATGTCGCGCTCGAGATGGCACAAGGCGAAGGCTTCGTGCTCAACGCGTTCTACGCCGTGATCGACACGCTCGATCACAAGCCGTCGATCGACATCCTCCGCCGCGCCGTGAAGCAGGAAGAGCGTCACGTCGAGTTCGGCGAGCAGCAGACGGCGAAGGCGATCCAAGGCAAGCCGTGGCTGCGCCGCCGGCTCCTCGGCCTCTCCCTCGTCTCGCTCTGGGGCGTCGCGCGGATCGCGAAGTATATCGAGAAGCGTCTCCCCGCCGATCACGTCGTGATGAAGCACCTGCCCTCGTTCCTCGCCCACGCGAACAGGTGCGCCGAGATCCGGCTCCAGCGCATCGGCGTGCTCGATCGCCCGCTCGCGGAGATCTCCGGCGTGAAGCGCGCGGCGCTCGTCGCCGAAGCGTACGGAGGCAAGGTGCTCGGCGGCTTCGGCTCGCTGCTCATGCTGCCGCTGCGCGCGCTGCCGTTCTGGCCGAAGAAGAAGCGGCTGACAGACACGTATCTCTCGGATCAGCACGTCGCCGCGTTTGCGCTGCCACCCGGTGATGAGGCAGATCGAGTAGCGACCGACGATGAGCGAGCTCTTCAGCGTTCGTAACGGCCGCGGGCGCCCCATCCTCGTCATTCACGGCGGGCTCGGCCTCGATCACAGCTACCTGCGCGCGCTCGATCGGCTCTCCGATGTCGCGGAGCTGATCTACGTCGACGTGCGCGCGAATGGTCGCTCGCCACGCGCGGGCGTGGAGGCGATGACGCTCGAGTCGATCGCCGACGAGCTCGACGCGTTGCGCGCGGAGCTCGGCCTCGAACGCTGGACCGTGCTCGGCCACTCGTTCGGCTCGTTCATCGCGCTCACGTACGCGATCCGATTTCCCGACCGCGTGGCGGGCTTGATCGTCGTCGCGAGCGCGCCGTCGTTCGAGCACGCAGTCGAGACCGTCGAGCACATCGACAAGCGCGGCCAGCCGGCAGCAGCCGCCGCCCTGCGAGCCGCGCTCGGCACGACACCCGCGAGCGACGCGCACTTCGGCGAGGTCTGGCAGCAGATCCTGCCGCTCTACTTCCACCAGTGGAACCCACGTTATCTGGCCGCATTCGCCGAAACGGCCTATTCTGCGACGGGCTATGACCGTGGCAACGCGCTGCTCGCGACCTACAACGTCCGCGCGGCCCTCGAGAAGATCAGCGCACCGACGCTCGTGCTCGCCGGCGACGATGACTTCATCACGCCCGCCGATCTCTGTAGCGCCGTGCTCGCGAAGTCGATCCCGCAGGCGCAGCTCTCGGTGATCCGGGACAGCGGCCACTTTCCGCACCTCGAGATGCCGGTCACGTTCGATGCCGAGGTTCGCGCGTGGCTTCGTTAGAACGGATCCTGGAATTCGACTTCGCGGTTCCGCTTCCCTATTCACTATTTTGTCAGCCGGACACGATAGGCAGAGCGGGTGAAGGCGACGATGTCGCCATGCGTCTGGGCGTGTTCGCGGCCGCAACGATTCCGAGCGGCTCGACCTGGTCCGCGAACGTATCTCCATCGACCCGTAGTTCGGGGAAAAACCACCACGATCGAATGGAAGCGGAACCGGAACCGAGAAGTTTTTAGAGTCGGTTCTACTGCGGCATCTCGCACGTGAGCTCGAGCGGCTTCGGCGAGATCAGCGACGTGCCGAACACGACGCTCGCGAGATCCAGATAATCGCGCTTCATCAGATCAGGATCCGGTCCGTCGTCGATCGACTGCGAGATGTGACCTTGCACGACGATCCAGCGGCACGGATTCGCCTCTTCTTCCGCGACAGAGAGCCGCTTGCTGCACGACTCGGCTGCCTTGTTCTTCGCCTTGTTCTCGCGCCGCTTCTCGAACACGAACGTGCCGCGAAACCGCACCTTGCCCGCAGCGACACCCGGGCGCGCGGGCAGATCCGCGACGAAGTTTCCGACCCAGTACGCCATCGTCGCGGTCTCGACGCGCCGCCCGACGACACCGACACGCCGGTCCTCCGCGCGCAGGTTGCCGGCCGCGACGCGCGCGCCCAGCATCTCCGGTCCCTGCCACTCGTCGATGATGTCGGGCCCGACGATCAGCGCCTCGGGTCCCGTCGACACGGCGCTGGGCGTCTTCGAGATCGAGCGCGTGAGCACGGGCGCGAGCACGCGCGAGAGCGAGTCATGCACGTCGGGATCGATGCGTGCGTCCTTCAGCGTTCGCCCGCGCAGCGTGCCATCGCGTACCGGCGCCGGGGCGCGCCCGAAGGACAGATGCTCGAACACGAGCACCCAGCGATCGCCGTCGCGCGCGAACAGCGACGTCATGCGCAGCGGAATCACCGCCGTGCGCCCGCACGTCTTGATCCGCCACGAGACCTCGTCGTAGGCCCACGCTGCCGTAGCATCTTGCGCGAGGTGAATCTCGAGCTTCTTGCTGCGCGCCTCCGTCGGCGTCGCGGGCGTGACGTCGAGTGGCCACCGACTCGGAGCGCGCTCGAGCTCGTCACTCACGAGCACGTCGCCCGGTCCCACGCCGACGCGGATCGTCCCGACCTGCGGTGAGATCATCGAGCTCTCGATCTCGGGCGGGTCGTCGCGCTCGTAGCTCGTCAGGATCTCGGACTTGAGCTCGGCGATGATCGCGACCCGCCCGTCGCGATCGACGACGGCCGTGTTGTCCGCGAGCGGTGGCGCATCCTTGACCTGTTTCTTCGGGCAACCCGCGAGCAGCGCTATCAGCAGCAGACGCCTCATCGATCGACGTCCTCGATCGTACCGCGATCCTCGACCTCGACGTTGATCACGTCTGCCGCATTGATGACCTCACGCGCGTTCTCGCAGGTCACGAGCTGCGCGAACACGGCGCGCTTGATCAGCGGAGGGTGACCTCCGCGCCCGTCGCAGATCGGGCGTGCGATGTCGCGCGCGCCAACTTCGGCGATCAGCGCGCGCAGCGTCGACGCTTGCACGTCGGGATGATCGACCGGCCATAGCCACGCCGCATCGGCGTCGAGGTTCGCGAAGCCAACATTGATCGAGCTCGACATGCCACGGCTCGGATCCGCGTTCACGACGACCCGCGCACCGAGCTCGCGTGCGTGGGCCGCGACCGCGTCACCGTAGGGCGGACCGACGACGACCACGACCTCGTCGGCGAGCGCGGTCTCCACGATGCGCTGCAGAAACGTCAGCTCACCGCGTCGCAACAGTGCCTTCGCCACGCCACCCATCCTCGTCCCCGCGCCAGCGGCGAGCACGACACACGCGATCTTCAACTCCAGCTCCCGACGCTGGCCGCCCCACGCCGCCGTAACGCGACCAGCTCCGCTGCGATCGCGACCGCGATCTCCTCGGGCGTCTCGGCCCCGATGTCGATGCCGATCGGCGCGCGCAGCCGCGCCCACCGTGCCTCGTCGTAGAGGCCCTTCGCCTCGAGCCGCTTGCGAAACCGACCGACCTTGCCGCGGCTGCCGATCATCCCGAGGTAGCCGATCTCGTCGCGCGTGATCAGCTTCTCGAGTAGCTGCTGGTCGATGGCGTGATCGCGCGTGATGATGAGGATGCGATCGCTGGCCGTGAACCCACCGAGCTCGCGCGCGACCTCGTCGACATCGAACGACTCGACGAGCTTCTGCGCCCACGCCGGCTGCTCGGTCATGCCGGTATCGCCGTCGTCGCAGACGACCACCTCGAAGCCGAGCCGCTCGAGCAAGGGGCCGAGCGCACGCGCGACGTGACCGAGCCCGAACAGGATCGCGCGCTCGCTGATCCCGACGCGCTCGACGAGCGCGCCATCGATGACGCGCGGCGCATGCGCCGGCGGATCGTCGTCGCGCGCCGCACGCACGACGATCGGTCCGCCATCGATCGGCGTCACCAGCACACCGCTCGTCACCGCTAACACCTCGCGCGTCGCCGGCGTGACGACGATCTCCATCGATCCGCCGCAACACATCGCGAGATCGCGCACGAGGTGCTTCTGCACGACGCGCGACTCCGCACCACGCGCGACCTCGCGCGCAGCATCGACGACGACCTGCTCGATCTTGCCGCCGCCGATCGTGCCCCACTGCGTCCCGTCAGCCGCGACGCACAGGCGTGCGCCGAGGTGCCGCGGCGTCGAGCCCGAAACGCCGATCACCGTCGCGATCGCCACGCCGCGGCGATCGTCATCTAGCGCACGCAAGGCCGCGGCGAAGATGTCGAGCCGCGGGCTCAATGCCGCCCGAGCGTCCTGAGATGCGCGATCAGCTCGCGCAGACCCGCACCTTCCGCGCGCTCCGTGAGGAACGCCGGCTTATGCTCGAGCTCGTCCCACCACGCCTTGATGTTCGCGACGCCAACGGACTTCGGAAAGCCGCGGAACATCGGTGCGTCGTTGAGCGCGTCACCACAGAACACGTACGGCGACAGGTCGTTCGCGTCGCTGCCTAACACCTGCCGCACGACCGTCATGCAGGCCGAGAGCTTGTCGAAGTGCGGCGGAGAGAAGTTGACGTGCACGCTCGAGCGGACCGCAAGAAACCCAGCTTTGCTGAGCATCCGGACACAGGCATCTGCGTCGTCGCGCGAGAGCTGCACTTCTTCATTCCAGTCGATCGCGAGATCGACTTCCCGATACTTCGAGTCGCTCGACAGCCGTGCACCCGGCACCTTCGACATCACCTCGACGGCCGCATCGTTCATGCGCCGCCGCCACTCCGGCAAGCTCGCAGCCGGTACGCCGTAAAGTTTGTGCAGCTTTCGCCCCTCGCGAATGAAGGTCACGCCACCGTTCTCCGTCACACACGCGAGAACGGGTGTCATCTTCATGAACGCGAAGCCAAAGCCCGCAGGACGACCCGTCACCATGATGACGGGAATCCCGGCTTCACCGAGCTGCTCGAGCGCTTCGTATGTCGAAGCCTCGATGCGATCGCCGGTCGTCATCGTGCCGTCGACGTCGGAGAACAAGGCGCGTACAGGCCCGTGCAGTTCCGAGAGAGGGCGAGTCATTGAGCGTCGTGAGTATCACGACCGGCGACAAGCGACGTGACTACGCGATCAGGCGAAGCGAAACATCCTCCGCGAGCTGAGGCGTCGGTGCACGCATCGAACGATCACGCTGACGCGACAACCAGTCTTCGAGATCGGGGTTGTTCAGACGAACGATGCCGCCAACCTTGAAGACCGGGAGCGGATCACCTGCACGGCGCGCCATATAGCGGCACCAGCGCTCCGAGCGACCCAGTGCCGTAGCAATTCCCTTCCACGTTTCGACGAAGTTCGACATTCATATCCTCCAGGTGACCGAGCCCTGGTGCAGCGGCTGTGCCGAGGTCGGACCATGCGGGCAACACACGGAATTTCAAGGAAGTAGGAGATCTGCTGGGTCTCCGAAGACGACGGACTCCCAACACCCGTCATCAGTCACCGACGCAAAACCTGACACACTTGTCGCGAAGTTGCCGCACCACGGCATCGGTCGCACGCGTCGCAGTGAACCGCGGGTGGCAGCCTTCAAACAGGTCCAGTATCCTCGTTGAACATGCGTGGGTTCTTGCGGCTTTGTGCCGCTACTGGGGTTCTCGCCTGCGCGGCGTCGTCCGCGTACGCAGCGCCAACCGAGTTCTATCCCCTCTCCAAGGTCACACGTGGCCAGACCGGTTACGGCATGACCGCGTTCGCGGGCAGTACCCCGACCAAGTTCACGATCGAGATCGTTTCGGTCGTGAAGAACATGCTGCCGAAGCAGGACCTCATCCTGCTCAAGTCGGATGACCCGAAGCTCGCGACGTCGGGCATCTGGCAAGGCATGTCGGGCAGCCCGGTGTTCATCGACGACAAGCTGGTCTGCGCGATCAGCTACGGGTGGCGCTTCAACAAGGTGACGCTCGGCGCCTGCACGCCGATCCAGTACATGCGCGAGGAAGCCGACACGCATCGCCGGCATCCGGTGGTGAGCTCGGGCCGCGGACCAAAGACGCTCGCGCCTGTCGTGTCGACGACAGTGCAGCAGTGGAAGTCGATCTTTCCGGGCGGCGACATCGGTCCGATGTTTGACAATGCGAGCACGAAGCAGAACTGGCTCCTGTCCTCGCCATTGCCCGCGCCGACGGTGAAGCCGACCTATCAAGATCAGGCGATGACCGCGTCGATCCCGCTCGCGGTCTCCGGTTTCTCCGCGCCCGCGTTCGACAAGCTCGCGTCGCTGTTCTCCGACTCGAACATCACACCGATGCGCACCGGCGGCGGCACCACGGCGGAGGTCAAGAACGGCCCGACCCAGCTCTCGATGGGAACGTCGATGTCCGTCGAGTTCATCCGCGGTGACATGGCCGCGGCAGGTACGTGCACGACGACGCTGATCGAAGGTGATCGCGTGCTCGCGTGCGGTCACCCGGTATTCTCGTCGGGAGAGTTCTACGCGCCCGTGTCGACGACGTACGTCCACACCGTCGTGCCATCCGCAATGAGCGCGTTCGTGATGGCGTCGCCGGTCAACGAGGTCGGTGCGCTGGTGCAGGATCGCCAGGCGATGATCATGGCGGACACCAATCTGCGGATGGCGATGATCCCGATGGATATCGGCGTCTCGATCGGCAGCGGCAAGAACGTCCGGAAGGGCTCGTTCCATGTCGACCTGCTCGACAACAAGTTCCTGACGCCGGCCGTCGCCGGTGCCGCGCTGATGAATGCCATCACATACTTCCTGCCCGATCGCGATCACGTCACCGCGCGCGTCGAGTCGACGGTGCGGATCAAGGGCGGCGAGCCGATCCGCTTCACCGACTATATGTACGCGAACGACGGCGCTGCCAGCGTGATGGGCTCGGTGCGCGGTCTCCGCGTGCTCGTGCCGCTCCTCAACAACCCGTTCTCGCCGGTGAAGATCGAGAGCGTCGACATCAAGGTCGACCTCAAGTTCGAATCGAACTTCGGCGAGCTCAAGGAGATCCGCATCCCGACGACGGACCTGATCCCGGGCCAGCGCAACATGGTCGAGGTCCGCATGACCACGTTCGACGGCACGGACATCTTCGAGAAGGTGCCCGTCGACGTTCCGAACAGCCTCGCAGGCGGCATCGTGCAGCTCGAGATCACCTCGGGCGACAGCGCGAAGCTCGACGCGGCGCCGCCGGTCGACCTGCCCACGCTGATCGCGGCGTTCCGCAAGATGTTGCCCGGCAACGTTTGGAGCGTGACGCTGTATTCGGCCGAAGAAGGCATCGCCATCGACGGCAAGCTGGTCAAGGACCTGCCGCCGAGCGCGCAAGACAAGCTGCATCCGCAGACGCGGACGCAGCGCGCTACGACCTACAAGCCGCTCGCGCGGACCGTCGCGCCGGCCAATCGTGTCGTCGAAGGTTCGTCGACGATGCTCGTTCGCGTTCGTGCTCGCTAGCTCTGGGGGAATCGTGAAAGCCATCCGTTGCGCCGGTCTTGCCGGCATTCTATGGGCTGCGTCTGCGGGCGCCGTCGTCACTGCCACGTGGTCCGTCGAGACCTATCAACAGTTCGACGCGGGTGACGCGACGAGCGCCTTCATCACGTCGACGGGCGAGCTCCGCCCCGGCTGGGATACCAAGCGCACGGCGCTCGAAGGCGATGCGATCTGGGCGTCGCTCAAGCTCGCCGACGGCTCGGTGCTGCTCGGCTCCGACGCGAACGCGACGATCTATCGCCTGACCGGCGACGGACAGAAGAAGGTCGTGTCTATCCCCAGCGCGATCGCGGTGGTCTCGCTCGCGCAGACCGCCGACGGTGCGGTCTGGGCCGGCGCGATGCCGGGCAACAAGATCTGGAAGATCGATGTCGGCGGCGGCAAGGCGACGCCCGGCGCGCAGCTGAAAGATGCGGAGACGATCTGGTCGCTCGCATCGGTCGGCAACACGGTCTACGCGGGCACTGGTCCGAGCGGCAAGCTGTTCTCGATCACGGGCGGCACCGCGAAGGAAGCGTTCGACACCGACGACAAGCGCGTCACCGCGGTGACCACGACGAGCGATGGCGCCGTGTGGTTCGGCACCAGCGAGCGCGCGCTCGTGTTCCGCCTCGATCCGAAGAGCGGGCAGACGCGCGCGATGGCCGACTTCGCGGGCAACGAGATCTCCGCGCTCGCGCCGTATCGCGACGGCGTCGTCGCCGCGGCGAACGACCTCGCAGATACCCCCGCGCCCGTCGGCAAGACGCCGGGTCAGGTCGAAGCAGCGGAGAAGCCGAACGCACCGAAGGGCCAGGCGGCGAAGGTGCCGGATGCCGGCACGAAGCCAGGAGCCGACAAGGACGCGCCGCCGGTGACGGACCTCGGCCGCAAGGGAGCGAAGAAGGGCAAGGGCGCGCTGTTCCGGATCGCCGGCGACGGTCGCCTCGATCAACTGCACGCGCTGACGGCGACGTACTTCACCTCGGTCGTCGTCAACGGCGAGTCGATCTACGCGGGCGCCGCCGACAAGGGCCGCGTCTACATGGTCGATGCAGATGGCTCGGTCGGCACGGCGTTCGATGTCGACGAGCGTGCGGTCTCGCAGCTGTGGGTCGACAAGACGCTGGTCGGGTTCGCGACCGACGACGCTGCCGCCGCGTATCGCGCGACGGGTCGTGCCGGGCAGGCGCGCTACATGTCCGATGTCCTCGATGCGAAGTCGGTGTCGAAGTTCGGCAAGCTCGCGTGGGTTGCGGTCGGCAAGGTCAAGGTCGAGACGCGCAGTGGCAACACGGCGAAGCCGGGCGTCGGCTGGAGTGACTGGCAGACGCCGCAGCAGATCGCGCGGATCGGTGGCGGCAGCGAGGGTGGAAAGGTCGCGTCGCCGTCGGGTCGATATCTACAGTTCCGCGTGGCGCTCGAGGACGACGCTGCGCGCGTGCGGAAAGTGATGCTGTACTACGCGCCGCAGAATCAGGCGACGTCGGTGCAGGAAGTCACCGTCGAAAGCTCGGCCGAAAAGATGCCGACGCTGAAGGACAGCGCCGCGAAGCCGCGCTCGCCGGTGTTGAAGCTCAAGTGGAAGGTCGAGAACCCGGACTCCGACGACACGCAGTACACGCTGGAAGCGCGCCGCGACGGCGAAGCGAACTGGCGCCCGGTCTCGACGGGCAAGACGCCGCTGACCGCGACGAACTGGGAGTGGAACACCGAGACGTATCCGGATGGCTGGTACCGCGTCCGCGTGACGGCCACCGATGCGGCGGCGAACTCGCCGGACCGCGCGCTGACCTCGAACGCGTCGACGACGATGTTCGCGATCGATAACTCGCGGCCGTCGATCGAGGCCTTGAAAATCACGTATCCCAAGGCACAGGCTCGCGCATCCGACGGGATCTCGACGATCGCCGAAATGGCATTCTCCGTCGACGATGGCCCGTGGCAGCTCGGCGCCACCGCAGATGGCCTGTTCGACGACCTCGGCGAGGACCTGCGCATTGATCTGCCGACAGGCCTCGCGCGTGGCACGCACACGCTCGCGGTTCGCGTCGCCGATGCGGCTGGCAACGTGGGCTCGACCTCGACGACGTTTGTCATCAAGTAGCGCGTCGTGTCAGAGGTTTCGCGTTGATCGCGTAGCCGGGGCTCTCTACAGTCCGCCGCGATGGTGGTCTGTCCGAACGACGAGGTGCTGTCTGCACTTGTTCGTCGTTCGCTCGAGGCGACTGAAGCGGCCGTCGTGACCTCGCACCTCGACGACTGCGCCGCGTGCCGGCAAGTCGTCGTCGCAGTCATCCGTTCGAAGACGCCGATCGCGATGGGCACGCCGAGTGAGGGGCTCGCCGTGATGCCGATCGCGATCGGCCAACGCGTCGGGCGCTACGTCGTCCGCAATCTGCTCGGGGCGGGCGGCATGGGCAGCGTCTACGAGGCGTACGACCGCGCGCTCGATCGCCCGATCGCACTCAAGGTGCTGCGGCCCGAGCTCGCCGGCTCGCAGGCGATGCTCGCGGAGCGGCTGATTCGCGAGTCGCGGCTGATGGCGAAGGTCGTGCACCCGGCGGTGATCACGGTGCACGATGTCGGTCGCGAGGACGGCCACGTCTTCATCGCGATGGAGCTGATCCGCGGCGAAACGCTGTCCGCGTACGTGGCGCGCGTGCGGCCGCCGTGGCGCGATGTCCTCGCGCTGTGCGAGCGCGCCGGCGAGGGCCTCGCAGCGGCGCATCGTGCGGGCATCGTGCACCGCGACTTCAAACCCGACAACGTGCTGATCGAGACGGCGACCAAGCGCGTCATCGTGACGGACTTTGGCGTCGCGCACGCGAACGACGGGACGACGAAGTCGCGTGACGGAACACCGGCGTACATGGCGCCCGAGCAACTGCGCGGCGATCCGGTCGACGCGCGCGCCGACGTGTTCGCATTTGCGGTCTCGGTCTGGGAGCTCGTGTTCGGCAAGCGGCCGTTCGAGGGCAGCACGGTCGCCGAGATTCGCGCGGCGATGGTCTCGCCGCCGAAGAGCCGGAGCGGCTTTCCACGCCTGCTCGTGACCGCCCTCGAGCGTGGTCTCGCACTCGAACGCGACGAGCGCTGGCCCGATCTCGCGGCGATGATTCGTGCACTCCACGACGTGCGCTCGCAGCGGCGCCGGATGCAAGTCGCCGCCGCCGCGCTCGCGTTCGTCGGGCTCGGTGTTGTCGGTGCGCTCGCGATGACGCGGTCCTCGCAGGCGTCGTGCGGCGACGAGGCGCTCACCACCGCATACGACGCGCGGCGCGCACAGTTGCCGGCCGAGCTCCTCCCGAAGCTCGATCTGGTCGCGGCCGCATGGCGCGAGACGCGGCGCAATACCTGTGGCAAGGCGGTCTCGACAGCGTGCCTCGACGCGCGCGTGCTCGAGCTACGCAGCTACGTCGACGACGTGATCGCCGACGGGCCCGCACACGCGGACTCGCTCGTTCACACCGTCGGCGATCCCGCCGCGTGCGTGACGCCTGCGCCGAGCCTCGTCCACGCGAACGTGCCCGACGACGCGGCGCTGCGCCGCAAGGTCACCGCGCTTCGCCATCGCATCTACGAGGCCGAGGCCGCGCGCGGTCGCGCTGACTATCCAGCGGCGCTCGCCGCGCTGCCGCCGATCATCGCGGACGCGCAGATCTGGCCGCGGGTGCGCGGCGAGGCGCTCTATATCCTCGGCACCTCGCAAGCGCAGAGCGGCGACGTGAAGAAGGCGATCGTCACGTTCCGGGAAGCGGCCGCGGTCGCGCAGGCCGCGCTCGACGATCTCGTCGCCGCGAACAGCTGGGTCGAGCTGATGGCGATCGCGACGTTCGACGGAGGGGACCCGGTGCGCGGGCTCGAGTACCTCACGTACGCCGAGGCCGCCGCCGACCGGATCGGCCGTCCCGCGAAGCTCGAGGTGTTCCTCCAGTACGTGAAGGGCACGACGTTGATCGAGGCCAATCGCGTCGAGGAAGCCGAGGTCGCGCTGCGCCGCGCGCTCGCGCTCGCCGAGAACGGCTTTCCAGAGAACCTCTCGCAAGCGCTGCAAGGCCTCGGTTACCTGTACGAGCGGCAAGGTCGCTACGACGAAGCGGTCAGCACGTACCGCCGTGCGATCGCCGGAGTGTCTCCCGATGACCCGGAGAACGAGGTCGTGTTCCGCACCCGGCTCGCGAACATCCTCGCGCAGACCGGCAACAGCGATCAGGCCGAGACCGAAGCGCGTCGCGCCGCCGAGCTGGCCGACCGAGTCTTCCCGCCCGAGCACACCGACCGCGCGATCGCGCATCAGACCCTGGCGCACGTGCTCCGCGTGGGCGGCAAGCTCGAGGACGCGCTCGGCGTTGCACGCGCAGCCGCGACCGAGCTCGCGAGAGTGCAAGGTGCGCGCAGCATGCGCTACGCACAGGCGCTCACGCTCGAGGGCGAGATCCTCGACGATCTCGGGCGCCACGCGAGTGCGGCGACGGTGATCGCGCGGTCGTGCGACATCATCGCGTTCGAGACCGGCGACGACTCGACGGCGCTCGCGCAGTGCTGGATGTCGCAGACGTCCGCGCTCCTCGGGCTCGGCAAGAAGGCCGAGGCGCTCGCGCTGGTCGACAAGGCCGTGCCGCTCATGCTCGCCGCGTACGGTCAGGCGCATCCGCTCGTCGCGACCGCGCTCGTCTTGCGAGGGATCGTGCACGCACGACTACGTCACCGCGCGTTCGCCGCCGCGGATCTCGAGAAGGCGATCCGCATCCTCGAGGCTGTGCCTTACGATCCGAGCCTGCTCGACGAAGCACGGCGCCAGCTCGCGCGCGTATCTATGGGCCGAGCAAGCTCGCACCGAGCATCATCTGATCCTCGGTGAGCACAATGTCGACGACGACATCGACGTCCTCGGCTTCGACCTCGAACTTCTCGACGAGCGACTGCACGGCGGCGAGCTGGCTCTTGAGCATCGTGACCAGCGTCGATGCTTCACCCGCGTTCGGCATGCGCACGTAGAGCTTTGCGGTCGCGCCCGCCGGCATGTCGATGCCACCGAACACCGCGCGTGGGTGCACGCCGAGCGATCCGATGCTGTCGAACAGCTTCGACGATTCATTCACGAAGAACCATGCATGCCGGCGCACGTCGAGCCGGCCGAACATCTCCATGAACATCTCGGAGCTGCGCAGCGGTGCGCCAGCGTCGAGGATGTCGCGCAGGCCCTGCGCGGTCGCGGCCTTCTCGCCCGCGAGAATCACGAGCGTGCGCGCATCTGCGAACGCGAACGCGACCGGCTTCTCGCCGGGCGCCGCCGTCAGCAGCACGACGTTGCGCTCGATGCGCGCGAGCGTCGGCGTCTGGCGAATCGCGCGGGTCATGCAGCCCATGAGCTGCGACCGAGCGAGCCCGCCGACCACGATCACGCCCTCCCGCTGCACGGTGCTCACGTGCTTGAGCCCGACCGTGACGTGCTCGATCTGCGGTACCGGATCGAAGCCGCACGCCGCCTTGAACTGCTCGAGCGTCGGTCCAGCCTTCGTCATCAGGGTCGGCTCGATGCGGTTCCAGAGCGCCGTGCGCCGCAGCGACACGGTGTCGAGGCTCATGACGAGGTCGGCGTCGATCGGCAAGAACCCCAAGGGATCGGCCGCGGTGCGGGCGTGACGACTCACCGCCTCGACGGGCGCAGTCACCGGAGCTGGCGGCGCCTTTCCCGTGTAGCAGCCCGCGATCAGCGCCAACACGGCGAGCTTCCGCATGATCTTGGTTACCACCGTTTTTTCTCCCGGGCGATGTCGATCTCCCGAGGCCCCGTTCGTCCTCAGAGCATGAGTGTCCTCGTGACCGCCGCGCTGCTCGGCTGGGCCGTGGCTGGTTGGCGCGCGCTCAGCGCTGCAGCCGCAGCTTCGTGCACCGCTCGAGAAGCGTCCCATCCGGCTTGCGTGGACACATCTCGAGCTCGCGCCCGATCGTGAGCACGACATAGTGATATTCGCGTGCGACCATCTGCATGCCGTCGTCGACTGCACACTTCGGCCTCCCGCTGATCCCGCACCGGATCCCGTAGAGCGACGCACCGCCCCCACCACTCACCACGTAGCGCAGGCCCTTCGCGTCACCGCGCTGATAGATGTGATCGTGCCCTGACAGCACGAGGTCGACCTTGTGCTTCAGCAAGATCGGCACGTATCGGTCGCGCGCGACCGCACTACCGCCGTGATACCCGCGTGCATACGGCCCGTCGTGCGTGAACACGATGATCGCGCGCGTCTTCTTCGCGCGCGCCGCCGCGAGATCCGCCTCGAGCCACGCTTCCTGATCGGTGCGGTCGTACGCATTGGAATCGAGGAACACGAGGTGCACGTCCGAGATATCGCGGCTGTACCAGTACGCGCCGACCGGTCGCCCTACTGGGCCCGCCGGCAACGTGAAGATGTCATCGGCATTGTCGTGCGCCCCGCCCCACCCGAGATCGTGATTACCGACCGCCGGGTAATACGGCACCGACGCGAGCAGCTCGCGCGTGACCGCGAAGAACCTCTGCCAGTCGGCTTCATCGGCGCCGTGCAGCACCATGTCGCCCGTCACCGCGATCATGTCCAGCCCCTCGCGCAGCATCTGCCCGACGAGCTTTCGATGCGTCGCGTGCCCGCCGCGCACGTCACCATAGACGCCGATCCGCACCACCGCGCCCGCCGCCGGCATCGTGTGGAACGAATACACCTGCGATCGCGAGACGCCTGCCGACACGCGATAAAACACATCCCCGTTCGGCGGCAACCCGCCCAGCTCGAACCGGTGCCGCTTCCCCGGCGCCGTCGTCTTCTTCTGCGTCAGCGCATCCGCGGCATGCCCCCACTCGATCGTCGCGTCCACGCCGATATCTGTCTCGACCGCGATCGTCGCCGTCGTCGTCTCGAGCGCCGCGACGATCGGCCCGCGCACGATCCCGCGATCCCGCCTGCCCGCCAAGATCGCCGACATCTTCGGCGCATCGCGCCGTCCCGACGGGTGCACCTCGATCGCCAGCGTGTTCGATGCGCGCAAGAGCCCCGGCGCGACCGCCACGAAGAACGTCTCCCACTCCGGTCCATGCGGCCGCGCGGCGAGCGTCGTCGACGGTCCGCGCGGCAACCCCTGCCGCACGATCTCGACGCCATTGAGCCACACCGCCACCCCATCCTCGTACTTGAGCTTCAGCTCGAGGACTTCAAGGCCCTGTTGCTTGTCGCCGAGCTCGAACGTCGCGATGCCGAATGCCGCCGCCACGCGCTCGCCCTCGGCCGCGACCGGTATCGCCTTCGCGTCGCCGCGCACGTCGTACGGCCACGCCGCCGGTGCCGCGACCGCCTCGCCGAGCACGTCGATCGTCTTCCCTCTCCCCGCGACGGCGTCGAGCCCGCTGATGGCAACGGCGCCGATCTGCGGTGCGAGGCGCGGAGCGGTGACGATCTCCCAGCGCCACTTCGCGCTGACGTCGAGCAGTGTCGTCGCGCCGGTGGCGACGAGCGGTGCTGATCCGTCTGACGTCTCTGCAGGCTCGTCAGGCTCCGCGGCCGCAAGGGATGCGGTGCCGATGAGCACGAGGACGATCCGGCCGAACACGCCTGAAGCATGTCATGCGTTCCTGGAGTTTTGTCGCGAAGACGCGAAGACGCGAAGAGGAGGTTTTTTGGCCGCTTCGCGCGTTCGTTCGCACGGGCGGGATATGCCGGATTTTGAAACACGAAGCCACGAAATCGCTTCGTTTTGACCACGCGTGTTCGATACGCGTGGCGCGTGCGTGTGCCGGGATTGGTCACAGAGCCACAGAGCCGCAGAGAAGAGTTTTCGGCGGCCTTCGGCCGTTGTGCATCTCGCGGCGCATGCGTGTTCGATGCGTGCCATGCGTGTTCGATACGCGCGTGCATGTAACAGATCTCGAAACGCGGGCACGCCGATGCCCGTGCGAGCAAATCCGCGCGAAGCGCGTTGACCGATTCTCCGTGGCTCTGTGGCTCTGTGACCGATCGCGAGCACCGCCCTGCCCGTGCGAATGAACCCGGGAAGCGCACTGATGCGTGACGGCGGCGCGCGAAGCGCGAAGAAAACTCTTCTTGCGTCTTTGCGTCTTCGCGACCAACGCTCGGGCGTACGCATGCGCGAGCGAACCGCGCGAAGCGCGATCAACGACCCTCCGCGTCTCGATCGACGAGCGCGTCTCGATCGACGAGCGCGTAGCGCGAGTTACGCGCGAGCGCGGCGGTCAGCAGACTTGGCGAGATCGAGCAGGTTCGGCAGCGACAGCGTCTCGAGCTTGCTGATGTAGTCCTTGTCCTTGCTCTTGGCGGCGCCCTTGCCGATCGCCTCGATGAGGCCAGCGCGGCTGCCGTACTTGGACTTCACGGCGTCGGCGACCTTCTGGAGGCGGAGGAGCTGGTTGTTCGACGCCGTCTTGAGACGGGCCTCGAGCATGTCCGTGTCCTCGTCGGAGCGCGCGAGCGTGGGCGCGAGCGCCTTCGCGAGCGCTTCCTTCGAGCCCTGCGAGGTTGCCTTCACGCGCCCGTGGGGGTGACGCGGGCCGACCTTGACCGGCTCCTTCTTTTCCTTCTTGGGCGCAGCCGCCTTCTTCGCGGGAGCCTTCTTCGGCGGGAGCTTCTTCTTCTTGGAGGTCGTCTTCTTGCTGGCCATGGTCGTCTCTCGATGCGGTTACTGACTGGAACCCGACGAACCGGAGCCGGCGGCAGAGCCGGGGCTGGGAATCGGGGGCGGGGAATCCTGCGCGGGCGGGGTACCACCGTCAAGCATGGAAAGCACGTGATTCACGTCGTCCATGGAGAGGGCGGCGGAGATCCGAACGGTGTTCCCGTCGACGGCGAGCTTCACCTTTTGAACGAGCGGGCCGAGGGACTTGGCCTGGGCGACCATTACCAGCATCGCGAGCTGGGCTTTGATTTGCGATTCTAGCTGCTTGGCATCGTCTGCGTTGGCCATGACGGCGCCGAGCTCGAGCTTCGCGCCGTCGGTGAGGTCGGCGGATCCGACGAATGCCGTCGGGCCGGCTTTGATCTGGCCGTCGGTGACGCGGACGAGACCCTGCTTGACCCGGTCGCTGACGCGGCCGATCGCCCAGAGCGGGGTGTTCTGCTTCGTCAGCTTCATCCACGCGGCGAGCTCGGGATGGTCGGGGGCCTTCTTGTTGCTGGAGAGGGCTTCCTTGACGTAGAGCTCGCTCGTGCCGAGCACGATCGTGTCGGCGCGGCCGAACGAGAAGAACATCGTGCGGTTCTGGTCTTTGACCTGGTAGAGCGTGCGGCCGTCGAGCGGCTTGGCGGTGAGCTGGCCGCCGCCTTTGCCAACGAGCGAGCGGATGCACGTGGTGAGCGTGGTCTCGGCGATCTCGCCGGTCGCGATCATCAAGACGGGGCCCGTGCCCGGCTTCGACGGATTTGTCGGCGGGCCGAGCGCGATCGTCAGGCGCTTGATCTGCCTCGTCGCGTCGATCTTGCACGCATCACGGACATGCGCCCAGCTCTCTGCGAGCTGCGGATCGCGCATGAGGAGCTGCTCCGCCGCGCGCGCGACGATCGGCGACGCAGCGAGCTTCTCGACGTCGACGACGATCACGATCTCGGCACTCGACGGAACCGCCGTGAGGCCGGTGACCTCGGGCGGTGGCGCATCACTGCTTTTCTTGCCGCACGCCGCGCCGAGCGCGAGCGTCGCGACAACGAACGCCGGAACGACGATCGACCCGACGATCGACGCGATGCGCGCGCGCATGTGCTTCAGGGCGTGCCGCCGCCCATGCCGCCGCCGCCGCCACCCGCGCCGGCACCCGCGCCACCGCGGCCGCCGAACATGGCGCCGAGGTTCTTCACGAGGGCTTCGAGCTTCGGCTGCGACATCGCGACGGAGACCTTCACGTCCGAGCCGTCGTTGCCGACCTCGAGCTTGTCGACCATCGACTTGAACGCGGCGAGCTGGCCGTTGAACGCGGTCGCCATCTGCGTCGCCTGGTCGGGCGACTCGAGGCGCATGCGGACATCGACCGAGAGACCGTCGGTGACGTTGACCGAGCCGAACACGGCCTTCGGCTTGACGCCCATCTGCGCGGCCTTGTCGAACACCTTCGCGTTGCCGTTGACGAGCATCCACAGCGACGCCTGCGTGTTGATCTTGCCGTACATCTCGACGAACGCCGGCGACGACTTCAGCGCCGAGCCGCCCTGCGCGGCCTTCTTGACGCCATCCTTGGTCGCGTTCGGACCGACCACGGCGACCGCCGTGGTGTCGTTCACGAACGTGATCGCGACGTTCTCGCCCTTCTTGGACTTCACCATGACCACGTCGCCATCGCGCGAGATCTCGTCACCGCTCTTCGCGGCCTCGTCCTTCATCTTGTCGAAGCAGTCGAGCGACTCCTTCTTGCCGGCGCCGTGCACGACGATGACGCCGTCCGGGTTGTCACCGCCGACACCCTTCATGCCGATCGAGAGGCTCTTGATCGCCGCCATCGGATCGAAGCCGCACTTCGACTTGAACTGCGCGAGCTTCTGCGGGAAGTCGCCCTTCATCATCTGCGGCTCGACGAACTTCTTCCACAGCGGGCTGGATTGCAGCTGCGCGAAGTTGATGCCGATGACTGCTTCGGAATCGACCGGCAGCAGCGCGAGGTCATCCGCGATCGCGCCCGTCGGCGCGACGCCCGGCGCCGGCTTCTCGGCGGTCGGCTTCTCGGCGACCTTGGGATCCGTCGCCGTCTTGTCGGTGGCGGCCGGCTCGGCCTTCTTCTCGTCCTTCTTGCATGCGCCAGCGAGCACGAGACCCGACGCGAGGACAGTTGCGAACAGTGTGTGAATGCGAGCCATGGTCATTCTCCTTAGATTTACATTCCGCCGCCGGCGATCAGCTTCATCAGATTTTGCAGCTTCTCTTTCGAGGCTGCAGCCGAGAGCTTGACGTCCGCGCCATCGGCCGTCATGTCGAGCTTGTCGAACATGCCCGCCATCGCTTTGACCTGACCACCGAAGTTCGCGACGGTCTTCGTCGCCTCATCTGCGGACTCGAGGCGTGCGCGGGCATCGGCGGTGATCGCATCGGTGACGTTCACCGAGCCGAACACGGCCTTCGGGCGAAGGCCCATCTGCGCGGCGTCCTCGAAGATCTTCGAGTTGCCGTTCATGAGGAACCAGAGCGACTGGTCCTTGTTGATCTTGCCGTACATCTCGACGAACGCCGGGGAGGTCGACAGCGTGGAGCCGCCCGCCGCTGCCTTCTTCACCGCGGCCGTGTCGACGCTCTTGCCGATCACGACGAGCAAGCGGTCGTCGCTGATGAACGTCATGCCGGCGCCTTCGCCGCTGTCGTCCTTCGCGAGGATGACGTCGCCATCCTTCGTGATCGTGATCTTTTCTTTCGCGGCTTCGGCCTGCCACTTGTCGGCGCAGGCCATCGCCTTTGCCTTGTCGAGACCGTGCAGCACCATGATGCCTTCGGGCATGTCGCCGCCGAGGCCCTTCATGCCGATCGCGGCGCGCTTGACAGTAGTCATAGGATCAAAGCCACAGCGCTCCTTGAAGAGCGCCATGTTCTTGGTGAACTCGGCGTCCTTCTGCATCTCGGGCTCGACGTACAGCTTCCAGAGGCCGCTGCTCTGCAGCTGCCCCCAGTTCACGCCGAACACCGCTTCGGAATCGACGGGAATCAGCCCGAGGTCACCCTGTGCTTGCGCGACAGGCGTGTCCTTCTTCGTGACTCCAGGGGTGGCGCCACTACCGGTATCGGTTTTGGCTTCTTCTTTTTTCTTGCAGGCGATCATCCCGAGCGAGATCGCGAGCACCGCAACAACCGAGCGTTGGCGAGCCATAGAAGCCGGGCTTATAACACCTCGTGATAGGGTGCGCCATGCCCTGGATTCGGCACCGCCTGCGCGATGCGGACGTATGGGCGAAGGTCGACAATTCAGGCGCGCTTGTCACGGATCGTGACGGCCGTGTCGAGATTGTTTACAAGCCGGAGGCGGGAGCGAAGGTCTACCGGGCCGGTGGGCGAAATCTCACATCTCCGTCGGGAGAACCGCTCGAGATCGACGTTGGTGAATCCGCCGCGCCCAGCAAACCCACGACCACCGAGCCGCCCGCGAACGCGATCCACGTGTGGACCGACGGCGCGTGCACGGGCAACCCGGGACCGGCCGGCCTGGGCGTCGTCATCATTGATGGGCAGACGAAAGACCGGCGCGAGCTCTCCGAGTATTTAGGTCAGGCCACGAACAACATCGCCGAGCTGACGGCGATCCTGCGGGGCCTCCAGGAGGTGCGCGATCGCGAGCGCCCGGTGTTCGTGTACTCGGACTCCGCGTATTCGATCGGCCTGCTCTCGAAGAACTGGAAGGCAAAGGCGAACGTCGAGCTCGTCGCGGAGCTGCGCGCGCTGCTCAAGAAGTTCGGCGACGTGCGGTTCGTGAAGGTGCTCGCGCACTCGGGCATCGCGCTCAACGAGCGCGTCGACGAGCTCGCGCGGCAAGCCGTCGAGCGCCGCGTCTAGGCGGTTCGCTGAACGTCGACGGCGACGTCGGCGAGCGTCGCGAACTTTCGCGTCTTGCCGAGCTCGTCGAGGATCGCTTCGAGTCGCGCGAGCTTGTCCTCGACGGGCACGCGCAGATCCGCCTGCCGCGCGACGAGCTCGCCCGGAATGCCATCCTTCTCCGCGTCCGCGAAGTCGATGCCGTGCAGCTCGAAGTTGAAGAGCTCGCGGCTCGCCATCGCGGACATGATCGCCGCGCGGATCATCGGCGGCGCGACGATCAATGTCGTCCCGATCGCCGGCAAGCGCGTCCACGGCGTCACCGCGATCGGCAGCTCGACGAGCGGCGATTGCCCGCGCCGCCACGGCGACGTCATCGAGGGACGGTACGGGTCCGTTGGCGCCGCGAGCGCGAATGGGTTGGTCAACACGGCGCCGCTCGGCTGACGCACGATCGCAAGCGCGGCCATCACGGCGGCCTTCGCGGCGTAGTAGCCGGGCGCCGGGAACACCGACGAGTCGTAGCGGTAGCCGCGCTTCGCGAGGCTGTCGAGCATCGCGGCGGAGAGATCGTAGCCGGGCGCGCGAAAGCCGCGCGGCGTGGCGCCGATCGCGCGCAGTACGCGGTCGCAGTTCGCGATCTCGTCGTCGACGAGCTTCGCGCCCTGGCGCGCGAGCTCGTAGGGATGCGAATACGAGTGATTGCCGAGCTCGTCGCCATCGTCGGCGAGCGTCTTCAGTCGCTGCGCGTTGGCGACGCGCTGCGGGTGATCGGGCAGCGCGGCCTCGGCATCGGCATCGCGCCCGACGACGAACCACGTCACGTGCATGCCGCGCTTCGCGAACAAGTTCGCGGCTCGCGGTAGCGCGCGCTCGAGGATCACGTGCTCGAGCCCCGGCGGCGCTTTGCCGAGCCCGTGAATCTTGTAGTAACAAGGCAGTCCGTCGAGATCGATCGAGACTGCGCAGCGCTTCATGGCTTGCCGCCGAACCGGATCACGTACGTCAGCTTCGCGAGCCCACGCATGACATTGGGCACGCGCTTGACGAGGTTGATCGAGGGCGGGCGCTTCTCGTGCAGCTTGATCGGAATCTCGATGACGTGGAGCCCGGCGCGGCCCGTGCGGATCACGAGCTCGCTCGTGAACAGGTCGCGATCGATCACGCACGACTCGACGATCGGCAGCAGGCGCTCGCGGTCGAACGCCTTGAGGCCGTGCGTGTCGGTGCCGCGGAAGTCGAGCGCGACGCGCAGCATGCCGTTGATCACGCGGGTCGCGGCGCGCCGAAACAGCGGGCGCTCGTCGGACGCACCCTTCATCGCCTTGCTGCCGACGACCATGTCGCAGTCGCCATGGCGCAGGTGCTCGAGTGCGCGACGATGAAAATCGAGATCGCACAGGTCGATCTCCTCGCAGATCACGAAGCGCCCGCGCGCCTGGAGGATGCCGCGCCGGAGCGCCTTGCCGTAGTTCGGCTCGCCGAGCGAGAACCAGCGAACCTCCGGCATCTCGTTCGCGAGGTGCTCGGCCATCTCGGCGGTGCGGTCCCTCGAGCCGTTCTCCGCGATGATGATCTCGAACGCGAGCTCGGGCGCATTCAGTGCGGACCGCACGATCGCGAGGCCATCGAGGAGCTCGGTCACGGCCTCACGAAGGATGCCTTCCTCGTTGTAGACCGGGATCACGATCGAGATATCGGGCGCGCGCACGGGCGTTAGGGCTTATCACGATCCCGGGCTTCGAACCGCTCGCTCTGCCCTGCCGACATCACGTGAACGTGCTCTCGCACACCACGGGATTTCGCGAGCTCGACGAGCCACCGCGCCGGCTCGTCGAGCTCCTCGTACGACAGCGCGAACGCGCCGTGATGAATCGGCACGAGCATCCGCGCCCGCAGGTCCTCGAACGCGTACAGCGCATCGAGCGGCGACATGTGCCGCGAGCGAAACGACGCCGGCAGAAACCCGCCGATCGGCAACACGGCGATGTCGGGTGCGAACCGCTCGCCGACATCCGCGAACCCCGAGAAGTAGCCGCTGTCGCCGCATAGGTACACCGAGGGTCCGTCGCCGTGCACGACGTACGACAGGCCGCGCGCGGTGTCGCTGTCGCCGTGCGAGGTCGCGGCCGCGGTGACCTGCACGCCGCGCAGCGCGACGTCCGCCCCGGCCTGCAGCTCGAGCACGCGGGCAAAGCCCATGTTCGAGAGCAGACTCGCGGCGCCCGCCGGCACGACGACCGTCGCGGAGCGCGGCATGCGCCGCAGCGTCGGCAGGTGCAGGTGGTCCGCGTGCCGATGCGAGATCAGGATCAGCCCGACATCCGAGAAGTCGCCCGGCGCGAGCCCCGGCTCGACGGCGCGTCGCACGCCGCCGATCCAGCGGCCGAGCATCGGATCGAATGCGACGGCTAGGTCGTGGTAGCGGACGATCACCGTCGCGTGGCCGCCGAAGGTCAGCGCGAGCTGGCCTGCCTGGATCGCCGGCACGGGCTCGTGCTTCGCGGGCCGCGGGGCGCGAAACCACCGCGTCATCCAATGGCCCAGGAGGCTCCGGTACCGCCGGACCGGAATCTGGCGGTGAAGCTTGCCGAGCTCGCCAGCCCTGGAAGTTGCTTCGCCCGGCACGATCTCGACTGTCGCTGGGCTTTTCGTGCGGCGCAAGTTGACGGTACGTTCGGGCCCGCCCGTGGAGTCGTTGCGGAAGATCTCGTTCTACCTCGGCCGGTGGCCCGTGGCGCTCGCCGTGACCGTCGTGCTTGCGGCTGCGATCCTCTTGCCCTCGCTCGGGCGGCCCGGGCTCTGGGAGAACAGCGAGCGCGCGCTCGCCGATCGCGTCGCGCCTCCCGAGGACATCCAGCTACAGCAAGACGCGCTGCGCGCACGCACCGAGGCCGCGACGCCGAAGAAGCCGCTCGCGCAGCGCAAGCTCGTCTCCTGCCGGCGGGCGCCGCCCGAAGATCCCATCGCGCGCTCGCTCACGAACCGCGCGATGACGTGGGGACGCGACCGGATCGCGGACAGCGACGGCGGTCGCAAGCTGCCGCTCGCGCTGCTGGGCCTGCTCACCGTGATCGCGACCGCGGGCATCGCGATGCGCGTGGCGCGGCCGCGTGCCGGCATCGTCACCGCGATCGTACTGCTCTCGATGCCGCTGCTCGTCCTGCAGTCGCGCATGCTGACGAGTGACATCGGCACCGCGTGCGGCGGTGCACTCATCATCTATGGTTTCCTCGCACTGCGCAGCGCGCGCGATGCGGCGATGGCGCTGTTCGCGAAGCGCATCGGCGCGTTCTCGCTCGCGACCGTCGACACGATCGTCGGATCCATCGCGCTGTGCGGCGGCATCGTGATCGGTTTTCTGTCGGGCGGCGCGCTGCTCGGGCTCCTCGTGCCGATCGGTGCGGTTGCGGCCGCGGGCAAGCTCGGCATCCCGTTCCTCATGGATGCGGGCAAGCTCGCGTACAACACGTCGCTGCGCGTCGGACGGCGCAGCAAGTGGACGCTGCATCGCCAGCCGCAGCCGTATTCGGGCGAGAGCTACGGCCCGGCGTTCATCGCGACGCTCGCGGTGATCGCGCTCGTCGGCGTCCTCGCGTATCAGCTCTACGAGCTCAAGCCTCCGCATCCCGGCATCATGCCGCCCGCACGGCAGGTCGCCGGCATCGCGATCGTCCCCGAGGGGTGCTGGTCGTGGATGCTCGGCGGTGTGTGGCGTCCCGAGGACGACCTTCGCTACGTGTTCGACAGCTCGTTCGAGCAGATCGCCTACGGCACGTTCCCGTGGGGCATCCTCGGGCCGATCGCGATGCTGCTGCTCCTGCGCGACGAGCATCCGAAGCAGCGGCTCGCCGGCGCACTCACGCTCGCGTGGGCCGGCGGTGCGTGGATCGCGGCCGAGGCGTTCCATCGCAAGGTCGGGATCACGATCTGGGCGGGCTTCCCCGCACTCGCGGTCGCGATCGGTGTGTGGATCGACGCGATGCTCGAGCGGCGCGCGCGCGCGAAGCCCGAACCGGATGGCGACGCGACGCCAGGCGCCGGGGCCAACGGCGACGCCACGCTGCCCGCGGGCGCGATGTTGCTCGGCTTGTTCCTGCTCCTCGCCGTCCTCGATTTCGGCAAGGACATGCAGTCGTTCCCCGAGAAGCTGACATCGCTGCTCGCGGGGACGGAGTCAGTCGCGTATCCCGCGCAGTCGAGGCTCTTGTTCCTGAAGACCCGGCTCTGGGTGCTCGCGCTCGGCATGATCGTCGCGCTCGGTGCGGGGCTCTCGCTGATGTTGTGGCGCCCGGGCGCATCGTCGACGGCCGCGCTGTTGCGCCGGCTCTCGACGTACGGCATCGCCGGCGCGCTCGGTGCGAGCATCGTGATCGCCGGCTTCTGGTCTTTCCTGTGGCATCCGCGACTCGCCGAGCACCTGTCAGCGAAGGCGATGTTCGAGACGTACAAGGAGCTCCGCAAGCCGGGCGATCAGCTCGTCATCCTCGGCGAGCTCGGCCACGCGCCGTTCGCGTATGCAGATGCGCCGCGGCCACCGAACGCCAAGCCCGACCAGCTCGGCTACGAAAAGGCGATGTCGCGCGACGTGCTCGTCGCCGCGCTCAAGCGACCGAACCGCGTGTTCGCGATCGCGCCGCAGACCGAGCTCTGCTCGCTACACCGCGAGGTCGGCGACAAGCCGTACTTCGTGATCGACGATCGCAACACGCGAAATCTTCTGTTCTCGAACAAGGTCGACGGCACGACCGACAAGAACCCTCTACAAGAAATGATCGTCCACACCGAGCCCAAGCAGATCTCGAAGCGGCCGAAGGCGCGTGTGGTCTGGGACAACAAGATCGAGCTGCTCGGGTGGAGCATTCCTGCCACGGTGCCGCGCGGAAGTAACTTCGACGTGACCATCTACTACAAGATTCTCCAACCCGTCGGCGGCAACTGGACCGCGATCATGCACTTCGACGGCGCGATCCGATTCTCCGGCGACCACAAGCCCATCAAGGATCGCTGCCCCACGTCGACGTGGCAGCAAGGCGACTACATCATCGACACGCACACCGTCGTCGCAGGCGGCGCAGGCCACCCATTGGGTAGATACGAGCTGTGGATCGGCTTCTTCACCGGCACCGCACCCAACTTCAAGAACATGACGGTGAGCACGGCTCCGCCCGATATGAAGGACGCGACGGATCGCGTGAAGCTCACCACACTGATCCTCGATTGACGTTTGTCGCGATACCGGGCTATGACGGCCGCATGGGCCCCAAGGCGGCCAAGGGAGAGATGGGAAACGTTGGAACAATCGCCGACGGTGCCGACGGTGCCGACCTGGATCGTCGTCGGGCACCACGCGTGCTCGTCGACCTCGAGGTCGACTACGCCAGCGAGGAGAACTATCTCTTCGCGTACATCACCGATATCAGCGCGACGGGCATCTTCGTGCGTACGACCACGCCCGAGCAGCCGGGCACGCACCTGAACTTGCGCTTTCAGCTGCCTCGTCCCGAGAATGTTCGCAACGTCAGCGAGACCAAGATCGAGGTCGAGGGCGAGGTCATCTGGGTCAACCCGTACCGTCCCGGCGCGCCGGACAACCTGCATCCCGGCATGGGCGTCCGGTTCGTGGGACTCGATGATGAAGTTCGCGACCAGCTCCTCGAGCTGATCCGTCGCTTCGCATATCTTTCGTGAACGTGTGATTCGGCATGTCGATCATCTGCGGTACTGACCTTTCGGCAGCGAGCGGCGGCGCGCTCGAAGTTGCCGTCGCCCTCGCCGCGCTTCGTGGCGATCGCGAGGTCGTGCTCGTCCACATCGTGGACCCCGACCTCGGCGGCGCCGACGCCGCCCGCGAACAAGCGATCGAGCAAGCGCAGAGCACGCTCGACGCACAAGCGGCGAAGGCCGCCACGGCCGCGGTCGCGGTTCGCCCGCAGCTCGTCGTCGGCCCCGCCGCCGAGGCGCTCGTCGGGCTTGCCGAGACCGAGCACACGGATCTGCTCGTTATCGCCGCGCGCTCCACGTCGACCACGCTGCTCCGGCTCGGCACCACCACCGCCAACATCATCACGCGTACGCACGTCCCCGTCCTCGTGATCCGCGATCCGCAGCCCTGGCTCGCGTTCGCGCGCAAGGAACGCCCGGTGCGCTTGCTCGTCGGCATGGAGGACTCGGCCACGGCTGACCTCGGCGTGCAGTGGACCCACGCGCTTCGCACGCTCGGTCAGGTCGATGTCGTGCTCGGCGCGATCTACTACCCGGACGACGCCGCCGCCCGCTACGGCCTCGAGTCGCGCAACCTGGTCGACGCGGATCCCGAGGTCGAGTCGCTGATGACGCGCGACTTGATCCGCCGGTTCGGCGACGCGCGGAACGTCGTCGCGCGCCCGCGCCGCGGCCTCGGCCGGATCGGCGATCACATGGTCGAGCTCGCGCGCGACGAGAAAGTCGACGCGATCGTCATCGGTACGGGGCAGAAGACCGGCATCGGTCGTCTCGGCTCGGTCTCCTCGGTCATCGTCAACGACGCGACGCAGTCGGTCGTATGCGTCCCGCCGCAAGCGCAGATCAAGACGATGGTCGTACCGGTGGTGCGCTCCGTCGTCGTCGCGACCGACCTCTCGGCATTCGCGAACCGCGCGGTCGCACACGGCTTCGCCATCGCCGAGCCCGACGCGGAAGTGCACATCGTGCACGTCGTGAAGGACGGCGAAGGCGATCACGGCGACCTGTCGAAGCAGCTCAGCGCACTCGCACCGCCGAACACGAAGCAGAAGGTCACGCCGCACGTGATCCACGGCGACGACGCCGCCGACACGATCGCGCAGTGCGCGGCGCGCCTCGGTGCGGATGTCATCTGCATCGCATCGCACGGCCGCTCGGGCATCTCGCGCGCGCTCGTCGGCTCGGTCGCCGATCGGCTGCTGCGCGCCACGCGTGTCCCTGTCCTCGTGCTACGTCCGGGCTGATCGCGACGGCGTCAGTTGAAGCTGCAATCGGGCAGCGTGACCGTCGCGAAGTGAGTGTTGTTGGTCTCACTCAGCTCGTCGTGGGTCCTCGTCGAGTCGATCAGCACGTCGACGCGATGTGCGCCGGGCGTCGCGCCGGGAAGCGCGAAGCTCATGTCGAGCGTTTGCTCGGGCGCGATCGCCCCGGTCGAGCGAAAGATCGTCGACAGCGTGCCGATCGGCGGCGTTGACGGTTGATCGCGGAACACGTCGACCCAGGCACTCATCGTGCGCACACCGCGGTTCTTCACCGTGACGCGAACCGTCGGGTCACCGCCGCTGCCGGTGCACCCGATGGCGGCGATGGAGATGACGTCGAAGTCGGGCTTCTGCGGTGCCTTTGCCTGGAGCCAGTTGCGGATCGAGGGACGTCCTTCGCCACCCGGACCGTAGGTCGCGATCCCGTACGGATTCCACCAGCTGAGATCTCCGAGCACGTATCCCGACGAGCTGTTGAACAGCATCGGGCCGCCGGAGTCGCCGCCCTCGACGTTCGTGTCGCGGTCGCCGATGCCCACACCGCGGTTCGACGAGACGTACTCGAACGCGTTCATCAGCAGCTCGCCCGGAGATGCCCAGTCCTTGTAGTTGTTGCCGGACATGTAGCGGCGATTGCGGCCGCCGCCGTAGCCGACCTGATAGATCCACGACGAGCTCGACAGCGTGACGGGCTTGTCGACGTACGTCGGCCGCGGGATCGCGACGGTCGCCGGCACCGGCGCCGTGAGCTTGAGGAGCGCGATGTCGTCGACGAGCCAGGGACCGGCCGTCGCGAGCGGCGGGACACTCACCATGTTCGCGGTGGCGACGCAGTTGGTGCCCCGGACCTGACCAAAACAGATCGACTGGGGCTGGATCGCGATCCACGCGCCGGTGGCCCACGAGGAGTCGTCCCAGCCGCAGTGTGCCGCCGTGAGCACGACGTCGGGCGCGATCAGCGTGCCCGTACAGTTGCCGATCCACACGACCGCGTTGCGCGTGGTGTTGTCGGAATCCTCGGTTCCGATCTCGATGTCCTGATCGACTTCGCCGAGCGTTTCGTCGCCGTCGTCGATACAACCGTTCGCAAACAACGCTGCCATCACATATGCAAGGTTCCGCATGTTCATCCTCTCGTTGGGTTCGAGATGAAGACGCGACCCTCCTGAAATCTTCCGCAGAAAACTTTAGCGGAACACCATCAACCGACGAGCCCAGGCATCCGGTGCGCTGGCGCGGATCGCGGCGACGGCTGCGTGGATCGATTCGCCCGCATCGATCCGGCGATGCAGCTCGTCGAACACGCGCCGCGCGCTCGCATCCGGAATCGGCACGTCGACCGCGACGACCGCGTGGGCGCCCGCGATCAGGAGCGCGTCGGGCAGGCTCCAGCGCTCCCGCAAGTACGGCGCCACGGCGGCGGCGCGACACGCAGCGAGCACGACGATCGGCGCGTTCGCGAGCTTCGCTTTGCGCACGGCCGCTGCGCGCAATGCATACGTTCCGTCGGGATCCGGCGACAGCGCGAGGAAGGCCGCGTCGTCGACGGCGACCGCCGCGATGCCGTGCGCGTGGACCTCTGCGTACGTCGCATCGGCGAGCGCAGCGAGCACGCGCGTGGGCGTGGCGTCGGGACCGGCGAGCGAGACGTCGAACTTGGCCGACGATGCGCCGGGTGCGGGCAGCGGCGGCAGCGAGGCATCCAACGGACGCGGGCTCGTGATCTCGACCGCGCGCGAGATGCCGGCCTGTCGTGCATTCGCCGGCGCGTCGCCCGCGAACCACCATGCGAGCTCGGGGGGCAAGAGATCGGCGCGGCCATGCAGCGGCGACCGCGCACCGACGGCGATCTCGTCGCAGCCGGCGAGTGCCTTCGCGATCGCGGGCTGCACGATCGTCAGCGAATCGATCGCCTCCGGCGAGACCACGCGGTGGTCGCCGGCGATGCCGCTCGGTGTGCGTGCGGCCACGGTGAGCTCGGTGTCGTCGAGGCTGATCGCGAGCGAGCACTTCGCGCGCGCGGCGCGAGGATGCTCGGCCTCGGCGAGCGCGAGCACGGCGGCCCAGTCGGCGCGCGCACCGGCGTCGGCGATGAGCGTCGCGAAGCCCCACCGACGGATCGCGGTCGGCCACGGCGCGTCCGAGGAAGGCGGGTTCGCGTCGAGCCATGCGCGCACCTTCGTGGTCGTGGCGGGATCGGCGCCGCGCGCGAGGCGTGCCGTCGCGACGAGCGCGATCGCGTCCTTGTTCGGATCATTCAGGTTCGCCGCGGTGGCGATCCACGTCTTCGCGCGCGCGATATCTTCGGGCGCGTTCGTCGTGCGTGCGAGGTCGACGGCCGTTCCGATCGCCTGGATCTGGATCTCGAACGACGTTTCGCAGCCGGCTTCGGCGACGGGTGTGGGTAACGTCGCGCGCACGCCCGGCCAGCTCGACCGCGCGAGCTCGACCTGCGCGAGCGCGATCTGCGTGTGGCGACGAAGCCCGCAGCGGTCGCTCGCGAGCGCGACTTCTTGCAGCTCGGCACCTGCGAGCGCGGTGCGTCCGAGGTTGCGATGGATATCGCCGAGCAGCGTGAGCGCGGTCTGCACGTATTGCGGCGCATTGCCGCGCCGGTACAGCTCGCCCGCGCGCGTCGCCCAGCGCTCGGCTTCTTGCATGCGGCCGACGCGGAACAGCTGCCGCGCGAGCTCTTGCGCGACCTGACCGCAGCGCAGGCTCCACGCATCCGTCGTGCAGCCGGCGAGCACACCGGTCAGCGCGGGGATCGCGCGCAGATCGCCGTCGGGAAATGCGGCGAGGATCCGGATGCGCTCCGCGACGAGGTCGATCCACGGGTCTCTCCATGGCGCAGCGATCTTGGTCAGCTCGGCGAGCCTCGTGTCGACGAGGCTGCCCGCGATGATCGCGCCGGCGCGGATGTCGTCGACGCCGGTGCCTGACTTCGCGAGATCTTCGATCAGCTTCAGCGTATCGGCGGCGCTCGCCGTTCGCCCGATCACCGCGCGATAGCGATCCGCGAACGTGGCGCGGAGCTTCGGATCGACCTTGGCGGCACGGTCGATGTAGCCCGTCATCGTCGGTGTGCCACTGATCGCGTCGAGCTCTTTCGCAACGGCACGCAGCTCGTCGAGGCGCGGCCCCGACGCGACGCGGATCGCATCGAGGACGTGGATGCGTGCGTGCGCCGGAAACCGACCGACGTCGGCGGCGTCGATCACCAGCCCACCTTCGATCATCTTCTTGCCGCGGGCGGTAAACGCCGCGTGCTCGAGCTCGGGTGCGAGATCGCGATCGAGCGCGGCGATCTGTGCGGTGGCCTCGGCGGTCCAGCCCGGCTCGGCGCGCGAGACGACCTTCTCGAACGCGGCGCGCGATACGCGCAACAGATTTTGTGCGCGCGCGGCGAGTGCGAGGTTCCACCAGGCCGCCGCGAGATTCGGATCGAGCGCGGTCGCGCGTTGCGCGTGATCGAGCGCGCGCTCGGGATCGTTGCTCGCGAGCGCGACCGCGGCGCGATCGCTCTCGGCGCCCGCGTCGGCGGGCAGCGCCTTGGCGAGCTCCTTCGCGCGTGCGACGTTGCCCGTTGCGACGAGTGCGGCGATCAGGTCGCGCGTCTGCTTCGACGTCTCGAGCTTCGCGAGATCCGCGAGCGCGATCGACTCGACGGCGACATCGCCGCGCAGTGCGCTGTAGGGACGATGCGGCGCGAATCGCTCACCCGTGAAGCGCGCCTCGATCGCACGCTCGCGCGGCAGCTCGATCGAAATCTGGGTCTGCGCCGCCTCCTTCGGCAGCACGACATAGAGGATCGCGGCCGCGGCGGCGAGCCCCCCCGCGAGTGCGACCGCGAGCGGCCAGCGCCGGCGCGGCGCGGCCACGGCGATCTTCGGCGCCGTCGACAGCGCGGCGTCGATCGCGACGGCATCGCCGAGCCCGCCCTGACAGATCGTGCACGTCGCCAGGTGCTCGAGCGCCGCGGCTTCGCGCTCCGGTTCGAGCGCGCCGTCGAAGTACGCCATGGTCGTCGCCAGGTGCTCGCAGTCAGCCATTGCCGTGTTCCTTCGTCAGGAGCTCGCGCAGCTTCGTGCGGGCGCGCAGGATCCGCGTGCCGACCGTCGCCTTCGCGATCCTCAGGCGAACCGCGATCTCGTCGTACGAGAGATGCTCGAACATGAACAGCTCGAACGTCTCGCGCTGATCGGCGGGCAACCGCGAGAGCTGCGCACGCACCTGATCGCTGGTGAGCGCCTGCCACCACGCTTCTTGTTCCGGTGGCGTGGAGGCGGGCTCGGCCTCCATCGGTTGTTCGCGCCGGGTCTGCGTGCGGCGTACTCGATCGATGAACTGGTTGTGCAACACGCGCGACATCCACGCGCGCTCGTTCGCGCCCGCGGGAATCGCGTCGGGAGATCGCACGGCCTTCTCGAGGACGTCCTGCACGAGGTCCTCCGGATCGAAGTGGTTCCGACACAGGCGCTTGGCCAGGCCGAGGAGATAGTCGCCGTGCTGTCGCATGAGCTCGTCGGCGCGTTTTCGATCACGCGCTTCCTGCATCGACACGACGGGAGCCGGCACGATTCTTCCCAACAAACCTTCGAAATGCCTGATTTTCATACCACATCAAAAAAACTGCCGCCCCGGTAGGCACAAACGCGGTCCAGCGGTCTCTACCTCCGCATGAAGCTGACGCGCCTCGCCTTTGCCCTCGCGCTTGGACTGACGGGCTGCCAAACGGACTCCACCACCACGACCACCGAGACGACCCAACAGGCGATCGGCGGAGACTTCTGCAACGCCAAGTTCCCGGCGCTCAGCGTTTGGGACAACAAGCCGCCACCGCAGATCGCGTCCGGACGCTTCGTTCTGTTGAAGAGTCAGCAGTACGCGGGTTGGTGGCTGCTGTCGCTCGTCAACACCAGTACCGCCACGATCCCGTATGCCGTCTGGGTGCACGACACGCAGCTCAACCAGATGGCGACGAACGTGATCCGTGCCGGCCTCGTTGGTCCTGGTGGAGGCCCGCCGGGTCCTCCATGCGAGATCCAAGGTGCGTGCTCGAAGTACGTCGTCGCGCTCGCTCAGCGCGTCGAGCTCGCTCCGTCCGAAGCGTATGACGATGCGAAGAGCTGCAGCGTGAACTAAAACTTCTCGGGAAGATCGATCGTGACTCGCGTCGTGTGCCCGAAAGGAAGATGCACATGACGCGAACACTGAAACTGACACTGGTTCTTTCCCTCCTCACCACGGCGTGCGTTGACGAGCAATCGCAGGGCACACCTGCCGACTCGCTACCGGATGAGGTCACGTGGCGCGAGCGCACGTACGAGCGCATCGATCGCGACGGGCGGATGCCGGAGGTCGCGGACACGAGCTCGCTCGAGGGCAAGTCGCGCGAAGAGCTCGCCGAGCTCTTGCGCATGACGATCCTGCACCCGAACGGTGGCGCGTACACGATGCAGGAGCCGAACTGGGACGCCGCCGACGCGCTGCTCGCGCCTCCCGTGACCGTCGACCGCGTTCCACGCGAGGACGCGATCGGCGAGCGGCCGCAACTCCATCGCGCGGTCATCGACGGTGTGGTCGGCCAAAATGTGATCACGACCGACGCGCTTCCGCTCGTCATCGGCAGCGACAACCGCACGCTGTCTCCGAGCACGTCGAATCCGTTCAACGCGATCGCGCGCGTCGACGTGTTCACGGCGGGCACCGGCGCGTTCCGCAGATCGTGCACGGGCTCGTGGATCGGCCCGTGGACATTCGTGCTCGCCGGCCATTGCATGCGCTTCACCGATGGCGCGATCACGCAGCGAATCATCATCGAAACCGCGCGCGCCGGAACGTCGTTGCCGTTCGGCCGCCTCGATTGCAACAACGGCGACGGTCTCGGTGGCAACAACTTCGCGGCGTCTGTGCCGGCGGGCTACAACGGCACGCTCGAGAACGCGCTCGACTTCGCCGTGATCGACGTCTTCCCTTGCCAGGCGAGCGGCCTTCCGGCGACGCGCACGTTCAACGGCTACACCGTCAACTCCGGCTCGACGACGTACAACATGCACGGCTACCCGATCGGCCGTTGCCCCAGTGCGAGCGCGGAAGGCACGTTCATGTGCGGCATGGCTGGTGACGGCTACGTGAACGACTGGCGCCTCGAGAGCCAGCTCGACGGCACCGACGGCCAGGACGGTGCACCGTGGTTCACGATGGATCCGACCCGGGTCACCGGCGTACACGTCGGCTATCGCGAGTACTTCGACTTCGGTCGATGCGGCTTCGACAACTGCCGGCGGCAGTACGCGCGCCGCATCGACGGCGCGATGGACACGTTCATCCGGCAGGTGTCGTTCGACTTCTAAGACCAGCGCGGGGTCTCGGCGCCGAGTGCGGTCACGAGCGCGAGCGTCTCGATCGGATGTGGATCGGCGAAGTCGAGCCAGCCGGGCTGCATGACGACCTTTCCCGCGGCGAGCGGCAGCATCCCGCGCGAGATACCGCGACTCGCGACGACCCCGGCGGGCACGCGCTCGTAGCACGCCTCGAGGAGTGGGTGTGCATCGCCGCGCGCGGCTGCAGCAGCCAGCGCAGCGTGCGCGGCGCACGCGATCTGCCAGCCCGTCGGGCCGGCCGCGGCGATGCAGCGCTTCACGCGTTCGACGTCGCCCAGCGCGATGCTCGCCGAGAGCAGCTCCGAGAAGTAGCTGTACGGATCGTAGGTGCCTCGTCCGAGCGCTGCGATCCAGCCGTCGACGATCTCCGCGGCGCCTTCGACGCGCGACTGCGCGAGGCCTGCGAGCAACCCGGCACGATCGACGTGGGGTTCGACGTCTCGTGCCGCCGCGAGCGCACGTTTCGGGTCCGTCTTCGCGAGTGCCTGCACGAGCTCGAGCGAGGCCGCGTAGTCGGGGCCACATATGTCGGCGTGCTCGGCCGCGAGCACGAGCGCTGCTTCGAGGTCGCGCCGCGCGAGCCGACGGATCTCGAGCGCGCGCCATTCGTCCTGCTGGTCGTCGGCGGTTCGCCAGTCGATCCACGCGACGTTCGGTAGCTCGACGCCCGCGGCGTCCGCGAGCAGCCACGCATTGCCTCCGAATAGTGGGGAGGCAGACCGCTCGACGATCTGCGCACACGTCTCGGGCTCGGTCTTGACGAGCGCTTCGATCAACATCCAGGTCGGCGTGACGAGCCCGCGGAGCGCGAGCGCACCGAGCTCGTGCGCTGCGAAGCCGACGGCGAGCGGCGTCGCGAACCACGCGAGCTCCTCGGTGACCTCCGGTGCACCGCCTTCGATCAGTGACGCGACACGCGCCGCATCGCCCGCGGTGGCAGCGACCGCGAGCTCCGCCACCGCGCGTCGCTGCGCGTTCCCGATGCGCGGAAGCGGCTCCCCTGCCCGCGCCAGCACGACGACGGCTTCGACGAATGCGAGTGCGCGCGGATCGATCGGCTGCTCGGCGGTGCTCGCGAGCACCCGCCGCGCGACATCGATCGCATCCGTCGAGCGCGGACGACCGTCGTCGTCGGAGATCGCAGCGTTGAGCGTGACCGCGCCGCCATCGCCCGTGCCGATGATCGTCGAACCGTCCGCGCCGAGATGGATCGAGAGCGCGCCCGGGCCGGGTCGCGTTGGCTGCTTCGGCTGCTTTTGCTGCTTCGGCTTACCCGGCGCTCGATAAGGGCCGTCCTCGTGATCGCGCAGCGGATCATCTGCATCGGGCTCGCTCGATCGCGGTACGACGCCCTGGAGCTGACGCTCCAAGGTCTCGGCGAGCGCGCGTGCGTGCCGGCGGATCTCGTCGGCCTCTGGCCCATCGAGCCGCTCGACGATCTTCAGGGAGAGCCGCGGTTCGCGCTCGTCGAGGTGGTGGCGTGCGCGTGCGATCTTTTGCTCGGCGCTCTCGCGCTCCCCGAACAGCCGGCTCCAGAAACCCACGCGCGGAGACTAGCGGAGCTCGCGCGAGAGTGCCTTCAACTTGTGTAGCCCGTGGACCTCGAGCTGGCGGATCCGCTCTCGCGTCAGGTTCGTGACCTCGCCGACCTCGTCGAGCGTACTGCCGCCGCGCTCCGCGACGTCGAGCGCGCAGGTATCGCGTAGCTCCCACGGCTCGAGGTCGGGGAAGTTGATCTTGATCGAGCCCGTCTCGGGATTGATGTCGAGATAGAGGTGGTGCTTGCACGAGACCCACGGGCACGGCCGCTGCTCGCCGCTGCACTCCGCGCGGGTCTTGGGTCGCTCGATGTCCGTGACCGGCGGATAGGCCCGTGCACCGGCGAGCATGTCCGCACGCGTCATTCGCTTGAGCGCGATCGTCTTGCTGCGCGGCCGCGAGCGCCGGCGCTCGCGACGCACCTTGAGGCTCGTCTCGGGCAGGTCGACATCGAAGTCGAGTCCGAGCGGCGCCGCCATCGGCATCACCGGAATCGGAATGGTCGCGCGGTCGTCGAGATCTGAACCCAGTCCCTCACCTTGGTCGGCGCTCATGACTCTGTGACACCCCTTTCGCCAGTCAGAAACAACTGGCCCAGTCAAGCTCACCGTAGTCTCATCGTGATCCACCTCGCAAGTGTGCAATCCAAAACTTTGTTCAGTAGAGATCTCGGCGAATTCAAGTTCGTACAGGTGCGATCTTCTGCGACAGATCCGACACCGTCGATGAACAAGAAACACGCGCGAAACAGATGGGGCGGCGCACGCGCTGGTGCCGGTCGACCGCCCGCGGGCGCACGGTCGAGCGAGCGCCACAAGACGCGCCCCGAGCTCGCGCACGTGCGCGCGGTGCACGTGACGGCGCGCCTCGAGGACGGCGTTCGCCGCAGCGACGTCACGCGTGCGATCGAGCGCGCGCTCGACCTGTCACGCGCGCGCGTTGACTTCCGGATCCTTCAGCTCGTCGTACGTCGCGATCGGCTCGACCTGGTGATCGAAGCCGCCGACAAGCGCGCGCTCGCGCGCGGTATGCAGGGCTTTCAGGTCTCGGCCGCCCGCGGCGTCAATCGCGTCGCACGACGAACGGGTCGCGTGTTCGTGGACCGCTATCGGATCCGCGCGCCCCGGCGCTAGTTCCAGCGAAGATCGGCGGCGATGTTCCGGCGCGCCGCGATCACGAGCAGCGGCTCGCAGTGATACTCGGCGAGCGCGACGAGGAGCTCGTGCCCCATGCCGCGATCGATCGCCTCGCGCCAGCCGAGCCGGTTCGCCGTGTACCAGCGGTCGGCGAGCTGGTCGCACATGTCGATGCGAAACGGAAACGGCAAGAGCTCCGGCGGCGCGCCGATGCCGGCGACCCGACGCAGGAGCGCGCGGCGCTCCGCCTCGGCGGGATCGAGGCGGCCGAGCACGAACGTGAGCACGACCGCGCACGCGACGAGCGCGACGGCGAACGGGATGAAGTGAGCAAACCGTTCGTAATCGAACACCGCGGGCGCGGCGAACACGACCGTGGTCATCCACGTGAGGAAGCGCGCGTAGCCCAGCGCGACCGAGCGGCGGTCGAGTGGGATCTGGACGCGGCGCTCTTCGCCGTCGTTGGTCTTGTAGACGTAGACGCTGCGCGCCGGCCAGATCGGCAGCACGATCGTGAAGAACTCGGTGACGATCGCTTCGGACTCGAGCTTGTCGACGGCGCCGTAGTCCTCGCACTCGAGCCAGCTCTCCATGAGGCCGCTCACTTGAAGCCTCCATAGACCGTCATCGCGCCGCGCTTCCAGAAGCACTCGGGCCGCGCGAACCCGGCCGTTGCGAGCGCTTGCAGCTCGACGGCGAGCGGGTAGTAGCGGTCCTCGCGCGCCCACTGCGCGAACAGCTCGATCGCTTGCTCGTGCGAGATGCCTGCTTCGGCCATGCCCGCTTCCCACTGCGCGTAGATGCGCGCGTGCTCGAGCCCGTCCTCGTGCACCGTGGCATCGCCCATCAGGAACACGCCGCCGGGACGCAGTGCGCGGTAGACGTGCGCGTAGAGAGCGCGCTTGTTCTCGATATCGGGGACGTGATGGAGCGCGAGCGACGCGACGATCGCGTCGCACGGTGGCAGCGCGTCGAAGAACGAGGCCTCGCGCAGCTCGGCGCGCGCGCGATGGTTGGCGGTGCGCACAGCGGCGACGGCGAGCATCGACGGATCGATATCGACCAGCACCGCGCGCGAGCGCGGCACCGAGTCGAGGATCGCGGTTGCGAGCGCGCCGGTGCCCGTGCCGAGATCGACGACGAGGGGCTCGCCGCCGAGATCGCCGACCATCGAGATGATCGTCTTGACCATCTCGTCGTAGCCGGGGATCCAGCGGCGGATGGCGCCGTCGTACGCGTCGGCCTCGACGCCGAGGTGCGCGGCGACGCGATGCTCGATGTCACTCATTGCGCGTGCCCTCGGGATCGATCTCGTCCGGATCGGCGGGCTCGCCGGGCACGCGATACTTCTCGTCGAGCCAGCGGCCCAGATCGATGAGCTGGCACCGCTCGCTGCAGAACGGAAACAGCTTGTTCCCGTCTTTCGTGGAGGGGCCGCGACAGGTCGGACACTTCGCCTTCATTACAACCCAAGGGCGGCCATTCGCGCAGCGAGATACGGCGCGCTGATGCCGAGGTCTTGCGCGGCTTGCTCGCGGTCGCCGGTGTGGCGGCCGAGTGCTTCCACGATGGCTTGTGATTCTGCGTTCGCGCTGACGTCGCGCAGGTTGCGCGGTGCGGACTGCGCCGCGCCGACGATGCCCGCGACGCGGCCCGACACCATGCTCGCGGTCAATTCCGTCGCATCGCCCGCGAGCACGAGCATGCGCTCCATCTCGTTCTCGAGCTCGCGGATGTTACCGGGCCACGGGTACGCGACGAGCCGCGACAGCGCGCCTTGCGAGAGCCGCGGCGGAGGACCCGGCGAGCGCCAGTGCTTGACGACGAAGTGCTGCGCGAGGCGCGGGATGTCGCTGACGCGTTCGCGCAACGGCGGCACCGTGATCTTGAGGACGTTGACGCGATAGAACAGGTCCTCGCGAAACTGCTTGTGCTGGACCATCGACGCGAGGTCCTTGTGCGAGGCCGCAATGATGCGGACGTCGACCTTCACGGGCTTCGTGCCACCGACGGGCGTGAACACGCCCTCTTGCAGCACGCGCAAAAGCTTCACTTGCAGCGCGGCGGACATGTCGCCGATCTCGTCGAGGAAGAACGTGCCACCGTCGGCGACCTGGAACAGGCCCGGCTGATCCTTCACCGCGCCGGTGAACGCGCCGCGCACGTGACCGAACAATGCACTCTCGAGCAGGTTGTCGTTGAACGCGGAGCAGTTCTGAACGACGAACGGCTTCTTCACGCGCGGGCCGTGATAGTGGATCGCGCGCGCGATCAGCTCCTTGCCGGTGCCGGACTCGCCATGCACGAGCACGGTCGCTTCGCTCTTCACGACCTTGCCGAGGAGCTTCACGACATCGCGGACCGCGGGCGCATCGCCGACGATCTCCGTGAATGGATGCACCCACGTCGTCGGTGGAATCTCGGCGGGCTGCGAGCGCTCGACGGCCGCGGCCGCCGCGGTAACGAGGTCCCGCGCACGCGCGACATCGCCCTCGGTCATCTCGGGCGACACCGCAGCCATCGTGCGTGCCTCGTCGCTGGTCGCGCCGATCGTCCGCACGATGTGGCCCTCGACGGCATCGCGTCCGCCGGTCGCGCAGCCGCCCGTCGCATAGACGAGACCGGCGAGTGACTTCGCACCAAACACCGGCGCCGCGACGACGATCATCCCGGCGTGACAGGTGCGTGCGACGGCATTGCGGTCCTTGGTCTTCGCAAACTCCGTCGCGAGATCCTTCAGCGCGGCCGCACACGCGGCGGTCGCCACACCGCGGACGCTTTCGCAGGTCGCGTGCGATGCGCGCGTGTACCCGCCACCATCGGGCTCGCTGAACCCGAGGTCGAGGCCCCACCATTTGCGCAGCAGATCGCGCGCGAGTGAGACTTCGGCCAGCCCGTCGAACGTCAATGCCACAGCCGCGTCACTATAGCGGTGGCCGGTCAGCGGGACCAGAGCCCGCCGCCCTCATGCCGTGCGGTGCCGTCCTCGACGAGCTTCGCGAGATGTGCGAGCAGCGAACGCTCCGCCAATCCCCAGAGCACGCGTGGTGTATCGCTGTACACGACCTCGACGAGCTCGGCCGTTGTCTTTGCCGCTCCCGCGAGCGCATCGATCACGCGCTGCTCGCGCATGCGCCGGTGTGCGAGATACTCCGTAAGCTTCGCGCCACCGTCGCGAATCGCAGGACCGTGCGCCGGCAATAGCACGCGCTCGTTGCGCGCACGCATGCGCTCGAGTGACGCGAGGTACTGCGTCATGTTGCCTTCGTCGGGATCGATGAGAATCGTGCCGACGCCCGCGACCATGTCGCCGGCGATCGCGACGTCGCCGAGCTCGAACACGAGATGTCCATCCGCGTGGCCCGGCGTGTGGACGCAGATCGCGCCGTGAACCTCGTCGCCGTCGTCGAGTAATTCGTGGACCGCGATCCGTCCCGCGAGTCGCTTCGCGGTCAGCGCGTGCGCCGCGATCGGCACGTTCCACTTCGCTGCGAGCGCGGCGGCGCCACCCGTGTGATCGCCGTGGTGGTGCGTGAGGAGAACCCGCGCGATCGGGATCTCGCTCAAAATCGTGTCGAGGATTGCCTGCTCCTCCGGGTAGGGACTGCCCGGATCTACGACCGCGACCGGGCCTTTTTCGGGTCCGACCAGATAGACGTTGGTGTGTGCAGCCGGCGGGAGCGTGGGGGTGCGCAGCGCAAGCACGCGAATCCCCGGGGCAACCTCGGTCAGTCCCGCCTGTGCGGCATCGGCCCGCGCCGAGACGAGTGCGCGCACCTGTTCGTACAGCGCATCGATGTTCGCATCACCCATCGTTAACTGAACCGGCCGGTCAAAGAGGATGACGACGGCACTAGCATCTCTTAGACTACAAGGTAGCGAACACCAATGGTGAGCGTCACGGCCCGCAAGATTCGTGAGCTCGGCACCGAACGGCCTGCCGGCGCGAATGGACGCCTATACACCGGGTACTTGATCTCGTATCCGTACATCGGGCGAGGCATGGTCATCTTCCGGGACCCGCATGGGCACCGCATGATCACGACGCCGGTGAAGCGCGTGCTCGGCGAGCCCGGCGGAAAAATGATCTACGTCGAGACCGAGAACAGCGTCTATCGCCTCGAGATCCACGGCGAGCCGCTGTTCCCGATGCGCGCCGCCGGCGAGTAGTCAGAGCTTCGCGTCAAGCGCCTGGCCGAGCTGCACCACGTGCACGGGCGCGAGCTTCTGCGAGAACACCATCGGTAGCTCGACGACCGGCGCTTTCGTGCGACGACGCAGCTCCGCGAGGTATCGTTCGTTGAGTGCGCGGCGATCGCGCGAGAGCGATGCGTGCTCGACGAGCTCGCGCAGCAGTGGCGACGGGTGCGCGGGATCCTCGAGGAGGAGTGTCTCGAGCACGCGCGCGACCGGCGTGCCCGGCGGGAAATGATTCGGGTAGAGCTGATTGCAGACGACCGACTGCGGGACGATGCCGAGTGCGGTGAGCTTTGCCTCGAGCTCGATCGCTTCGTTGACCGGCATCTCCTCCGCGAGCGTGACGAGCACGGCCGCGGTGCGCGCCGGATCGGAGAGCAGCTCTTTCACCGCGCGTGCATCACGCGTGAGTGGACCTTCCGGAACGGTATCGACGATGACCCACGGCACGCGCAGCATCGAGTACGAGTGACCCGACGCGGGCATGTCGAACACGACGACGTCCCACACCGGCTTGCCCCACTTGGTCTCGGTCGTGTGGAACCAGACCTTGCCGACGATGGCGTAGTCGTCCATGCCGGGCACCGCGCGAAGGAAGGCCTTCGTCACGCGGTTCTCGAAGATCATCTCGTAGACGCTCTTCCAGCGGAGCACCATCATCCCGTACTCGGCGAGCGCGCTCGCCGGTGTGGCGTTGACGGCCGAGAGGTTCGGCGCGAGCTGCACGACCTCGCTTCCGACGGTGGGCTTATCGAAGTAGTTGCCGAAGCGATCGTTCGCGTTCGTCTCGAACAGCAGCGTCTTCTTGCCGGCGCGCGCGCACTGGCCGGCGATCGCGGCGGCAACGGTACTGCGACCGACGCCGCCTTTGCCGACACACAGGATCAGGCGTTTGTCGGCGAGGTTCACGGCGATGTTGGTGTAGCAGGCGCCGGCGCGTTCGGCGCGTCGAGCGTGTTGTCATCGATCACGACCGCCACCCCACTCGCTTCGGCGCTGCGCCACCCGAGCGCACGGCGCAGGACCCACACGCCGCTGTCGGGGGTGATGTCGACACGGATGTTGACGACCTTGTCCGCGCCCATCGCCTTCGCCGTGGCGAGCAGCATGCGGTTGACCACGCGGTCGAGGTTCACGTTGCCGGGGATGGGTACGAACAGAAAGTAGAAGCTCGTGACCTGCGCGTGCACGACGGCGATCGGCCGCAGCCCCGGCCCGACGTACAGGTTGTCGGGCTGGACCCGCACCGTCTGCACCGACGAGCAGCCGAACGCGACAACCGTCACGGCGGCTAGCGCGAGTCGCCTTAGGAGCATGCGCGCACGCTAACACAACCAGTGATAGGATCGTTTCGTGGTGCGGAGGATGACCTCGCTCGTAGCGAGCGCTCTGTTGCTGTTTGCACCGCTCGCGCATGCCGAGGGTCCCGACCAAGCGCTCGAGCAGAAGATCGCGGTGTGGCGCTTCGATGCCCTCGGCATCGAGCCCGAGCTGGTGCAGCGCCTCGAGGCCCTGTTCCGCATGGAGCTCGACCGGCTCGCGAAGAAGTCGCTCCCCACACGCCGCGAGATGGATCGCGTCGTCACCGCGGCCGAGCAGAACTGCACCGGCGAGGACAAGTGCCTCGGCGCGATCGGCAAGAAGCTCGGCGTCGACGTCGTCGTGACCGGCACCGTCGGTGCGATGGGCCCGAACTACGTGCTGACGATCAAGGCCGTCGACGCGAAGACCTCGACCTCGATCCGCCGCATCGAGAGCGAGCCACTGCGCGGCAGTCCCGACGAGCTGATCGAAGGCGTGCGCGTCGCCGCCTACCGCCTCCTCGCACCCGACCAGCTCCACGGATCGGTCCAGGTGCAGAGCGATCTCGTCGGAGCGTCGGTGCAGCTCGACGGCAAGCCGATCGGCAAGACCCCGCTCGCGAACCTCGGCGTGATCCCGAAGCAGACGCTCGGCAAGCACCGCTTGCGCGTCGAGGCCAGTGGCTACTCGCCGTTCGAGGAAGAAGTCGAGATCCGGTTCCAGAAGGTCAGCCAGGTCGTCGTCCGCCTCCTCCCCTCCACAGAAGTCATCGGCACCGGCAAGACCCAGGAAGTGAAGCGCGAGCCGTTCTACACGAAGACGTGGTTCATCGTCGGTGTCGGCGTCGCGGCGATCCTCACGGGCGCGTACATCGGTTACGAGATCGGCAAGGTCGAGTGCCGCGTGATCGGTCCCGATGGTCAGCCGGGTGGCTCGTGCTGAAGATCCTCGTCGCGCTCGCGGTGCTCGCCACGCCCGCATTCGCGCAGCGCGTCGTCGCGGTCGCGCCGCTCACGAGCGTCGGTGCCGAGGACACCTCCGCCTCGACGAAGAAGATCGTCGCGCAGCTCGAGACCGCGATCGCCGCGCTACCGAACACGAAGGTGATCGGCTCCGCCGCCGTCGGCGATGCGATCAAGCGCTCGAACAAGCCCGCGCTCCGCGCATGCGAGCTCGACCCCGCGTGCCTCGCCGAGGTCGGCAAGCTCGTCAGCGCGAACGTCGTGATCGCCGGCGAGGTCGTCGGCATCGGCGACGCGAAGGTCATCTACCTCAACGCCAGCGAAGCCGGCAAGGACACCAAGTCCACCACGCTCACCCTCGGCAGCCGAGCCAATGACGATGGTCTTGGCGCACAAGGCGCCATCATCCGTCTCCTCGACCCCGAGCGCTTCAAGGGCACGCTTCACTTCACGATCGATGCGCCCGGCTCGACGGTCTACGTCAACGGCAGCAAGGTCACGCCCGACCCGAAGGGCAACCTCGCCCTCGCCGTCGGCACGCAGGCCGTCCGCGTGACACATCCCGAGTATCAAGACTTCGTGCGCTTCGTCGATGTCGGCTACGGCCGGCAGACCGAGGTGCCGGTCAACATGAAGCAGTACCCGATCGTGCGCCGCGATCTGCAGGGCAAGCCGATCAACAAGGACTCGGTCACGTACATCGATCCGCCGTGGTATCGGCGCTGGTACACGGTCACCGGTGGTGCCGTCGTGCTCGGCGTGCTGTCGGCCGTCGTCGTCGGTTATCTCGTCCACGACCTGCCCGGCGACAACTGCCGCAAGGTCGGTGGCGAGCCCTGCTGATTCGCCGCGCGACGTTCGGTTCGTAGCGCGCGCTCTGCGTGCTGCGCTTCCGCGGTGCGTACGCACGGATTCCGCACGTGTTCGTTCGCGTTCCGTTCGTGTTCCGCGCGTGCTCCGCGCGTGTTCCGCACGTGTTCCACTCGTGTTCCGCTCGTGTTCCGCTCGTGTTCCGCTCGTGTTCCGCTCGTGTTTCGCTCGTGTTTTTCAACACAGAGGGACAGAGGGACAGAGGCCACAGAAGATCTTTTTTGGGGCGGTCGTGCTCGAGCGAACCCGCGACCGAGATCTTGGCGCACCTGCGCCTCGACCGAAGTCACTTCGACCGCTTCGACGGCGTTGATCGATCAAGACCAGTCGTTACTCGAACGTTCGATCGGTCGATGGGTCGTCGCAATCGGTCGATAGGTCGTCGCAATCGGTCGAGGCGCAACGCCGCAGGATCTCGGTCGGGCGTTGGCTCGAGCGCAGGTGGGTTCCCAAAAAAGATCTCTTCCTCGGTGGCCTCTGTCCCTCTGTCCCTCTGTGTTGAAAAACCACGAGCGGAACACGTGCGGAACACGTGCGGAAAACGTACGGAGCACGCAGCGACACGCGCGTTGAGCCGCGTCCCGGCTACTTATTCAGCTGCGACGCGAGCTGATTCAAGCGCGTATTGGCCGCCGCGAAGTTGCCGTCGTTGTACTTCTGCGCGACGTCCGACAGGATCCCGACGAGCTGCTTGTTCGTCTCCTCGTCGAGCTTGCTCGCATTCACCTGCTTGTTCATCCGCGCCATCTTGGCCTGGATGAACAGGCGGTCGATCTTGATCGACTCGACGATCGCGAGGAGCTGCTGCGCCGCGAAGTAGGCCTTGTTCCAGTCGTTCGCGCCCATCGCATCGGTGGCTTGGTTCTCGAGGCCTTGTGCACCGCCCGGGAGGTCGGCGCCGAGGATGCCTTTCTTGCGCATCGCTTCCTTCGCCTTCGCGAGGATCGGCGTGACGTCGGACTTGCCGTAGCTGCCGCCTGATTTCGGCGGCGCGGACTGGATGATCATCGGGGTGGAGGCGCCGCAAGTTTCTTTTTCACGCAGGGCGAGCGCGGCCTCGCGCGAGGCGATCTGTCGCTCGCGATCGGAGAACTCTTTTTCACGCTGCGCGACGGATTTTTCGCGCTGGGACATCGAGGCCTCGCGCGTCGCGATCGCAGCCGCGTTACCACCTTGGGAGACGACTTGATCGATCTTGGACGTGAGCGAGGTGAGGTCGGTGTCCTGCCCTTCGAGCTTGGCCTCGAGATCGGCCTTCCGCTTTTCGAGATCGGCGGTGGGCTCGTTGCTGGCTTTCTTGGTCTGGATCTCGGTGTCGAGCTTTCCGATCTCGGTCTCCATCGACTGGCGCTGCTGCATGAGCGCGTCGCGACGAGCGATCAGCTCTTGCTGCGCCTTGAGTGCCTCGGGATCCGGCGATGCGTTCGCATCACCCTTGGCCTTGCAGCCCGTAAGCAGGACCATCCAGGAAATAAGCAAAGTGACCAGCAAGCCCCGCATGCGAAATCGATTGTACGAGAAACGAAAGCGGGGCTGCTGTTTTTTGACGGGACGCGAGTAGAGTCGCCGCATGCTCCTGTACCACGACCTCCGCGCGCCAAATCCGCGCCGAGTCCGCATCTTCCTCGCGGAGAAGGGTGTGCCGTACGACACGATCGAGGTGTCGATCGCCGCGCAAGCCCATCAGACTCCTGAGTTCCGCAAGAAGAACCCCATTGCGCTCTTGCCGGTGCTGGAGCTCGCCGACGGCAAGGTGCTCCGCGAGTCGATGGCGATCTGCCGGTTTCTCGAGGAGCTGCATCCCGAGCCGAACATGTTCGGTGCGGATTCGTGGGAGCGCGCGCAGGTCGAGCAGTGGAACCGTCACGCGGAGCTGGAGCTGCTGTATCCGATCGCGCAGGTGTTCCGTAACACGCACAAGTTCTGGATCGGCCGGATCAAGCAGTCGCCCGAGTTCGCGGACATCATGCGCGAGCTCGTCGCGTCGCGCTTCGAGTGGCTCGATGGCGAGCTGGCATCGCGGGCCTTCATCGCCGGCGAGCGGTACAGCGTCGCTGACATCACAGCACTGTGCGCGATCGATTTCGGAAAAGTCTCCGACATCCGGATCGACAGCGCGAAGTACCCCAACCTGGCGGCGTGGCATCAGCGGGTGAGTGATCGTCCTTCTGCGAAGTCCTGATGTCGGGCCGGATGCGGATCGGCGAGCACCTGCTGTTGCGGGAGAGCATCGATGCGCTCGTGCTGTCACAGACCGTGCGCGAGCAGCAAGAGACCGGCCAGCGCCTCGTGTCGACGCTGATCTTGCGTGCGCTGATCGAGGCTGACGAAGGCGCGCTCGCACTGTCGGAGCAGACGGGATTTCCGGCGGCGTTGCAGCGGCACCTCGAGCGGCGTGATGTCGCCGCGAGCATCCTGCTTCCCGCGCAGCTCGCGCGTACGTGGGTCGTCGTGCCGATCGGTCGTTCGCACGGCGGTGACCTCGTGATCTGCGCGCGCGACCCGACCCCGATCCTCGCGGCCGCGCTCGAGCATGCGACGGGCAAGAAGATCAAGCTCGCGGTCGCGCCGGCGATCCACATCGAGAAGCTCGTGCGCTCGATCTACGGCGCGGGTGGGCATGCCGACACGCCGCTGCCGATCGCACCGCCGACGATCTCGGATATCGGCGAGACCGAGGTCGGCGTGGCGCGTCCACCGACGCAACCGCGCCGGCCGCGCACGGTGTCGAAGGCGATCCAGTTCGAAGACTCCGGGCCGGTGAAAGTGCCGATGCGCAGCATGACCTCGCTCGAGATCACGCTGCAGGAGATGGATCAGGCGTTCAGCATCGTCGCGATCGAGCGGCTGGTGATGAGCTATGCGGCACAGCGCTGGGACTCGGCGCTGCTCGTTCGCATCGACGGCGACACGGCGATCGGCCTGCGCGGCCACGGTGACAACCTCGGCGTGATCGAAGCGATCACGCTGCCGCTCACCGCGCCGTCGCTGATCTCGCTCGCCGTCGAGACGCGGCACACGACGGTCGATGCCCCTGACACGCCGGCGCAAGCTCACCTGTCATCGTTGCTCGGCGAGGCGGAGCGCGTGATCGCGGCGCCGGTCGAGGCCCGCGGCATCGTGCGCGCCGTGCTCGTCGTCGGCGATGCGATGGAAGGCATCCATCGCGACTCCGTCGTGGAGATCGATCGCCTGACGGACGCGCTAGGCGCCGCGTACGATCGCTTCGCGCGAGCGCAGACGCGCGACCCCTAGCGACCTTCGCCGCGCTCGTAGGCCGCGCGTGCTTCGCGGATGACCTTGAGCGCCTGCGTCTGCCCGTACATCTCACCCACGGTGACGGACTCCTGCTTCTTGCCTTCGAGCGCCTTGTAGTCGCGGAAGAACCGATCGAGCTCCTTCGAGATGTGCGGTGGCAGCGCGTGCAAGCTGCCGTAGTGATCGAACGACGGATCGTCGATGCACACGGCGACGATCTTGTCGTCCCCGCCCTTCTCGTCGACCATGCGCAGTCCGCCGAGCGGCCGCGCGCGGATGATCGTCAGCGGTGCGACGGGCTCGTGCATCAGCACCAGCACGTCGAGCGGATCGCCATCGTCCGCGTGCGTGCGCGGGATGAAGCCGTAGTTCGCCGGATAGTGCACCGCCGAGTACAGGACGCGGTCGAGGCGAAGCAGGCCCGTCGGCTTGTCGACCTCGTACTTGAGGTGCGAGCCGCGCGGGATCTCGATCACGCACGGCACGAAGTCTTCGATGTTCGGAGGCACTTCGATGTCGTGGACCGGATGCACGACGCGAAGGTACTACGGGATCGTCGTCGCCAGCTGCCCGCACGCCGCGGCGACATCAGAACCGCCCGAATACCGACGGTGCGACGGCAGGCCCGCGGCCGACAGCACCTCGCGGAATGCGGCCAGCCTCGGCGAGCGTACGAACGGGTCGTCACCGCCGATCGCGTTGTAGTCGAGCACCGAGATGCGCGGACGCCGGCCGGTACGCGCGACGAACGCGTGCACGCGATCCGCGAGGGCGCGCGCATCGTCGTCGGAGTCGTTGACGCCGGCGAGCAGCGTGATCGCCCACATCGGCGAGAGGTTCGTCAGCGCTGCGTGCTCGGCGCAGGCATCGATCACGTCATCGAGCTCGAAGCGCTCGGCGATCGGCATCACGCGCCGCCGATGCGCGGCGATCGCGCTCGACATCGAGAGCCCGAGCCGGACCTTTGGCGCTTCGCGCGCGAGCCGACGGATCCCGACGGGCAGACCCGCGGTGCAGACGGTGATCGCGCGCGCGTCGATCCCGAGTGCACACGGCTCGGTCATCACGTTGATCGCACCGAGCACGTTGTCGAGGTTCGCGAGCGGCTCGCCCATGCCTTGAAACACGACGCCGTGCACGCGGCCGCGCGGTAAGCGCGCTCGCACGACACGCACTTGCTCGACGATCTCCCACGCCTCGAGATTGCGCTGAAGGCCCATGCGGCCCGTTGCGCAGAACGAACAAGCGAGCGCGCAACCGACCTGCGAGCTCACGCAGACGCAGAACCTGTCGGCGTGCGCGAGCGGGATGCGAACCGCCTCGAACGTGTGCTCGCCGCTCTTGCATAAGTACTTCACGAACGGGTCGAGCTGACTGGCGGTCTCGGCCACGACCTCGATCGCCGGCACGTGGCCGACCGCGCGAACCGCCTCTGCCGCAGTGCGCCGTACGGCCGAGCTCGCAGCGATTTTTTCGCCACGATGCACTGCGGCGACGAGCTTTCGGGCCTCGCCCAACGTGACCCCTTCGACCGACGCTGAGAGCGCCTGTGGGGTCATTGCCTGGAGCGCCAGCACGGGGCTTCACTGATAGCAGACCCGCGTGAGCCGGCGTGCAATGCTTTGCGGCTTTCCCGGCTGCACGGTAACCTGCTTTTGTGGCCTACCCCGAGGTAATCCGAGTCTTTGCGACGTCTCAGGACCCAGACTTCGACGGACCTTGGCAGGCACGGACACCGTCGAACTCGACGGGTTCGGCGGTCGTGATCGGCCCTGGTTTGCTCCTGACCGGCGCGCACGTCGTCGCCAACGCGACCTTCCTCCAGGTTCAGAAACTCTCGCACCCAGACAAGGCGATCGCGACGGTCCGCGCCGTCAGCCACGACTGCGATCTGGCCCTCCTCGAGGTCGCGGATCCCGAGTTCTTCGCCGACATCACACCGGCCGAGCTGGGCCCGATGCCGAAGATGAGCGACGAGGTCGCCGTCGTCGGCTACCCCGTCGGTGGCGAGGAAATCTCGATCACCGAAGGCGTCGTGTCACGCATCGAGGTGCAGCGCTACAGCCACTCGCAGCGGCACTTGCTCGCCGTCACCGTCGACGCCGCGATCAACGCCGGCAACAGCGGTGGCCCCGTGTTCGGCAAGGGCAAGGTCGTCGGCATCGCGTTTCAGAAGCTGACCGGCGTCGACAACATCGGCGAGATGGTGCCGCCGCCGATCATCCGCGCGTTCCTCGACGGTGTCGAGCACGGCAAGCGACCCGAGATTCCGGCGCTCGGCATCACGACGCAGAACCTCGAGAACCCGCTCCTTCGCCGTCAGCTCGGACTCAACGCGAGCGAGCGCGGCGTCGTCGTCTTGCACGTCGACTTCTCGGGATCCGCGTTCAGTCACTTGCAGCCGCGCGACGTGATCACGTCGATCGATGGGCTCCCGATCGCGAACAACGGCACGGTCCAGTACATGGGCAACTACCGCACGCGCTACGACGTCGTGCTCGGCCATCGCTACATCGGCGACAAGGTCGAGCTCGGCATCAAGCGCGGTGGCATGGCGCGCACGATCACGATCGAGCTCAAGCAGTGGCTGCCGCTCGTGCCGCGCTCGCGCTACGACATGCCGCCGGCGTACTTCGTCTACGGCGGCCTCGTGTTCCAGACGCTGACGCGCGACTACCTCACCACGTGGGACAAGTGGTGGAACAAGGCGCCGAAGGAATTCCTCAACTACTACTACCTGGGCTACCGCTCGCCCGAGCAGAGCGAGGTCGTGATCCTCACGCAGATCCTCGCCGACGAGATCAACGTCGGGTACGGCCACCTCTACAACGAGGCGGTCGCGAAGCTCGACGGTGTCACGCCGCGTGACATGGAAGATTTCGTCACGCGCCTGTCCGCTGCGCGCGGCGTCGTCGAGATCGAGACGACCTCGGGCGGCGTGATCATGCTCGACGCCGACGACGCGCGAAAAGCGACGACGCGGATCCTCACGCGTTATCACATCCCGCGCGATCGCACGCCCGGTCTGCCCGGCGCCGCGCCGGTGCAGGTCCTGCGCGCCGCGCCTTAGGTCAGCTCGACGAGCAGGTCGCCGGTGTCGACCGCCTGGCCGGCCGACTTGTGGATCGCGCCGACGGTCCCGCCGCGCTCCGCGACGAGCTCGTTCTCCATCTTCATCGCTTCGAGCACGATCACCGGCGCGCCTGCCGCGACTTGATCGCCCGTCTCCACGAGGACCTTCACGACCTTGCCCGCGATCGGCGCGCGGATCGTTTCGCCGCGCTGTGCGTTCCCGCGGCCACCCGCGGCTTGCGAGAGCCGGCGATGCAGCGCGTCTTCGACTTGCAGCGTGGCTTCACCTGCGCCGACCGAGGCGTGGATCCCGTTGCGCCGCTGATCGAGATCGACGACGAAGCTCGTGCCATCGATGAGCAGCGACCACGTGCCGGGACGAATCGCGCGACCGTCGACGATGCGTAGCGTGCCATCGATGGTGACGTGGAACATGCCCTCGGGAGTCGGGCCTTCGACGGTCACCGTGCGGTCGCGGCCATCGGCCGTGACGATGAGGTCGCGCTTCATGTACTCGCGCTTCATACCATGCTATCCACCGGCTTCCGTGCCGACGCGCCTGGTCGATGTCTTGCTCGAACGCAGGATCTTGGTTTGTGTCGGCTCCGGTGGCGTCGGCAAGACCACCACGGCGGCGGCGCTCGCGCTCGCGGCTGCGCGGCGCGGCAAGCGCACGCTCGTCTTGACGATCGATCCGGCGCGCCGGCTCGCGAACTCACTCGGTCTCGAGTCGCTCGGCCATCAGGTGCAGCAGGTCGATCCGGCGCTCGTGCAGCGCGGCGCGATGAGTGACAAGGGCGAGCTGCACGCGATGATGCTCGATCAGAAGCAAGCGTTCGACGAGATGGTCGCGCGCCACGCGAAGGATCCGGCCGCGGTGCAGCGCATCCTCGCGAATCCCGTCTACGCGCAGATCTCCGGGTCGCTCGCGGGTGCGCAAGAGTACGCCGCGATGACGAAGCTCCACGACTTCGACAAGACCGGCAACTGGGACCTCATCATCGTCGACACGCCGCCGACCGCACACGCGCTCGACTTCCTCGACGCGCCACGCAAGCTCAGCGAGGCGATCGACTCGCCCGCGATCGAGTGGTTTCGCAAGCTGCAAGGCGAAGGCGGCTCGCGCTGGTCGCTCGTCGGCAAGACCGGCTCGTTCGTGCTCAAGCGGCTCGCGAAGTTCGTCGGCAGCAAGTTCATCGACGACCTCGGCGTGTTCTTCACGGAGTTCAACGACATCCTCGGCGGGTTTCGCAAGCGCGCGGAAGAGACGTTCTCGCTGCTTCGTCAGCCGCGCGTCGGGTTCGTGCTGGTCGCGAGCCCCGAGCCGATGGCGGTGCACGAGGCGCTCGCATTTCACGAGCGGCTCGTGACGGCGGGCATGCCGTTCGTCGGCTTCGTCGTCAACAAGGTCCACATCTCGCGGCCGATCAAGGGCGGCGTCGCGCAGGTCGAGAACGCGCTCGCGAGTCACGCGGGCGTCGCGGCGCTCGGCATCACGTCGACGACGCGCACGATGGCCGCGCAAGCGCTGCTCGCCTCGCACCTCGAGCTCGAGACGCTCGCGCTCGCGGACCGCGCGGCGATTGGCCTGCTCCGCAACGCGGATCGCGACGGTATGCTCGTCGAGGTGCCGCTCATGCGCGACGACGTGCACGATGTCGAGCGGCTCGTCGCGCTCGAGCGCTGGCTGCTCGGCTAACTGCCGCTGGCGATCGCGATCATCGCGAACACGACGAACAGGAGCACCATCACGACGGCGAACGCTTGCTGGTTCGCCAGGCGGGACGTTCGGAGCCCATCGACGCGAGCGACCTCGGCGAGCCGCGCCTCGGCCGCGCCGCGCGCCTCGGTGTCATCGAGCTGCGGGCGATAGGGCGAACCCACGTCGCGCGCTTCGGTCGCGCTCTCGACGGCTGCATACGCGGCGCGCACGCGGCCCGCGATCGCCGCCATCGCTTCGCAGGCGCGCATCGCATCGTTGATGTCGTAGATCCAGTCGCGCACCGAGAGACGCAGGACGGGCTTTTCGGCGGTGCGGATCGTGTCGATGTCGAACTGCAGATTCACTAGCTGCAGCAAATACGAGCGCTCGCGCGGGTCGAGCAGAATCCGTGCGACCTCCGCCGGCGCGGCCTCGACGAGAAAGCGCTCGTCGAACTCGGCGTCGCCGACGACGACGTCGACCATCTCGCCCCGCTCGATCTTTCCCTTATCGAGCCAGCCGTGCTTTCGCACCAGCAAGAGCAGCGGATACTTCTCCGGGATCTCGGCGTCGACCTCGGTCCAGTACGTGGTGCTCTTGCCAGAGCCGCGCGTGGTCATGCGGAACCAGATCTTCGCGCCGCCGATGTCGCCCCACGCGAGCCGCTTCTCGACGTCCTTGCCGCCGCCGAGCTTCTCGCCCATCCAGCCGAACGTCATCTCGAGCTTCTTCTTCTGCTTCTCGTTTCCGATCAAGATCACGACGATCAGACCGCCGACGAACAGGATCGTGACCAGCGCCGCCATTACTTCTTCTTCTTCGGCAGCACCTTCGACATCACCCACACTTCCGTGAGCAGTGCCTCGGATGCCCACACGGGTGCGCCGTGCACCATCACGATCGACGGGCCCTTGCGCTCGACCCACGACACGTTGCCCTCGACGCTCATCCATCGCGTCCGCGTGCGCGCGTGCTCGAGGACGGAGCCCGCGATCGTGGCGTCGAGCGCCTTGACCGTGGCTTCGTGCGCCTCGATCGCATCGGCCTCGCTGTCCCATTCGCTGCGCGAGATGCCGACGGCGAGGTGCGGGCGCTTGTCGCCATCCTTCGCGAGCACGAGCGTGCGATCGCCGCCCCACCCCGCCGCGGCTTCGGTCGCCGTCGACGCGGGCACGCCGTTCGAGCGCAAGAACAGCTGGAACCCGAGCTCGCCCCACACGGTCTTGTGCGCGACGGTGTAGCCCCTCAGCGAGGACAGCGCGTCGATCGCGACGGGCACCGGCTCGTCGCCGGCGAGGTAGCGCTCGGGGTGCATCACTTGCTCGGTCGACGTCGGCGGCTTGCGAAACGCGGCGTCGACCGCGCTCCACGGCTGGCGACGGCGCAGCGCGGCGACGAACGTGAAGCCCGCGCGATACGGAAAGATCAGCGCCTCGCGGATCGCGATCGGCGCCTTGTCGAGGCTGTCGCCGTTGCCCGGCACCGCCATCGCCTTCTCGATCGCATCGGTCATCTGTGGGTTTGACCACGGGACCGCCACGCCGTTGCGCGACAGCATCACCTCGAGCATCAGCGCGATGCCGTCACCCTCGACGAGCGCGCGCCGCGCGGCAGCCGCGTCATCCTCACCGTCGGGAACGTCCTCGAACTTCTTCAGGTCGAACGTCTGATCTTGCAGGCCGTGATCGATCTCGTGTGCGAGCACGAGCTCGGCCCACTGCGGGTCCTCTCCGGCGGAGGCCGAGATCGTGAGCTTCTTGGTCTCCGGATCGTAGTACCCGGCGATCTGTTCGGTCAGGAGGTCGAGCAGCATCGCCTCGTAGTTCGTGGCGCGCGGGATCATGCCCCAGCGCGCGAGGCTGAGCGCCTCGGAGGCCGTCTCGGCCCTCGTCTTGTCCTCGGCGGCCATCGCGATCAGCCGCTTTCGCAGCTCGTCGCGATCGACGACCTCATTCGGAATCTTTCGCTTCAGCGGGAGACCGCGGATCTTCGAGACTTCCTTCGCGACCGCGTCGGTGCGTGCGAGGAGCTTCGCGAGCCCGTCGGATTTCGGCGGTGGTTTTGGCTGTGCCGAAGCTGTGCTCGCGAGCACGAGGGACATGACGAGCACCCGACACCGCATCGGTTCCAAGCGTACAATGACCAGCGATGTGGCGCATCGCCATCTTGCTGGTCACTGCGTGTAGCGATCCGCCGAAACAGGCGTTCGTCGTCGACGGCTTTGTCGACGAGGTGACGAGCTCGGGTGGGAGCGTCATCGGTGTGTGGGAGATCGCGGGGACGCCGCCGAAGTACTACAAGCTCGGCGACGGCGTTCGCCTGAACGCGCAGTTCACGCTCGGCTTCGACACCGATCCGCCACCGGCCGCGCTCAATGCCGACGGCGTCGGCGTCGCGTACGCGGTGATGCTGCCGGAGCTCACGACCGTGCCCGATGGACCGGTCAACTTGCAGGCGATCGGCGTGCTCGGTATCTCGAGCGACACGGCGATCATCTATCGCACCGCCGAATCGGACGGCCCGCCGTGGAGCGACGTGATGCCGCTCCGGTTCTCGTGCGGGCAGTGCGTCGACGGTGGCGCGAACCTCGACACCTACAAGCTCGCGCCGTGCGCCTCGGTGTTGATCGAAGCTCCGGCCTTGCCGCTCTGCCGCTGGTTCTAAGGCCGGCCGAATTCGACCGTGCGGATCTTCTTGTCGCGCGTGACGACGACGGTGACTGCTTCACTGCCGTGCTCGCCTTCGATCGCGACGTAGGCCCAGCCGGCGTCGCCCGACTTCTTCTCGGGCCAGTCGGTCATCGTCTGCGTGAGCTTCGGACCGGAGACCTTGCCGATCGGCGCGATCATGGTCTCGTACGACTGCTGGAGCTGCGCGGATGTCATCGGCGTCGCGAGCATCGCGTGTGCCGCCGCGAAGTCTCGCGCGATGAGGTGCTGCGCGAACTGCACGGCGACCGGTTTGTACGACTCGTCCGAAGTTTTGCCCCCGCAAGCGGTGAGGAGGATGACGAGCGCGAGCGCATGCATGGCCGCCATAGTACCGCGTGGTAGGGTCCGCGACCCGCCATGTGGTCCGAGCTCGAGCAAGCACTCTCGGCCGACGCCATCGTCGTGCACGGGACCACTTCTGGTTTCGCGGCGTGGCTCGCCGCCGAGCTCGCGGATCGAGAGTCAGTCATCGTCGTCGTCACGCCGGATGATCTCGCGGCGCGTGCACTCGACGCCGACATCCGGTTCTTTCGCGGCGGTACGCCGGATCTGGCAAGCCAGCTCGATCCGATCGCGCTGTTGCCGGGCATCGACGTCTCGCCGTACGCGGACCTGTCGCCGGATCGCGCGTGCATCGTCGAGCGCGTCGCGACGCTGTACCGGCTCACGCAGCCGGCGTTGCGACCGAAGATCCTCGTGACATCGGCCGAGGCGCTCGTCAGGAAGACGATCCTGCCGGCCGAGCTCGCCGCGCGTGGCAAGACGATCAAGACCGGCGAGACGATCGATCGCGACGAGCTCGCGGCGCTGCTGGTCGCCGGCGGCTGGACGCGGACGCCGGTCGTCGACGAGCCGGGCACGTTCGCTGTCCGCGGCGAGGTCGTCGATGTCTATGCACCGCTCGCGCCGCATCCCGTGCGCATCGAGTTGTTCGGCGACACCGTCGAGTCGCTGCGCTGGTTCGACGCCGAGACCCAGCGCACGTTGCGGCCCGTCCCCGTGCTGCACCTCCATCCGGTGCGCGAGACGATCACGACCGGCTCGCGCGATCTGCGCACGCGGCTCCGCGAATACGCGGACGAGATCGCGCATCCGACGAAGGCGACGCGCCGCTTGATCGAGCAGCTCGAGGCGGGCGACGTGTTCGTCGGCATCGAGGGTCTGACGCCCGCGTTTCACGACGACATGGCGGCGCCCGCGGCGTTCGTGCCGCCGGAGGCGCGATGGCTCGTCGTCGATCCCGATGCGTGCCGCCGCGTCGTCCGCGATGTGTGGGCCGACGCGGAGACGCGTGCGCCGATGCACGACACGAAGGAGCTCGTGTTTCCGCCCGAGCGCCACTTCGTGCAGATCGACTTCACCGAAGGGCGGCGGATCTTGCTGCCGACGCTCGAGGTGTTCGATACCGGCGACGCCGTGCGACTACGCGCGGACATCGACGATCTGCGCACCCTCAAGCAAGAGCTCGAGCACGCGCGCACGTTCGGCGATACCGAACACGTCGAGCCGCTGCTCCAACGCCTGAAGCTATGGCACCAGAACGGGATCCGCGTCGCGATCGCGTCGGACTCGCAGAGCCGCACCGATCGCTTGCACGGCGTGCTCGCCGGCCGCGGCATCGACGTCCGCATCGCGCCGCCGGATGCAAAGCCGACGTCGTTCAGCGGCGTGACGATCGTGCCGGGCGCACCGGCGCATGGCTTCGCGTCGATGCGCGATGGCGTCGCGATCGTCACCGCCGCCGACATCTTCGGTCACCGTACGCACCGCACGGAGTGGGGTGGCCGGCGCGGTCGGCGCAAGGCGAAAGACTTGTTGCTGGGTGGCGTTGGCGACTTCTCGCAGCTGCGCACCGGCGATTACCTCGTGCACCAGAAGCACGGCGTCGGTCGCTATCTCGGGCTCAAGAAGATCGCGGTCGGAACCGTCTCGACGCGAGAGACGACCGCGATCGGCGTCGCCACACCGAAGCCGCTCGAGATCGACGCGCTCCAGCTCGAGTACGACGGCGGCACGCTCTACCTGCCGGTCTATCGGCTCGGCGAGGTGCAGCGCTACGTCGGCGCCGAAGGCCACGCACCGAAACTCGACAAGCTCGGCGGCCAGACCTGGGAGATCACGCGCAGCAAGGTCTCGCGCCACGTGCGCGTGCTCGCCGAGGAGCTCTTGCAGCTCTACGCGCAGCGCGCGTCGCTGCCCGGCCATCGCTTCCCGCCCGCTGACGACACGTATCGCGAGCTGGAAGCGACGTTCCCGTTCGACGAGACGCCGGATCAAGCGGCCGCGATCGAAGCCGTGCTCGGCGACATGGAAGCGCCGCGCGCGATGGATCGCCTCGTCTGCGGCGACGTCGGCTACGGCAAGACCGAGGTCGCACTGCGCGCGATCTTCCGCGCCGTGCAAGGCGGCAAGCAGGCGGCCGTGCTCGCACCGACGACCGTGCTCGTCGAGCAGCACTACCGCACGATGCTCGACCGGTTCTCCGGCTTCGGCCTGCAGATCGGCCGGCTCTCGCGGTTCCAGGGCAAGGCCGACCAGATCGAGACGGTGCGCAAGCTGTCGGAGGGCAAGCTCGATGTCGTCGTCGGCACGCATCGCCTGCTCTCGCCCGATGTTCGCTTCAAGGACCTCGGCCTCCTCGTGATCGACGAGGAGCAACGCTTCGGCGTCGCGCACAAGGAAAAGATCAAGAAGCATCGCGCGAGCGTCGACGTGCTCACGCTGACCGCGACGCCGATCCCGCGCACGCTGCACCTCGCGATGGCGAACCTGCGCGACCTCTCGATCATCGCGACGCCGCCCGCGGACCGCCGCGCCGTGCGCACGTTCGTGTCGCGCATCGACGACGTGGTGATCCGAGAGGCGATCGAGCGCGAGCTGGCGCGCGGTGGGCAGGTCTTCTTCATCACGCCGACGATCGGCACGATGGGCGTCCGTGCCGTCGACCACCGGATTCCAAACGACGACAAGCCGCAGAAGCGGCTCAAGCCGCGCGACGACGACCGCTCGATCGAGGACTGGGCCGAATACCTGCGAGGCCTCGTGCCCGCCGCGCGCATCGGCATCGGTCACGGATCGCTCACGGCCGAGCAGCTCGAGAACGTGATGGTGAAGTTCATCGCCGGCGATCTCGATATCCTCGTCGCGACGACGATCGTCGAGAGCGGCCTCGACATCCCGAAGGCGAACACGATGTTCGTCGCGCGCGCGGATGCGTTCGGTCTCGCGCAGCTCTACCAGCTGCGCGGTCGCATCGGCCGCAGCAAGGACCGCGCATACTGCTATCTGCTCGTGCCAGAGCCGGAGCACCTGACCGAGGAGGCGCGCCGTCGCCTCGAGACCTTGCAACGCTTCACCGAGCTCGGCGCTGGCTTCCAGATCGCGTCGCAGGATCTCGAGATCCGTGGCGGCGGCGAATTGCTCGGCGCGAAGCAGTCGGGCTCGATCGCCGCGGTCGGCTTCGATCAATACGTGAAGATGCTCGAGCGTGCGGTCGCCGAGATGGGCGGCAAGCCGATCCATTCCGAGGTCGATCCCGAGCTCTCGATCGAGACGCCCGGCTTCATTCCCGACGACTACGTCCCCGATCCGGGCCAGCGCCTCGAGCTCTACAAGCGGTTGTCGTCGATCGAGACCGACGACGAATTGCGCGAGGCGATGGACGAGATCAGCGACCGCTACGGCCCGTTGCCCGGCGAGGTCGTGCTGCTCGGCGAGATCATGGGCGTCAAAGCGATCGCCCGCCGGATGGACCTCCTCCAGCTCGAGATCTCGAGCACACGGATCGCGGTCGCGTTCATGCCCGACAACCCACTCTTGCAGCCGCTGATCGCGGTCGGCTTCCGCAAGTTGCCGGATGGTCGATTCGGAATGACCCCGCCGGCGCCGGGCGGGCCGGCCGGCGCAAGACGAGCCTTGTTGGACGCCATCGCTCGTGGTACGTGAACCTATCGTGATGACTCGGGTTCTCGTCGTGGCGGCCTTGTGTTTGGTCGCCTGCCAGAAGAAAGACAACGGTTCTTCCGACAAGGACAACGCACCCGGCCAGCGCGCACCGAACGCGCCGCCGCAGAGCGCGGAAGAGCTGAAGACACCGCTCGCGAAGATCGACGACGTCACGATCACGCTCGGTGAATTTCAGGAGCGCATCAATCGTCAGTCGCCGTACATCCGCGCGCGCTACACGTCGCTCGAGCAGAAGAAAGAGTTCCTGGACTCACTTGTCCGCTTCGAAGTCCTCGCGAAGGAAGCGTATCGCCGCGGCCTCGACAAGGATCCTGAAGTCGTTCGCACGATGAAGCAGGTGATGATTCAGAAGCTGATGCGCGACGAGTTCGACGCGAAGGTCACCGCCGACTCCGTCCCCGACGCCGAGATGAAGACGTACTACGACGCGAACCTCGCCGAATACGTGAAGCCCGAGGAGGTTCGCGCGTCCGCGATCATCCTCAAGAACAAGGCGCAGTCCGATCGCGTCGCGATCGAAGCGCGCGGCGAGGCGGGCAAGACGAACAAAGGCTTTCGCGATCTCGTCATGAAGTACTCCGCCGACGAGGACACCAAGCTGCGCGGCGGCGATCTCCGCTACTTCGACGCGACGAACAAGGAGCTGCCGGCAAACGTCGTGAAGGCCGCATTCACCCTCGTCAACACGGGCGATGTCTCGCAGACCGTCGACGCCGGCAACGGCACGTTCTACGTGCTGAAGCAGACCGGCCGCCGCAAGGCGATGACCAAGTCGTTCGACGATGCGAAGCCGCAGATCCGCAACAAGCTGTTCCGCGAGAGCCGCGTGAAGGCGCAGAAGGACTTCGTCGATGGCCTCAAGGGCAAGGCGAAGATCGAGATCAACGAGGTGAACCTCGCGAAGGTCCGCATCGACACCTCGACGACCGGCATCACGGACGACGGTCACGGTCACGATCTCGTCGCCCCACCCCTTCCCGGGGCCGCCGGCGGAAGTGCACCCCCCCAGAATCCCAAGGCGCCGGCGAAGCCGGGCGACCAGCTGGAAGACAACCCGTAAGCGAGATGATGAGTCCTATGTTCGTGCGCTCTCTAGCTCTGGCTCTGGTCACCCTTGTCGCCTTCGGGACCGCGTCCGCGGAGACGCCGGCCGAGCCCAAGAAATCGCCGAACTCCGGCAAGAAGCTCATCGTCGAGCGCGTGGTCGCTGTCGTCAACGACGCGATCATCCTCGCGAGCGAGCTCGAGGCGCGCATGACGCCGGTCCGCGGCGAGGCGATGCAGATCGCCGATCTGAAGGAGCGCGAGCGCCGCCTCGCGAAGCTGTCGACGCAGGTCCTCGACGAGATGGTGAACGAAGAGCTCATCGTCCAGGCGGCCGAAGCGGCGAAGGTCGACGTCGAAGCGAGCGAGGTGCAGGCCGCGCTCGACGAGATCAAGCAGAACAACAACCTCGACGACGCGGGCCTCGCGCAGGCGCTCGCCGCGCAGGGCTACACGATGTCGAACTACAAGCAGGACCTGCGGCGCCAGCTGCTCCGCCTGCGCGCCGTCAACCAGCTCGTCGCCCCCAAGGTGCAGGTCACCGAGGAAGACGTCCGTGCGAAATACGACGAGATGCAGCGCCGCAGCCAGTCGGTCAGCGCCGTGCAGCTCTCGCACATCCTGATCAAGCTCCCCGAGAAGCCGACCGAGCAGCAGCTCGCGGCCGCGAAGGAGAAGTCCGCGACGATCATCAACCGCGTGCGCGGCGGCGAGAAGTTCGAGGAGGTCGCGGCCAAGGACTCCGAGGACGACAGCACCAAGGCGACCGGCGGTCAGCTCGGCTGGTTCCAGCGCGGCAGCGTCCAGCCCGAGTGGGAGTCGATCGTGTTCTCGATGCAGAAGGGCGACGTGCGCGGCCCGGTCGCGGGACCGCAGGGCCTTCACGTCTTCCAGGTCACGGAAGTCAAGAACAGCGAGCTCAAGCCGTTCGCCGACATGAAGGAGCAGCTCATGCGCGAGCTGCGCCGCCGCGAGATGGACAAGCAGACGCAGACCTGGCTCGAGGACCTTCGCAAGAAGGCGTACATCGACATCAAGCTGCGCTGAACAGGCAGGTGCGCGCCGAACATTTGGGGCGCATCATTCGGGTACAATGGACGGCACCGGGTATGACCGACAATCGCCGTACATCGACTCGTTACGACGTCTGGATCGAAGCCAAGTTGACCGTGGACACTGCGGTCTCCGACATCACGATGACGAACATGTCGCTGGGCGGCGCACTGGTCTCGGGTATGAAGCAGCCGATGGGCGCGCGCGTCTCGATCAGCTTTCGCGTGCCGACGCTCGAGAAGCCGATCGAGGTCGGCGCGACGGTGCGGTGGTCGGATGCCAAGGGCGTCGGCCTGCAGTTCGACGGCTTGCGAGCCCAAGAGGTATGGGCGCTGAACGAATATTTCAAGCAGCTGGTTTGATCGTAGTCGGCCTGCTGCTGTGTGGCGTCGCGATCGCGGCGCCGCAAACAGAACGCGTCGCCGTGATCGATCTCGGTCCAGGTACCGACGCGCGGCGAGATTTGGCGACCGCGATCGTGAAAGCGGGCCTCGATCCCGTCGTCGGGAATGGCATCGAGGACGCGCTCGCGGGCGTGAACGTCGACAAGGACGCGGTCGCCGCCGCCGCTGCGCTCGCAGAAGCGCAGCGTGCGTTCGGCGCGCTCGATTGCGCGGCGGCGATCAAGTCGAGCGAGAGCGCGATCACGATCCTCGCGATGCGGCAGGCGGCAGGTGTGGCGGTCCCGGAGCTGCCTCGCGCGCTCACGTACGTGCTGCTCTGCAAGGACAAGGCAGGCGACGTCGATGGTGCGATGGTCGCGGCGGCGCGGCTGCGTGCGGTCGGCGGCAGCAAGGACGTGCCGGCGGATCTCTGGAAGAAGTACCCCGCGGTCGACACCGTGCTCGATCACGAGCTCGTCTCGCTCGAGATCGAAGCTGATGTGAAGGACGCGCGGGTCTTCATCGATCTCGTGCCGCGCGGCAAGGCACCGCTTCGTATACAGCTGCCGGCGGGTGAGCACCTGATCGCGGTCGCCGTCGGTACGCGGCGCGGCTGGGCCGCGGGCCATACGGATCCGAAGCAGGCGAAGGTCACGATCCCGACGACGGATCGCGCGGGCGAGTCATCCCCGATCGCGACGCGCATCGCCGCGCTCGACGGCAAGAAGCCCTCCGCGGACGACGTCGCGTTCGTGATGGGAGAGACCGGCGCGCGGATCGTGCTGATCCGCAGCGCCGATAGCGTCGAGGCGTGGGGCCGCGTCGGGCGCTCGGAAGTGCCGCACCTGCTCGGCGGAGAAGACGGCGTCGCAAAGGTCAGTGACTCGCGCGATGTCGATCGCTTGCTCCTGCTCGTGAAGGATCGCGTGCAGGGCTGGAATGATCGCGCGCCGGATCCCGATCAGCCACTGCTGACGGAGAAGCCCGGCGACGACCGGTTCTCGCGGAAGGACAAGCCGGCGAAGTGGTGGGTGTACGCGGCGCTCGCGGGTGCGGTCGCGGGCGCGGCGGCGATCCTCTACGTCAATGACTCGGGCAGCGATCGCCAGCGCGTGGAGCTGAAGTTCCCGTGAAGTGGCTCGTCGCGATCCTCGTGCTCCTGTGGTCGCAGGTCGCGATCGCAAAGCCGGACCTGACGTTCGCGGCGCGCAGTGGTCGCGTGACGGTGTTCGCGGAGGCCGAGCTGCACGACACCGCGAAGGAGCTCGCCGAGACGGCCGAGGCGACGCTGACGCGCATCGCGGGCGACCTCGTCGGCCTGCCTGCGCCGAAGGAGATCGAGGTTCGGCTCGTGCGCGACTCGTCGGACTTGCCGTCGATCGCACCGGGCGGCCGCGGTGCGCCCGAGTGGGCGATCGGCGTCGCGTATCCCGATCTCGGCATCATCACTGTCGCGACCCGGCGCGGGATGAAGTGGATCGATCCGGCACCGACGCTGCGCCACGAGCTCGCGCACATCGCGCTCGGTGCCGCGCTCCGTCACGCGCCGCACTGGTTGCACGAGGGCTTCGCGTATCAGCACTCGCGCGAGTGGTCGTGGGAGCGCGCCGAGACGCTCGCCGGCATGGCGTGGTTCGGCAGCACGATTCCGCTCGATCAGCTCGACGCGTCGTTCCCGGCGCAAGAGCAGATCGCGCATCGCGCCTACGCGCAGAGCTACGACTTCGTCGGCTTCCTCTCGCGCCGCGGCCGCTGGGAAGACAAGGAGGACGACGGCGATCGCTGGCCGTTCCGCCGCTTCCTCGGTGCGATCGCCGCCGGCGCCGATCCGGATCTCGCCGCACGACAGGCGTTCGGTCGCCCTCTGAAGCAGCTCTTCGACGAGTGGCGGGTCGATCTCGATCAGCGCTACATGCTGATGCCGATGGGGCTGTTCGGCCTCGCGATCTGGATCTTCTGTGCGCTTCTCCTCACGGCCGCGTACTTCCGCCGCCGCCATCAGAACAAGCGGCGGCTCGCCCAGTGGGATGTCGAGGAGGCCGCGCGCCACGCCAAAGCGGTCAACGTCCCACCGTACGTGCCGTGGCCCGGCGAGGACCCGTTCGACGACGATCTCGACGACGAGAAGCCTCCTGGCCCACGCCTCATGAATTGAGCGGAGGGGAGCCGCGCCGTCTGGCGCGGCGACCGCGGAGCTCACAATTGCGGTACCGTGCTGCCATGCGTGGTGTCGGGCTTGTCGTCTTGCTGTTCACGAGCATGGCCCATGCGAGCCCCGCGGCCGAGAAGCTGTTCCAGGACGGCAAGAAGCTCGTCGCGGACGGCAAGCTCGCCGAAGGTTGCGACGCGCTTCGCAAGAGCAACGAGCTCGAGGAGCGCGTCGGCACGTACTTGAACCTCGGCGACTGCGAGGAGAAGCGCGGGCGCGTCGCCACCGCGTGGGAGACCTTCATCAAGGCACGCGCGCTCGCGACGCAGAAGAGCCACCCGGGCGCCGCGGAAGCCGACAAGCGCGCCGCCGCACTCGAGAAGAAGCTGCCGTACCTGACGGTGCGCACGCCGGCGACGAGGCCGGCCGGGCTCGTGGTGAAGCGCGACGGCAGGGAAGTCCCCGCGGCCGAGCTCGACCAGCAGGTGCCGATCGATCCGGGCCGCTACGAGATCGAGGCCTCCGCGACCGGGCGAGTCACGTGGAAGGAGACGTCGGTCGTCGCGGCGGGACAGAAGCTCGTCGTCGACATTCCCGAGCTCGCGATCGATCCCGACACGCAGACGCGGCCGGTGGCGACGACCGTCACACCGCCGGTCGTCGTCGATGACGGCGGGGCGGCGCGACCCTCGATCGAGAGCCCCTCGATCTTGAGCGGCAAGACGCGCGTCGGTGCGGGCCTCGCGATCGGTATGTCGACCGACGAGGATCTGATCTTTGGCCTCCGCATCCCGGTGCAGCTCGCGCCTGTTGGCCCCGGCGCGATCCGCGCGCTGCCGAGCGTGTTCTACGCGCAGTTCTCGGATCCCGAGGACCCGTATCGCAAGATCAAGCTCTACGCGATCGGGCTCGGGCTCGAGTACGTACACCCGATCGCGCCGACGTTCTTCGTCGCGGGCGGAGTCGGCGTCGGCCTCGACCTGATCGATGACAACTACGCAGATGGCATCTCACGCCAGAGCTGGGGCGCACTCCGCCTGTCGCCGACGCTGAAGCTCGGCCGCTCGATCGACATCGGCCTGCATTTCCAGGTCGTGAAGACATCCGACCGAACCGTCGGGCTGGGAGAGCTTGGTGTCGACTACTTCTTCTACTAACGCTAACGTCGACTCGTGATCGGCGAGGTGCTCGGCAGCTACCGCGTGGTGTCGCGGCTCGGCGCCGGTGGCATGGGCACGGTCTATCTCGGCGAGCACCAGATCCTCGGCAGTCGCGCGGCGATCAAGGTGCTGCTGCCGGAGATGTCCGAGCAGAAGCGCATCGTCGAGCGGTTCTTCGACGAGGCGCGCGCCGCGACGCGCATCCAGGATCCGGGCATCGTCACGGTGCACGAGATCGGGTGGCACGGCACGAACGCATACATCGTGATGGAGCACCTGAACGGCGAGACGCTGACCTCACGCCTCGCGCGCTACGGCAACTTGCCGCTCGCGATGGCGCTGCGCCTCCTGCAACACTGCGCGCTCGCGATGGCCGCCGCGCACGCACGCGGCATCGTGCATCGCGATCTCAAGCCCGACAACATCTTCGTCGTCAGTGATCCGGTCGTCGCCGGCGGCGAGCGCACGAAGATCCTCGACTTCGGAATCGCGAAGCTGATCGACGACCCCGGCGCCAAGACCGAGCGCACGCAGACCGGGATGATCATGGGCACGCCCGCCTATATGTCGCCCGAGCAGTGCCGCGGCGCGGGGAGCGTGGATCACCGCACGGACATCTACGCGCTCGGTTGCGTCATGTTCGCGATGCTGGTCGGTCACCCGCCGTTCGTCGCGCCGACGGCCGGCGACCTCATCGCGAGCCACCTGCGCGAAGAGCCCGCAGTGCCGAGCTCGCTGCGTTCCGAGATCCCCACTGCGCTCGACGAGCTCGTGCTCCGCTGCCTGTCGAAGTCGCCCGACGCGCGCTACCAGTCGATGACCGAATTGGTCCGCGCGTGCGCGCAGATCACCGGCGAGAACCTCTCGATCCAGACGATCCCGCCGCTGATCGCGCAGACGCCGCGGCCGGGCGCCGAGACGCTCGCGACCACACCGCCGGCCGTCGTCAACACCACGCTGCGCGGCGCGAGCGGCGAGACGCTCGGCAACAACCGGCCGTGGCGCGGCGGCATGCTCGTCGTGATCTTCGTCGCGCTGATGATCGGCGCGGTCGCGCTGATCGCCACGCGCAAGCGCGCCACACCGGCGAGCGCGCCTTCGACCGACTCCGCGGCGCCTCCGCCATCGACCGATGCCGCGCCGCTCGCTGTCACGCCCGACGCCGCACCTTCGATCGTGAGCGCGCCGGATGCGGGCGCAGCGACGACGACCCGGCCGCGCCCTCGCCCCCGCCCCGGCTCCGGTTCAGGCTCGGGATCGGGCTCGAGCTACGATCCGTACAAAGAACGTTAGTCGCAGGCGCTCGTAGCGACACCGCACGATGCGCGCGAGATCCGCGCACAGGTTTTTCTGGTCTTGCGATCGCACACTGTGCGCACCTCGCCACGTCTGTCATGCGCGGGTAGACCGAGAAACATGGCGTATCGAGCGTTACTGATCGCGTTGGCCGCGACGGCGTGCGCCGCGCCGGAAGATGTCGAGCTGGAAGAACAAGCAGCGACCAACGGAACGACGGTTGTCTCGCTCACGTTCGATGACACGTTCGCGGACAACTATCAGGTTGCGACGCTGACCGAAGCGCGCGGGATGCGCGCGACGTTTTACATCAACAGCGCGCGCATCGGGCAGCCGGGCTACCTGACGTTCGCGCAGGTCGTCGACATCGAGGACCGCGGTCACGAGATCGCCGGCCACACGCTCACGCACGCCCGCCTCGCATCGATTCCACTGGACGAGGCGCGCTATCAGGTCTGCAACGATCGGCGCGCGCTGCTCGATCTCGGGTTCCGCGCCACCTCGTTCGCGTATCCGTTCTCGAGCAACAATGCAGCGGTTCGCCAGATGGTCGCCGACTGCGGCTACAACTCGGCGCGCATCGTCGGCGGGCTCGTGACGGCCAGCAGCTGCGCCGGCTGTCCGTACGGTAATCCGCGACCGCCGCCCGATCCGTTTGCCGTGCGCACGCACGACTCCGTCGAGGCGGATACGACACTCGACGAGATGAAGGCGAACGTGATGCGCGTCGAGCAAAACGGCGGCGGCTGGGTGCCGATGGTGTTTCATCATGTCTGCGATGGCTGTGATCCGCTCGCGATCTCGCCCGCCACGCTCGCTGCGTTCCTCGACTGGCTCGCGCTGCGCGCGCCGCAAGGCACGGTCGTCGGCACCGTCGACGAAGTGATCGGCGGCGCCGTCAAGCCAGGCGTCTCGGCGCCACCAGCCACGAGAAATCTGCTCGCGAATGCGTCGCTCGAGACCGACGCGAACAACGATCAGGTTCCCGACTGCTGGCAACGCGGCGGCACCGGGACCAACACCGCGACGTACACGCTCACGAATACCGCCTACGACGGCACGCGCGCGCAGCGGATCGACGTCACGAGCATAACGTCGGGCGCGCGGCGCCTGGTCTCGGCGCAAGACACCGGCGCCTGTGCACCGGCGATCACGCCGGGCCGGCAGTACACCGTGAGCGCGCGCTACATCGCGAACAGTCAGCCGCTGTTCTCGATCTACTATCGCGACGCCGCCGGCAGCTGGATCTGGTTCGCACAGAGCCCGCGCCTGCCGACCTCGTCGAGCTACGTCCTCGGCAGCTACACCACGCCCGCACTGCCCGCCGGTGCGACCGCGATCAGCGTGGGCCTCTCGATCACGGGCGTCGGCGCGCTCACGATGGATGCGTTCTCGCTCGTCGATGCTACGAGCGACACGACCGCGCCGGCGATCGCGATGACGAGCCCGGGCGCGGGCGCGACGATCAGCGGCACCGTGCAGCTCGCGGCGAACGCATCCGACGCGGTCGGCATCGCGCGCGTCGACTTCCTCGTCAACGGCACCCCCGTCGGCACCGATACGACCAGTCCCTATGCGATGCCGTGGGACAGCGCTGCCTTTGCGGGCCAGACGGTCACGCTCACCGCCCGCGCCGTCGATACGAGCAGCAACATGGCATCATCGGCGAGCTCGCAGATCACCGTCGCTGCCGCGCAAGACACCACGCCCCCGACGGTCGCGCTCACGAGCCCGCCCGCCGGCGCGACCGTGACCGGCGTCATCCAGGTCACCGCCAATGCCGCCGACGCGGGTGGCGTCGCTCGCGTCGAGCTCCTCGTCAATGGCGCGCTGGTCGCGACCGACCTCGCGAGCCCGTACGCGTTCGCGCTCGACACCACGCCGTACGCCGGCCAGACGATCACGCTCACCGCGCGCGCGTTCGACAACGCCGGAAACAACACGACGTCGGCGAGCCGGCAGATCACCGTCTCGCAGTCACAGGACACCACGCCACCAACGGTCGCGATGACGAGCCCAGCAGCCGGCGCCACCGTCAGTGGCAGCGTGCAGCTCACCGCCGATGCGACCGACGCAGGCGGCATCGCGCGCGTCGAATTCCTGGTGAACGGCGCCATCACCGGCACCGACACGACGAGCCCGTACGCGGTCGCATGGAACAGCGCGCCGTTCGCGGGCACGACGGTCACGCTGGCTGCGCGCGCCGTCGACGGAGCCGGCAACATCACGACGACACCGAACCGTACGGTCACGGTCGCCGCGGCGCCAACTGCGAACCTCTTGCAGAACGCATCGCTCGAGACCGACGCGAACGGCGATCAAGTCCCCGACTGCTGGCAACGTGGCGGCAGCGGCACGAACGCCGCGACCTACACGCTGACGACGACCGCCTTCAGCGGCGTGCGCGCGCAGCGCATCGACATGACGAGCTACACCTCGGGCGCGCGCCGCCTGGTGACGAGCCAGAGCGTCGCCGGCTGCTCGCCGGCTGCGACGGCCGGCCGCCGCTACACCGTGACCGCGCGCTACATCGCAACTGCGCCGGCGGTGTTCACGATCTACTACCGCAACGCGAGCGGCGCCTGGGTCTACTTCGCGCAGAGCCCCGCGCTGCCGACGTCGTCGGCGTACGCGCTCGGCAGCTACACGACGGCGCCGCTGCCGGCGGGCGCGACCGCGATCAGCGTGGGGCTCTCGATCATCAATCTCGGGTCGGTGACGATGGATGACTTCACCCTCGTCGACGCGGGCCCGTAGCTCAGGCGACCCAGGTCCCCAGCTGCGTCTTCGCTTCGTCGACGCTGAGCGAGTCCGCGTTCGCCATCGTGTCGTCGGGGACCCAGTCGGGGAACGGCATCGTGATGTTGCGATGTTCGCCCGTCGGCATGTGCTCCTGCTGGATCGAGGTGACGCGGTCCGCGTCGAGCACGCCCGCTTGCGCGAGCTTCGCGAGCGCGGGCCACAGGCGACGGTGCACGAACGTGATCTTGTGATCGACGAGCTTGAAGCAGCGAATGTCGTCGCTGTCGTCGATCGTCGAGAGTGCGTCGAAGATCTGCTGGCCCTTCGGATGTGACCACCAGCTGCCGACGATGGTCTCGCCGACGATCGCCTCGGCGACACTCGGCACCGGGCCCTTCGCAGATGCGAGCACGACGCCGTGCTGCTCGACGAACTTGGTCCAGTTCGACGCCTTCGACTTCTTGGACGCCTTCGCCTTCTTCGGCGCGGCGGACTTCTTCTTGGTCTTCGCCTGCGCCTTCGGCTTTGGCTTCGCCTTGGCCGCGGGCTTCGACTTCGATTTCTTTGGCGCGACCGGCGACTTCTTCTTCGCCGGCTTCGCCTTGGACTTCGCGGATTTCTTGGCCGTCTTCTTCTTCACCGGGGGATGACGAAGAGGAAATCACGGGGCGGGACAAAACGATAGCCGTCTTCGGTCACTCGAATGATCTCCGAGCCGTCTTCGCCCAGGAGGCGGCGGATTCGCATGATGTTCGTGAACAGGGCGGCATCGTGGCGGAGCGGGTGGTACTCGACGTTCCAGACGGCCTGGACGATCGCTTCCTTCGAGAACACCTTGCCGGGCGCCGAGGCGAACAGGAACAGGAGGCGCTTGAGGAGGCTACGGCGGCGGAGGTCTGCCAGCTCCTGCCCGTGGCGCCAGATGACCTCGCGGACGCCGTCGACAGCGAGGGCGCGGGCGGGGAGGCGCAGGATCTCGGGATTCGCGTCGGAGACGTCGCTCGGGACGCCTTCTGCATCGATGACGCGGAACGGGCGCTGGGCCGTCAGGCCGAGGTCCGTGAGCAGGCGGGCGGCGCCTTCGATCGCGGTCGGGGCCATCGTGGCGGCGCTCGGCGCGCTCGGATCGGCGACGGCCTCGTGGCCCGAGATCGAGTCGAGGGCGGCGTGTGCGACGAGGCGCTCGACCGGGAGGCCGGCGGTCATCGCGAGCTCGGCGGCATCGCGGGCGTAGGCGACGGCGCTCGCGGCGTCGTCGTCGTCGCGGGCGAGGGCCGAGAGGGCGAGGAGCGCGTGGACGCGGGCGCGGATGAGTCC
>JALZOJ010000163.1 GCA_030857175.1 Myxococcota bacterium | reverse complement strand
CGTAAGCGCTGTGCGAACCCCACGTTGCGGAGTCGTCCTCGGACCACGACGCTGCGGCGATGCGTAATCGCAACGAGCGAACTGAATTGATACGAGCCGTCAGCCAAGGCAGCGAGACTGTGCGTGCGGCGGCGATGCGGCTTGGCGTGCCGATGTCGACGGCACAGCGATGGGTCCGGATCGGGGCTGCCGCGTCGTCGCCGACATCGAAGCCAAGATTCGTCGAGGCGGTAGTCGACCGAGTCGAGCCCCCGGCGATTCGGGTGCGCGTTGGCGTCGCGCAGCTCGAGGTGCGTGCCGGGTTCGACGCGCGGCTCTTGCGCGAGGTAGCCGCGGCGCTGGGGGACGACGCATGATCGCGCACGGGATTCCGATTTACGTCGCGCTTGGTCCAGTGGACATGCGGCTGGGCGCGGAGCGCCTCGGAGCGCTCGTGCGCGAGAAGATGCAAGCGGAGCCACGGTCGCGCGCGCTGTTCGTGTTCGTGGGAAAGCGCGGACACACGATGAAGGTGCTGACGTGGGACGGCACCGGCACGATCGTGGTCCATAAGAAGCTCGATGCGGGGCGTTTCGAATTGCCGCGCGCGACCGCACCCGGCGAGCAGCACCTGCGGATCAGCGACGCGATGTTCGACGTGATCCACAAGGGCGTCGCGCTGACGCCGCGCACGCCGCGACCGCGCTATCACTGATCGAAACCTGCGATTCGTACTTGCGTGGTGAGATCGCGACTTGTAGGAGAGTTCTCGTGTCGTCGAGCACCGAGCATGCCGATGCGATGCCGCCCGAGGTGATGGCGGCGACGATCGCGGCGCTGCAAGTCGAGATGGCTGCGAAGGATGCCAAGGTCGCCGCGCTCGAAGAGAGCCTGACGGATCTCGCGCACGAAAATGCATTGCTCAAGCGACGGCTGTTCGGCACGAAGAGCGAGCGCATCCAGACCAGCGAGATGCAGCTCGCGCTCGGCGACCTGCTCGCGAGCGAGGCAAAGCTGCAGGCCGATCTCGACGCGTCCGTCGAGAAAGCAAAGGATGCGGCACCCAAGCCGGATCCTTCCGAGACCAACGGCAAGCCGCGACCGCACGGTCGCCGCAATCTTGACGCGAGCAAGCTGCCGCGCGTCCCCGTCGAGATTCGAGATCCGGCGCTCGAGGCCCGCGGTGCGCGACTGATCCGCTTCGAGGACTCCAATCAGATCGCCTATCGCCGCGGTGGCTTCTTCGTCGTGGTCAAGCGCGTCGCACAGTATGAGGTCGTCGAGGACAGCATCGCGACCGTGGTCCCGGCATCTCCGCTCGAGACGCTGTTCCCCAAGGCATTGCTGCACACGTCGACGGTCGCGCACCTTGTCACGTCGAAGTTCGCGCTCGGCGTGCCGCACTACAGGCTCGAGCGCGATCTGCTCGACCAAGGCATGCGTCTCGATCGCGGTCTCATGAGCCGCTACGTCGAGCACGCTGGCAACACGCTCGGTGCGACGGTCGTCGCCGCGATGTGGCGCGATGCGATCGCGAACGGTCAGATGATCTCGACCGATGCGACCGGCGCGTCGATCCAGCCAACGAAGGCCAAGGACGGCAAGTCGCTCGCATGCAAGAAGGGGCACTTCTTCACGGCCGTGGTCGACGCCGATGCGGTGCTATTCGCGTACGTCGAGCGCCACACCAGCGAAGCGGTGAAATCGATCTTCGGCGAGTTTCGCGGCCTGCTTCAAGCCGATGCCAGCTCGGTCTACGAGGTCTTGGCGCGCGGCCGACCGCCCGACACTGACGCTGGCGTCACGCTCGTCGCATGTTGGGCGCATTGCAGACGCTATCTATTCGAGGCCGCCTTATGCCGGCATCCCGCTGGCGTGCAGGGCTTGATGAGGATCCGTGCGATGTACGCGATCGACGCGGCGGGACGCCGCGTACTGCGCGACGAGCGCACGGCGTTTCGCGCCACGCATTTGCGTCCGCTCATGGACGAGTTCTTCGCGTGGACAGCCACGGCGCGCGCTCTCACGCCCGGCCGTAACCTCGCGACCAAAGCGCTCGGCTACGCGCTCAACCAGGAAGCCGAGCTTCGCCGCGTCCTGCTTGCCGGCGATATCCCGCTCGACAACACGCGCGCCGAGCGAGCGCTGCGAAAAATCGTCGTCGGTCGCAAGAACTGGTTGTTTTACGGAACCGACACCCATGCCGAGGCCGCCGCGGCGATCTTCAGCATCATCGCGACCTGCCGACTCCACGGCATCGATCCGTTCGTCTACTTCGACGAGGTCTTGCGAGTGCTGCCCTACTGGCCGCACGACCGCTACCTCGAGCTCGCGCCGCAGCATTGGCTCCAGACCCGTGCGCAGCTCGATCCGACCCAGCTCGAGCGTCCGCTCTCCAACTTCACCGTCCCGCTGCCACCGCCCGCCGCGGCAGACGCGGCGTCGCCAGATCGCTGAACCGCCGATCCTACGTTGGTCGCGACGATCGCCGCCAGGTGGGGTTCACACAGCGCTTAC
>JALZOJ010000022.1 GCA_030857175.1 Myxococcota bacterium | reverse complement strand
GCGCAATCGCGTCACGCCGACGTTCGCCTCTCCGCGATCACGCAGCTCGCGAGCGCGCCGGATCCAACGCCGGCGATCATCGATGCGCTCGTCGCGGCGCTCGGCAGCGAGCACACGGATCTGCGCTTGCGTGCCGCGGTCGCGCTCGCGCGGCGCGGTAACTCGCAGGGCATCGACGTGCTCGGTGCGTTCCTTCGCTCGGAAGACAATGTCGACGAGGCGCTCGAATCGCTGATCGGTCTCGCGGATCGCCCCGAGTCGGCAGGTGCCGCGGCGGAGGTGATCGCGGCGCGCCTCGACGACGATCCGGATCGCACGGCGAATCGCCACGCTCTGATCGATGCGCTCCAGCAGATCGGGCACCCGAACGGCGCCGCGTCGATCGTGCGCCTGCTCACGAACGTTCCTGCCGGCAAGGAAGGCGAGGTCGAACCGATCGTTCAGGTCGCGACCGACGCGCTTCGCCGGATGGTCGAGGACCGCACGAAGAAGCCGCAGCGGCTTCCCGACGGTCGCACGCGCACGCGCTATCGCGAAGACCTCGCGCTCGCACAGCTCGGAGAAGCAGCGAAGTCGCCGCTCGCGTCGGTGCGGCTCGCGATCGCGAAGCTCCTCGGTGATGTCGACGATCGCGCGGTCGAGGACGTGCTCGCGCGCTTGATCGCCGATCGCGATCCCCTCGTGCGCGTCGCGGCCGCCGAATCGCTCGCGCTGCGCGCGGAGTTCGTGCCCGGTGCGACGCTCGTCGTCCTCGAGGCCGCGCTGCGTGGCGGCCGCCGCGAGCTCGTGCTCCCCGCCGCACTCGGACTCGCCGCGCGCCGGCGCCCGGAGGCGTTCCAACCACTGCTGCTCGTCGCGAAGGCCGGCGAGCCACCCGAGATGGAGCGCGCGCTGCTCGCCCTCGGTTCGCTCGGCGATCGCCGCGCGCTCGATCACCTGTTACCGCTGCTCGATCCCGCGCCCGAGGACGAGGCCGCACGCGCGCTGACACCGGCCGCGGTCGAGGCGCTCGGTCGCCTCGCGCCGTCGCTCCAGGGCGACGAGGCGACGGAGATCCGCGGTCGCGTCGAACGCATCGCGCTCGCCGGCTCGGGGCCCGCGCGCCTGCGTGCGATCACGGGCATGCGCTACGCGGGCGAGCTCGGCACGCTCGAGCGCATCGCGTCCGATCGCGAAGCGCGCAACGATGTTCGCGCCCACGCGATCACGGAGCTCGGTCTCGCCGCAGCGGCGACGAGCGAGACCGTCCTCGCCGAGCTGCTCTCCGACGAGCTCTACGAAGTGCGCGAGGCGGCGGTCACGGCGCTGACGACGATCCTCCAGGGCGATCGCACGCGGGTCTCGCTGCACGCGCTCGCATCACCACACGATCACATCTCGCGCCCGGCGGCGACGTACCTCGCGACCGCGGGCGATCCAGCGACGCTGGTCGCCCGCCTCGGCAAGGTGAAGAGTCCCGACCTCCGTCGCATGCTCCGCGAAGGTTTGATCCGTCGCGGCGCGCTGCCCGAACCGGAGCTCGCAGCCGCGCTCGCAGGCGATGCCGCGGCGCGCGCCGAGGCCGCGTGGATCGTGGGCTACGCGGGGCCTGCTGCCGCGCGTCTCGCCGATGCAGTCGTGCAGGCAGTCGCGCGCAGCGCTGCCGAGGTCGCCGATGCACGCAGTGGTCCGTCGTCACGATCGGCAAACGTCGAGGCATCGATCGAAGCGTACTGGGCGAGCCTGTGGGCCGCGCGCCGGGTCGGCGCCTCGGGTACCGTCGCCGTCGAAGCGGCCGCGACCAGCTCGCTCGGCGACGATCGCAACACGCCGGTCCACATTCGCCAGGAAGCCGCAGCCGTGCTCGCGACGGCAGGCTCGGGCAGCGCGACGGCCGCGCTGACGAAGGTCCTCGGCGATTCCGATCGCGAGGTCCGCGCGATCGCGACCGCCACGGTCGCCGCACGCACGCCGCAAGTCGCGCCAGCCGCGGTCCGCTCGCTCGGCAGCCGCGCCGACGCCACGACGATCGCCCCGCTCGCATGGGCCGCGTGGCCCCAGCTCGCGAAGGAAATGCTCGCCGACCCGGCGACGCGGTACTGGGCGCTCCCGGTCAGTCTGTCCGGTGCGCGGACGGCCGAGCTGATCGCGGTCGCATCGAGCACGGCCGCCGGCAACACACCCGAGCGCCTCGCGGCGATCGCCGCGCTCGGCCGTATCGGCGGGCCCGACGCACTCGCCGCGCTCGAAGCGATTCACAGCAATGACAGCGAAGACGATGCGATCAAGCTCGCCGCGTGGAAGGCGCTGCGCCGGATCGCGCGCCGCGCGGGCAAGGTCTACGCCGAAGGTCAGGACAAGGGCGGCAAGGGCGAGCGCTCGGCGAGCGGCGGCGGTGACGAGGACGACGGCGACGGTGATGGCGATGGCGGCGACGACGATAGCGGCGACGACGATGAGGACGGCGGCGACGACGACGGCGGCGACGACGACGGCGGCGACGACGATGACGATGATGGCGACGACGATGACGGCGACGATGACGATGACGGCGGCGATGACGACGATGATGAAGAGGAGGACGACGATGAGTAGTCGGCGGCCCTTATCGAAGTCGGTACCGAAGTCGGCGGCGCCAGTCGCGCCGAACGCGCCTGCGACGCCGACATCAACGTCGACCCCGATCCGCACGCGGACGTCCAATGGACGTCCGTCGGTAGACCGGGTGGACCATGGGACGTCCAATGGACGTCCGAGCGCGGAAGGTAGGGCTGTCGACGTGCCGCCGACCGCCGCGACCTCGACGGTGTCGACACCCGTGTCGCGTGCACGTCCAGTCTCCATGATGACGGCCCGTCCGCCGGTGAAGCCGAGCGCGCCCGTGCCGGCACTCGCGCCGATACATGCGCCGATGCCGATACCAACGGCCACGATCATGTCGCTGCGTCAGTCGATCCACCAGCAAGTCGCGCGTTCGCTCGCACGGCCGCCCGCTGGCTCGTCGCCCTCGATCTCGATCCCAGGCGCGACACCGCGCGCGCCGACATCGCGCGCATCGTCGCCCGCACTCACCTCTCCAACACCGAACCGGAGGCGCCCGTGAGCGAGAAGCTCGACGTTCCCGTCTCGTTCGGTGCCGCGAAGATCGTCTCCGGTGCGGAAGGTTCCGCGGTCCGCGTCATCGTTCCGACCGACGGCCAGCGCAGCGGCGCGAAGATCTCTGCGCGCTTGCACCGGCCGGGCGTCGTGCGCGATGCGTTGCTCGCGATGGGCGACGTGCTGTCGAGTGATCTGCGTCGCAAGGCGACCGATCGCGCGGACTACCTCGCGTACCTCATCTCGAAGGGTAAGGGCGTCGGCAAGGCGGTCTGGGACGCGCAGAAGGAATACCTGGCGCTCCAGTACAGCGCCGCGGCGAAGGTCGAAGAGCCGCTCGATCCGGTGCTGACGATCGGCGCCGATGCGCTGCGGTTCGAGGTGATGTCGCGCGACGAGGCGACGTACGCGCAGCTCGTGTTGCGGCGGCCGAGCGCGCTCGTCGACGCGAAGCATCCGGGTGATGGCGGTCGGGATATCGGGACGACGTTTGTCGATCTCGACAGCGCGCTCGGCGCGATCGTGCGCATGCGATCGTATCGGCCGACGACGCTCGAGCTCGAGCCGTCGGAGACCGGGACGGCGAAGTCGCGGACCGTGCCGCTCAAGTGGCTGCGTGCGTTCGGCCAGATGCAGGCGGCGACGCTGCTCGCGGCGGATCGCTTCGAGCTCGCGCCGATCGATCTCTACAACGTGCTCCTCACGCTGCGCATGAAGAAGGCGCGCACCGCGCCACGCGGACTGCGCTACGAGCTCGTGCCCGGCGAGCCGCCGCGGCTGGTGCTCGAGCCGTGGGATCTCGTCGTGCGCGGCACCGGTGGGCCGTATCGCGGCACCTCGCCGCGCGTGATTCGCACGTGGGGACGCAATCGCCTGAACGTCCTCGCGCGCGTGTTGCCACATGCAAAGCGTTTGCATGTCGCGATCGCGGGACCGGGACTGCCGTCGCTGTACGTGGTCGACCTCGGCGACGCGTCGCTCGCGCTCGCGCTCAGCGGCTGGACCGATGCAGGGTGGGCCGGCGTCTCGACGTTCGATCTCCTTGCCGCCGACGACGACGTGCGCGCGATCGACGACGTCGTGAAGGCGCTCGACGTGCCGCGCACCGATGCCGCGCTCGCGGAGCGCCTCGGACGGCCCACGCAGGAAGTCCGGCGCACGCTGCTCGCGGCACTCGCGCAGTTGCGCGTCGGGCACGATCTCGCGAGCGGCGAATACTTCGCGCGGTCGCTGCTCGCGACGCCGGTACCCGCACAGTCGCTCAAGTTCCGCGACGCACGCGAGGCCGCCGCGCACCGCCTGCTCGGCGAGGCGAACGGCGTCACCGTCACGAAGGTTCACGATCAAGGCGCGGACGGACGCACGATCGAAGGACAGGTCGTCGACGCGAAAGCGCACCGCACTTTTTATCCAGCGTTCACGATCGATCGCGAAGGACGTACCGCTCAGGCAACATGTACGTGTAATGTGTTCCGGCGCAGCGGGATCAAGGAAGGCCCGTGCGAGCACATGATCGCGCTGCGCGTGCAGTACACGCGCGAGCAAGCCAAGCTCGAGGCCGAGCGCCAGACGCCGGAAGGGCGTGCGCGGATCACCGCGGAGACGCGCGTGCTGCTGAAGCGCACGGGCGAGGGCGCCGAGATCTATCGGCTGTCGCTCGAAGGCCGCTTTGTCACGTCGCGGTTCGGTACGAGCCGCATGCAGAAGCTTCGTTTCGATAGTGCCGCCGATGCGCGTACTGCGTACTTCGCGCGGCTCGAGGATCTCGCCAAGAAAGGTTATCTCGATGCGACCCAGGACTAGCGCCCTGGGTCGTCGGACCCAGAATCAGTTTTTGTTTTCGGAGGAGGAGTCGATCTCGTTAGCCAGCTCGCAAGAGCAAGAGCGGCGTAGCGCCGCTCGGGCAAAATCAGTGGCCACTCTCCACAAGGTAGGCTGTTCTTGGACGGCTCGGCGCCGGGGGTCATCCCTCGCGTGCTCAGCTGGACCAACCACGCCACCGCGGTTCGAGCACACGAGGGATGACCCCCGGCGCCGGCCGTCCGGTGAGCCTACCGTGTCCCATGAGGGATGTAGCGGGACTCGACTCCTCCTCCGATCTTGTCTATCAGGTACGCCGTGACTGAAACCGTCCTGCCCCTCGAGTGGGCCGACGTCGCCGCGAAAGGCGGCATCCGCGAATGGGTGGATGCCGAGACAGCGAAGCTCGGCCTCGCCGATCCGGGCGGCACGTCGTCGATGAACGACGCCGAGAAGAAGCTCTACAAGGCGCGCCGCGAAGAAGAGCGGCGCGTTCGCCGCGAGCTCTACAAGAAGGCGTGGCAAGCGTACAAGCGCTCGCACATCGTGCACCTCGGGCCGGGCGTGTTCTGGCACGACACCGCCGACGTCGATCGCTTCGACGCCGACGACCCGGAGCGGCGACGCCAGGAGAACGCGCTACCGGCGCTCTCCGATGTTCACGCGTTCGCGAAAGCGGTCGGCGCCACCATCCCGCGCCTGCGCTGGCTCGCGTATCACCGCGAGGTCGACAGCGGCACCCACTACGTCCGCTGGAAAGTTCCGAAGCGCGACGGCTCCGAGCGCTTGATCTCCGCGCCGAAGCCCGAGCTCAAGCAGATCCAGCGCTGGATCACGCGCGAGGTGACCGAGCACTTGCCCGTGCACGGCGCGGCGCACGGCTTTCTGGTCGGGCGCTCGATCGTCACGAACGCGCGCGTACATGCAGGTGCACGCATCGTCGTGAAGCTCGACATCCGCGGCTTCTACCCGACGGTCACCGTGCGGCGCGTGAAGGGTCTGCTCCGCCGCGCCGGTCTCGGCGAGCAAGTCGCGACGCTGATGGCGCTGCTCGCGACCGAGTCGCCGCGCGAAGAGGTCGAGCGTAACGGCAAGACGTACTACGTCGCCGTCGCGCCGCGCTCGTTGCCGCAAGGCGCGCCGACGAGCCCGTCGATCACGAACGCGCTCTGCATGCGTCTCGACTGCCGGCTCTCGGGCCTCGCGCGCAAGCTCGGCTGCCGCTACACGCGCTACGCCGACGACCTCACGTTCTCGTGGCACGGCGAGCAGGGATCCGACATCGGCGCGCTGCTCCGCGCGGTCACGCAGATCGTTCGCGCCGAAGGCTTCGAGATCCACACGAACAAGACGCGCATCATGCGCAAGGGCGCGCGGCAGAAGGTCACGGGCCTCATCGTCAACGAGGCGGCGGGTCGGCCAGAAGCGCGCGTGCCGCGCAAGACGGTCCGCGATCTGCGCTCTGCTATCTACAATCGCGAGCACGGCCGGCCCGGTAAGGGCGAGAGCCTCGAGCAACTGAAGGGCATGGCCGCGTTCATCATGATGACCGACCGCGAGAAGGGCGCTGCGTTCATGGCCCGCATCGACAAGCTGATCGCGGCACGCGAACCGGAGAAGACCGCATGAGTGACTGGACCACCCATCTCGAGTTCGAAGAAGGAACGTCGAGCAAGTTCTGGCGCGCACGCGTCGAGGGCAAGACGCTCTACGTCAACTACGGAAAGATCGGCTCGGCCGGTCAGACGCAGGTCAAAGACTTCGGCAACGGCGACGCCGCGCAGAAGGAGTACGACAAGCTCGTCCGCGAGAAGCGCAAGAAGGGCTACGTCGATCAGGGCGGCGGCGGTGGTGGCGGCGGCGAAGACGACGAGGACGTGAACGAGGACGAGGACGAGGACGGAGGCGACGACGACGAGGAGGAAGCGCCGCGCGCCAAGCCCGCCGCACGTCCCGCGCCCGCGCCGGCACCGGCGGCGAAGCCCGCGGGTGGCTTGCGCCTCGTGCTCGAGGCCGGTAGCCGCAAGGTCGAGACGCATCTCTACCTCGACGGCAAGACCGTTCGCATGGACTCGCTCGAGAGCTACGCGTCGCCCGAAGCTGCGAAGAAGGCATACGAGCGGCTGAAGAAAGTGCTCGGCGGAGAAGGCTACAAAGAAGGCTAATATCGGCCTCGATGAGCGACGACGAATCCGAGGCCAACACGATCGAGGACGGCGACTCGGTCGAGGTGCAGGGCTCGAGCAGCACGTACACACTCTCGCGCCAGGGCACGGTCTACATGTGCTCGTGCCCGGCATGGAAGAACCAGAGCGCGCCGGTCGACATGCGAACGTGCAAGCACCTGCGCGGGCATCTCGGCGAGGAGGCCGAGGTCAAGCGGCTCGGTGCGCTGCCGTCGCGCGCGGCCTCCACGCGATCGGCGTCGGGCAAGTCGGGCCCGGTGAACAAGAAGGACACCGCGCCGCCGGTCTTGCTCGCGCACAAATGGGAGACCGAGCACGACCCGACGGGCTGGTGGATGAGCGAGAAGCTCGACGGCATTCGCGCGTACTGGGATGGCGAAGCGTTCGTCTCGCGGCTCGGCAATCGGTTCTTCGCGCCCGACTGGTTCGTCGAGGATCTGCCGGCAGACACGCTCGACGGCGAGCTGTGGGTCGGCCGCAAGATGTTCCAGAAGACGACGAGCATCGTGCGCTCCGGTGCCGCGGGCCAGGAGTGGAAGACGGTCTCTTATGTCGTGTTCGACGCGCCGAACGCGAAGGGCGGCTTCGAGGATCGCATCGCGCACGCGAAGAAGGTGCTCGAGCGTTCCGGTGCGCCGCACGCGCGGCCGCTCGATCACATCGTCTGCGACGGCTTCGCTCACCTGGCCGAGGAGCTGCGTCGCGTCGAAGGGCTCGGCGGCGAAGGCCTCATGCTCCGGCGGCCCGGCTCGAAGTACGAAGTTGGCCGCTCGAATTCGCTGCTCAAGGTGAAGACGTTCCACGACGCGGAGGCGCGCGTGATCGGTCACGCGCCCGGCACCGGCAAGCACAAGGGCCGGCTCGGCGCGCTGATCTGCGAGCTCGCCGACGGTGTCACGTTCAACGTCGGCACCGGCTTCTCCGACGCCGAGCGCGGTGCGCCGCCGTCGATCGGATCGCTCATCACGTTCCGCTACCAGGAGCTCTCGAACGACGGTGTCCCGCGCTTCCCGTCGTACGTCGGCGAGCGCATCGATGCCGACAAGCCATCGACGAAGGCGCAGGTCGCGGTCCCTGCGAAGATCGCGAAGGGCACCGTCGAGCCCAAGAAAGTGGCGAAGCCCACACCGCCGCCGCCGGCCGACGACGAACCCGAGGACGAGCCCGAGGCCGAGCCAGACAATGCCGAAGATGACCAGGCGCCGGCCGAGAGCGGCAGCAGCTTCAAGGAGAAGCTCGGCGACGTCTCGTTCTCGTGCAAGCTCGTGAATCAGGGCGAAGGAAAATTCTGGGAGATCGAAGTGCGCGGCAAGCAGCACATCACGCGGTTCGGAAAGATCGGCAGTCAGGGCCAGATGCGCCTGACCGAGATCGGCAGCGCGACCGCATGCAAGACCGACGCGGAGAAGCGCGCGATGCTGAAGCGCAGGGAAGGCTACAAGTAGTGCGGTGCGCCGCGGTGATCGCGATCCTGCTGCTCGCGACGAGCTGCTCGTTCGTGTTCACGAGCGGCCCCAAATCCGGCCCAGCCCGCTCGTATCCGGACTGTACGTCGTCGATGGCGTGGCCGATCATCGACGGTGTGTTCACCGCGCTGTTTCTGACCGCGACGATCACCGCGATCGCCAGCGACGATAAATCCTCGACGAGCTTCGACGACGACGACAGCGAAGCCTCGAAGGCCGCGCAGATCACGAGCTCGGCGCTGTTCACCGCAGCGGCCGGCGTCAGCGCGTACGTCGGCTACCGGCGCGTCTCGCGCTGCCGTCACGCGCGCGAGCAGTTCCTGGCGCAGTACCCGCAAGGGATGCAACCGTACGCGCAGCCGTATCCACAGCCCTACCAGTATCCCCAACCATATCCAGCGCAGCAACAGCCCGCGACGCAGCCGTACCCGCAACCGTATCCGGCGCAGCAACAACCAGCACCGCTGCCGGCGCCTGAGCCTAATGTTCCGACCGCACTCGGCACCGAGGGCGATGTCTGCGCGAGCACCGGCGAGTGCGCGACGGGCCTCACCTGCACGTCGAACGTCTGCGTGCGTCCACCGCCGCGCCAATGAAGCTTGCGGCCTGACCTGTCAGGCAAACCTGTGCACCCGTCCCTGACGCTGTTCGATCCTCGACACACGCACGCAGCGTTCTCGCGCGCTTAGCTGCGGTCACCTCCTTGCACACATCGGCCGCGTGTTTCGCCTCGCCTGTGTCATCTCGCTGTTGCCTTGTATCGCCGCCGCAGACGACGCGCTCACCAGCGACGAGGTCTGGGTTCAGAAGGCGCTCACCGACGCCGTCTATGGCGACCTGACGAGCGCGCTCGATACCGAGGTGCATGCATCCGTCTCGGGGCAGGCGGGGCGACAGACGGGCGGGCAGGCGATCGTCGGTGGCGAGGTCGCGTGGAACGTCGGCCTGTGCCGCGCCTTGCTCGCGGGCGGCGAGGCCGCGGTCGAGAACGAGGAGCTGAGCGGTTCGGCGTGGGGCGGCTTCTGCTTGCCGTTTCCAATGAATCGCTTCGAGATGGTGCTGCGCACGGACTACCAGCTGCAGCCGAGCCTCGCGTCGCTGCCGGTCGCGCTGCGTGCGCGGTACACGGGGATCAGCGTCGAATTCAAGAACACGTTCGTCGGTTGGAGCTCCACGGAGCGCGAACACGCGATCTTTCCGATGGTGATCTCGATGGCGACGTTTCAGCAGGGCGAGACCATCGATACGGGCCGCGTGCAGTTCGACATCGACATCTATCGCCGCACGACGAAGAAGACGGGGCGCATCCTGCAAGTGCTTCCCATCGGGTATCGCGCGGCGGGACCGGCGATTCCGGCCGAGACGGGAGGCATGTATCTGAGCTCACATGCGGCGGAGTACTCGCCGTTCAAGATCACGCGCACGTCGACCGGTTCGTTCGGTCCGTTCGCGATCGAGGCAGACTTCGTTGCCGGGCTCGCGTACGGCAGCTTGACGGACGCGCCCGAGGGTGGGCAGCAGATGGCGCCCGTCCTCGTGAGCGCGTACGACCTGTTCGCGGATGCGACGCTGCGTGCGAGCCGCGGCGACGACACGATCGCGCTCCGTCTGCGCCGCGCATTCGAGCCGACGTATACCGACGAGCTGCTGCTCGACACGCGCCTCGACGCGAGCTGGTTCCGCACGCACGGCAAGCACACGCTGCTCGCCGGCGCGTTCGTCGCGAACACGAAGCGCTTCACGAAGGACGACACGCGCGACACGACCCAGAGCGGCGGTCTGCGTGGCGCGTACATCTACAAGCTGCCGAAGAAGACGCAGATGATGCTGACCGGCGAAGTCGCGCGCTCGTTCTACGCCACGCTCGACGACACGCTCGCAGTCGACGCCGCGTGGAGCGCGCAAGCGACCGCGGCGTTCTCGTTCACGACCCGCGCCACTCCATGATCTGCCGCCGCGCGTCCTGCATGATCGTGCGGAAGCCGAGCCGCTCGTAGAGCGACTTCGCGCGATTGATGTGCAGCACGTTGAGCCGCACGGGCAGGGTGCCCGCATCGGCGAGCACGTCCTTGATCGTGGCGGTGCCGACACCCTTGCGCTGGTACTTCGGCGCGATCGCGATCGCGTCGATGTACCAGAACTCGCGTTTGTCCTCGATCGAGAGGTAGCCGGCGTCGACACCGTCGACGATGATCACGTGGCAGTTCATCACGTGGATCTCCTTGTGAAACTGATCGCGCAGGCGAAACGCCGGCCAGCCATAACCGACGAGCGCGACGGGGCCGAGCGCCCGGATGTGCACGTCTTCGAGGAACGACAGGTCGTGCGCGAACGCGGGGCGCCGCTGCACCTTCACGCTAGTTGACGGTTTCGGGACACGGGGCCAGCTCGCACAAGAGATGGCTGACGTGACCGAGTGTTCGCTCGAGACGGACCATCGGATCGCACGCCTCGAGCAGCTCCTGCCGCGTATCGGGGTCCATGATCAGCGCGGCGGCGACCGCGTCGGCACACGCGCCGGGCGAATCGAACGAGCGCACGAGGTCACGCAGCTGCGCGCCGCCCTGCTCGATCACCTCGGCGAGGCGATCGCACAGCGTGATCAGCTTGTGATGAAAATCGATCGCGTGCGACGGGTCGCACTTCGCATCGGAGAGCAGCTTCGCCGAGACCGTGCGGTACGTGCGGTTCGCCTCGAGCTCGCGCTCGATCTCGACACGCGCGACGCCGCGCAGCAGCAGCGCGAACCGGCCATCGGGCAGCTCTTCGGAGCAGATGATCTTGCCGACGCCGCAGCGTTCGTACACCGGCGGCTTCCCGTAGTACGTCTGCTCGTAGCCGGGACGCAGCCGCGCGATCGCCATCAGCTGATGACCCGCGAGGCAGTCACGCGTGAGCTCGCGATAGCGCGGCTCGAACACGTGGAGCGGAAACAGACCGCCGGGCAACAGCACGCAGTTCGGCAGCGGAAAGATCGGCAACGAATTCAGCGCGCCCGGATCGAGTGCTGCTGATTCGCGCATTGGGCCATCTTCCCCCGGTTACCCGAACACGTCGATACAAGACCCGGTCAGCGCATCCGGCGCTTCGCAGGCGAGCCACAGTGCCGTTCGGGCGATGTCGTCAGGGGTCATGTCAGGCCTCGCATCCGGCAAGCCCTCGCGGAGCATTGCCGTGTCCACGCTGCCGGGACAGATCGCATTCACCACGACCTTAGCAGCGCGTAGTTCCTCCGCAAGGGCCCGCGTGAAACCCACCACAGCATGCTTTGCGGCGCAATAGGACGCTAGCAGTGGGGTGCCCTCACGCCCCGCGATCGACGCGATGTTGACGATGCGGCCGCCTTGCGGCGTGAGGTCGGGCAGGAACGCGCGCGTCACGTGGAAGGTGCCATCGACGTTGGTGGCCATCACAGCGCGCCATTCCGCGTCGGTGATCTCGGCGGTGACCTTGCGCAGGACCGAGCCCGCGTTGTTGACGATGGTGCGCACAGGTGGCATCGCAGAACGGACGAGCTGCGCTGCGTCGTTCACGGCCGCGGCATCGGTGACGTCCACGATGAAGTCGCGGGCGCGACCGCCGCTGCTGGAAATTTCTGCCGCGACGTTTCGCAGCGCGTCGACCGACCGAGCGAACAGCGCGATCTCCGCACCAGCCGCCGCGAGGCGCAGCGCGATGGCCCGACCGATGCCACGACTCGCACCCGTGACCACCGCGGTCGTGCCGGCGAGTCTCATTTTTTCTGCTTCTTCTCGAGCGCCTTCATCTCCGCCGGCTCGTCATCGCCGAGCTGACCGCGGCCTTGTTGCGCCGCGACATCGAGCGGATCGACGAAGCCGTTATACGGATACGGCATCGACGTCGACTGGCACTGGAACGACGACTTGTTCTGGTCATCCTTGATGTCGAACACGTAGACCGGGTCCTGCTTGCCACCCGTGCCGTTCGCACAGTCCTTGAGGTTGACCCAGCCCGTGCCGTCGATCTCGCGCCACACGCGATCGAACTCGCCGGGCGTCAGCTTGCGCTCGTCGTCGACACGTGCGCCTTGCTTGTCGACCTTCCAGCGCTTGATGCGCGGGCCCTCTGAACAGTCCATCTGCACGCCGAGCTCGCTCGCGCCCATGTGGCCCGAGACCACATAGCTGACGAGCCGCTCCTTGCACTGAAAGTCTTCTTGCTCGGCGAGCGCCTGCTTCTGGCGCGAACCGCATCCCGCGACGAGCAACAGCAGAACAAATTTACGCATAGTCACCTGCGAGCGACGCGCGCATCTCTTCCGAGCCTTCTACGCGGTGCCGATAGTTCGGATGATCGATCTCGACGGCGACCTTGGTGCCGGGTGTCATCAACGCGGTGCGTGCTTCGGGCGTCAGCGGATAGCGCGTGTACTGCACGGCGCTGATCTTGTCGGCCGTGGAGCGACCGCTCTCGAACGCCGCGCGGATCGCGTGCGGGCCGACGTGCAGCACGACGTGCTCGTCGAGCCCGACCAGCTGCTTGAGCGCGACGTACGCGTCTTCCTCGGGCGGAAGCTCGACGAACAGCGTGGCCGAGAGCGAGTCTGCCGTCGGCATCAGCTCGTTGTAGACGTCGATCTCCGACTGGATCTGCTCGTCCTTGGTCAGGTTCTCGACGCGGCAGATTTCTTCGATCTGCACGGTCAGCGTGTGGCGGTTCTCGAACACGAGCGAGACACGGTCACCGAGCAGGACGCGGCGTGGCCGCTTCAAGTCGATCACGCGCTTGCGGAAATCATCGCGGATCGGTCCGTACAGTGCGGGACCCTTGATGTCCCGCCGGGTAATGGGGCGGACAAGGCTCATGCGACCTGTGTACCACGCTGGCGGAGGAGCTTTTCGAGCTTGGCACCGCCGCCCGTGAACAGCCGCCCCAGCACCACGCGGAGCGCGGGCGCACCGAGCTTGCCGATCGTCGTCGGATATCCACCGACGGTCCAGTCGAGCCGCACGCCGTTGCCCTCGCGGCTCATCCGCCAGTCCTCGGCCATGCGCGTGACGAGCGGCGACGTCGAGCCGGTCATCGTGAATGCGAAGCGCTCGCCGGGCTCCCACGCGAGCATGCGCTCGCGATACTTGCCGAACACGCGCAGCGCGACTTCACGCTCGGCGCCGACGCCGCTCGTCTTCTGCGTGATCCACTCGGCGCGATACATCATCGGGAACCAGAGGAGCCAGTTCTTCGGATCGACCATCTGCGCGAACAGCGCGTCCGGGCTCGCCTCGAAGCGCGCTGTCTTGTTCACTCGAAACGGCGCCGTCTCGATCTCCGCCAGCGTCATCGGCTCCATGTCCCGCATGCGGGCATCGTAGCGCGAAGCAATCAGCGACGGAATCGATCGAGCAGGCCACGCTTCCCACCGCCATCGAGGAGAGCCCGCACCTCCGCTCGCGCCTCCTGGTGCTCGGGCGCGAGATGCACGACGCGTTGATAGAGGCGCAGCGCCTCGCGATCGCGGCCGAGCGCCTTCGCGACGCAGGCGAGGAGGTACACCGGCATCACCGGGTCTTCCGATCTCGGAACGGTAGCCGCGAGCGCGCGCCGCGTTGCCTCGGCGATCGCTTCCTTGTCAGGCGCTGCGCAGAACTCCGCCCACGCGAGCATCGCGCGGTAGGTCACGCGATCAGGGTCGAGATCGATGGCCGACGTCACCTCCGCGATCGCGACCTTGTATTGCTTCGCGTCGAGCGCGATCTGGCCGCGGCTGGCGGCCGCCTTCGCTTCGCTGACCTTCGCGAGATCCGGCTTGCGAGGCTCCTCCGTCGGGCCGCGAGGACGCGGCGACGTCGGGATGCGCTCCGTCGCCACCGGGACGCCGTTCGATGGTGTCGGAAACCTCCCGCGATCGCCGGGGACTGCGTTGCTGCGGACGCCGAGCGGCGGCGTCGCCACGCGGCGAGGCGCCACCATCGGCGGCGTTGTCATCGACGGCACGCGCTCGGTCCCGGCGGCGAGCCCGATGCCCGCAGGGATGCGTTCGATCGCGCATGCGCGACAGGAGGCGAGGGCATAGATGGCGGCGCGCGTCGCGTGTCGATCGTGATCCTCGACGGACGTGCCGGTTCGCAGGCGCGCGATCGCCGGGTCGCTCGGCGCAATGCCGTAGTGCACGAGCTCGCTGTCCGGCACGACGAGCTTGAAGCGGGAGCCGAACAGACGAAGGTCGTGGACGAGGCGCTGCTCGGTGACGAGGAAGCGCGCGCCGAAGTAGATGACCGCGCGCGTGTCGAGCTCCGCATGCGCGAGCCTCGGCGGTTCATCGTCGAGCACGAACGTGCCGTGCTCGAATGCGAACGGACGCGCGGCCCGGCGCATCGGCTCGGACTCCATCGAATACGGTGTCGACGTCACGCTGACGATCGCGCCGCCTCGAAAGCCGATCACCACACGTTCGCCGCCGCCATGAACGGTCAGCCGACCCGTGACCTGACGATGCCAGATCGTTCCGAGCGTGGCCCCCCATGGCCGATCGCTCAAGTTCCCCGTTGCGAGCTCCACCAAACACCTCCAGCCCAATCGAGAGATTCCATCATTCAACAAGGGCCCGTCCGCGAGAAGCATTTTTACGCAGGAAACTGACAAACGTGATGTGGGCTGGAGTCGCCTAGCCAGTCCGAACACCGCGATCCGCGTGCCGGTCGTGTTCCGGTCGTGTCCCGCTCGTGTTCACGAGTTACACAAAACGCACAGAGGCCACGGAGGCCACAAAAGGAGATCAGTTTCGGGGCGTTCGTGCTTGAGCGAACCCAGCGGTCGAGATCCTGTCGCCGTGCGTCTCGACTGAATCAGTCGCCCGCACGAAGCGTGCTTGCAACGGTCGAGGCGCGGCGCCACAAGATCTCGATCGTGGGTCGGCTGCGTCGCAGGTGCGCGCCGAAAACGATCTCCTCTTTGTGGCCTCCGTGGCCTCTGTGCGTTTTGTGTTAACTCCGGAACACGAGCGAACGCGAGCGAACGCGACGAGCGGAACGCGCGAGGGCTCGAACGCACTAGCCGAAACGCCGAAACGACAAAGACGCGGCGCTCCCGAGGAGCGCCGCGTCCGAAGCGTCGACGTCGAGTTGTCTACTTCGTGTTGAGGGTGTCGAGGCCCTTCTGGAAGCGGCCGGCGTGCGAGCGCTCGGCGCGTGCGAGCGTCTCGAACCACTCGGCGATCTCTTCGAAGCCTTCCTCGCGCGCCGTCTTCGCGAACCCCGGGTACATCTGCGTGTACTCGTACGTCTCGCCGGCGATCGACGCCTTGAGGTTCTTCACGCTGTCGCCGATCGGCTCGCCCGTCGCCGGATCGCCGACGCGCTTCAAGTAGTCGAGGTGGCCGTGAGCGTGACCGGTCTCGCCCTCCGCGGTGTCACGGAACAGGCCCGCGATGTCGGGCTGACCCTCGACGTCGGCAACCTTTGCGAAGTAGAGGTACCGGCGGTTCGCTTGCGACTCGCCCGCGAACGCGTCCTTGAGATTTGCGTGGGTCTTGCTGCCCTTGAGCTCGGCCATCGTGGACTCCTTTTCTTGTGGCCTTCGTACCACCGACGAGGAATCGCAGCAATCACTGCGCGCCGAGATACGCGGCGAGGACATCCACGATCTCATCCATCGCCGCACGCGCGACCTTGCGGTCTCTCGGCGGCACGTCGTTCATGAGGATCGCGAATGCGAGCGGACGGCCCGGGTCGACCGCGAGATAGCCGCCGAGCGTGATGACCTTGTCGAGCGTGCCGGTCTTCGCGCGAACGCGGCCGCGTGCGGGCTTGCCGTGCCACCGGCGCGACAGCGTGCCGTCGAAGCCGCCGACGGGGAGCGAACCGAGCAGGTCGGGCCCGACTCGATAGTCCTTGTGCGCATTCGCGAGCAGCGTCACGAGCTGCTTCGGGCTGACTTCCGACGCAGCGTAGAGGCCCGAGCCGTTGTTCGCGCGGTACGTGCCGGGCACGAGGCCGAGCTTCTCGAGCTGCGTGCGAGTCGCGGCGAGACCGTCGGCCCAGGTCGCCGGACCGGGCGTGCCTTTGAGCTCGGCGCCGAGCGTCTTCAGGATCGATTCGGCGACGTAGTTGTCGGAGTGCTTGTTCATCGCACGCACGACGTCGAGGAGCGGCGGGCTGTCGTGGTGCGCGACGATCTTTGCCGTGAGCGGCACCGTGCCGTTGCCGAGTTGCGGCTTGCGGATCTTGACGCCTTCGTCGGCGAGCGCGCGGCGGAACACGTCGGCCGCGAAGCGCGCGGGGTCGTCGACGCGGCGCCGCAAGTCCCAGCTGCCTTCGCCGACCTTGATCTGCCCCGTGATCTCCAGCTCGACGTGATCCTTCTTCGGCTTCTGCTCGACGCGCAGCTTCGTGCGGCCTTCGGCGACGCTCGTGACTTCCTGCTTCGTCAGCTTGTAGTAGTCGGTCTTCGGCTCGAGCGTGATGCGCGCGGCGCCGCCGGGCTCGGCCATCACCGTGAGCGTGACGGCGCTGCGGTTGACGCCAAAGCTCGCGACGGGCGCGCGAAACGCGGCGCGCTCCTTCGGCTGCTCGTCGAAGTGCGGCGGCTCGACGTTGTTGTCGAAGTACGCCGTGTCGAGCACGAGCTTGCCCTCGACGTTGCGCACGCCGCGTGCGGCGACGTCGTGGGCGAGTTGTTCGAGCGCCGCGACCGAGAGCGTCGGATCGCCGCGGCCGCGCACGTAGATGTCACCGGTGATCGTGCCGGTCTCGTCGGGCTCGGTCTCCGTATACACGGCGGTGCGCCAGCGGAAGCCACCGCCGAGGCCGACGAGTGCGGCGGCGCCGGTGAGCACCTTGACGTTCGAGGCGAGGTTGAATGCCTTGTCGGCGTCGCGGCCGGCGACCTCGGTGTTCGTCGCGAGATCGTGGACGGCGATCCCGATGCGCACTTTTGCGAGGGCCGGGCGCGAGCTGAGCGCGAGCTCGAGCTTCTCTTTCAGCCAGGTCGCGCGGGCTTTGGGATCTTTCGGTGCGACGAGCGCGCTGCCGCTGCCGTCGGTCGAACCGTCATCTTCCTCGGGATCGGGCGCCGGATCAGCCGATCCGCTGCCGACATTTGGTTGTGACTGCCCCGGGCGCAACGACATACTGAGCACTCCGAGAACGACGAGCACCCGCCATGTCACGCATTCACATTATCACGGCGTTGATCGTTGTCGCCGGATGCGCGTGCTCGCGCGCTCGGCGAACGCCCGATGACAAAATTGTCGTCGTCGTCGATGGCGCGATGTCGACCGCCGATCCGCGGTTCGCGATCAACAACCACGACAGCAAGCTGACCCGGCTCGTGGGCAGCGGCCTCACGGCGGTCGACACCCAGGACCTCGTCCCGCGCTTCGATCTCGCGACGAAGATGGAGCCGACCGAGGTCACCATCCCGCTGCCGTTCAAGACGCCGGTGCCGGTCAAGATCGGCGACAAGGTGGTGATCACGTACTGGGTCACGGTCGTGCCCGTCGTGCAGCCGGCGTGGGACATCACGCTGCGCGACGACGCGAAGTTCTCCGACGGCAGCCCGGTGCTCGGCGAGGACGTCGCGTTCACGTATTCGAGCGTCCTCGATCCGAAGACGTCGAGCCTGCACCACAAGGGCTTCACGGAGCGCTGGTGGTCGGTGACGGCGACCGGCCCACACTCCGTGCGCATGATCCTCAAGCAGCCGCTCGCGACCCTTAGGTCCGACATCGACTTCGCGATCGTGTCGAAGCGGAAGGGCCTCGGCTCCGGGCCATACGTGCTGCGCGAGTTGACCGCGCTCCACGCGGTGCTCGAGACGAACAAGCACTACTACGGCACGCGACCAAAGACGCCGAAGCTCGAGTTCAAGTTCGTGCGCGACTCGGCAGCGCGCCTGCTGATGGTCGTCGGTGGCTCGGCAGATCTATTGCAGAACGCCATCCGTCTCGATCTCGTGACCGAGATCAAGACGCGGCCGCGCGTGCACGTGGAGTCGGCGCCGAGCGTGATCCTCACGTACATGATGATGAACAACGACGATCCGCTACTGAAGGATCGCCGTGTGCGTGAAGCGATCGCGCTCGCGATCGATCGCCGTGCGATCGTCGAGGCAAAGTTCGGCGGTCGCGCGCGGCTCGCGAACGGCCTCCTGCCCCAGATCCACTGGGCGTACGCGACGGACCTCCCGAGCCGCGAGCGCGATCTGCCGCGCGCGCGCCAGCTCCTCGACGAGGCGGGCTTCAAGCCGAACAAGCAAGGCGTGCGGCTGTCGCTCGTGTACAAGACGAGCTCCGATGCATTCCGGATGTCGATCGCGCGCATCATCGCGGCGCAGCTCGGCGACGTCGGCATCGCCGTCGAGGTTCGCTCCTTCGAGTTCGCGACGTTTTTTGCCGACGTCAAGAAGGGCATCTATCAGCTCGCGTCGATGCAGACCGCCGAGCTCAACGAGCCCGACTATTACTACTTCTACTTTCACAGCTCGCGCGTGCCCGACAAGGCCAACCCCGACGGCGGTAACCGCTGGCGCTATCGCAGCCCGGAGCTCGATCGACTCGCGGAGCGCGGGCGTCAGGAGGTCGATGTCGAGAAGCGCAAGGCGATCTATCGTGACGCGCAGCATGTCGTGTGGCGCGATCTTCCGATCGTCCCGCTCTGGCACGAGGACAACGTCGTCCTCACGAACGTCGAGCTCGAGGGCTACAAGCTCACACCGAACGCGCGCTACAGCGGGCTCGTCAACGCCGCGAAGGTTTCGTCGTCCGGACCGTGATCCGCTTGGGATCGACTCGATACCGCGCGCGCAAGTAGGCGGAGGCGGCTGTGGCGACGGTCCGGGACTTACTGTGGATGCGCGCGACGAACGCGCCATCGTCGACAACGCCGCCGGCGAGATCGATGACGAGCGGATACTGCATGTTGTCGACGACGTTCGTGGGCGCCGTCACGACGACGCGCTGTAGCTGATTTCCGACGAGGAACGAGTCGATGCGGCGCCGCGGGTCGGGCGCGCGCGGTGCCGCCCACGGCTTTGCCGCAGGCAGCTTCTTTCGCACGTCTTGCAGCTTCACGATGAACCGCGCGCGCTCGTCGGCGGTCATCGGCCGCGGGCGGCCCCACTCCTCGATGCGCGTGAACAACTGTCCGACCGACAGCAGGCGTCCGTCATGGATGTAGAGCTTGTCGTGTGCGCCGTCGCGCGTGACCTTGAACTGCTGGTCGAACAGGAAGTTCCCGGCGCCGTAGTGCACGAACGCGCCGTGGTGCACGTCCCACGGATGTGCCGAGTGCGCCTGGCTCCCGAACACGACGGCCGCGCCCGCCTCGGCGACGCGGCGGAAGTCGCGAACGACGAGATCCGGCGGCGTGTGCTCGTACACCTCTTCGTGCTGGATCGAGACGATCGGGACGAGTCCGCGCCGCCGCAGATCGGCGACGTCTGCGCGGAGGCGCTCGACATCGCACGCGGCGACGCCTGGGCCCTCGACGATGTACTGCGAGGTCGTGTGCGGCATGTTGCAGCCGAGGAACGCGATGCGATTGCCGTTGTGCTCGACGATGCGCGCGGCCGCTGCCTCGAGCTGCGTGCGACCGCCGCCGAACCAGACCCAGCCGCGTGCGGCGTAGAGGTCCAGCGTGTGATCGATCCAGCGGCGACCGTAGTCCGCGAGGTGACTGCCCGTGAGCTCGATGATCTTCGCGTGGCTCGCCTCGAGCGTCTCGATGTATTCCTCGCGGCCGCAGAGCAGCGAGCCCTTGAGCGTCTTCGCGACATCGCAGTCGGGGAACAGCGAGACCTCGTGAGAGATGTGCACGAGGTCCGCCGAGCGCAGCCATGGCTCGACGTCGCGCGTCGGGTACGCGTTGCCGCGCTTCTCCATGAGCTGCGCGACGAACCGCGTGAGCGCCGACGTTCCCGTCATCGCGATCGTCGTCACGCGCGACGGATCGATGTTGGGCGGACCGCAGTGCGGCGCGACGAGCCCGCCGGCTTTACGATCCAGCGGATGCGCGCCATCGACGGTGATCACGCGATAGGCGGGCACGAGCTCGTGTGCCGGCACGATCGCCCAGCGATCCGGTGCGAGCTCGGGCCGGCCTTGCAATGCGGCACCGCCCGCGAGGCCAAGCGCGTGCTTGGTGTCCTCGGTCGCCGCGATCGCGCCCGCACGCCATGCGGTCATCAGCTCGTCGCGCGTGACGCTCTCGACGGTCGTGTAGAGCGAGCCAACGAGCGCGTAGCGCCACTCGGACTTCGTGCACGCGACCGGGGCGGGCTGTGGCGGCGCGTGCGGAGGCGACTTCGGTGGTTGCCCACACGCGATCACCGCAGCCACGAGGAAGTAGCGCCCAGCCACAGCCTCTCAGCGTACACGCTAATCGTTCTTCACGATCGGCTGCGTCGAGCGCCAGAGCTGGATGTACGGCGTACCGCGTGCGACGTACGCGTACCCGGCTGTATCGAATGCGACGGAGCGCAAAAGTGATGCAGGAATTGCCTGACCGCCGGCCTCGAGGTCCCAGGTTCCGACGAGCGAACCGAGGCCGCCCGCTTCGAACACGTGCCACACGTCGTCGCGCGGCGTGACGAGGTGACCGCCCGGCGTGAGGAACGCGAGGCTCTTGTCGCCGTCGTATTCGGTCGCTTGCCAGGTTGCGCCGGCGTCGTTCGAGATCGCGTCGGTCGCGATCCACGCGCCCGTCGCCGTGATGCCGACGAAGCGATGTGCCTCGCCGACGATGTCTTCGCCAGGCACGCGCGTCGCGCGCCCGTCGTAGGCGCTCGTCCACGTCGCGCCGTCGGTGCTGCGGTAGACTTGTGCGTGCCACTCGTCGCCCGCGGCCGTGCTGTCGCCGGTGAATCGCGAGACATGGAACGTGCCGTCGGGTGCGCGCGCGAACGCTTCGACTTCGCCGTCGAGGCCGGTCGCCGCCGACGCGCGCCACGTGCGGCCCGCATCGTCGCTCTGGTAGAACTTGCCGTCGGCGATGCCGAACATCGTCTCACCCGCGGCCCACGCCTTTGCGGGGACCTCGCGCAGGCTCCAGCTCGCGTCGCCATCGCGCCAGGCGAGGCCGGCGGCGACGAAGGTCCCGTCGCCGGTGCGAACGATCGGCGGGCCGGACGACGACCACGCGATCGCGCCGGAGAGCTCCCAGTTTCCGATCACGAGGCCAGGCGCCGTCGCGCTGTCGTAGCGGAGCAGGCGATAGCCCCACGCGGTCGAGTGTCCGAGCACCCAGTAACGCCCGCTGCCGCAGCCGACGCGCTCGACGGTCAACGTCAGTGCGCCGCCGCCGAGGAGCGGTTGCCACGTCGCGCCCGCGTCGCGCGAGACCTTGCCCTTTGCGACCAAGGCGCCGTCGTCGCACGCGAGTGCATCGCCGGTGTCGACGGTGACGCCGGCGTTGTCGGCGATCATCGCGCCGCTTGCATCGAACGTCATCGTGCGCGTGCCGCCGAGCAACACGAACTTCGCGCTCGAGAGCGCGACGAGCTCGCGGCCCATGGTCGCGGCTTGTGGCATCACGCGCTCGAACGTCGCGCCTCCGTCGGTCGAGCGATGGAGGCCCCACGCGGAGACGACGAGCACCGTCTGTCCGTTACTCTCGACGTCGGTGATGAACGGATCGAATTCGGTCGGCGTCGGCTGCGGTAGCGTCGCGGTCGTCCAGCCGCCGGCGTTCTCGAACGCGATCGCGTTCTTCAGCGGATCGAACACGATGAACTTGCCCGCGGGCGTGATGCGCCACGTGCGCGCCGACGCGTACGCCGGTGCGCCGTTGACCTGCGAGAGACCTTTGGTCGTCACGTCGTAGCGAACGAGGCCGCTCTTGAATGCCGCGATCGTCGAACCATGGATCGCGACGCGCTCGACCTGCGCGAGCGGTGACGCTTCCCACGTCGTGCCGCCGTCGCGCGAGAGCCGGCTGGCCATCACGACGATGTCGCCTTTCGCGGCGAGGAAGACATCGCGGCTCGTGAACTGCGGCGGCGAGTAGGGCTCGAGCTTCAGGGGCTCCGGCTTAGGCGTCGACGAAGGTGCGCTGCCACACGCAGCGAGGAGGAGGAGGATCGCGTGGCGCATGCGGGCTTGGAGAAGCAATGGACAGGCCGCGCAGAGCCGGTCTAACGAGCGAGGAAACCGTGCGCTGCTGACACCATCGTGCAACCCGCGCACGGCCATTCACGTCTACGATGCGCCCGTGAACAAGCGGCTTCTGGGCATCGCAGCGGGCATCGCGGTCGTCGCCGCGGTGCTGGTCATCTGGTGGATGCGACGCGACTCCGACAAGCCCGCCGCCGGGCCGGGCTCGGCGGTCGTCACGACGGCGAAGTCGCAGACCGGACCGCGTGCGCCCGCGAAGCCCGCGTCGGTCGCGGGGCGCGTGACGAAGAAGGCCGACGGCAGCGGCGTCGCGGGCGCGGTGGTCTCGATCGCCCGCGCGGAGCTCGGCGCGGAGCTCAGCTCCGTCACGGTGCCGACGATCGTGGTCACCGCGGATGCGAACGGCGCGTGGGAAGCGAAGAACGTGGCGCCGGGCGACTTCATGATCGCGGCGACGGCGAAGGGCATGCTGCCATCCGCGCGCGAGAAGCTGACGATCGCGTCGGGCGAGCAGCGCACCGGCATCGACTTCGCGCTCGAAGCCGGCGGCACGATCGTGAAGGGCACGGTCTCGGACGTCGGCGGCGGACCGATCGGCGGCGCGCGCGTGACGGCGAAGCGCGCGCAATGGTCGCTGAAGGCGGGCGCGGAATTCGTGACGGTGACGAGCGGGGACGGCACCTACGAGCTCTCGCTGCCCGACGGCTCGTATCGCATGAACGCCGCGCACGACGACTACACGCAGGACGGCGAACGCGCCGAGGTCGCGGGCAAACCGCTCACGATCGACTTCACGCTGATCCCCGGCGCCGTGATCCAGGGGCAGGTGATCGCGCGGGACACGCGTAAGCCCGTGCCCGGTGCCGTCGTGAGCGCCGGTGGTGGTCGCGGCGGTGGTGGTCGCGGCGGCGGTGGTGGCCGCGGCTCGACGGCGACCACCGACGAAGAAGGCCGCTTTGTCATGCGCGGGCTCTCGTCGGGCGCGGTCACGCTCACGGCGCGTGGTCGCGGCTACGCGTCGGCAGCGCCGACGACGGTGCAAGTCGGCATCGGCGAACAAGTCGAGGACGTGCAGGTCCTCGTCGACGGCGCATTCTCGATCATCGGCCGCGTCGTCAAGAAGGGGACCAAGGACGGCATCGCCGGTGCGCGCCTCGGTGCGTTCTCGATGACCGGCGACGGCGCCGAAGCGCTCGCGCCGACCGACGAGACCGGCGCGTTCGAGATTCCCGGCCTCCGGCCCGGCACGTTCATGCTGTTCGCCGCCGCCGAGAACACGATGCTCGAGATCGGCGCGAACCACACGATCGTCGATCGCGACCTCACCGACGTGATCGTCGAGCTCGCGTCGGGCGTGAAGATCAGCGGCCGGATCGAGCCGCCGTCCGTCGCGACGGTCGGCCTCGAGCTCGAGGGCGAGGTCGGCCTCGCGAACATGTTCGAGATGGTGAAGGTGATCATGGTCAAGGCGGAGAGCGACGCGAGCGGCCAGTTCACGCTCGCAAACGTGCCGGCTGGCAAGTTCAAGATCAGCGCGGTCACGAAGGAAGGCAGCGCGGGCAAGTTGCCCGTCGTGATCGCCGCCGTCGATCAGACCGGCCTCGTCGTGCAGATGGCGAAGAAGGCGTCGATCGCCGGCCGCGTCATCGACACGAACGGCAAGCCGGTCGCTGGTCAGCGCGTCACCGCCGACGCGCAAGAGAAGAAGGGCATCAGCTTCTCGTCGATGATGATGGAGCGCGGCAACTACGAGAGCGCTGCCGACGGCACGTTCAAGATCGTCGGCCTCGACCCGGGCAAGTACGAGGTCCACGCGCGCGGCTGGGAAGCGATGATGCGCAAGGACGACAAGGATCGAAAGAAGATCATCGTCGACCTCGCCGAAGGCGCGGACAAGACCGGCGTCACGCTCACCGTCGAGGCACGCGACGGCGTGATCCGCGGCATCGTGATCGGCGCCGACGGCAAGCCCGCCGGCGATGCGTGGGTCACCGCGTTTCGCGAGCGCGAGAAGACCGCCGACATGCCCGAAGAAATGCAGATGCGGTTCGGCCGCTCGCAGAGCGATCCGGTGCTGACCGGCGGCGACGGCAAGTTCGTCGTCACCAAGCTGCGCGCCGGCAAGTATTCGCTCGTCGCGGAAGGCCCGCGCGGCAGCTCGCGTGGCGAGAAGGGCGGCGTCAACGTCGGAGACACGACGCAGATCCAGCTCGCGTCACTCGGCACGCTCGTCGTCACCGTCACGCAGCGTGGCGTCCCGACGAAGGAGTACGACGTCTCGTGCGACAGCGAGGCCTACGACATCGAGCGCCACGCCGCGAGCGAAGACGGCAGCTACAAGCTCGAGAACCTCCCGCCCGGCGAATACAAGTGCAAGGTCTCCGCCGATAGCGGCACCGCCGAGGGCAAGGTCACCGTCCCGACGTCGGAGACCAAGCTCGCGCTCCCACTCTCGATGTTCGGCTCGCTCAGCGGCCAGGTCGTCAGCGTGCTCACCGCGAAGCCCATCCCGGACCTCGACGTCATCGTGAACGCCGAGGGCAACGCGAAGGGCTTCCTCGACGCGATGACGGGCAAGGGCGTGAAGACCGACGCGCAGGGCAAGTTCGTCGTCGAGCGCGTTCCCGCGGGCAAGGGCAAGCTGATGCTCGCCGGCAAAGGCGGGCTCACGAGCATGGAGTCGCACGACTACGTCGCGAAGGAGGGCGAACGTGTCGACCTCGGCACGATCAAGATCGTTCCGCCGCGCACGACCGAGGCCGGTACCTACGGCTTCTCGCTGGGGGTCCAAGAGGGCGCGCTCGAGGTCATTAGCGTTGTCTCCGGTTCACCGGCCGAGGGCGCGGGCATCGTCGTCGGTGACAAGATCACCACCATCGAAACTCTCCCGATCGCGACGATCGGCGCGGAGATCGTGAAGAAGCTGCTCTCGTCGGGCACGGTCGGCGTCGGTCAGACGGTCCGGCTCGGCCTCGAGAAAGGCAGCATCGTGTCGGTCACGTCCGTGAAGTGGTGACTAGCGCAGGCGGTGCTTGGCGAGCCAGGCCTCGGCCTCGGCCACGTCCTTCGCCTGCGTCTTCGGATCGAGGTCTTGCTTGACGAGCTTCACGAGGTCGACCGCGCGCGGTCGGTCGCGATTGCTCTCCCACAGCGCGGTCGCGAGCTCCATGCGTGACACGGCGAGTAGCTTGTTCTTCGTCGCCGTGTGGATCCCGAGAACACGTTCGAGCGGCTCGATCGCGTCCGCGTGCTTCTTCTGCTGATTTCGGATCCAGCCGAGATCGAGCAGTGGCTTCGACAGGATCGGGTTCGTGGGGCCGTGGACCTTGTCGTAGATCGTGATCGCGCGCGCGAGCAGCTCCGCCGCCGGGTCGAAGCGATTCGAGCGCGTCATCAGCGCCGCGAGCTGTGACAGCGTGCGCGCGAGCTCCGGGTGCTCCGGCGAGGCCTTCTCGCGGATCGCGATCGAAGCGCGATATCGCGCTTCGGCTTGCGCGTCGTCCTTCATCTGCATGTAAGCGTTGCCAAGGTTGTGCTCGGTCATCGAGACATCGAGGTGTGCGGGTCCCGCCGCCTTGATGAACAGCGTGCGCGCGCGCTCGAAGTAGGGCAGGGCCTCGGCCGCACGCTTCGAGTACGTCAGCGTGAGCCCGACGTTGTTGAGCTCCTTGCCGACGGACGGATGGTCGGGCCCGAGCGCTTGCTCGAAGATCGCGAGGGCGGAGCGCTGGTGCACGAGCGCTTCGTCGTATTTGCCCTGTTCCAGCAGCACCAGCGCGAGGTTGCCTTCCGCCGCCGCGAGCGTCGGATGCGCGGCGGGGACGCTTGCCTTCAAGAGGTCCCACGCGGCCTGGTACTGCGTGAGCGCGCGCGGGTAGTCCTTCCGATCCTTGTAGATGTTTCCGATCGAGAGCATCGCGCGTGCGACGTCGGGATGCTGCGGTCCGAGCGCCTTCACGCGCAGGTCGTGGGCCTTCTGAAAGCTCGCGAGGGCATCGTCGTAACGACCGAGGGCGAGGGCGATCGTGCCGGCCGTGTGCTCGAGCGCACCGAGGACGAGCTGGCCTTCGTCGGGTCCTGACGCCGCCGCGGTACGTGCGCGGTCGAGCGCGGCCGTCGCACGATCGTATTCGCCACGATCGCGGAACAGCTTCGCCGCGCCGATCTCGATGTTCGCTCGGAGGCGATGGTCGCTGCCGAGCCCGCGCAGCGCTGCGTCCGCGTGATTGAACAGCCGCAGGCCATCGTCGAGGCGCGCGCGCTCGACGCCGGCGGTCTCGAGCAACTGACTCCACGCGACGACGACCGCGCGCTGATCACGCCCGGCCTCCGCCGCCCACAGTGCTTCGTAGTACGCGGCCTCGGCCGCCTTCGCATCGCCGAGCGCCCGGGCGACATCGCCGCGCGCGATCCACGCCTCCGCGATCGCCGGCGCGTACCCGAGCTCCGTGGCGCGCTCGACGATCGACGCCGCGCGCTTGTCGAGGCCGGTGTGCTGTGAGGTCCGGCGTGCGATGTCGACCTGGCGCAGCTCCGTTTGCAGATCCTCGATCTGCTTCGCGGCCGCCGCATCGCGTGGCGGTGGCACACGCGCGCGCAGCGCATCGAGGTTGCTGCAGTGCGCGAGCGGCTGCATTCCGTCGACAAGCTTCACCGCGCCCTCGGCGATCGCCGGCGTCGGGGCACGCAGCGCGGCGACGACGGCGGCGAGCTCCTGCTTGCTGCGATCGAGGCAGAGCGTGCGCAGCTCGAGGAGCGCGTCCGACTGACTCCGATCGACACGTGTGGCGCGACACGCCGCACGGGCGCTCGTGGCCCAGCCTGATGCGTAACGATCGAGTGCGGGCGCCACGCGATCCCACGTGGCCGTCGCGTTCGGAATGCTCGCCGTGCGCCAGCTGGCCCCGAGCGTGGCGGCCAGCTGCTTGTTCCAGACCTCCCCGATCGCCGCTGGGGCGTCGCTGCACGGATCGCTCGACGCGCCGGCGTACGAGCCGATCACGATGGCAGCCAGGGCCGCGATACCGACCGCACCGAGCACGATGCGCCGTCGCTTGGCCATCGGATCGAAGGACAGCGCCGCGAGCAGCTCGTTCATCGACTCGAAGCGCGCGCGCGGCTCGCGTGCGAGCCCGCGCACGACCGCCGCCCGCAGCCAGCGCGGCGTCGGATCGTTGGGCACCGCCGGTGGCCCGCCCGCGATCGCGGTGCGCAGGTCGGCGACCGTTGCACCTGCGAACGGGCGCTGCCCGTAGAGCGCCTCGTAGAGCGACACGCAGAACGCGTACTGATCGCTGCGATCATCGCTGCCGATGCCATCGAGCTGTTCCGGAGCCATGTACGGGATCGTGCCGATGACCGCACCGGTGCGCGTGATCGCTTGCGTCGCATCTGCCGTCGGCTCGACGACGGCTTCGTCCGCCACGCGCGCGAGGCCGAAGTCGCCGATGCGAACGCGCCCGTCGCGTCCCATGAAGATGTTGTCGGGCTTGATGTCGCGATGCACGACACCCGCCGCGTGCGCCGCGGCGACTCCGCGGCCGGCTTGCACGAACGCGTCGACGATCTCGCGCCACCCGCGTGGCTCGGTCGCGAGCCACGCGCGCAGCGTCTCGCCGGCGACGAGCTCCATCGCGACGTAGACCTGCGCGCCGTGCTTGCCGATGTCGTAGACCGAGACGACGTTCGGATGCGAGAGCTGCGCGGTGAGCTGCGCTTCCCGTGAGAGGCGTGCGAGCGCGTCAAAGTTCGGCGCCGCCCGCAACACCTTGAGCGCGATCGTGCGCGCGAGCTCGGGATCGTAGGCAGCGTACACGCGGCCCATGCCGCCTTCACCAAGCAGGTCTGCGATCACGTAGCGACCGATGCGCGCACGCGACTCGAAGTCGTCGACCACCGCCGCGTCGCGATCAGGCTCGGTCGAACGCGCTCCACGAACGGCCGCGGCAAGCGCCGCGCGACACGACTCGCACGAGTCGGTGTGGCCCATCAGATGGACGTGACTTGCCTCGCCGGCACCGCCCGCAGCAAGCCGCGCGATGTCGCCAACCGACAAACAGCCTGTGTCCACGCGGTCGATCTATCACTATCGCAACAGCGCTTCGATCGAAATTTCGAGGTGGCTATCGATCAGGCGCAGCACGCTATCGACCTCGGACTCCGTGAGCGAGAGACGTTCAGTAAGCCGTTCGCGCGTCGTCTCGAAAAGTGTCTCGCGAATGGCCGCGATCCAGCGCGCCACCGTCGCGCGATGTGCCCGATAAAGCACGCCGATCTCGTCTATCGAGAGACCGTCGAGGAACCGGTACCGCAAGAGTGTGCGGTCGCGATCGGTCAGCTGGGCCGCTGCTTCTGCGAACGCGATCCGGAACTCCTCGCGATACCGATCCTTGAGCCGCGCGAGCAGCGGGTCGGCCGCGACCAGCTCGCCGAGCGTCCCGGGATCGACCGGTAGCTCGCGGCGCGTGCGCATCAAGTCGATCGCCGTTCGCGCGGCTGCCGCACGCAGCCACGGGGCCAGGGCGCCACGCCCCGCATAACTCGCGAGGCGTGGATGTTCGTCTTCACCGACGAGGAATAGCTTGTCGCGAAGCTTGAGCTCGGCATCTTCCGCGAGCGAACGCTCGAACGAGCGAGCGAGCGAGCGCGTGATCTCCGGTGAAAACCGCGTTTCAAACGTGGCGAGTGCGTTGGCGTTCTGCACGACGCAGCCGAACGCGATCCAGAGGTCGCCCGCGTGCAACGTGTGTAATACCGGCCGCCCATGCGCGTCGTACGTCGTGCGGTCGGCGACATGCGCGATGAACGCGTGAACGTCCAGCTCGACGCCTGGCGCTTCTGTGCGCGCGCGCCGAACCACCTCCGTCAGCTCGCCTTCGACGTCTCTCGCCGCGTCACGCAGCTCGGCCGGGAGCCGAGATACAAACGTCGCGAGCAGCTCGTCCACATCGCGAGATGTACCACGTGCTCAGTCGGACTCGGCCACGCACACGATGTACGAGTCGTCGAAGTCGCAACCTCCGCAGACCTCGCCGCCGCCGGTCTCGGCACTGCAGCCGTAAATCGTCGAATAGCCGCAAGAGTCCGTCGCGACCATCCAGCCGTAGCCCCCGGAATCGGCTTCCATGATGAAGTACGCGTCGCCGGTCTCGCCGGTCAGGACGTCATCCTCGTCGACACACTCGATGTCGATCGAGCCCCACACGTAGATCACCTCGCCGTCGTAGGCCCAGTACATGGTCTCGCCCGCGGCGTCGTCATCGATGTTCGCGGTGAACAGGTAGACCTCGACGTTCGTGATCGGGATCGTCTGATTACCCGCTTTTGGCGACGACATCATGCCCATCGACGTGCCGCCGGCTGGCGGCGTCGACTTCGCATACGTCTTCACGTTGTTCGCGGTGTCCTTTTCCTTCATCGCCGCGTTGTTGTTGATCTGGTTATTCACGGTCGGTGCACTGCACGCAGCAAAGCCAACCAACAGCGCAAGAGTCGTCATGAATCGCATCGCAGTCTCCTTTGGGTTGCCCCAAGACGATGGCGATGCGTTCTGTCGCACGAGAAACGACATTCACTTGCGCTGTAACACGCGCGTACCAAGTCAGCGCGTGAGGCGGGCGTCGAGCTGTTCGAGCAACTCGATGATCTGGACCATCTTGTTCGCGAACACCGAGTCGACCTCGCGCGCTTCGTTCGCGTGCTTCACGACCGGCATCAGGAACGTCTCGATGCGCTTCACCTGCGCGAGCAGCTGCGCGACGTCCCAGCTCTCGGGACCCGTGTGCCCGCCGTTCGTCGGTGTGGGCAGCGCCGACTGCCGGACCTCGACCTGCTGCGGGCGCTCCGCGAGGGCCCGGAGACTCGCCGCGAGCTTGTCGAGCCGGTCGCCGAGCCACGCGGACGGATCGCGCGCGGCGGTCTCCTCGGTCGCGCGCTTCGTCAGGTGCAGCACCGCGTCGCGCAGGTCGCGAATCTCGGCGTTGAGCGATGCGGTGCCGGTGCCGTTGCCGATCGTCGAGCGAATCGCGCCGAGCTCGTTGCCGAGGTCTCCGGCGATGCCGCTGATCGTACCGACGAGCTTCGTGATCGGATCCGCGTCGCTGCCGCCCATGCGGCGCTGGCGAAGGAACTCGGTCTTGATCTCGTCCCAACGCTTCTTCTGCTCGGGCGTTGGATTGGCACGCAGCTCGGCGAGCTTCAAGAGGTTCTGCTCGGCGGCGGTCGTCAGCGTCTGCGACTCGCCCTGGTAGTGATCGCTGATCAGGCGATCGAGCTCGCCCGGCGTCATCGCCGAGACGACCTTCTCGGCGATCTTGTTCATGTTGCGGTACGAGCCCTGGAGCTTGAACGGCGGCTCGGTGCGGAACGCATCGGCCTGCGCGGCCGAGCGGATGTACTCCGCGTTGACCTTGAGCAGCGTGTCCTGCGCGACGGTGAGGTGACGGATCACCGCGAAGATCTCCTCGAGCTCGACCCCCGAGTAGCCATGCGCGAGGTCGGTCGTCGGCAGCGGTTCGCCCTTCGCCATGCGAATGAGCTTGTAGACATCGTCGAGCTGGCGCGTCGCGAGCGGGGACAGGGTGGGGGAGGACGTCAGCGCGTTCTCGAGGAACGACAGCGCGAATGCGTCCGCGCGGCCGCCGAGGATGTCACCGAGGTTGTAGACATCGGCGCGGTTCGCGAGCATGTCCGGGATGCGGAACTGCTCGCCGCTCTCCGTGTACGGGTTGCCCGCCATCACGATGCAGAACTTCTTGCCGCGCAGGTCGTACGTGCGCGTGCGATCGCGCCACACGCCCTCGATCTTGCGCTGCGCGTCGCAGAGCGAGATGAACTTCTGCAGCAGCTCGGGGGACGTGTGCTGGATGTCGTCGAGGTAGAGCATCACGTTCGTGCCCATCTCGAGCGCGAGCGACACCTTCTCGATCTCCTGGCGCGCGGTCGCGTTCGGCGCCTCGGCGGGATCGAGTGACGTGACATCGTGTCCGAGCGCCGGACCGTTGACCTTCACGAACGCGAGGCCGAGGCGGGCGGCGACGTACTCCATCAGCGTCGTCTTGCCGTAACCCGGCGGGGAGATCAGGAGCAGCATGCCCATCTGATCCGTGCGCTTCGCGGCGCCCGCGGCACCGAGCTGCTTCGCCATGTTCGCGCCGACGAGCGGCAGGTAGACCTGATCGATGAGCTGGTTGCGAACGAACGAGCTCATCACGCGTGGCTTCAGCTCGTCGATGCGCAGACGGCGGCGCTCGCGCTCGACGATGTCGGCGCGCAGCGTGCGATACGCGCGGAACGCCGGCACGATCTCCTTGCGGAACCGCTCGAGGCGCGCCGTGATCTCGTCGAGCCGCACGTGCAGCTTCTGATCCTTGATCCGCGTGTGGCGCCCGAGGAGGCCGGTGACTTCTGCATCGATCAGCGCGCTCGAAGTGTCGTGTGGCAGCGAGGGCGCGGCGAGCAACGCGGCCGCTTCGACCGCGGCCACCGCGAGCTCGGGCTTCCTCGCAACGATGCCGTCGACCCACGCGCGCGCGAGCATCATCGCGGCGCCCGGTGCACCTTGCAGCGCGCGGATGTCGTCGTCGAACTGATGGCGCGCTTGCCGCGCATCGAGCTCGCCGTAGAGCGCATCGATGATGGTGCGTGCGGCACCCGATGCGATGAACCGAGGGCTCGCGACCGAGAGCTCGCGCACGAGGTACGTGGCTGCGAGATCCGCATCGATCATCGAGATGCCCGCGTGCAGGAGCGCCGGCTCGCGCTCGATGAACTTGCGGATCGAGATCGCGATCTCGCCGGCGAGCTGCTGGCGGCCACCGCGATCGCCCAGGACATCGGCGAGCCGCGCGAGGCTCTGCGCTGCGCGATGCCAGCGCGGCCGCGCCTCGGCGACGTAGCTCGACACGCCCCAGAACACGAGGGCAAGCGCACGCGCCGGCGCCGGGAACGAGAGCAAGCCCGCGCCTTCCCGCATCGCGAGCAGGCGCTCGAGGATCTTCGTGGCGTCGTGATCGTGTACGCCGCGCTCGTAGCCCTCGTCGTAGCGCTCCTGCGCGATCTGGCGCAGCTTCGCTTCGAGCGTGTTCGTGCGCGCGGCGTCTTGCAGCTCGATCACCGTGCCGTTCACCTCGGCATCCGCGAGCACCGACGCCGCGAGGTACTCGCCGCGATAGACCTCGGCCGATTCGCTCGGGAGGTCCTGGTGCCACAGGTGCTTCGCGGCGAGCAGCTTCTCGTCGACGATCGGCTCGTAGAAGTCGGTGCCGGCGAGGTGAATCGCGAGGCCGTCTTCATGCGGCACGATCATCAGCTCGAGCGGCTGCGTGTTGACCGGGAACCGGTGCTCGCCGAACTTGATGAGCTCGCCGCCGCCTTCGTACAGGTCGGCGCGATCGCGCTGGCCGCGGAGCGCATCCTGCCGCGCTGCCTTGAGCCGCGACTCGAGCTCGTCGGCCTTGACCGCATCGCCGAGCGTGCCCATCTCCGCGACGATGTCGCGCAGCTTCTGGACCATCGCGTCCGATGCGAAGTACGCGTTGACCTCGTCGGCGGTCGCGAGTCCCTGCGCGCGGCGGGCGACGCCGTCGAGGATACGCGTCGCCGCCTTTTGCAGATTTGCGGCGCGGCGCTGGCGCTCGGCCGCGAGCAGCTGCTTGCGCGCACCGACGGCGTCGACGATCTCCTCGCGCTTCGACGCGAGCTCCGTCGTCAGCTCGTCGACATCGGCGAACCGGCCCTCGAGCTCCTCGAGCTGGACGAGCAGCCGCGTGAGCTCCTGATCGCAGCGCTCCGGCGTATCGCACTGCGCGAGCGCGGACGCGACCGACTGCGTGAGTAGCTTGACCTGCGCGCCGAACTCCGCGCGACCTTCCTTCGTCGCGAGCTCGCGATGGCGGCCCTCGATCGTCGCGCGTGCGCGGTTCACCTGGCCGAATGCGTCGGTGATGTTCTCGAGGATCACCGTCCGCTTCGTGGTGTCGTCGATCTTGAGCGAGCCGATCACGTTGCCGAGGAGATCGAGGCCGCTCGCGACCTGGTCGATCTGCTCGCGCACCGGCTTCACCTCGACGGCTGTTCCGAGCTCGCCGACGCGCGATGCCAGACCGTCCGCGCGCCGGACCAATTCGCCAAACGCGTCGCCCTTCGCGAGCAGCGACACGCAGTCCGTGGTCACGCGCTCGAACGCGGTCGCGACTTCCTTCTCGAGCGCCTCGAGCCGCTTCACATCGATGAAGCGAACCTCCTTGCGCGAGATCAGCTGTCCGCGCAGCGCGCGCAGCGAGGTCAGCGCCTCCAGGAACGGATCGATCTTGTCCCAGCCTTCACTGCGCGTCGCTCGTAGCTTCTCGACGACGAGCGCCTCGGCCTCGGCGAGCGACTTCTTGGCCGCGAGCTCGAGCGCGATGACCTTCTCGTACTCGTCGAGGATCAGCTTCGCGGTGCTCTTGACGTCGGTGACCGCGGTCTTGAGGTCGTTCGCGTCGGCGTGGCCGAGCCAGTAGTACGCATCGGTCGCGCGCGTCGACAGCGCGAGGATGTCCTCGAACGTCGTGCGCTGCGGCTTGTCGACGCCGGCAAGCCGCGCGATCGACAACGCATCCGAGAGGCCGCGCACGAGGTCCGCATTGCCGACCTTCGCGAGGTACGAGCCATCGGTCGGCGCGCTCGCGGCGTGCTCGGCCGACGTGAACGGCGTCTTCCACACCTGCATCGGGTGCACACGCGTCGGCTCCGACGACGTGGCGCGCATCACGACCATCTGTCCGTCGGCGAACAGCGAGTAGCCGTTGCAGATGATCGGCGCCGCGACCGACTTCTCGATCAGGTTGTAGGGGCAGAGCAAGTACGACCCGTCGACGCCGCGCTGATAGACGTAGAGCACGTCCTCACCGTTCGGCGACTTGAGCTCGCGCTCCAGCACGTACTCCGCGAAGTCACCGTCGAAGATCTTGCGATCGCCGCCGACCAGCACGTAGCCGCCCGGGAAGATCACGCCGTGATCTTCGGGCAAGCTGCGACAACCGCGCTCGATGCCATCCGCGCGCACGATCTTGCGTGACCGCGCATCGAACACGAGATAGCGCCACTGCTGTTCGCGGAACGGCAGCACCTTGAGCAGCACGAGGCCGCCGGGCTTCCCGATCGGCGCGAAGAAGATCTTCGCGTCGTCGAGCGACTGGTTCAGATCTTCGACGGGCTCGGTGTAGATGCCGTGCCCGGACTCGGTGTTGTCCTCGACCTTGATGGTGAGGTCGCCCTGCACACACTCGATGAACAGCGTGTCGAGGATGTTGTAGTGCGGGTGCTTGCCGGCGACCTGATGGTCGCGTGTGACCTCGCGCCACTCGAAGTCGTAGGGCTTCGGGAAGAGGCTCGCGTAGTCGCGGTCGCCGCGATCGTCGACGTAGTGGAGCGCGCCATCGGGCTCGATGCGCCACTTGAGGACCTTGATGTCCTTCCACGTCGCGCCGGCCTGAAAGACGGCGAGCAGGAACGTGTCGCGCTTGACGAGCTGGATCAGCCGCGCTTCGCGGTAGTAGCGGTAGAGGTTCGAGAAGTCCTTCTCGAGGTCGGGCCCGGTGAGGAACCCGCCGAGCGCGTCGTTCGGCAGCGCCGAGGTGTCGAGCTCGCCTGTTTCGTTGCGCGCGAACCGGTGGAGCGCGAGCACGTCCGCGAGCTTGGTCTCCGTCTTCAGCCCGAGGAAGACGTTGAAGCCGAGCAAGAGGTTCGGCCCGATGCCGACGATGTCGACCGGCGCGCAGTTGTGCTCGGTGCGGACGCGTTCGGTCGCGACGAGCTGCGGCTCCGTCGCGCCGAACACCTTCTTGCGCGTGGCGTTCAGCGCGTCGGCGCGCTTCGCGAGCTCTGCACCCGCGGCCGAGAGCCGCGCGCGCAGAACTTCGTAGTTGCCGCCTGTCAGCGCGGCATCGACATCGGCGGGTGCCGCCATGACACCCTCGCTCAGCTCACCTTGTCGTCATGAACGCCGAGCTGGCGCGCCTTCTCGATCAACGCCTGGAGCTTCGACTTCGTCGAGTCGTCGGCCTTGATCATGAGGTTGCCGAGCAGGCTCGAGACCGTGAGGTCCTTGCTCCCGGCCGCGCGCGCCATTGCCTTGACGTCGTCGAGCACGTCGTGGTGCCCGTTGCCATTGAGGTGCGGCCCCGCGAGCTTCTGCACGACGTGTGAGTTGTCGAGCACGCCGTCGATCGCGTTGCCGAGGCTGACCGCCTTGACGAAGCGGTCGAAGAACTGGCCGTCGCCGCCGACGATCTTGATGTCGGCGTTGCCCATCGCCTCGGACATGACCTTGCTCTGGTACTCGGCCATCGCGACGCGCGCCTCGATCTGCTTGAGCGCGATCACACGGTCGTTCTCGAGCCGGAGGCGGAACTCCTCGTGCTCGCGTGCTGCACCATCGAGGTGCTTCATCGCGTCCGCCTTCTCGGCGATACCACGCGCCTCGGCGAGCATGCGCTTCTCGATGACGCCCGCTTCGGCGTCCTTTGCCGCGACCTCGGCGAGCAGCTTCTCGCGCACGCCGACCGCTTCCGCGATGCCGGTCTTCTCGATCGCGGAGGCTTCCGCCTCGCGACCTTGCGCCTCGGCCATCGCCTTGCGCCGCACGTTCTCGGCGAGCACGACGCCTTCCTTGTCCGTGATCTGCACCTGCGCCTCGCGGACGCGCGACTCGGCGAGACCGAGCTTCTCGACCGCGACCGCATCGGCTTCCTTCACACGGACCAGGGCGAGGCCCTCGGCGGCGTGCTCGGCCTGATCACCTTCCGCGCGGCGAATCTTCGCGCGCGCTTCCTTGTCGCTCGCCTCCATCGCGGCCTCGGCGAGGATCAACTGCTTCTTCGCCGTCGCCGTCGCGACCTGCTGCTCGGCCTCGGCCTTCTTGATGTCCTTGATGAAGATCTCTTGCGCCGCAGCTTCCGCGTGCACGATCGCGACGTGCTTGTGGCGCTTCGCTTCGGCGTCGGTGCGGAGGTCCTTGATGGCTTCCTCCTCGACGGCGACGGTCTTGTCGACCGCGATGCGCGCGCGGATGATGTCCGCGATCGAGCGCTTCTCGGTCTCGAGCGCCTTGTTCATCTCGATCTGGTTCAGCTGCACTTCCCGCGTGCGGCCGACCTCCTCGAGGTCGTGCGCCTTCTGCACGCGCACCTTCTCGACTTCGACCTCGCGGATGCGGCCCTGCTCGGAGACCTGCACCGAGCGGAGCTTCGCTTGCTCCGCCATCTGGATCAGCTCTTCCGCCTTCTGGCGCTCGATGTGCGTGCGCTTCTCTTCCTCGAGGCGGAACCGGCTCGCCTCGTTCTCTTCGCGAGCGTTCGCGACGGCGACTTCTTTGTTCTTCTTTGCTTCGGCTTCGGCCTGCGCTTGCTCGAAGCGGTAGATCGCTTCTTGCGCGGTCAGGTTCGCCTTGCCGAGCTCCATGCGCTCTTTTTGCTTGAGCTCGTTGGTCAGGATGTTCGCGCCGGTCGTGATCTCGGTGATCTTGCGGATACCGAGCGAGTCGAGGACGTTGTTCGGATCGAGGATCTCGACGGGAGTTTGCTCGAGGTAGTCGATCGCGCAGTCGTTCAGCACGTAGCCGTTCAGGTCCTTGCCGATGACCTTGAGGATCTCGTCCTTGAACTCTTCACGCTTCGTGTAGAGCGTCTCGAACTCCATCTTCTTGCCGACGGTCTTCAGCGCCTCGGAGAACTTGGCCTGGAACAGCTCCTCGAGCGTCGCTTGCTGCGACGCGCGAATGCAGCCGATTTCCTGCGCGACACGCAGCACGTCGTCGACGGTCTTGTTCACGCGAACGAAGAACGTGACCTTGATGTCGGCGCGGATGTTGTCCGCGCAGATCAGGCCGTCCTTGCCTTTGCGCGCGACCTCGATCGTCTTCACCGAGAGATCCATGATCTCCATCTTGTTGACGATGGGGAGCACGATCGCGCCGGTGAACGTCACCTTGGGCTCGGCGCCCATCTTGTTGACGATCATCGCGCGCCCTTGATCGACCTGACGCCACGTGCGCGCGATCAAGATCAAGATGCCGAGGAGGAGAACGCCTCCGACCGCAATGAGCATGATGGCCATTTGCTGCTGCATGTTCCCTGACTCCCCTTGTTACGAAGCGTCTCCCGACTTCGAAGTCGGAAGAATATTAGAGACGGGCTCGACGAGATACGCCTGACGTTCTTCATCGAACTCGATGATGAGTGCTTTCTCGTTACGTACGAGTTTCGCTGTCCCGTCGCATCGCACCGCGATGTCCATCGTGACGCCGCCGTCCTCGACGTTCGCGTGTCCGAAATTTTCATCGACGGTCGCGGTGGTGACGGTGCACGTGTGCCCGACGTATTCGCGGTTGCTCTTGCCTTCGCGGATCTTGAACACCGGCGCGATCGGCCGCACGAGCACGCTCGTCACGAGCATCCCGCCGACGAGCATGCCGGGTAGCACCGCGTACTTCACCCACGTGATGTGTCCCCCGTGATGCATGGCGAGCAGCGAGCCGACCCAACCAACGAGCATGATCAGCGAGACCGTGATCGTCACCGGCACCACACCGAGCCCGAGCTTCGACAGGACGCCGTCGGCATCGTGACCGGCTGCATCGTGACCGTGATGGTCCGCGCCGCCGAGCAGATCGATGTCGAGTGCCCCGAGCAGCACGAACAGCCAGTAGATCAGAACGATGCCAAGCCCGATCGTGAACACCACGACCGGGAAGCGCAGCGACGCTTCAATGAGCTCCATCACCAGCCGCCTCCCTTCGCGGTTAGATGCCCCGAGTTGTAATTCGGGTTTGGGTACGACGTCTTCAGCGAGACGCTCTTTCCTGTAAATCCAGCCCGACGGATTGGAAGGGCAAATCGGACACGCCAAAGCGTCCGAATCCGGGAATAACAGGGCTTGGAGGCGACCTACGGGCTGTGGTACGTACGGCTGCTCATGGCCGGACTCGACCCTGCGGCTCTCGAAGAGCTCTTCCTCGGAATCGCCCACGCGTTGTTCGTCAACCGCCTCCACGTTCTCCGCCTGACGGAAGTCGTGCGGCTGGGCATCCGCCCGGACCCGCACGACCAGAACATGGAGGTCCCGCCTGACATCGACCGCGAGCTGATCAATCAGGCTTTCGCGTACGTCCAGCGCCACTTCCCCGCGATGTTCAGCGGGAAGATCGAGCAAGCGAAGGCGCGCTGGATCCGCCTGGCCTAGCGCCGCCGCGGTTCCATGCGTACCGTCTAGCTCGTGCCATCCACCGACCCGCCGAACGATTCGACCTCGAGCCAGCTCGATGGTCTCGTCCCGCTGATTCCGGTCGCGCTTGGCCTCCTGGGCGACAGCAACGACCTGTCCTCGCTGAAGCTCGGGCTTCGTGCGTGGGCCAAGAAAGATCCGATGGACGCGCTGCTCGCCACGGTGATTGGCGGCGGCCTCGCGTACTACCTCGCGGAGCGCCACACGAACGCGAGCTGCAAGAACCCGTGGGACGGCGTCCTGTTCATGGCGTCGACGCTCGGCATGATCCAGGACCCGGTGGCGCCGACCACACCGACCGGCCGCACGCTCACGGCGTTCGTCCGCACGTTCGCTCCGTCGCTCGCGTTCGCGGCGCTCGAGCCCACGGCGTCGGAGGTGCGAGCAACCGAAGCGGAAAAGAACGCGGTGCAGCTCGCCATCCTCGAGCGGCTCGACCGCATCGTGAACCTGCTCGAACAAAAGCCGGCGTGACGTGACGGAACAGATCGACGACGCCGACGACGAACCCGCGTGGATGGTGATCGCACCGCTCACGCTCGAAGCCATCGAGCCGGTCGTCAACGCGATCCTCACGGGCGAAGGCTGGCAGCTCGTCGAGGGCACGCGCGAGCACATCGCGATCGTCGGCGAGCCCGAGCTGAGTGGCATCGAGGACCGGCTCGCCGAGGACCTCTCGAAGCTGACCGACGCGCCGGTCTACGCGCTCGTGTTCGACGAGGAGGACCCGCGCGTCGACGCGTTCCTCGGTGGCGAAGAAGCCGGCGTCGTGGCGGCGAACCTCTACGACGTCGCGCACGTGCTTGGCGTCGGCATCGACGACCGCGATCCGAACGAGCCGGTCGCGGTCGATCTCAGAGCGCACAAGTTGCCCGAGGCGCGGCCCGGCGACCTCGAGATCCTCGGCAAGACGCTGCCGCAGTGGCAGCACCTGATGATGTACGAGCTCAACTGGGACCTCGTGCTCGAGGATGCGCCTGGCGATGAGGTCTTGCCGCTGCTCGATCACGAGGATGCCGCGGTGCGCGCGGTTGCGATCAAGCTCGTCGGTGGCCTCGGTCCCGGCGCGTTCGCGGGCATCGAGGACGTGATCGCGAAGCTCCACGAGATGGCCGATGCGAACCCGGACCTGCGCGCAGACATCGACGAAGCGATCGAGCTGCTCGACGACGAAGATGCGTGAGTGGTTCTGGGCGGTGGCGGCGCCGCTTCCGCGGGCGACGGTTTTGCAGACGATGGTCGCCATCGACGACGATGCGAAGTGGGAGCTGATCGAAGGCGACCGTTTCTGCCTCGTCCTCGATCGCAGCGCGGTGTCGGGACACGAAGAAGCGCTCGCGAAGCGGCTCTCGAGCCTCGCGCTCGAAGCGCCGGTCTACCTGCTCGTTTACAACGCGGATGTCGATCGCGTGGACGCGTACATCGCGGGCCAGCAGGCGGGCGTCATCGGCGCGTCGGCATACGCGGTCGCATCGGCGGTCGGCTGCGCGCTCGAGGACGGGCGTTATGGCGACGTCGATCTCACACCGCGCGTCGCGCCGAAGGCGGCGCCGGGCGACCGCATGATCTACGGGCGCACGCTCGCGCAATGGCACCACGACATCACGTACGAAGAGGGCTGGGAGTACATCACCGATGCGATCGAGGACGCGGTGCCTGCGCTCGAGCTACTCGAGGATGCAGCGCCCGATGCGCGCGTGATCGCGTACAAGCTCGTCAGCGCGCTCGGCTATCACAACCTGTTGCCGCACGCCGAGCGCGCGATCGCGGCGCTGACGGCGTTCGCGGACACAGGGCCGGGCCTGTTGGCGGCGAACGCGCGTGAAGATGCCGACGAGCTGACCGTTCGCCACGACAAGCAGCTCGTCGCGAAGGAGATCCCGTGGCTCTCGAACCAATACGCCGAGATCGCGGTCGCAGAGCTCTTGCGTCTGCTCGCCGATCCACGCGTCTCGGTCCGCCGCGCCGTGTACGCGTGGCTCGCCGGCTGCTCGTTGCGTGGGGAGGATCGCGTCGCGATCGCCGCGTTCCTCGTCAACGTCGACGAGCCCGATCGGGTCGCGCAGGACTACGCGAGCTACGCGCTCGGCAACTTGCGGTGATACAACGCGGCGATGAAACACCTCGTCCTCGCGCTCGCGCTCGTCGCTGGCTGTGACTCCAAAGAGAAGAAGTCGTCCGACAAGATCGATCTCCAGGAGATCAAGGACGAGGCGGGCGTCGACTTCGCGCGCAAGGAGCTCGCGAACATCGACACCGCGCTCGCGAGCACGGATCCGGGCAGGGCGTCGTCGTCGTGCGCGGTGATCAAGGTCGACATGCCGGCGATCAAGAAGGCCGATGCCAAGCTTCACGCGACGCTCGAGCAGCGCTGCGGCAAGGATCTCGCGCTGCGCTCGCTGACGGTCTTCGTCGAGAAGGCGGAAGCCGCACGCAAGGCGGCGCCCGACGACAAGTTCCTCATGGAGTGTTCGAGCTTCGACATCTACATGAAGCCGGTCGTATCCGCGGGAGCGGAGGCCGATCCTCAGGTTTCGGCGCTGCGCGAACGTCACGCCGCCGCGTGCCCGAAAAAGTGATTTCGTGAGATCGTCCGGCGCATGAGAGCACTGATGACAGCGATGGGGATCTCGACGCTCGCGTTCGTATTCGTGATGGCGAACGCGTGCACCGGGCAGGGGCAGCTGCAATTTGCCGGCAACATCAACGTCTCGCTGCAGGCGTATACGGCGAATGATTCGTGCGGCGACTTTCCCGTGCAGGAGACCACACGCTGCAACCTGACCGAGGGCCCGGCGCAGTGCTCGACCGCATGCGACAAGGTCAGCTACGACTCCGTGTGCACGGATCACAACTACCAGACGTGCGCGACCAAGTGCGTCGCGCAGCCGAAGCAGGAGTGCACCACGAGCTGCGGCACGCAGTGCACGCAGCAGTGTCGGACGCAGCCGGCGCAGACCGTTTGCGCGCAGGTCTGCGGGACGCGGTGCCAGGCCTCGTGCGGCGCGGAGTGCTCGGCGAGCCCGAACTCGGTCGGCTGCAGCTGGCGTTGCCGCACGACCTGCGAGAACTCGTGTGAGGACAAGTGCCAGACGATTCCGGCGACGGCGACCTGCGAGCAGAAGTGCGGCGTGGCGTGCAACACGTCGTGCCGCACCGTCGAGGAGATGAGCTGCCACCAGGAGTGCCAGACGCAGACGTATCAGACCTGCGCGCCACGGTTCGTCGAGGAGTGCCGCACGAAGTGCTCGGCCGGTACGCCGGTGATGGTCTGTGACAATCAGTTCGTGCGCGCGGAGAATCCGCAGCAGTGCAAGCAGTACTTCGAGGACGCGTTCCGCATCCGCGTGAACATCGGCGGCCTCGTTCTCTAGCCCGGCGAGGCGAGCCAGCGCTCGACCTCGGGATTGCCCGCGGCCTTGTAGTGCGGAAGCGCCGCTTCGGCGAGCGAGCGTGCCCGCGCACGGTCGCGTTTCGAGGCCCACAGCGCGCGTGCGAGCCCGAACTGGATCTCGGCGGTCGACATCGGGTCGCCTTCGGTGCCGCGTAACCGCAGCGCGCGCTCGAGAGGGGCGATGGCGTCGACCGGCTTCTTCAGATCCAGGTAGGCGTGACCGATGCCCGCGAGGAAGAACGCGAGATCGGACGCCTCGGGCCCGAGCGCCTTCTCGCTCACGACGAGCGCGGCGCGGAACATCGGAAGCGCCTCTCCCGAGCGGCCCAGCCCGAGGTAGGCGTTCGCGAGGTAGCCGCGCGAGGTCGCGGTCTCGATGTGATCGGCGCCCATCACCTTCTCGGTGATCGCGAATGCGCGCTCGTGATACGGCAGTGCTTCCGCGTGTCGCTCGAGCAGACCGAGGACCGTGCCGACATTGTCGAGCGAGACCGCTGTCTCGTTGTGATCGCCGAGCTTCGCCTCGCGCAGCGCGAGAGCGCGCTGGTGGAGCGCGAGGGCATCGTCGAGGCGATGCTGCTTGCGCCGGACGATGCCGAGCTCGTCGACGGCGTTCCCGAGATCGATGTGATCTTTGCCGAGGGCGGTCTCGAGCGTGGAGATCACGTCGATGAGCTTGACGGCGGCTTCGTCGTACTTCGCTTGATCCTCGAGCGCCATCGCGATCGAGAACAGCGACTTCGCCGTTTCGGGGTGCCGCTTGCCGAGGGTGCGCACGTGAACGTCGTGGGCGCGCTGTGCGTGGGCGAGGCTCTTGTCGGTCTGGCCGAGCCGCGCATAGACGTCGGCGAGCGCCGCGAGCGCGTTACCGGTCTCGATGTGATCTGGGCCGACCGTCTTCTCGAGCAGGGCGAGCGAGCGCTCGAGCGTCGCTGCGGCCTCGTCGAATTTTCCGGCGAGCGTCAGCATCTGGCCGTGGTTGCCGAGGAGCTGGGCCTCGAGGCGCTCGGCGCCCGCGAGCCGCTTGAGCGCGGCGGAGGCGTGCTCGTAGATCTTGGCTGCGTCGTCGAAGCGCTGCTGCTCCGCACCGACGATGAAATACAGCAGATTCCACGCCCGCGCGCGCAGGTGATCGTCGCGACCGCGATCCGCCGCCCACAGCGCACGTTCGATCAGCTGCTCCGCCGCCTTGGGATCGCCCTCGACGATGAGCCCGATGCGCGCTTGCTCGAGCATGACGTCTGCCTCGAGCGGCGGATAGTCCAGCGTGCCGACGGCCTTGCTCACCTCGAGCACGAGCGCATGACTCTTCTCCATCTGGCCGAGGTTCCACAGCGTCTTCACCTGCGCGAGGTCTGCGCGCACGCGATCGATGTCTGTGCGCGCAGCCGCATCGCGCGGCGGTAGCTTCTGCGCGAGCGCCTGCGCATCGGCGCAGATGTCGACGGTGGGCAGGCGATCGGCCGCGGTGATCGCGCGCGAGACGCTCTTCGACGTCGCCGTGCGCAGGCCGTCGGTCAGCGCGCGCGCCTCGCGCAGGCGATCGTCGAGGCACCACATCCGGAGATCGAGCACGTGCTCGGTCTGATCGCCGTGGACACGCGTCGCCTCGCAGGTCGAGCGGTGCATCGCGGTCCAGCTCGCCGCGTAACGATCGAGCGAGCTCGCGAAGCCACGCCACGCGTCCGCAGCGAACGGCGCACCGGTCGCGAGGAACGCACGCTCGAGCTCCGCCTTGCGCGCCGCGTCCCAGACGCCCGCCAGCTTGCGCTCGCCGTCGAGGCACGGTTCGGCGGCCCCGACCGTCGAGCGTGCGACGGCGACGCTGGTGATGATCGCGGCGAGTCCTGCCGTCGTGGCGGCGGCGATGTACAGGCGGCGTCGCCGCGGCGCGAGGTCGAGCGCGTGGACGAGCGCCAGCATCGACGGGAAGCGCCGCTCGGGTTCGATCGCGAGACCGCGTGCGAGCGCCTTGCGAACAGTCGCCGGTACGCGCGGCTTGTCGGGCATGCTGAGCGGCGCCTTCATCGAGCGCCGGAGGTCGCCGAGCGTTTCGCCGACGAACGGACGCTTGCCGAACAGCGCCTCGTACACGGTGACGCAGTAGCTGAACTGATCGCTGCGCGTGGTGGCCGCACCACCCGCCAGCAGCTCGGGCGCCATGTACGCGGGCGTACCCACGAGAATGCCGCTCGCGGTGAGCTCGGCCGCGAACGTCTCCGATGCGGTGATCCCACCGAGCCGCTCGCCGGCATCGGCGGCGAGTCCGAAGTCGCCGATCCGCGCGACTCCGTGCGTGTCGACGAGGATGTTGTCGGGCTTGACGTCTCGATGCACGAGCCCGACATCGTGTGCGGCCGCGAGCCCGCGACCGACGGCGAGCGCGACGGTGAGGATCTCGCGCAGCGTGCGAGGTGTCTCGTGCAGCCACGTCTTGAACGTGCCGCCCGTGACGAGCTCCATCGCGATGTAGATCTTGTCGCCATGCGTGCCGACGTCGTACACGGCGACGACGCCGCGATCGGCCACACGTGCCAGCGCCTGTGCCTCGCGGCGCATGCGCGCGGCCAAGGAGGCGGCGCCACGATGCATCACCTTGACCGCGACCTTGCGATCGAGCTCGGTGTCGAGCGCGGCATACACCGCACCCATCGCGCCCGCGCCGACGAGGTCCTGCACGACGTAGCGGCCGATTTGTTCGCCGCGGCTCAGGATCTGCTGCGTGACCGGGACGGGCGCACCGAGCGTCGAGCCTTCCGCGAGCATCTTGTCGCTGCGCGCGAGCTCGACGAGGAGATCGCGGCACGAGTCGCAGCTGTCGATGTGGCTCCGCAGCTCTTCGACTTGATGATCGGAGAGCTGGCGCTCGACGAACAAGGCCAGCGTCGTGTCATCGAGGTGCGCCACGCGCGAACTATGCCGTGCCGCGGGGCCGTCTTGCGTTATTTCTTCTTCGCGTCGATCTCGTCGCGCCGCTGCTTGAGCTCGGCTTCGAAACCGGAGTCGCTCGGATCGTAGATGCGCTCGCCGACCAGCTCGTCGGGGAGGTAGTTCTCGGGAACGTAGTGCCCCTCGAAGTCGTGCGGGTACTTGTAACCAGAGCCGTGGCCCATCGAGCGATCGAGTGCGGTGGAGCCGGGGCGATACCGCGCGGGGACGGGCAGGGCGCCCTTCTCGCGCACGAGCTTGCGGGCGGCGGCGTAGGCGGTGAGCGCGCGATTCGATTTTGGCGCGAGTGCGAGATACGTCACCGCTTGCGTCATCGGCAGGACGCCTTCGGGCAGGCCGACGAGCTCGACCGCTTGCAACGCGGCGGTCGCGACGACGAGTGCCTGCGGATCCGCGTTGCCGACGTCCTCGGCCGCGAAGATCACGATGCGGCGCAAGACGAAGCGCGGGTCTTCGCCGGCCTCGAGCATGCGGGTCATCCAGTAGACCGCGGCGTCGGGGTCGGAGCCGCGCATGCTCTTGATGAAGACCGAGATGACGCCGTAGTGCTCGTCGCCGGCCTTGTCATAGAGGAGCGTCTTGCCCTGCGCGGCCTCGGCGATGTGGTCTGCGGCGACCTGCGTCGCGCCGCTGCGCGAGGCGAGGTCTGCGGCGACCTCGAGGACCGAATACATGCGGCGCGCGTCACCCGCGGCGGCGGCGACGAGCTGCGAGAGGACCTCGTCCTCGATCGTGACGGCGAGCGCGCCGAGCCCGCGGTCACGATCGGTGAGGGCGCGTTGCGCGAGCATCGCGAGCTCGTCTTCTTGAAGCGACTCGAGCCGCACGACCCGGCAACGCGAGAGCAGGGCGGCGACCACGCCGAACGACGGGTTCTCGGTGGTCGCGCCGATCATCGTGACCGTGCCGGACTCGACGTGGGGGAGGAGCGCGTCCTGCTGGGTCTTCGAGAACCGATGGATCTCGTCGATGAAGAGGAGGGTCCGCGAGCCGAACTGGTCCCGACGCTCGGCCGCCTTGGCGACCGCCTCGCGCACGTCCTTCACTCCCGCCTCGACCGCGGAGATCGATACGAGCTCCGCGTTCAAAGCCTCCCCGAGCAGGCGCGCGAGGGTGGTCTTCCCGCTCCCAGGTGGGCCCCAAAGGATGATTGACGGGATGGCGCGCCCCGGCGCGAGGTTCGACAGAATGCGTCCTGGACCCAGCAGGTGCGTTTGGCCGACCAGCTCCCCGAGTGATCGCGGCCGCATACGCTCTGCGAGCGGCTGGCCGACCAGGCGCTTCTTTGCACTTTGAGCGAACAGGTCCGCGGCCATGAGCGCTCCTGGTGGATACCCCAACGCGCCTGGTTGCGCGAGCTTAGGCGGCCGTGTCTGTTATCTGCGACATTGCCTCGAGCTGGTGACGCAACACCCGGCAGCAGGCCCGGCCGGGCTTGCTGTCGCCAGCGATCTTTCCACGCGTTACCCCTCCGTTCACCGTCTTCAGGCGTGGCACGCCAGGTGCTTTATCGAGAAGCATGCTGGTCGAGGTCGTCTTTCAGTACCGCACCCTCATCGGGAAGTGCGAGCTGGGTGTCGGCCTCGAGTGGGACGAGATCGAGCAGGTCACCGCCATCGAGTCGGTGTTCTCGCCGACCGCCGATGACCGCCGCATGAACGGCCGCCGCTTCCGCCGCGAGACGACGAAGGTCGAAGCGCTGATGCGTGGCGACCGGATCAACGATCGCGTCGACTGCGTGGAGCTTGGACCCGGCGGCCTCGTGGTGCGCAACGCACCCTACGTCGCGAAGGGCGAGCAGGTCGAGATCGTGATCGACGACGGCGACCGCTCGTATCGGTTCCGCGCCGAAGGCGTGTGGCTGAAGGACGACGGCGACGACTACAAGGTCGGCCTCAAGCTCATCGGCATGCCGGTGATGCTGCACAAGGTCGCGATCAGCGCGCACCACGTCGACGTCGTCGACAAGCTCGCCGCGGCTGCCTGATCGACGCCTAACCGCGATCGATCACGCGATTGATCAGATGCATCGTGCGTGGCGGCAGCGTCTCGCCGCGCCAGCGCAGCGCGCGCGCGAGGACGAGCGCCTTGTCGGCGGTGCCGAGCGTGGGGCGATCCGCGAACAGGCGAGAGCTGACGTGCGCGATCTTGTCGAGGATGCGCATGCCGCCGTGCCACGTCAGCGCGAGCTCGACCGCGAGGTCCGCACCGACCATGTCGACGAGCGGACGCGAGCGCTCGAACAGCGCGCGGGTGCGGGCGACCTCGTAGCGTACGAGCGCGCCGACCGCGGGGTTGACCCGGCGGTTCGCGATGTCGGCCTCGGTCACCTGGAAGTGACGGAGGTCCTCGGCCGGGATGTAGACGCGGCCGCGCTGCCAGTCGGCGGGGATGTCCTGGATCAGGCGCGCGATCGCGAGTGCCGACGAGAGATCGTCGGCGTACGCGTGCAGCTCGGGCGCGCGATAGCCACCGATGTAGAGCAGGAGGCGGCCGACGGGCTCGGCGGCCTGGCGCGTGTAGCTGCGCAGCTCGTCGAACGTGGCGTAGCGGCGGCGCTCGAGGTCTGTCCGGAAACCAGACAGCAACTCGGAGAACTCGGTGATCGGTAGCGCGAACTTGTCGACGGTGTCGGCGAGCGCGACGAACACCGGGTGCTGCGCCTGTCCACGATACGCGGCGTGCAGCTGCTCTTCCCAGCGATCGAGCTCGCGCGTGCGGCGGCCTTCGAAGGCGCGCTCGTCGGCGAAGTCATCCGCGACGCGCGCGAATGCGAACATCGCGAAGATGTGCTTGCGCAGATGCGAGCGCGCGAACATCGAGCCGACGGGATAGTTGTGATGGTGCGCGCGGCACAGCGCCTCGCAGTACCGGTAGCAGGCGTCGACGTCGAGCGTCGGCGGCAGCGGCACGGCGAGGGCAGGCGAACGAGCGACTCCGAGGCGATGGATCACGGCGACCTCTTTTGTAGCTCAGAAGCGGGAACCTTGCAGAGGCGTGCGAAGACCTCGCGTGCGCGGTCGGCCTTGATATCGCCGGTCGCCGCGAGCTCGGCCGCGACGAGATCGACGAGCTCGCCGGTCGCACCGGCGGCGCGCGCGAGGCCGCGTGCGTGAAGCGCCATGTGACCGCGCTGGATGCCTTCGGTGGCGAGCGCGCGCAGGGCGGCAAGATTCGTGGCGAGGCCCGCGGCCGCGGCGACGGAGGCGAGACGGTCCGCGTGCGCGATGCCGGCGAGCTGGAGCGCGAGGCGCGCGCCGGGATGGACGTGCAGTGCGCCGCCGACGGTGCCGACGGCGAGCGGCATGACGAGCTCGCCGACGAGGCCGTTGTCACGCTCGCGCCAGGTCGCCAACGGCTCGTACTTGCCGTTGCGTGCGCAGTACGCGTGGGCGCCTGCTTCGACGGCGCGCCAGTCTTGCCCGGTCGCGAGCAGCACGGCGTCGACGCCGTTCATGATGCCCTTGTTGTGCGTGGCGGCTCGATACGGATCGAGCTCGGCGAACCGCGAGGCCGCGGCGATCGCGGCGCGAACTTCAGCGCCGGGTGCGTTTTCACCGGCGAGCTGCGCGTCGTCGATCCTGCAGCGCACCGTCACCAACCGGCCGTCGGTGAGGTTCGAGAGGATGCGCAGACCGACGCGGCCGCCGGCGAGCGTGGCCACGCGATCCGCGAGCGCTTCGCACAGCGTGTTGACGAGGTTCGCGCCCATCGCATCGCGACAGTCGACGTGCAGGTGCGCGACGAGGACGCCGCCGTCGGGTCCACTCGTCGCGAGCGTGCGGACGTCGAGCGCGACCGGGCCGCCGCCGCGCTCGGCGAGCCTGGGGACGAGGCGACGTGCTTCTTCGACGAGCGCGGGCGCTGCGTCGCGCACGCGTGCCGCACCGGCAGCGACGTCGTCGACGTGCGTGACCTGGATCTGGCCGATCATCACCGGCGCGGTGAGGACGCTCGCGAACCCGCGCGGCCGAGCCATGCGCGCCGCGTTCGAGGCCGCCGCGACCACGCTCGGCTCTTCGATCGCCATCGGGACGAAGGTCTCGAGGTCATCGACGACGAAGTTCACGGCCACCGCGAACGGCAGCGCGTAGGTGCCGACCACGTTCTCGATCATCCCGTCGGCGGCGTCTTGCAGCAGCGCGCCCGGGTCGATCGCGGCGAAGCCATCCGCCGGCAACGTCGCGTTCGCCAACAGCAATCGGCGCCGGGAGGCGACATCGAGTCGGTAAAAGCCTGGAAGCCGGGACGTTGGCACGTGGACAGGGCTTTCTACTTCGCGCCCGGGCGCGTGTCCACGCCGGTCTCGTCGACGGAGAGCCGCAAGGGTCTGCACCCTGATTCGATGAGCAATCGACCCACTTCGGTTACATCCGCCGTGGCAGGAATCACGGCGATTCCAACGTCGCCGCCGCCCGCACCCGTGGTTTTCGCGGTTCCGCCGAGCCGGCCGAGCGCGGCGCGGGCACTGCTCACGCAAGTGGGCACGAGATCGACCCGGGCGGCCATCGCCAGCCGGTCGATCCCGACCCCGGCGAGCGCGAAGGCGGCCACCACCGCGGTCGCGGCGAGGTCAGCGGGCGCGGTCAGCGCACTCTCGACGGCGCGCGAGGCGTCCGCGATCGCGACGAGCGCGGCCGCGAGCTCGGGCGTACGTGTCGCCATCACCTTCGAGACGAGGGACGCGGTATCCGCCGCGCTGCCGGTGAAGAACGGCACGAGCGTCACCTGCTTCGGCCACGCGAGCTTCTTCACGCTGCCGCCTGCGAACGCGATCGTTCCGCCGTGCACGGCGGCCGCGATGTCGGCGCCGGATCCGCGCGCACCGCGTTGACCTTGCGCGTTCGCGTGTGCGGCGGCCGCGATCGCGAGCACCTCGTCGCGGTCGAAGACGCCGCCGTCGGCGAGCGCACACGCCGTCGCGGCGACGGTTACCGCCGCGCTCGATCCGAGGCCGAGCTTGGTGCCGTGGCTGTCGTAGAACGCGGTCGAGTCGACGGCGATCTCGAACGCCGCGCGCGCAGCGGCATGATCTGCGCCGCGCTTGTTCGCGATCTCATGCGCGACCGCGAGGAGAAACGGCGAGCTGCCGCGCACGGCATCGCGCCGCGCGACCGCACGACGATCGACTGCGGTCACGATCGCCGGCGCGCCGTCGAGCACGGCGTATTCGCCGGTCAAGATCAGCTTGCCTGGTGCGGTCGCGATCACGAGCGCCAAAGATAACCACATCTACCAAGCAGACGTTCGGCGCATGCAGGCCGCATCGACCGCCCGTGGAGATTCCGTGGAGATGAGATGTGCGTCAGGTCGCGATCGTTGCGGGCGGGCCCGACGCGCTGATCGTCACGGCCGTGACGCCGTCGATGTCCTTCACGCGCATCGCGATCGTCGGCGCATCTTCGGCGGTGGTGAGGATCTTGACGTGCGGGCCGGCGTCCATGGTCGCCCACGCCGCGATGCCACACGCACGGAGGCCGCGCACTTCGTTGTGCACCGCGATCGTCGCCGGCTGCCAGTAGATGACGCCGGGGCGCGCGGCCATCGCCGAGGCATGCATCGCGAGTGCGTTCGCTTCGGCGACGACACCGAGCGCTTCGAGGTCGCCCTTCGCGAGCGCGGCGGTCGCGACCTCGAGGTCCTTCGGGACGAGCTCGACCCAGGGCTGGTAGTACGGCGACGTCGCGGCCGTGTGCTCCATGGCGTCGCGCGAGCCGTGCTGCTTCGGCGTGCCGCCACCGACGATCGCGATCACCATGCGCACGCGATCGACGAGCGGCGACGTGAGCGGCTCGGCGTATGCGGACTCGGTCGTGTCGCCGGCGTTCATGCGCACGAAGCCGCCGTAGATCGAGCGGGCAGCCGAGCCGGAGCCGCGGCGCGCGAGGATCGACAACTCGCGCTCGGAGAGGGAGAGACCGGCGGCCTTCGATGCGGCGAGCGCGAGCGCGGCGTAGCCCGACGCCGACGACGCGAGGCCCGACGCCGTCGGGAACTCGTTCTTGCTCGTGACGCGTGCACGCGTGGTGATGCCAGCGGCGTCGCGGACGAGGTCGAGGAACGTGCTCGCGCGTGCGGTGTCGGCGAAGCGCGCCGAGAAGCCGTCGAGCTCGAGCTCGTCTTGCACGAGCGCGGTGTCGAACATGACGGTCGTCTGCGTCGCGAGCGCGGCGAGCGTCAGCGAGAGCGAGCCGGTCGCGGGCAGGTTGAGCTTGGAGTCGCGCTTGCCCCAGTACTTGACGAGCGCGATGTTCGCGCAGGCGCGGGCGGTGACCGGCTGACCCAGCATCCGGCGGACGATACCAAACTCAGCGTCTCAGCTCGACGATGCGGGCGGGTTCGCTGTCTGCGACAAACACCACCTCCGGCGTCACGACGATCCCTCGCGCGTAGCCGAAGTTCTCGGCGAAGTCGGTGGGCTCGGTGTCGGCGTCGCCCATGCGGCGCACGATCATCTTGCGCGGCGTCGGGTGCTTGGTCTCGACCCAGTAGGCCTCGTGCTCGACGCCGACGAGCTCGTAGATGTTGCCGACGTCCGGCGCGACGACCTCGACGGTGCCGCCGGTCTTCGGCACCCGCACGATGCTCCAGCCGACGTTGCCGGTGTCGGCGCCTTCCGTCGACGCGTAGATGTACTTCGCCGTGAGGGCGGGCCCTTCGGTCAAGCGGCCCTTCGGCACGCGGCCAAGGACCTTGCGAGCCTTTCCGCTCTTGTCGTAGCGCACGAACTCGCTGCGCTCCATGCAGTACAGATGATCGCCGTCGACGGCCAGGCTCCTGCAGGGCAGCTTCAGCGGGTCACCGCCGAGCTTCGGAACCTTGAGCGAGGTGCGGGTCCGGAACCCCTGGAGGTACACGTGCGTGTCATCGATCGCCTGGATCCATCCGTCCCACTCGACAAGCGGCTTCGGATCGCCGGCGTACGGATGGCGCATCAGGTGGCCGTCGTCGTTCTCTTGCGAGACGTAATAGATCGCGTCGGCGTCGCCCATGATCCGCGTGACCCACTTGTCGTCGATCTCCTTGGTCTGCCCGTCGCGCAGCATGAACACGCCGGGGGACAGCGACGAGAAGTAGATCGCGTTCGGGGTGACGACGAGCGTGTTCGGCGGCGTGTCGAGCGGGCGCTCGCGCAGGATCGCTCCGGACGATGCGGGAGGTGCCGCGTCGACGGCGAGGGCCGCGTCCACGGGAATCGACGGAACCGGCACAGGAGGAGGCGGTGGTGGCGGCGCTTCACGCTTCTCGCCGCAGGCGGCGATCGCCAGGACGACGAGCGCGCGCTTCACTTGCCGACCGTCGAGACGAAGCCGGTCACGCCGGCGTTCTTCCACTCCGCGAGGATCGCAGACTCCTTGTCGCGCGGTGCGATCGCGATCACCGCACCGCCGCCGCCCGCACCCGTGAGCTTCGCGCCGTGTGCGCCGCTCGCACGCGCGGCTTCGCAGAGCGAGTCGAGCTGCGCGGTCGACACGCCGAGCTCGGCGAGGACTTCGTGCGCGCGGTTCATCGCGGCGCCGAGGCCCGCAAGGTCACCACGGAGGAGCGAGGTCGTGCCGGTGTCGGTGAGGTTGCCGAGCTCGACGAGGCGCGGATCGTCGTTCGTGATCGGCGAGCTGGCGGCCTTGGTCGCGCCCGACAGCGTTGCCTGCGCGACGCGATCGACCATCGCCGCCGTCGAGCGCGCCACGCCACTCGGCGCGACGAGCACGCGCAGCTTCGCCGAGATCGGGCGCAGGCCGGCGGTCTTGCGATAGACGCCGATGCCGCCGTGGGTCGCGAGCGTCGCGTCGATACCGCTCGCCTTGCCGTGCATCACCGCTTCACTCGCCGAGGCAGCCGCGAGGACGGCGGGCACGTCTTGCGGGCGCTTCGACCACACGAGCAACGCGCGCGCGATCGCAACGGCCATCGCGGCCGAGGAGCCGAGCCCCGCACTGTGCAGGATCTGCGCGTCGCCGAGGAGCGTCACGGCGGGGCGCCCGATCGCGAGCTCGTCGGCGATCGCGGCGAGTGCGCGCGAGACCGGATGCTCTTCGTCGCGCGAGCTCGCCGACACGCGGAGGTCCCACGCCGGAATGTCGAGGCGGAGCGGACCGCCGGCGGGCGTGCCGACGGCATCGATCGTCACACCGCGATCGAGCGCGGCCGCGAGCGCGGGATATCCGTACACGACGGCGTGCTCGCCGAGGAGAATGACTTTGCCCCAACCAACTGACGTCATAGTCCGAGGTCCTCGAGGTACGTCTTGAGCGGCGCGCCGAGGTGGCGTGGTGCCGTGGCGAGATCGCTCGCGCGACGGCATCCGGTCAGCAAGCACACGCTGCGAATCGATCCGACGACGCGCTCGATCGCCGCCTGCACGCCCTCGAACCCGCCCGCGCGTTGGGCGCGCAGCATCGGCGCCGCCATTCCGCCGGCGCGCGCGCCGAGCGCGAGTGCGCGCGCGACGTCGAAGCCGCTGCGCATGCCGCCCGATGCGACCGTCACGAGCCCCGCGCGCACGCACGCGGCGACCGAGACCGCCGTCGGCACGCCCCAATCCCACAGCTCTTCGCCGAGCGACTGCGCCTCGCTGCCTTCCGCCGCGCGCACCGCCTCGACGGCGACCCAGCTCGTTCCGCCGGCACCCGCGACGTCGACGGTGGTCACGCCCGCACCAACGAGCGCACGCGCCGCCGCGACGGAGAGACCGCAGCCGGTCTCCTTCACGATCACCGGCATCCCGGCCATCTCGACGACGCGCGCGATCGCGTCGACGATCCCGCGAAAGTCGCGATCGCCGTGCTCCTGGATCAGCTCCTGGCCCGGGTTCAAATGGATCGCGAGCGCATCCGCGCCGATCGCCTTCGCGAGCGCGACGACGCGCGCGGGTCCCATCGCGAGCGCTTGCACCGCGCCGACGTTGCCAAACAGCACGACATCCGGCGCGACGTCGCGGACCTGATAGGTCGTGATCAGCTCCGGGTGCTCGTCCATCGCGCGCTGCGAGCCGACGCCGAACGCCACGCCCGCCGCCTGCGCTGCACGCGCGAGGTCTCGATTGACCGCGGCGGCTTCCGATGTCCCGCCCGTCATGCCCGTGATCACGAGCGGGGCGGCGAGCCTCTTGCCGAGCAACTCGGTCGTCAGCTCGATCTCGTCGAGCCCGAGCTCGGGCAGCGCCTGGTGCACGAGGTGGACATGCTCGAGGAGCGTGGACTTCGCGAAATCAGCGCGCCCGGACGCTGCGACCTCGAGGTGGTCGCGTTTGCGCTTCGCGATCGGCGAGTCATCCACTGCGCGTCTTCTTACCATCAGCCGTCGACGATGTCGTGGTGGCCCTTGGCCGGGCCAGGTGCGTGGTGATCTTCCCCCCGCACACGGACGGCAACACGGGGGGCACTACCCAACATGTGCGGCCCGTTTCCCCAGAGGTCGCGAGCCACAGAACTGGGACGCCTACATCCCGGCTCGCCACGAGTAAACACGTGCAGTCAAGAGAAACAGACGAGGCACATCGAGTGCAGTGCTGCCGGATCGCAACCAAGGAGCCGTCATCACCATGAAGAAGATCCTCTCGCTCGCATTCGTCATCGGTTCGTTCCTCGCTGCTTCGCCGCTCGCGCTCGCGAAGAACGAGATCAAGCAGGACAAGAAAGAGATCCGTCAGGACAAGAAAGAGATCCGTCAGGACAGGAAGGAAATCCGTCAGGACAAGAAAGAACACCGTCAGGACAAGAAGGAGCTCCACGACGATCGGCACGAGACGCGCCGCGATCAGAAAGAGCTGAAGCGTGATCGTCAGGAGCTCAAGCGCGACAAGCAGGACCTGCGCGATGCGAAGAAGGACGGGAACAAGCGCGAGGTTCGCGAGGCACGCCGCGAGGTGCGCGAGTCGAAGCGCGAGGTCCGTCAAGACCGCCGCGAAGTCCGCCAGGACAAGCAGGAAGTACGGCAGGACAAGCGCGAGGTGCACCAGGACCGTCGCGAGATCCGCGACGATCGCCGCGAGCTGAAACATGATCGTCGCGAGCTGAGGAACGATCGCCGCGAGCTGAGGAACGACCGCCGCGATCGCCGGAACTGAGCAGCCATGAAGGGCTCGTTCGTCGTCGCCACGCTCGTGGTCTGCGCGCCGTCGGCTGCGCTTGCCGACGGGGTTGCAGACGAGGTCTCTGCCGGAACGACACTCGCGACGGCGACGACGCCGAGTAGCTCGTGGATCGCAAACCGGATCTCGGGTGTGTGGGACGTCGACGACAGCTTCACGCTGCAGCTCGACTTCGGCGTGACCCGAAGTACGACGTACTCGAAGACGGGCTCGCTCTCGCTGTCGTTCACGGCCAGCGACCACTGGTCGTTATCCGTGGCGGGCTCGTGGGTCCCGGCCGCGACGAGCTCGTCGACGACGACGCTCGCGCTCGAAGAGCTCGAGGACGAGGTGACGCTCGCGGATGCAGAGCTGAGCGCCACCTCTTCCTCGATCTCGCTCGCGGTGTCGGCGGGTTACGACACCGCCGGCGATAGTGATCACGAGACCACCGCGTCGGTCACGCTCGGCGTCGACCACGTCCAATCGCAGCAGACGTTCGCGTCGATCGTCGGTGCGGACGGCGAGATGCTCACGGCCGAGGACGTGCGTGCGTACTGCGAGGTGCGGATGTGCAGCCCGGAGATCGAAGCTGCGATGTCGCCACTCTGGACGCAGGTCTCGAGGTTCTCGATCAACGCGAGTGTCGCGCGCACCGAGTATCGAGATACCGATCTCGGACTCGACGCGACGTATTACCTCTACGACAAGGACCCGACCGTCGCGGGCTATTTTCGCTTGCCCGGCATCGGTCCGAGCAACCTCGGTGATGGCGTGGCGATCGCGCCGCTGCGTTATGCGGTGTCACCGACGGTGACGAATCGCTGGGGTAAGCTGCAGGGCACGCTCGGGCTCGCCTACGGCAGCTATCTCGCGGAGCAAGGCTACGAGCTCGGCGGGAACGTGAAGCTCCAGTACAAGCTGAAGATCGGCGACGAGACGACGCTCAAGCTGTACTCGAGTCTCGGCACCTCGTGGCATGTCGATGTCGCCAACGATCTGACGACCTCGCTCTCGTTCGCTCTCGGAGGCAAATACACGTGGTGATGCATCGAGTGGCGCTCGGTCTCGCGATCATCCTGGCTTCGCGGAGCGCGAGCGCTGAGGAAGTCACGATCCATATGGAAGCGACGCTGCAGAAGCGCGCGAGCACGAGCTCGACCGCGCTGCTCGCGATCGAAGCCGGCGAGCGCGCGGACCTGATCGCGCAGAAGAACGGTTGGGTCAAGGTGCGCGTCCGTGGCGTCACCGGCTGGCTGCGACAGGAGAGCATGGTCGAGGTGATCCTCGAGGAGCCAGTCGTCGACGTCGTGGACGTCGCGGCCGTCGAGGAGGCGCCGGCGGTCGAGGAGGTCGACGAGCCGACGGTTGTCGAGGCGGAAGTCGAGCGGCGCGTCGATCTCCAGATCGCGGCCGGCCTGACCGTGATCACGCAGGGCTTTCGCACGACCGGCGCATCGACGAGCGACAACTACAACCTCGGCGTGACGGCCGCGACGCTCGCGCTTGCGGGCGGCTACACGCACCGGCTGCGCGCCGACCTCGTCGTCGGTGCGGAGCTCGCGTACGCGTATCAGAAGGCGCTGCCCGGGATCCGCCAGACCGATCCAGAGACCGGCGAGGCGATCACGACGGCGTTCTCGATCCATGACGTCGGATTGCGCGGCGTGATCGGCTACGACCTCCAGCGGCCGAGCGGGCTCGTCCTGCTCGCGCGCGCAGGTGTTCGCTACCACCTGTTCCGGATCGCCGGTGTCGGCGATCCCACGCAGAACCCGTCGATGATTCCGTCGGAGGTCCAGATCTCGCCGACGCTCGGCGTGGGCATCGCGATCCCGCGCATCACCTCGAAGCTCGGCTTGCGGTTCGCGGTCGACACGTTTGTCGCCGGTACACGCGTCGTCCAGACGCCGGGGCAAGAGGACGGCGTGAAGGCGAGCGTGCGAGGCGCGACGCTCGAGAGCGTGCTCGCGTACCGCTGGCGTCCCGGGCTCGACGTTCGCGTCACGCATGCCTTCGGGATCGCGGCGCTCGACTTCGGCGCGCCCGATCCGATGTCCGCTCGCACGCACGCGGGAACGTCGGTCGCGCGGTTCGACGTCGTGCACACGCTCACCGTCGGAATCGCGAAGGGCTTCTAGCTGCTGGCCCTCGCCGGAGCCGGCGATGGGGAACGGGCACTCGGGGGCTCGAGCTGGGGGCTCGGCCATTCATCCGCCGCAAGTGGCCGCAACGAGCGCGCGATCGATGGCGCCCCGATTCCCAGGGGCGCGCGAGGCCGGCGGTTCGGTGGTTGCTCCAGGAGACGGGCAGCCACCTCACAGGAGTTTCAGATGTCATTCCTCAGCCAGCTCTCGTGTCTCTCGATTGCAGTCACCTCGTTGCTCGCGTCGACCGCGAGCGCCGAGTCATATGTCGTCACCTTGAAGGGCGCGCCTCCGGGCGCGCTCGCGGCCGAGCGGGCCGTTGCCAACGCGACGATCGATCGCCTCGCCGCGACGCACGGCGCACAGATCGGGCAGCGCTACGCCGCGGCGATCCGCGGCTTCGCCGCGCGGATGACACCGGCGGACGCCGCGGCGCTCGCGGCGGATCCGGACGTCGAGCGCGTCGAGCCCGACGTGATCGCACGGACCACGGCCGTCCAGAGCAACGCGACCTGGGGACTCGATCGCGTCGATCAGCTCGCGTTGCCGCTCGACAAGAAGTACGCCCAGCTCGGCGACGGCGCGGGCGTGACGGTGTTCGTGCTCGATTCCGGGATCCGGAGGACGCACGGCGACTTCGGCGGCCGCGCGACAGCCGGCGCGACGGCGATCCAGGACGGACGCGGCGCCGCCGACTGTCACGGTCACGGTACGCACGTGTCGGGGACGATCGGCGGCACGGTCTACGGCATCGCGAAGAAGGCCACGATCGTTCCGGTGCGCGTCCTCGACTGTACGGGCAGCGGACCCATCTCGGGCATCATCGGCGGGATCGACTTCGTGATCGCGAACAAGACGGCGAGCTCGATCGCGAACCTCAGCCTCGGCGCACCGGCGAACGATGCGCTCGACACCGCGATCCGGAACCTCGTCGCCGCGGGCGTCACGACCGTCGTCGCGGCGGGCAACGCCACGACCGATGCGTGCACGCAATCGCCGGCGCGCGTCGCCGAAGCGGTGACCGTCGGTGCAACGACCATGACCGATGCGCGTTCGAGCTTCTCGAACTTCGGCACCTGCATCGACATCTTCGCGCCCGGCAGCGCCATCGTGTCGGCCGGCATCGTGAGTGACACCGCGACGGTGACGATGGACGGGACGTCGATGGCATCGCCGCATGTCGCGGGTGTCGCCGCGGCCTACCTGAGCGCGCATCCCGGCTCGACGCCGACGCAGGTCGCGGCCGCGCTCTACACGGGCGCGACGCCGAACAAGGTCACCGACGCACGCAGCCAGAAGAACTTGCTGCTCAACACGCGGTTCCTCGACGCTACGCCGCCGATCACCGCGATCACGTCGCCCGCGAGCGGCGCGACTGTTCCGGCGAGCTTCGTCGTGAAGGCGGACGTGACCGAGCCCAACCTCGACAAGGTCGAGGTCAAGCTCGACGGCATCGCGCTCGGTACGGCGACGCAGGCACCTTTCGAATTCGCAGCCGACGGCATCGCGCCCGGTTCACACACGATCGAGGTCACGGCGACCGACCTCTCGGGTCAGTCGTCGAGTCAGAGCATCACGGTGACCGTGGCGAAGTCGGGTGGCCAGCCGAGCGACCCGAACGATGACGAGCCGCCGCCGGCTTCGGAGACGGTCGGGGGCTGCTCCGCGGGTGGTTCGGCGGCGTTGCCGTTCGCCGCGCTCCTCTTGCTCGCGCTGGCGTGGCGTCGCCGTGGTGCGCTCGCCGGTCTCCTGTTCGCCGCGTGTACGGTCGGCGAGACTGCCGTGATCTACGTCGACAGCGATGGCGATGGCGTGGCGGACGGCGTCGACACCGACGGTGACGGCACGCGCGACTTCCAGACGCCGAGCTGCACGACCTGCCCGCCGGGCGGTACGCCGGTGTGCACGCGGCCGATCGTCGACGCGAACCAGGATGGTGTCCCCGAGGGGCTCGACCTCGACTGCGACGGCGACATCGAGATCCCGTTCGACTTCGGCGGTGGCGGTGGTGGCGGTGGCACGGTCGGCCAGTCGAGGTGCGTCGCGATCGTCGCGATCAACGGCACCAAGAAGGAGATCGCCTGCACGAGCACGAATGGCGGTCCCTCGACGTGTCAGTGCGAGCTGAACGACCAGCTCGTCAAGACCTGCACCACGAGCAGCTCGTCCGCCTGCTCGATCGGCGGCACGGCTTCGAACTGCTGCGGGTTCTGAGCGCTACGATGTGCTATGGAGCCGGTCGAGACCTTCGCCGCGCGCGATCACGCGATCTTCGTCCGTCGCTTCGAGCTCGTCGTCGTCGACGGCGTGGATCGCGGCGCGCGTGTGGTGTCCGAGGAGGACGAGGTCACGATCGGCACGGCCGCGGGCACGGGGCTGCGCCTGACCGACCCCGCCGTCTCGCGCCACCACTGCGCCGTGCGGGCGTGCGAGCGTGGGCTCGAGCTACGCGACCTGTCGAGCACGAACGGGACGTTCCTCGGTGACCACGAGATCGTGCGCGGCTTCATTCGTAGCGGCACGCGCGTCCGGATCGGCGCGACGACGATCGCGGTGACCGTCCTCGACGACAACATCGAGCACCCGCTCGCCGAGGAAGACCGATTCGGCGGCCTGCTCGGCAAGAGCTCCTCGATGCGACGGCTCTATCCGCTCCTCGCGAAGTGCGCGGCAAGCGACGTCACCGTGCTGATCCAGGGCGAGACCGGGACCGGCAAGGAGCTCGTCGCCGAAGCAATCCACGCCGCGAGCACGCGCCAGCACGGCCCGCTCGTCACCGTGGACTGCAGCGCGTTGCCGCGGCAGCTCGCCGAGTCCGAGCTGTTCGGCCACGTGCGCGGCGCGTTCACGGGCGCGGACGTCGACCGCAGCGGTGCCTTCGAGGATGCATCCGGCGGCACGATCTTCCTCGACGAGATCGGGGAGCTTCCACTCGACCTGCAGCCGCTACTCTTGCGTGCCCTCGAGAACCACACGATCCGGCGCGTCGGCTCCAACCAGCAGCGCCACGTCGACGTGCGCGTGATTGCCGCGAGCAACCGCGATCTACGCGTCGAGGTCAACGCGAAGCGATTCCGCGCAGACTTGCTCTACCGTCTCAACGTCGTGCGCGTCGTCGTGCCGCCGCTGCGCGACCGCGAGGGCGACATCGCCATGCTCGCCGAACACTTCTGGCGGAGGTTTCAGCCCGAACAAGCGGTGCCGCCGGCGCTGCTCGACGAGCTCGTGATCCAGGCCTGGCCCGGAAACGTGCGCGAGCTGCGCAACGCCGTCGAGCGCTCCGCGATCGTCGGTACGACGAACATCCCCGACATCGCTGGCCTGTCGCACGCGCAGGCCAAGGACAGCGCGATCCGGCAGTGGGAGCGCTCCTGGGTCGAGCGCCTGCTCGCGGCGCACGGTCAGAACGTGACGCACGCGGCTCGTGCGGCGCAGATGGGACGCAGCCACCTGCGCCGCCTCCTGCAGCAGTACGGCATCGTGCGCGGAATCCCCGACGACGAAGACGATTAGCGCTTCGCGGCGAGCAAGCGTTCGACCTTCGCGCGCGCGCTGTGGGCTCCCGGATAGCGCTCGAGCACGAGCTGCAGCCGCTCGGCGCGTGCGCGTGCTTCGGCGTGCTTGCCGAGGCCGTGCTCCGCAGCGGCGAGGGCAATCTCGAAGGCCGCCTGGTCGTCCGCGCGCAGCTTCTGTGAACGTGCGGATGCGAACGCGGGCTCGAGGACCGCGCGGGCTTCCTCGAAGCGGCCCTGCGCGACGAGCGCCTCGCCGAGCCGTTGCTGCGCGAGCGCGACCTCCTTGTGGGCGCCGAGCTCGGTCAGCTCCGCGATCGCGTCGCGCGCGAGGGCCTCGGCCTCCTTCGGCCGACCCCGCTCGCGTGCGAGGTCCGAGGCGAGCCAGCCGCGTAGCAGTGCGGACAGCTTGTCGCGCGGCTCCGTTCGACGCGTGGTGGTCTGCTCGAGGAGGTCGATCACGCGCTTCGCGTCGTCGAGACGCCCGACCTCGAGCAGCGTCGCGGCGTAATTGAAGCGCTGGTTGAAGGTCTGCGGGTGATCGGTGCCGAGCGTCGCGGCCATGAGATCAAGCGCCTGCTCGAACTGCTTGATTGCCTCATCGGTGCGGCCGAGCTGCGCCGTCGCGACGGCGAGCCGCGAGAGCATCCACGGAAGCATCCGCGTCAGCTTGCCGGTCTTCCGCGCGAGCTCGGTCGCATCTGCGAGCTCCTCGTGCGCGGCCTCGAGCTGACTGGCGTGGCCGAGGAGTACGCCGAGATCGACGCGCGCTTCGATCACCGCCGAGTGCTCGGCGGGGAAGATGCTCGTGAACACCGCGAGTGCGCGCCGCCGATAGTCGAGCGCTTCCGGCAGGTCGTGCTGCAGCATGTAGGCCTTCGAGAGGATGTTGAGGGCGATGCCGTGGTTGTTCGTTCGTTCTCCCTCTTGGCGCGTGAGCTCGACCGCCTCTCGCGCGATCACGATCGCCTGCGGGATGTTGTCGTCGAGCAAGAGCATCGCCTCGGCGAGGTTGATCCGGACCAGGGCCTCGAGATCGAGATCGCGCTGCTCGGTCTGATCGGCCTCCGCGAGCGCCTTGCGAAGGAGCTCGATCGACCCCCGCTCGTCGCCGCGCGTCGCCGCGGCGAGCCCGCTCGCCCGCGCCAGACGGAGCCGCGCTCGCGGCGTGGTGGTCGGCTTCGCGGCGAGATCGAGTGCGAGCGTGCCGAGCGTCTTGGTCTGAGCCAGGTCGCGCGAGTTGTGGAGTATCAGGATCCGCTCGGCGACGGCGATGGTCGCGGCGTCGGAGCTGCCGATCGAAATCGCCTCGGTGTACGCGCGTTGGAGCGTCTCGTCGCTCGCGGCGAGCTGGTCCGTGTTGCGCTGGCGATTGCCGAGGTTGACGGCGGCCTTGACGGCCAGCTCGGGATCGCCGGCGGCGCGCGCGGCCGTCTCGATCGCGGCGAGCTCGACGAGCGCCTTCTCCGCGGGCAGCTCGTAGCTCTGATAGAAACGCATGTAGAGGCTCGCGAGCGCGCGTGGGTCTCGTGCATGCACCGCGAGGACCGCGCAGCTGCTCGGCAGTGACGCGCGATTGAAGCGGATCTCGGCCTTGACGATGTTGGTCTTCGCGGCGAGCTGCTCGTCCGCGATGACACCGAGCTCCACCGCGCGCAGCTCGAGGCATGCCGTCTGCTGTTGCGCCTGCCCGACGGTCAATTGGCCCGCATGCCGCGCCTCGCAGACCTCGCGCGTGCGTGTGCTGATCTCGCTCGCGCGGCGGTCGAAGATCGCGAGCAAGCGATCGACGTCGGCCGCGGTGGCCGGTCCCAGGGTCTCGCGCATCGCCGCGCGCTTCGCGGCATCCCAGCGATCCGCGAGAAGCGAGGGATCCGTCGCGCAGCTCGGGCCGTCCTCGTTCGAAGACAGCGCCAACGCGACGCCGCCACCGAGCACCAAGGCGCCAACCGCCATGGCCGCGAGCGAGCGCGCGCGCAGGCGCGGCGATGGACCCTCGAGCGCTGCGATCACTTTTGCGACGGGTGGGCGCTCGGACGGGATCTTCGCGAGCCCGTTCTCGAGGAGCACGCGGACAGGCTCGGTCGCGTCCTCGCCGAGCGCCTCGAGGCACGCGGCGCACAGCGCGTAGACGTCGGATGCGACGGTCGCCGCCTCGCCGCGCCACAGCTCGGGCGCCATGTACTTCGGCGTCCCGGCGACCTTCGCGGTGCGCACGAGGCCCGTCGGCTCGTCGAGCTTCGAGAGTCCGAAGTCGGTGACGCGTGCGCGGCCATCGATCCCGATCAGCACGTTGTCGGGCTTGAAGTCGCGATGGACAATGCCTCGCTCGTGCGCCGCCGCGAGCCCGCGCGCGGCCTGCGCGAACACGCGCGAGATCTCGAAGGTCCGTCGCGGCGCTGCCTTCAGCCACTGCCGGAGGTCCATGCCCGCGACGTACTCCATCACCACGAACACGTCGCCTGCCTCGTCGAGCCCGACCTCGAAGATCGGGACGACGTTTGGATGCGACAGCTGCGCCATCATGCGCGCTTCTTGCAGCAAGTCTTCGCGCTTCTGCGGCCCGCCGCGCAGATCGACGGTGTCGTGCGTCGTGAGCGCGGAGCGAATCGGTGCGCCCTTCGCGTGGAGGACCTTGATCGCAACATCGCGCTCGAGCTGCGGATCGCGCGCGCGGAACACCGTTCCCATACCGCCGTCACCGAGGACCGCGAGGATCTGAAACCGCTGGATCGAGCGGCGCTCCATCACTGCACGATCATACGCCCGCCGCAGGGCCCGGACTCCTTGACCGCCGATGGCATGTGCGTTGCTGCGGACGTCGATGCCGGAACCGCATGGAGTCTCAAATGTATCTTCGCTCGTTACCGATCTTCATTCTCTGGACCGCCTGCGTGGGAGCAGCCCCACCTGACATCGCCGAGGACGGTGTCGACGACTCCGGTCCATCAACCGAACGAAGTGCGCTGGTGCTCGCGAGCAACGCGCGCGTCGTCAACACGGGGGGCATCGGCCTGCGCCTTCGCACCGGGGGCGGCTCGACCTTCGCCGTCATCAGCGTCATGCCCGAGGGCGCCACCGTGAAGGTGCTCTCGGGCCCGAGCGGTGCGTGGTACCGCGTCGAGCACGCCGGCAAGACCGGCTACGCACACGGTGACTATCTGCAGAGCGTGTCGGGCGGGAAGAACAACCTCTTGCCGTGGACCGCGAACACCGCATTCTGGGTCACGCAGGGCCACAACGGCGGCAGTCACACCGGGCTCGGCGCGTGGGCCTGGGACTTCGGCATGCCGGTCGGTACGCCGATCCTCGCCGCACACGTCGGGACGGTGCGCCTCGTCAAGGCGAACAGTGCAGGTGGCGGTTGCTCGAGCGTGTTCGCGAACGATGCGAACTTCGTGATCGTCGATCAGGGCAACGGCTACGAGTCGCTCTACCTGCACCTGAATTCCGTCACCGTCGCGGCGGGTCAGTCCGTGCAGCGCGGCGACCTCGTCGGGTATAGCGGGCAGACGGGCTGGTCGTGCGGGCCGCACTTGCACTTTCAAGTGCAGCTGAGCCCGAGCAACGGCGGCGGTAACGGGTTCTACAACCCGTCGATCCACGACGTGTTCTACGACATCGGCGCGGCGTTCGATCCCGCGCCCGGGACGCAGGTCACGTCGAAGAACGGCGTGTCGACCCAGCCCCGCGTCGACTCGCCCGCGGCGCCGACGTTCACGCCACACGGCGACGGCGACGCGTGGGACTTCGCGATGCAGGCCGCATCCGAAACCGGCCCGCAGTAGGGCCGGTGATGGGGAGCCATGCCTCGGGCCCCGCTCGTGTCACGACGAGAGTTAGCGCGTCTCCGCCACGGAGCGCTGCTTGCAAACCCGACCGGCATGCGCCTCTTCATCGTCTTGTTCCTGCTCTCGTTCGCGTGCGCGGCGGAAGCGCCCGACGACCCGAACGAACACATCCGCTCGACGGTGGGTGGCCTCGATCGCCACCGCCTGATCGAGGACGCCGATCTCGAAGGCGACCAGTCCGTCACCGTCGCGCAGATCCAGGCGCTACTCGTCGATCAGGGCAGCGCGCTGGCGACGTTCTCCGAGAATAACCGCACGGCGGCGCAGTGGATCGTGCAGGAGTCGATCGCGCAGCACATCTCTCCCGTCTACATGGTCGCGCGCATCGAGACCGAGTCGTCGCTGATCCGCAGCGGCACGCTCTCGAAGATTCGCCAGGCGACGGGCTGCGCGTGTCCCGATGGTTCCGCGTGCGATCCCAAGTTCGCTGCATTCGGGTTGCAAGTGCGCTGCGCCGCCGAGCTCGTGCGCGGCTACCTCGCGGACCTCGATGCGAAGGGCTCGACGATCACGGGCTGGCGCGTCGGGGTCGGTCGCAACACCTCCGATCCGTGCTGGGTCGTGCCGCAGAACCGCGCGACCGCCGCGCTCTACACGTACACCCCGTGGGTCGGTCACTACGCCGCGCAGTGCGGCACGAGTCAGTGGGGCGGCTCCTCGCTCGTCGCGCTGCTCGTGCGCCACTTCGGAGATTTGTTGCCGGTCGACGGCGGCTGTCCGCTCGGCAACGGCCTCTACTGCGGCGGCAACGGGATCGCGGGCACGGCCGGCACGCTGTACCGCTGCACGAACGGCGCACTGACCGTGCAGTCGACGTGCGCCGCCGGGTGCTTCATCAAGCCTGCCGGTCAGGACGATGTCTGCGTCGACACCACGCAGACGTGCGGTGCCGGTAACGGTCTCTACTGCGCGGGCAACGGCATCCTCGGCAATGCGGGCACGCTGTATCGCTGCCAGAACGGAACCGTCAGCGTCGCGCAGGTGTGCACCGCCGGATGCCTCGCGCAGCCCACCGGCCAGAACGACATCTGCAAGTGAAAGGACCCCTCATGACCCCTCGCAAACTTTGGCTCCTGTCATCGGTCGTCGCCGCCGCGAGCGTGGGCCTCGGCGTCGTCGCCGCGCACGCATCGCACTCGCACAACGGGTGGCTGCAGCTCCATATCTCGACGATCCACGACAACAACGGAACCGCCACGACACCCGGTACGCTCGACGAAGATTACTGCGTGCAGTCGCACACCGCGGCGGTCACCACGACCGCGCTCGGCGACATGATCGAGACCACGCTGACGAAGCGGCCCGGTCAACAGTGGGATGGCGCCGCGAGCTGGCGCGTCGATCTGTGGCGCACGCCGAAGCGCTGCGACGAGTATCCCGCGAAGGAACGCGCCGCGATCGAGATCGAGTACCACGTGGCCGACGCGTGGCCGAACGTGCCCCTGTGCGGCAACACGACGTACAGCTGCACGGTCCTCAGCAAGCCCACGCTCGACGCGAGTGGCAAGCACCAACACTACGACTGGGCGGTCATTCATTTCCAGGCGCGCCACGTCAAGGCGCTCGACGAGCGCGCACGCAACTTCATCAACCACGAGTCGGGGCACGTGTTCGGGCTTGCCGATCCGCGATTCGCCGGCGACTGCGAAGAGAGCGTGATGCACAACGCGCTCTACAACTGCAACCAGTTCGCGTACGTGACGTACCCGACCGCGCGCGATCTCGCGTCGGTCGCGCGGATCTCGGCGCGGCAGAACTAACAGGAGCTTCGATGACCAGAATCCGCCTCGCTGCCATCGCGGCCATCGCCGCCCTCAGCTGCACCGTCGGTGAAGAAGCACACCAGGAGCCCGACGTGCTCGATCTCGACAGCGCACTGCTCGTGCGCTCGCGCGATCGTCTCCAAGTCTGCCTGCAGATCGATCCGGCGCTCGCCGCTCGGACCGATCAGCTCGCGACGACGCTGCGCGCTGATCTCCTGGCGCTGCGAACCCTCCATCCGTCGTGGCGCGTCGCCGGGCTCGACAAGGGCGAGATCACGGTCGTCGTTGGCTGCCCTGCGGGCGCCGCCGTCTCGCAACGCATCGACGAGAAGGGCATCGACGGCGCCGTCGTCGGGCCGGGCCTGCGCTCGGCACCGAGTCTCTCTCGAACGCACGTGCACGTCGTCACCGACGCCGTCGCGATGACCGTGCTCGGCGAACGGAGCTTCGCGCGCGCGATCGCGGAGCTCGCGGTCGTCGACGATCACCGCGTCGCGGAGGTCTCGACTGCGCTGATCGTGCGCGCGTCCGCGATCGGCACGGACGCGTTTCGACGCGACGCGCTCGCCCAGAGCATCGGGCTCCCCGTGCTTCAGCCGTAGATGATGTAGAGGATCGTGGCGACCGCGGCGGCGAGATCGAGGAGGCACCAGGGATCCTTCAGCATCGCCTCGGTCGGGCTCTCGTCCTTGGGCCACCACAGCGCCAGCATGAGGAAGCGCAGGATCCCGAGGGCGACGAACGGCGACGAGTACACCAGCTGGTTCGTCCCGAATACCTGCACCGTGCGTTCGTCCATCGTGTAGAGGACGTAGGCGACGACCGTGGCGACGGCGAGCACGAGCATCACGAGCCGCACGATGGGCAGCCGATAGCCCGAGAGCGCCGCGCGCGTGATCCTCGCGCTGCCGGAGCGCTCGGACCAGGCAAGCTCGTGCGCGCGCTTTCCGAGCCCGAACAGCAGGGCGATCAGCGCCGTACAGATGAGCAGCCAGTGCGAGGCCTCGACGTTGATCGCCGCGGTGCCGGCGAGGACGCGCAGAATGAAGCCGCTCGCGATCAGCGAGACATCGAGGAACGCGACGTGCTTCAGCTTGATGCTGTAGAGGACGTTCTGGCCGAGGTAAGCGGCGGCGAGCACGCCGAGCCGCCAGTCGAGGATGAAACACGCGGCGAGCGCGCCGGCGGCGAGGATGCCGGCGGAGGAGAGGGCGGCGCTCTCGGTGAGCGCGCCCGATGCGATCGGCCGGTGCTGCTTCTTCGGGTGTGCGCGATCCGCCTCGACGTCGCGCACGTCGTTGAACGCGTAGACCGCACCCGAGAGCGCGCAGAATGCGGCGACGGCGATCGCCGCCCGCAGGACGTACGCCGGTTCGAGCAGGTGCCGCGAGAAGACCAGCGGCGCCGCGACAAACAGGTTCTTGACCCACTGGTGCGGCCGCAGCGTCTTGATGAGCGCAGCCCCGGCGGTCATCTCATTCCTGCTTGGCGTAGTCGGGATACTCCTCGACCCAGGTCTTCACCGCATCCGTCACGCACTCTTCGATTGCCGGCTTGCGACACTCGAGCGTGCGCTCCTTCGTGCAGCTCTCGACGGCATCCGGCAGACAGTCCTTCGTTTTCTCGACGATACAATCCTGGACGTCGTGGGGCTTGATGTGACAGCTCGAGGCCTCGATGAACAGAATGCGACACCGCTCGCGATCGGTGCCCTTCATCGGATCGCACGAGGTGGCCTTGCGAACGATCGGCTGACCACTCGCACCCTTGAGGGGCTCGCCCGTCTCGGCGTCGAGTAACGTGACGTCGCTGACCGTGATCACCGCCTTCTCGAGGTCGTTGACATCGCCATTCAGCTCTCTGACCGTCCAGCTCGCGATCGCTTCGTTCGTGCAGAGCTGCTGCTTCGCATCCTTCGCCTTCGGATCCGGCATGCACTCGGTGACGTCGTAGAACAGCTTTTGACAGACGTTGCGCTGGATCTCATCCGCGACCTTCGCGCAGTCGCGGAACTTGCGAACGATGGGCTGACCCTTGGCATCCTTGAGGGGATTGCCGAGCGCGTCGACGAGCGGCAGCTCGGGCATCGCGACCTTGCTCGCATCGATGCCGTCCTGAACGATCGCGATGAGTGTCGAGACCGGACCCGTCCGCTCGGCGGGCGGCACGATCGTCAACGCCGGCACGTACGTCACGATGCCGAGCACGACGATCATCGTCGCAAGGAAGGGCAGGGTCGACCGGATGACCTCCGTGACTGGTGTCTCGAACTTGATACTGGTGATGAACAGATTGAGCCCGACCGGCGGCGTCAGGTAGCCGACCTCGAGGTTGAGCAAGAAGATCACGCCGAGGTGATACGGATCGATCCCGTAGTGCCGCGCGATCGGCGTGATCAGCGGCAACACGATCACGATCGCCGAGAAGATGTCCATGATCATGCCGACGAGCAGCAGGAGCACGTTGAGCATCAACAGGAAGACGACCTCCGACTCGACGTATTGCGTCGTCCAGAGCACGAGCTTCTGGGGCACCTGCTGCGTCACGAGGTAGTTCGTGAACGCGCTCGACGTCAGGATGATGATGAAGATTGCACCGACCATCACCATCGCTTCGCGGCTGACCAGCCACAGCACCTTCGGCTTGATCATTCGCAGGACAAACGTCTCGAGGACGATCACGTAGAACACGGTCAGCGCCGCGATCTCGGGCAGGGCGAATCCTGACGCGAGGCCGGCGATCACACCGAACGGGATCAACAGCTCAGGCACCGCCGCGAGGAAGCTCTTGCCGAGCTCGCTCAACGAGAACTTTTGCCGTGGCAGCTTCCACGCGACGATGACCGCGACGAGCGACAAGGCGCTCACGAGCAAGATGCCCGGCACGATGCCAGCGAAGAGGAAGCGCTTGGTCTCCCATGCCGCGGCGAGCTCCGGGTTGCCGACGGTGGTGAGCCCGTAGACTGTGCCGTAGATGAAGAGTGGCAGCGCCGGCGGGAACAGCAGGCCGACCGAGCCAGTCCCTGCGAGCATGCCCATGGAGAACTTGCGCGGATATCCGTTGCGCACGAGCGCGGGCATCAGCACGCCACCGAGCGCGACGATGGTGACGCCGGACGCGCCGGTGAACGTCGTGAACAGCGCGCACGTTCCGATCGTGACGATCGCGAGTCCACCCGGCATCCAGCCGAGCGCCGCGTTCGCGAACCGAACGAGCCGGTCGGCGGTCTTCGATTCTGCGAGCAGGTAGCCCGCATAGATGAACATCGGGATCGTCGACAGCACGGTCGCTTGATCGCCGGTGCCGACGCCGTACATCGACGCGATCATGCCGTCGAACTCGATCGAGAATGCTCGCTCGGAGGCCAGCGCGCCGAGTGCGGTACCAGCGATCATGATCGCGAACAGCTCCGCGCCGCTGAAGAACGCGAGGATGAGCAGGATGACAAGAATGGTGGTCATGTCAGTGCCCCGTCGGTGCCTTCTCGGGCGGAAGCTTGCCGCGCAGGATGTAATCGATGTCGATCAACATGTGGAGGAACGTGTGAAAGATGATGAGCCCCGCTCCGATCGGGATCATCGCTGCGAGCATGCCCGGCGGCACGGTGTGCTCCCCACCCTCGCTCGCGACTTGCGCGCGGATGTGGAGACCGGCGTTCGCGAGGAGTGCGGCCGCGAAGATCGTGACCATGCCGAGCACGACCTTGAGCACGAGCCGACGGCGCGCGCCCAAAAACCGCGACAGGACGTCCATCGAGAGGTGGCTCGCGAATCGGCTCGCGAACGCCGCGCCCGTCATCGCAATCACGAACGTGCCTGCACGCACGACGTCGAACGACCACAAGAAGCTATGGCCGAACAGCTTCGTGGAGAGCGCCTGCACCGTGGCGATGATGATGATCGTCGCGAGCATGCCAAACAGCAGGACCTGCTCCGCGACCCCCGCGTACTTGTCGACCATTCGCAGCCGATGCGAGAGCGGCCCGTCGTCGGGAAATCGCGCCGGCTCGGCCATGAGCTCGATCGCGGACTGGCGAACCGGTGGCTCCTCCTTCGCGACGGACGGCCGCGTCGGCGGTACCTCCAGCTCGGCCTCCACCCGACCTGTCGTGGACTTCGGATCCCCATCCGATGGATTGCTCACGGCGGCGATGGTAGCCGAAAACGCAAACGCCCACCCGAGGGTGGACGTCGGTCGAACGCGTGCGCTTACTTTTTCTTCGCGCGGAACTCGTCACGGTACTTCAGCACCATGTCGAGCTCTTCCTTCGAGAAGACCTTGCCGGTGAGCTCGGACTGAACCGATGCCGCGACCTTCGTGAACTCGTCGACGATCTCCTTGGGAGTCTCGACGACCTTGACGCCCTTCTTGGCCATCGTCGACTTCGCATCCTCGTTCGCCTTGCGGATCGTCTTGCGCAGCTTCTTGCTCGCCGCCTTGCCGATCTCCTGCACCGTCTTCTGATCCTCGGCGGAGATCTTCTTGATCGCATCCATCGACACGACCGTCGCGCCGATACCGAAGCTCATCGGCATCGAGGACATGTACTTGACCTTCGTGTACCACTGCAGCGCGACGGCAGCGACGGGCGAGCCGTAGCATGCGTCGATACGGTTCGCGGTCAGTGCCGAGTCGACCTCGGGTACGCCCAGCGGTACACCGCCGATGCCGAGCTTACCGAACATCGACTTGACGACCTTGTCTTCCCAGAGCCAGGGCTTCGTCTTCTTGAGATCCGCGACCGTCTTCATCTCGTTCTTCGAGAGGAAGTGGATCCAGCCCACCTCGCCGCGGTCGTTGAGCTTGAAGCCCTTCTTCTCGAACTTCTTTTGAAAGTAAGGCCACATCCGATCCGCGACGTAGTCGACCTCTTCGTACGACTCGAACAGCCGCGGGATCTCGAGCACCTTGATCGACTCGTCGATCAGTGACAGGCCGACGGCGGTGATCGCCGCGCCGTCGAGCTGTCCGAGTTGCACCTTGCGGACGAAGTCCTTCTCGTCACCCTGCTGGCCACCCTCGTAGTACTTGAGCGTGACGCGACCGGCGGTCTTGTCCTTGATCTCGCCCGCCGCCTTGTCGAGCACGGACATCCACGGGCTGCCCGAAGGTGCCAGCGTCGCGATCCGTAGCTGCACGTTCTCCGCATGCGCGGGTGTGGCGAGTGCGAATGCCAGCGCGGCGCCGGCGAACAGTCCTGTGGTCATCCTCATTGAAAGAGCTCCTTTTCCTTTGCGAGATAGCGGCGCGCCTTACGATGGGCGACCTCGTTGGCCAAACGCTGCTCGGGCCACACCGACGGCGGGGTCTCGAGCACCTGCTTCAGTTGGTCGTGGAAGAACTTGCGGTCGTTGTTCGCGAGGCCGACGCGATAGGCCATCAGCGTGCGTGCGAGCAGGAAGCGGCCGCCCGTCATGTCGAGCGCCTTCTGGAAGTTGGCGCGGCCCATCTCGGGATCACCGCCCATTGCCTTGCCGGAACCGGTGGCGAGCATGCCGAACGCGACGTACGGCATCACGAGATGTGCGGTCGAGGCGGGGCACGCGGCGGGCGGTGCTGCACAGGTCTTCGGTGCGGCACCGTCGATCTCGACCACGCGGGTGAGGATTTTCTTCACCGTGTCCAGGTAGCCGAGCATCTCGATGCGCGTGAGGTTGTGGTTGATGAGCGACCCGAGCGCGAGGCCGGCGAACATCATCTCGAAGCGCTTGTTCTTGCCGGTCTCCTTGACGAGCAGCGCGACGGTGTCGGGGGCCTCGAAGATTTCCTTCTTCCAGCGCTCGCCGAGGCCTCGCAGGGCGTAGTTCAGGCAGCGGGTGAAGATCTTCGTCGAACGCTCGTTGTGGTACTCGATTGCCTCGAGGTCCTTCTTGAACTTCGCCACTTCCCAGTCGTCCTCGACGAACGCCGTGCCGTACTGGCAGTAGCCCTCCGTGAGAAGCGCGAGCAGTTGCGGGTTACTGGGCGAGTTGATCCAGAAGTTCTCGACGGTCTTGAGCGCGCCGGGAATGGCTTGTTTGGCGAGCTCGTAGTCGGATTCCATCTGAATCGCGGGTTGTCCGCGCTTCAGGACCTTCGGCGTGGTCTTGAGAGCCAAGTTCTCGCCGACGCTGTACGGACCACAACTGGCCAGTCCAACGAAGGTGACAACGCTTGCGAGCAAAGAAGCTAGGCGCATGGACGGAGGGCTCCCCTTCGACGTTGATGGTGACCGTGAATTCACGCACGCCGAGACACCAAACCGGCGTGCCCGGGGACGCTAAGTCAGCGAAGTGCCGATAGTCAATCGCCGGTGGGTGATAGAGTCAGCCCCGTGATGGGGCGATGTGCCTCGGCAGTGCTGATCGCGGCGCTCGCGGTGGCGTGTAACGCCGACCGATCGGTGGGCCATCGCCGCCGTGACCCCGGGGCGCTCGTCGTCGCGCGGGCCGCCGAGCCGCTGACGCTCGACCCGGTCCGGGCGACCGACTCGGAGTCGATCGAGGTCGGTGGGCTCGTCTTCGAGGGGCTCGTGCGGTGGAAGCCCGGATCGACCGACGTCGAGCCGAACCTCGCGACGAAGTGGGAGGCGTCTCCCGACGGCAAGCGCTGGAAGTTCTACCTCCGCCGGGGCGTGACGTTTCACGACGGCACGCCGCTCGATGCCGCCGCGGTCGAGTTCTCGTTCAAGCGGCTGCTCGACCCGCAGCATCCGAACTACCTCGGGGTCACGTACTGGACCGGCCTCTTGAAAGACATCACCGCGGTCACCGCGATCGACGCGACGACCGTCGAGATCGTCGTCGGGCGGCCGTACGCACCGCTGCTCGGCGAGGTCGCGATGTATCCGATCGTGTCGCCCACCGCGGTGAAGAAGTGGGGCGACGCGTTTCAAGCGCACCCGGTCGGCACCGGGCCGTTCGCGTTCGACTCGTGGACGGCAGGCGAGTCGGTGGTCGTCAACCGCTACACCAAGTACTGGGGGACGCCGGCGCTCCTCGACCGGATCGTGTTTCGCGTCGTGATCGATGCGCGGCAGCGGCTGATCGATCTCGAGTCGGGCTCCGTCGACCTCGCGGCCTCGATCCGTCCCGACGAGCAGCCGTTCGTCGAGCTACATCCCGACCTGCGCCTCGAGCACACGCCGGGTAACGATGTCTCGTACCTCGCCTTCAACGTCACGAAGCCCCCGTTCGACAACCGCGAGGTCCGGCGCGCCGCGAACCACGCCGTCAATAAAGAGCCGATCATCAAGCTCGCGTTCCAGGGCCGCGCGATCGCCGCGGATGGCCCACTTCCGCCGACGCAGTGGGGCTATCACAAACCCCGCGCGCGCTACGCCTTCGATCCAGGGCTCGCGAAGAAGATCCTCGAGGCAGCGAGCCTGGCGGGCACGTTCGACGGATCGAAGCGCTACAAGCTCTACGCGCCGTCGACGCCGCGTCCGTATATCCAGTCGCCCGAGCGCGTCGCGCGGTTTCTGCAAGCGGCGCTCGAGCAGGTCGGCATCCAGACCGAGCTCGTGCTGCAGCCGTACCAAGAGCACCGCACGGCCGTCGAAGCGGGTCTTCACGACCTCGCGCTGTTCGGCTGGATCGGTGACACCGGCGATCCCGACAACTTTCTCTACGTGCTGTTTCACTCCGACAACACGGTGCTCGAGTCCGCGCAGAACATCGCGTTCTATCGCGACGAGACCGTCGACAAGCTCTTGATCGAAGCGCAGGGCTCCGTCGACGAACAGGTGCGCATCGGCCTCTACCGCGCCGCGCAGGACAAGATCGCGGAGGACTGCCCGTGGGTGCCGATCGCGCACAGCGAGTATGTCGTCGCGGTGCGTGCGGAGCTCGAGGGCGTCGTGTTGTCGCCGCTCGGCCATCCGGTCTACGCGCGCATTCACCGCCGGAAGGATGTGCGGTGAGCGAGCCCGATACCGGCAAGTCGAAGCTGTTCCGGCTGTCGAGCCTTCGGATTCCGCGCGTAGAGGCGCCGACGCCACCGACGCTGCGCCTCCGCCTGCGTACGAAGCTCGTGATCGCGATGCTGTTCGCGGCTCTCGTGCCCGTCGTGATCGTCGCGCTGCTCGCGACCGGTGTGATCCTCTCGAGCCTCGAGGGCGGCCTGCGCGAGGATGCGGACCGCCAGCTCACCGTCGGGCTCAACTTGGTGCTGCGCTCCGTGGAGCGGCTCGCCGACGAGTGCGTGCAGCTCTCGGAATCGAACGAGCTCGCGGACGCGCTCGTGAAGAACGACGTCGCGGCGGTCGAGACCTGGCTCGCGGACGAGCAAGCACACGTGCCGTCGGCGCGGCTGCAGATCGTCGACGCCGCGGGCACGGTGATCATCGATCGCACGCTCGGTGGCGCGGTCACACGGTTCGCCGATGTCGGCATCGGGCCCGATGATCCCGCGGTCGCGTCGGGACGGTCGTGGACGCGCGGCGTCTCGCTCGTCACGGTCGGCGACCGCGTCGTCGTCCGCGCGGTCTCGCCGATCGTCGACGCGAGCCTCACGCTCCGCGGCATCGCCGTCCTGTCCATGCCGCTCGATGGCGACTTCGCGGATGCGATCAAGGGTGCGGTGTCCGCGGACGTCATGCTCGGCGGGATGTCGGGCCAGCTCGCGGTGACGTTCCGCTCGCCGGAAGGTCGCCGCAGTGATCCGGTCACGCTCGGTTCGCGCGATCGCGCCGCGGCGCTGCGCGGCCAGCGCGTGATCCGCGATCTCGATATTCCGCGCACCGGCGACGATGCAGCGAAGTACAAGTTCGCGGTCACCGCGCTGCTCGACAGTGCGGATCAGCCGGTCGGTCTGATCGGCGTCGCGGTCGATCGGCAGGCGCTCGCCGAGACCAAGAGCCTCGCGGTGCGCACGCTCGTCGCGGGCGGGCTCGGTGCGTTCGGCTTCGCGCTCGTCCTCGCGCTGTTCTGGTCGCGGCGGCTCGGCGCACCGATCGGCAAGCTGCACCGCGGTGCGATCGCGGTCTCGCGCGGCGACCTCGATCACCGCATCGAGATCGCCGGTGGCGACGAGCTCACCGATCTCGCAACCGCGTTCAACCAGATGACCTCGACGCTGAAGGACAACCAGGCGCGCCTCGCGGCTCGCATGCGCGAGATCGTGGCGCTCCACGACGCCGGCCGCGCGGTGTCGTCCGTGATCGATCTCGATAGCGTGTCGCGCAAGATCGTCGACGCCGTCGCGCGAACGTTCGACGTGCAGCTCGTCGCGCTCTGGCTGGCGGACAAGCAGGGCGGCTCCGCGCCGCTGCGCGCTTCGGCCGCGCGTGCGAAGCGTGCAGACATGTCGACGTCGCTCGCGATGGACGAAGCGCTCGCCGCCGCCAATGCGCTGGTCGCGATCGCGGAGCAAGTCCGCACGTCGCGCACGCCGGCGCGCTTCGATCGCGCGAGCGCGGATCCCACACACGGCGAAGCCGCGAAGGCCGCGGGCGCGCCGGGCCCGCTCGTCGCGCTGCCGCTCGATCGCAAGGCGCGCGTCGTCGGCGTGCTCGCGGTCGGTCGCTCCGAGGACGCGCGCGAGTTCTCCGAGGCTGACCTGAACCTCCTGACGACGTTCGCGGATCAAGCGGGCGCCGCCGTCGAAAACGCACTCCTCTATCAGGAAGTCCGCGGCGCCTCCGAGGAGCTCGAGCGCAAGGTCCGGCTCCGCACCGCCGAGCTGACTGCGATCAACCACGAGCTCGGCAAGGCGCTCGCCAATCTGCGCGAGACGCAGGCGCAGCTGATCCTCTCGGAGCGCATGGCCGGCCTCGGCGTGCTGGTCGCCGGCGTCGCGCACGAGATCAACTCGCCGACCGCCGCGATCCGCGGATCGATCGAAGGCCTCGCGAGCGCACTCGTTCGCGTCGCGCGACACGGCGCCGAGCTCGCGGCGCACGCACCGTCGCCGTCGGTCGCCGCCGCGATCACGAGCTACCTCGAGTCCACCGCGCCCGCGCTCGCGGAGCGCCCGCTCCCGACGAGCCTCACCTCACGCAAGGCCGCGCGCGAGATCATGGGCGTCCTCCAGGATGCCAAGATCGCGAACGCTCCGACGCTCGCGGCCGATCTCGCGGACCTCGGCGCATCGGTCGAGGACGCCGAGCGATTGCTAAAGAAGACGCCGAAGGAGCTCGCTCCGGAAGCGATCGCGTCGCTCACGGACCACGTGTATCTATACCGTACGGCGTCGACGGTCCGTCATGCGGTGCAGCAGATCCAGCGTATCGTCGGCGCGCTGAAGACGTACTCACACCTCGATCAGCAAGCGACGCGCATCGAGGCGGATCTCCACGAGGGACTCGAGACCACGCTCGCGCTCTTGCACCACACGCTGCGTGATATCGTGATCGAACGTAAGTACGGCAACCTGCCGCACGTTCCGGTATACGTCGACGAGCTGAACCAGGTGTGGACGAACTTGATCTCGAACGCGCAACAGGCCGTGGGCGGTAAGGGAACCATCATCATCGAGACGTCGCTGTCCGCGGACGAAAAGCTCGCGATCGTGCGCGTGATCGACGATGGTCCCGGCGTGCCGGCCGACGTGTTGCCGCGGATCTTCGAGCCGTTCTTCACGACCAAGCCCAAGGGCGAGGGCACGGGGCTCGGTCTCGGAATCGCACGGCAGATCGTCGACAAGCACGGCGGCGACTTCCGCTGCGAGTCCAAGCCGGGCGAGACGATCTTCGAGGTTCGCCTGCCGATCGGAGTACGCACGTCGTGAGCGTCTCGCGCGAGGTGATCGTCTGCGTCGACGACGAAGAAGGCGTGCTCCGCGTGCTGCGCGCACAGCTCGGCGCGCGGTTCGGGCACGAGTGTCAGATCGCGACCGCGCGCTCGGGTGACGAGGCCGTCGCGCTGTTCGACGAGCTCACGCGTGAAGGCGAGGCGATCGCGCTCGTGATCGCCGATCAAATCATGCCGGGCATGAAGGGCGTCGAGTTGCTCGAGATCGTCGACCGCCGCCTCCCGGCGACGACAAAGATCCTGCTGACCGGTCAGGCCGGCCTCGACGCGGTGATCGACGCGATCAATCGCGCGCACCTCAACCACTACATCGCGAAGCCGTGGGACGAGACCGCGCTCCTCCTCGCGACGGAGAACTTGCTCCGCCAGTACCGCCTCGTGCACGAGAACCAGCAGCTGATCGCGTCGCTCTCGGCGAAGAACCAGGCGCTGCTCGAGATGAACCGCGAGCTCGAGGCGAAGATCCACGAACGCACGCACGAGCTCGCCGAAGCCAACGCGCGCCTCGCGCAGCTCGCCGTCACCGACGGCCTCACCAACCTCTACAACCACCGTCACTTCCACGAGCGGCTCACGCTCGAGGTCGAGCGCTCGCAGCGCTCCGGCTTGCCGCTCTCGCTGCTGATGCTCGACGTCGATCACTTCAAGCAGTTCAACGACACGTTCGGTCACCCCGCCGGCGACGAAGTGCTGCGCCAGCTCGCGCGCGTCCTCGCCGACACGCGCCGCGCGAACGACGTGGTCGCGCGCTACGGCGGCGAAGAGTTCGCGGTCATCCTCGTCGACACGGCGAAGTTCACCGCGGCGAAGGTTGCCGATCGCGTGCGCGATCGCGTGTGCTCGCACGACTTCTCCGAGGCCGCGCCGCGCGCAAGCAAGCTCTCGGTCTCGATCGGCGTCGCCACGTTCCCGGACGACGGCGCCGACGCCGAGGCCCTCGTGCGCTCCGCCGATACCGCGCTCTATGCGGCGAAGCGTGCAGGCCGCAATCGCGTCGTACTCGCGACCGAAGCTCTGTCCGCGACGACCCCGGGCGGTTGACGATTTTCGCGTCACATCGCTGGCCGGCTGGCACTACGGAGCATGACTTCGAAATGCCTGGTCCTGGTCGCGCTCGCGACGGGTTGTGTCGTCCCCGAGGATGGTGAGGACGAGGAGCTCGACGTCGTCGAGTCCGTGCTCACCTGCGCTCCCGGAGAGCCGTACTGCGCGCCAGATCTCGTGCCGGTGTACATGAGCGCTCCGGACGGACGCTGCAACTGGGACGGCTACAACCTTCGCTTCGGGGTCAGGAACGTCGGCGCTGGGAACGCACGAGCGAGCCAGGTCCGCGTGAGCTTCTCGGCGAGCACCTGGCCGAAGACGTACACCGTGCCGCCGCTCGTCGACGGGCAGACGTACAGCCTCTGGATCCCGGACCTGCGGCTCGATCAGAACTGTGTCGAGAGCCAGCGGTGCACCGTGCGCGTGACGGTCGACTCCGGCGCGACCGTCGCCGAGCTCTCCGAGACCAACAACAGCGCGACGCGGCTCTGCGACTTCCACTTCTAGCGGTGGTGACGGATCACTTCACGCGCCACAGCGTCTGGCCATCGAGGCGCGCGCGATCGGCGCAGCCGTCGTCGACCTTCGTGAAGCGGATGCCGATCTTGCTGATCACGACCTTGTAGCTGCCGCTCTTCGCCGCGTCCGCGCACATTCCCTTGTCGGCCGTGAACGTCAGCGTGTCGCCCTCGAGCGTGAACGTGCCATCGGCGAGGTGCGGCGGCTTCTCGAGCTCGGCTTTGCTCTTCGTGAAGAAGTAGCTGCCGTTGCCGCCGAAGCGAACGGCCATCTCCCCATCGGGCGGCTTCCGTGCGAAGTCACCGACGACGAGCTCGTTGTTCGGGCGCTTCGGCGGCGGGAGATCCGAGGGCGTGCCACATGCCGCGAGCAGGAAGAGAACAGCGCGACGCATGCCTCAGACTACCGTAGGCGGCGCCGTTGGTTTGGACAGATGCGGCCGCACGACCAGGATCGCGAGCAGCAGCACCGCGAGGCCGATCATGCCCGCGCCGGCGTCGACGAACAGCATCGTCACCGGGCCGTGCTCCTTCGACACGTTGCCGAGGATGAGCGTCATGTACCAGATCGGAATGTTCGAGAGTGATGCGAGTGCGTTGTACTTCGTCGCGACCGCGCCCACTCCGATCACCTCGAGCACGAAGCCGGTGAAGCAGCTGTAGACCATGCCCGAGACGAACTGATACGCGAGCGTGAAGACCACGTACGAGTAGACGCTCTGCGGCGAGAGCGCCATGAGCGTGCCGACCGCGGCGAGAAACACGCCCGAGAGCACGTACGCGACGCGACGGGGCAGGCGGTCCGAGAACCAGCCACCGACGAGGCAGCCGATCGCCGCGACGACACCACCGAGGATCCCGGTCACGATCGCCACGGTCTCCGCCGAGGTCTGCCAGCGAGCGCCGATCGCGCCGAACAGATTCACGGCCGCACCCGCACCGAGCGGCATGAAGCAGATGACGAGCGCGATGATGCCGCGGCGGCTCGCAAGCGTACCGAACAGATCCTTGAACACGTTCTTCGTCGACAGCGCCGCCTTCTTCACGAAGGACTTGGCCTCGACGTGGTCACGCGGCGCATCGGGGCCGAGCAAGAGCGCGAACGAGCAGCTACCGAGGAGCACCGCGAGCATCAAGAACGCGGCGGTGATCGAGACGTGCTGCGCGACGAGTAGCGCGAGCCCGCCGCCGATTCCCGCGCCGCCGAGGTTGCCGGCCTGGAACCAGCCAGCCGCGCGACCGCGCTCGTTCTCGGGCGTGTTGTGCGCCATCAGACCCTCGACGGCCATGCCGAGGAACGTGATCGCGAGGCTGTTCACGAGGATCAGGATCTCGAACGTCCCGATGTTGGCTTTCGTGAACGGGACGAACGCCATCGTGAGCAGCGCGAGGCACGACGTGCCGTTCGAGATCAGGTACCAGCGCTTGCGCGAGAACGTGATGTCCGCGATCGGCGCCCAGAAGAACTTCCACGCGTGAGGAAACAGATTCGCCGCGGACAGCCCCGCGATGACGGCGTCGTCCATGCCGGCCTTGTTGCCGAGGTAGCCGAGCATCACGGCAACGAAGCCGCTCGTCGCGCCGAACGGCGTGTTCAGAAAGAACCAATGCCAAGGCCGCGCGACTTTCGGCATCGCGGGACTCTACCAGACGATAACGGGCCGCTTCCCCAACCAGTCATCGGATGCGAGCTGCTGCAGCATGAACGCGGCGACATCGGCGCGCGCGATCTTTCCGCTTCGAATCTCGCCGTCGACATCCGTGCGCCACGTCCCGCGCGGCTTGCCGTTCGTCAAGATGCCCGGCCGCACCGCGATCCACTCGCGATCCGAATCGGCGAGCATCACCTCCATCGCGTGCTTGTCGCGAAACGCCTTCGCGAGTAGCAGCGACGCGCCGAGCCCCGCGATGCCCTCGATCTTCGAATCGCCGACGCCTTGCGACGACATCGCGATCACGCGCTGCACGCCGGCCACCTTCATCGCCGGCAAGATCGCCGCGATCCCGCCGCTACACACGTCCTGATGCCGCCACGGCCGCGTGCCCAGCGCCGACAGCACCACGTCGTGCCCGCGCACCGCCTCGGCCACGCTCGCGTGATCGAGGACATCGCCACTGACGACACGCGCGCGGGACATCTGCCCGCCCTTGCGCGCAAACACCGTCACCTCGTGGCCCGCGGCGAGCGCCTGCTCGACGAGACATTGCCCAGTTCCGCCGGTCGCACCGAACACGATGAGCTTCACGCGCGCATCTTACCGACGTATAGTGCGCGGCCTATGGGTGAATTGATCGACACCGAGGTGGCGGAGCTGGTGAAGGGTGGGGCGCTCGATCAAGCGGCGACGAAGGTCCTCGAGGCCTATGGCTCGGAGCTGTTCGGCTTCCTGGTCAACATGGTCAAGAGCGAATCCGACGCGGGTGAAGTCTTCTCGCAGACCGCCGAAGATCTGTGGAAGGGCCTGCCGAAGTTCGGCTTCCGCTGCAGCCTGCGCACGTGGATCTACGTCCTCGGCCGCCACGCGGTCTCGCGTTACAAGCGGTCGCCGTGGAACAAGGGCGAGCGCCGCGGTGGGGACTCGCGCATCCAGTCGCTCGCAGATATCGCCCGCAGCCGCACGCAGCCGTGGCAACAGACCGAGATCAAGGACCGCTTCGCTGTCATCCGCGCGACGCTCGACGACGAGGACCGCACGCTCCTCACGCTGCGCATCGATCGCGACATGGCGTGGGAAGACGTCGCGCGCGTCACGCTCGAGACCGACGATCCCGATGACGGGGGCCTCAAGCGCGAGACCGACCGTCTCCGCAAGCGCTTCCAGATCTTGAAGGGCGAGCTACGCAAGCGCGCCATCGCGGCCGGCATCATCGACGAACAGTCGACCTGAGCGCCAAGCGGCGGAACCGACGAACCACCAGTTCCCTATCACCCGAACTACACTCCCTATCGCCCTATCTCACTTCGTCGGCTCCGCGGCGTGGCGCTCTGCTACTGACGGCGCGCGCTCGGGCGCGCTGGAACGGTGACCTCTTCGACGCTCCACGACTCGACGACCACGAGCTCGCCCGGGGCGACCTCGAAGACCTCGGTCAGTGCGCCGTCGTCTTGCGTGTTGCGCTCGACGAGGCGCGGCGTCTGCGTGGACTCGTGCGCGTTCTTCAGCACCACGGCACCTCGGCGAAGCACTCGGTGCTCGTCGCGTTCTCGATGCAGGCGCCGACGCGCGCGTCCCACGACGTGCGCTGCGCCGGCGTGAGCTTGCCGAGGCACGCATCGAGGTACGTGTGGCAGGCGTGCTCGTCCTCGAACACGTTCGTGTAGCGTGCGTCGTGACAGACGACGTCGCGATAGGACTCGGTCCCCGCGTCGGTGGACTCTGATGACGCGGCGCAACCGATCGCGGCCATGGTGGCCAAGCAACTTGCGATGAGTGACCTCAGCATCTGGCGTCTCCTGCAGAGGTAGAGACCCGCCAGGACGCGCGTGACGGTTATTTTTTCTCGCGGGCCTGGCGCGCGATGAGCTTGAACCCCTTCGCGGCCGCTTCCTTTGCGAGTCCAGGTAGTTCGCCTGGGGCACCCGTCTTCCCGAGGGCGAGGCGGGCCAGCAGCGTGTGCTGGATCAGGCCCGCTTTTTGGGCGCGATCTCTGACCTGTGTGAGCGCGGCTAAGCCGGCCTCTTTGTCGCCAGCGGCGATCACGCGCGCCGCCGCGAGCCCGGCCTCGATCTGGCACGCGCGACTCACGCCGTCCTTGGGCAGCTTCGCGATCACGTCGAGCTCCTTCTGTGCATCCTCGGCGCGGCCGGTCACGAGCAACGTGGTGGCGAGCACCGCGATCGCGCAGACTTGCTGGCTACCCTCCTTCGCGGCGCGCAGATCCTCGAGGCTCTTGCGAACCGTGGTCTCGGCTTCCGCGTGGTTGCCGGCATCGAGCTCGAGACGAGCGAGCCCGGTCCGGATCTCCGCTGCTTCGGGATTGCCGGTATCGGATGCCCAGCCGAGCGCTTGCGTGATGCGCTTGCGTGCGCCGGCGAGGTCGTCGTCCGCACGCATCAGCTCTCCACATTGATACGCGGCGAAGGCGGCGAACCGGCGCGCGTCGACGCCGCGCACGAGGTCGTCGGCGGTGTTGCAATGTTCGCGTGCGGTCGCGAGGTCACCGCGCCAACGCGCGATCTCCGCGATGTTCGCGTGCGCCGCGGCGAGGCTCGCCGGCGGTACGCCTCGCTTGCCGCTGAGCGCGATCTTCTCTTGATACAGCTTGATCGCGCGATCGAGATCGCCTTGATCGGTGACGAGATACGCCCAGTTGTTGAGGACCCACGCCTCGGCGATCGTGTCTTGGATCTCTCGCGCGATCGCGAGGGACTCTTCGAACAGCTTCGCGGCTTCGTCGTCGCGATGCGCGCGATGTGCGACGAGCGCCATGTTGTTGAGCACGCGCGCGAGACCCGAGCGGTCGCCGACCTCGGCGAAGATCTTGCGAGCCTCCTCGTAGTGTTTCGCTGCGTCGCTGTCGCGCCCGAGCGTGAACTCCGCCCAGCCCTGCTTGAACCGGGCCTTCGCGAGCAGGAGACGCGCGCCGGTCTTGTTCGCGAGGAACGCCGCGCGCTCGGCCGCCGCACGCTCGCGCTCGGCGTCGTCGGCAGACTCGGCGGCGACGGCTTCTGCGAGATCGATCCGCGGATCCGAGCCTAGCTTGCGGAGCGCATCGAGGGTCACGTACGCACTCTTCGCATCACCCGCGCGCGTCTGCGCGGCGACCAGCGCCAGGCCGTAGTCGAGGTTCTGCGGGAAGAACTCGAACAGCGTCTTGTACGAGGTGACCGCCTGGTCCCACTGGCCCGTCGTCTCGCGATACTTCGCTTCGATCGCGAGCTGGTACTCGCGCGTCAGTCCGGAGGCGCGGTCGTATGCGAGCTTCGCTTCGGTCGCGGCCTTCGCGTCGTAACCGAGCTCGCTCCACACGCGCGCGAGTGCGAAGTGGATCGCTGGATCCTCGGGATCGATCGCGGCTGCTTGCTCGAGCAGGGTGCGCGCGCCGGTCACGTCGAACGACTGCAGCTTTGCGAGCGCTTCGGCGTACGGCTTCACGGCCGCCGCGTTCTTCGGCAACAGGCCGACGCTCGTCGACGACGCGCTCGCGGCGACGCCGAGATGACGCTTGAACGCGGCATCGACTTTCGTGCCGAGCGCGAACAGGTCGGTCTCGGTCCCGGTCTCGGAGATGTGCTCGACGACGGCGCCTGTCGTGGTGTCGACGAGGTCGAGATCGAGCCGCAGCTGCCCGCCGGCTTTCGCGCCGAGTGCGACGTAGCCGCCGACGATCGCGTAGTCGATGCCGAGTGCAGCCCGCACTTCTCCGAGCCGCTCGCGTGTCCACGGCCCGGTGAGGTTGCGGTCCGACTTCATGCGCGTCACGTCGTCGACGGGCACGACGCGCAGGCCGTCCGCCAGATCGCGGGTGAGCACGACGGAGAGCGCGGTCGCGAGCCACGCGGTATCGGGTGAGCCCGACTGGTTGTCGAGCTGCAGCACGGCGATCGCGCGCCGGTTCGGATCCGCGGGCGGCTTGGTCGCCTCGTTCTTCGCCGGGTCACGGAGGGCGAAGAATGCGACGAGGCTCGCGACGACCGCGCCCCCGACACCGAGCGCGATCCACTTCGTGCGCGATGGCCGGCGCTGCTCCGGCAGCGACTGCGGCGGCGCGACGATCTCGGGCGCCTCGGCCGACGGCGTCGGTTGCGCGGATTCGCGACGCGGCCGCGCGACCGGCGTGTCGTCGGCGCGAACCTTGCCGAGCGTCTTCGCGATGCGGCCGAGCTCGTCGCCGAGCTCCTCCATCGACTGAAAGCGATCACCGGCATGCTTCGCGAGGGTGCGCGCGATCAACCGCTCGAGCGTATGCGGCACGTCTTCGCGCAGACTGCTCGCGAGGGGAGGCGGCGTCGTGTTGTGCGCGATGATGAGGTCACCGACCGTCTTGTCGAGGAACGGCGGCCGGCCCGTCACCATCTCGAACAGCACGCAGCCAAGCGAGTAGATGTCGGTGCGGTGATCGGTCTGCGTGTTCGAGCGGCACTGCTCGGGGGACATGTACAGCGGCGTGCCGACGAAGTTGCCCGTCTGCGTCAGCCCGGTGTCGCCGCTGTCGGGCATCTTCGCGAGGCCGAAGTCGAGCACCTTCGATCGCACGCGATCGCGCGCCTCGGGGTCGGTGACGAGGAACACGTTGTCGGGCTTGAGGTCGCGATGGATCACGCCCGCCGCGTGTGCTGCCCCGAGCGCGCTCGCCATCTGCGTGCCGAGCGCGATCGCGACGTCGAGCGGCAACGGCTTCTCGCGACGGAGCCGCACTCGCAAGCTCTCGCCCTCGAGGTACTCCATGACGATGTAGTGGCGGCCGGTCTCGTCCTGCCCGTAGTCGAACACGTCGACGATACCGGGGTGCCGGATCGCCGCCGTCGTCTTCGCTTCGAGGAAGAACCGAGTCGCGAGCTCCTTGGACTCGAGCTTCTCCTGGACGAACTTGATGACGGCCTTGCGACCGATCGCGACGTGCTCCGCGAGATACACGACGCCCATGCCGCCGGTCCCGAGCAGCCGCACGATGCGGTAGTTGCCGATCGTCTTCTGCTGGCGCGGTGTGCCCGACGCGAGCGGCTCGACGAGATACACCTGCTTGCCGTCCTCGCCGTTCACCCCGACGTCGAACTTCGGCTGCACCCGCTTCGCCGTCTCGTCGTCGATCCGGATCCGTCGCCCGCCTTCGCCGACGAGGGCGAGTGCCCGCCCGATGATCTCCGCGACCGCTTCGCTTCCCGGTGCCACCACACCGGTCGCGAGTGCGACGCGGGTGGCGGGCAAGTCGTTCCGCAGCTCGAGGGCCGCTTCCGCTGCGCGCATCGCGTCGGCAAAGACGAGCACGAGCTTGCCTTCGCGCTCGCTGACCTCTGCATCGGCGTCGATGCGCGCACGGATCGACGCGAACTGATCCGCCTGGGGCGCAGCATCGCCCGGCTGGACCACCACGGCCGTGACGAGACGCGGTGGCGGCACCTTCGCGGGTGCCGCAGCAATTGCTCGCATCAGCGAGTCAGCGTCGTCGTCTTCCGTCACCAAGAGGCACTACTTACCTGAGTGTCCCAACACCCCACAACCTCGGCCAGCTTACCAAAAGAACGGCCGAACCTTCACGTTCGTCGGGTCCCGTCTCTACCTCCCGAAGTTTTGATTGACGTTTGGTAATGCCGGTTGTTATCGAAGCGCCCTGCGTTTGTTTGGAGGTGGTGTGGTGATGAAGACAAGGATCCTGTCCGTGGTGTTGGTAGCGCTCGCAGCCTGCGGTGGAGACGACCCACCGACCGCGACCCAAGCCACGCCCGTCACCTCCGAGAACGGAATCTGGGAGAACGGGTTCACGACCAACGGAATCTGGGAAAACGGGATCTGGGAGAACGGAATCTGGGAGAACGGAATCTGGGAGAACGGAATCTGGGAGAACGGAATCTGGGAAAACGGAATCTGGGAGAACGGAATCTGGGAAAACGGAATCTGGGAGAACGGGATCTGGGAGAACGGGATCTGGGAAAACGGAATCTGGGAGAACGGGATCTGGGAGAACGGCTGGCGCGCTGACCAGCTCACGAACAACGCATACGCCGGCCAGCTCCTTCAATACATCTACTCGTGCGCGATGCCGGCGACGAACTCGGATGGCCTCTCGCTCACGACGGTCATCGGACCCGTCGGTCACGAGGTCACGCTCACGGGCGCGATTGGCGTCGGCATCAACGCAGACAACACGGCGTGGTGGGAGACGGGCACGTGTGACGAGTCCTGCCAGCGCTGGGTCTCGGCGTGCGTGCTCGCACGAACGAACGCGTATGGTGTGAACGTTCAGATCTCGATGCGCGCGCCGTCGAACGCGCCGCAACGCGTGAAGGACGCGCTCGCGCTCACGGGCACTGAAGGCACCGAGTTCGATCTGCCGGAAGGCGCGTTCTTCGGAAACCTGTTCCAGACGACGCCCAACGATGCGTACGTCGCCGACGGTCCGGCGACCGGCATCATCACGGCGACGCCGGCCTTCTACGCGTGCTCGGGTGAAGGCAGCAACATCCCGGCGCTGACGAGCCGGTTCTGCTCGAGCCAGGGCGACGATCAAGTCATCGACGTCGTCGGCACGTGCCAAGCGACGACGAATGGTCCCGGGGTCTGCGCGGCCCTCACGAACGGCGCGCATGAAGACTGCTTCCTCGATGCTGCGCAGACAGGCGCGCCCTGGAAAGAGGTCATCACGACGTACCTGCGCACGCCACTCGTGGTGTGCGGCAATCAGATCTGCGAGAGCGGCGAGACTGCCGCTGGATGCCCGACGGACTGCCGGCTCGGCGGCTGGACGAAGACGTTCGACGGCACCCTCGACACGCCGGCGGGAAATCCGATCGGCTCGGGCGGTGGTCGGTTCGCGATCGGTCCGAACGACGAGATTGTCGTGATCGCCGCCGGCAAGGCGCAGGACCTCGGTGGAGGCATCCTCCCCGATCCGGGGCCGAGCCCACACGACATCGCGGTCGCGAAGTACGACCGCGACGGTGTTTACTCGTGGGGTCGCCGCATCGAGATCCCCGGTGAGCCCTCCGTCAACAAGGCCACCGCCGAGGGCGTCACCGTGCTCAACAACGGAAACATCAAGATCGCCGGTACGACGTACGACGGCGGTTGGAATCTGTGGTGGATCGAGCTCGATCCCACCGGGCTCGTGGTCCCTGGGTCTTTCCGCATGGAAGGTGGCACGGGGGAGGTTTTCAACCGCGGCCACGGCGGTGAGCTCGTCCACGATGCAGCCGGCAACCTGTACCTCTATGGAACGTGGCAGGGCATCGGCGTCGATGTTGGCTACTGTTCCTACACGTCAGCTGGGGCGCCGGGCGGCACGTTCGTCGCGCGACTCGGGAACGACGCCACGGACTGCTGGGTTCGTGGCTTCGAGTTCCCGACGTCGCCGGTCACGGCCGGGCAGCTCGCGATCGGCAGCGACGGCGATCTGGTCTTCAAGACGCGCAACGACGGGACGCAGCTCGTCAGGCTCGATGGCGAGACAGGCGGCACGTTGTGGACGCGGACGGTGCCGCAGTATCCGCTCGCATTCACGATCGACCCCTTGGACAACAACATCCTGATCGCCGGCCAATACGACGGCATCCGGCCGTTCGCCGAATCACCGGACAACGAAGGTCAGGTGAACCGGCCCGATTACTTCCTCGCGCGGCTCTCGTGGTCGTCGGGCGACGCAGACTGGACCCGCTATGCCACGTACCAAACGCTGACGCCGAACGCGCCCGACGCGTGGGTGGAAGTGACGCCGACGCGCGTGACGATCGATACGTACACCCGAGGGGTCCTCGTCGCCGGGATGTTCGATCAGAAGAACGGCGCGCTCGTGAATTTCGGCGCCGGCAACTACTACTCGTACGCGTTCAACGATCCGTTCCTCGCGTCGTACTCGACCGACGGCGACTTCCGGTTCTCGAAGCAAGTGCCCCTCGTCCTCGAGGGCCTGTTGTCCACGATGAACGTCGACAGTCGCAGCCACATCGTGATGAGCGGCAGCTTCGGTGGCTCGATGCTGATCGATGGCCAGTTCGTCGCGAACAACGATCCGCTCCTGCTGAATAACGAGCAGACGTTCATCTCGTCGTTCCCGATGCCGGCCGACGGCGATCTCCTGGCACCCGTGTTCGAGAACGTGCCGAGCACCGTGTCGGTGCAAGCGACCGGCCCCACGGGCGCGCAGGTCTGGTACATGCCGCCGACCGCGCTCGACGCGAACGGTGCGACGGTGTTCTGCACGCCGAAGCCGAACACGCTGCTCGCGCTCGGCACGCACAACATCGTCTGCAGCGCGACGGACATCCACGGCAACGCGACGACGACCTCGTTCAGCGCGAGCGTCGTCGACACGCGCGGCCCGATCATCCGCACGCCGGGTGACTTCACGATTCCGGCGACTGGGTCCACCACCGTGGCGACGTACGCGACGGTCGTGGCGCAGGACCAAGTCACGGGCGCCACGACAGTAAACTGCACGCCCGCGTCCGGCACCGCGCTGCCGCCGGGTCCGAACAAGATCACCTGCACGTCGACGGACGCGAGCGCGAACACGACGACGGAGTCGTTCACGATCACTGTCCACGACGAGACGGTGCCTGTTCTCTCGTTGCCCGCCAACATCAGCGCGATCGCGACGAGCGCGGCCGGTAAGCCCATCGCGTTCATCGCCACCGCGACCGACGCGGTCGATGGCAACGTGCCGGTCACGTGCACGCCGCCGTCCGGCAGTACGTTCGCGCCCGGGCCCACGATGGTTCAGTGTTCGGCGACTGATGTCTCGGGCAACACCGCGAACGGCAGCTTCACCGTCACCGTGACCTTCCAATTCGGAACGATCTTGCAGCCGGTCAACGCCGACGGAACCTCGATCTTCAAGCTCGGCAGTGTGGTGCCCGTCCGCTTTCAACTGGCGGGTCCTTCTGCCGGCATCCAGACGCCGGCCCATCTCTTCCTGAGGAAGCTCTCGAGCAACCCGATGGGCTCCGTCATCGAAGCCGTGGCGACAGGCAGTGCCGATACGGGGAACTGGTTCCGTTACACGGGCAGCACGTACTCGTTCAACCTGGCGACGAGTGGGCTCTCGGTCGGCACGTGGGAGCTCCAGATCGATCTGCACGACGGGGTCATCCACAAGGTGAACATCTCGCTCAAGCCGTAATCGGTCGTAGGGCTGTCTAGCGACGAACCTGCGTGCAGTTGGCTGCTCGGGTTCACGTCGACGACGCAGCGCCGATCATTCGCGAGATGACGCTGAAGTCGTAGCGCTCAGGCGGGCCCCGGCCGCTCGAACGGATCGATGAGGCCGTGCCATTGCCATGCGGAACGGAGCAGATCCGTCCTCGGTGATGCGACGGGCAGCGGCTCGTAGTCGCGCGGTCCGTTCCATCGCGGATTGCCAGCCCAGCCGGTGAACGAGATGGCGCTCGAGAACGCGTCGAGCAGCGTGTTGCCCCAGTTGCGGTCGTTACGGTCTTCGCGATGCCGGCGCCAGTTGTTGAGGACGTACGCGATCACGTTGCGCGCATAACTGCGCGTGGTGATCTGCTTCGCCTTGTAGCGAAAGCGGAAGACCTTGCCGGTGCGCTCGCACGCGCGGTTGATGCCGCGCGCCGCGTTGATCGCGAAGCTCTGCATGCCGCTGGACAGCGCGCGCTCGTCGGTGGCTTCGACGATCAGGTGGAGATGCGCGCGCTGGATGGAGATGTGGATGACGCGGATGTCGGCGAGTGCGAGCACACGCAGCAGCACCTTGCGGATCGCGTGGTAGATGCCGCGCTGCCTCAGCCGTGGAACGTCGTCGCGCACGCGGAGGATGACGTGCACGGGATAGCGGTAGTCGAGCGACGGGCGCGACGCGTGCTGCGGGTCCTGCGCGAGCGCCGCGGAGCGCTTGCGACCAGCGCCGGCGCGGGCGCCACCGCGCGATGATGTGGGCGCCCGCGCGGGCGAGGGCGCTTGTGCGGGTGACGTGGGCGCGGGCGGGCTGAGCGGCGAACCGGTGAGTGCCGTGATTTGAATCGACAGTAAACACGAGACTCTGACAATCAGCCCTGCGCAGGAGTGGCAGGAGGTCGGTTCGACCCGTCGCGCCGCAGCCCGAAGCGAAACGACGGGCGGGCTGCTACAGCAGCGTGCCGTCCACGCCGAGCGTGTCCGTCGAGTAGAGGTTCGTCACCGCGACGGTCCACCACGACCACGTCGGCGCCGTGCGGTGCCAGCCGTTGACCGTATCCGCCCACGACGTGAGTCCGTCCTGCATCTGGTAGCGCGCGGGGCCGTGCCAGCTCCACACATCGATCGCGACGGGCCACCACCAGCTCCACGTCGCGATGGCGACGGTCTCGCCGACAGCGATGTGCGCGGCGGAGGCGCTGTGTGCAGGCGAAGGGCGGGGCGCGGCGTAGAGATCACGCGAGATGTGCTGAGCATCGAGCGCGTCGCGCATCGGGTTGATGAGCGCGGCGTGCGGGAGCTTCGCGAGGTCGGCCATCGCGGTCTTGTCGCCGACGACGCGCGGGTTGATGTCGCGCGGCCGGCCGAAGATCGTGAGGCGGCCGAGGTAGGAGGTGGTCTCGACGCCGTCGGCGAGCGTGGACTCGATGAGCGGAGCGCCGGTCTGCGCGCAGCGGAGGACGGCGGTGCGGACGTCGACATCGGTCTCGAACGTGAAGTCGAGGCGGGCACGCGCGTCGGTGGAGAACGAGCCGGCGATGCGGCTGCGATGCTCGGCGATGTGAAGGCCGTGCCGGAGGTACGCGAGCGGCGGCATGCTGGCCGCCGGCGTCCGTCGCGGCGGTCGCACGACCGGCGTGCCGGTGGCAGGCGTGAGCGGTTGGACTGCGAGAGGCGTGACCGGCATGACCCGGAGGTAGAGCCCCGACCCTCGCCGGTGTGACGGGGTTTTGCGAAGACATGGCTAAGGTCGCGAACCGTATGGCCGTGATACGGTCTGCCGCGATGAGCATCGAAGACATCGCGGTGATCGGAGCCGGCAGTTACGGCACCTGTCTCGCCATGCTGTTCGGTAACGCCGGGCACCGCGTCAGCCTGTACTGCCGTGGGGCGGAGAAGGCGACCGAGCTCGAGACGTCTCGCGTGAACAAGCAGTATCTGCCCGCGTATCGGCTGCCGGATACCGTGTTCGTGAGCGGCAACCTCGAGGCGACAGTGAAGGGGAAGCGGTTCGTCGTGGGCGTGACGCCATCGACCGCGGTGCGCGAGACGTTCGGCGCGATCGCCGGCGCCCTCGATCCCGATGCGATCGTCATCAACGCATCGAAGGGTCTCGAGGACGGGACGCTCAAGACGATCGACGCCGTGTACGGCGACGTGCTGCCCGAGCGAATCGCGAGGCGCGCGACGTATCTGTCGGGACCGACGTTCGCGAGCGAGATCGCGGCGGGTCAGCCGGCGGCGATCGTGCTCGCCGGCCGTGACGCGGAGACGACGCGGCTCGCGCAGACCGCGCTGTCGAGCATCCGGTTTCGCATCTACACGACCGACGACGTGCTGGGCGTGCTCGTCGGCGGATCGATCAAGAACGTGATGGCGATCGCCGCGGGGCTCTCGGACGGGCTCGGCCTCGGCTCGAACGCGAGGGCCGCGCTGATCACGCGCGGGCTCGCAGAGATCACGCGCATCGGCATGGCGATGGGCGCGCAGCCGCAGACATTCGCAGGTCTGTCGGGCATCGGCGATCTCGTGCTGACGTGCAGTGGCGATGCATCACGCAACCGGCGCGTCGGGCTCGGCCTCGGGCAGGGCAAGACGATGGCCGACATCCTCGCCGAGATGAAGCAAGTCGCCGAGGGCGTCAAGACGACGAAGGTCGCGCACGAGCTCGCGCACAAGCTCGGCGTCGAGGCGCCGATCACGGCGGTGATGCACGCGATCATTCACGAGGGTCAGCCGGCGCGGCACGCGATGGCGGCGCTGATGTCGCGCGCGCTGAAACCGGAACGCGAGTAGCCATGAAGCTCGGCTACATCGTCGACGATCTGTTCATCGAGCATCGCGCGCCTTCGGGCCATCCCGAGCGGCCGGCGCGCGCGGTGGCCGTGCGCGACGCGCTCGCCGCGGCGGGCATCGCGACGAGCGGCACGCACATCGCGACGCGGTTCGCGACCGACGAGGAGCTCGCGCGCGTGCATGCGCCGAAGTATCTCGACGAGCTCGTGAAGGTCGTGCCCGGTCACACCGGGTGGCTCGATCCGGACACGTATTTCTCGCCGAAGACGTGGGACGCAGCGCGCGCGGCGGCGGGCAGCGTGAGTCAGCTCGCGACCGACGTGCTCGATGGCGCGCTCTCGCAAGGCATCGCCGTGGTGCGGCCTCCGGGTCACCACGCGACCCGCGATCGCGCGATGGGGTTTTGCCTGCTGAACAACGTCGCGGTCGCGGCCGCGGCGGCGCGCGAGCGCGGGGCTGCGCGCGTCGCGATCGTCGACTGGGACGTTCACCACGGGAACGGCACGCAGGACATCTTTTGGGACGACCCGAACGTCCAGTACCTGTCGGTACACCAGTTCCCGTATTACCCGGGCACCGGTGCGCCGACCGAGCTCGGCGGCCCGAAGGCGTTGGGCGCGACCGTGAACGTCGGCTTGCCGAGCGGCAGTGGGGATGCGGAGTACCTCGCCACGTTCGACCACGTGCTGGTTCCCGCGATCGCGAAGTTCAAGCCCGACCTGATTCTGATCTCGGCCGGCTTCGACGCGTTCGAGCACGATCCGCTTGCGGGGATGCGCGTGACGTTCGCGGGGTTCGCGGCGATGGCGAAGCGGCTCCGGGCGGTCGCCGACCAGGTGTCGGCCGGGCGCATCATTGCCGTGCTCGAGGGCGGCTACGACCTCGACGGCCTCGCCGGCGGGATGACGCAAGTGCTCACGGCGCTGCTCGCGCAGCGCGCGGATCATCCCGAACCGATCGCACCGCTGCCGGTCGCTGGTAGCGCACGCGCCGCGATCGATGCGACGCTGGCAGCACACGCTGCAGCGGGTGTCCCGATTCCCGAACCATGAAACGTCACCGCACCGCCGACCTCGATCCGACCTCCTTCGGCGGTCGCTACACGCTCATTCGGCGTCTCGCGGTGGGCGGTATGGCGGAGATCTATCTCGCGAAGCAGGCCGCCATGGCCGGCTTCGAAAAAGAGGTCGTGATCAAGCGGCTCCGTGCGGAGCTCGCGGATGATCCGCGCATCTGCGAGATGTTCCTCGACGAGGCGCGCATCGGCGCGCTGCTCAATCACCCGAACATCGTGCATGTCTACGACGTCGACGAGCACGACGGCATCCCGTACATCGCGATGGAGTACATCGTCGGCGAAGAGCTCAACGAGCTGTGTCGCCGCGGTATCTCCCACGATCGGTTCCTGCCGATCGAGCATGCGGTCGAGCTGATGCGGCAAGCGGCGGCGGGCATGGGCTACTTCCACGCGCAGCGAGGCGCGGAAGGCACGCTGCTGTCGGGCACGCCGCTCGAGATCGTGCACCTCGACATCTCGCCGACGAACCTGCTCGTCACCCAGGACGGCTTCCTCAAGGTGATCGACTTCGGCATCGCGAACGCGAAGGGCCAGCGTCTGCGCAGCGACGTCATCCCCGGCAAGCTCGGCTACATGTCGCCCGAGCAAGCGGGGCGCAAGGACGTCGATCACCGGAGCGACATCTTCTCGCTCGGCATCGTCCTCTACGAGATCACCGTCGGAAAGCGCCTGTTCCGTGGGCCCGCACAAGAAGTCGTCGCCCGGTTGATCGATGTGCAGGTCGAGCCACCGACGTTCGCGCGGCGCAATTTCCCGTCGGGCCTCGAGTCGATCGTGATGCGCGCACTCGAGAAACATCCCGAGGATCGCTACCAGAGCGCGTACGACCTCGCCGACGATCTCGAGGCGTTCCTTCGCGACGAGCGCCTGCACTCGGGCGCCGTCCGCATCGCGCGCTACCTCGACATGCTCACGCAAGCCGCGGGCGGTCCACGCCGCGCCGAGCTCGCGCCCGAACAAGCGCCGAACGCCGAGGAGCTCGACTTCGACAGCCAGATGTTCGAGAGCTTCAAGCCTGCCCCCGGCGCGCCCGGTCCCGAGCAGGCACCTGACTGGGAAGATACCGATCAGCCCGAGGCCGACATCGCCGCGGCCCTCGGCATGGAGCTGGCGGAGCTGCGCGCGCTCCGCACGCCGGTGCCGACGGTGCCCGCGGGCATGTCGCCGATCACAGCCAAGCCACCGCGCGATCCAGACGACGAAGTCGCGGTCACGAATCCGATCGCCCTCGTCGATCCGAGCGACCTGATGGATCCGCCGCCGGCCAAGCGCGCGAAGACCGACGATGGCGAGGGAGACGAGCCCGAGCGGGCCGCGCCGCGTCTCGGGAGCGAAGACGAGACGACGGACGTCAAGGATCGCCCGACGCCGCCGCCGCGCCCGACGCCACGTCCGATCAGGGTGCGCACCGAGGACGAGCCGACGATCGATCGCCCGCAGGCGCCGGTGCCCGCGCGTGAGTCACCGCCTGCCGCCAGCGCACCGCGCTTGCCGACGGCGCCGAGCTCGTTTGCGGATCGTTTGCCGTGGATCCTCGTCGGACTCTTGACCATCGCGGTGCTCGCGCTTTCCGGATACATCATGAGCTAGGCACCAATTCGGTTGACCCGCCACGAGCCCGCTTGGTACAGCGCGAGTCTTACTTCGAGGTGGATCATGGGTATCAGCGTGCGGTCATGCGTCTTGGTGGCGTTCCTTGGTTGTGGTGGTGGGGACGTCGAGATCTCGACGTCCGCGCAGCCGGCGTTGTCGTCGAACGGGATCTGGGAAAACGGTCTCGAGACCAACGGGATCTGGGAGAACGGGATCTGGGAGAACGGGATCTGGGAGAACGGCGTCTTCCAGAACGGGATCTGGGAGAACGGGATCTGGGAGAACGGGATCTGGGAGAACGGGATCTGGGAGAACGGGATCTGGGAGAACGGGATCTGGGAGAACGGGATCTGGGAGAACGGAATCTGGGAGAACGGCGTGTGGGAAGGCAACCTCGCCGCGCGCGACCTGCTCCGCACCAACGCGTACGCGGGCAAGCTCCTCCAGTACATCTATAGCTGCGCGATGCCGGCGGGCGTCTCGAAGGTGCTCGACCCGAGCGGCGCGAATGTGTTGCTCGAAGGCGCGATCGGGCTCGCACCCGCGTGGGATGGCCCCGCTGGTGCGTGCGACGAAACCTGCCAGCGCTGGGTCTCGGCCTGCGTGCTCGCGCGCACGAATGCGTATGGCGTGCACGTGCAGATCTCGATGCGCGCGCCCGACAGCGCGCCGCAGTCGATCAAGGATGCACTCGCGACGACCGTCGACGAACGCACGAACTGGAACAAGCGCGAAGGCGCGTACTACGGGAACCTCTTCCAGACCACGCCGCTCTGCAACGGCACGGTCGACACGACCCCGGGCTGCGTGGGCACGTCGACGATCTCGAACACGCCGAAGCTCTACGCGTGCGCGGGCCCCGTCAGCAACATCCCGGAGATCACGAAGCGCTTCTGCTCGAGCCAGGGCGACAACGGACCGATCACACCGGTCGGCGAGTGCCTCGCGATCAATCCGAGCAATCCGAGTGCGTGCACGTCGATCGATGATCCGCTCGCCGGTGCGATGCGCAGCTGTTACAGCAGCACCGGCGCGACCCCGGTCGAGTACGACGAGGTCATCACCGTCTACCTCAAGGATCCGATCTCGGTCTGCGGCAACCAGGTCTGCGAGCCCGATGAAGCGGCGGCACAGCCGAACGCTTGCCCGAGTGACTGCCATCCGGGCGGATGGGCGCAGAGCTACAACGCGAACTTTGGCGTCGCCGGCCTCGTTTACTACACGTTCGACGGTACGTCGGCAGTCAGCCCCGTCGGCGACATGATCTATTTCGGCGGCATCTCCAACGAGGACGTGAACCTCGGCGGCGCGAATCTTCCTGCCGCCGGCGGCTCGGTCGCGATCGCGAAGCTGACGCCAGACGGTGGACACGTGTGGAGCCAGCGGCTCGACATGGGCCAGGTGTCGAGCGCGATGCTCGCGGCGACACCCGACGGGGGCGTCGTGGTCGCGGTCTTCCTGAGCGAAGATCGGTTCGCAAAGATCCGGAAGATCAACGCGGACGGCACGCTCGGTTGGCTCGCGCAGATCGGAAGTGCTGGCTCCTCCGCGAATGGCTTCGTCAAGGCCGACGCGGCGGGCAACATCTACGTTGCCGCTTCGGCGCGCAACACGCAGCTGTTTGGCACCGCGACGTTCACGAGCGATGGAGAGGACGTGTACGTCGTCAAGCTCAGCCCGACTGGCTCCGAGCAGTGGGCCCGGCAGTTCGCCTACAACAACGACCCCGTCAACAACACCGACCTCATCAACCGCATCGACGTCGACCCGAATGGCGCGGTGCTGCTCTCGATCACGTACAACACCAGCCGCGGCAGCCAGTTCATCAAGCTCGATCCCGCGACCGGTCTGCGCGACTGGGAGGACGCGACGATATCGGGCGTCTACTGGGACGACCCGAGCGCGTGGTGGGTCACGCACAACGGCCTGGCCGGCGATGCCGCGGGCAACGTCTACTTCTCCGGCTTCTTCCACGGCGCCTACGACTTCGAAGGCGACTGTGGCGCGCCGAGCAGCGGACCGGCGAACGCGTTCTACGTCGCGCGCTACGGCACCGATGGACGTTGCGACAAGGTCGTGACGGTCCAGGCGAGCTGCACCGATCCGGCGACCTGCCGCGCCACCGCGTCGGGCGGCGCCATCGCCTTCGACCGCGACGGCAACATCGTCGTCGGCGGCTACCTCGACGGCACCGGCGTCGGACATCTGCCGCCGTTCCTCGATCCGGGTTTGCGCGGCGCCACGATCGATTTCGGCGCCGGTCCGTTCGACAACTATCGCTACCGCGACACGTTCTTCGTCTCGTACACGCCGGACCTCGAGTTCCGGTGGGCGAAGCACGTGCCGATGGTGCTCTACGGCAACCTGCGCGGCCTCGCGGTGACGAGCCAGAACAAGCTCGTCGTCAGCGGTACGTACAGCGGCTCGCTGACGATCGACGGCTACTTCCTCGTCAACACGAGCCCGCAGGAGCTGAACGTCGCGAACACGTACCTCGCGTCGATCCCGGTCGCGGTCCGGGAACCGACGCCGCCGACGATCGCAAACATCCCGAATACGATCGTGAAGGAAGCGACGAGCTCGGCTGGCGCCGAGGTGTTCTACAACCCACCGACCGCGACCGACCCGGGCAACGACGGTGTCACGATCGCGTGCACGCCGCGGCCGTGGTCCGTGTTCCCGATCGGCACGACAACCGTGAATTGCACGGCGACCGACCCCTTCGGTTACGCATCGAGCACGTCGTTCCAGGTGACCGTGCGCGACCGCATCGGGCCGATGCTGCATGGGCTGCCGGCGGGCGGCGTGAGCGTGCCTGCGGCGGGCGCCACCACGATCGTGACGTGGGCGTTGCCAACGGCGCTCGACCAGATCGATGGTGTTCGTCCCGTGACGTGCGTGCCGAGCGCTGGTAGTGCGTTCGCGACTGGCGAGACGATGGTGACTTGCAGCGCAGCGGATGCGAACGGCAATGTGTCGTCGAGCAAGTTCACGGTCGACGTCGTGCCGGCGTACAGCTGGTCCGGCGTGTTGCAGCCGGTCAACGCCGACGGTTCCTCGATCTTCAAGCAAGGCAGCACGATCCCCGTGAAGTTCAAGCTGACCGGATGGTCCGCGGGCATCACGGACCTCGTCGCGACGATCACGCTCGTGAAGCTCTCGCCGAACCCGAACGGTTCGGTGGTCGAGCCCATCTCGACGAGCCAAGCTGACACCGGCAACACGTTCCGGTACGAGGGAGGCCAGTACGTCTACAACCTGTCGACGAAGAATCTGACGGCAGGTACGTATCGGATCTCGCTCGACCTCGGTGACTACATCCAGCGGACCGTCGATATCTCGCTCAAGCAGTAGCTCACGCCAGCGCGTGCCCACCGCGCGGGCGAGCGGAACACGCCAGTGCTATATCCAAGGCGTGAGAGCACTCCTGGTCGTCGCACTGCTCGCGGGTGCGTGCGATCGCGACCCGCCCACGGCGATCACGGCAACGCGCGATCTGCAGCCGCCCCGGCGCATCATCGAGCCGCCGACGACGGGCGTTGTTCGCCAGCTGCCGCCGCACGCGATTCGCAGCGACGGCGTCGGGCCGTACAAGCTCGGTGACAAGGTCGCCGCGCTCTTGCAGCAGTTGCCGTCGGGGCCGCGCATCATGCGGTTCGAGCTGCCGGGCATCGTGCGCACCAGCGTGTTTCGCGCCGAGGAAGACGACGCGATCGTGATCGGCGGCGAGACGGCGAGCAACGTCACGTTTGTCGCCGTGGTCGGCGGCTCGGAGGTCGCGCGCACGGAGAAGTCGAACGTGCACGTCGGGTCGACGCTCGAGGAGCTCGAGCGTGCGCTCGGGCCGCTCGTCGACGATCCGGATCGCGCGCGGGATCCGCGGCTGGCGATTCCGAGCCAGCAACGCAATCTGCGCTTCGTGGTCGATGCCGGCCGGATCACCGCGATCGTCGTGACATCCGATGCGACGAGCGCGCGCACGTTGCCCGAGGCCTCGTGCGTGCGCCCGCCGCCGCCCGTCCATGCGAACGGCCGGAAGTTCCCGGCGTGCCTCACGCAGGCGGGCGAGGTGGTCGAGATCGACGGCGACGAGGTGACCGTTCGGTCCGCGACTGGCGAGAACAAGATCGCGTCCATCCGGATTCCAAATCTGTTGTTCGCCGAGCCGCTGCGTCATCTTGGCGAGGGCCGCGACGAGATCGTCGCGATCACGAGCATCGAGGACGCGCAGGCGCGCCGGTGGTCGATCGTCGCGTACCGTTTAGAGGGCACGCGGTTCGTGCGCTCCCTCGAGAGTGAGGTCATCTACGAGATGACAAACGCGCGGACTCGCTGGATTGGCGCGGAGCTGCGGGACGTCCAGCTGTTTCTCGAGCTGACCAGCCAGACCGACGGAATCGAGGTCGGAGGTCTCCTCACCACCCAATCCGGCGCCAGGATCCGCGACGTCGCGGTGATCTCGCCCGTGCGCGTCGGGCGCAAGAGCGGCGGTAAGTCCATGGCGGGCGACGCCTCCTCGGGCTCGGCGCATGGGAGCGCGGGGCGCACAGACGCCGGGTCGGCAAACCCCTGACCGTGCACGGCTGTACCCCTTTGCCGCTGCTGATTTTTTCGGCACAATTACCACTCGTGTCGCGCTGCGCCTTTCCCGCCAGTTCGCCGACGCTCTGGGGGAGCGTGGCGTGAAGTTCCTTTGCGAGCGGTGCAAGACCCGTTACTCGATCGGCGACGAGCGTGTACGCGGCAAGATCCTCAAGATCCGCTGCAAGAACTGCAATAACGTCATCACCGTTCGCGAGGGGATGCCGGAGATCGCAGCGGATGAGGGGCGCCGCAAGGGTCAGCCGACGCAGGCGATCGAGGCGGTCTCGAAAGAGCACGCCGGTGGCAACGGTGCGCTCGGCGCAGCGTTCGCCTCCGCGATGACCAAGCCGCCGCCGGCGCTCGAAGAGGAGTGGTACGTCTCGATCGAAGGCGATCAGGCCGGACCGTTCTCGCTCGCCGACGCGCAGCGCTGGGTTACGGGCAAGTCGCTCGACGCCGAGCTGCACTGCTGGAGCGAAGGCTTCGACGACTGGCTGCCGGTCGACAAGGTCAGCCACTTCCGCGGCCTGCGGAAGAAGGCCGCGCCGCCGCCCACCACACCGCCGCCGCTGCCGCGCGCGACGTCGGGTCATCGCGCGGTCACGCGCAACGCGCCGGCCGAGGAAGAACCCAAGCCGCTGTTCGCCGCCACGATGGCGTCGCTCGAGAAAGCCACGCAGCCGCCGCTCGGCTCGGGCAACTTGAACCTGCCGCCGCTCGCATCGCCGGCTGCGCCCGCGTCGACGCGCGGCACGCCGCTCGGTGGTCAGCCCTCGATGCCGCGCGCGAACGGCAGCGCGGCGGTCAAGACGCCGCTTCCATCACTGAGCTCGGGTCGCGCAGCGGTCGCGAAGCCCGCGGCGTACCCCGATCCCGCCGAGTCGGTGACGCGGCTCGAATCGCCGCCGTTCGACGACGAAGCTCGCACGACCGCCGAGCCCGTCGCCTCCGCGGCGGCGAACGATGCGTTCGGGCGTGCGCTGCGCGACAAGAAGCCCGATCCGTTCGCCGGCAAGCCCGACCCGTTCGCGACGACCACGCCCCAGCCGGCGAAGTCCGACCCGTTCGCGAAGAAGCCGGATCCGTTCTCGCGGCCGGCTCCCTCCGCACTCGATCTCACGCAGCAGGTCGGCGACCACGACATCGACGGTGACCTCGACATCGGCGAGGTCTCGCGCGTCGTCAAGCTCGCGGACATCGTGAGGCCACCGCCGAAGGGTGACCGCGCGCAGCCCGCCGCGCCCGTGGGCCGCAGCACGGCGCAGAATCTCCAGGCGCTCCGCTCCGGCGTCGCCGCGCTGAACCGCACCAGCACCGCCTCGATCCCGCTGCTCGGTCCCGACGGCAAGCAGATCGATCCCACAACCGGCGAGCCGATTCCGCTCGCACCGCAGGTCGCGGTCTCGCATCGCCGCGGCATGATCGCGCTGCTCGTCGGCGCGCTCGTCCTGCTCGGTGGCGCCGCGGCCGCCGTCATCTACATCGTCACGTCGAGCGACGACAGCAGCGGCGGTGGCCTCGTCGGTTACGACGTCGACACCACGCGCCCCGACGATCCGCGCCGCCAGGGCGGGCCCGGCGTCGCGCCGATCGACGACAAGCAGCCGACGAACCCGTTCGTCCCGCGTCCGCGCCCGCGCCCCGCGCAGCCGCAGATTCCGGTTCAGCCCACAAATCCGAACGCGAAGGACCTGCGTCCGGACGAGGTCGAGCAGATGGCGGGCAAATACGCGGGCTCGACGCAGACGTGCTGGCGCCGCTCGCAGCGCGGCTCCGAAGCCATCATCCTCGCCGACCTCAAGAAGCTCGGTGTCACGCTCGTCGTCGACAAGGGCGGCACGGTCACGAGCGTCACGCTCTCCGACCACGCGACGACGTCGCTCGGCAAGTGCTTGATGTCGTCGATCAAGAGCTGGAAGTTCCGCGAGTCGACGGCAGGCATCACGGCCCGCATCACGCTCGTGTTCCAGGGCGTCTGAGATTCGCCGTTCTCGGTTCCGCTTCCCTATTCACTATCTCTGGGCAACGGGTGGACGCGAAGCGCTCGTCGCGCTCGACGTGGATCGTAAGGCGCCTCGACAGCGACCTCGTCGACGTGGATTGCGAGCGCATCTCGTCGATCGCTCACGGCTCGCAATAGGGAATAGGGAAGCGGAACCGCGAACGAGAACGGCGTTGCTGGACCTACTCGTCGAGCAGCGAGCGCACGCGGTCGAGCAGGCCCCTGCGAGGCTGCGTCGTCGTCGAGATCTCGGTCGACATCGTGCGCGCGAGCTCTTCGATCAGCTCGCGCTGCTTGGCGGTGAGCTCGGTCGGCACTTCGACCTGGACCTCGACCATGTGATCACCGCGCGGTGCCGTCTTGCCCGCCGCTTGCGGGATGCCGCGCCCGCGAATGCGGAACACGCGGCCGGGCTGCGTGCCCTCGGGGATGCGCATCTTCACGGGGCCGTCGAGCGTGGGGATGTCGATGACCGAGCCGAGCGCGGCCTGGCTGAACGAGATCGTGTGCTCGCTGCGAACGTCGTTGTTGTCGCGGCTGAACGTCGCGTGATCGGCGACGCGGATCATCACGAGCAGGTCGCCGGCGACCGCGCCGCCCTTGCCGGGCTCGCCTTCGCCACGGAACGTCTTGAGCGTGCCGTCCTTCACGCCGGGCGCGACCACGACCGTGACCTCGCGGGCCTTCGGGTTGGTCTCGCTCGCCGGAATCATGACCGGCTTGCTCGCGCCGAACGCAGCTTCCTCGAAGCTGATCTCGAGCGTGTAGCGAACGTCCTTGCCCTTCACCTTGCCGCGCCGGCGGCGAAAGACATCGTTGATGATCTCCTGTGCCGCATCGACGACCGCCGACAGACCGCTGTTGCCGTCGTCCGGGTGGCCCCAGCGGTCGTAGCGCGCGCGCGACTCGCGATCCGAGAGGACCGTGTAGGCCTCGTTGATCTCGCGGAAGCGCTCACCGTCGTCGCCGGCCGCGGCGATGTCGGGATGATGCGTGCGCGCGAGCTCGCGGAACGCGCGCTTGATGTCCTGCTCGCTCGCGTCCTTGGTGACGCCGAGGACGAGGTAGTAATCACGCTTCTTGCGCGCCACTAGCCGCCACCTTCGGAGCCACCGCTGCTGTCGGCCGCGGCGTAGATCGCCTCGCCGATACGTTGCGCGGAGACCTCGAGCCGCGCGACCGCGTCCTGCACGAGGTCGAGGTCCTCACTCTCGAGCTGCGCCTGACAGTCGGCGAGCTCGGTGATCAAGAACTCGCGTTCGTCGTCGGGGAGGAGAGCGCCGAATTCTTCCATCGCTTTGCCTGACGAGTAGAGCAGGCCATCGGCCTTGTTGCGAGCGTCGGCGATGAGCCTCCGCACTTGATCGTTCCCTGCCATCTCTTCGCCCTCGGCGACGAGCCGCTCGATGTCTTGCTCCGAGAGGCCGGTCGTGGGTGTCACGGTGATCTTCGTATTGCGGCCCGTGCCGTGGTCGCGCGCGTGGACCGCGAGCACGCCGTCGGCGTCGATGTCGAACGCGACCTCGAGCTTGGGCACGCCACGTGGCGCGGGCGGGATGCCGGTGAGCTCGAAGTTCGCGAGCGACTTGTTGTCGGCCGACATCTCGCGCTCGCCTTGCAGCACGTGCACGTTCACGAACGGCTGGTTGTCGATCGTCGTCGAGAAGATCTCGGTCGCGCGCGCCGGCAGTGGCGTGTTGCGCGGGATCAGACGCGTGAACACGCCGCCGGCCGTCTCGACACCGAGCGACAGCGGCGTGACGTCGAGCAGCAGCACTTCCTGCACCTCGCCGGTGAGCACGCCGCCCTGGATCGCTGCGCCGACGGCGACGACCTCGTCGGGATTGACGCTGCGGCTCGCTTCCTTGCCGAACATCTCCGCGACGAGCGTCTGGATCCGCGGCATGCGCGTCTGGCCGCCGACGAGGATCACGACGTCGATGTCCTCGGGCACGAGCTGGGCATCCGAGAGAGCGCGCTTGCACGGCTCGAGCGAGGCCTGCACGAGCGGCTCGACGAGGCTTTCGAGCTGATCGCGCTCGAGCACCGTCTGCAGGTGGCGCGGACCGTCGCTCGCCGCGTGGATGAAGGGCAGGTTGATCTCTGTCGAGAAGCCACTCGACAGCTCGATCTTCGCGCGCTCCGCAGCTTCCTTCAGCCGCTGCAGCGCCATGCGATCGCCGCGCAGGTCGAGGCCCGCATTCGCCTCCGCGAACGTCTGCAGCAGGTACTCGACGATCGCATTGTCGAAGTCTTCGCCGCCGAGGAACGTATCGCCCGACGTCGAGCGTACGCGGAACACGCCATCGTCGAGCTCGAGGATCGAGATATCGAACGTGCCGCCGCCGAGGTCATAGACCGCGATGCGTGCAGCGGCCGTCGATTCGACGCCATACGCGAGCGCGGCCGCCGTTGGCTCGTTGACGATGCGCAGGACGTTGAGTCCCGCAATGCGGCCGGCGTCCTTGGTCGCCTGGCGCTGCGCATCGTCGAAATACGCGGGCACCGTCACCACGGCCTCGGTGACCTGATCGCCGAGCCAGTCCTCGGCGGTCTGCCGCATCTTCTGGAGGATCAGCGCGGAGACCTCGGGCGGCGAGAAGTCACGGCCGCGCACGCGCACGTGTGCGTCGCCGTTCTCCGCCGCCACGATCTCGTACGGGCACGTGAGCAAGTGACGCTGCACTTCCTCGTCCTCGTACTTGCGGCCCATCAGGCGCTTCACGGCGTAGATCGTGTTCTCGGGATTCGTCATCGCCTGGCGCCGCGCGGCTTGCCCGACGAGCCGCTCGCCCGACTGCGCGAAGCCGATCACCGACGGCGTCGTGCGCGCTCCCTCGGCGTTCGCGATCACGACGGCCTGATCTCCGTCCATGATCGCGACACACGAGTTCGTCGTGCCGAGGTCGATACCGACGACGCGAGACACTTAGCTACTCCGCCTTCGGGGCGGGTGCCTTTGCAACGACGACAAGCGCAGGACGTAACAGCCGCTCCCCAGACTTGTACCCCCGCTGCAACACCTGAACGACCGTGCCCGCTGGCTGGTCGCTCTCCTGCTGCGAGATCGCCTCGTGCAGGTTCGGATCGAACGGCTGCGCCATCGCCTCGATCCCGGTGACGTCGAGGCGCTCGAACGCCGTCGTGAACTGGCGCAGGACGAGCTGCACACCCTCGACGATCGGGTTCGTGCCCGCCTGGCTCGCGTGCTCGATCGCGCGCTCCAGGTTGTCGACGACCGGCAGCATCTCTTTCAGGATCTTGTTCTTCGCGTCGAACTTCGCATCCTCGATCTCGCGCTTCTGACGCTTGCGGCTGTTCTCGAGGTCCGCGGCGGCGCGCAGATACCGATCCCAGTTCTCCTTCTTCTCTTTCTCGAGCGCGACGACCTTGGTCTCGAGCTCCTTGACCGGATCCTTCTCCGCCCCGTCATCGGGCGGAACGACCTCGATCTTGATGCTCTCGTCACCGCTCCCGTTCGATGGTGGCGTTGGCGCCTGCGGTGGCTCGTCCGTACTCATAACGGGCCGACCATAACCAGCTTTTCGGAGCGGGGCCAGTGATCGGACTAGGCCGTTTCGCGGCCGGAGAGCTCCGCCAGGACCTGCGAAACGGCTTCCGCGGTGACATCGACGACGGACATCACCTTGCCGTAGTTCATGCGCATCGGACCGATGACCGCGAGCGCACCGATCGGCTGGTCTTCCGGTCCGTACGACACGGCGACGACCGAGCTGCTCGCGAGCGCCGACATCGCGGTCTCGGCGCCGAGGAACACTTGCAGGCCGTCCGCGGTGCGGGTGCGATCGAGCAGGCGCACGAGCGTCTCCTTGTCCTCGAGCGTGCGGAGCAGGTCGCGCGCGCGCTCCTTCGCCAGCTCGTCATCGAGCAGGTTTGCCTGTCCCGACACGAGCACGTCGGCCGAGCGATCCTTGCGGTCGACGAACACGGCGTGACCCAGGCGCAGCGCGGCGGCGATCGCCTCGTCGTACTTGTTCTTGTCCTCGCCGAGCTCGCGGATCACGCGATCGCGGGTCTCGTCGAGCGTCATGCCGCAGAGCATCTCGTTGAGGTAGTTGTGGATGCGATCGAGGCGGCGCGGATCGACATCGTCGACGATCAGCCGGTTCTGGATGTTGCCGTCCGCGGTGACGAGCACGGCGATCAGCTTGCCGTCGCGCAGCGGGACGAACTCGATCTGCGCGATGCGCTGGCGATCCGGATCGGGCGCGATGATCACGCCGGCGTGCTGCGTGAGGTCCGAGAGCAAGCGCGACGCGCGCTGCACGACCTCGTCCGGCGTCGGCGCGATCACGCGCTCGCGGATCTCTTCCTTCTCGCGCACGGAGAGTCCGCGCACCTTGAGCAGCGAATCGATGAAGAACCGCAGACCCGAGGCGGTGGGCACGCGTCCCGCCGACGAGTGACGCTGCTCGAGCAGACCGAGCTCCTCGAGATCCGCCATCACGTTGCGAACCGTCGCGGGTGAGAGGCCGAGGTCGTGGCGGCGGGTCACCGTACGCGAGCCGACCGCATCGCCGCCGTGCAAATACTCGGTGACAACGGCGTGCAGGATCTTCTGCGCACGCCTGTTTAGATCGGTTCCACTCAACTACGTCACTGTATCCCCCTCACGCCAGCTTTGCACCACGCGAGCTGCCACCCGATCTGCGTAGAGAAAGCCGCGCAGAGTCGGGCAGATGAAGCCGGCGCGACGCTCTGCGAGGCTTTCTGCCACCAGCCAGTCGGCGACACCGACGGCAGGCGCGAGCGATTCCTCGGTCACACCATCACTCGTGCGGAGCCCCAGCCATGCGCGATCGGCGGCCATTTCCCCGTCGGAGATCGGCGTCTCCTCGGGCGCGACACCGGCGAAGTAGTCGGTCGCGCGGCGCGGATTCGTGCTGCGCACCGCGCCTCCATCGAGCCGGAGCGATGCAGCGCCGACGCCGAGGCCGAGGTACGCCGCGCCTTGCCAGTAGAGGCTGTTGTGGACCGCACGGCGCTTGCCGTACGAGCTGATCTCGTAGTGCGCGAAGCCGGCGGCGACGAGTGCGTCGTGGGTCTGCGTGTAGAGGTCGGTGAGCGTGTCCTCGTCGAGAGGGATGAGCTTGCCCTCGCGCGCGCGCTTTCCGAACTGCGTGCGGTCCTCGATCGTCAGCTCGTAGATCGACAGGTGATCGACCGGCAGCGCCGAGACGCGCGCGAGCCAGCTCTCGCGCTTGGCCGTCGGGACGCCGAGGATGAAGTCGGCCGAGACGCAGAAGCGGCCGTCGGCGCAGGCAAGCTCGATCGCCTCGGCGCCATCGCCGAAGCGATGATCGCGGCCGAGCGTTACCAGCTCGTCGGGCGAAAACGACTGCACGCCGATCGAGAGGCGGTTGATGCCGGCGTCGTGCCACGCATCGAGCGCACCGCGCGTGATGTCCGTCGGGTTTGCTTCGATGGTCACCTCGCGCGGGGCACCAAACCGCCGCGTCACGTGCGCGATCACCTGCGAGATACACGCGGGGTCCCACAGCGACGGTGTGCCGCCGCCGAGGTAGATCGACGCGAGCGTGCCGGAGTAACCGGCTGCGCGCGTATCGAATTCGCCGAGCACGGCGTCGCGATAGCGCTCGTGCGGCGGGTCCCCGAGCTCGACCGCGAAGTCGCAGTACGGGCACAGCTTGCGGCACCACGGGAAGTGCAGGTAAACGCCTAGCTCACGGATGCAGCCAATCTACCTCGACAATGCCGCCTCGACCCGCGTCTCCGACGAGGTCATCGCGCTGATGACCGATGTCATGCGCACCGCGTGGGGCAACCCGAGCGCCGCGCATCCCCAGGGCGCAGCGGCGCGCGCATTCATCGATGTTGCACGCACGCGCCTGCTCGCCGCCCTCGGCGACAATGGCCTCGGCGACATCGTGTGGACGAGCGGCTGCACCGAGGCCGATGCACTCGCGGTGCTCGGCGCAGCGCGCGTGCGCGAAGGCTCGATCGTGCTCACCGCCGTCGAGCATCCCGCGGTCTCGGCCGCGGCGAAGAAGCTCGAGGGTAACCGCCGGGTCGTGACGATCCCCGTCGGGAAAGATGGTGTTGTCGATCCCGATGCGGCCGCCGAAGCGGCGGTCGGCGCGGCCGTCGTCGCGATCGTGATGGTGCAGAACGAGATCGGCGTGACCGAGCCGGTCGCGGCGATCGCGAGCGCGATCCGGGCGCGCGCGCCGGGCTGCCATATTCACGTCGATGCCGCGCAGGCGTTCGGTCACGTGCCCGTCGACGTCGGTGTGCTCGACGTCGACTCGATCGCGATCGCCGGTCACAAGCTGCACGGTCCGAAGGGCGTGGGCGCGCTGTGGCTGCGTAATGGGATCGATGTCGAGCCGCTGTGGGTCGGCGGCGGCCAGCAGCGCGGACTGCGCGGTGGGACGCAAGACGCGCCCGCCACCGCGGGCCTCGGGCTCGCCGCGGAGCGCGCGATTCAGGCGCTGCCGCTCGCGCGGATGCGGTGGCTGGAGCTCGCGAACATCGTCACGACGAAGCTCGACGCCGCAAAGCTCGAGTATCGCCAGCTGGTGCCGGATCAGCGCCGCGCACCACACATCCTCGCGCTCGGCTTTCGCGGCGTTCCCGCGGCCGCGCTGCGCACGGTGCTATCGAGCCGTGGCGTCTATCTCTCGACGGGCAGCTCGTGCGCGGAGCGCGACGAGAAGCCATCGGCGGTGCTCGCGGCGATCGAGCTGCCGCAAGACGTCGGGATGTGCCGGCTCTCGTTCGGCCACGACACGACCGCCGACGAGGTCGAGCGAGCTATTTCGATCATCATCGAGGTCGCGAGTACACTGAAGAAGTGAGAGCGCTCGCCCTCGTCACTGTTGCCGCCTGCGGCTCGGCCGCCGCCTGTGGCTCCAAGCAACCGCAGGGCTCGTGGATCGAGCGCGAGACACACGGGGCAACGATCGGTCAGTCGCACGCAGAGCCGGACGAGACCGCGCCTCCGCCGGTCTCGATCTCGTTCGATCCGAAGAAGCTCACCGCCGCGCAGATCGACGAGCTCGACGAGCCGACCGTGCGCGCCTCGATCGACAAGCTCGATGACGCGGCACCCGCGGCACGCCTCGCACTTCGCGGCGCACGGCTCGCACATCATCGCGGCGACGATGCGGTCGCACGCGCCTTCCTCGCACGGGCGGCGAGCGCGGCCGATCAGGCGACGGTCAAGGCCGAGCTCGACGCGCTCGCGAAGCGGACCGCGGCGCCACACGTCGACACGAAGATCATCGCGGTGCTACTGCCGCTCTCGGGTCGGTTCTCGTCGATCGGGTTCGAGCTCAAGGCCGCGATCCAGCTCGCACCCCCGGAAGGCGCGACGTGGCTGTTCCTCGACACCAAGGGCGAGCCCGACGCGGCGGCCGCCGCCATCGAGACAGCGTATGCGAAGGGCGCGGTCGCGATCCTCGGTCCCGTCGGCGAGCGCGAGGCCATCGCGGCGGCGCGCGCGGCGTCACTGCGCCAGGTGCCGATCGCGCTCCTCGCCCCCGCAGATGGTGCGGATGCGAGCGCGGGCGTGTTTCGCCTCGTCGATTCTCCTGCCGATGAAGGCCGCGCGGTCGCGCGCATCGCGGCCGAGGACAACTTCCCGACGGTCGGCGTGTTCGCGCCGCGCGATGACGTCGGGCAAGAAGCCGCCGACGCATTTGTCGCGGAGGCGAAGAAGCTCGGCCTGTCGGTCACCGCGCAGGGCAGCTACGACCCGACCGGCGGCAATGTCGAGCCGGACATCAAGACGTTCCTCGCGCTGGTCCCGGCGCTCAATCCCCGCTTCGCCGAGCACGTGCGCCGTGTCGGCTCGAAGAAAGCGTTCACGACGTTTTCGCCCGACGTCCCGTACACGCTGCTCTACCTGCCGGATCGCTACGACCGCGCCGCGATCGTAGCCGCGTTCCTGCCGTACTTCGGCGTCGAGCTCCGCACGCAGGAGTTCATGGATCCGACGAAGCTGCAGAAGAAGCACAGCGGCAACATCCCGCAGGTCGTGCAGCTGATCGGCGGGGCAGGGTGGAATCACCCGTCGCTGCCGATCCGCGGCGGCGCGGCGATGCAAGGCGCGCTGTTCGTCGACGCGTTCGCCGGTCTGCTCGGTGCGGATACCGGCGCGCAGTTCGTGCAGGCGTTCCAGCAGCGCACGAATCGCACGCCGACCGCCGCGGCCGCGCAAGCCCACGATGCTGCGTGGCTCGTCGCGCGGATTCGCCGAGAGACTGCGAACAGTCCCGAGCCGCGCGCTGCGTTCCGCGCGGCGCTTGCACGCGCGAAGCTCGACGATGGCGCGTGTGGGCCCGCGGCCATGGGCGCGGACGGCGAGCTCCAGCGAACGCCGGCGGTGCTCGAGGTGTCGGGCGACCAGCTGATCGTCGCGCCGTGAGCTAGACTGTGGCCGGGTGACCGGCCGCAAGATCGCAATCCACGTCGGCCTGTTCGTGGCGGCGTGCATCACGACCGGGATCCAGGGCGGCCCGTACTTCGCGGCGACGCTGATGACGATCCTCGTGTGCCACGAGTCGGGGCACTACTTCCTCGGCCGCCATCACGGGGTCGCGGTCTCGCTGCCGTACTTCATCCCGCTGCCGCCGGGCATCTCGCTCGGGACGCTCGGCGCCGTGATCCAGATGGATCAAGACGGCATCAGCGACCGCAATAAGCTCTTCGATATCGGCGCGTCGGGTCCGATCGCGGGGCTCGTCGTCGCGATCCCGCTGCTCTGCGTCGGCCTCTACATCTCCGACGTCGGGCCGGTGCAGCCCGATTCGATGATCGAGGGCAACTCGATCCTGTACGCGCTCCTCAAGTACGCCATGTTCGGGCGCTGGCTCCCGGGCGACGGCGTCGACGTCCAGCTGCATCCGATGGCGCTCGCCGGCTGGGTCGGCTTGCTCATCACGATGATCAACCTGATGCCGATCGGTCAGCTCGACGGCGGTCACGTCGCGCGCGCCGCGCTCGGCCAGAAGCACGAGACCTGGTCGCAGCGCCTGCACTTCGTACTGCCCGTCGTCGGGCTCGCGGTCGGCGGCGTGATGTTCGCGGTCGCGATGCATGGCGGCCACGACGCGGCCGCCGCGCTCTCGTACGCGAAGTACGGCGTCATCCCGTGGATGATGTGGACGCTGCTCCTCGCGCTGATGCGCCGGCAAGCGGGCGAATACCACCCGCCCGTCGATGACGCGCCGCTCGATCCGCGCCGGCGCCGCGCGGCGATCGCGGTGTTTGTCATCTTCGTCATGATCGCGACGCCTGTGCCATTCAGGCCGGTGCTGTAGGATCGACGCGTGGGAGAAGGTTGTCCCAAGTGCGGCGCGGCCCGCGACGACGCGCGAACGAGCTGCGCGGCGTGCGGGCTCGCGCACGACAAGATGGCCGCGTTCGAGAAGGCACGTGCTGCGGTGCCCGACGCGCTCGGCCTCGCGTGGGACCGCGCGGTCGAGAACTGGGATGACAAGGCGCACCACGACGAGGTGCTGCGTCTCGTCACTCAGCACGATACCTACGCATGGGCCGCAGCGCGCTATCGCGATCGCCTGCGTGCGAAGCCCGACGACGCGGTCGCGACCGCGCAACTCGAGCGCGTGCGGCGCGCCGCCGAGGCGACGATGATGGCGAACGCCGCGTCACGGAAGGTGAAGACGCCCGAGCCGTATCGCGCGACGATGGCGATCCTCGCGCTGCTCATCATCATGATCGTCGCGGGTCTCGTGTATGCGATGTCGCGCACCGGCGACGCCGACGAGGGGCGCCGCGACCCGACTCCCCCCGGGCAACGGAAGTAGGGTAGGGTCCGAACGTGGCCCTCGTCGATTTTGCCGAGCGACAGCTGACGCTGAAGCTCGTGTACTACGGGCCTCCGCTCTCGGGAAAAACCAGCAACCTGCGCGCGCTGCACGGCGCGGTCGACAAGCTCAATCGCGGTCGCTTGATGACGCTCGACACGCGCGACGACCGCACGTTGTTCTTCGATCTCCTGCCGATCTTCTTTCGCACGTCGGGCTTCTCGTTTCGCATCAAGGTCTACACGGTGCCCGGTCAGCCGGTGCACGAGGCGACACGCAAGGTCGTGCTCGCCGGCGCGGACGGCGTCGTGTTCGTCGCCGACTCGCGGCCCGACCAGCGCGAGTCGAATCGCCTCTCGTGGGACAGCCTGGTCGTGAACCTCAAGTCGCTCACGATCGACAAGATTCCTGTGGTCGTTCAGTACAACAAGCGCGACCTGCCCGACGCCATCCCGCTCGACAAGGCCGACACGTTCGGTGAGCCCGGCCGCACGCTGCAACCCGCCTGTGCGAAGCAAGGGGAGGGCGTGGTGCCCACGTTCTTCGACCTGGTCGGCCGGAGCTGGGAGTATCTCGATCAGGATCTTCGCCTGGCCGAGAAGCTAGGGATCGATAGCGCTGCGTTTCGCAACGCACTAGCCGAGCACGTGGGATCGCTCGGTTAGGGTGCAACCACGACAACAGGGTACAATTTTCGCCGTGAGCATTGGGCGCGTCGATGACCCAATCGAGCTTTCTCGTCTCGTCAAACCCGACGAGCTCGACGAGCTCGTCGTCGCGATCATGCGGGCGCTCGGCGGCGCACTCGCCATCTACGACCTGCACGGTCGTCGGTTGGCCGGACCCGTCGAAGCGGGCGAGCCGTCGCAGCCGGTGATGCACGACGGCGAGCCGCTCGGGCACCTCGCCGCTTCGGGACCCCATGCGCCCGCCGCGGTCGAGCTCGCATGCGAAGCGCTCGGCCTGCTCGTGCATCACGCGCGGGCACGCGAGCTCGCGGCTACGACGCATGAAGAAGCAATGCGCCTGACGTTCGCCGAGCTGACCGAGCACAACCAGCGGCTGTCGCGCGCGGTGTCGCGGCTCGAGGAGCTCGACCGCCTGAAGTCGAACTTCCTCGCGACGATGTCGCACGAGCTGCGCACGCCGCTGACGAGCGTGATCGGGTACGCCGAGATGATGAACGAAGGGCTCGCGGGTCCGATCACGCCCGAGCAGCGCGAATACCTGACAACGATCCTCGGCAAGGCTGATCAGCTGCTGTCGCTGATCACGGCGGTGCTCGACGTCGCATCGCTCGAGTCGGGACAGCTCGCGCTCGAGCGCTCGGCGCTGTCGCTCGGCGAGCTGGTCGCGAACGAGGTCGCGACGTTCCAGCCGCAGGCGGGCCGCCGCGGGATCACGATCCAGCTCGAGTCATCGGGCGAGACCGTGGTGTTCGGCGATCGCCGCAAGATCCGGCAGATCGTGTCGTCGTTGATCTCGAACGCGGTGAAGTTCACGCCGGATCGCGGGCGCGTCGGTATCACGGTCAATCCTGGCCCGCTCGAGCCGCATTGCAACAACGAGCAGTCGGCGGTGCAGCTCGTCGTCAGCGACTCGGGCATCGGCATCTCGCGCGACCAGGTCTCGAAGATCTTCGAGCCCTTCTTTCAGGTCGATTCGTCGTCGACGCGCGCGTTCGGCGGCACCGGCCTCGGCCTGACGCTCGCGAAGGCGTACGTCGAGGCGCATGGCGGCCGCATCTGGGTCGACACCACGCCGGGCCAAGGCTCGACGTTCACGGCGACGTTCCCGGTGCGTTCGGTGGAGGTGGCCAGTTGATCGGAGAGCTCGGGATCGCGATTCCCCTCGCGGCCATCTGCGTCCTGGTCTCGGCGTTCTGCTCCGGGACCGAGGTCGCGCTGTTTTCGCTTCGCCGCGTCGACCGCGATCAGCTCTCGCGCTCGGAGCTGTGGGTCGACAAGCAGATCTTGAAGGTGCTCGAGCGGCCGCGCCGCTTGATCGCGACCGTGCTGATCGGCAACCAGGCGTTCAACTCGCTGCTCGCGGTGATCGTGCTCGCGGTCGTGATTCGCTGGCAGCCCGTCGATGGCGGTGTCGCGGCGTGGTGGGCGATCGGTGGCATCGCACTCGCGATCGCACTGCCGCTGATCGTGCTGATCTCCGAGGTCACGTCGAAGACGCTCGCCGCGAAGATGCCGCTGTTCTGGGCGCGCGTGTGCGTCGCGCCGCTCTCGCTGTTCGCGGTGATCGTGACGCCGATCCGCGTCGTGCTGCAGACCATGACCGAGATCGTGCTGCGCCCGCTCGGCGAGAAGGTGCGAACGCGGCCGGCGCGCGACCTCTCCCAGGAAGAGTTCCGCAGCTTGCTCGACGCCGGCTCCGCGCAGGGCCAGGTCGACGCAAGCGAGCGCCGCCTGATCCACCGCGTGTTCGAGTTCTCCGACAAGAACGTCGGCCAGGTGATGACGCCGCGCGAGCGCATCTTCGCGCTGTCGTACGACCTCTCGATGCAGCGCATGATGAAAGAGATCGCCGGGCGCGGGTTCTCGCGCGTGCCGATCTACCAGAAGTCCCTCGACAACGTGCGCGGCATCCTGAATGCGAAGGATCTCGTGCGCACCGCGGCGGGGCAGCCGCTCGGGCGCCCGCTCGTCGAGCTCTTGCACGAGCCACTGTTCGTGCCGCGCACCACGCCGATCAAGCGCCTGTTCCTGACCTTCAAGCAGAAGAAGGTCCACATGGCGATCGTCGTCAGCGAGTACGGCAAGGTGCTGGGCCTCGTCACGATGGACGATTTGCTCTCGCAGATCTTCGGCGTCTTGCGCGACGAACGCGCCGAGATGCAGAGCCAGCCGCCGGGTCGCAATCGCGTACGCACGCCGGTCGCGGGCGCACCCACAGACCCCGCGAATCCCGAGCTCGAGACCGGCCCGGTGCCGCGCAACGATCTCGATACCGGTCCCGTGATTCGCCCGACGCCTCCCGCGCTCGATCCGCCCGACGGCATCGTCGCGGGGCGCGCGGACACGGACCTGTCGGGACGCATCGATCGCCCCGACTCGCAGCCTGGTGATGGCGGTGGCGTGCTCGATCCTCCGGCGCCGTCCTCCTCGGGTGTCCGCCCGATCTATCCGGTCGACGAGGTCACCCCGCCCGCCGTCGATATCGACGAGCTCGCGCGCGAGCACCAGGCTCCAAAGCGATGATGACGACGCAGAGCCTCGTGTTCGTCCTCATCGCGTGCGTGATGATGCAGGCGTTCTTCGTCGCTTCGGAGGTCGCGCTCTCCGCCTGCGATCGCAACCGGCTGCGCCAGCGTGCTGCGAACGGCGGCGCGCAGGCCGCGCGCGCCGAGCGCATGCTCGCGGTGCCGCAGGTCACGCTTGCCACGACGCTCGTCGGCGCGAACCTGGCGATGATGATCGCGGTGCTCGTGATCGGCCTCGAGTGCGCGCAGCGCGGCGAGTCGCTGCTGTGGGCGCCGCTGTTCGTCGTGCCACCGCTGCTCGTCATCGGGCACCTCGTCCCGAAGACGATCGTGCAGGCGCATGCGGACAGCATCGTCGAGGTGGTCGCGGGCCCGCTGCGCCTCATGTCGTTCGTGTTGCGGCCGATCGTTGTCGTCGTCGGCGCATACGCGGGACTGCTGACGAAGGTCACGCGCACCGAGCGCAAGAAAGCATTCGTCACGCGCGACGAGCTCGCGCTCCTGATCGAGAGCGAGCCACAGACGGACAAGCCCGAGATCGACGCCGCCGAGCGCGAGATGATCGCGAACGTGTTCGAGCTCAGCGAGTACAAGGTCGACGCGCTGATGGTCCCGCTCTCGGAGATCACCGCGCTCCCCGAGGACGCCCCGATCGCCGAGGCCGCGCTCGAGCTCGCCGACAAGCAGCACTCGCGCATGCCGATCTATCGCGACCGCATCGACGACGTCGTCGGGGTCGTGCACCTGTTCGACATCCTGCAGGCGGTCAACAAGATCGACATGAAGACCGTCGGCTCGATCGCGCATCCACCACTCTACGTGCCGGAGACGATGAAGGCGTCCGACTTGCTCGTGCAGTTGCAGAGCGAGCGGCAGCACTTCGCCGTCGTGGTCAACGAGTACGGTAGCGCGGTCGGCATCTGCACGATCGAGGACCTGCTCGAGATCATCGTCGGCGACATCGACGACGAGTTCGACACCGAGCCGTCGCCGATCCGCGTCGAGAAGCCGGGCATCTGGCGCGTCGAGGCACGCACCGGCGTCGCGCGCGTCAACGCGGAGCTCGATCTGGGACTGCCCGAGAACGACGACGAATACGAGACGATCGCCGGTCTGCTCATCCATCGCTTCCGCCGCATCCCGGATCGCGGCGAGCAGCTGACGCTCTCGAGCTGCGTGATCGAAGTGATCGCGGCGACCGACCGCGCGATCGAGGCCGTGCGGGTCACGAAGAAGAAGAAATAAGCTCGTCGAGCACGCGGTCGAGCTCGGGTGCGCCATGGAGGTCCAACCAGGTTGGACCGGAAGCCGTCCGCCGGCGCGCGCCGGTGCCCTCGGCGAATCGCGGCTTCGCACGCACGACACAGCGCGCGACGATCGCCGTCTTGGCGAGCGTCTCGCAGACGACGGGCCCGACGTCGTGCTCGACGAACATCGGGACCGAGAGATCGACCGAGAGCGTGTTGCGGGCGGTCACCCAGCAGCGAAACCGCAGGGGCGGTGGCTTGTCGTCGAGCAGCACGCGAACGGACCACAGCGCGTCTTCGAGAGCGCCGCGCGTCGCGAATCGGAAGGCGCCGCGGATGGTGATGACTTCGTGCATGACCACCATTCGTGCAAGCGGAGCACCGCGCACGAATCGGGGCGTTCCGCGGGCTTGCCGCACGCGGCTGTTGCGCCGCCTGCTACACGCCCGGGGTCAGCGGTTACAAGGATTGAACGCGCGGTCGGTGCCCTCTAGGACCCACGACACGCAGTTGTCCTTCATCGTGACCTTGACCGTGTCCTGTCCCTCGAGCGTGAACGACGCCGACGCGGTCTGCCCCGCGACGAGCACCGTGCCCGAGACCTTCGCGCCACCGACGCCGACGAGCTCGACGCCCGAGCCGCTGATCGAGCAGCTCGTGCGGCTGCAGTCCATGTGGACGTCGCTGCGGACCTGCGTGCCGAGGAAGTCGGTCGTGAGGTTCATGTCCAGCGTGGTGTAGCCGGACTCGACGACGAACACGCCGTCGTAGCCGCGGCGCTGACCGGACTGCACGATCGCGAAGCCGTTGAAGTCGTAGATCGAGTCGTCGCCGTACTGGTATTCGATCTCCTCGGCGCCGCTGCCCCAGCCGAGTGGGTTCGTCACGGCGCCCGAACCTTCGATGGTCGCGCCGTCGCGCGTCGTGCAGCCGCCCGTGAGCGTGACCGTGTTGCCGCTGATCGCGATCGCAGGACACGGGTCTGGCGTTTGCTCGAGCGAGTTGTCGAACGAGAGCAACGTCGACTGCGCCTGAAAGCCTTCGCTGCCGGTCGCGGCGGAGACGAGCCGGCTGATCTCGAGATCGGTGCGATCGGCGAAGCGCAACGTCCCTTCGATATCCGTGCTGCCGCCACCACCACCACATGCCGCACATAGAACGAGCAGAAAGCGAGTCTTCATCGTTCGGGTCCCCTTCCCCGAAGATGAAGCAGTGCTCGTACCAGCGTCCCACGGGCGGCTTGCCACGGGTTACGTCGTTCTCGTGACTGACGGTTCACGCCGCCCCGTCACTCACCCAATGTAGGCCGCCGTGCTACGAACCGGCGTGGACAAGAGGCAGCTCCTCGAAGTGCTCGACGCCGTTCGCGCCGGCACGCTGAGCCCCACCGAGGCGTCGGCCCAGATCGGCGAGCTGCCGTTCGCCGAGGTCGCACACGGTGTTGTCATCGACCACCACCGCGAGTTGCGGACCGGCATCCCGGAGATCGTGTTCGGTGCGAGCAAGACGCCCGAGCAGATCGCGGCCGCGCTCGTCGAGATCGCGCGTGGTGCCGGCGCGGCGCTCGCCACGCGCGTCGACGCCGAGAAGGCGAGGGCGGTAAAGGCCCTCGTCCCCGACGTGATCGTGCATGACGGCGCGCGCGTGCTGCAGCTCGGAACGCCGGCCGCCCGCCCGCCCGCGGCGCGGATCTCGATCGTCTGCGCGGGTACGAGCGACCTGCCCGTCGCCGAGGAGGCCGCCCTCGTCGCGGAGTTCCTGGGCGCGCCGGTCACGCGGATCAGCGACGTCGGTGTCGCCGGTCTGCACCGCCTCCTCGCGCGGCTCGACACGATTCGCGAGGGCCAGGTCGTGATCGCGGTCGCCGGCATGGAGGCCGCCCTGCCTTCCGTGCTCGGCGGGCTGATCGATCGTCCGCTGATCGCGGTCCCGACCGCCGTCGGCTATGGCGTGTCGCTCGACGGGCTCGTCGCCCTCGGTGCCATGCTGACGTCGTGTGCGCCCGGCATCACGGTGGTCAACATCGATAATGGCGTCGGTGCGGCGGTGGCAGCCGTGCGCATCGCGCGTATGGTCAGTGTGCGATGAACCTTCGCGGCCTGCACTTGCACATCGACTGCGCGAGCGGCGCCGCCGGCGACATGACCGTCGGCGCGCTGATCGATCTCGGCGTCCCGCTCGACGTGATCGGCGCGGCGCTCGATGCGATCGGCGCGGGTCGCCAGCGCCTGCGCGTCCTACGCGTCGTCAAGCACGGCATCGCCAGCGTCGACATCAAGGTCGACACGAGCGGCGAGATTTCCGGTCTCGCGGCCGCCCACGACGTGCACCTCGAGGAAGAGAACACCGACGCAGGTCCGCCGCCGCGCCCGCTGCCTCCGCCGCTGCCCGAGCGTGATGCCGAACGTACGATGGCGTTCCGGCCTTCCGACTTGCAGCGGCTCGTCGAGAAGTCGAGCACGCCGGAGCCCGCCGCTCATCGGCCGCATCCCCACGCGCGCCCGCGGATGCACGTGCACTCGCACGCGGCAACGGCACACGCCCGCGAGCATCCCGAGCACGAGGTGCAGGCGCCGGTGGATCATCACCACGCGGAGCACGCGCACTACCACTACGCGGACATCCGCAAGCGTATCGAAGGCGCGCCGCTCACCGACGGCACCAAGCGCCGCGCGCTCGACATCTTCGATCGCATCGCGCGCGCCGAGGCGAAGCTCCACGGCAAGTCCGTCGACGACGTCGCCTTCCACGAGGTCGGAGCGATCGACTCTGTCGTCGACGTCGTCGCGACCGCCGCCGCGCTCGATTTCCTCGCCCCCGCCTCGGTCACGTGCACGAGCGTCGCGATGGGGCACGGGACGATCACGTGCGCGCACGGCGTCCTTCCGGTTCCCGCACCCGCGGCGCTCGAGGTGCTGCGCGAAGCGGGCGGCGTGATGGCCGACGGCGGCGTCGCACGCGAGCTGTGCACGCCGACCGGCGCCGCGATCCTCGCGCACGCGGTCACGAGCTGGACCTCCGCGCCCGCGGGCAAGCCCGTCGCGACGGGCTGGGGCGCCGGTGATGTCGACCTCGCCGATCGCGCGAACGTCCTGCGGGTCACCGCGCTCGAGCTTGCCGCGCGCGACACCGACGCGATCTGGCAGATCGAAGCGAACCTCGACGACATGAGCCCCGAGCTCTGTGCACCGGCCGCCGACGCGATCTTCGCCGCGGGCGCCGTCGACGTCTGGTGGTCGACGATCACGATGAAGAAGGGCCGCCCGGCGCTGACGCTCTCGGCCCTCGCGGCCGACGAACATCGCGCGGCCGTGATCGCCGCGGTCCTTCGCGAGACCACGACGATCGGCGTTCGCTTCACCCGCGTGGAGCGCACGGTCCTCGCACGCTCCACCGTCGAGGTCGCCACGCGCTACGGGACCATCCCGGTCAAGGTCGCGCGTGACGGCGATGCCGTGCTCAATGCGGCCCCCGAATACGAGGCCTGCGCGGCCGCCGCCAAGCAGCACAACGTGCCGGTGAAGCTGGTCTTTGCCGCTGCGTTGGCCGCATTCGACCACGGGTAGTTGGTCACAGAGCCACAGAGCCACAGAGGATCTTCTGGGGAACGATCGTGCACGAGCATCGATCGCCCGTTCGGTTTTGGCTCCGTGGCTCTGTGGCTCTGTGACAGTCACCGGCACACGCACCTCCTCGACGGAACGACAGAACGACGGACGTGGTACGGTGGCCTCCTCGTGGAGGTCGCAGCGATCGTCGTGCTCGGCGGTAGCGAGCAGGAGCGCACCCAGCTCGTCACGCAACTGACGGCGAGTGGCCTCGCCGCGATCGGTCAGAACCGGCTCGTCACGGACGACGGCGTGCCCGCGCTGATCGTCATCACCGGAAACGAGGTCGCTCACCTCGTCGCCGAGGTCCGCGAGCTGCCGGCCCTCGCAGACATCCCGATCCTGGCGGTCGTGCCGACGATTCCGCCGACCGCGGTCGCGGAGGCGCTCGGTGCGGGTGCGACCGACGTGGCGCGGTTGCCGGTGCCACCGATCGAGCTGGCGGCGCGCTGCCGCAACATGGTCAAGCTCGCCCGGCGTGACGCTGCAGGCGCGGTCGCACTCGCGCGCATCAACGACGTGCTGACGAACGCCGGCGACGATGCCGAGGCGCTCGCGCAGGTGCTGTCAATCACGGCAAATCTTTTGGGCTTCGATCGCGCGTCACTCGTCGCGCACATCATCGGCTCGGAGCACGCGTTCGTGATCGCCGCGAACGATGCCGAGCCGACGTCGCGCTTCACGCTCGCGGTCTCGGAGTATCCGGAGATCATGGAAGCGATCCGCACGCTGCAGCCCGTGCTGATCGACGACGTGCTGTTTCATCCGCTGACGTCGGGGATCGCGGACATGTTGTCGTCCAAGAGCGTGCGTGCGATCGCGGTGTTTCCGGTCCAGTGGCGCGGCCGGCCGCTCGGTGCGATCACGCTCAGGAAGCGTAATCCCGGCGTTCATCAGATCGGGCCGCGCGGCATCGATCTCGCGAAGCTGATCTCGAGCATCACGGCGGCGCACCTCCGGCACGGCGCGGTGCTCGAGAGCTTGCGCGATCAGACGCACCGGATCTCGCGGGCGCGCTACGAGGCCGAGCGGCGGTTGCGCGGCATCGATTCACTCAAGGAGCACTTCGAGGCAGGCGCCGACGGCGTGGTCGTGCTCGACGATGCGGCGCGCATCCTGTTCGTCAACCGCGCGGCGGAGCGCATCACCGGCTTCGCGCGCGACGGGCTGATCGGCACCGAGCTCGTCGATCTCGTCGCGAGCGGCGAGGAGCGGACGCAGATCAGTGACACCGTCGCGCGCGTGCTCGCCGGTGTGAACGTCGACGCGTTCGACCTCCAGCTCTCGACGACATCGGGCGCGCCCGTGTGGGTGAGCGTCTCGACATCGACGGTGCTCGCCGGCACGGGCGCGATCATCCTCGCGTTCCGCGACGTGACGGCGGAGCGCGCGCTCGAGCACGAGCTGCGATCGACGAAGGAGTTCCTCGAGCGGCTGATCGACTCGACGGTCGACGCGATCATCGCGGCGGATCTCAGGGGGCAGATCATCCTGTTCAACCAGGGTGCCGAGCGGTTGTTCGGCTATCGCCAGCGCGATGTTCTGTACAAGGTGCCGGTCTGGAGGCTCTACGAGGAATCCGGCGGGAAGCAGATCATGCGCATGCTGCGGTCGACGTCATACGGCGGGGTGGGCCGCCTCGAGCAGACTCGGCGCGAGGTGCGCATCCAGTCGGGGGAGATCGTGCCCGTCAGCATGACCGCATCGATCGTGTACGAAGGCGATCGCGAGGTCGCGACCGTCGGTATTCTCACAGACCTCCGCGAGCGCATCCGCATGGAACAACGTCTCCTCGATGCCCAGCAGAAGCTGATGCTGTCCGAGAAGCAGGCGCTCGTCGCCGAGCTCGCAGGCGCCGCTGCGCACGAGCTCAACCAGCCGCTGACGTCGATCATGGGCTACACGCAGCTGATCGAGCGACAGAGCGCGAAGGACGCGACGCACCTGCGCGCGGTGAAGGTGATCCTCTCCGAGGCCGAGCGCATGGCGGGCATCGTGAAGAAGATCGGCAAGATCACGAAGTACGAGACGACGGACTACGTCGGCAGCGCGCGCATGCTCGACCTCGCTCGCGCCGCTCCCGACAGCGAGCCCGCGATCGGCCTGCCCGATGACGAGGCGTTCGAGAACACCAACGCGATCCCGGCGGTCGCCGCCGATGAGAGCCAGACCGGCGAGTTCCACGCGGTGACGCCGGGCACCGAGCGCACGATGCATCCGAGCCTCGCCGAGCTGACCGAGCTCGACGAGATGCGAAAAGACGGGAAGCCATGACGCTCGAGGTGCCCAGCACGGACATCCAGCTCGCCGCGCTGCACACGCTCGCGCTCGAGCTCGTGCGTGCGACGACCGAGCCCGCGCTCGTCGACAAGGCGCTCGACGTGCTCTCCGCCATCCTGCCGAAGCGCGCGCTGTGCGTCCGCGTCGTCGATCTGCGCAGCCGCGAGCCATCGCGCGCGTACGTGCGCGGCGCGCCGATCCGCGAGGGCCTCGTCACCGAGGGCATCACGATCAGCGAGGGCTCACTCGCCGCGGCACGTCTCAAGAGCGCCGTCGCTGCGAGCGCGCGCCTGACCCTGCGCGATCGCTGGGACTCGCCGTTCACCGGCGTCGCGACCGGCTTCGCGATCGCGCTCGCCGCATCGGGCGAGCTGTACGGCGTGCTCGACGTCGGCTACGCGCCCGGCGACGACACGCGCACGCTCGACGAGCCCGCGATCCAGACGTTCGCGATCCACCTCGCCGTCGCGCTGCGTACGATCAAGCTGCAGGACGATGCGCTCGGTCTCCGCGATTATCAGGCGCGCCTGCTCGAGAGTGCGAACGCGCTCATCCTCGGCATCGATCGCGCGTGGCGCATCACCGTCTGCAATCGCGCTCTCCTCGACCTCACCGGCTTCTCGCGGGACGAAGTCCTCGGCCGCGACGTCCGCGACTTCATTCCGAACGAGCAGCGCCAGTTCCTGACCTCCGCGTTCGCCGCCGCGCTCCTCGGCCAGCACCATGCCGCCGTCACCGTCGCGCTGCCGACGCGCAACGGCGAGCCCGTGCGAACCGTGTGGTCGATCGCGCCGGTCGGCCGCGCCGGTGGGCCCGGCGGCGCGATCGAAGCCGTCGTCGCGATCGGTCAGGACCAGTCCAAGATCGAAGCGCTCCAGAATCAGGTCATCCGCGCCGAGCGCCTCGCCACGCTCGGAGAGCTCGCCGCCGGCGTCGTGCACGAGCTCAACAACCCGCTCACGTCGATCACGGTCTACGCCGAGTATCTCGTCCGCAAGCTCGAGTCGCAGGGCGCCGAGGTCCCCGATCTCGAGAAGCTTCGCCGCATCGGTGCGAGCGCGCAGCGCATCCTGCGCTTCTCGCGCGACCTCGTGCAGTACGCGCGCCCTTCGGGAAAAGATCTCGAGCCGGTCGATGTCGCATCGGTCGTGCGCCAGTCGGTGTCGATCTGCGAGCACCTCGTCGAGCGCGGCGGGATCGAGCTCGACGTCGAGGTCGACCCCGAGCTCCCCGTCATCCAGGCGATCGCGGGCCAGCTGGAGCAGGTCCTCATCAACCTCATCACGAACGCGGTGCACGCGGTCGAGGCGCGCGATGCGACCCGCCCGGGCCGTGTGATCGTGCGCGCCAAGGTCGAGTCGCCGTCGACGATCCTCGTCGAGGTCGGCGACTCGGGTCCGGGTGTCTCCGAGCCCGACCGCGAGCGCATCTTCGAGCCGTTCTACACGACGAAGCCAGACGGCAAGGGCACGGGCCTCGGCCTGCCGATCGTCCGCAACATCGTCGATCAGCACCGGGGTGAGATCACCATCACCAGCTCGGATCTCGGCGGCGCGGCCTTCCGGGTGATCTTGCCGGTCCTCTGAGATCTTCTCGGGTCCGGTACCCGGACAGAAAGGTTGCCACGCAGATCCGGCCTGGTAGTGTGGGGCCCTCCCAATGAAGCCAGAAGTCGTGCTCGAGCTCCTCGAAAACACCGCCGATCAGCTCGGGATCCGCGTGAGCTACGAGGCACTGACGACCACCGTCGGGATGCACGGCGGGCTCTGCAAGGTCAAAGGCGCGTACCGGGTCATCGTCGACAAGCGCGCCACGGCCGAGGAGCGCGTCATCACGCTCGCGACGGCGCTGTCGTCGTTCGACACGACGGAGCTCGAGCTGTCGCCGAAGCTTCGCGAGATTCTCCGGCAGTACGAAGGCTCGTCGAAGCACAAGCGCACTGCGGCGTAGTGCTAGGCTTGCGGCGTGCGCCGCATCGTTGTCCTGCTGTTCGTGCTTGCATGCAGCAAGGGCGACCGCGTCGAGCACGTGAACCTCGACCTCATCCAGATCGTGGGTGATGCCCGCATGCGCACGGACACCGTCGGCGGCGGGAAGCACGTGTCGGAGTCGAGCTTCGTGCTCGTCGATGCCTCGAACACGTCCGCGACCGGCGCATACGTCACGCTCGGCGGCGCGTTCACGGATGCAACCGGCGCATCGATCGGTTCACTCAAGCCGCAATCCTTGTGGATCCCGCCGAACGAGGTGCGCACGTTCGCGCTCATCGACGCGGAGCGTGTGCCGCGCCCGACCGCGACCTCCGCGAAGATCGAAGTTCGCGGCGCGCTGATCGCGTCGCCCCCGCGCGCGAAGATCGTCGACCTCCACACGTTCGACGACGACGGCAAGATCGTCCTGCAGGCGTCACTCGTGAACGATGCCGATCGGATGGGCAGCATCATCGTGATCGCGTCGTTCCACGGCAAAGACGGCCGGCCGATGACGAGGCCGTTCAACCTGATCGAGATCGGCGCGAAGCAGACGCAGAACGTCCAGTTCGTCGGGCCGCCGGGCTCGGTGCGCGGCGCGATCTACATCGGCGAAGAGACGTACTAGACGCGGTTGGCGAGCGCACCGAGGTACGGATCGTTCGCGACGAGATCCGTCAGCAGCTCGCGCAACTCCGCGCGCTCGGCCGGGGCCATGTCGTCGGTCGCGGTCGCATCGACGAGCCGGTCGATCGCCTCGCGCGCGGTGAGCCGGCCCGCGGCGACCTCCGCCGAGAGCGCGTCGATGTCGGCGGCCCGCCCGGTGCCCGCAGCACGCTCGATGTCGCCGGCGGCGTCGGGTGCGCTGCCGGGGTCGGGCCCGTCGATTTCGCTCGGCCCGTCCGGGCCGGTCGGGCCTTTGGGGCCGCCAATTCCGCCGGGTCCGCCGATGCCAGTCATGCCGTTCTCCGTCGAAAGGTATCAGAATCACGCATTGGACGGCGCGCTCTCGGCCGGCACGTGGTGCGGATGCGTGGCAAATTCGCGGTCGATGATCATGCGTTTGATTCTTGGGCTTTGCGCGACCATTCTGCTCGCCTGCGGCGGGGGCAAGACCAAAAGCGGGGCGGCGTCCGGAGCTGTTGCGGTCCGCGCCTACTCGGCCACCCGCTGGATTCCGGGGAGCGCGAGCTATGCGTTCACCGCCCGCACCGTTCGCGAGGCGCAGCAGGGGGCGCGGGATCTGATCGACACGTTCGGCGTGCTCGCCGGCGTGACGGTCGACGAGGTCTCGGCGGAGCTGACGTCGCTGCTCCTCGTCGATCCGTTGTCCACCGATTCGCTGTCGTCGATCGGCGTCGATCTCGAGGGCGGCTTCGCGCTGTTCTCGGAGTCGTACAACCCGACACTCGTGGCGAGGCTCGCATCGCCGCCGGCGTTTCGCGCGTTCATCGAGCGGCAGCAGAACCTCAAGCTGCAGTCGGTGGTCATCGGCGGAGTCGAGGTCTTCAGCGCACCGCTGCCGAACCAGATGCGCATCAGCTGGGCCGTCGCAGACGACTGGCTCTGGATCCACTTCTCGCTGCCCGACGTGCCCGACGATAGCGCGACATGGTTCAGCGCGAGCCGGAAGCCTGGCGATGCGAAGTGGGCCGGCGACCTGGCGTTCGCGAAGGGCGCGGGCGAGCCGCCCGTGATCGGCTTTCTCGACGTCGCGCGGTTCCTCACCGATGCGCAGCGCCGCATGCCCGCGCTCGCGCCGTGTGCGAGCTCGCTACCGATCGCCAACATCGGCAAGCTCTCGCTCGCGCTCGCCGGCGATGGCAAGCAAGCGAACGCGCGCATCACGCTCGACGTCGGCTCGCTCGCGCCTGCGATCGCGAGCACCGCGCTGCCGATTCCCGAAGGCTTCGCGGCGGCGACCGCACAGGTTCCGATCGCGGCGCAATGGAACCTCGATCTCGCCGTCGTTCGCGCGAAGGCGGATGCGTGCATGCGCCTGTTCGACGTGAACCTGCGCGAGCTCGACGAGCTCGGCATTCGCGCGGGCCGCGGGTACCTGCGCACGTTCGACCCCGATGATCGCGAGGGCACCGGCGCGGTCTCACTCGATCTCACCCACAAAAAATACTTCGAGAAGCAGCTCGATCGCGTGCCGAGCGCGATGCGGTCGGCCCTCGAGAAGAAGCGCACGTTCGGCCCGTACGCGGGCAAGTCGCTCTCGATCCCGATGTTCCTCACGGTGGACTACGTCCTCACGGACAAGCTCGCGCTCGCGGGCGTCGGCGACGGGCAATTAATGACGATGATCGGCAAAGGTGGGACGGCGCAGGGCCCGCTGTTCGAGGTCGCACTACAACCGCAAGGGCTCTCGATCGAAGCGTGGTC